>NZ_CP059163.1:2780017-4170026 GCF_013466785.1 Nocardioides marinisabuli
AGGGTCCGGTGCGGGTCGGCGGACGTGTCGCGGGTCTCCCCCCACGTGGGGTCCGGTCGGGCCGACGCGGACGTACTCTCGGTATGTCCGACGTCCCGCAGCAGAACCTGGAGCCCCACATGGTCACCGTCACCACCCCCGTCGCCGTCCTCTACGTCCTCACCCTCGCCGTCGCGGCGCTGGTCGGTGCCGTGGTCACGGGTGTCGCCGCCACCGCCCTCACCGGCCACCGCCGTCGCCGTCGTGCGGCCGGCCTGAGCATCCCCGTCTACTACCGGGGTCTCAGCGGCGCGCGCTGACCCGCGGGCGCCCGGCGGGTCTGGCACGATCGCCCGATGCGCCACCGCTACGAGTGCCCCGTGCGCTGGGCCGACCTCGACCTGCTCGGACACGTCAACAACGTCGTGTACGTCGACTACCTGCAGGAGGCGCGCGTCGACATGATGCGCCACCACCGGGGCGGTGCCGCCGCGCAGCAGTCGGCCGAGGGCCTCGTCGAGGGCCTGGTCGTGGTGCGCCACGAGGTCGACTACCGCACGCCCCTGCTGTTCCGGTTCGCGCCGGTGAGCATCGAGTGCTGGGTGGTGCAGGTGCGCGCCGCCAGCTTCACGATGGCCTACGAGATCTTCGACGAGCACCCCGACGGCAGCCGCACCGTCCACCTCACGGCCACGACCGTGCTGACCCCCTTCGTCTTCAGCCAGGAGCGGCCTCGGCGGCTCACGGCCGAGGAGCGCCTGGCGCTCGCCGCCTACGTCGAGGACCCCGGCCCGGGGGAGCGGGCCACCCGCACCCCGGCGCACCGCGAGGAGGCCGGGCACTACCCCGTGCACGTGCGCTTCAGCGACGTCGACGTCTACGGCCACGTCAACAACGTGCGCTACTTCGAGTACCTGCAGGAGGCCCGCATCTCGCTCCTGGCGCGCCTGTGGGACGACCCGGCCGGGGCGAGCCGCGCCTCGATGGTCCTGGCGCGCGCCGAGGTCGACTACAAGGTGCCGATCCTGCACCGCGAGGCGGCGTACGACGCCTGGTCGTGGGTCAGCCACGTCGGCACCAGCTCGGTGGTCGTCGAGAGCGAGATCTGCGACGGCGGGACCGTCCTGGCGCGGGCCCGGGTGGTGCTCGTCTTCGTCGACGCGGGCACCGGGCGCTCGGCGCCGCCGCCGGCGGCCCAGCGCGAGCCGCTCGCGGCGATGCTGGCTCGCGCCGGCTGAGCCGACCCGTCGAGCCGGTCGAGCGGTCGGGCGGGGCCCGTCAGTCGAGGGTGTTGACCATGAACTGGGCGGCGTGGGTGACGTAGTCCCAGAACGTCTGGCGCTGCTCCTCGGTGAGGTCGACCTCGTCGAGGGCGGCCCGGAAGTGCAGCAGCCAGTGGTCACGGGCCTCGGGGTTGACCGCGAAGGGGGCGTGGCGCATCCGCAGCCGGGGGTGGCCCCGGGTGTCGGAGTACGTGGTGGGCCCGCCCCAGTACTGCATCAGGAACAGCGCGAAGCGGTCCTCGGCCGGGGCCAGGTCCTCCTCGGGGTACATCGGGCGCAGCACCTCGTCGCCGGCCACGCCCTCGTAGAAGCGGTGCACGATCGCGCGGACCGTCGCCTCGCCCCCGATCTCGTCGTAGAACGTCACCGGCCCATCATCTCGCTGTCGGCCGCGGGCTCCTCCGAGGCACCCCGGGCGTCGCGCTCGTCGCGGTGCCACACCACCCGCTGCGGGAAGGGGATCTCGATGCCCTCGATGTCGAAGCGGGCCTTGATGCGCTGGCGCATCTCGCGCGCGACACCCCACTGCAGGCCGGGGGCGGTCTTGAGCGCCACCCGCACCGCGATGCCGTCGGCGCCCAGCTCCTGCACGCCCCAGACCGAGGGCTCCTCGATGACCTTGCCCTTGAAGTCCTCGTCGTCCCACAGGTCGTGGGCGACGTCCTCGAGCACCCGGCGCACCTCGACCAGGTCGGCGTCGTAGGAGACCGAGACGTCGAGCACGGTGCGGGCCCAGTTCTGGCTCATGTTGCCGACCCGGGCGATCTCGCCGTTGCGGACGTACCAGACGGTGCCGTTGATGTCGCGCAGCCGCGTGACGCGCAGGCTGACGGCCTCGACGGTGCCGATGGCCTCGCCCAGGTCGATCTCGTCGCCGACGCCGTACTGGTCCTCGAAGATCATGAAGACGCCCGAGAGGAAGTCGGTGACCAGGGACTGGGCGCCGAAGCCGACGGCCAGGCCCACGATGCCGGCGCTGGCGATGATCGGTGCGATGTTGACGCCGATCTCGCTGAGCACCATCGTGCCCACGATCGCCAGCACGAGGCCGGTGATGATGCTCTTGAGCAGGCTCCCCATCGTCTTGGCCCGCTGCACCCGGCGGGTGGCGTTGAGCGACTCGCTCGCCGCCTGCACCTTCGCGGCGCGGCCCTTGCGGAAGCGGTGCACCTGGTCGGGCAGCACCCCGTCCTGGGCGCGGGCCACGATCCGGTCCACCACGCGGTGCAGCACCCAGCGCAGCACGAAGCCGAGGAGGACGAGCCCCAGGACCGCCATCGGCTTGCCGATCAGCAGGTCGGCGGTGTTCGCGAGCTTGTCGCTGCCGGTCTGGCCCTTGACCCAGTTGCAGACCTGCTCGGACTCGTCGCACCGACCCTTGATCAGGGAGGACAGGGATACGAGGGGAACCATGCCTGCCAGTCAAACAGGTGGCCGGTGCCGACCCCCAACCCTGCACGTGTCGACCGGGTCACGTCCGGCGGGCCGACGGCTCTTCCCGGTCCCGCTCCCGGCCCGGGTGACCAGGGAGGTGGGCGCGGTTCGAGAGGTGGGTGGCGAGCCGATATCCTTCGGTCGTGAGCACCCTGATCACCTCCTCCGTCCTGGCCCGTCGTGCCCGCACGCTGCTGCTCGCGCTCGGCGCGGCCGGCACCGCCGTCGTGCTCAGCGCCGCACCGGCCGCCGCCGACGTCCCCGAGGGCTGGTCCGACCCGGCCGCCGTCGACCCGCTCGGCTGGCTGCTGGTCCTCGTCGGGCTGCCCGTGCTCGGCGCGCTCGTGCTGACGGCGCTGGTCTACGGCCCGCCGCTGGCGCGCGGGGAGCGGGTGGCGCCGGGTGCGCCGCCGGTCGAGAACCAGTGGATCGGCGGCCCGCGCCGGGCCACCGGTGAGCTCGCGGCCCCCGACAACGACGACTCGCAGGCGGGTGGCTCCAGTGCCCGCTGGTGACCCCTTCTCCTCCGCCGAGCACGCGGCGCTCGACGCGACGATCCGTCGCGCCGAGCAGCTGTGCCGCATGGAGATCTCGGTCTTCGTCGGCAACGCCGAGGGCGAGCCCCGGGCCTTCGCGACCAGCCTGCACAACACGCTCGTGGCGCCCTCGCGCAGCATCCTGATCATGGTCGACCCGACCCAGCGGTTCCTCGAGATCGTCACGGGCGGGTTCGTGCGGCGCACCCTCAGCGACCGCGAGGTCGAGCTGGCCGCCCTGCACATGCAGCAGGACTTCGCCGCCGGCGACCTCGCCGGCGGCCTGCGCCGCGGCATCGAGATGCTCGCCGAGCACGCGCGGCCCCCGCGCACCCTGCACGCCAAGGCCTGACAGCCGAGCAGTCACTTCTGAACCTTCGAGCGGTCACTCCTGACCGCCGAGAGGTTCAGACGTGACCTCTCGGTGGTTCAGAAGTGACCGCTCGGCCGTCAGCGGCGGGCGTCCCGCTCCTGGGCGGCCAGCGCGCGCAGCACGTCGGCGCGGCCCTCGAGCACGAAGCGCTGGGCGGCGGCGGGCGCCGCGGTGCGCTCGAGCCAGGCGTCGACCTCCTCCACCAGCTCCGCGCTCGCGAGCGGGCTGGGGAAGATGTAGTTGAGCACGGTCGAGGCGCGGTGGGTGCCCAGGTGGTCCCAGAGCGTCTCGGCGGCCTCGAGGTACTTGTCGGCGTACGGCGCCAGCACCTCCTCCTGGCCCTGGCGCATGAACGAGAGCACGATGGAGCGGGCGGTCTCGTTGGGCACGTCGGTGCGCTCGACCGCCAGCTCCCACGCCTCGGCCTTGGCGTCGGCGTCGGGACGGGCGGCGCGGGCCGCGGCGGCGTGCTCCTGGCCCGAGATGGTGGCGTCCCCGGCCAGCTCGTCCTCGATGCGCGAGCCGGCGCGGCCCGCGGCGGCCAGCGAGGTCACCAGCGACCAGCGCAGGTCCTGGTCGACGCTGAGGCCCTCGATCTCCCAGGTGCCGTCGAGCAGGCCGGCCACGTCGTCGAGGGCGCGGTCGCTGTGCGCCGCTCCCGCGTAGGAGCGCACGAAGGTCAGCTGCTGGTCACTGCCGGGCTCGGCGGCCAGCGCCAGCTCGCGCAGCCCGGTCTCCCAGCGCGCCAGCAGGGCGGCGCGCCCCTCGGGTGCGGAGTACGCCGAGGCCGCGGTCGCGGCGGTGCTCGGGATCCGGCTGACGCCCCAGGGGTCGGTCTCGCTGCCGATGTTGGCCAGCACCAGCTCGACGTAGTCGGTGGCGGCCATCTCGGCGTCGCGGGTCATGTCCCACGCCGCGCCCCACACCAGCGCGCGCGCCAGCGAGTCGTCGACGCGCGAGAGGCCCGCGATGGCGGTGGCCAGCGAGCGCTCGTCGAGCCGGATCTTGGCGTAGGTCAGGTCGGCGTCGTTGAGCAGCAGCAGGTCGGGCTGCGCCTCCCCGGCGAGATCGGCGATCTCGGTGAGCTCGCCCTCGACGTCGGTCTCGACGTAGCGGGTGCGCACCAGGCGGCCCTCGACCTCGTTGTAGAGGCCGATCCCGAGGCGGTGGCGACGCAGCTGCGGCCAGTCGGGGTGGGCGCCCTGGCGCACGGCCAGGCGGGTGTAGCGGCCCTCGGTGTCGAGGTCGAACTCGGCGCTGAGGGTGTTCACGCCGGCGGTCTGCAGCCACTCCTTGGCCCAGCCCGACAGCTCGCGGCCCGAGGACTTCTCCAGCGCGGCGAGCAGGTCGGCGAACTCGGAGTTGCCGTAGGCGAAGTCCTTGAAGTACTGCTGCAGCCCGCCGAGGAAGTCCTCGAGGCCGACCCAGGCCACCAGCTGCTTGAGCACCGAGGCGCCCTTGGCGTAGGTGATCATGTCGAAGTTGACCTCGACGGCCTGGAGGTCGTGGTTGTCGGCCGCGATCGGGTGCGTGCTGGGCAGCTGGTCGGCGCGGTAGCCGGTCTGCTTGCGCGCGTTGGCGAAGCCGGTCCAGGAGTCGGTGAACTCCGTGGCCTCCACCTCGGCGTGGTAGCAGGCCCACTCGGCGAACGACTCGTTGAGCCACAGGTCGTCCCACCACTTCATGGTCACCAGGTCGCCGAACCACATGTGGGCCATCTCGTGCAGGATCACCGAGCAGCGGAACTCGTAGAACGAGCGCGGCTGGCGCGAGCGCGGCAGGTACTCGTCGCGCAGCGTCACGGCGCCGGCGTTCTCCATCGCGCCCATGTTGTACTCCGGCACGTAGAGCTGGTCGTACTTGCCGAAGGGGTAGGGGAAGTCGAAGGCCTCCTCGAAGAACGCGAAGCCCTGCCGGGTGATGGTCAGGACGTCGTCGAGGTCGCGCTCGAGGTACTCCACCAGCGACTGGCGGCAGTAGTGGCCCAGCGGGATGGTGCCGTGCTTGCCCTCGTAGGAATCCTGGACCTCGTGGTACTCGCCGGCGATCAGCGCGGTGATGTAGGTCGACATCGGCTTCGTGGGCTCGAACTCCCACACGGCGCGGCCGTCGCCGAGGCCCTGCGGCTCGGGGGTGGGGGAGTTGGAGACGACCTTCCAGTCCTGGGGCGCGGTGACCCGGAAGCTGAAGACCGACTTGAGGTCGGGCTGCTCGAAGGTCGTGTAGACGCGCCGGGCGTCGGGCACCTCGAACTGCGAGTAGAGGTAGACCCGGTCGTCGGCGGGGTCGACGAAGCGGTGCAGGCCCTCGCCGGTGTGGGAGTAGGTGCAGTCGGCCCGCACGACCAGCTCGTTGTCGGCCGCGAGGTCGTCGAGCGCGATCCGGCTGTCGGCGTACGCCGTCGCGGGGTCGAGGCTGCGCCCGTTGAGGGTGATCTCGTGGACGGTCGCGTCGACGAGGTCGGCGAAGGTGGCCGCCCCCGGCTCGCTGCAGGTGAAGGAGATGGTGGTCGTGGACGCGAAGGTCTTCTCGCCCGTCGTGAGGTCCAGGTCGATGGAGTACGACGTGACGTCCAGGAGGGCGGCGCGGGTGGCGGCCTCGTCCCGGGTGAGGTTGGTTCCAGGCATGGCGCCGATCATCGCACCGCCCGGCCCCGGGACCGCAACCAGATAGGCGGAGCACCCCTGGCCGCGCCGGGCCCGGCGTGGCAGGGTCTCCTGGGGCGGGTGAGTCCTGCTGCGACCGGTGTGACAAAAGTGAAAAAAATTGACTCGACCGGCGTGTCGGTGCTTGACGTGGGGTTTAATCCCCACTCGTGATGATGACTCGGGATGCGCTGCGCGCTGTGACGAGCCGACCCCCCGGGCCGGGCGCCCGTCGGGGCGCGGGGCGCCTGGCGGGGCTGCTGCTCGCGCTGGCCGTCTCCTTGGTGGTCCTGCCGGCCGTGCCGGCGCAGGGCTACTCGACCTACCTGTGCACCGGCTACGCCTCGTGCGAGTCGAAGGGCTACTCACACGCCGGCTACCGCACCGCGGGCCAGCAGATGTACTGGCGGATGTACGCCGGGCACAACTGCACCAACTACGTCGCCTACCGCCTGGTGCAGAACGGGATGCCCAACGAGCGCCCGTGGACCGGCAGCGGCAACGCCACCAACTGGGGCGAGGCCATGAAGCACCTGGTCGACGGCACCCCGGTCGTCGGCTCGATCGCCTGGTGGCGCGCCGGGGTGCCCGGCGGCGGGTCCGTGGGCCACCTGGCCTACGTCGAGCAGGTGGTCTCGCCCGACGAGATCATCGTCTCGGAGGACTCCTGGGGCGGCGACTTCCACTGGCGCCGCATCACCACGTCGGGCTCGGGCTGGCCGACCGGCTTCATCCACTTCCGCGACCAGCAGGTCGAGGCGCAGGAGGCGCCCAGCATCACCGGCGACGCCGCGGTCGGCGCGACCCTGCGCGCCACCCCGGGCAGCTGGAAGCCCGCGAGCAGCACGCGCCTGCAGTGGTACGCCGGCAACACCCCGATCGCCGGCGCCGACGAGGAGACCTTCACCCCCACCGCCGCGCAGCGCCGCAACCGCCTCTCGGTGGCCGTCGTGGCCACCAAGAAGGGCTACGCCGACGGCACCGCGACGTCCTCGCGCACCAGCAAGGTCAAGCCCGGCACCCTCACCACGCGCAGCGCGCCCACCGTCACCGGCACCGCCCGCGTCGACGAGGTCCTGACCGCGACCCGCGGCGGCTACGAGCCGACCCCCGAGCAGACCGGCCTGCAGTGGTACGCCGACGGCTCGCCCCTCGAGGGGGCCACGACGGCGCGGCTGCGGCTGACGCCGGAGCTGGTCGACAAGCGGGTCGAGGTGCGCGAGACCGCGACCCTCGACGGCTACCGCACCAGCACCGTCGCGGTCGACGCCGGCCGGGTGGCGCCGGGCGTGCTCGTGGTGTCGGAGCCCTTCACGCTCACGGGCAAGGCCCGCCTGGGCAAGACCCTCGAGGTCGGGCGCGGCACCTACGCCCCCGCCGACGCCGAGGTCACCTACACCTGGCGCCGCGACGGCCAGGTCGTCACCGGCTCCTCCGTCGGCGCCGGCGGACGCCGCTACTCCCTCGGCGAGGGCGACGTGGGCCGGGTCCTCGAGGTCACCGTCGAGGTCTCGCGACCCGGCTACACGACGTACACCGGCGTGCTGGGCACCGACGGCCCGGTCACCACCCGCTCGTCGATGGTGGTCGACGCGGTCGGGCGCACGCGCAAGGTGGTGGCCGACGTGTCCGTCACCGCCGCGGGGGTCGCGGAGCCCGGCGGGGTGGTGCGGCTGCTGGTCGGCGACCGCGAGAAGGTCGCCGAGCTCGAGGGCGGTGTCGTGCGGCTCCGGTTGGCCCGGCTCGACCCCGGCACCCACCGGGTGCGGGTCGTCTACGACGGCACCGACGTGGTCCGGCGCTCGCGCGAGGTCGTGCGGGTCGAGGTGCCCCGGCGCTGAGGCGACGGTCGGGGAATAGCCGGGCGGGGCAGGTGATTGAACCTTCCATGACTTCCGAGACCGCCACGGCGTCCAGCACGTCCACCACCTCCACGGCCGACTTCTGGTTCGACCCCCTCTGCCCCTTCGCCTGGATCACCTCGCGGTGGGTCCTCGAGGTCGAGAAGGTGCGCGACGTCGAGGTCAGCTGGCACCTGATGAGCCTGTCCTACCTCAACGAGGGCAAGGACGTGCCCGAGGAGTACCGCAAGGCGCTGGAGAAGGGCTGGGGCCCGGTGCGCGTCGCCATGGCCACCTGGCAGCGGCACGGCCAGGACCAGCTGCTCCCGCTCTACAGCGCCATGGGCACCCGCATCCACGACGACGGGCGCGGCCCCGAGCGCGACGTGGTCGTCGACGCCCTCGCCGAGGTGGGGCTGCCGTCGTCGCTGATCGAGGCGTGGGACGACGCGTCGTACGACGACGCCATCCGCGCCTCGCACCACGAGGGCATGGACCAGGTCGGCGACGAGGTCGGGACCCCGACCATCGCGATCGACGGCACCGCCTTCTTCGGCCCCGTGCTCACCTCGATCCCGCGCGGCGAGGAGGCCGGCCGGGTCTGGGACGGCGCGGTGCTGCTGGCCGGCTACCCGCAGTTCTTCGAGCTGAAGCGCTCGCGCACCGCGGAGCTCGACTTCAGCTGAGGCTGGGTCGGCCGGGTCAGCCGGCGGTGTCGAGGGCGGCCAGCTGCGACTGCTTGCGCTGCAGCGCCTCGCGGTGCTCGGGGCGGGCGTCGACCAGCAGGTCGTCGAGCATCGCGCGCAGGCGTCGGGGGATCTGCAGGCTGTCCGCGCCCCAGTGGGCGATCTCGTCGACCGCGAGGTCGAGCAGCTCGGCGAACGTGACCTCGCGCGTGACCAGCCGGGCCGTCCCGTCCCCGTCGAGGTGCACGGGGTAGGGGTCGGACTCGGCGGCGATGCGGTGCAGCAGGTCGTGCAGCTGGTCGACGACCTGCACGGCGGTCGTCGGGTCGTTGATGCCGGGGGAGAGGGCCCGCTCGGCGATGTCGACCAGGCGTCGCAGCCCGAAGGAGATGTCCTGCTGCAACGACCGCTCGCGGGCGAGGTCGAGGTGGCGACCCAGGACCCGGGTCCAGTCGACGTCCGTGCCGCGGCCGCCGTGCACCATCGCCAGCGGGCGCGACTCGACCAGGAACGTGCCGAGCGGGTGCAGCAGCTCGACCCGTACGTCGTGGCGCTGCGCGGCCGCGGCGACCTGGTCGACGTCGACCGCGTCGAGGTAGCCGCTGCTGCGCGCCAGCACCACCTGCTGGTGCCCCAGGTAGGGCAGGTCGGGCGGGCCGTCGGGCATGCGGGTGCGGGCGCCGCGCCCGCGCTCGAGCAGGCCGCGCGTCTCCGCGGCGCTGCGGTGCAGGATGTTGGAGATGCCCACCGAGGCCGTGATGTGGTTGATGAACATCAGGAACATCGCCACCGCCGCGACGACCAGCGCGAACGCCAGGGTCACCGCCAGCTGCGGGACGGGGCTGTCGCCCGCGTCGGCAAGCGACCTCAGCACGGTCAGGGCGTAGACGAAGGTGGCGGTGAAGACGCCCAGCGTGTGCTGGGTGACGCGGTCCTGCAGGAAGGTCTGCAGCACCCGGGGCGAGAACTGGCTGCTGGCCAGCTGCAGGACGACCATGGTGTTGGAGAAGACCAGCCCGGTCACCGAGATCATCGCGCCGGCGATGCTGGACAGCACGCTTCGCGCGCCCTCGACGTCGCCGGGGAAGAGGAAGGGCAGCAGGTCGGACAGGCCGGTCGAGTCGAGCCGGGGGACCACCAGCCCGAGCGCGATCGCGCCGAGCGACCACAGGGCCGGGACCACCCAGAACGGGCGCACCAGCCGGCTGGCCAGGCGGGCGAACCAGCCCCGCCCGGCCTGGCGGCCGGAGGGTGCGGCAGGCACGGGGCTGGGCTGCGGCTGCGGGGTGCTCACCGCCCCATTCCTACCGCCTGGGGGTCGGGGCGGCAGTGACAGGGGATCGACACTGTGACGGCAGTGACGCATGATGTCAGTGATGTCTAGCCCACCGCTGCCGCGCCGCACCCTGGTCACCCGGGCCGCGGCCCTGTCGACCGTGCCCGCCCTCGGTGCCCTCGCGGGACCCCTCGCGCCGCCCGTCTCGGGTGCCACCACCACCCGTTCCGGCGGCGTGACCACCCACGAGATCAGCCTCGGCGGGCAGCGGCTCGCGCGCAGCGGGACGGGGCGCTGGGCCACCGGTCGCCTCGACACCGCGACGTACCGGATGCTCGCGCTGACCTGGAGCGGCGCAGCACCGGGCCTGCGGGTGCGCACCCGCAGCGGTGGCCGGTGGTCGTCGTGGCAGGCGCTGCGCGTTCTGCACGACGGGCCCGACGCCGGCAGCGGCGAGGACAAGGGACGCCGCGGCACCGACCCGCTGTGGCTGCCCGAGGCCGACGGCGTCGAGGTGCTCGTCGTCGGACGGCGACCCAGCGACCTCCGCCTGGTGCTGATCCACGCCGAGCAGCGCGCGCAGGACGCACGGGTGCGTCCGTCGCTGCCCGGCGCCCGCGCCGCCGCCAAGGACGAGCCCACTGACGAGCCCACCGGCGAGCCCACCGACGAGCCGGCCGAGGAGGGCGACGCCACGGCCCGCCGTCCGAGCCGCTCGCCGCGACCGCGGCTGCTGAGCCGCAGCGACTGGGGCGCCGACGACTCCTGGCGCGACGGCAAGCCGGTGATGTGCCGCACCATCCACCAGGTGCACGTGCACCACACCGCCAGCGGCAACGACTACAGCCGCGGCGACGTACCGGCCCTGATCCGCTCCATGTACCGCTACCACACCCAGTCGCTGGGCTGGTCCGACATCGGCTACAACTTCCTGGTCGACAAGTTCGGCCGCACCTGGGTCGGGCGCGCCGGGGGCCCGGGGCGCCCCGTGCGCGGCGCCCACACGCTGGGGTTCAACAACACCTCGATGGGCGTCGCGGTCATCGGCAACCTCGAGACCACCGGGGTCACCTCCAAGACGGTCACCGCCCTGGTCAAGCTCGCGGCGTGGAAGCTCGACAAGTACCGCCGTCGCCCCTCGGGCAAGGTGCGGGTCTACTGCACCGGCAGCGACAAGTACCGGCGCGGCTGGGTCAAGCTGCGCGTCATCGACGGCCACCGCGACACCAACGACACCGCCTGCCCGGGCCAGTCGCTCTACGCCAAGCTGCCCGCGATCCGGCGCCGCACCCGCAAGCGCGCCAAGAAGTACGGCGGCACCGGCTGAGCCGGCGCCCTGCCCGACTCACACCCCGCCGACGTAGGTCCCCGAGCCCGCCGCCGCGATCGCGTCCTTGACCGCCTTCGCCACCCAGGCGACCTCGGCGTCGTCGGCGACGTCGCGGGCCCGGGCCCGCACCCGCGAGGCCCGCATGCCCTGGTGGTCGACGACCTTGTGGCGCGCCCGACGGCGTGCAGCAGCGCGACGAGGGCCGCCGTACGCGGGTCGGGCCCGGCGCCGCCGACCAGCACCGAGGTCAGCTCGCGCCGCAGCACGGCCTCGCGGGTGCCGTCGCGCTCGGGCCAGCGGGTGCGGTGGAACAGCCCGAGCACGGTGTCGTCGCGCCGCTCGAGCACCCCCTGCTCGACGAGGCGCCCGGCCAGCGGTTCCTCGACCCCGCGCCCGAGGCGGGTCACCAGGTGCTGCGGGCTGCGCTCCTTGTGGGCCACCTCGGTCCAGGCCGCCGCGAGCAGGGCGTCCGTGGGGGCGTCGGTGCCGAGGGCGCGCACCGTCCGGCGGCGCAGCAGCCCGCCGTGCTCGACGACCTCGACGCGCCCGGCCCGGTCGAGCTCGACGAGCAGCGCGCCCCCCAGCGCGGGCACCAGGTAGGTGCTGCCGTGGGGTGCTCCCGAGGCGTCGTCGAGCAGCAGGAGCAGCAGGTCCTCCGCGACCGACGTGGTCATGACCTCGACGGTAGCCGCACCGCCGCACCGGGTCGACGGACGCACTCCTAGGATTCCCCCCATGAGCAGAGTCCTGTCGGCAGTCGCCTGGCCCTACGCCAACGGTCCGCGCCACATCGGCCACGTCGCCGGTTTCGGTGTGCCCTCCGACGTGTTCAGCCGCTACATGCGCATGGCCGGCCACGACGTTCTGATGGTCTCGGGCTCCGACGAGCACGGCACCCCGATCCTGATCGCCGCCGACGAGGCCGGGGTCGCCCCCCAGGAGCTCGCCGACAAGAACCACCGGGTCATCGCCGAGGACCTCGCGGCGCTCGGCTGCACCTACGACCTCTACACCCGCACCACCACGCGCAACCACCACGCGGTGGTGCAGGAGCTGTTCCTGGGCGTGCACGCCAACGGCTACTTCGTCGAGCAGACCACGCACGGCGCCATCTCGCCCTCGACCGGGCGCACCCTGCCCGACCGCTACATCGAGGGCACCTGCCCGATCTGCGGCGCCGGCGGCGCGCGCGGCGACCAGTGCGACACCTGCGGCAACCAGCTCGACCCCGCCGACCTGGTCGACCCGGTCTCCAAGATCAACGGCGAGACGCCGGAGTTCATCGAGACCCAGCACTTCTTCCTCGACCTGCCGGCGCTGGCCGAGGCGCTGGGGGAGTGGCTCGACGAGCGCGAGGCCACCGGCCTGTGGCGGCCCAACGTGATCCGCTTCAGCCAGAACATCCTCAAGGAGATCCGGCCGCGGGCGATGACCCGCGACATCGACTGGGGCATCGCGGTGCCGCTCGACGGGTGGCGCGAGCAGCCCACCAAGAAGCTCTACGTCTGGTTCGACGCCGTCATCGGCTACCTCTCGGCCTCGATCGAGTGGGCCCGGCGCAGCGGCGACCCCGAGGCCTGGCGCCAGTGGTGGAACGACCCCGAGGCGCTGTCCTACTACTTCATGGGCAAGGACAACATCACGTTCCACTCCCAGATCTGGCCGGCCGAGCTGCTGGCCTACTCGGGCAAGGGCGAGCGCGGGGGCACCACGCACTCCTACGGCGAGCTCAACCTGCCCACCGAGGTGGTCAGCTCGGAGTTCCTGACCATGGAGGGCCGCAAGTTCTCCTCCTCCAAGAAGGTCGTCATCTACGTGCGCGACCTGCTCAGCCGCTACCAGCCCGACGCGTTCCGCTTCTTCGTCGCCTCGGCCGGCCCCGAGAACCAGGACTCCGACTTCACCTGGGCCGAGTTCGTGCGCCGCACCAACGACGAGCTGGTCGCCGGCTGGGGCAACCTGGTCAACCGCACCGCGACGCTGATCGCCAAGAACTTCGGCGAGATCCCCGCGGCCGGCCCGCTGGAGCCGCAGGACGAGGAGGTGCTCGCGGTCGCGGAGGCGGCCTTCGGCCTCGTCGGCGACCTGCTGGAGCGGCACCGCCTCAAGGCCGCCATCGGCGAGGCGATGCGGGCGGTGGGCGTGGTCAACAAGTACGTCTCCGACTCCGAGCCCTGGAAGCTGAAGGGCGACGACCAGCGCGAGCGGCTGGCCACGATCCTGCACGTGGTCGCCCAGTGCGTGGCCGACCTCAACCTCGTGCTCGCCCCGTTCCTGCCGTTCTCGGCCAACGCCGTCGACCGCGCGCTGGGGGGCACCGGCGAGATCGCGCCGATGCCGCGCATCGAGGAGGTCGAGGACCTCGACGGCGGGCCCGGCTACCCGGTCATCACCGGCGACTACACCACCGCCCCGGCCTGGCGGCGCCACCCGATCGTCGTCGGCACCCCCGTCGAGAAGCCCACCCCCGTCTTCACCAAGCTCGACCCCGCGGTCGCCGAGGAGGAGGTCGCGCGCCTCGCCGAGGCCTGACGGCCGAGCGGTCACTTCTGAACCATCGACCGGTCAGATGTGCACCCTCGACCGGTCACCGGCGGCCGCCAGCTGCGCGCGTACGTCGGGGTGGCGGGCAGCCAGGTGGGTGACCACCACGAGCACCGCGAGCGCCACGCCGGCCACCGGGTGCCCGGTGACGAGGAGCGACACCACGGCCCCGGTGAGGACCAGCACCTTCGCGACCGGGGTCAGCACGGCGCCGCGCCACCGGGCACGGGGTGAGGCGGTCAGCGCCCACAGCGCGACCACCAGCAGCGGGAGCAGCCACACCCACAGCCAGGCGGGCGACCACGTCCACCCCAGGACGCCGTACGACGCCCACGCGAGCAGCTCGACCACGAGGAGCAGCGCCAGCACCGACCAGACCATGCGACCAGTCTGCTCCCGGCCAGGACCGAGGGTGCGGAAGTGACCGGTCGGTGGTTCACAAGTGACTGCTCGGCAGTAGGTTCGGGCCATGACCGCGGAGATGTACCTCCCCAGCTTCTACGTCAAGCAGAAGTTCGCGATGACCACGAACCGCTACGAGCTCGTCGCGGCCGGTCCCGACGGGTCCGAGGGGCAGCTGATGGGGCTGGCCCAGCAGAAGCGGCTGGCCTTCAAGGAGGAGGTCACGTTCTACGCCGACGAGTCGAAGGCGCGTGCGGTCTTCAGCTTCAAGGCCCGCAAGCGGGTCGACCTCAACGCCGGCTACGACGTGCTCGACGAGGCCCAGCAGCAGATCGGCTTCTTCCGCAAGGACTTCGGGGCGAGCCTGCTGCGCTCGACCTTCCACGTCGAGGGGCCCGGCTACACCGGCACCGGCCAGGAGCGCAGCCAGCTGACGGCGCTCGTACGGCGCTTCGCCGACGTGCCGTTCCTGTCGATCCACTTCGACTTCACCGCCCCCGACGGGGCGCCGCTCATGAGCGTGGAGCGCCAGTTCCAGCTGCGCGACCGCTACACCGTCACCGTCCCCGACCAGCGCGTCGACTTCCGGGTCGCGGCCGCGATCGCCGTGGGCCTCGACGCCCTGATGCAGCGCTGAGGAGTCCACGTGCTCTACCCACAGGCCCGCCGCTCGGTCGAGGCGGCCGCACTGACCCCGAAGGTCTTCGAGCCCGACTTCGACATCGAGGAGTCGCGCCGCCAGGCCCGTGAGCTGGCCGCGAGCCTGCCGCGCGAGGACGTCGAGCAGGTGCTCGACGTCGACGCCGGCGGCGTGCGCTGCCGGCTCTACCGGCCACGCGACGCGCGCGAGGGCACCCTGGTGCACCTGCACGGCGGCGGCTTCGTCTTCCACGACATCGACGTGCACGACGCCGCGGCGCGCCGCCTGGCCAACCGCAGCGAGGTCACGGTGCTCAGCGTCGACTACCGCCGCCCGCCCGAGCACCGGTTCCCGGCGGCCCCCGACGACGTCGACACGGTGCTGGGCTGGCTGGCCCGCGAGGGTGCCGAGCACGACCTCTCCGGACCGCTCTACGCCCACGGCGACAGCGCCGGGGCCAACCTGGCGCTGGTCGCCGCGCTGCGCCACCCCGGCCGCTTCCGCGCGCTGGCGCTGGTCTACCCGTTCCTCGACCCCGAGGCGGGCTTCGAGAGCTACCGCACCGCCGCCGACGGCTTCGACCCGCGCGAGGCGCAGTGGTACTGGCAGCAGTACGCCGCCACCCCGGCCGACCTGCGGCACCCCGACCTCGCGCCGCTGCGCTCCGACCGGCTCTGGACGCTGCCGCCGACCCTGGTGACCACCGCCGAGCACGACCCGCTGCGCGACGAGGGCGAGCACCTCGCCGCCCTGCTCGCCGACGCCGGGGTGGCGGTCGTGGCGACCCGCTACCTGGGCCAGGTGCACGGCTTCTGGCGCCACCCCGAGGTCTTCGACGCCGCCGAGCCGATGACCCGCCAGGTGGCCGCGTTCCTGGGGATGTACCCCTAGACCGACCGGCTCCGCGGGCTCTGGGATGATCCCGCCATGCGCGTGCACCTCGGCTCCGACCATGCCGGACTCGACCTCAAGGCCCACCTCGTCGCCTGGCTCACCGAGCACGGCTACGAGCCCGTCGACCACGGTCCGTTCGTCTACGACGCCCTCGACGACTACCCCGTCTTCTGCCTGCGCGCCGCGGAGGCCGTGGCCCGTGAGCGCGCGGCCGGGCAGGACTCGATGGGCGTGGTGATCGGCGGGTCGGGCAACGGCGAGCAGATGGCGGCCAACAAGGTCGAGGGCATCCGCTGCGCCCTGGCCTGGTCGGAGGAGACCGCCCGGCTGGCCCGCGACCACAACGACGCGCAGGTGGTCTCCGTCGGCGGCCGGATGCACAGCCTCGAGGACATGACCCGCTTCGTCGAGATCTTCCTCGCCGAGCCGTTCAGCGGCGACGAGCGCCACGTGCGCCGCATCGGCCAGCTCTCGTCGTACGACGCCACCTCGGTGCTGCCCCCGCTGCCCGAGTCGGCGCGGGGCCTGGGCCCCGACGAGGGGAACGATGCCTGAGGGGCACACCCTCCACCGGTTGGCCGGTCACCTCGACGCGGCCTTCGCCGGCCGCCGGGTGGGCGTCTCCAGCCCGCAGGGCCGTTTCGCCGCCGCGGCCGAGGACCTCGACGGGCAGGTGCTCGAGCACGCCGAGGCGTGGGGCAAGCACCTCTTCCTCGCCTTCCCCGGCGCGCGCTGGGTGCACGTGCACCTCGGCCTCTACGGCAAGCTCGACGTGCACCCCGACGTCGACGACGTGCTCGCCCCGGTGGGCCAGGTGCGGTTGCGGCTGGTGGCCGACGACGCGCGCGGCCGGGCGTACGCCGACCTGCGCGGGGCCACCGCCTGCGAGCTGCTCACCGACGCCCAGCGCGACGCGGTGCTCGAGCGCCAGGGGCCCGACCCGTTGCGCGCCGACGCCGACCCCGACCTGGCCTGGGAGCGGATCCGCCGCAGCCGCGCCCCGATCGGGGCGCTGCTGATGGACCAGTCGGTGCTGGCGGGAGTCGGCAACGTCTACCGCGCCGAGGTGCTCTTCCGGCACCGGCTCGACCCGCAGCGCCCCGGGCGCACGCTGCGCGTGGGGCAGTGGCAGGCCCTGTGGGAGGACCTGGTGGTCCTGATGACCGAGGGGGTGCGCACCGGGCGCATCGACACGGTGCGCCCCGAGCACGAGCCCGAGGCCATGGGGCGGGCGCCGCGCCGCGACGACCACGGCGGCGAGGTCTACGTCTACCGGCGCACCGGCCAGCCGTGCCTGGTGTGCGGCCGGGCCGTGCGCACCAACGAGATGGTCGGGCGCAACCTGTTCTGGTGCAGCCGTTGTCAGCCCACCTTCCGCTCCCGAGCCCTACGATGAGGGCCACCAGCGGGGGAGGACGGAGCATGGACGCGGCGTTCGACCACTCCCGCCCCGGGCCGGCCAGGGCCGGTCTCGACCGGCTGCGCCTGATGTGGCGTCGCGGTCGCGTCCGCCGGTTCCGCGCGGTCGGGCTGCTGTGCCTGCTGGCCTCGCTGCTGGTGCTGGGCGTCGCGCTGGTGCCGGCGATCTTCCCCATCACCTCGCTGATGGTGCCGCTCCTGCTGGGCAGCCTGGTGCTCAACCCCCGTCAGCTGCCGTGGTTCGTGGCGTGGATCGTGGTGCTGGCGACGACCACCCTGGTGCTCCAGCAGGAGGTGTCGACCCGGATCGTCGCGGTGGCGGTCATCGAGGCCCTGATGGTCGCGATCGTGCTGGTGACCGCGCGGCGGCGCTCGAGCCTCGGCGTGGCGGGCAACACGGGGGAGTCGATGTTCGTCGACCTGCGCGACCGGCTGCTCAACCAGGGCGGCATCCCGTCGCTGCCGCCGGGCTGGCTGGTCGAGTCGGCCCTGCGCTCGGCGTCGGGCACTCCCTTCGCCGGCGACTTCCTGGTCGCCACCGTGCTCGACGACGACACCCGGCTCGAGGTGGTGGTCGTCGACGTGTCGGGCAAGGGGGACGCGGCCGGCACGCGTGCGCTGCTGCTCTCGGGCGCCTTCGGCGGGATGCTCGGGTCGCTGGCGCCCCAGGACTTCCTCCGCGCCGCCAACGACTACCTGATGCGCCAGGGCTGGGAGGAGGGCTTCGCGACCGCGGTGCACCTCTCGCTCGACCTGCGCACCGGGCGCTTCGCGGTGTGCAGCGCCGGCCACCCGCCGGCCGTGCAGCGGCACTCGGGCTCGGGCCGCTGGGCGGTGCTGCCCAGCGCCGGTCCGGTCCTCGGGCTGGTCGACGAGGCCGAGTTCGAGGTCGCCGAGGGGGTCCTGGGCCCCGGCGACGCCGTGATCCTCTACACCGACGGCATGGTCGAGCGGCCCCGCCGCGACATCGAGATGGGCCTCGACCGGATGCTCGGGCAGGCCGAGACGCTGCTGCGCGGCAGCTTCGTGGGCTCGGCCGAGCGGCTGGTCTCCTCGCTGGGTTCCCCCGACGACGACCGCGCCATGGTGGTCGTGCACCGGCGCTGAGCCCGCCGTGCCGCGCCCGGCGGCGAGGGCGCCGGTTGTGGCCGCGGCCGGGCCGTGTGGCACGATGACTGAGCAGATCGCAGGCTGGCGCGCGCCCTCGTCCGGGCGGGTCGACGTCGACGATCACGCGCGCGGATGTAGCTCAATGGTAGAGCCCCAGTCTTCCAAACTGGCTACGCGGGTTCGATTCCCGTCATCCGCTCCAAGGAGCCCCTGGCGGCCTCGCGACGCGAGCCGGAGGGGGCGCTTTGGCGGGGCGTAGCGTAGTGGCTAGCGCGCCTGCTTTGGGAGCAGGAGACCGCAGGTTCGAGTCCTGTCGCCCCGACGTCCCACCGCGAACCACCTGTGCCGACACACCCACCGAACCATGAGGAGACACCCTGTGAAGAGCGCCGTCGAGACCTTGAGCCCGACCCGGGCCAAGCTGACCGTCGAGGTGCCCTTCGAGGAGCTCAAGCCGAGCCTCGACGCGGCCTACAAGGCGATCGCCCAGCAGATCAACGTCCCCGGCTTCCGCCGGGGCAAGGTGCCGCCGATGGTCATCGACCGTCAGGTCGGCCGCGGCGCGGTCCTCGACCAGGCCATCAACGACGCCCTGCCCAAGAAGTACGTCGAGGCCCTCCAGGAGAACTCGCTCGAGCCGCTCGCGCAGCCCGAGATCGAGGTCACCAAGCTCGAGGACAACGACCACATCGAGTTCACCGCCGAGGTCGACGTCAAGCCGCAGATCGACCTCCCGGCCTACGAGGGCCTCGAGGCCCAGGTCGAGGACATCGAGATCAGCGACGAGGACGTCGACGAGCAGGTCCAGTCGCTGCGCGAGCGCTTCGGCACCCTCGCCGACGTCGAGCGCGCCGCCGCCGAGGGCGACTTCGTCGTGCTCGACCTCAAGGCCATGAAGGACGGCGAGGTGCTCGAGGGCGCCGAGGTCACCGGCATGAGCTACCAGGTCGGCAAGGGCGGCATGATCGACGGCCTCGACGAGGCCCTGGTCGGCATGAAGGCCGGCGACGACAAGACCTTCACCTCCCAGCTCGTCGGCGGCGACCTCGTCGGCGAGGAGGTCGAGGTGGCCGTCTCGGTCAGCCAGGTCCAGGAGCAGGAGCTGCCCGAGCTCGACGACGAGTTCGCCCAGCTGGCCTCCGAGTTCGACACCTCCGAGGAGCTCGTGGCCGACGTCCGCTCGCGCCTGGGCAACGGCAAGCGCCTCGAGCAGGCCGCCGAGGCCCGCGACGCGGTGCTCGAGGCCCTGCTCGAGAAGATCAGCGTCCCGCTGCCGGAGACCATGGTCACCGACGAGCTCAACGCGCGCCGCCAGAACATCGAGCAGCAGCTGATGATGGCCGGCATCACGATGGAGAAGTACCTCGAGGACGAGGAGCAGACCCAGGAGGAGTTCGAGGCCGAGCTCGACCGCCGGGTCCGCGACGCCGTCGCCGCGCAGTTCCTGCTCGACGAGATCGCGAAGAAGGAGGAGCTCGGCGTCGACCAGCAGGAGCTCTCCCAGCACCTGATCCGTCGCGCCCAGCAGTCCGGCCAGGACCCGCAGGAGTTCGCGAACCACATGTTCGAGCACAACCACATCCCCGAGCTGGTGCAGGAGATCCTGCGCGGCAAGGCGCTGGCGGTGCTGGTGGAGTCGGCGACCGTCAAGGACGCCTCGGGCAACGTGCTGGAGCTGAAGAACCTGCAGCCCGACGGCACGATCATGGAGCAGCCCGCCGAGGAGCCGGAGGCCGCCGAGGCGACCGAGGCCCCCGCCGCCGAGGCGGACGCCGAGGCTGGCACCGAGAACGACACCGAGGACGCCCAGGCCTGAGCCTGACGCCCCTCGTCCACGACCCGCCCGAGCACCGCTCGGGCGGGTCGTGGCGTTGCAGGGGGCAGAGTCCCCACTATTGAGTGAACGCCTGTCCACTCACGGCGCTACGCTGTCACCATGACGACCACCGCCGCGCCCGCGCCGACCGGCCCCACGCTGCTGGACCTGGCGTCCCTGGCCTGCGAGGTCGCCGACGGGCTGGTCGTGCGCAGCGTGCGCGACACCCACACCGCCTGGCTCGACCGGGTGCACGGCCTCGGGCGACGGGTGACGGGCGCGGGTGGCCCCGGCGTCGTCGAGACCGTGCACCGCGGCATCGCCGGCGCCGTGTACGGCGGGCTCGGGCTCGGGCTGCGGGCCGCCTCGCGCGGGCTCGACACGGTCGCGTCGACCGGCGCCGGCCCCCGCCTGGAGGGGAGCGCCGAGGGCCGCTTCGTCAGCGCGGCCGTCAACGGCCTCATCGGCGACCGGCTGCTGCGCGAGCGCCCGCAGATGGCGATCGCGACGGCGGTGCGCCACGAGGGCCGCGACGTGGTCCCCGACACCGAGGGGCTGGCCGCCGCCTTCCCGGGGGCCACCGGGCGGGTCGTGGTGCTGCTGCACGGGCTCTGCGAGAACGAGTCCTACTGGGGCCGGCACCGCGAGCGCACCGGCACGACGTACGCCGAGGACCTCGCCGGGCGCGGCTGGACCCCGGTCCTGCTGCGCGCCAACACCGGTCTGTCGCTGCGCGAGAACGGCGCGGCGCTGACCTCGCTGCTCCAGCAGGTCGTCGACCACTGGCCCGTCGAGGTCACCCGCGTCGCGCTGGTGGGGCACTCGATGGGTGGGCTGGTGATGCGGGCGGCCGGCGCGGTGGCGGTGGGGGCCGACGGGTCCGCCGCCCCGTGGACGCGGCTGGTCAGCGACGTCGTCACGCTCGGCACGCCCCACCTGGGTGCCCCCGTCGCGTGGGGGATCGGGCACGGCAGCCGCGGGCTGTCGCTGCTGCCCGAGACCGCCGCCTTCGGCCGGCTGCTCGACTGGCGCTCGGTGGGCGTGCACGACCTGGTCGCCGGGCTCGCCGAGGACGTCGCGCCGCTGCCGCACGCGCGCTACCGGCTGGTCGCGGCCACCCTGAGCGCCTCCGAGCGGCACCCGGTCGGCCAGGTGGTGGGCGACCTGCTGGTGCGCCCGCGCTCGGCGTACGGGCGCGACCGCAGGGGCGGCGAGCTCTTCCCCGGCGCGACGGTGCTGCACGTCGGCAGCAGCGACCACTTCGACCTCCTCAACCACCCCGAGGTGCTGCAGGCGCTGCGCGGCTGGCTGGACTGAGCCCGCGGCGTGCGGTGGACCGGACCAGCCGGACCTCGAAATCCGCTGTCGGCGAACAGGGTGGGGTTGCCCGTGGAACTGTCCGTCCTTCGGGCTAGTGTCGGCGACGTGAACCAGAACTCCAGCTCCGCAGGCCGCGACACCGCCTCCGACCACTGGATGGGTGGTGGCGGCGGGCTCAACGTCCTCGACGACCACATCTACCAGCGTCTGCTCCGTGAGCGGATCGTCTTCCTCGGCTCCGAGGTGCGCGACCAGAACGCGAACGCGATCTGCGCGCAGCTGCTGCTGCTCTCGGCAGAGGACCCCGAGGCCGACATCTTCCTGCACATCAACTCGCCCGGCGGCTCCGTCGACGCCGGCATGGCGATCTACGACACCATGAACTACATCCCCAACGACGTGGCCACGGTCGGCATGGGCCTGGCCGCCTCGATGGGCCAGTTCCTGCTCTGCGCGGGCACCAAGGGCAAGCGCTACGCCCTGCCGCACGCGCGGATCATGATGCACCAGCCCTCCTCGGGCATGGGCGGCTCGGCCTCGGACATCAAGATCCAGGCCCAGCAGTCGCTGCACATCAAGAAGGTGCTGCTCGACCTGATCGCCGAGCACACCGGCCAGCCGATCGACCAGGTCGTCGCCGACGCCGACCGCGACCGCTGGTTCACCGCCGACCAGGCCAAGGACTACGGCCTGGTCGACCAGGTCATCAAGAGCGCTCGCGAGGCGGCCGACGACGGCCGCCCGGCCCACACGAAGTGACGGGAGCACCGCACACCATGAACTACTACATCCCGCAGTGGGAGGAGCGCACCTCCTACGGCGTGCGCCGCATCGACCCCTACGCGAAGCTCTTCGAGGAGCGCATCATCTACCTCGGGACGCCGATCTCCGACGACGTCGCGAACGCGGTGATCGCCCAGCTGCTCTGCCTGCAGTCGATGAACCCCGACCAGGAGATCAGCATCTACATCAACAGCCCCGGTGGCTCCTTCACCGCGCTGACGGCGATCTACGACACGATGAACTTCATCAAGCCCGACGTGCGCACGGTCTGCCTGGGCCAGGCGGCCTCGGCCGCCGCGATCCTGCTGGCCGCGGGCACCCCGGGCAAGCGGATGGGCCTGCCCAACAGCCGCATCCTCATCCACCAGCCCTACACCGAGGGCACGTTCGGCCAGACCTCCGACATCGAGATCCAGGCCAACGAGATCATCCGGATGCGCGAGCTGCTCGAGAAGATGATCAGCGACCACTCCGGCCGTCCGGTCGAGGAGGTCAGTCGCGACATCGAGCGCGACAAGATCCTCACGGCCGAGCAGGCGGTGGAGTACGGCCTGATCGACTCGGTCCTGGAGTCGCTGAAGGCGCCGGCCCTCACCTGAGGTCCACAAGACGAGGGGACTCCCCGTGTCCTGGCCCGTACGGGCCGGTCCGGGGAGTACCTTCGACCAGATCGGCAATTCTGCAAGCAGCACGACCCGGGCGTCCCGTTCGCCCGAGGGGATCGAGGAGGGTGACCCGGTGGCACGGATCGGTGACGGCGGAGACCTGCTGAAGTGCTCGTTCTGCGGCAAGTCGCAGAAGCAGGTGAAGAAGCTCATCGCCGGACCCGGCGTCTACATCTGCGACGAGTGCATCGACCTGTGCAACGAGATCATCGAGGAGGAGCTCAGCGAGGGCACCGAGGTCGGCATGGGCGAGCTGCCCAAGCCGCGCGAGATCTTCGACTTCCTCAACTCCTACGTGATCGGCCAGGAGCAGGCCAAGAAGTCGCTGGCGGTGGCGGTCTACAACCACTACAAGCGCGTCCAGGCCGGCCTCGCGCCGGCCGGGGGCAAGCACGCCAAGGACGAGGTCGTCGAGGTCGCCAAGTCCAACATCCTGGTGATCGGCCCGACCGGCTGCGGCAAGACCTACCTGGCCCAGACGCTGGCCCGGATGCTCAACGTCCCGTTCGCGATCGCCGACGCCACCGCGCTGACCGAGGCCGGCTACGTCGGTGAGGACGTCGAGAACATCCTGCTCAAGCTGATCCAGGCGGCCGACTACGACGTCAAGAAGGCCGAGACGGGCATCATCTACATCGACGAGATCGACAAGGTGGCCCGCAAGGCCGAGAACCCCTCGATCACGCGCGACGTCTCCGGCGAGGGCGTGCAGCAGGCGCTGCTGAAGATCATCGAGGGCACCACCGCCTCGGTGCCCCCGCAGGGCGGGCGCAAGCACCCGCACCAGGAGTTCATCCAGATCGACACCACGAACATCCTGTTCGTGGTGGGCGGTGCCTTCGCCGGGCTCGAGCACATCATCGAGCAGCGGGTCGGCAAGAAGACCCTCGGCTTCACCGCCGAGGTCCGCAAGGAGGCCGACCGCACCGAGGACGACCTGCTCGCGCTGGTGCGTCCCGAGGACCTCACCAAGTTCGGCCTGATCCCCGAGTTCATCGGCCGGCTGCCGCTGATCGCGAGCGTCTCCAAGCTCGACCGGCCCGCGCTGGTGCAGATCCTGACCGAGCCGCGCAACGCGCTGGTCAAGCAGTACCAGAAGCTCTTCGAGATCGACGGCGTCGAGCTCGAGTTCACCGCCGAGGCCATCGACGCGATCGCCGACAAGGCGATGGAGCGCGGCACCGGCGCGCGCGGCCTGCGCGCCATCATCGAGGAGGTCCTGCTCCAGGTGATGTACGACGTCCCCTCGCGCGGCGACGTCGCCAAGGTCATCCTCAACGCCGAGGTGGTCGCGGGCCAGCAGAGCCCCGAGCTGGTGCTGCGCGAGGCCGAGACCAAGAAGAAGAAGTCGGCCTGAGCCGCACCCCCACCACGCAGAGCAGCGCCCCGCCCGGAGTCCCGGTCGGGGCGCTGCTGCGTGCGGGGGTGCTCAGTCCTGGGCGACCGGGGCGAGCTCGGCGGCCACGCCGATCTCGGTGGCCGACCCGTCGACGGTGAAGACCAGGTCGCCCACGATGCGCCCGGTGCGGCGCAGGTCGTCGGCGGCCAGCTCGGCCGCGCGCACCTGGGCCTCGGGGCCGGTGACCTCGACGCGGCCCAGCTCGGCGCGCATCGAGACCTTGGCCTGCGACTTGGCACCGCGGATGCCGGCCAGGGCGGCCGCGACGGCGTCGACCACGACGGGGTCGGCGGCGGCCGCGGAGCCTAGGTCGATCTCGGTGGGCCAGGAGGCGCGGTGGATCGAGCCCTCCTGCCACCACGACCAGACCTCCTCGGTGACGTAGGGCAGGAACGGCGCCAGCAGGCGCAGCTGCACCTGCAGGGCGATGGCCAGCGTGGCCTTCGCCGAGGCGGTGGCCGCGCCGCCGTCCTCGGTGTAGGCGCGCTCCTTGACCAGCTCGAGGTAGTCGTCGCAGAACTCCCAGAAGAACTTCTCCACCGACTCCAGGGCGCTGGTGTAGTCGTAGGCGTCGAAGGACTCGGTCGCCTTGCGCACCACCAGGGCCAGGCGGCCCAGCAGCGCGCAGTCGACCGGCTCGGAGACCTCGAAGGCGTTGCACGAGGTCGCGCCCACGTTGCCCAGCACGAACTTGGAGGCGTTGAGGACCTTCATGGCCAGGCGGCGCCCGACCTTCATCTGGGCCTCGTCGAAGGGGGAGTCGAGACCCGGACGGGCCATCGCGGCGCGCCAGCGCACCGCGTCGGCGCCGAACTTCTCGAGGATCTCGGTCGGCACGACCACGTTGCCCTTGGACTTCGACATCTTCTTGCGGTCGGGGTCGAGGATCCAGCCCGAGAGCATCGCGTGGGTCCACGGCGTGCGGCCGTGCTCGTGGTGGGCGCGCACCACGCGGCTGAAGAGCCAGGTGCGGATGATGTCGTGGCCCTGGGTGCACAGGTCCATCGGGAAGACCCGCTCGAAGAGGTCGGGGTCGTCCTCCCAGCCGCCGGCGATCTGCGGGGTCAGCGACGAGGTCGCCCAGGTGTCCATCACGTCCGGGTCGCCGATGAAGCCGCCGGGCTGGTTGCGCTGCGCCTCGTCGTACCCGCGCGGGGCGTCGGTGGACGGGTCGACCGGCAGCTCGGCCTCGGAGGGCAGCAGCGGGTGCTCGTAGTCGGGCTCGCCCTCGGCGTCGAGGGGGTACCAGATCGGGAAGGGGATGCCGAAGAAGCGCTGGCGCGAGATCAGCCAGTCGCCGTTGAGCCCGCCGACCCAGTTGTCGTAGCGGTGCTTCATGTGGGCCGGCAACCAGGTGATCTCGTCGGCGCGCGCGAGCATCTCGCCGCGCAGGTCACCGTCGCGCCCGCCGTTGCGCAGGTACCACTGGCGGGTCGCGACGATCTCGAGCGGCTTGTCGCCCTTCTCGAAGAAGTTGGCCATCCGCTGGGTGGGCTTGGGCTCGCCCTCGAGGTCGCCGACCTCGCGCAGCATCGCGACCATCTCCTCGCGTGCCGAGAAGGTCGTCTTGCCGGCCAGGCGCTGGTAGGACTCCTCGGCCGCGGCCAGCCACGGCGGGGTCTCGCGGGTGAAGCGGCCGTCGCGGCCGATGACGGTGCGCACCGGCAGGTCGAGCTCGCGCCACCAGGTCACGTCGGTGAGGTCGCCGAAGGTGCAGCACATGGCGATGCCGGCGCCCTTGTCCATCTCGGCGCCCGGGTGGGCCAGCACCGGCACCTCGACGCCGAAGACCGGCGAGGTCACCGTCGAGCCGAAGAGCGGCTGGTAGCGCTCGTCGTCGGGGTGCGCGATCAGCGCCACGACGCTGGGGATCAGCTCGGGGCGGGTGGTCTCGACGTGCACCGGGGTGCCGTCGGGGGCGTGGTAGGCCACCCGGTGGTAGGCGCCGGCGTACTCGCGCGCCTCCAGCTCGGCCTGTGCGACGGCGGTCTGGAAGGTGACGTCCCACAGGGTGGGCGCCTCCTGCAGGTAGGCCTCGCCGCGGGCGAAGTTGCGCAGGAACGCGCGCTGGCTGACGGTCTGCGCCTTCGGGCCGATGGTCGTGTAGTGCTGCGACCAGTCGACCGAGAGGCCCAGGGTGCGCCACAGCGACTCGAAGACCTCCTCGTCCTGGGCGACCAGCTCCTCGCACAGGGCGATGAAGTTGGGCCGGCTGACCGGCACCTGCTTCTTGGCGTCGGGCTTGGCCGGCGGGGCGAAGTCGGGGTCGTAGGGCAGCGAGGGGTCGCAGCGCACGCCGTAGTAGTTCTGCACCCGGCGCTCGGTGGGCAGGCCGTTGTCGTCCCAGCCCATCGGGTAGAAGACCGACTTGCCCTGCATGCGCTGGTAGCGCGCGACCAGGTCGGTGTGGGTGTAGGAGAAGACGTGGCCCACGTGCAGGCTGCCGCTGACGGTCGGCGGGGGAGTGTCGATGGAGTAGACGTTCTCGCGCGGCTGGCTGCGGTCGAAGGCGTAGGTGTCCTGCTCCTTCCAGCGCGCCGCCCAGGTCGACTCGAGACCCTCGAGCGCCGGCTTGTCCGGTACGACGAGGGCACGCGCGTCGGTGCTCGTCGTGTCGGTGGCCTGCGGTGTGGTCTCGGTCATGGGAGGAATCCTATGAGTCGCGGCTCGGCGGGTGCGAACCCGCGTCCCGCCCGAAACCGGCGTGCGGGCCTCGTCGGGCAGCCCCTAACCTCCGCTCGTGACGTCCTACCGCTTCGAGAGCACCGACGACCCCGCCGCCTTCCTGGACCGGGCGGGGGAGCACCTGGCGCTCGAGCCGGTGCTGGCGACGGTGCTGGCCGGGTCGGCCCACGGGGCGGTCGAGAGCGGTGCCGGCGCGCCGCCGCACCCGCGGTGGTGGGTCAGCGTGCTCGACGCGGCCGGGAGGGTCGTCGGGGCAGCGATGCGCACCGCGCCGTTCGTGCCGCACCCGATGTGGGTGCACCTGATGCCCGACGACGCCGCCGTGGCGCTGGCCCGCTGGGTGCACGAGCGCGGCGACGACGTCAGCGCCGCCAACGGGGCGCTGCCCTCGGTGCGGGTCTTCATGGACGAGCTGGCCCGCGCGCGGGGGACGACGGCGTACGTGCACGAGCACCTGCGGCTCTTCGAGCTGCGCGAGCTCGTCGACCCCCGCCCCGCACCCGGGCGGGCCCGGGTCGCCGGCCCCGACGACCTCGACCTGGTCGCGGCCTGGGCCGCGGCGTTCTCGGTCGACGCCGACGAGCAGGGCGGGCGCGAGCCGGAGCCCGGCGAGCACCTCGACCGGGCCTGGACCCGCGACCGGCTCGCGAGCGGGCTGCTGTGGGTGTGGGAGGTCGACGGGGTGCCGGTGCACTTCAGCGCGCGCACGCCCGCCCGCTTCGGGGTGTCGCGGATCGGGCCGGTCTACACCCCGCGCGAGCACCGGGGGCGCGGCTACGCCAGCGCCCTGGTGGCCCACCTCAGCCGCGCGGTGCTCGACGAGGGCGCGAGGCCCACGCTCTTCACCGACCAGGCCAACCCGGTGTCGAACCGCGTCTACCAGGCGCTGGGCTACGAGGCGGTCACCGACACCGCGAACCTGAGGCTCGCCGCGCCGGTCACCACACCAGCACGGGCTTGACGACCCGCCCGGCGAGCACGTCGGCGACCGCGTCGTTGATCTTCTCGAACGGGTAGGTGGTGACCAGCCCGTCGAGGTCGAAGCGACCCGCGTCGCGCAGCGCCAGCAGCCGGGGGACCATCTCGAGGGGGTCGGAGTCGCCCTCGATCGACGACATCACCCGCTTGCCGCCCTGGAGCAGGTCGATCGCGTCGAGCTGGTACTCCTCGGGGCCCAGCCCGAGCGCGACGAGGGTGCCGCGCGGCGCCAGCGCCTGCTGGGCCTGCTTGACCACGGCCGGCACCGCGGTGGTGTCGATGGCGTACGTCGACCCGGCACCGCCGGTGAGCTCCTTGACCCGCGCGACCACCTCGGCCGGCTCGAGGCCGGTGGCGTCGACGGGGGTGGCGCCCAGGCGCTCGGCCTCGGCGAGACGACCGGCCGCGAGGTCGACGGCCAGCACCGTGCCGACGCCCTCGGCCACCGCGGCCGCGACCGCGGCGAGCCCGACGGCGCCGGCGCCGTACACCGCCAGGGAGTCCTGCGCCCCGGGGGACAGCACGTTGAGCACGGTCCCGGCGCCGGTCTGGAAGCCGCAGCCGTAGGGCGCGGCGAGGGTCAGGTCGAGCTCCGGGTCGACGACCACGCAGTTGTCGGCGTGGGCGATCGCGTGCCGCGCGAGGCTGGACTGGCCGAAGAACGAGCCGAAGACGGGGGAGCCGTCGAGGCTCATCGTCGTAGAGCCGTCGGCGCGCATGCCCATGTAGTTGAGCAGCAGCGACTGCTCGCAGTAGCCGACGTCGCCCTGGCGGCACGGGCCGCACTCGCGGCAGGAGCGGAAGGAGAGCACCACGTGGTCGCCGACGGCGATGCCCTCGACGGCCGGGCCGACGGCCTCGACGACACCGGTGCCCTCGTGGCCGAAGACGTTGGGGAACATCTCGTCGGGCAGGAAGTGGCGCATCGTCAGGTCGGTGTGGCACAGGCCGGTCGCGACGATCCGCACCAGCACCTCGTCGTCGCGGGGGTCGTCGATATCGACCTCCGCCAGCTCGAAGTCGCCGCCCTGCCGGGTCACCATCGCCACCGTCGTCCTCATGGGCAGAACTAGAACGTGTTACAGACTCGGGGTCAAGGGGCCCACGTCCCTAGACTGGACCGGACATGAGTGAGACACCCTCCCTGCCAGACGACGAGACCGTCGTGCCCCGCGCCGCCGAGACCTTCCGCGAGGTCGAGGACGCCCTGCTCTCGCGCTGGCCCGAGACCCGGCTCGAGCCCTCGCTGGAGCGCATCGAGGCCTTCCTCGAGCTGCTCGGCGATCCCCAGCGCTCCTTCCGGATGGTGCACCTGACCGGCACCAACGGCAAGACCTCCACCTCGCGGATGGTCGACGCGCTGCTGCGCGCCCTCGAGCTGCGCACCGGCCGCTTCACCAGCCCCCACGTCGAGACGATGAACGAGCGGATCAGCGTCGACGGGGAGCCCCTCGACGACGAGGCCTTCGTGCGCGCCTTCAACGAGATCGCGGCGTACACGCACCTGGTCGACGAGGACCAGCCGCACCCGTTGTCGTTCTTCGAGACCGTGGTGGGCATGGCGTACGCCGCCTTCGCCGACGCCCCCGTCGACGTGGCCGTCGTCGAGGTCGGCATGGGCGGCTCGTGGGACGCCACCAACGTCGCCGACGCCGACGTGGCCGTCGTGCTGCCGATCGCCGTCGACCACGCGCGCTACCTCGGCGGCACCACCGAGGCGATCGCCCACGAGAAGGCCGGCATCATCAAGCCCGGCTCGACGGTCGTGATGGCCCAGCAGGACCCCGAGGCCGGCGCGGTGCTGATGGCCCGGGCCGCCGAGGTCGGCGCCACGGTGGCCCGCGAGGGCCTGGAGTTCGGCGTCGTCTCGCGCACCCCCGCCGTCGGCGGCCAGATGGTCTCGCTCCAGGGCCTGCGGGCCCGCTACGACGAGGTCTTCCTGCCGCTCTACGGCGCCCACCAGGCCCAGAACGCCGCCGTCGCGCTGGCGGTCGTCGAGGCCTTCGCCGCCGCCGGGCCCGACGCGCAGGCCCTCGACGCCGACCTGGTGCGCGCGGCCTTCGCCGAGGTCACCTCGCCGGCGCGCCTGGAGGTGGTGCGGCGCAGCCCCACCGTCGTGCTCGACGCCGCCCACAACCCGCACGGGGCCGAGGCCGTCGGCGCCGCGCTCGAGGACTCCTTCACCTTCGAGCCGCTCATCGGCGTGCTGGGCGTGATGGGCGACAAGGACGCCGAGGGCCTGCTGGTCGCCCTCGAGCCGCACCTGGCCCACGTGGTCTGCACCCAGAACTCCTCCGACCGCGCGATGTCGGCCACCGCCCTGGCCGAGACCGCCGTCGAGGTCTTCGGCGAGGACCGCGTCACCGTCGTGCCGCGCCTGGTCGACGCCATCGACGCCGCCGCCGCGCTCGCCGAGGCCGGCGAGGCCGTCGGCTCCTCGATCGGCTCCGGGGCGGTGCTGGTCACCGGCTCGGTCGTCACCGCCGGCGAGGCCCGCACCCTGCTGACCCGCGGGCGCCGCGCGCCCGGCACCCCCCGCGAGGAGGACCCGTCGTGAAGCGGTCGCCCCGTCGCGGCATGTGCGCCGCGATCCTCTCCCTCGAGGCCGTCACCCTGGGCCTGACCACGCCGGTGATGATCTCGCTGACCGACGTGCCGACCTCCGTGGCGCTGCTCGTCGGGCTCGGCCTCGCCGTCGTGTGCCTGCTCCTGGCCGGCATGCTGCGCTCGGAGTGGGCCTACACCGCCGGCTGGGTGGTGCAGGCCGCGGCCGTCGGGCTGGGCTTCGTGATCCCGCTGATGTTCTTCCTGGGTGGCGTCTTCGCGCTGCTGTGGGGCACCGCCGTGCTCCTGGGGCGCAAGATCGAGCGCGAGCGGGCGGCGGCGTACGCGGCGTACGAGGCCGAGCAGGGCTGACCCCAGCCAGGCAGCCAGCCGACCAGGCAGCTAGCCGCGCAGGGCGGTGGCGACCGCCGCCAGCGCCCGGTCGAGCTCGGCGTCGGTGCAGCCGCCGAAGCCGAGCACCAGCCCGCTCAGGGCCCTCGAGCGGCAGTAGTCGTCGAGCAGGGGCACGTCGAACCCGACGCGCCGGGCCGCCTGCTGGGCCCGGCGGGCGAGCGCCGCCGGCAGCGGCACGGCGGCGTACATCCCCGCCACCGGGCCGTCGAGGTGCTCGCCCAGCGCGTCGACGACCCGCGCGGCCCGGGCCGCGTAGGTGCGCCGCGCGAACGGACCACGCGGTCGACGTACCCCTCGCGCAGCAGGGAGAGGTAGGCGCGCTGCACCGGCCAGGGCGCCGCGTCGTGGGTGCGCTCGCGCCGCTCGTCGACGGCCGCGCCCAGCGCCGCCGGCGGCACCAGCCAGCCCAGCCGCAGGCTCGGCGAGACCGACTTGCTGGCGGTGCCCAGGTAGGCGACCCGCTCGCGGTCGAGGCTGGCCAGCGCCGGGATGGGCGCGACGTCGTAGCGGAACTCGGAGTCGTAGTCGTCCTCGACCACCACGGCCCCCGCGTCGCCCGCCGCGCCCAGCAGCGCCAGACGGCTGGCCCCCGTCATGGTCGCGCCCAGCGGGTGCTGGTGGGCCGGGGTCACGTACGCCGCCGCGAGACCGCGCAGGTCGGCCCCGGCCGCGCCGGGCGGCAGGTCGACGACCCGCCGGCCCGCCGCCTCGACGGTGGCGACGGCCGCCCGGTAGCCGGGGTCCTCGACCCCGACGGGGCCGGGGGCCAGGGCGCCGAGCAGGTGGCGCAACCCGTCGGTGGTGCCGGTGGTCACCCGCACCTCGTCGGGGTCGACGGCCAGGCCGCGGGTGCGGGCCAGCCGCGAGGCCAGCTCGGCCCGCAGCTCGGGGAGGCCGCGGGGGTCGTCGTACCCGCGCGGTGGCGTCGCGGCGGCGACGTCGCGCCAGGCGCGGCGCCACAGCGCCTGGTGCCGGGGGTCGATCCAGGGGGTGCCGGTGTCGAGGCGCACCGGCTCGGGCGTCCCGGCCGCCGCGGCGGGGGAGCGCGCGGGTGCGGGGCTGGCCTGGCTGCGGCCGGCGGCGACGAAGGTGCCCTGCCCGTGCCGCCCCTCGAGCCACCCCTCGGCCACCAGCTGCGCCCAGGCCTGCTCGACGACGCTGCGGGCGACCCCGAGGTCGGCGGCGAGCGCCCGGCTGCTGGGCAGGCGGTCGCCGGGGTGCAGCCGCCCGTCGGTGACCCGCGCACGCACCGCGTCGGCCAGCTGCACGCCCAGGGGCACGGCGGTCCCGCGGTCGAGCCGGACGGCGAGGAGGGGCATCGTCAGTGGCCTGTCTGAATAGTCGGGTATTGGCCCTCGTGGGCGAGCCACTGGGTGGGGACCATGGTGACATGACGACCCCGCCGCCTTCGCCGCTCGCGCCGCTCTCGCCCACCGACCGCACCACCGCCACGCGCGGCCGGCACCGGATGGTCGAGGACCGCGCCGCCCTGCACGCCCTGCTCGCGGAGGCGATGGTGGCGCACCTGGGGCTGGTGGTCGGCGAGGGCGACGAGGCGCACCCGGTCGTCCTGCCGACGGCGTACGCCGCGGACCCGGAGGGCCCCGACGAGGGCGGCACCCTCTACCTGCACGGCTCGGTCGCCGCGGGCTGGCTGGCCCCGGTGCTCGCGGGCCAGGTCTGCGTCACCATCACCCTGCTCGACGGCCTGGTCGCTGCCCGCTCGGGCTTCCACCACTCGATGAACTACCGCAGCGCGGTGGTCGTGGGTCGCCCTCGGCTGGTGCGGGACGAGGCCGAGCGGGCCCGGGCCCTCGACCTCGTCGTCGACCAGGTGGTGCCCGGCCGGTCGGCCACCCTGCGCCCGCACACCCGCAAGGAGCTGGCCGCCACCGCCGTCCTCGCGCTGCCCCTGGTCGAGGCGTCGCTGAAGGTGCGCAGTGGGGGACCGGTCGACGACGAGCCCGACGTCGCCGCGGGCGTGTGGGGAGGCCACGTGCCCCTGCGGCTGGTGGCCGGCGACCCGGTCCCCGACGCCGACGCGGCCGGGCTGCCGGTGCCCCGCGACGTGGCCGCACGCGCGGCGGCGCTGGGGGATCGGTAGGGTCGCGGCCATGACCGAGCGCACCCTGGCCCTGATCAAGCCCGACGGCGTCCGCCGCGGCCTCACCGGCGAGATCGTGCGCCGCATCGAGGCCAAGGGCTACACCCTCGCGCGCCTCGAGCTGCGCGAGGCGACCCCCGAGCTGCTCGCCGAGCACTACGAGGAGCACCAGGGCAAGCCGTTCTACGAGCCCCTGGTCGAGTTCATGCTCTCCGGCCCGGTCGTGGCGATGGTCCTCGAGGGCGAGCGCTGCATCGAGGGCTTCCGCTCGCTGGCCGGCGCCACCGACCCGACCGCCGCCGCCCCCGGCACCATCCGCGGGGACCTGGGTCGCGACTGGGGCCTGAAGGTGCAGCAGAACCTCGTGCACGGCTCCGACGCCCCCGAGACCGCCGAGCGCGAGATCGGCATCTGGTTCCCCGAGCGCTGACCCGGCGCAGATCTCGCGCCCACCCGGCGCAGATCTCCCGCTCACCCGACCCGGCCCGACACTTCGGGCCGGGTCGACGCGATATATGGGCCGGGTCGACGCGATATATGGGCCGGGTGGGCGTTGTGACTGGTGTGGCGCGTGGTGCCCCGGCGTGGCGTCCGGGATCTGTGGTAGGTGCTCCTTAGGCTCGGGACCGGGTCGTACCGGGATCGTGCGCGCGGGACGGCCTACCTTCCCCGGTCAGCACTCGCGCACGAGGGACCACGAGGCGCACCCGCCATGGCGAACAGCTTCTTCGGCCGAGACATGGCCGTCGACCTCGGCACCGCCAACACGCTGGTCTACGCCCGCGGGCGCGGGGTGCTGCTCGACGAGCCCAGCGTGGTGGCGCTCAACTCGACCACCGGCGAGATCCTCGCGGTGGGCCACGAGGCGAAGCGGATGATCGGGCGCACCCCCGACAACATCACCGCCATCCGCCCGCTCAAGGACGGCGTCATCGCCGACTTCGAGGCCACCGAGCAGATGCTGCGCTACTTCATCCAGCAGGTGCACCGGCGCAGCGCCTTCGCCAAGCCCCGCATGGTCATCTGCGTGCCCAGCGGCATCACCGCCGTCGAGCAGCGCGCGGTCAAGGAGGCCGGCTACCAGGCCGGCGCCCGGCGCGTCTACATCGTCGAGGAGCCGATGGCCGCGGCGATCGGTGCCGGGCTGCCCGTGCACCAGGCCACCGGCAACATGGTCGTCGACGTCGGCGGCGGGACCACCGAGGTCGCGGTCATCAGCCTCGGCGGCATCGTGACCAGCCTGTCGATCCGCACCGCCGGCGACGACCTCGACGCCGCGATCGTGGCGTGGATGAAGAAGGAGTACTCCCTCATGCTCGGCGAGCGCACCGCCGAGGAGGTCAAGATGACTCTCGGCTCCGCGTTCCCGCTGCCCGACGAGCCCGAGGCCGAGATCCGCGGCCGCGACATGGTCTCGGGGCTGCCGCGCACCGTCGTGGTCTCCAGCGCAGAGGTGCGCCAGGCCCTCGAGGAGCCGCTGCACGCGATCGTCGACGCGGTGCGCACCACCCTCGACCAGACCCCGCCCGAGCTGGCCGGCGACATCATGGACCGCGGCATCGTGCTGACCGGCGGCGGCGCGCTGCTGCGCGGCCTCGACGAGCGGCTGCGCCACGAGACCGGCATGCCCGTGCACGTCGCCCCCGACCCGCTGAGCTCGGTGGCGCTGGGCGCCGGCAAGTGCGTCGAGGAGTTCGAGGCGCTGCAGCAGGTGCTCGTGACCGACCCGAGGCGCTACTGATGGCCCTGCTCGACCGCGTCTCCACCCCCCGTCGCGCCCCTGGTACGCCGCGCGGCGACCAGCCCGGCCGCCCGCGGCGCACCCGGTCGCTGATGGCGCGCCACGAGCGTCGCGAGCGCCGCTGGGGAGCCGGCCCGGGCGGTCCCGGCGCCGAGGCACCCCGCCCGTCGCGCTCGCTGCTGGTCGCGCTGCTGCTGGCCACCGCGAGCGTCACCACCCTCGACCTCGCCGCCGGCGACTCCTCGCCGCTCGACCCGGTGCGCGGCGTGCTCGCCGACACCCTCGGGCCCGCCCAGAGCGCGACCACCGCCGTGGTGCGCCCCTTCACCGCGGTCGGCGGCTGGTTCGAGAGCAACGGCTCGCTGCGCGAGGAGGTCGCCACCCTCGAGGCCGAGAACTCCGCGCTGCGCTCGGAGCTCAACACCTCCGCCTACGACCGCAACCGGCTCGCGGAGTACGACGGCCTGACCAGCGTCGCCTCCGACCTCGGCTACTCGCTGGTGCCCTCCCGCGTGGTCGGCGTCGGCCCGGCCCAGTCGTTCTCGAGCACCGTGACCATCGACGCCGGCACCGACGCCGGCGTGCAGCCCGACATGACCGTGGTCAACAACGACGGCCTCGTCGGCCGGGTGCTCAGCGCCGGGCGCTCCACCGCGACCGTGCTGCTGCTGGTCGACCCCGAGTCGACCGTCGGGGCCCGGGTGGGCGACTCGATGGAGATGGGCTTCCTCAGCGGCCGCGGCGTCATCGGCGACGAGGGCCGCCTCGACCTCGAGCTGGTCGACGACTCCTCGGTGCCCGCGCGCGCCGACAGCGTCGTGACCTGGGGCAGCGAGGGCGGCGCGCCGTACCTCGCCGGCATCCCCGTCGGCCGGGTCACCAAGGTCTACTCCTCGCTGCGCGAGACCGCCCAGCGCGCGGTCATCGACCCGTACGTCGACTTCGGCGCCCTCGACCTGGTCGGCGTGGTGGTGCCCACCGGCACCCGCAGCGACCGCGGCATCATCGGCGCCGACGGCGAGATCGAGGGAGGCGGCCGGTGAGCGCGCTGCGCGCGGTCGTCGCCGCCCTCGCGGTGAGCCTGGCGCTCGTGCTGCAGGTCTCGGTCTTCGGGCCGCTGGCCTGGGAGGGCGTGGTGCCCAACCTGTGCCTGCTGGTGGTCGTGGCCGGGGCGCTGACCCGCGGCCCGCAGTTCGCGATGGTGCTGGGCTTCGGGCCGGGCTGCTGCTCGACCTCGCGCCGCCGGCCGACCACGTCGCCGGCCGCTGGGCGCTCGCGCTGCTGCTGGTGGGCTACCTCGTGGGGCGGGTGCGGCCCGAGTCGCGTCCCACCGCCACCACCGTGGTGGCCACCGTGGCCGCCGCCTCGTTCGTCGGCACCTCGGTCTTCGCGCTCAGCGGCGTCGTGCTCTCCGACCCCGTCGTCGGGGTGGGGGAGACGCTGTCGGTGCTCGCGGTCTCGCTGGTCTGGGACGTGCTGCTGACCCCCTTCGTGCTGCCCCCGCTGATGGCGCTGTTCCGCCGCCTCGAACCCGTCCACGCCCTGTGAGCTGCTCTGTGAGGTCCTGCTGATGCGTGCTCCCACCCGCGGCGAGGAAGCCACCGGCACCCGCCGCTCGCGGCTGCGGATCGTGGTGATCCAGGCCCTCGTGCTCTCGCTCTTCGCGACCCTGCTGGTCCGGCTCTACTACCTGCAGGTCGTCACCGGCGAGGAGTACACCGCGCAGGCGGCCTCGCAGTCGGTGCGCGACATCGTGGTCCAGCCCCAGCGCGGCCTGATCGTCGACGACATGGGCCGTCCGCTGGTCACCAACCGCACCGCCTGGGTCGTCTCGGTCGACCGCACCCTGCTGGGCAGGATGGGCGGGCGCGACCGGCGCGAGGTGCTCAACCGCGTCGCCACGGTCACCGGCGAGGAGCGCGGCACCCTCGAGAAGCGCCTGGTCACCTGCGGTGACGAGGGCTCGGTCAGCGGCACCTGCTGGAACGGCTCGCCCTACCAGCCGGTCCCGGTGGCCACCGACGTCGAGCGCGGGGTCGCGCTCAAGATCCTCGAGCAGCCCGAGGACTACCCGGCCGTGCTCGCCGAGCAGCAGACCGTGCGGGCCTACCCGCGCCCCTACGGCGTCAACCTGGCCCACGTGCTGGGCTACCTGAGCCCGATCACCGAGGACGAGCTCGACCGGGCCGAGTCCGACGGCGACGCGAGCGTCAACGGCGCCTCCTCGGTCGGTCGCGCCGGCGTCGAGAAGCAGTACGACGCCTGGCTGCGCGGGATGCCCGGCTACCAGTCGGTGGCCGTCGACTCGATGGGCCGCGTGCTCGGCGAGGACAGCGAGACCGAGGCGCGCCCCGGCGACACCCTGGTCACCTCCATCGACGCCCGCGTGCAGGGCGTCGTCGAGGAGCAGCTCGCCGAGACCATCAAGACCGCCCGCGCCACCACCGACACCGTCACCGGGCGCCGGTACGCCGCCGACTCCGGCGCCGCGATCGTGCTCGAGGCCGACACCGGCCGGGTCGTGGCGATGGCCAGCCAGCCGACGTACGACCCGGAGGTCTGGGTCGGCGGGATCTCCGACAAGGAGCTGGCCACCCTCTACTCCGAGGCCGCCGGGACCCCGCTGCTCGGGCGCGCCACCCAGGGCCAGTTCGCGCCCGGCTCGACCTGGAAGCCGTTCATGACCGCCGGGGCGCTGAGCAACGGCTACGACACCGACCAGCTGCTCAACTGCTCCTCGGCGTTCCGGGTCGGCAACCGCGACTTCAAGAACTACGAGTCCGGCGCCTACGGCTACATCTCCTTCGCCAAGGCGCTCGAGGTCTCCTGCAACACCTTCTTCTACCGCATCGGCTACGACTACTGGCGCCGCCTGGGCTCCGACGTCGACGACGTCGACGCCCGCGACCCGCTGGTCGAGGCCGCCAAGGACTGGGGCTTCGGCGGCGAGACCGGCATCGACCTGCCCGGCGAGGCCTCGGGCCGCATCGCCGACCGGCAGTGGAAGCGCGACTACTACGAGTCGATGAAGGACTACTACTGCGGGATCTCGAAGAAGCCGCAGGACGCCGACACCTCCGACTTCGTCTACAAGTTCGCCCGCGAGTTCTGCATCGAGGGCTTCGCCTACCGCGCCGGTGACGCCGTCAACTTCGCCATCGGCCAGGGCGACACGATCGTCACCCCGCTGCAGCTCGCGCGGGCCTACGGCGCGATCGCCAACGGAGGCACCCTCTACGAGCCCCGCGTCGCCAAGGCGGTCGTGGACCCCGACGGCAAGGTGCTGCGCACCATCGACCCCGAGGTGCAGGGCACCGTCGACCTGCCGGAGAAGACCTTCGGCTACATCGACCAGGCGCTGGCCGGCGTGACCCGCCAGGGCACGATGTCGTGGCGGATGGTCGGCTTCCCGCTCGAGGAGGTGCCGATCCGCTCCAAGACCGGCTCGGCCGAGGTCTACGGCAAGCAGTCGACGTCGTGGGTGGCCTCCTACTCCGAGGACTACGTCGTGGTGATGATGGTCAGCCAGGGCGGCACCGGCTCGGGCACCTCCGGCCCGGCGATCCGCGCCATCTGGGAAGCGCTGTACGGCGTCGAGGGCGACCAGGTCCGACCCGCGCAGGCCGCCATCCCGGGCACCACCCCGCCCACCGAGCTGCCGACCTTCACCCGGGACGGCTCGGTGCTGCCGCCCGCCCGGTCGAGCAGCAGGAAGAAGGACCAGCGGTGAGCGCCGGCGTGCGGCTGCGGGCCGCCGGCGGCACCCGGCCCCGGTTCCGCTGGCGGGGCCTGGACTGGGTGCTGCTGGGCGCCGTGCTGGCGCTCGTGGTGGTCGGCACCCTGCTGGTGTGGTCGGCCACCTCGACGCGCGACGACCTGACCGGCGGCAACCCGCGGGCCTACCTCGAGAAGCAGCTGTTCAACATCTCGGTCGGGCTGCTGCTGATGGCCGCCGTGGTGGTCGCCGACCACCGGTGGGTCCGCGTGGCGGCACCGGTGGTCTACCTGGCCTCGCTGGTGGGGCTGGTGCTGGTGCTGGTGATGGGCTCGACGATCAACGGGTCGCGCTCCTGGCTGATGCTCGGCGGCATGTCGGTGCAGCCGGCCGAGTTCGCCAAGCTCGCGGTGATCATCGGCATGAGCCTGGTCCTCGCGCACCGCGCCGCCGGGCGCTGGCGCCCCAAGGTGGGCCTGGTCGAGGTGGTGCTGATGCTGCTGATCGCCGCCGTGCCCGCCGTCCTGATCCTGCTCCAGCCCGACCTCGGCACGATGCTCGTGCTCACCGCCACCGTCGTCGGCGTGCTCGCCGTCTCCGGGGCCCCGCGCCGCTGGCTGGCCCTGCTCGGCGCGGGTGGCGTGACCGCGGCCGTGGTCGCGGTCGCCGCCGGGGTGCTGAAGGACTACCAGGTCGACCGGTTCATGGCCTTCACCAACCCCGACCTCGACCCCCGCGGCGCCGGCTACAACGTCGAGCAGGCCCGGGTCGCCGTCGGCAACGGCGGCCTGTTCGGCCAGGGTCTCTTCAACGGCTCGCAGACCCGCTCCGGCTTCGTGCCCGAGCAGCACACCGACTTCGTCTTCACCGTGGCCGGCGAGGAGCTCGGCCTGGTCGGCGCCGGTCTCGTCGTGGTGCTCCTGGGCCTGGTGATCTGGCGCGCCCTGGCGATCGCCACCCGCACCGAGGACGTCTTCGGCCGGGTCGCGGCCGCCGGCATCGCCTGCTGGTTCGGCTTCCAGGCCTTCCAGAACATCGGGATGTGCCTGGGCATCATGCCCGTCACCGGCGTGCCGCTGCCGTTCGTGTCGTACGGCGGCTCATCGATGTTCGCGGGCCTGCTCGCCGTCGGTCTGCTGCAGAACATCCACCTGCGCGCCACCGAGCCCGCACCGCGGCGCTACTCCGCGCCGCGGGTGCTGGTCACGGCGCGCTAGGGCATGACCGAGAAGAACAGGAACGTCGCGAAGAGCACCAGGTGCAGCACGCCCTGCAGGGTCTTGGCCCGTCCGGGCGCGACCGTCAGGGTCGAGACCGCCACGGTGACCGCCAGCAGCACGATCTGCAGGCGCTCGAGGCCCAGCACCAGCTCGCCGTCGAGCCAGATCATCACCACCGCGATCGTCGGGATGGTCAGGCCCATCGCCGCCATGGCCGAGCCGTAGGCCAGGTTGAGGCTGTTCTGCACCCGGTCGCGCGTCGCGTTGCGCAGCGCGGAGATCGACTCGGGGGAGAGCACCAGCAGCGCGATCACCACACCGACCACGGTGTAGGGCAGGCCCAAGGAGGAGACGGCGTCCTCGATGGTGGGGGAGAGGATCTTGGCGAGGCCCACCACGGAGACCAGCGAGACCACCAGCAGGCCCAGGCTCAGCAGCGCCGCGCGGTCCGAGGGCGGGTCGGCGTGGCCGTCCTCGTCCTCGTCGAGCAGGCCGGTGACCCGGCCCTGGTCGTCGGAGGAGACCGGCAGGAAGAAGTCGCGGTGACGCACGGTCTGGGTCAGCACGAACGCGCCGTAGAGCACCAGCGAGGCCACCGAGACGAACGCCAGCTGCGAGGGGGAGTACGACAACCCCTCCGCGCTGACGGTGAAGCCCGGCAGCACCAGGCACACCACGGCCAGCACGACGACCGTCGAGAGCGCCGAGCCGGTGCCCGTGGCGTTGAAGCTGACCAGGTGGTGGCGCAGCGCGCCGACCAGCAGCGAGATGCCGACGATGCCGTTGAGGGTGATCATCAGCGCCGCGAAGACCGTGTCCCGGGCGTAGGTGCTGGCCCCGTCGCCGCCGCCGATCATCAGCATCACGATCAGGCCGACCTCGATGACGGTGACCGCGACGGCCAGGATCAGCGAGCCGAACGGCTCGCCCACGCGGTGCGCGACCACCTCGGCGTGGTGCACCGCGGCGACCACCGCCCCCACCAGGGCGAGCGCGACCGCGACCAGCACCGGCCAGGCGTCGTGGTTGGCCCAGGTGGCCGCCAGCAGCACGAGGGCCACCACCGGCACGATCGTGGTCCAGCTGACGGGGCCTCGCACCGCGGGGTCGCTCATGTGCGAAGCATAGGGAGACGACGAAATGGCCCGCTGCCCGGCGTCGCCGTACCCTGGACCCTTCCCCACCGTTCGCCGAACCACCGCTTGCGAGGTTGCTGCATGTCCGCGTCCACCGTCGAGACCACGCGCCAGGCCGGTCGCTCCGTCTTCGCCGACCTGGAGCCGCACCTGCCCAGCGTCTCGAAGCCCATCCAGTACGTCGGCGGCGAGCTCAACTCGACCGTCAAGGAGTGGGACTGCGCCCCCGAGGGCGAGACCGTGCGCTGGGCGCTGATGTACCCCGACGCCTACGAGGTGGGCCTGCCCAACCAGGGCGTGCAGATCCTCTACGAGGTGCTCAACGAGCGCGACTGGATCGTGGCCGAGCGCACCTACGCGGTGTGGCCCGACATGGAGGCGGTGCTGCGCGAGCACCGCATCCCGCAGTTCACCGTCGACGCGCACCGCCCCGTGGGCGACTTCGACGTGCTGGGCCTGAGCTTCTCCACCGAGCTGGGCTACACCAACATGCTCAACGCCCTCGACCTGGCCGGCATCGCGCTGCACGCCGTCGACCGCGGCGAGCACGACCCGGTCGTGCTGGCCGGCGGCCACGCCGCGTTCAACCCCGAGCCGATCGCCGACTTCGTCGACGCCGCCGTGCTGGGTGACGGCGAGGAGGTCGTGCTCGCGATCTCCGAGGTCGTGCGCGAGTGGAAGGCCGAGGGCCGCCCCGGCGGCCGCGACGAGCTGCTGCGCCGCCTGGCGGTGACCGGCAACGTCTACGTCCCGAAGTTCTACGACGTCGTGCACGCCGAGGACGGCTCGATCGAGGCCGTCGTGCCCAACAAGCCCGGCGTGCCGTTCCGGGTCAAGAAGCACACCCTGATGGACCTCGACGCCTGGCCCTACCCCGCCAAGCCGCTGGTGCCGCTGGCCGAGACCGTGCACGAGCGCTTCAGCGTCGAGATCTTCCGCGGCTGCACCCGCGGCTGCCGCTTCTGCCAGGCCGGGATGATCACCCGCCCGGTGCGCGAGCGCTCCATCGAGACCATCGGCGACATGGTCGAGAACGGCATCCGCAAGTCGGGCTTCGAGGAGGTCGGGCTGCTCTCGCTCTCCAGCGCCGACCACACCGAGATCGGCGACGTCGCCAAGGGTCTGGCCGACCGCTACGAGGGCTCGAACGTCTCGCTGTCGCTGCCCTCGACCCGCGTCGACGCCTTCAACATCACCCTGGCCAACGAGTTCTCCCGCAACGGGCGCCGCTCGGGGCTGACCTTCGCCCCCGAGGGCGGCTCGGAGCGGATGCGCAAGGTCATCAACAAGATGGTGACCGAGGAGGACCTGATCCGCACCGTGGCCGCTGCGTACTCGCACGGCTGGCGCCAGGTGAAGCTCTACTTCATGGTGGGCCTGCCCACCGAGACCGACGACGACGTGCTGCAGGTCGCCGAGCTGGCCAAAAAGGTCATCGCCAAGGGCCGCGAGGTCTCCGGGCGCAACGACATCCGCTGCACCGTCTCGATCGGCGGGTTCGTGCCCAAGCCGCACACCCCGTTCCAGTGGGCCGCCCAGCTCGACCACGAGACCACCGACGAGCGGCTGAAGAAGCTGCGCGACACGGTGCGCGAGGACAAGAAGTACGGCCGCGCGATCGGGTTCCGCTACCACGACGGCAAGCCCGGCATCATCGAGGGACTCCTCTCGCGCGGCGACCGTCGCGTCGGGCGGGTCATCGAGCAGGTCTGGCGCGACGGCGGCCGCTTCGACGGCTGGAGCGAGCACTTCTCCTACGACCGCTGGGTCGAGGCGGCGACCACCGCCCTGGCCGGCACCGGCGTCGACCTCGACTGGTACACCACCCGCGAGCGCACCATCGACGAGGTCCTGCCCTGGGACCACCTCGACTCGGGCCTCGACAAGGACTGGCTGTGGGCCGACTGGGAGGACGCCCTCGACCCCGACTCCGTCGACGTCGAGGACTGCCGCTGGACCCCTTGTTACGACTGCGGCGTGTGCCCCGAGATGGGCACCGAGATCCAGGTCGGCCCCACCGGCCAGAAGCTGCTGCCGCTCTCCGTGGTCTGACCCGGCGCGAACTTCGCGCCGACCCGGCGCATATCTCGCACCGACCCGGCGCGAACCGACCGCGAGGAGCGCTCAGTCGACCAGCAGCGGCTCGTCGAGCGGCGAGCCGTCGGCGTTGTAGAGGACGCAGGCGACCGTGTCGCCGGCGACGGGCTCGGCCGAGTCGGTGATGGTCAGCAGGTCGATGCCGGGGCCGACGAGCTCGACCAGGTCGGGGTCGTCGAGCACCAGGCTCTGGCAGATCTCGGCGACCGGCGAGTCGGCGTACGCCGCGGCCTGCTCGGCGTTCAGCGTCAGGGTGCCGACCACCTCGGCGTCGTGCTCGTCGGTGCAGTCCTCGATCGTGATGAAGCCGAAGCCCTCCTCCTCGACATCGGCGCCGACCAGGTTCTCGGCGCTGATGCAGTCCCCGACCGCCAGGTCGTTGACGTCCTTGAAGGTGTTGAGGCCGAAGACCACCGCCAGCCCGATGCCCACGACCGTCGCCAGCATCACCAGCGAGCTGATCACGATGCCCGCGATGGCCATCCCGCGGCCGTGGGCGCGTCCGTCCTTGCTGCGCCCCAGCACGATGACGCCCAGGACGATCGAGACGATGGCGGCCACGAACGGCACGCAGATCAGGAACGACAGCACCAGCGAGGTGATGGCGAGCGCCTTCGAGGGCGGGCCCTCCTGGCGCGGGTCCCCGCCGCCGGGGAACGGCTGGCCGTAGGGCTGGTGCGTCGGCGGGGGCGGGTAGCCCTGCGCGTACGGCGGCTGCGCGGGCGGCTCGCCGTACGGCGACGGGCCGGGCTGGCCGGGCTGGCCGGGGTGGCCGGGACCCTGCTCGGGCTCCTGCGGGCCCTCGGGCGGCGTGCTGCTCATGCGGGTGCGCTCCTTCGTGCGGCGTGCTGCTCCAGCTCGTCCTCGAGGAGCCGGGGGCCGGAGAGCCAGGTGGCCAGACCCAGCATGGGTACCACGAGCACGAGCAGCAGCGTCAGCGGGATCGTCCACTCGCCGGTCGCGTCGTAGAGCAGCCCGACCACGAACGGGCCCGCGGCGGCGAGCAGGTAGCCGGCGGATTGGGTGAACGCCGAGAGGGCCGCGGTGCCCTCGGCGGTGCGGGCGCGCAGCCCGATCAGGGTCAGGATCAGTGGGAACGTGCAGGCACCGATGCCGGCGAGCACCGCCCAGAGGACCGCCCCGGCCCCGGGGGCCACCAGCAGGCCGACGTAGGCGAGCGGGTAGCAGGAGATCACCGGCAGCAGCACCCGGCGCTGGTGGTGGGAGCGGGCCAGCAGCGGCGGCAGCAGCCACGACAGCGGGATGCTCACCCCGGCCAGCAGGCCCACGAGCGCGCCGGCTGCGGCGGGGGAGTAGCCGGCGTCGCGCCACAGCTGCGCGAACCAGCCGAACATCACGTAGGCGTGCAGCGACTGCACGCCGAAGAACGCCGCCATCGCCAGCCCGAGCCGGGTGCGCGCCACCTGCGCGACGGTGATCGGGCCGCCGGGCGTCGGCGCGACCCGGTCGTGGCGGGCCAGCAGCAGCCAGGGCAGCAGCGCCAGCCCGGCGAGCACCGCCCAGGCGCCCAGCCCGCCGCGCCAGCCGCCGAGGGCCTCGGAGAGGGGGACGGTCAGCAGCAGCGCAGAGGTCAGCCCGATGGCCAGGGCGGTGGAGTAGACGGCCGTCACGGCGCCGATCCGCTCGGGTGCGTGCCGCTTGACCAGGGAGGGCATCAGCACGTTGGCCATGGCCATGCCGGCCACCGCGAGCAGCGAGAGGGCCAGGAAGACCAGGCCCGAGCCCGTGACGGCGCGCCCCGCGAGCCCGACCACCACCGCGACGAGGGCCACCAGGGTCACCCGGTGCAGCCCGCCGCGGGCCGCGGCACCCGGCGCCAGCGCACCGAAGACCGCGAAGGCCAGCACGGGCAGCGTCGTGAGCAGCGAGGCCTCCGGCGCCGACAGCGACAACCCGTCGCGCACCTCCGCCAGCACCGGTCCCACGCTCACCGCGGCCGGGCGCAGGTTGAACGACAGCAGCACGAGACCGACCAGGAACAGCCACCCACCACGACGAGACACCCGTGGATCGTCGCACCCGGGGCCACACCCCACGGGCCCGCGTGTGTGCCCCGGGACCTCATGGCATGGACGCGCTCTCACAAATCTGGCTCCAGGCATTGACGGTGACCGCCGTCACCTGCCACTCTCATGCCCGCAACCAGGTGAGAGCGCTCCCACAAAGTGGAGCAGCCCACCGCACCCACCCCAGCATTGGAGCGATCGTGCGCCACGTCCCCAGCAAATCCACCGCGGCCCTCGCGGCCCTCGCCGTCCTCGGGGCCGGTGCCCTGAGCTCCTGCGGCTCCGACTCGGCGGCCGACTCCGACGGCACCGTCACCCTGTCGGTCGCCACCTTCAACGAGTTCGGCTACGAGGAGCTCTTCGAGGAGTACGAGGAGCTCAACCCGGGCATCGAGATCGAGCACCGCAAGGCCGGCACCGCGCCCGAGCACCAGGACAACCTCTACACGAAGCTCGCGGCGGGCTCGGGGCTCTCCGACATCGAGGCCATCGAGGTCGACTGGCTCGCCGCGCTGGTCGAGCAGTCCGACGCCTTCGTCGACCTCTCCGACCCCGAGGTGGAGGGCCGGTGGCTGGACTGGAAGAGCGAGGCGGCGACCACCCCCGACGGCAAGCTGATCGGCTACGGCACCGACATCGGCCCCGAGGCGGTCTGCTACCGCGCCGACCTGTTCGAGCAGGCCGGCCTGCCCAGCGACCGCGAGAAGGTGGCCGAGCTCTTCACCACCTGGGACGACTACTTCGAGACCGGCCGCGAGTTCGTGGGCGAGCAGCCCGGCACGGCCTGGTACGACGCCTCCGGCGGCATCGCGCAGGCGATGGTCCAGCAGATCGAGTACTCCTTCGAGGACGCCGAGAACAACGTGATCGCGGCCGACAACCCCGAGGTCAAGGAGGTGTTCGACACCGTCACCGGCCTCTCGGAGGAGGGGCTGTCCACGGGCCTGACCCAGTGGAGCGAGGACTGGACCGCGGCCTTCCAGAACGACGGCTTCGCCACCATGGCCTGCCCCGGCTGGATGCTCGGCGTCATCGAGGGCAACGCCTCCGGTGTCGAGGGCTGGGACATCGCCGACGTCTTCCCCGGTGGCGGCGGCAACTGGGGCGGCTCCTACCTGACCGTGCCGACCCAGTCCGAGCACCCCGAGGAGGCCACGGCGCTCGCGGCCTGGCTGACCGCCCCCGAGCAGCAGATCAAGGCCTTCGAGTCCAAGGGCACCTTCCCCAGCCAGACCGAGGCGCTCAGCGACCCGGTGCTGACCGGGTCGGTCAACGAGTTCTTCAACGACGCCCCGACCGGCGAGATCCTGGCCGAGCGCGCCGAGGCCGTGGAGTTCATCCAGCACAAGGGCCCGCGCTACGCCGACGTGAACACCGCCTTCCAGCAGGCCATCCAGCGCGTTGACGAGGGCAAGGAGTCGCCCGACGAGGCCTGGGACTCCTTCCTGGCCGACCTCGAGCGGATCCGCTGACCCGATGACGACGCTCCAGCGCGACAGCCGGACCGGGGGCCCCGTCCAGGGGCCCCCGGCCCGGGGGCGGGCCGGCTCCCGGCTCCTCTCGGCGGAGAGACGCTCCCGGTGGGACGTGAAGTTCTCGCCCTACCTCTACATCTCGCCGTTCTTCGTCCTCTTCGCGGTGGTGGGCGTCTTCCCGCTGCTCTACACCGCCTACGTCTCGGTCCACGACTGGGACCTGCTGGGTGGCCAGGGCGCCTTCGTGGGGCTCGACAACTTCGCCCGGGTGCTCGAGGACCGCTACTTCTGGAACGCCCTGCGCAACACCCTGAGCATCTTCCTGCTCTCCTCGGTCCCGCAGATCCTGATCGCGATCTGGCTCGCGTTCCTGCTCGACACCCACCTGCGGGCCCGGACCTTCTGGCGGATGAGCATCCTGGTGCCGTTCGTGGTCGCGCCCGTGGCCGTCTCGCTCATCTTCGGCAACCTCTTCGGTGACCGCTACGGCCTGGTCAACGAGATCCTGCAGGTGGTGGGCCTGGACGCGGTGCGCTGGCACGTCGACACGCTGCCCAGCCACCTGGCGATCGCCACGATGGTCAACTGGCGCTGGACCGGCTACAACGCCCTGATCTTCCTCGCGGCCATGCAGGCGATCCCGCGCGACGTCTACGAGGCGGCCGACATCGACGGCGCCTCGAAGTTCCGCCAGTTCCTGCACATCACGGTGCCGATGCTGCGCCCGACGATCATCTTCATCGTCATCACCTCCACCATCGGAGGCCTGCAGATCTTCGCCGAGCCACGGCTCTTCGACAACGCCGGGCTGGGCGGCTCCGACCGGCAGTACCAGACCGTGACCATGTACCTGTGGGAGCTCGGCTGGCGGGTGCGCGACCTCGGCACGGCCGCCTCGGTCGCCTGGCTGCTGTTCCTGATCATCATCGTCTTCGCGCTGGTGAACCTCGTGCTCACCCTACGCATCGCGACCAGCGGAGGTCCCCGATGACCCGTCGTCCCGGCATGCTCACCTACGCCCTGCTGATCGCCTTCGTGCTCGGCTCGTCGTTCCCGCTCTACTGGTCCTTCCTGGTCGGCTCGCACGACGCCGACGTGATGAACCAGCGGCTGCCCCCGCTGCTGCCCGGCGGCAACTTCCTCGAGAACGCCTCGCGGGTCTTCGAGACCGTGGAGTTCTGGAAGGCGCTGCTCAACAGCGTGCTCGTCTCCTCGGTGGTGACGGCCTCGGTCGTCTTCTTCTCGACCCTGGCCGGCTTCGCCTTCGCCAAGCTGCGCTTCCGCGGCCGCGACGCGCTGATGGTCTTCGTGGTGGCCACCTTGGCGATCCCCACCCAGCTGGGCGTCATCCCGCTGTTCATCATGATGGCCAAGCTCGGGTGGACCGGGTCGGTCTGGGCGGTCATCGTGCCCGCCCTGGTCTCGGCCTTCGGCGTGTTCTTCATGCGCCAGTACCTCGTCGACGCCCTGCCCGACGAGCTGATCGAGTCGGCGCGGGTGGACGGCTGCTCGATGCTGCGCACGTTCTGGCACGTGGCCGTGCCCGCGGCCCGGCCGGGAGCAGCCGTGCTCGGGCTCTTCACGTTCATGTTCACCTGGACCGACTTCTTCTGGCCCCTGATCGTGCTGCCCGCCAGCAACCCGACCGTCCAGATCGCCCTGCAGCAGCTGCAGAGCGGCTACTACGTCGACTTCAGCCTGGTCCTCGCCGGTGCGGTGCTCTCCACGATCCCGCTGCTGGTCCTGTTCGCCCTCGCCGGGCCGCCACCTGGTCTCCGGCATCATGCAAGGAGCTGTCAAGGGATGACGACCCCCGCGCCCCGCCCGACCCCGACCACCTTCCCCGCCGACTTCGTGTGGGGGGCCGCCACCGCGGCCTTCCAGATCGAGGGGGCCACCGACGAGGACGGGCGCACCGACAGCACCTGGGACGCCTTCTGCCGGGTGCCCGGCGCCGTCATCGGCGGCGACACCGGCGAGCGGGCCTGCGACCCACTACCACCGGCTCGAGGAGGACGTGGCGCTGATGGCCTCGCTCAACCTCGACGCCTACCGCTTCTCGGTGGCGTGGCCGCGCGTGCGCCCGGACGGCGGCCCGCTCAACCCGGCCGGGCTGGCCTTCTACGACCGCCTCGTCGACCGGCTGCTGGAGCGCGGGATCCTGCCCTGGGTCACGCTCTACCACTGGGACCTCCCGCAGGCCCTCGAGCTGCGCGGCGGGTGGACCGACCGCGACACCGTGCACCGCTTCACCGAGTACGCCGTCTCGGTCCACGAGGCGCTCAGCGACCGGGTGGACCTGTGGACCACGCTCAACGAGCCCTGGTGCTCGGCGTTCCTGGGCTACACCGGCGGCCAGCACGCCCCCGGCCACCAGGACGAGGCGTCGGGCCTGGTGGCGGCCCACCACCTGCTGCTGGCCCACGGCGCGGCCACCGGGGAGATCCGGCGCCGCCAGCCCGACGCGCGTCTCGGGATCACCCTCAACCTGTCGCCGGTCACCGCGCTGGACCCGCAGGAACCCGCCGACCGCGACGCCGCGCGGCGCATCGACGGCTTCCAGAACCGTGTCTTCCTCGACCCGCTGCTGCGCGGGTCCTACCCCGAGGACCTGCTGGCCGACACCGCCCACCTGGGCTGGCAGGACGCCGTGCGCGACGGGGACCTGGCCACCATCGCCGCGCCGATCGACGTGCTGGGCATCAACTACTACACCAGCGCCCACGTCTCCGCCGGCCGGACGCAGGCGCCCCCGCGCCGGCCGCGGCCGTGCCCGCCCGCCCGACCCGCCTCGCCGTACCCCGTCTCCGACGACATCGCCTTCCTGGGCCGCGACCTGCCCACCACCGCGATGGGGTGGGAGGTCCAGCCCTCGGGGCTGCGCGACCTGCTGGTGCGGCTGCGCGACGACTACGCCGGGCTGCCCCGGCTCTACATCACCGAGAACGGCGCCGCGTACGACGACCGCCGCGACGGCGACGGCGAGGTGCGCGACGCCGACCGGATCGCCTACGTCGACGCGCACCTGCGCGCGCTGCACGAGGCGATGGAGGCCGGGGTCGACGTCGGTGGCTACTTCGTCTGGTCGCTGCTCGACAACTTCGAGTGGGCCTACGGCTACGACAAGCGCTTCGGCATCGTCCACGTCGACTACGACACCTTCGAGCGCACGCCCAAGGCGAGCGCGCGCTGGTACGCCGGCATCGCGGCCACCGGCACCCTGCCCCGGGGGTAGCGTGGCACCGTGACGACGACCGAGCGCCGGCCGGGCGGTGCCGCGCCCACGCTCGAGGAGGTCGCGCGCGAGGCCGGGGTCTCGCGGGCGACCGCCTCGCGGGCGATCAACGGCGAAGCCGGGTGAGCCCCCGGGCGCAGGCGGCGGTGGCGGCCGCGGTCCGGACGCTGGGCTACACCCCCAACCCGGCCGCCCGGTCGCTGATGACGCGGCGCACCGACTCGGTGGCGGTGGTCGTGCCCGAGCCCGACGAGCGGGTCTTCTCCGACCCGTTCTTCTCCCTCACCCTGCGCAGCGTGCACCGGGTGCTCGACGAGCACGGGCTGCAGCTCGTCCTGCTGCTGGCTCGGCGGGGCACCGCCTCCGAGCAGACCCTGCGCTACCTCAGCGGCCGCCCGGTCGACGGTGCGCTGATCACCTCCCACCACCGCGACGACGGGCTGGCCGGCCGGCTCGCCGACCTGGGGCTGCCCTGCGTCTTCGGTGGGCGCCCCTGGGACGACACCGACCGGGTCTCGTGGGTCGACGTCGACCAGGTGGCCGGCGGCCGGATGGCGGCCGAGGCGCTGCTGCAGCGCGGTCGGCGGGTGCTGGCGACCGTGACCGGCCCGGAGGACATGACGGCCGCGGCCGACCGGCTCACCGGCTGGCGGGCCGCGCTGGGGGAGGCCGGCGTCGCCGCCGACCGGGTCGCGGTGGGCGACTTCACCGAGGTCGGGGGAGAGGCCGCCGCCCGCGAGCTGCTGGCCCGCCACCCCGACGTCGACGGCGTCTTCGCCGCCTCCGACCTGATGGCCGCCGGCGTGCTGAAGGTCCTGGCCGAGCTCGGGCGACGGGTCCCCGAGGACGTGGCCGTGGTGGGCTTCGACGACCTGGGCGGGGCCGAGACGACCACGCCGACGCTGACCACGGTGCACAACCCCGTGGCCGCCATGGCCGAGGAGGCGACGCGGATGCTGCTGCGCCAGATCGGCGGCGAGGGCCCCGCCTCCCCGGTGCGGGTCGTGATGCCGACCCGTCTGGTGCGGCGCGAGAGCTGCTGAGCCCGGGTCCGGCCCGCCCGTCGGTGCCGCACGGCAGGATGGCGGCGTGCGACAGGTCAGCGACGACGAGCGGCGGCCCGGCTGGGGCGACGGCACGCGGTGGCGCCCGTCCACCGGGCGCCCGACGCGGCCGGCGCGACCCGCTCGGTGGTGGCGCTGCACGCCACCGAGCCCGCGACCGTCCACCTCTCCCTGCAGGCCCGCGTGGAGGGCCTCGGGACCGGTGAGGTCGACCGGGCCCTGCACGACGAGCGCAGCCTGGTGCGCCAGCTGGCGATGCGGCGCACGCTGTTCGTCTTCCCCCGCGACCTGCTGGGCGCCGCCTGGGGCAGCGCCTCGGCCGGGTCGCGGCCACCGAGCGCGCCCGCCTGGTCAAGGACGTCGAGTCCGCGGGGGTGGCCGCCGACGGGGCGCGGTGGCTCGACGGCGTGCGCGCCGGGTGCTGGAGGTGCTGGGCGCCGAGCCCGAGGGGCTCACGGCCCTCGACCTGCGCCAGCGCGCCCGGGGCTCGAGGCGCGCCTCGGCGGCGGGGCGACGTACGCCGGCAGCCGGGTGCTGACCTGGCTCGGGGCCCGGGCCGAGGTGGTGCGCGGGCCACAGCACCACCCACTGGCGCCAGTCGCGCCCGCGCTGGACGCTGACGGCCACTGGCTGGGCGACCCGCCCCCGACCTGCGGCTCGGCCGAGGGGTACGTCGAGCTGGTGCGGCGCTGGCTGCTGCGCTTCGGGCCGGGCACCGAGGCCGACCTGGTGTGGTGGCTGGGCGCCACCAAGGGCGCCGTGCGGGCGTCGCTGGCCGCGCTCGGGGCCGTCGAGGTCGGTGTCGGGGCGGGGGAGCGGGCCTACCTGCTGCCCGACGACGTCGAGGAGGAGGCACCGGTGGAGCCGTGGGCGGCGCTGCTGCCGGTGCTCGACCCCACCGCGATGGGCTGGCGGCAGCGCGACTTCCACCTCGGCCCGCACCAGCCGCGGCTCTTCGACCGCAACGGCAACGCCGGCACCACCGCCTGGTGGTCGGGGCGGGTCGTGGGGTGCTGGGTGCAGGACGGCGACGGCGCCGTCGAGGTGAGGCTGGTCGAGGACGTGGGGGCCGAGGCCCGTGCGGGGCTCGCCCGCGAGGCGGCGCGGCTGGGCGACTGGTTGGACGGACAGCGGGTCGGCACGGTCTACCCCTCGCCGCTGATGCGCGCCGACCCGGCGGACCTCACGCACCCGGTGGTGCGCGCCTGAGTCGCCGGGTGGTCACGGCGACGGAAGAAGTAAAGGTGCAGGTTTGTGCAGCGCACGAACCTGAGGTGACCGGCGCGCCCCACCGCTGATCGTCCGGCCCTACTGTCCTCAGCACCGCGCCGACCGGCACGGGAGCCACGGGAGAGGTCCCGCGGCGACCTCATCTCTCGGGAGTCCATCCATGACAACCTCGTCCTCGCGCCTGCGCCGTCTCGGCGCCGGCACCGCCGCCGCCGTGGCCCTCGCCGGCCTCACTGCGCTCAGCCCCACCGCGGCCCAGGCCGCCCCCGACCGCGGCGGCCGCGCCGACGACCGGCCCGCCCCCGTCGTGGGCCAGGGACGCGCCTCGGCCGTCCCGGGCGACTACATCGTGGTGATGGAGGAGCGGGCGACCGCCTCCGCCGCCGCCGACGCGCGCCAGGCGGCGCGCGACAACGGTGGTCGCGTCAAGCAGACCTACGGCACGGCGCTCAACGGCTTCTCCGCGCGGCTCCCGCAGCGGGCGGTCGAGGCGCTGCGCAACCGTCCCGGGGTCGCCTACATCGAGGCCGACCAGACCCTCTCGATCGACGCGACCCAGACCGGGGCGACCTGGGGCCTGGACCGCATCGACCAGCGCGACCTGCCGCTCAACGGCACCTACACCTACACGCCGACCGGCAGCGGGGTCACTGCCTACGTCATCGACACCGGCATCCTCGCCGGTCACACCGACCTCGGCGGACGCGTGCAGTCCGGCTACACCGCCATCAACGACGGCCGCGGCACCAGCGACTGCAACGGCCACGGCACGCACGTCGCGGGCACCGTCGGCGGGACGACGTACGGCGTGGCCAAGCAGGTCACCCTGCGGCCCGTGCGGGTCCTCGACTGCGCGGGCAGCGGGTCGACCTCCGGGGTCATCGCCGGCGTCGACTGGGTGACCTCCCACCACAGCGCCGGCGCCCCCGCCGTCGCGAACATGAGCCTGGGCGGCGGGGTGTCCTCGGCGCTCGACCAGGCGGTCAACAGCTCGATCGCCGACGGCGTCACCTACGCCGTGGCGGCCGGCAACGAGAACACCAACGCCTGCAACGGCTCGCCCTCGCGCGTCGCCGCGGCGATCACCGTCGGCTCCACCACCAGCACCGACGCCCGCTCGTCGTTCTCCAACTACGGCAGCTGCCTCGACCTCTTCGCGCCCGGCTCGAGCATCACCTCGGCCTGGCACACCTCCACCACCGCGACCAACACGATCTCGGGCACCTCGATGGCCACCCCGCACGTCGCCGGTGTGGCCGCCCTCTACCTCCAGGGCGACCCGAGCGCCGCCCCGAGCACCGTCACCAGCGCGGTCCTGGGCAGCTCGACCAGCGGCAAGGTCACCGGGGCGGGCACCGGCTCGCCCAACCGGCTCCTGACCTCGCTGCTCAGCAGCGCCCCGACCGAGCCGCCGGCCCCGTCGGGCAACTTGCTGGCCAACCCCGGCTTCGAGTCCGGCGCGACCGCCTGGTCGGCGACCTCGGGGGTCATCACCAACGACGCCGGCGCCCCGGCGGCCAGCGGCTCCTGGAAGGCATGGCTCACCGGCTACGGCACCACCCGCACCGACACCCTGACCCAGCAGGTGAGCGTCCCCGCGGCCGGCAGCGCCTCGCTGTCGTTCAAGCTCTACGTCAGCAGCGCGGAGACCACCACGACCCGGGCCTACGACACCCTGCAGGTCCAGGTCGTCTCGGGCGGCAGCACCACGACGCTGGCCACCTACTCCAACCTCGACGAGGGCACGGGCTACGTCACCCGCACCCTCGACGCCTCCGCCTTCACCGGCAAGAGCGTCACGGTGCGCTTCGTCGGCACCGAGGACTCCTCGCTGGGCACCAGCTTCGTGGTCGACGACACCGCGCTCACCACGGGCTGACCACCTCTGCCCACTGCCCCCGGCCGTCCGACGGCCGGGGGCAGGGTGCGTCCGCCCCGGCGATGCGGGCCCACCCGGGGGACCTCACCTACCCTGTCGTGCGTGCGTGACCAGCCCGAGCAGCAAGCCCCGCCCGTCCAGCGCCTGCGCATCCGCTACGCGAAGAGGGGGCGGCTGCGCTTCACCAGCCACCGCGACTTCTCGCGCGCCTTCGAGCGCGCGGTCTTCCGCGCCCGGGTGCCGATGGCCTACTCCTCGGGCTTCAACCCGCACCCGCGCATCTCGTACGCCGGCGCGGCACCGACCGGCTCGGCCAGCGAGGCCGAGTACCTCGAGATCGGCCTGGCCCAGGTGGTCGACCCCGCCGACATCCACGCCGAGCTCGCCGAGGCGCTGCCGACCGGGCTCGACGTCCTCGAGGTCGTCGAGTCGCCCGGCGGCTCGCTGGCCGACCGGCTCGAGGCCAGCCACTGGCGCCTCGACATCGCCGCCCTGCCCGAGGAGGCGGCCGCCGCGGTCAGCACCTTCATGGCCACCGAGTCGGTGCTGGTGGAACGGATGATGAAGAAGGGCCTGCGCGAGTTCGACTGCCGCGCGGCGGTGGTCTCCCTGACCAGCAGCCCGCGCGAGGAGGGCGCCTCCCTCGACCTGGTGCTGCGCCACGGGGTGCCCTCGGTGCGGCCCGACGACGTGCTGCGCGGCCTGGCCGCCGTGGCCGGCCTGGAGGCGGGGGCGCGCCGCTGCTGACCCGGCTCGCGCAGGGCCCCCTCGAGGACGACGGGAGCGTCGGCGACCCGCTGGCCGCGACGACATGACGCCCGCGGGGTCGTGGTGTGCGATACTCGCCACGGTCCCCGACCTGCGGTCGTACCCGACGAGGGCGCACTCCAGCGCCCGCCCCGACGGCACAGCTGCGGTCGTCGACCCGACGACGTTCTCGCCGGTCCTCCCAGCTGGAGGGCGGCACACCAGGGAACCGGTCGTCGCCAGACCGCGACGCGGCAGGCAGGCCCGGTGACAGCGAGTCAGCCACCTCCATCCGGAGGAGAGCCCGGCGACCGCGGAAGGTGACGGTCGTGACCGTGGTGACGCAACGCGGAGGGTGTCGTCGCCACCGAAGGCTTTGCGTCGCCCCCGCACCGCGGGGGACGACGTCTGACGAGTCCGGCACCCGCTGGCGTGCCGGGCAGAGGAGCACCACATGCCCGACGAGAACCAGGTCGGCCAGGAGCCGACCACGGACGCCCCGGCGCCCACGGTCACCACCACCACGCGCACCCGCAAGAGCGCCGCCAAGAAGGCCCCGGCGAAGAAGTCGGCCACCAAGCAGGCCACCTCACCGGCCACCGAGCAGGCCGTCGCCGAGGTCGCCGAGGGGGCCGAGACCCCCGCCAAGGCGCCGGCGCGCAAGACGACCAGCCGGGCCAGGAAGGCCGCCGCCCCGGTCGGTGAGCAGCTCGAGCTCGGCGAGGGTGTCGAGGCGACCGAGGCACCGGCCCCCGCCAAGAAGGCGGCTGCGAAGAAGACGGCGGCCAAGAAGGCGCCGGCGAAGAAGGCCGCAGCCAAGAAGACGACCGCCAAGAAGGCCGCCGCCGCGACGCCCGACGAGACACCCGCCGAGACGCCCGCCGTCGGCGAGGAGACCGCCGCCAAGCCCGTGGTCAAGCGCACCACCCGCAAGTCGACCACCAAGAAGGTCGCGGCCCCGTCCGCCGACGCGCCTGCCGCGCCGGCCGCCGCACCGGTCGTCGAGACCCCGGCCCCGTCCGCCGCCGACAGCGGCGCCGCCGCGGCGCCGCTGTTCCAGGCGCCCGCCGTGACCACCACGACGCGCACCGCAGCGCCCGCAAGGCGACCACCCCCCGCGCGGCCGAGCCGGTGGCAGCCCCGGCCGAGGCCCCGCGGACGCCGCGACGACCGACGAGGCCCAGGAGGGCGCCGGGAGCGCCGCCGCCCCGGCCGCGCGCACCACCACCACGACCACCACGCGTCGTACCCGCTCGCGCGCCGCCCAGACCAAGGACGAGCCCAAGGACGAGCCCAAGGACGACCCCCAGGCCGTGACCGGCGACGAGGACGAGGACGAGACCGCGCAGCCGGTCGAGCCCGCCGACCAGCCCGCCGACAAGCCTGCGCAGGCCGGCGACGCGGACACCGACGACGACGCCGACACCGACAGCGACGACGACAACGACAGCGACGACGACAACGAGGGCCAGGGCTCCGGCACCGGCCGTCGCCGCCGGCGCCGCGGGGGTCGTCGCCGCCGCAAGTCCGGCGACGGCGGTGGCGAGGGCGGCCAGCAGAACGGCGGCCGGGACAACCAGGACGACCAGGACCAGGGCGGCCAGAACCAGGGTCAGAACCAGGGCGGGCGCAACCAGGACCGCAACCAGGACCGGAACCAGGGCCAGAACCAGGGCCAGAACCAGGGTGGCGGCCGCCACCAGGGCGACCAGGCCAAGGGCGGCGACGGGTCCGAGCAGGACGGCTCCGAGACCGAGCAGTCCGCCAAGGGCCAGAACCAGAACCAGGGCGGCCAGGGCGGCCAGGACGGCGACGAGGGCGGCAGCAGCAGCTCGCGCCGGCGTCGGCGCCGTCGCCGCTCGGGCGAGGACGGCGGCGAGGGGGGGACGACCCGGCCAACACCGTCACGCGCGTGCGCAGCTCGCGCACGGTGAGGACCAGATCACCGCGGTGTGCTCCGGCTCGACGCGCCGCCAAGAAGCAGCGCCGCCGCGAGGGCCGCGAGGCCGGCCGGCGCCGCGCCCCGATCGCCAGCGAGGCCGAGTTCCTGGCCCGCCGCGAGGCCGTCGACCGCACCATGGTGATCCGCCAGCGCGACGACCTGACCCAGATCGGGGTGCTCGAGGACAAGGTGCTCGTCGAGCACTACGTGGCCCGCGAGTCGCAGACCTCCCTGATCGGCAACGTCTACCTGGGCCGGGTCCAGAACGTGCTGCCCTCCATGGAGGCCGCGTTCATCGACATCGGCAAGGGCCGCAACGCGGTCCTCTACGCCGGCGAGGTCAACTGGTCGGCGCTGGGCCACAAGGACGGCCAGCCGCGCAAGATCGAGTCGGTGCTCTCCTCGGGCCAGTCGGTGCTGGTGCAGGTCACCAAGGACCCGATGGGCCACAAGGGCGCGCGCCTGACCAGCCAGGTCAGCCTGGCCGGCCGCTTCCTGGTCTACGTGCCCGACGGCACCACCAGCGGCATCTCCCGCAAGCTGCCCGACACCGAGCGGGCCCGCCTCAAGGCGCTGCTCAAGGAGATCGTCCCGGACTCCGCCGGCGTCATCGTGCGCACCGCCGCCGAGGGGGCCAGCGAGGACGAGCTGACCCGCGACGTCGAGCGGCTCAAGGCGCGCTGGGAGGACATCGAGAAGAAGACCAAGGGCAACGGTCCGCAGCTGCTCTACGGCGAGCCCGACCTGACCCTCAAGGTCGTGCGGGACCTCTTCACCGAGGACTTCTCACGGCTGGTCATCGACGGCGACGAGGCCTGGGAGACCGTGCAGAGCTACGTCAGCCACGTCGCCCCCGACCTCGAGGAGCGCCTCGAGCGCTTCGAGCCGGCCACCGAGGGCAAGCACGCCGGCAAGGACGTCTTCGGGGTCTACCGCCTCGACGAGCAGATCGCCAAGGGCCTGGACCGCAAGGTCTGGCTGCCCTCGGGCGGCTCGCTGGTCATCGACCGCACCGAGGCGATGACGGTCGTCGACGTCAACACCGGCAAGTTCACCGGCTCGGGGGGCAACCTCGAGGAGACCGTCACCAAGAACAACCTCGAGGCGGCCGAGGAGATCGTGCGCCAGCTGCGGCTGCGCGACATCGGCGGCATCATCGTCGTCGACTTCATCGACATGGTGCTCGAGTCGAACCGCGACCTGGTGCTGCGCCGGATGGTCGAGTGCCTGGGCCGTGACCGGACCCGCCACCAGGTCGCCGAGGTGACCTCGCTGGGCCTGGTGCAGATGACCCGCAAGCGGATCGGCACCGGGCTGGTCGAGGCCTTCAGCGAGCAGTGCGAGCACTGCCAGGGCCGCGGCATCATCACCCACGACCAGCCGATCGAGCCCAAGCGCGGCGGCGAGGACGAGGGTCGCCGCAGCGGCGGACGTCGTGGCGGCAAGGGCTCCGGCGGCGGCGACAACGGCGGTCGCAGCGGCGGCAACGCCAACGGTGGCGGCGGCAACGGTGGCGGCCGGGGCAAGGGCGGCGCCCAGGGCGAGGACACCTCGGTCTCGGCGAAGGCGCCCTCGCCCAAGGACGTCGCCGCCATGGCCCGCCACGAGAACGCCGAGCAGGACCAGCCGGCCGACGAGCAGCCCGAGCAGGCCCCGGAGCAGGAGCAGGCCCCGAAGCAGGAGCAGGCCTCCAAGCGGAAGCGGGAGCGGGCCCCGAAGCAGGAGCCGAAGCAGGAGCAGGCGCCCGACCCGGAGCCGGAGCCCGAGCCCACGCAGCCCAAAGGAGCCGAGGCGCGGCCCGCTGCGGCGGCTCAGGACGGCGTTGAGCAGGACGAGCAGGCGGCACCCGCCGGCACCCGGGTCGTGACCCGTACGCGTCGTGCGGCGACCCGGCCCGCCGGGCAGCCGACCACGGCGGGGGAGCCGGTCGTGATGTCGGCGCCCCCGGCGGCGGCGTCCACCGAGGCCGAGCCCGCCGCCCCCGCGGCGGCCCCGGCCCCCACGGTGGTGACCCGCACCCGCAGCCGCGGACGCACGGCGTCCTCGGCGGGCACCGGTGCGGAGCCCAGCACGCAGGACGGCAGCGAGGCCGGCACCGAGGAGAACGTCGCCCACGTGCCTGTGAAGAAGGGCGCCCGCAAGCGCTGAGACACCGGTGCCGAGCAGGAGCCGGGCTCGCGTTTTGCTCCTGCTCGGCCCCGTCCGTAGTATTGCCCTTCGGTGCGCCTACGCGTGCCGTCTCTGCGTGGCACCCCCACTGACGAGGCATCTCCTCGGAGGTGGCCCGCTAGCGGGTGGGCAGCCCCAGACCGAAGACACATCCAGAGTTCGACGAAGGAGACCGCGGTGTACGCGATCGTGCGCGCTGGCGCCACCCAGCAGAAGGTTGCCGTGGGCGACGTCATCGAGATCGACAAGGTCACGACGGCCGTCGGCGAGACCCTGACGCTCCCCGTCCTCATGGCTGTCGACGGTGAGAAGGTCACGGCCAACGGCCTCGACAAGGCCGCGGTGACCGTCGAGGTCCTCGGCGCCACCAAGGGCCCCAAGATCATCATCCAGAAGTACAAGAACAAGACCGGCTACAAGAAGCGCCAGGGTCACCGCCAGAAGTACACCCAGGTCAAGGTCACCGACATCTCGCTCTGAGCCTCCGGCTCGAGCCTGCTGCAGGCCCTCCCCGAACGAATCCAGGACTAAGGAACACGACATGGCACACAAGAAGGGTGCGGCGTCCACCAAGAACGGCCGCGACTCGAACTCCCAGCGCCTCGGCGTCAAGCGCTTCGGCGGCCAGCTCGTCAACGCCGGTGAGATCATCGTGCGCCAGCGTGGTACCCACTTCCACCCGGGTTCCAACGTCGGCCGTGGCGGCGACGACACCCTGTTCGCCCTCGAGGCCGGTGCCGTGGAGTTCGGCACCCGTCGGGGTCGCAAGGTCGTCAACATCGTCCCGGGCGAGTGACCTGAGGCGACCACGTCTGCGCCGGTCCTGACCGGCAGCTGTCCAGGAGGGCGCCCCCACCCGGGGCGCCCTTCGGCATTTCCGCACCATCCTGAGCACCACCTGAGCTGCACCAGCCCCGAGGAGCACCACCATGGCCGTCCCCACCTTCGTGGACCGCGTCACGCTGCACGTCAGCGCCGGACGCGGCGGCAACGGTGTCGCCTCGGTGCACCGCGAGAAGTTCAAGCCGCTCGGCGGCCCCGACGGCGGCAACGGCGGGCCCGGCGGCTCGGTGATCCTGCGCGTCGACACCGACGTCACCACGCTGCTCGACTACCACCACAGCCCCAAGCGTCGTGCCGAGCACGGCGGCCACGGGGCCGGTGACCACCGCAACGGCGGGCACGGCTCCGACCTGGTGCTGCCGGTGCCCGACGGGACCGTGGTCAGCGACGCCCGCGGCAACGTGCTGGCCGACATGGTCGGGCCGGGCACCGAGCTGGTCATCGCCCAGGGCGGTCGCGGAGGTCTCGGCAACGCCGCGCTGGCCTCCTCCAAGCGCAAGGCCCCCGGCTTCGCCCTGCTCGGCGAGCCCGGCGACGAGCTCGAGATCGTCCTCGAGCTCAAGGTGGTCGCCGACATCGGCCTGGTGGGCTTCCCCAGCGCCGGCAAGTCGAGCCTGATCGCTGCGATCTCGCGGGCCCGGCCCAAGATCGCCAACTACCCCTTCACCACCCTGGTGCCCAACCTGGGCGTCGTGACCGCCGGTGACCTGACCTTCACCGTCGCCGACGTGCCCGGCCTCATCGAGGGCGCGAGCGAGGGGCGCGGCCTGGGCCACGACTTCCTGCGCCACATCGAGCGCTGTGCGGCGATCGTGCACGTCATCGACACCGCCTCCATCGAGCCGGGCCGCAACCCCGTCGACGACCTCGACGTCATCGAGAACGAGCTCGCGCGCTACGGCGGGCTCGAGGACCGCCCCCGCCTGGTGGCGCTGAACAAGGTCGACGTGCCCGACGGCCGCGACCTCTCCGACATCACCATCGACGAGCTGCGCGAGCGGGGGCTCAAGGTCTTCCCGATCTCGGCCGCCTCCGGCGAGGGGCTGCGCCAGCTGACCTTCGCGATGGGCGAGATCGTCGCTGCGTCGCGCGCCGAGAAGGAGGTCGTCGAGGCCCAGCGCATCGTGCTGCGACCGCCCAGCGCCGACGGCGGCGACGACTTCACCATCACCGAGACCGGCGACGGCTGGCGGGTGCGCGGCACCAAGCCCGAGCGCTGGGTGCGCCAGACCGACTTCAGCAACGACGAGGCGGTCGGCTTCCTCGCCGACCGGTTCAACCGCCTGGGCATCGAGGAGCGACTGGTCAAGATGGGCGCGGTCGAGGGCGACACCGTGCTCATCGGCCACCCCGACAACGCTGTGGTCTTCGACTTCCAGCCCGGCATCGAGGCCGGCGCCGAGATGCTGGGGCGCCGCGGCGAGGACCAGCGCTTCGACGACTCCCGCCCGGCCGCACGCCGCCGTCGCGAGATCGACGAGGCCATGGAGGGCCGCGAGGAGAACGAGACCCGCGCCGACGTGGCACGCCGCCTCGACGCCACCAGCACCGCCAAGCAGAAGCGTGGCGGCGCGAGCGGCCCGACGTCGTACGAGATCGGCACGCCCGCCGACCCCGACTGGGAAGAGTCGGACCCCGGCGCGGGCACGGACCAGGAGTGAGCCGGCGATGAGCCTGCGCCCGGAGGTCACCGGGGCCCGACGTGTCGTGGTCAAGGTGGGCTCGTCGTCGCTGACCACCGCCTCCGGTGGCATCGACCCCGACCGGGTGCGCTCGTTGGTCGACGTGGTCGCCGCCGCCCGCGAGCGCGGCGCCGAGGTCGTGCTGGTCTCCTCGGGCGCGATCGCGGCCGGCCTGGCCCCCCTGGGCCTGCGGCGGCGTCCCTCGGGCCTGGCCGCCCAGCAGGCCGCCGCCTCGGTCGGCCAGGGCCTGCTGGTGCACCGCTACACCGAGGAGCTGCGCCGCCACGGCCTGATCGCCGGGCAGGTGCTGCTGACCGTCGACGACGTCACCCGCCGCGCCCACTACCGCAACGCCGCGCAGACCTTCACCCAGCTGCTCGAGCTGGGCGTGCTGCCCATCGTCAACGAGAACGACACCGTGGCCACCGGGGAGATCCGCTTCGGCGACAACGACCGGCTCGCCGCGCTCGTGGCGCACCTGGTCCACGCCGACCTGCTGGTGCTGCTCTCCGACGTCGACGGGCTCTACGACGCCGACCCGCGCACGCCCGGCAGCCGGCTGCTGGGCGACGTGCACGGCCTCGACGACCTCGACGGGGTGCGGATCGGGCGCACCGGGGCCGCGGGCCTGGGCACCGGCGGCATGGAGACCAAGGTGCAGGCCGCCCGCATCGCCACCGGCGCCGGCATCCCGGTCGTGCTGACCGCCGCCGACCGGGCCGCCGAGGCGCTCACCGGCGCCCCGGTCGGGACCCTGTTCCACCCCACCGGCAAGCGCCGCCCCAAGCGGCTGCTCTGGCTGGCGCACGCCACCGAGCCGCTGGGCACCCTGCACCTCGACGACGGGGCCGTGCGGGCCGTCGTGGAGCGCCGGGCCTCGCTGCTGGCCGCCGGTGTCACCGGGGCCTCCGGCAGCTTCGTGGCCGGCGACCCCGTCGACCTGGCCGGCCCCGACGGCGCCGCCGTGGCGCGCGGGCTGGTCAACTTCGACGCCGACGAGGTGCCGCTGCTGCTGGGCCGCTCCAGCCACGACCTCAAGCGCGACCTCGGCGCCGCCTACGAGCGCGAGGTCGTGCACCGCGACGACCTGGTGCTGCTCTGAGATGAGCAGCCGACGCGTCCTGTGGTGGGTGCTGCTCCTGGCGAGCCTCCTGCCGGCCGCGGCCCTGACCGTGCTGCGCCTGGGGGCGTGGGAGGCGGGGCCGGCGATCCGCCTGGTCTCCTTCACGCCGTACGCCGTCGTGGCCTACGCCGTCGCGCTGGTGCTGCTGCTCGGCGTGGCCCGCCGCACCCGCGGGGCGCGCCTGGCCGCCCTCGGCGTGGTGGCGGCGCTGGTGCTGCACGGCTCGTGGCTGGCGCCGCTGGTCGTGGGCTCCCCGGCCTCGGCGACCGCGGGGGAGGCGGCGGGCGACGAGCGGGTGGTCGTGATGAGCAGCAACCTGCTGATGGGGCGCGCCGACGCCGCCCAGGTGGTGCGCACCGCGGTGGAGGGCGACGTCGACGTCCTGGTGCTGCAGGAGGTGACCCGCCGGTCGCTGGCCGGGCTGGAGGCGGCCGGGCTCGACGAGCTGCTGCCGCACCGCATCGGCTTCCCGGTGACGGGGGAGCGGCCCTTCGCCGACACCGTCGGCACCATGGTCTTCGCCCGGCAGCCGCTCGGCGAGCCGCGTCCGCTCGGCACGGTGCTGCAGTCGTGGGAGGTCGAGGTCGACGGGCTGGTGCTGCTGGCCGTGCACCCCTCGGCGCCCACCGACCCCGAGGGCTGGGTGCGCGACCACGACCTGCTCCGCGAGGCGGCCCGCGAGAGCGGCGCCGACCTGGTCGTCGGCGACTTCAACGCCACCCTCGACCACGCCCCGGTGCGCCGGCTGGTCGACGACGGCTACCGCGACGCGGTCGAGCAGAGCAACGGCGGCTGGCAGCCGACCTGGCCGGCCAACGGCCTCTTCGCCGGCCTGCCGGTGCTGCTGGTGCAGATCGACCACGTGCTCACCGGCCCGGGCCTGGTCGCCGACTCGGCGCGCACCGTGCGCATCGACGGCACCGACCACCGTGCGCTGCTGGTCGAGGTGCTGGTGGCGGCACGTAGGCTGGGCCGGTCATGAGCACGCCCGTCTACCTCGACCACGCAGCGACGACGCCGATGGTGCCGGTCGCGTTCGAGGCGATGACCGGGCAGCTGGCCCACGCCGCCAACCCCTCCTCGCTGCACGCCTCGGGCCGGCGCGCGCGCCGGGTGGTCGAGGAGTCGCGCGAGACGATCGCGCGGTCGCTGGGCTGCCGGCCCGGCGAGGTGGTGCTCACCTCCGGCGGCACCGAGGCCGACAACCTCGCGGTGAAGGGCATCTACTGGGCGCGCCGCGCCGAGGACCCCCGCCGGGTGCGCATCCTCACCACCGCGGTCGAGCACCACGCCGTGCTCGACCCCCTCGACTGGCTCGCCGAGCAGGGCGGCGCCGAGGTCGAGCTGCTGCCCGTCGACGCCGACGGACGCCTCGACCCCGGGACCCTGCGCGCCAGCATCGAGCGCGACCCCGCCAGCGTGGCGCTGGTCTCGGTGATGTGGGCCAACAACGAGGTCGGCACCCGCCAGCCCGTCACCGACGTGGTCGCGGTCGCCGCCGAGCACCGCATCCCGGTGCACACCGACGCCGTGCAGGCCCTGGGCGTGCTGCCCGTCGACTTCGCCCGCTCCGGCGTCGACGCGATGACGGTGAGCGGGCACAAGGTCGGCGGACCGCACGGCGCCGGCGCCCTCGTCGTACGACGCGAGGTCGGGGTGGTCCCGCTGGTCCACGGCGGCGGGCAGGAGCGCGACATCCGCAGCGGCACCCTCGACGCGCCCGCGATCGCCGGGTTCGCCGCCGCCGTCGAGCTGGCCGTCGCCCGCCAGGGCGAGCACGCGGCGCGGATGGCGGGGCTGCGGAAGCGGCTGGTCGACGGGGTCCTGCAGGTCGTGCCCGACGCGGTGCTCAACGGTCCGGGCCCCGACACCTGGGACGCCGAGCGGCTGCCCGGCAACGTGCACCTGTCCTTCCCCGGCTGCGAGGGCGACTCGCTGCTGATGCTGCTCGACGCCCGCGGCATCGAGTGCTCGACCGGCTCGGCCTGCTCGGCCGGGGTGCCGCAGGCCTCCCACGTGCTGCTGGCGATGGGCCGCAGCGACGCCGCCGCCCGCAGCTCGCTGCGGTTCTCGCTGGGCCACACCTCCACCGAGGCCGACGTCGAGGCCCTGGTGGGCGCGATCGGTGCCTGCGTCGAGCGGGCCCGGGGGGTCCGGCTCTGATGCGCGTCCTCGCCGCCATGTCGGGCGGCGTGGACTCCGCGGTCGCCGCGGCCCGCGCCGTCGAGGCCGGCCACGACGTCACCGGCATCCACCTGGCCCTCTCGCGCAACCCGGCGTCGTACCGCTCGGGGGCGCGGGGCTGCTGCACCATCGAGGACAGCAACGACGCGCGCCGGGCCGCCGACGTGATCGGCATCCCCTTCTACGTCTGGGACATGTCCGAGCGCTTCCACGAGGACGTCGTGGAGGACTTCATGGACGAGTACGCCGCCGGGCGCACCCCCAACCCGTGCCTGCGCTGCAACGAGAAGATCAAGTTCGCCGCGGTCCTCGACAAGGCGCTCGCGCTGGGCTTCGACGCGGTCGTGACCGGGCACTACGCCCAGCTGCGCACCGGCGACGACGGGCTGGTGGAGATGCACCGCGCGATCGACCACGGCAAGGACCAGTCCTACGTGCTCGGGGTGCTCGACCAGCGCCAGCTGCGCCACTCGCTCTTCCCCCTCGGCGGCTCCACCAAGACCGACGTGCGCGCCGAGGCCGCCGAGCGCGGGCTGCTGGTCGCCGACAAGCCCGACAGCCACGACATCTGCTTCGTCGCCGACGGCGACAACGCCGGCTGGCTGCGCGAGAAGCTCGGCGACCGGGCCCCCAACCACGGCGGGGTCGTGGTCGACGACGCCACCGGCGAGGAGCTCGGGCGCCACGACGGCACCTACGGGTTCACCATCGGCCAGCGCAAGGGCCTGCGGATCGGTCGCCCGGCCCCCGACGGCAAGCCCCGCTTCGTGCTCGACATCGAGCCCGTCAGCGGCACCGTGCGGGTCGGGCCGCGCGAGCGGCTCGCGGTGCACCGGCTGCGCGGCATCCGCCCGCGCTGGTGCGGCACCCCGCCCACCCGGCTCGAGGGCCCGGCGGTGAGCGTGCAGCTGCGCGCCCACGGCGCCGAGCTGCCGGCCCGGGTCGTGGTCGACGACGGCGAGGAGCTCGAGGTCGTCGTCGAGCTCGGCGAGCCGGCGTACGGCATCGCGCCCGGGCAGGCGGTCGTCGTCTACGACGGCAGCCGGGTCGTCGGCTCGGCCACCATCAGCGAGACCACCAGCAGCACCCCAAGCAGCACCCCCAGCAGCACCCGAGGAGACACGTGAGCGTCCTGGCCACCGCGATCGGCTCGATGCCCGGCGAGGACAGCGGCGGGGCCGCCTACCGCGAGGCGGTCAAGGTCGTCCTCGACTCCCTGCCCGACCTGGCGTGCGTGCCCGAGCTGCCCGGGCGCGGACCGGCCGCCACGATGACCGGGCGCACCCTGGCCGTCGTCGAGGGCCTCGACGTCGACCTGCAGCCCGCCGGGTGGCGGCTCACCGGCTCCTCGGGCAGCCCCGGCCTCGACCACCGCCGCACCCGCAGCCTGCTGGCCCAGGACCTCGACGCCGTCGAGGAGCTCGGCCAGGGCTACGCCGGCACCGTCAAGCTCCAGCTCGCCGGCCCGTGGACGCTGGCGGCCACCGTCGAGCGCCCGCGCGGCGACGTCGTGCTCGGCGACCACGGGGCGCGGCGCGACCTCGCCGCGGCGCTGGCCGAGGGGCTCGGCGCCCACGTGCGCGACGTGCGCCGACGGATGCCGAGCGCGGCCGCGCTGGTGGTCCAGCTCGACGAGCCCGCCCTGGCCTCGGTGCTCGCCGGCGCGGTGCCGACCGCGTCGGGCTTCGGCCGCCACCGCACCGTGCACCCGCCCGAGGCCTCGGCCCTGCTCGAGACCGTCATCGGGGCGGTCGTGGCCGAGGGCGCCGAGCCGTGGGTGCACTCCTGCGCCGCCGGCACCCCGCTGGCGCTGCTGCGCGGCGCCGGGGCCCGCGGCCTGCTCGTCGACGCCGACCGGCTCGGCGCCGCCGACCACGACGTGCTCGCCGAGGCGCTCGAGGCCGGGACGCCGTGGTGCTGGGGTGGTGCCGAGCACCGACCCCGACGGCCCGAGCGGCTCGGTCACCGACACCGCGCTCACCCAGCGCGTCGTGCGCTGGCTCGACATGCTCGGCCTCGACCCCGCCTCGGGCCGCCTCGGCGTCTCGCCGGCCTGCGGCCTCGCCGGGGCGTCGTACGACTGGTCGCGGCGGGCGCTGGCCCTCAGCCGAGCCGTCGCCGACAACCTGACGAACCTGGGGTAGTCCCGGGCGAGCGACCCTCCGGGGTCGTCCGTGCCGGCAGCTCCCGCACGCGCCCGCGCTGGTCGAGCAGTGACGAGCGCCAGCGAGGAACGTCGTCGAGACCCGGTGAGCTGGGCGTCGACGGTGACCGCTCGCCGTACGCCGCGTGCTCACGGGGTTTCGACGGGCGCTCGAGCCTTCGGCCCTCGCTGCTCGACCAACGGCGGGGGAGACGCCAGGGGTGTCCCCGGCACCGGGCAGGATGTCCCTCATGAGCGACCCCACCCCCGCCGGAGACGAGGCGCGCGAGGAGCACCGCCGGCTGGCCGAGGAGATCGGCGACGCGCGCTGGCGCTACTACGTGCTCGACGACCCGACGATCGACGACGCCGACTTCGACGCCCGGATGCGGCGCCTCGAGGAGCTCGAGGACGCGTTCCCGGAGCTGCGCACCCCCGACTCGCCGACCCAGCAGGTCGGGGGAGCGGTCTCGACGCTCTTCACCGCCGTCGACCACCTCGAGCCGATGCAGAGCCTCGACAACGCGTTCTCCTACGAGGAGCTCGAGGCCTGGCACGAGCGGCTGCGCCGCGACGGCGTCGACGACCCGCCGCTGCTGTGCGAGCTGAAGGTCGACGGCCTGGCGATCAACCTGCTCTACGAGGAGGGTCGTCTGGTGCGGGCGCTGACCCGCGGCGACGGCCGCACGGGGGAGGACGTCACCCCCAACGTCAAGACCATCGACACCATCCCGCACCGCCTCACCGGCACCGACGAGTTCCCGGTGCCCGAGCTGGTCGAGGTGCGCGGCGAGGTGTTCCTGCCGGTCGCGGCGTTCGAGCGCCTCAACGAGGCGATGACCGAGGCGGGCAAGCCCGTGTTCGCCAACCCGCGCAACGCCGCCGCCGGCTCGCTGCGCCAGAAGGACCCCCGGGTCACCGCGACCCGGGCGCTGGGCATGGTCTGCCACGGCGTCGGCGCGCGCCGGGGCTTCGAGCCCGTCTCGCAGTCCGAGGCGTACGGCGCCCTGCGGGCCTGGGGCCTGCCCACCAGCGAGCGGGCCACGGTGCTGGCCACGCTCGCCGAGGTCGAGGCGCTGATCGCCCACCACGGCGAGCACCGCCACGACGTCGAGCACGAGATCGACGGCGTCGTGGTCAAGGTCGACGCGGTCAGCGACCAGCGGCGCCTGGGCTCGACCAGCCGCGCCCCGCGCTGGGCGATCGCCTTCAAGTACCCGCCCGAGGAGGTCAACGCCGAGCTGCTCGACATCCGCGTCAACGTCGGGCGCACCGGCCGCGTGACGCCGTACGGCGTCATGGTGCCGACCCGGGTGGCCGGCTCGACGGTCGAGAACGCCACGCTGCACAACGCCCACGAGGTGCGCCGCAAGGACGTGCGCCCGGGGGACACGGTGATCCTGCGCAAGGCCGGCGACGTCATCCCCGAGATCCTGGGCCCGGTGCTGGCGCTGCGGCCCGAGGGCCTCGAGCCGTGGGTGATGCCGACGCACTGCCCGGCCTGCGGCACGGCGCTGGCCGAGCAGAAGGAGGGCGACAAGGACCTGCGCTGCCCCAACCACGAGCAGTGCCCCGCCCAGGTGCGCGAGCGGGTCTTCCACGTGGCCGGGCGCGGCGCCTTCGACATCGAGGGGCTGGGCTACGAGGCCGCCTCGGCCCTGCTCGAGGCGGGCGTGATCACCAACGAGGGCGACGTCTTCGCGCTGACCGCGCAGGACCTGCTGCGCACCGAGCTCTTCACCCGGGCCGCCAAGCGCACCGAGGCCGACGACGCCACCGACGGCCGGGTGCTCTCGGCCAACGGCCAGCGGCTCCTCGACCACCTCGACCGTGCCAAGCAGGTGCCGCTGTGGCGGGTACTGGTCGGGCTGTCGATCCGCCACGTCGGACCGACCGCCGCGCGGGCGCTGGCCCAGGAGTTCGGGTCGATGCAGCGCATCCGCGAGGCCAGCGAGGAGGACCTCGCCGCCGCCGAGGGGGTCGGCCCCACGATCGCGACCGCGGTCATCGAGTGGTTCGCGGTCGAGTGGCACTGCCGCATCGTCGACGCCTGGGAGGCGGCCGGGGTCACGATGGCCGACGAGCGCGACGAGTCGGTGCCGCGCACCCTCGAGGGCCTCACGGTCGTGGTCACCGGCTCGCTGGTCGACTTCAGCCGTGACTCGGCCAAGGAGGCGATCCTGTCGCGGGGCGGCAAGGCCGCGGGCTCGGTGTCGAAGAAGACCGACTTCGTCGTGGTCGGCGACAACGCGGGCTCGAAGGCCGAGAAGGCCGAGCAGCTGGGGGTGCCGGTCCTCGACGAGGACGGCTTCAAGTCGCTGCTCGAGCAGGGCCCCCCGGAGGCCTGAGCGGCCCCCGGGGAGCCCGGAGGGAGCGGTCGGCTCAGGCGGCGAGCTTGGCGCCGATGCGCAGGGCCCGCTCGACGAGGTGGTCCATGGCGGCGAGGTCGTCCTTGTCGAGCTCGGACGAGGCGCCCGTGACCTTGCCGACCCCGTAGGGGTTGCCGTCGGTGAACTTGATCGGGTCGGTGTAGCCCGGGGGCACGATCACGCCGCCGAGGTGGACGAAGGTCGTGAGCATCGACAGCAGGGTGGTCTCCTGGCCGCCGTGCGCGGTCTGGCTGGCGGTGAAGCCGGCGTAGACCTTGTCGGCCAGGGCGCCCTGCTGCCACAGCGGGCCCAGGGTGTCGATGAAGGACTGCAGCTGGCTGGTGACGCTGCCGTAGCGGGTGCCGGAGCCGAGGAGGACCACGTCGGCCCAGGCCAGGTCCTCGGGCTCCGCGACCGGGCGGTCGGCCACCGCGGCCCGGTGCGCTGCCCAGCCCTCCACCGACGACCAGACCTCCTCGGGCGCGGTCTCGGCGACGTGGCGCAGCCGCACCTCGGCCCCGGCCTTCTCGGCGGTCTGCGCCGCGCGCTCGGCCAGCGCGTGCACGGTGCCGTAGGAGGAGTAGTAGACGATCGCGATCTTGGTCATGCGGACGCTCCCGGGAGGTCGAAGGAATGTTGATTCTTCAACTTCGACGGTAGGTGGTGCGTCGCCGCGGATCGCCCACCCCCGGGGGTGGGCCTCAGCCCGCGAGCATGGTCAACGCGACCGGGAAGTCGCGCAGCTCGTGGGCCAGCGCGTCCCACAGCCGGTCCACGGCCGCAGGGTCGCCGCCGCGGCCCGCCACGACGTCGCGCAGCCAGGCACGGGCCTCCGAGAGCACCGTGGGGTCGTCGCAGAGCAGGGCGCTGGCCACCGAGTCGACGACGTGGGAGGTGTGGGTGGCCAGGACCACGCGCCAGTCGTCGGGCGGCAGCGCCAGGTTGCCGAGGTCGAGCGCGGCCAGCACGTCGCCAACGATCCGGTCGGCCCCGGCCTGCACGGCCCGTGCCTCGGCCGCGCCCGGGTGGTGCAGCGCGGGGGCGGCACCGACGTGGCGGGGCAGCTCGGCCAGCACCTCGAGGGCGCGCGCCGGCGACTCGGCGTACGCCGTGGCGCCGAGCGTGCGCCAGCGTCGCGCGTCGGTGAAGGCCCGCCCGCCGACCACCACGGGGGTGCCGGTGCCACGCACGGCCTCGACCTGGCGGCGCAGGCGGGGCAGCGACGAGGAGAGCGACGCGCTGAGCAGCACGGCCCGCGGGCCCCGGTCGAGGATCGTGGAGACCAGCTCGTCGCGCGAGGTGGAGGCGCCGGTGTGCACCGCGTCGAGCCCCCGCGCGCGCAGGACGGTGGTGAGCACCAGCGCCGGCATCGCGTGCCACTCGCGCTCGGCGCAGGCGACGAGCAGCAGCGGGCCGGGGCCCACGTGCAGGGTGTCGGCGAGGCGTCGGACCACGGCCTCGGAGACGGCCGTGGCCGCGTGCTCCTGCGCGACGCTCCAGTCGTTGGCCGCCCAGCGCTCGCCGACGCGGCGCTGGGCCTCGACGACGACCTGCTCGAGGAAGTCCTCGACCCCGAGACCGGCCTCGAGCGCGCGGGCGGCGACGGCGTGCGCCGCGTCGGTGTCGGCCGCGGAGACCGCGGCCCAGTAGTCCTCGCGGTGGGCCGCGCCGACCTCGTCGGTCAGCGTGCTCATGCGCCCGCCCCGACCTCGCGGTGCAGGACCACGAGCGCGATGTCGTCGTGCGCGCGCTCGCCCAGGTGGTCGGAGACGGCGACGGCGACGGCCTCGGCGACGGCGGCCGCCGGCATGCCGGCCACCGCGGCCAGCGTCGCCTCGAGCCGCTCCTGGCCGAAGAGGTCGTGCACGCCGCGGGCCTCGGTCACCCCGTCGGTGTAGAGCACCAGCGTGTCGCCGGGGTCGAGGCAGGCGGTGGTCTCCGGGAAGTCGGCGCCGTCCAGCAGCCCCAGCGCCACGCCCTGGCCCTCCTGGGCCTCGACGGACCCGTCGGCCCGGACGATCAGGGCGTCGGGGTGGCCGGCGCCGGCCAGGGTGACCTCGAGCCGGTCGCCGTCGCGGGTCAGGCGTCCGCACACGGCCGTGGCCAGGCGCTCGCTGAACTCGTCGTCCTGGTCGGCCTCGAGCACCAGCACCCGGTTGGTCAGCGCGAGCACCGCGCCCGGCTCGCGGTGCACCAGCGAGGAGGTGCGCACCGCGTTGCGGATGCGCTTGGCGTGCACGGCCGCCTCGACGCCCTTGCCGGTCACGTCGCCGCACAGCAGCATCAGGTCGTCGGGGTGGGCGGGGTCGCTGAGCACGTCGAAGAAGTCGCCGCCGACCGCCTGGGACTCGTGGGCCACGCGCACGTGGGTGGCGATCTGCAGGCCCGGCACCTCCGGCACCCGGCCGGGGGCCAGCGAGCGGCGCAGCACGTCGGCGACGTAGCGGCTCTCGGCGACCAGCAGGGTCGCGTCGAGGCCGACGCCGATGCGGTCGGTCAGGTCGCCCAGGAAGGCGTGCGAGCCCGAGAAGTCACCCCCGCGGTCGCGGCCGACGACCAGCGAGCCCAGGGTGCGGCCCCGCGCGGTCAGCGGCAGCACTACCAGCAGCTCCACCTCGCTCAGCTCGAGCCGGGCGGCGAGGTCGGGGTCCACGACCACCGAGCGGAGCGCCTCGCGCCGCGCCGACCCGTGGCGGGGCAGGACCACCTCGGTGGCCAGACCCGTCTCCATGGTGGCCGCGGCGTCGCGGGGGAGCGGGTCGGCCAGGGGCCTGCGCACCGTGGTCGGCTCGTCGACGTGGGTGCCGCTGCTGACCAGGTGGTGGGGACCGGAGCGGACGACCACCTGGGCGACGTCGACGACCTCGTCGAGCAGCAGCTCGACCAGGGCCTCGAGGCCCCGGTCGGGGTTCTGGACGGCCGAGACGCTGCGCGAGAGGCGCAGCAGGAACTCGGCGCGGCTGACGGCCTGGGCCAGCCGTGCGCGCGGCTCGGCGGATCGTGAGTCGGCGAGCAGACGCGCAGGACGTTCCCGCGTCGTCGCCGTCATCGAGCCTCCATGCTGCCGTTGCCTGCGACCACAGTAAGGAACTCGTGGGTGAAGTGCCCGTTCCCGGGCCCCGACCCACCCGGTCGGGTGGTCGGGCGCCGGCCTCCTAGGATGGCGCCCATGCCCGAGATCACCCGAGACGAGGTCGCCCACCTGGCGACCCTGGCCCGGATCGACCTGTCCGACGACGAGCTCGACCACCTGGCACCCCAGCTGTCGGTCATCCTCGAGTCGGTCGCCTCGATCAGCGAGGTGGCCGGCGCCGACGTGCCGCCGACCTCGCACCCGCTGCCGCTGACCAACGTCTTCCGCGAGGACGTCGTCAGGCCCGGCCTGAGCGCCGAGGAGGCCCTCGCGGGCGCCCCGGCCTCCGAGGAGCAGCGCTTCATGGTGCCGCGGATCCTGGGGGACGAGCAGTGAGCATCGACCTGACCCGCGCCAGCGCCGACGCGATGGCGCGCGCCCTGGCCGCCGGCGAGACGACCTCGGTCGAGCTCACGCAGGCGGCGCTCGACGCGATCGCCGCCGTCGACGGCGCCGTGCACGCCTACCTCCACGTCGACGCCGAGGGTGCGCTCGCGCAGGCCGCCGCCTCCGACGCCCGCCGCGCCGCCGGCACCCCCGCCTCGGCCCTCGACGGCGTGCCCGTCGCGGTCAAGGACGTGCTGGCCACCACCGGCCTGCCCACCACCTGCGGCTCGAAGATCCTCGAGGGCTGGCTGCCGCCGTACGACGCCACGGTCGTGGCCCGGCTCAAGGCCGCGGGCCTGCCGATCCTGGGCAAGACCAACATGGACGAGTTCGCGATGGGCTCCTCCACCGAGCACTCCGCCTACGGCCCGACCCACAACCCCTGGGACCTCGAGCGCATCCCCGGCGGCTCCGGCGGCGGCTCGGCCGCGGCCGTCGCCTCCTTCACCGCGCCGCTGGCCCTGGGCACCGACACCGGCGGCTCGATCCGCCAGCCCGGCGCCGTCACCGGCACCGTGGGCGTCAAGCCGACGTACGGCGGGGTCTCGCGCTACGGGCTGGTGGCGATGGCCAACTCCCTCGACCAGGTCGGCCCGGTCACCCGCACCGTCCTGGACGCGGCGCTGCTGCACGAGATCATCGGCGGCCACGACCCGCTCGACTCCACCTCGGTCGACCAGCCGCTGCCCCCGCTGGTCGAGGCGGCCCGCCAGGGCGCGGCCGGCGACCTGTCGGGGCTCAAGGTCGGGGTCATCACCGAGCTGTCCGGCGAGGGCTACCAGGCCGGCGTGCTGGCCCGCTTCCACGAGTCCGTCGAGCTGCTGGTGCAGGCCGGGGCTGAGGTCGTGGAGGTGTCGTGCCCGAACTTCGTGCACGCGCTGGCGACCTACTACCTGGTGATGCCCTGCGAGGCGTCCTCCAACCTCGCCAAGTTCGACGCGATGCGCTACGGCCTGCGGGTGCTGCCCGAGGGCGTGGAGTCGCCGTCGGCCGAGGAGGTCATGCGCGCCACCCGCGACGCCGGCTTCGGCGACGAGGTCAAGCGCCGCATCATCCTGGGCACCTACGCGCTCTCCAGCGGCTACTACGACGCCTACTACGGCACCGCGCAGCGGGTGCGCACCCTGATCTCCCAGGACTTCGCGGCTGCCTTCGAGAAGGTCGACGTGCTGGTCAGCCCGACGTCGCCGACCACCGCCTTCAAGCTCGGCGAGAAGCTCGACGACCCCCTCGCGATGTACCTCAACGACCTCGCGACCATCCCCGCGAACCTCGCCGGCGTGCCGGGCATCTCGGTGCCCAGCGGCCTCGCCGAGGAGGACGGGCTGCCCACCGGGTTCCAGGTGCTGGCCCCCGCCCTGGCCGACGACCGGCTCTACCGCGTCGGCGCGGCCCTGGAGGCCGCGCTGGAGGCGCAGTGGGGCGGCCCGCTGCTCGACAAGGCCCCCACCCTGGAAGGAGCGGCCCGATGAGCGCCGCCGAGACCCTCGTGCCGTTCGACGACGTGCTGGCCGCCTACGACCCCGCCCTGGGCCTCGAGGTCCACGTCGAGCTCAACACCAACACGAAGATGTTCTGCGGCTGCCCGACGGCCTTCGGCGCCGAGCCCAACACGCAGGTCTGCCCGACCTGCCTGGGCCTGCCGGGCGCGATGCCGGCGGTCAACCGGGTCGCGGTCGAGTCGGCGATCCGGATCGGCCTCGCGCTGAACTGCGAGATCGCCGAGTGGTGCCGCTTCGCGCGCAAGAACTACTTCTACCCCGACATGCCGAAGAACTTCCAGACCAGCCAGTACGACGAGCCGATCGCGTTCGAGGGCTGGATGGACGTCGACGTCGACGGGGAGACCTACCGGGTCGAGATCGAGCGCGCCCACATGGAGGAGGACACCGGCAAGTCGCTGCACGTCGGCGGCTCCACCGGCCGCATCCACGGCGCCGACTACTCGCTGGTCGACTACAACCGCGCCGGCATCCCCCTGATCGAGATCGTCACCAAGCCGATCACCGGCATGGGGGAGAAGGCCCCGGCGGTGGCCCGCGCCTACGTGCAGCAGCTGCGCGACCTGATCGTCGCGCTCGGGGTCTCCGAGGCGCGGATGGACCAGGGCAACCTGCGCGCCGACGTGAACCTGTCGCTGGCCCCCAAGGGCTCCACGACGCTCGGCACCCGCACCGAGACCAAGAACGTCAACTCCTTCCGCTCGGTGGAGCGCGCGGTGCGCTTCGAGATGCAGCGCCACGCCGGCATCCTGGGCTCCGGCGGCTCGATCCTGCAGGAGACCCGGCACTGGCACGAGGACACCGGCGTGACCACCAGCGGTCGCGAGAAGTCCGACGCCGACGACTACCGCTACTTCCCCGAGCCCGACCTCGTCCCGGTGGCGCCCTCGCGCGAGTGGGTCGAGCAGCTGCGCGGCACCCTGCCCGAGAACCCGACGCAGAAGCGGGCGCGGCTGCAGGCCGACTGGGGCTTCACCGACCTCGAGATGCGCGACACCGTGGGTGCCGGGGCGTTCGGGCTGGTCGAGGCCACCGTGGCCGCCGGCTGCGCGCCGCAGGCCGCCCGCAAGTGGTGGCTGGGCGAGATGGCGCGACGCGCCAACGACTCGGGCGCCGACATCGCCGACCTCGGGGTCACCCCGCTCGACGTGGCCCGGGTCCAGGCCCTGGTCGACGAGGGGTCGCTCAACGACAAGCTGGCGCGCCAGGTCTTCGACGGGCTCCTGGCCGGCGAGGGCACGCCCGACGAGATCGTCGCGGCCCGCGGCCTGGCCATCGTCTCCGACGAGGGTGCGCTCAACGCCGCCGTCGACGAGGCGATCGCCGCCAACCCCGACGTCGCCGACAAGATCCGCGACGGCAAGCACGCCGCGGCCGGTGCGCTCATCGGCGCGGTGATGAAGCAGATGCGCGGCCAGGCCGACGCCGCCCGGGTGCGCGAGCTGGTGCTCGAGAAGCTCGCCTGACGGGCGCGTGCCGCCGCCGGGCCCCGGCGGCGGTACGCTCCGCTCACCAACTCCACATGCACGCCCTCGCAGGGGGAAGCCGGTCGAACTCCGGCGCTGACCCGCAACCGTGGGCCGTCCCAGGACGGCGAGCCGGAGCACCCTCGTGCGGCGTACCGATCACACGCTGTCGAGGACCGCAGCGGTGTCGCCCTCGCCGCGCGTGGGGTCGTCGCCGCTGCTCGCAGCGGAGAGGAACCCCGTGAAGCACCCCCTCACCCGTGGTGCGGCGCTCGTCGCCGGCACCGCCACGGCCCTGGCCGTCGTGGCCGCCGGCACGCCCGCCGTGGCCGGCACGGCTGACAAGCAGCAGGCCGCCGCCGACTGGCTGGCCGGCGAGCTCGACGGCGGTCTCGCCGTCGGGTCGTACACCGACCAGCAGGGCGCGACCGTCGAGTACGACGACTACGGCCTGAGCATCGACACCGGTCTGGCGCTGCGCGCCCAGGGCCTCAAGGCCCGCAAGATCGCGAAGATCAGCGACGCGCTCGCCGGCGCCGTCGACAGCTACACCCGGGGCGACGAGTACGACCCCGAGGGCGTGTACGCCGGTCCGACGGCCAAGCTGGCCTCCTTCGTGGTCCGCACCGGCGGGGACCCGGCCGCCTTCGGCGGCGTCGACCTCGTCGAGCGCCTCGAGGGCCTGGTCGCCACCCAGGCCCCGGTCGCCGGACGCCTGCAGGACTCCTCCTCCTACGGCGACTACGCCAACACCATCGGTCAGGCCTTCGCCGCCCAGGCGCTGCAGTCCGTGGGCGCCGAGCAGGCCGCGCCGGTGACGTCGTACCTGCTGCAGCAGCAGTGCGAGGTCGGCTACTTCCGGCTCTCGTTCGCCGCCGCCGACGCCCCCGAGCAGGGCTGCGACGCCGACCCCGGCGACCCCGAGCAGGGCGCCGACGTGACCGCGCTGGTGGTGCTGAACCTGCTCGAGATCGAGGACCCCTCGGCCGAGGTGCGCACCGCGGTCGACGACGCCACCGCGTGGCTGGTCAGCCAGCAGAGCGACGGCGGCGCCTTCGACGGCGGTCCCGACGCCGGGGTGAACTCCAACAGCACCGGCCTGGCGGGCTGGGCCCTCGGCGAGGCCGGCGTGTGCGGCAAGGCGCAGGGTGCCGCGCAGTGGGTGAAGAAGCAGCAGGCCGGCGGCCGGGACAAGGCCCTGGCCCAGGAGAAGGGCGCGATCGCCTACGACCGCGCCGCCTTCCTGACCGGCAAGAAGAAGGGCATCACCTCGGCGAAAGCCGACCAGTGGCACCGGGCGACCGCCCAGGCCGCCCCGGCGCTGGAGAACCTGCGCAAGGTGGAGTGCAAGGCGTGAGCCTGCGCCGCTCCCGCACCGGCTCGGTCCTGCTGTCCGCCGTCGTCGCGCTCGGCGCGGCGACGGCGGGGCTGGTGGCGGCCCCGCCGACGGCGAGCGCCGCCACCTGCAGCGACGCCGGCGGCGTCTCGGTCGTCGTCGACTTCAAGGGCCTCGGTGGCGGGCAGCAGACGGGCTGCGTCACCGGTGAGGGCGGCAGCAGCGCCGCGGCGATCTTCTCCGCGGCCGGGGTCTCGCTGACCCGGGCCCGCAGGCAGCAGGGCTTCGTGTGCCGGGTGCAGGACGTGCCCGCCGACGACCCGTGTGTCAACGCCTCGCCCGCCGATGCCTACTGGTCGCTGTGGTGGTCCGACGGCTCGTCGGGCTCGTGGAGCTACTCCAGCCTGGGCGTCGACCAGCTGGAGATCCCCGAGGGCGGCTCGGTCGGCTTCGCCTGGGACGACCAGTCGGGCCAGGTGCAGCCCGGCACCGCCCCGCCGACCAAGCCGGCCGCCGCGCCCTCGCCCAGCAGCTCGGGCGGCTCGGGGGGCTCCGGTGGCTCGGGCAGCACGGGCTCGACCTCGGGTGGCTCAAGCGGCTCGAGCGGCACGGGCTCGACGACCCCGGCGACGCCCGCGCCGTCCGGGGGCAGCGCCAGTGCCGGCGCCGCCGTCGAGGACGAGGCCACCACCGGGGCCGAGCAGCAGGGCCGCAAGAGGACGAAGCAGGACAAGGACGCGACGGGGCGGTCGAAGGCCGGGCGCGACGAGGAGCCCGAGGAGCCCGGGGAGAGCGCCGGCGCCGACGACCAGGACACCGTGGTCGACCTCGACGACACCGAGCCGGTCGCGGTGCCCGCGACCGACTCCGACGGGCTGCCGACCTGGGTCGCCCCGGCGGTGCTCGCCCTGCTGGGGCTGGGCCTGGCCGGCGTCGCGGTCGTACGCCGCCGTCGTCGGCTGTGAGGCTGGCATGCCGCCGTCGGGACCGGCGGCGGTATGCTGCACCCACCAACCACACCCGCGCACGTCGGGGGAAGCCGGTCGAAGTCCGGCGCTGACCCGCAACCGTAGGCCGCCCCAGGGTGGCGAGCCGGAGCACCCGCGTGACGCGCACCGATCACACGCTGTCGAGGACCGCAGCGGTGTCGCCCCTGCACCACCGGGTCGCCGCCGCGTGCAGCGGAGGGGAGCCCCGTGAGGAGCCAGAGCCGTCGAGCCCCGCTCGCCGCAGCCCTCGCCGTCGCCCTGCTGGGTGCGACCGCGTGCGGCGCGGAGGAGCCGGCGGCCCCCGAGGCAGCCCCCCGGGCCGAGCAGCCGCCCGAGGCCGCGCTGGCCGGCGACTGGTTGTCCGAGCAGCTCACCGACGGGGTCGTGCGCAACGAGCAGTACGACTTCGACGACCACGGCCTGAGCATCGACGTGGCCCTCGCGCTGCGCGCCCTCGGCCGCCACGAGGCCACCGTCGCGCAGGTCGCCGACGCGCTGGACGGTGCGGTCGAGGCCTACACCAGCGGTGGCACCGACGGCCTCTACTCCGGCGCGGTCGCCAAGCTGGCCTCGTTCATGACGCTCGCGGGGGAGGACCCGACCGACGTCGGCGGCGCCGACCTCGTCGAGCGCCTCGAGGGCCTGGTCAGCAGCCGGCCTGCCTCGGCCGGCCGCCTGCAGGACACCGCCCCCGGCGCCGACGTCTCCAACACCATCGGCCAGGCCTTCGCCGCCCACGCGCTCGCCGCGGCCGGCTCGGCGGCCGCCGAGCCGGTCACGGACTACCTGCTCGAGCAGCAGTGCGCCGACGGCTGGTTCCGGCTCCTGCTCACCGAGGACGCGCGGGCCGCTGACCAGTCCTGCGACGCTGGGGCGGCCGCGCGCACCGACGACCGCAGCGTCCCCGACACCGACGCGACGGCGCTCGTGGTCCTCTCGCTGCTCGAGCTCGAGGACCCCCCGCCGCAGGTCGTGGCGGCCGTCGACCGAGCAGCGGCCTGGCTCGTCGAGCAGCAGGCCGCCGACGGCAGCCTCACCGGCGAGCCGGCCAGCGGATCGACGGTCGCCAGCGCCAACTCCACCGGCCTCGCCGGCTGGGTGCTGGGGCGGCTCGGCTCCTGCGCCGAGGCCGCCCGCGCCGCGCAGTGGCTCAGCGACCTGCAGGTGCCGGCGGGTGAGCGCGAGGCCGGTGCGGTCGCCTACGAGGAGGCGGCGTACGACGCGCTGCCGGGCACCGGTCGCATCAGCACCCCCGAGCGCGACCAGTGGCGCCGCGCCACTGCCCAGGCGGCCCCCGCCCTGGAGCACCTCGAGCCCGGGCGCTGCGAGGCCGGGTCGTGACCAGCACCGCGAGCCCGGCGACGACCCCCGGGGCCCCCGTCGGCGGCAACGCCCGGTTGCCGCGCGACCTGCACCCGGTGGCCTGGTGGGTCTGGGCGATCGGCCTGGCCGCGGCCGCCTCGGGCACCACCAACCCGTTGAGCCTGCTGCTGCTGGTCGGCGTCGCCGCCCTCGTGGTCTCGGCCCGCCGCTCCGACCAGCCCTGGGCGGGCTCGTTCCGGCTCTACCTGTGGTTGGGGCTGGCGATCGTGGTGGTCCGGGTGCTCTTCCGCATCCTGCTCGGCGGTGGGTACGCCGGCGGGCCGGTGCTGCTCGACCTGCCCGAGATCCCGCTGCCCGACGCCGCCGCCGGCATCGCGCTGCTCGGCCCGCTGACCTCGCAGGCCCTGCTCGCCGGTCTGTACGACGGGATGCGGCTGGCCACCATCGTGGTGTGCATCGGCGCCGCCAACTCGCTGGCCAACCCCAAGCGGCTGCTGCGCTCGGTGCCCCCGGCGCTCTACGAGATCGGCACCGCCCTCGTGGTGGCGGTGACGGTGCTGCCGCAGCTGGCCGACTCGGTACGCCGGGTGCGCGCCGCGCAGGGCCTGCGGGCCGGCGCCGGTGGCCGCACCGGCCTGGTGCGGCGCTCGCTGGTGCCGGTCCTCGAGGACGCGCTCGACCGCTCGTTGGCGATGGCGGCCGGCATGGACGCGCGCGGCTACGGCCGCAGCCCCGAGCAGGGGCGTGGCGCCCGGCTGCTGACCGGGTCGCTGATGGTGGCCGGGCTGGTCGGGGTCTGCGTGGGCGTCTACGCCCTGCTCGACACGACCGCGCCGCGGGTGCTGGCGCTGCCGATGCTGGGCCTCGGCGTCGTCCTGGCGGTGGCGGGGCTGGCCACGGCCGGCCAGCGCGTCGAGCGCACCCGCTACCGGCCCGACCGCTGGCGCTGGCCCGACCTGGTCGTGGCGTCGAGCGGCGTCGGCGCCGGGGCGCTCGGCCTGTGGGTCGCCCGCGAGCAGCTCGCCATCGCCCACCCGCCGCTCGACGGCGTACCGACCGTGAGCGCCGCGGTGCTGCTGGCCACGGGCCTGGCCCTGGCCGGTGGGCTCGCGGCGCCCGACGCCGCCGTCCGGGGCGGGGGAGCGTCGTGATCGAGCTGCGCGGCATCCGCTTCGGCTACGCCACCGGGCCCGACGACGAGCGCCGCATCCTCGACGGCGTCGACCTGGTCGTCGAGGAGGGCGAGCTGGTGGTGGTCTCCGGCCCCACCGGCGTCGGCAAGTCGACCCTGCTCGGGGTCGTCACCGGGCTGGTGCCGCGCTTCTCCGGCGGCGTCCTCGAGGGCGACGTGCTGCTCGACGGCGAGAGCATCGTGCACCGGCCGCCGCGCGAGCGGGCCCACGCGATCGGGTACGTCGGGCAGGACCCGGCCCGCGGCTTCGTGACCGACACCGTGGAGGAGGAGCTGGCCTACGGGATGGAGCAGCTCGGCCTGCCCGGCGAGACGATGCGCCGTCGTGTCGAGGAGACCCTCGACCTGCTCGGCATCGCCGACCTGCGCTCCCGCGACCTGCGCACGCTCTCGGGCGGCCAGCAGCAGCGGGTGGCCATCGGCTCGGTGCTGACCATGCACCCCCGCCTGCTGGTGCTCGACGAGCCGACCTCGGCGCTCGACCCCACCGCCGCCGAGGAGGTGCTGGCCACGCTGACCCGCCTGGTGCACGACCTGGGTGTCTCGGTGCTCCTGGCCGAGCACCGCCTCGAGCGCGTGGTGCCGTTCGCCGACACCATGTGCCTGCTGCCCGGCGACGGGCGGCTGCTGGTGGGCCCGCCCGCCGAGCTGCTGCGCACCTCGCCGGTCGCGCCGCCGATCGTCGAGCTGGGCCGCGCCGCCGGCTGGTCGCCGCTGCCGCTGAGCGTGCGCGAGGCGCGCCGCGCCGCCAGGTCGCTGCGCCCCCGGCTGGTCGACCCGCCGGAGGAGCGCGCCACGGTGAGCCACGACCCCCGCACGGGCCTCGTGGCCCGCGGCCTGACCGTCAGCCACGGCGCGACCGTCGCGGTGCGCGAGGTCGACCTGAGCCTGCCGCCAGGCCGGGTGACCGCGCTGATGGGCCGCAACGGCGCCGGCAAGTCGTCGCTGCTGTGGGCGCTGCAGGGCACCGGTCGCCGCTTCGCCGGAGCCGTCACCGCGGCGGGCACCGACCCGGCCTCGGTCCAGCCCGCCGAGCGCAGGGCGTTGGTGGGCCTGCTGCCCCAGAACGCCGCCGACCTGCTCTACCTCGAGACCGTCGACGAGGAGCTGGACGCCGGCGACCCCGCCGGCTCCCCGGGCGCCTGTCGGGCCCTGCTCGACCGGCTGGTGCCCGGCATCGACGGCGGCGCCCACCCCCGCGACCTCTCCGAGGGCCAGCGCCTGGCGCTGGCCCTGGCCCTGGTGGTGGCGGCCCGCCCCGGGGCGGTGCTGCTCGACGAGCCCACCCGCGGCCTCGACTACTCGGCCAAGGCCGAGCTGGCCCGGGTGCTGCGGGCCCTGGCCGCCGAGGGGCACGCCGTCCTGGTCGCCACCCACGACGTCGAGTTCGTGGCCCAGGCCGCCGACGACGCCGTGGTGATGGCCGAGGGCGAGGTCGTCTCCTCGGGGCCGGCCCGCCGCGTGGTCGTCGAGTCGCCCGCCTTCGCGCCCCAGGTCACCAAGGTGCTGGGCGCGCCGTGGCTGCGCGTCGACGAGGTCGTCACCGCCCTGGAGCCGGCGTGAGCACCCCGGTGCTGACCCGCGTCGCAGCCGTGCCGCTGGGCCGGCGCTCGGCGCTCGTGCTCGCCCTGGCCTCGGTGGCCGGGCTGATGATGCTGGTCTGGCCGCTGCTGCTGCAGGTGCCCGAGGGCACCCGGGTCGACCCGCCGTTCCTCTTCCTGGCGCTGCTGCCCGTCGTGGTCGCGGTGGTGCTGGCCGAGGTCAGCGAGGGCGGCCTCGACGCCCGGGTGCTGGCGGTGCTCGGGGTGCTCAGCGCCGTCAACGCCCTGGCCCGGGCCATCTCCCCGGGCATCGCCGGGGTCGAGCTGGTCTTCTTCCTGCTGGTGCTCGGCGGCCGGGTCTTCGGGCCCGGGTTCGGGTTCGTGCTGGGCTGCACCAGCCTCTTCGCCTCCGCCCTGGTCACCGCCGGGGTCGGGCCGTGGCTGCCCTACCAGATGCTGGTCGCGGCCTGGGTCGGCATGGGCGCCGGCCTGCTGCCGCGCCGCCCCCGCGGGCGCAGCGAGATCGCGATGCTGGTCGTCTACGGGATCGTGGCGGCCTACGTCTTCGGCGCCCTGATGAACCTGTCGGGCTGGCCGTTCACCTTGGGGGTCGCGGTGCCCGGCCACGAGGGCGACCTCAGCTACGTCGCCGGTGCGCCGGTGCTCGAGAACCTGCACCGGTTCGCGATCTACACCCTGCTGACCTCGACCGGCGGCTGGGACACCCTGCGGGCGGTCACCAACACGGTGGCGATCGTGCTCCTGGGGCCCTCGATCCTGGCCGTCCTGCGCCGGGCGGCCCGCCGGGCCACCGTGACCGGCAGCGTGACGGGCAGCGTGACGGGGGTCAGGGACGGATCCTGAGGATCTTGTCGTCCTCGGCGCCCGGGCTGCCCCGGCCGTCGCGGTTGCTGGTGGTCACCCACAGCGACCCGTCGGGCGCCTCGGCGACGGTGCGCAGGCGGCCGTGCTCGCCCACCAGGTACGCCGTCGCCTCGCCGGCCCGGCGACCCTGGTCGTCGACCTCGACGCGCCAGAGCCGCTCGCCCTGCAGCGCGCCGAGCCACAGGTGGCCGCCCGCCAGCGCCAGCCCCGAGGGCGAGGCCTCCCCGGTGGGCCAGGTGACCTGCGGGTCGACGTACGCGTCCTGCTCGCCGACCCCCTCGACGGCCGGCCACCCGTGGTCCTCGCCGCCGTCGATGCGGTTGAGCTCGTCGGCGGTGCTGTCGCCGAACTCCGAGGCCCACAGCCGGTCGCCGACGAAGGCCAGGCCCTGCACGTTGCGGTGGCCCGAGGAGAAGACCGGGCTCTCGGGGCGGGGGTTGCCCGGGGCCGGCTCGCCGTCGGTGGTGATCCGCAGGATCTTGCCGCCGAGGCTGTCGGGGTCGGGGGCCCGGGAGGGTTCGCCGGCGTCACCGGTCGAGACGTAGAGGTGGCCGTCGGGGCCGAAGAGGAGCCGGCCGCCGTCGTGGATGAAGCCGTTGGGGATGCCGGTCAGCACCGGTTCGGTCTCGCCCAGCCGCATCCCGCGCAGCCGGGCCCGCACCACCCGGTTGTCCTCGGCGGTGCTGACGTAGAGGTAGAGCATCCGGTCGTCCTCGAAGTCCGGCGAGACCGCGACGCCCAGCAGGCCCGCCTCGCCCTGCGCGACCCGTTCCTCGACGGTGCCGGCCACGACCACTCGGTGCTGCTCGCCGCGCAGCAGCAGCACCCGGCCGCTGTCCCGCTCGGTGACGACCGCGTCACCGTCGGGCAGGAAGTCCAGACCCCACGGCACCTCGAGCCCGGTCGCGACGGTCTCGAGCAGCCGCGGCGCCCGGGCCGGGGCCGTGGACGTCGACGCCGTGGCGGAGGGGGAGGGGGAGTCGGACCCCGACCCGGTCGGGGTGGCCGGCAGCGGTGTGGTGTCCGGCGTCGTCTCGATGATCCGCACGTCGGTGCTGTTGCCCTCCTCCAGGCAACCGCCGAGCAGCACCGCACCCAGCAGGGTGCCGGCGAGCAGGGCCGGCCGGCGCCTCACCCGCACCGCTCGAGCAGCTCGAGGAGCAGGCGGTGCACCTCGTCGGGGTGCTCCAGCGGCAGGAAGTGGCTGCCGGGCAGCTCGTGGTACGCCGCCCCCGGCACCCGGGCGGCCGCCCGGGCCATGTCGCGCGCCCCGGCCAGCACGTCCCAGGTGCCGGCCACGAAGGTGACCGGCACCCGCAGGTGGCGCAGCGAGACCCGGGCGTGCTCGGAGGTGCGCAGCGCGAGGTGGAAGTACCAGTCGAGGGGGGTGGTCAGGAACTCGCGCACCGCCATCGCCGCGATGTCGGGGTCGCGCACCGGCAGCATGAAGCCGGTGTGGCTCAGGGCCGTGATCGTGCGCGGACCGATCGGCAGCCGCGTCGAGATCGGGGTGAGCGCGCAGCCGGCGTGCTTGGCCACACGGGCGGCGTTGACGGTCAGCAGCCGGGCCACCGGCCGCGGCAGCCGCAGCGGGGCGAGCATCGTGGCGAAGGTGTCGCCGGGCACCCCGGCCACGGCGAAGAGGCCGCTGACGCGCTCGGGGTGGCGCAACGCGAGCTCGAACATGGTGTTCACGCCCATCGACCAGCCCATCAGCACCGCCCGGTCGATGCCGAAGTGGTCCATCACGGAGAGCCCGTCGTCGACGATGTCCTCGATCCCGCAGTGGGACCTGTCGCGGGGGCGCTCGGAGCCGCCCACCCCGCGGTGGTGCCACGACACCACCCGCACCCCGCAGCCGGGGTCGAGCAGGGCCGGCCAGGCGTAGGCGCTGGTGCCGAGCCCGTTGCACAGCACGACCGTGGGGCCCTCGATGGTGCCCTCGGGGTCGTTGGTCCAGGCTCGCAGCCGGGTCCCGTCGTCGGAGATGACCTCGGAGAACGCGAGGGACGGCGTCGAGGTGCGGGCCTGGGAGGTCGGCATGCGCCGATTGTGCCGCACCGCGCGGGCGTCGGCCCGCGGGTGCTCAGAAGTGCTGCGCGCGCGGTGGGTGGTGGGGGTCGTGGTGCTGCTGCTGGCGGTGGTGGCGCGCGAGCTCGAGGCGCTCGAGGTAGGTCTCCACCTCGTGGCGCTCCACCCGGCGACGGGCGGCGTCGGTGCTGGCCACCATGGCGTTGTGCTGGGCGCGCTCCTGGGAGGCGACGGGCCAGCGGCGGGCGGCGTCGGCGAGCCCCAGGACAGGCAGGACGAGGTGGCGGGCGAGAGACATCGAGGGGCTCCCCAGGGGGTCGGCGAGACCCCGACACTAGGACGCGTGACCGACGCTGGGGAGACCGTGGCGTCAAGCCTGCGTGAACAGCCAGGTCAGCGACTCAGTCGAGGACCGGCACCCGGGCGCGCTGGGAGCGGGTGGCGCCGATGCTGGCCAGCACCACGCAGGCCACGGCGACGTACTGCACCGCCCCGAGCAGCTCGCCGAGCACGATGATGCCGGCGAGGGCGGCGGCGGCCGGCTCCAGGCTCATCAGGATGCCGAAGACGGCCGGGCGCAGGCTGCGCAGCGCGACCAGCTCGCAGCTGTAGGGGATCACCGACGACAGCAGGCCGACCGCGGCGCCGATGAGCAGCACCCGCGGGTCGAGCAGGTCGCTGCCGCCGGTGCCGACGGCGAAGGGCAGCAGCACCAGGGCGGCGACCGCGCTGGCCAGCACCAGGCCGTCGACGCCCTCCCAGTGCCTGCCGGTCTCGGCGCTGAGCAGGATGTAGGCCGCCCACGCGGCGCCGGCCAGCAGCGCGAAGCCGACGCCGGCCCAGGTCAGGTCGTCGCCGTCGAAGCCGAGCAGCGCGACCCCCACCCCCGCCAGCACCACCCAGACGAGGTCGCGGGCGCGGCGCGAGCCCAGCACGGCCAGGGTGAGCGGACCGATGAACTCGATGGTCACCGCCACCCCCAGCGGGATGCGGGCGAAGGACTGGTAGATCGACCAGTTCATCAGGCCCAGGCTGAGCCCGAACGCCACCACCACCGCCCAGTCGCGCCGGGTGCGTCCACGCAGGCGCGGGCGCACGACCAGGGCGAGCACCAGCACGCTCGAGGCCAGGCGCAGCCACACCATCGTGGTCGGGCCGATCTCGTCGAAGATCGACTTCGCGACGCTGGCGCCGAGCTGCACCGAGGCGATCCCGATGAGGACCAGCCACACGGGTGACACGGCCCGCGGCAGGGGCGACGATGAGTTCGGGCCGACCACGCGGTCAATGTACGGGTGGGACGTCGAGGAGAGGACAGCGACATGACGCAGCAGGGCAGGACGGTGCTGATGGTCGGCACCCGCAAGGGACTGTGGGTGGGGGAGTCCGACGAGCGGCGCCAGGAGTGGTCGTTCACCGGCCCCCACCACGACATGCAGGAGGTCTACTCCTGCCTGGTCGACACCCGGGTGCGCGACGAGCACGGCCGGCCCCGGTTGCTGGCCGGTGCCGCCTCGACGTGGTTCGGGCCGCAGGTGCAGGTCTCCGACGACCTCGGCGGCGCCTGGCACGAGGCGGAGCAGCCGCCGACCTTCCCCGACGACGTCGACGCCTCGGTCGAGCGGGTGTGGCAGCTGGTGGCGGGCAGCGAGCCGGGGGTGCTGTGGGCCGGCACCGAGCCGGGGGCGGTGTTCCGCTCCCGCGACGACGGCCGCACCTGGCAGCTCGAGCGCGCCCTGTGGGACCACCCGCACCGTCCGCAGTGGGTCGCGGGATTCGGCGGCCAGGCCTTCCACACCGTGCTGCCGCACCCCACCGACCCGGGCTCGGCGGTGGCGGCGCTCTCGACCGGCGGCGTCTACCGCACCACCGACGACGGCGCGTCGTGGCACCCGCGCAACCAGGGCATCCGGGCCGAGTTCCTGCCCGAGGGCGAGCAGTACCCCGAGTTCGGCCAGTGCGTGCACAAGGTCGCGCGCCACCCCGCCCGCCCTGAGCGGCTCTTCGCGCAGAACCACGGAGGTGTCTACCGCTCCGACGACGAGGGCGGCAGCTGGACCTCGATCGCCGACGGTCTGCCGGCCGACTTCGGCTTCCCGGTGGTGGTGCACCCGCACGAGCCCGACACGGCCTACGTCTTCCCCCTCGCCGGCGCCGACGGCCGCTACCCGCCCGGGGGCCGCGCCCGGGTGTGGCGCTCGCGCGACGCGGGGGAGAGCTGGCAGGAGCTGGGCGAGGGCCTGCCCGACAGCTTCTTCGTCGGGGTGATGCGTGACGCGATGTGCAGCGACGACCACGCCTCGGCCGGGCTCTACGTCGGCGCGCGCAACGGCAGCGTCTGGGCCTCCGCCGACTCCGGCGAGACCTGGCGCTGCGTCGTCAGCGACCTGCCCGACGTGGTCTGCGTGCGCGCCGCCTCCTACTGACCCGCCGCCGGCGTACGGCGGGCTGCTCGACCGCCGGGGTCACAGGGTGGCGGCGGGGACCCCTGCGGTGATCCGGCTGCCGTCGGCCCGGGTGCCGCCCAGCTGGGGGCGGTCGTCGAGCGGGTGCGGCAGGCGGGTGCCGTGGGCGTCGAGCTCGACGACCAGCGGCCGGTCGGGGCCGACCTCGTGCTCGGTGCCGCGCACGCTCAGCCGCACCGGGCCGGGCCCGTCGACGACCGCGACGCACAGGCGGTCGGGACGCACCTCGAGCGCCAGGCGGTGGCCCTGCCAGGCGAGCTGGCAGCGCAGCACCGGGAAGGCGTCGGGCAGGCGCGGGTCGAAGGTGAGGCGACCGCCGTGGTCGCGCATGCCGGCGAAGCCGTTGACCAGCGCCGCCCACACCCCGCCGGCCGAGGCGATGTGGAGGCCGTCGTCGGTGTTGCCGTGCAGGTTGGCCAGGTCGACGTGCAGCGCCTGGCGGAAGTAGCCCCAGGCCGCGTCGGCGTACCCGACCTCGGCGGCGACCACCGACTGCACCACCGCCGAGAGCGTGGAGTCGCCGGTGGTGATCGGGTCGTAGTACTCGAAGTCGGCGAGCTTCTCCTCGGCGGTGAAGCGGTCGCCCTGCAGGAACAGCGCCAGCACGACGTCGGCCTGCTTGAGCACCTGGAACCGGTAGATGACCAGCGGGTGGTAGTGCAGCAGCAGGGGGCGCAGCGAGTCGGGGGTCTCGGAGAGGTCCCACACCTCGCGGTCGAGGAAGGCGTCGTCCTGCGGGTGGATGCCCAGGCCCTCGTCGAAGGGGATGTGCATGCCCTTGGCGCAGCGCGCCCACTCGGCGACCTCGTCGTCGTCGAGCTCGAGACGGGCCCGCACCTGCTCGAAGTCCTCGGGGTGGTCGCGGCGCACCGTCTCGACCGCGGCCACGGCCTGCTCGAGGTTGTAGCGGGCCATCACGTTGGTGAACAGGTTGTTGTTCACGACGGTCGTGTACTCGTCGGGCCCCGTGACGCCGTGGATGTGGAACGACGGCGTGCCGTTGGAGCGCCAGAAGCCGAGGTCGACCCACATCCGGGAGGTCTCGACGAGCATGTCGATGCCGTCGCGCACCAGGAAGCCCACGTCGCCCGAGGCGGCGACGTACTGGATCAGGGCGTGGGCCACGTCGGCGTCGATGTGCACCTGCGCGGTGCCGGCGGCGTAGTAGGCCGAGGCCTCCTCGCCGTTGATGGTGCGCCACGGGTAGAGGGCCCCGCTCTGGGCCATCTCGCGGGCCCGGTGGCGGGCGGCGGGCAGCATCCGGCTGCGGAAGTGCAGCAGGTTCCGCGCCAGGTGCGGCTGGGTGTAGGTCAGGAACGGCGCGACGTAGATCTCGCTGTCCCAGAAGTAGTGGCCCTCGTAGCCCGACCCGGTGACGCCCTTGGCGGGCACCCCCTGCTGGTCGGCGCGGGCGCTGGCCTGGGCCAGCGAGAAGAGGTTGAAGCGGATCGCCTGCTGGATGGCGATCTGCTCGTCGGGCGCGTCCTCCTCGGTGACCTCGACGTCGGCGGCCGCCCAGAAGTCGGCGTACCAGTCGCGCTGCTCCTCGAGGTAGTGGTCCAGGCCGTGGTGGCGCGCCCGGTCGAGGGTGCGCTCGCAGCGGTCGGCCAGCTCGCGCACGGGCACGCCGCGCGAGGTGTGGTAGGCCACCGTCTTCTGCAGGCGCACCGGGTTGCCCTCGGTGGCCTCGACCCGGAAGACCATCTTGGTGAGGTCCTCGTCGGCACGCCGCACGACCTCGGTGGAGTCGTCGGTGGTGAGCACGTGGTCGGCGGCCACCGCGATGGTCATCCGCGAGTTCGCGCAGGTGTAGCCCAGCTCCATGCGCTGCTGCTGCGCCGAGTGCAGGCGCGGCACGAGCACCCGGTCCTCGAAGGCGGCCGCCTTGCGCGGGTCGATGCCCTCGCCCATGGCCGCGTGCGGGTCGTGGTACTCGTCGGTGCCGTCCTGGCGGTTCATCAGCTGCGAGGAGATGGTGATCGGCGCGTCGCCCTCGACCATCGTCACCGTCAGCCCGAGCAGGGCCAGGTGGCGCTGGGTCATCGAGACCATCCGCGTCGACTCGACCTTGACCCGCTTGCCCGACGGGGTGCGCCACAGCAGGGAGCGGCGCAGCACGCCGTCGCGGAAGTCGAGGGAGCGCTCGTAGCGCTCGAGGTCGGCGGTGCCCAGGATGAGCGGCTCGTCGTCGACGTAGACCTTCATCAGCTTCGCGTCGGGCACGTTGACGATCGTCTGGCCGGTCTGGGCGAAGCCGACGGCGGCCTCGGCGTGCCGGATCGGCCAGGTCTCGTGGAAGCCGTTGACGAAGGTCCCGTGGGCGTGGGCGTCGCGCCCCTCCTCGGGGTTGCCGCGCATGCCGAGGTAGCCGTTGGCGACGCTGAAGAGGGTCTCGGTGACCCCGAGGTCGTCGGCGCGGTGCGAGCGCTCGACCAGGCGCCACGGGTGCACCGGGAACCGCCCGCGGTCGATCGGGTCGTCGGTGACGAAGCGGCGGGTCACGCGTCGGCCCCCGAGACCAGCTCGGCGAGGTCGCCGACCACCAGGTGGGCCCCGGCCTCGCGCAGCACCTCGGCGCCGACGCCGCGGTCGACGCCGATGACCAGCCCGAAGCCGCCGGCCGCGCCGGCGCGCACGCCCGAGACGGCGTCCTCGAAGACCACGCAGCGCTCGACCTCGGCGCCGAGCTCGCGGGCGGCGTGCACGAACGTGTCGGGCGCCGGCTTGCCGGGCAGGCCGAGCTCGGTGGCGACGGCGCCGCTGACGACGGTGCCGAAGCGCTCGGCCAGGCCGGCCGCCTCGAGCACGGCCGGCGCGTTGGCCGAGGACGACACGACGGCCAGGGGCATGCCGAGCGCGCGCAGCTCGTCGAGCAGCGCGACCGAGCCGGGGTAGGCCTCGACGCCGTCCCGGGCCAGCACCGCGTTGAACGCGTCGTTCTTGCGGTCGCCCAGCTCGCGCACCTGCTCCTCGGTCAGCTCGATGCCGCGCGAGGCCACGAAGTCGCGCACCCCGTCGTAGCGGGGCTTGCCGTCGACGTGGGCGAAGTAGTCGGCGTCGGTGTACGCCGAGCGGTCGCCGTCGGTGCCCTCGTGGGACTCCAGGAAGGCGTTGAACATCTCCGCCCAGGCGCGCATGTGCACCTCGGCGGTCGGCGTGATCACGCCGTCGAGGTCGAGCAGCACGGCGTCGTGGTCTCTCCAGGTCACAGTCCTCACCCCTCGAGGCTAGGGCCCCGACCGGTGCGCGCGCAGATCGACGTACTGAGACGGGGCGATGGTGCGACGACCGTCACGGATAGCCTGGCCCCATGACCGGACCGTCCGAGCGCCCCGACCTCAAGCCCCGTTCCCGCGACGTCACCGACGGCCTCGAGCGTGCCGCCTCGCGCGGCATGCTGCGAGCGGTGGGGATGGGCGACGACGACTGGGAGAAGCCCCAGATCGGCGTCGCGTCGAGCTGGAACGAGATCACCCCCTGCAACCTGTCGCTGGACCGCCTGGCCAAGGCGGTCAAGAACGGCGTGCACGCCGCGGGTGGCTACCCGCTGGAGTTCGGCACCATCTCGGTCTCCGACGGCATCTCGATGGGCCACGAGGGCATGCACTTCTCGCTGGTCTCCCGCGAGGTCATCGCCGACTCCGTCGAGGTCGTGATGAGCGCCGAGCGCCTCGACGGCTCGGTGCTGCTCGCCGGCTGCGACAAGTCGCTGCCCGGGATGCTGATGGCCGCCGCGCGCCTCGACCTGGCCTCCGTCTTCATGTACGCCGGCTCGATCATGCCCGGCCAGGTCGACGGCGAGGACGTCACGATCATCGACGCCTTCGAGGCGGTCGGCGCGTGCCTGGCCGGCAAGATCACCCGCGAGGAGGTCGACCGCATCGAGCGGGCGATCTGCCCCGGTGAGGGCGCCTGCGGCGGCATGTACACCGCGAACACGATGGCTGCCGTCGGCGAGGCCCTGGGCATGTCGCTGCCGGGCTCGGCCGCGCCGCCGGCCGTCGACCGTCGCCGCGACGGCTTCGCGCACCGCTCCGGCGAGGCCGTGGTCGGGATGCTGCGCGAGGGCATCACCGCGCGCCAGATCATGACGATGGAGGCCTTCGAGAACGCGATCACCGTCGTGATGGCGCTCGGCGGCTCCACCAACGCCGTGCTGCACCTGCTCGCGATCGCCCGCGAGGCGGAGGTGCCGCTGACGATCGACGACTTCAACCGCATCGGCGACAAGGTGCCGCACCTGGGCGACCTCAAGCCGTTCGGCAAGTACGTCATGAACGACGTCGACAAGATCGGCGGCATCCCCGTGGTCATGAAGGCGCTGCTCGACGCGGGCCTGATGCACGGCGACGTGCTGACCGTCACCGGGCGCACCATGGCCGAGAACCTCGAGGCGCTGGCGCCGCCGGCCCTCGACGACGACGTGATCCGCAGCCTGCAGCGCCCGATCCACGCCACCGGCGGCCTGACCATCCTCAAGGGCTCGCTGGCCCCCGAGGGCGCGGTCGTGAAGTCGGCCGGCTTCGACGAGACCGTCTTCGAGGGCACCGCCCGGGTCTTCGACGGCGAGCGCGCCGCGATGGACGCCCTGTCGGCCGGCGAGATCAAGGCCCGCGACGTGGTCGTGATCCGCTACGAGGGCCCCAAGGGCGGCCCCGGCATGCGCGAGATGCTCGCCATCACCGGCGCCATCAAGGGCGCGGGTCTGGGCAAGGACGTGCTGCTGCTCACCGACGGCCGGTTCTCCGGCGGCACCACCGGACTGTGCGTGGGCCACGTCGCGCCCGAGGCCGTCGACGGCGGCCCGATCGCGTTCGTCCGCGACGGCGACAAGATCACCCTCGACGTCCTCAACCGCACCCTCGAGGTCGAGCAGGGCGACGACTGGGAGTCGCGCAAGGAGGGCTGGGAGCCCAACCCCCCGAAGTACACCCGCGGCGTGCTGGGCAAGTACGCCAAGACCGTCTCCTCGGCGGCCCACGGGGCGGTCACCGGCTGACGGCCGACCGGTCACTTTCGAACCTTCCACCGGTCACTTCTGAACCCGCGGGCGGGTGCGAAAGTGACTGCTCGATGGTTCAGAAGTGACTGCTCGGCTTGCTACCAGGTGTCGACGGTGCGGCCGGAGCCGACGAGGCGGCCGTCACGGGCCGCGGCGCCGATCACGGCGGCGAGCACCTGACGGGTCTCGGCGGGGTCGATGACGTCGTCGATCTCGAAGTGCCGGGCCACGTTGAGGGCGGTCGAGTGCGCCTGGGCGTACGCCGTGAGCTCGCGCACCTGCTGCTCCCGCTCGGCCTCGTCCTCGATCGCCTCGAGCTCGCGGCGCATCGACAGGCGCACCGCGCCCTCGAGGCCCATCGCCCCGAGGTGGGCGCCGGGCCAGGCCAGCGTCATCAGCGGCTGGTGGGTGCTGCCGCCGAGCATCGCCTGGGCGCCGAGGCCGTAGCCGCGGCGCAGCACCACGCCGACGAGCGGCACCTGCAGCTGGGCGCCGGCCACCAGCAGCCGGGAGGTGTGGCGCACCAGGCCGGTGCGCTCGGCGTCGGGGCCGACCATCATCCCGGGGGTGTCGACCAGCGACACGACGGGGAAGCCGTGCGCGTCGCACAGCTGGAGGAACCGGGCGGCCTTGTCGCCGGCGTCGGCGGTGATCGCGCCGGCCAGGTGCCGGGTGTCGTTGCCGAGCAGGCCGACGGTGCGGCCCTCGATGCGCCCCAGCGCGGTCAGCAGCTCGGGCGCGAAGTCGGGGCGCAGCTCGGTGACCGTGCCCTCGTCGCAGATCGTCTCCACCACCGGCCCCAGCTCGTACGACGTCCGCTCGCCGTCGGGCACGGCCTCGCGCAGCGGCGTCTGGTCGGGGACCTCCCAGGTCTCCTCGTCGCCCAGGAAGTAGCCGATGAGCGCGCGGGCGGCGTCGACCGCGTCGTCCTCGTCGACGGCGACGTCGACCACGCCGTTGGCGGTCATCACGTCGAGGGGGCCGACGTCGGCGGCCCGGACGTCACCGAGCCCGCCGCCGGCGATCATCGCCGGGCCACCCATGCCCAGCGAGGCGCGGGGCGTGGCGACGACCAGGTCGGAGCAGCCGGCGACGACCGCGTTGCCGGCGAAGCAGGGGCCCTCGACGACGGCGATGCGCGGCACCTTCCCCGACAGCCGGGCCCAGGCGGCGAAGGTGGTCACGTCGAGCGCGGAGACCAGCGGGATGTCGGTGTCGCCGGGGCGGCCCCCGCCGCCGGTGGCGAAGAAGACGCAGGGCAGGGCGAGGCGCTCGACGACGTCGAGCAGCCGGTCGGTCTTGCGGTGCCCGCGCATGCCCTGGGTGCCGGCCATCACCAGGTAGTCGTAGGACAGCACCGCGACCGGGCGGCCGTCGATGGTGGCCAGCCCGCCGACGATGCCGTCGGCGACGGTGCGGTCGAGCAGGTCGTCCATCGACCGCTTGTCCTCCTGGGCGGCGGTGACGAAGCGGCCGTACTCGACGAAGCTGCCGGGGTCGACGAGCGCCGCGACCTGCTCGCGGGCGGTGCGGCCGCCGCGCGCGTGCAGCGCCTCGACCGCCTCGGGGCGGGCGGCGTCCTCGGTCAGGGCCCGCCGCGCGAGCACCTCCAGCAGCTCGGGTCGGATCGACCCAGGACTCGAAGCGAGGGGGGACATGGCGGGGAGTCTAGGAGCGGGCCCGGTGGGGTAGACATGCGCCGTGACCTCCACCACCCACGAGACCGCCGCACGCCTGGACGCCGAGGACCCGCTGGCGTCGTACCGCGACCGCTTCGTCGGCTCCGAGACGCCGCTGGTCTACCTCGACGGCAACTCGCTGGGCCGCCCGCTGCGCACCACGGGGGAGCGGCTGCGCAGCTTCGTCGACCAGGAGTGGGGCGGCCGGCTGATCCGCGGCTGGGACGAGGCCTGGATGGACCTGCCGACCGTCGTCGGCGACCGGATCGGCTCGGCGTGCTTGGGCGCGGCCCCCGGCCAGGTGGTCGTGGGCGACTCGACCACGGTGCTGCTCTACAAGGCGCTGCGCGCCGGGGTCGCGGCCCGCCCCGGTCGCACCGAGGTCGTGCTCGACCGCGACAACTTCCCGACCGACCGCTACGTCGCAGCCGGGGTCGCCGACGAGCTCGGGCTCACGCTGCGCTGGATCGACGTCGACACCAGCGCCGGGGTCACCCTCGAGCAGGTGCAGGAGGTGGTCGGGGAGGAGACCGCGGTGGTGCTGCTCAGCCACGTCGCCTACCGCTCGGCGTGGCTGGCCGACGCGCCGGCGATCACGGCCGCGGTGCACGACGCGGGCGCGCTGGTGCTGTGGGACCTGAGCCACTCGGTCGGCTCGGTGCCGCTCGAGCTCGACGCCTGGGGTGTCGACCTGGCGGTCGGCTGCACCTACAAGTACCTCAACGGCGGGCCCGGCTCGCCGGCCTTCGTCTACGTCGCCGAGCGGCTGCTCGACGGGCTGCGCCAGCCGATCCCGGGCTGGATGGGCCACGCCGACCCGTTCGCCATGGGGCCCGGGTGGACCCCCGCGCCGGGCATCCGCCGGATGATCTCCGGCACCCCGCCGGTCGTCGGCATGCTCGCGCTGCAGGACATGCTCGCCCTCGTCGAGGAGGTCGGCATGGAGGCGGTGCGCGCCAAGTCGGTCGGTCTCACCGAGCACGCCCTCGCGCTGACCGAAGACCTGCTCGCCCCGCTCGGCGTCGGCCTCGCCACGCCCCGCGAGGCGCGGCGCCGCGGCGGCCACGTCACGCTCACCCACCCGGCGATGCGCGAGGTGACCGCGCGGCTGTGGGAGGTCGACGTGATCCCCGACTACCGCGACCCCGGCGGCCTGCGCCTGGGGCTCTCGCCGCTCTCGACGTCGTACGACGAGGTGGCGCGCGGGCTCGCACGGGTTCGCGACGTGCTGCTCGACCTGGGAGCCTCGGGCGCATGAGCCCCGACCCCACGCCCGAGGTCCGCTTCCCGCGCCCGCTCCGCCCCGGCGACACCATCGGGGTCACCGCGCCCTCCTCGGGGGTGCAGACCCCGCTGGCGGCGCGCCTCGACGTGGCCTGCGACCACCTGCGCCAGCGCGGCTACGAGGTGCGCCGCGGGGCCGTGCTGGAGACGCCCGACGGGGGAGTGGCGGCCCCGGCCGCCCAGCGCGCGGCCGAGCTGACCGCGATGCTCTGCGACCCCGACGTGCGCGCGGTCGTGCCGCCGTGGGGCGGCGAGCTGGCGATCCAGGTCCTCGACCACCTCGACTGGGACGCGCTGGCGGCCGCCGAGCCGACCTGGCTGGTCGGCTGGAGCGACCTGACCACGCTCATGGTGCCGCTGCTGACCCGGCTGGGCTGGGCCTCGCTGCACGGCGGCAACCTGATGGACACCCCCTACCGCCAGCCCGACGGGCTCGCGCACTGGGTGGACGTGCTCGAGACCGACCCGGGCGACCCGGTCGTGCAGTCCTCGCCGGGGCGGCACCGCACCGGCGGCTTCGCCGACTGGGAGGCAGATCCCGGCCTCACCGAGCAGCGCCTCGACGCCAGCGGCGCCTGGGAGGTCGTCGGCGGGGGTGGGCTCGACCTGACCGGCCGCCTGGTCGGCGGCTGCATCGAGGTGCTCGGCCCGCTGGTCGGCACGCCGTACGCCGACGTCGCGGGCTGGGGCCGCAGCCAGGTCGACGAGGGCCTGGTGGTCTACGTGGAGGCGGCCGAGCACGCCGCCTTCGACGTGTGCCGCGCGCTGCACGGCATGCGGATGGCCGGCTGGTTCGACGAGGCCGAGGCGGTGCTGGTGGGCCGCACGTCGGCCCCCGACAGCCCCGGCCTCACCCAGCGCCAGGCCGTCGTCGACGCCCTCGGCCCGCTGGAGGTGCCCCTGGTGCTGGGGGTCGACGTCGGCCACGTGCCGCCGAACCTGCCGCTGGTCAACGGCGCCTCCTGCCGGGTGGTCGTCGACCACCGCCGCAGCGAGATCACCCAGACGTGGGGCTGAGCGCGGCGACCGGCACCACCTCGACGACGTGGGCCAGCATCACCGCCTGACCGCTGACCGGCTCCATGTGCGGCGCCCCGCCGGGCACCACCTCGTTGACGTTGACCCCGGCGCGGGCGCGGGCGCGCGAGGCGCCGCTGGCGCGGTGGCCCCAGCCGTGCGGCACCACCACGACCCCGCGAGCGACGTCGGTGGTCAGCCGCGCCGGCAGCCGCACCGCACCGGCCTCGCCGCGCACCTCGACCTCGTCGCCGTCGGCGATCGCGCGCTCCTCGGCGTCGAGGGGGTGCAGCAGCGCGGTGTTGCCGTCGGGCTGCTCGATGTAGGGGTTGTTGTGCATCCAGCTGTTGTGCGAGCGCCGGTCGCGGCGCCCCACCAGCCGCAGCACGCCCGGGCGCGCGAGGTCCGCCTCCATGGCGGCCAGCCGCTCGAGGTCGGCGACCAGGTCGGCGGGGGCCAGGTCGACCAGCCCGTCGGGCGTCGCGACCCGGCGGCCCAGGAAGGTGCCCGGCTCGGTCGGGGGCAGCAGCACGCCCTCGGGTCGGCGCCGCAGCTCGCCGAGCGTGGTGCGCCGCCCCCAGCGCAGCAGCACCGCGAGCAGCTGCTCGAAGCCGACCTGCGGTGAGCCGGGCAGCCGGGCCAGCAGCCGGTTGAGCCGGGGGAGCAGGTGGGCCGGGGTGGTGCCCCACGGACGCACCCCCGAGGCCAGGGCCAGGTCGGAGAAGATCCGCCACTCCGTACGCCGCTCGCCCAGGGGCGCGACCACCGGCGGGGTCCACTGCGCGTGCGGCACCACCTGCAGCGACTGGTGGGAGGCCGGGAAGTCGCTGCGCTCGAGCATGTCGGTGGCCGGCAGCACGTAGTCGGCGTGCGCGGCGGTCTCGTTGCGGTAGAGGTCGACGCTGACGACCAGGTCGAGCCGCTCCAGCGCCGCGCCCAGCCGGCCGCCGGGCACCGAGTGCACCGGGTTGCCGGAGGTCACGAACAGCGCCCGGGTGCGGTCGGGGTGCTCGGTGGTGATCTCGTCGGCCAGCGCCGCGACGGGGAACGCGCCGGCGACCCGGTGCCAGCGCCCGTCGGTGGTGCGGTGCTCGTCGAAGCGGCCCAGGCCCACCAGGTCGGCCAGGCGCAGGGTGTCGAAGGCGCCGCGTGGCACCAGCAGCCCGCCGCGCCGGTCGAGGTTGCCCGTGAGGAGGTTGAGCCCCTGCACCAGCCAGGCGCAGATCGAGCCGAAGGGCCCCATGTTGACCCCGGTCGAGCAGTAGAGCGCGGCCCCGTCGGCGGCGGCGTACGCCGTCGCGAGCTCGCGGATGGTCGCGGCCGGCACCCCGGTCACGGCCTCGGCGCGCTCGGGGGTCCAGGGTGCGCCGGCGGCGACGAAGGCGTCGACGCCGCGGGCGACCGCGCGGGCCGGGGCCAGGTCGACGCCGACCTCGCGGGTCACCACGTGCAGCATCGCGGCCAGCAGGTAGGCGTCGGTGCCGGGACGGATCGCGACGTGCTCGCCGACGCGGCGCGCGGTCTCGGTGCGCCGCGGGTCGACGACCACGACCCGGCCGCCGCGCTCCTCGACCGCGCGCAGCACCCCGGCCGCGTCGGCGACCTGGACCACCGACATCTGGCTGACCAGCGGGTTGGAGCCCAGGCACATGAACATCTCGACGTGCGCGAGGTCCGGCACCGGCTGCACCAGCGAGAGCCCGTACATCTCGGTGGAGACGTGGAACTTGGTGTTGACGTCGATGGAGTGCGACGCGAAGACGTTGGGGGAGCCGAGCGCCTCGACGTACCCGGCCGACATCAGGGTGCCGGCCAGGGAGAAGAAGGTGGGGTTGCCCTGGTACATCCCGACCGCGCGCGGCCCGTGCTCGTCGACCAGCGCACGCACCCGGGCGCCGATCTCGCGGTTGGCCTGCTCCCAGCTGATCGGGACCAGCTCGCCGCCGACCCGCTTGAGCGGCGTCTCGAGGCGGTCCTCGTCGTGGTGCAGCGCGCCGAGGCCGAGTCCCTTGACGCAGCAGTAGCCCCGGGAGACGGGGTGCTCCCGGTCGGGCCGGACCTTGACGACCCGCTCGCCCCCGCCGACGCCGGGGGTGCCCTCGACGTCGACGACCAGGCCGCAGTGCACCTCGCAGATGCGGCAGAAGGTGCGCACGCTGCGGGTCATCGGACCGGCTGCTTCTCGGGACCGCGGGTGCGGGAGCGGTCCAGGAGCGCCAGGGCGCCGAGCAGCAGCACGAAGAGCGCGGTGATCGCGGCGCACGTGACGACGACCGCCGCCCAGCCCTCCTCGCGGTGGTCGAGGAAGGGGTAGGGTAACCAGCCGGTCACCAGTCCCACCACCAGGGTCCAGGCCAGCCAGCCGAGCGGCCAGGCCAGCGCCAGGGCCGCCGTACGACGGGTGACGCGCGGGCGGGGTCCGACGGCGACGAAGCCGACGAGCGCTGCCACCGGCACCACGAGGTGCAGCATCGCGTCGGCGAGCGCGTCGAGGCCCTCGAGGTCGAGCAGCGGGCGCAGCAGCACGAAGTGCACCAGCCCGGTGATGGTGATGCCGACCAGGGCGTCGAGGCGCAGCACCGGGCGGCCGGGTCGGGCGCTGCGGGCCAGGTGGGCGGCGGCCAGGGCGACCAGCAGGTTGCTCTGGATCGTGAAGTAGGAGACCAACCGGCCCAGGCGCACCTCCAGCGGTGGCACGGACTGCTCGTCGAGCACCCGCCCGCCCTGGAGGACCAGCACCAGCTGCAGCAGCAGGGCCGCGGTCGCCAGGACGGCGACCAGGGCGTGGAAGGACCGGTGCCTCGACGTCATGGGCCATGACCGTAGGGCATCTGGGACCATGGGGGCGTGGATCAGCGGATCAGCTTCATCACCCTGGGCGTGCGTGACCTGCACGCCTCGAGGACCTTCTTCCTCGACGGCCTGGGCTGGCAGGCCAGCCACGACGACGAGGAGGTGCTGATGCTGCGGGTCGGCGAGCACCTGGTGCTCTCGCTGTGGGACCGCTCGGCGATGGAGGCCGAGATCGGCCCGCTCGGCTCGGGCGCGGCGCCGCTGACGATCTCGCACAACGTCGCGACCCGCGAGGAGGTCGACGAGGTGCTCGAGCAGGCCCGGGTCGCCGGCGCCCGGGCGGTGCTGGCGCCCCAGGACCGCGCCTGGGGCGGCTACACGGGCTACTTCGCCGACCCGGCGGGCTACCGCTGGGAGGTCGCCTGGAACCCGGGACCGGTCGGCCAGGAGGTCCTGCCCTGAACGCCCGTGGCGCCAGCATGTGGGACCGACGTCTCGGATGCTGGGACGCGTGACAGACTGGCGTGACGAGGTGAGCGGCACCGGGATACCGTGCAGCCATGCGCCAGGACCTTCTCGTACCCACGCGACGCGTGAGCTGAGTCGGACCCGGCACCAGCCAGCGCGTCGCCCCTCGTTGCCCACCGGGCCGAGGGGTTTTTTCATGAGCGGACCACGCACGAGCAAGGAAAGCGGCAAGGGATGAGCACTGAAGCCTCAGGCACACAGATCACGGGCGCGCAGAGCCTGGTCACCTCGCTCGAGGCTGCCGGCGCGACCGACATCTTCGGCATCCCCGGCGGCGCGATCCTGCCCGCCTACGACCCGTTGATGGACTCCTCCATCCGCCACATCCTGGTGCGCCACGAGCAGGGCGCCGGCCACGCCGCCCAGGGGTACGCCGCCGCGACCGGCCGGGTGGGCGTCTGCATGGCCACCTCGGGGCCCGGTGCGACCAACCTGGTCACCGCGCTGGCCGACGCGCACATGGACTCGGTGCCGATGGTCGCGGTGACCGGGCAGGTGGGTGCCTCGCTGATCGGCACCGACGCCTTCCAGGAGGCCGACATCCGCGGCATCACGATGCCGATCACCAAGCACAACTTCCTGGTCACCGACCCCGACGAGATCCCGCAGCGGATCGCCGAGGCCTTCCACATCGCCTCCACCGGCCGCCCCGGCCCGGTGCTGGTCGACGTCGCGAAGTCGGCGCTGCAGTCGATGACGACCTTCCGCTGGCCCACCGAGCTGCACCTGCCGGGCTACCGCCCGGTGACCAAGCCGCACAGCAAGCAGATCCGCGAGGCCGCCCGGCTGATCCTCGAGGCCCGCCGCCCGGTGCTGTACGTCGGCGGCGGCACGGTCCGCGCCAACGCCTCGCGCGAGCTGAGGGTGCTCGCCGAGATGACCGGCATGCCGGTGGTGACCACGCTGATGGCGCTGGGTGCCTTCCCCGACAGCCACCCCCAGCACCTGGGCATGCCCGGCATGCACGGCACCGTCGCGGCCGTGGCCGGGCTGCAGAAGAGCGACCTGATCATCAGCCTCGGCGCGCGCTTCGACGACCGCGTCACCGGCAACCTCGACTCCTTCGCGCCCGGCGCCAAGGTGATCCACGCCGACATCGACCCGGCCGAGATCGGCAAGAACCGCTACACCGACGTCCCGATCGTGGGCGACTGCCGCGAGGTCATCTCCGACCTCGTGGTGGCCCTGCAGGCCGAGGCCGACGCCGGCCACACCGGCGACTACGAGGGCTGGGTGTCGTTCCTGGCGGGGGTCAAGAAGAAGTACCCGCTCGGCTACGAGCAGTCGCCCGCCGGCACCCTGGCCCCCCAGCACGTCATCGAGCGGCTCAGCGCCATCGCCGGGCCCGAGGCGATCTACACCTCCGGGGTGGGCCAGCACCAGATGTGGGCCGCCCACTTCGTGCAGTACGAGCACCCGCGCACCTGGCTGAACTCCGGCGGCCTGGGCACCATGGGCTACTCGGTGCCGGCCGCGATGGGCGCCAAGGTCGGTCGCCCCGAGGCCACCGTGTGGTCCATCGACGGCGACGGCTGCTTCCAGATGACCAACCAGGAGCTCGCGACCTGCGCGATCGAGAACATCCCGATCAAGGTGGCGGTCATCAACAACGAGTCGCTGGGCATGGTGCGCCAGTGGCAGACGCTCTTCTACAACGAGCGCTACTCCAACACGAACCTGCAGCGCCACGGCGGCCCCGTGCGGATCCCCGACTTCGTCAAGCTCGCCGAGGCCTACGGCTGCGTGGGCCTGGCGTGCGACGGCCCCGACGACGTCGACGCCACCATCGAGAAGGCCATGGAGATCGACGACGTGCCCGTGGTCGTCGACTTCCGCGTGCACCGCGACGCGATGGTCTGGCCGATGGTCGCCGCCGGCACCAGCAACGACGACATCAAGTACGCCCGCGACCTGGCGCCCGACTTCGACCAGGACGACCTGTGAGGACCTCTCGATGACCCAGCACACCCTGTCCGTCCTGGTCGAGGACAAGCCCGGCGTCCTGACCCGCATCGCCGGGCTCTTCAGCCGCCGCGGCTTCAACATCCACAGCCTCGCCGTCGGCCCGACCGAGCACCCCGAGGTCTCCCGGATGACCATCGTGGTCAACGTCGACGAGTCGCCGCTCGAGCAGGTCACCAAGCAGCTCAACAAGCTCATCGAGGTCATCAAGATCGTCGAGCTCGACCCCGACGCCTCGGTCAACCGCGAGCTGGTGCTGGTCAAGGTCAGCGCCAACGCCGAGACCCGCGGGCAGGTGCTCGACACCGTGCAGCTGTTCCGTGCCAAGGTGATCGACGTGGCGCCCGACGCCATCACCATGCAGATCACCGGCAACCAGGGCAAGATCGCCGACTTCCTCAAGATGCTCGAGCCCTTCGGCATCCGTGAGCTCGTGCAGTCGGGCATGGTCGCGATCGGGCGCGGCCCGCGCTCGATCTCCGAGCGCAGCCAGCGCCCGGTGGCCGTGCCCGCCCCTCCCGCAGCAGTCTGAAACCCACCACCAGGTCCACCCGGTCCACCACCAGAAGGAGAAGCCCCCGTGGCTGAGATGTTCTACGACGACGACGCCGACCTGTCCCTGATCCAGGGCAAGAACGTGGCCGTCATCGGCTACGGCAGCCAGGGCCACGCCCACGCGCTGTCGCTGCGCGACTCGGGCGTCGACGTGCGCATCGGCCTGCAGCCCGGCTCCAAGAGCCGCGCCAAGGCCGAGGCCGAGGGCCTGCGCGTGCTGACCCCGGCCGAGGCCGCGGAGGAGGCCGACGTCATCGTCATCCTCGCCCCCGACCAGCACCAGAAGAAGCTCTTCGCCGAGGAGATCGCCCCGCAGCTCGCCGAGGGCGACACCCTGGTCTTCGGCCACGGCTTCAACATCCGCTTCGGCTTCATCGAGCCCCCCGAGGGCGTCGACGTCTTCATGGTCGCCCCCAAGGGCCCCGGCCACCTGGTGCGCCGCGAGTACGTCGACGGGCGCGGCGTGCCCGTGCTCGTCGCGGTCGAGAAGGACGCCTCCGGCTCGGCCTGGGAGCTCGCGCTGTCCTACGCCAAGGGCATCGGCGGCCTGCGCGCCGGCGGCATCAAGACCACCTTCACCGAGGAGACCGAGACCGACCTGTTCGGCGAGCAGGCCGTGCTCTGCGGCGGCGCCTCGCAGCTGGTCATGTACGGCTTCGAGGTCCTCACCGAGGCCGGCTACCAGCCCGAGGTCGCCTACTTCGAGTGCCTGCACGAGCTCAAGCTGATCGTCGACCTCATGTACGAGGGCGGCATCGCCAAGCAGCGCTGGTCGGTCTCCGACACCGCCGAGTTCGGCGACTACGTCTCCGGCCCGCGGGTCATCGACGAGCGCGTGAAGCAGAACATGGTCGGTGTCCTCGAGGACATCAAGAACGGCTCGTTCGCCGAGCGCTTCATGACCGACATGGAGAACGGCCAGCCCGAGTTCACCAAGTTCCGCGAGCAGGGCGAGTCGCACCCGATCGAGAAGACCGGCCGCGAGCTGCGCAAGCTGATGGCGTGGGTCAAGAGCCACGACTCCGACTACGTCGAGGGCTCCTCCGCCCGCTGAGCCGAGCACCCTGAGAACGCACACCGGAGGCCCCCCGCTGACGCGGGGGGCCTCCGGTGCTTTGCATACCCCAGGGAGTAATAGTCGGAACGGGTGGTTCGAGCCCGTTGGCCCTCGGGGGGCCCAGTTGCGCTCCTAGTCTCCAGCTCGTCCGTGCTGATCAACCTGGAGGTTCGATGTCCTGCTCGCTCACCCGTCGTGTCCGGCTCCTGCTGGCCGTCGTCCTGCTGACCCTCACGCCCGTCGTCGCCGTGGCGGGGCCGGCGCAGGCGGCCCCCAAGCCGTTGATCTGCAAGGCGCGGGTCTCCGACTCCACGCCCAAGCAGTACACGAACGTCAACGTCACCGTGAACACCGGACAGGCGAACGCCGCCGTCAAGACCGTTGCCCACTACAAGACCACCGACACGACGAAGAGCGGGAAGTCGGGCAAGAAGGGGTTCGCCGTCCTGACGTACTACATCTCCGGAGCGACGGCCGGCTACAAGGTCGTCGTCAACGTGACGGTGAGCAACGGCAGCGCCACGCGTACCTGCGCCACGTCCTTCACCCCGCACGCCTGAGGCAGGCTCGCCCGGGTCGGCGTCGGCGTCACTTCACCTCGACGCGGGCGACCCGCCACAGGCCCACCGCGAGCGGCAGCACCAGCCACAGCAGGCTGGTGGCGCCGAGCTGGGCCCAGGCCTGCGCGGTCTCGGGGAAGCCCTCGAAGAGGGAGCCCTGCGTGTAGTTGAAGTCGACCCACGGCTGCAGGTCGGCGAACCACTGCTGGGCCTGGGCGAGGGCGAAGGTCAGCCCCGTGAACACGTAGACGTAGACCAGGTAGCCGACCAGCGCGGCCGACGAGCTGCGCAGCACCACCCCGAGCATGAAGCCGATCAGCACGCCGAGGACGTTGGCCAGCACGATGGCGGCGAAGTCGGCCAGGGTGACGTCCCACACCGTCGGCGTGCCGGCCAGGGCCGAGCCGAGCAGGTTGCCCAGGACCCCGACGCCGGCGGCCACGAGCATCCCGCCGACCGCGACCACGACGGAGTCCACGGCCTTCGCGGCGATGACCCGTCCCCGGTGGGGCACGAGGGTGAAGGTGGTCAGCCCGCTGCGCTGGCTCCACTCGCTGGTGACCGAGAGGATCGCGATCACCGGCAGCAGCACCGCCATCGGGAAGCCGACCGCCTGGGCGAACGCCGCGTAGGTGATGGCCTCGTCGGGCGCCCACAGCACCACCGCGCCGCTGGCCAGCACCGACAGGACGCCCACGCCGATCATCAGCCAGGCTCCCGAGCGGGTGTCGAACATCTTGCGCAGCTCGACCTCGAGGAGCCGGGCGAAGGGGATCGGGGGCGGCGCCGGGCGGGCGGCGTACGCCGTCGCGGACCGGTCGGGCACGGTGCCGGGGGTGGTCAGGGTCGGGGTGCTCATGCTGCTGCTCCTGGTGGGGTCGTGGTGGTCTCGCGCTGGGTGTCGGCGGTGAGGTCGAGGAACATCTGCTCCAGGCCCGCGCCGTCGGCGGCGCGCAGCTCGGAGAGGGCCAATCCGGCCTGCAGGGCCAGCCGGCCGACGAGGTCGGGCGGGGCGTCGGTGGACAGGGCGCCGTCACCGGTCGGCTCGGCGCCGTGCCCGGCGCCGGCCAGTGCCCGCGCCAGGGCTTCGGGGTCGGGGGAGCGGACCACGGTGCCGGCCGAGGCGAGTAGCTCGGCCTTGGTGCCGCTGGCCACGATCCGCCCGCGGCCGATGACGACGAGGTCGTCGGCGACCACCTCGATCTCGTGCAGCAGGTGGCTGGAGAGCAGCACGGTGCCGCCGCGGTCGGCGTACTCGCGCAGCAGGTCGCGCATCCAGCGGATGCCGGCGGGGTCGAGGCCGTTGGCGGGCTCGTCGAGCACGAGCACCTCCGGGTCGCCGAGCAGGGCGTGGGCGATGCCGAGCCGCTGGCGCATGCCCAGCGAGTAGTGCCGCACCCGCCGCCCGGCCTCCTCGTCGGTGAGGCTGACCCGGTCGAGCATCTCCTGCACCCGGGCCCGGGGCAGGCCCATCGTGCGCTGGGCCAGGGTCAGGGTCTCGCGGCCGGTGCGGCCGGCGTGCTGGGCGGAGGCGTCGAGCAGGACCCCCACCTCGCGACCGGGGTCGGGCAGGTCGACGAAGCGGCGGCCCAGCACGGTCGCGCTGCCCGACGTCGGCGGGGTGAGCCCGACGAGCACGCGCATGCACGTCGACTTGCCGGCGCCGTTGGGACCCAGGAAGCCGGTGACGCGCCCGGGTCGTGCGGTGAAGGTGACGTCGTCGACGGCCGTGTGGGCGCCGTAGCGTCGGGTGAGGTTCTCGATCGTGATCATGCTCGGAGCCTCGCGCCCGCGGGGGTCTCGGCGCATCGGGGATGACGCGGGTCGCGACCCGGAGAACCACCCGGGAAGAACCAGGGGTCTCTCGGGGTTGGGCCCCACATGCGTATCGAGATCTGGTCCGACGTCGTCTGCCCGTGGTGCTACATCGGCAAGCGGCGCCTCGAGACCGCCCTGGCCGACTTCGAGCACCGCGACGAGGTGGAGGTCGTGTGGCGCTCCTTCCAGCTCGACCCCGGCGCGCCCTCCGTCGCCGACGAGACGATCGCCGAGCACCTGGGCCGCAAGTACGGCGGCGGGCCCCGGGCCGGCCAGCAGATGATCGACCAGATGGAGGCCGTGGCGGCCGAGGAGGGGCTACTCTACCGGTTGGGCCAGGCCCACCGGGTCGGCACCGCCGACGTGCACCGCGTGCTGCACGCGGCCGCCGACCACGCCCAGCGCGGTGACCTCAAGGAGGCGCTGCTGAAGGCGTACATGATCGAGGCGCGCAACGTCGCCGACCACGACGTGCTGACCGAGATCGCGGTCTCCGCGGGGCTCGACGAGGCGCGGGTGCGTGAGGTGCTGGCCTCCACCGAGTACGCCGACGAGGTCGAGGCCGACATCCGCCAGGCCGGGGCCTACGGGGCCACCGGTGTGCCGTTCTTCGTCGTCGACGGGCGCTACGGCATCGCCGGCGCCCAGCCCGCGGACGTCTTCGCCGACGTGCTGCAGCGGGCCTGGGACGACGCCCACCCGGCCGTCGAGATGGTCGGTGCGCCGGTCGGTGACCAGGCCGGGGCCGACGGCGCGGTGTGCGGACCCGACGGCTGCAGCTGAGGGGAACCTCACTTTGGTTAGGCAAACCTAAGTGTTTGGTCTAGTGTCCGGCGGGTGCTCGGTAACTTCCTGATCGGCCTGCGCGAGGGCCTCGAGGCCTCCCTCGTGGTGAGCATCCTCGTCGCCTACCTCGTCACCTCGGGTCGCCGGCACCTGCTGCCGCGGGTCTGGGCCGGTGTCGCGCTCGCCCTCGGGTCCTGCGCGGCCCTCACCGTGGTGCTGGGCCTGCAGGCCCGCCAGCTCACCTTCCAGACCCAGGAGCTGGTCGGCGGCTCCCTGTCGATCGTCGCCGCCGGCTTCGTGACCTGGATGGTCTTCTGGATGGCGACCGCGGCCCGCTCGATGGGCGGTCAGCTGCGCGGTCGCGTCGACGCCACCGCCGACGGCCCGGCCTGGGGCCTGGTCCTCGTGGCCGTGCTGGCGGTGGGGCGCGAGGGCCTCGAGACCTCGCTCATCCTGTGGAGCAACACCCGGCAGGCCACCGGCGACGCGGTCGGCGAGCAGACCGCCACCCCGATCCTCGCCGCCCTGCTCGGCATCGGCGTCGCCGTGCTGCTCGGGTGGCTGCTCTACCGCGGCGCGATCAGCATCGACCTGACCCGCTTCTTCACCTGGACCGGCGCGCTGCTCGTCGTGGTGGCGGCCGGGGTGCTGGCCTACGGCTTCCACGACCTGCAGGAGGCCGGCGTGCTGCCCGGCCTGCACTCCTACGCCTTCGACGTCTCCGGCCTCGTCAGCGCCGGTGGCTGGCTCGGCACCCTGCTCAAGGGCGTCTTCAACTTCTCCCCGCAGACGACCTGGGTGGAGGCGGTGGTCTGGGTGGCGTACGTCGTGCCCGTCCTGGCGCTCTTCCTGGTCCGGGTCCGTCGCCCCGTCCCGGCCCCCGGCCACTGACCCGATGAGGAACCTGCTCGTGCACACCGTGATCTCCCGTCCCCTGGCCGCCGCCCTGGTGGTCGCCCTCCCGGCCCTGGCCGCCTGCACCGAGAGCACCGAGTCCTCCGCGACCGGTGCGGACTCCCGCACGGTGACGGTCACCTCGAGCGAGGAGGCCTGCGAGGTCTCCGACGTCGAGGCACCCTCGGGCACGCTGCGCTTCGACGTCACCAACGCCGGCTCGCAGGTCACCGAGTTCTACCTGCTGGCCGACGACGGGCTGCGGATCGTGGCCGAGATCGAGAACATCGGTCCCCAGGCCACCCGCCAGCTCGTGACGAGCGTGCCCGCCGGCTCCTACCGCACCGCCTGCAAGCCGGGCATGAGCGGCGAGGGCATCCGCGCCGCCTTCACCGTGACCGACTCCGGGGAGGAGCGCGACGTCTCCGCCGACGAGCAGGAGCTCGTCGACGCGGCCCTGGCCGGCTACCAGGCCTACGTCGAGGACCAGTCGGCCCAGCTGCTGGAGAAGACGGCGCGGTTCGTGGCGCTCTACGAGGCGGGCGAGGACGACGAGGCCCGGGCGCTCTACCCGGTCGCGCGCACCCACTGGGAGCGCATCGAGACCGTGGCCGAGTCCTTCGGCGACCTCGACCCCCGCATGGACCTGCGCGAGGCCGACCTCGAGCCGGGCCAGGAGTGGACCGGCTGGCACCGCATCGAGAAGGACCTGTGGCCCGCCCGCGCCGAGGACTACACCGCGCTCACGCCGCGGCAGCGCTCGACGTACGCACAGGACCTGCTGGCCAACACCGAGACGCTGGACGCGCAGATCCAGGGGCTCGAGTTCACCGTCGACCAGATCGCCAACGGCTCGCGCGGGCTGCTGGAGGAGGTCGCCACCGGCAAGGTGACCGGCGAGGAGGAGTACTGGTCGCGCACCGACCTCTACGACTTCCAGGCCAACGTCGACGGCGCCCGGGTCGGGTTCGAGGGCGTCCAGCCGATCGTGGCCGAGAAGGACCCCGAGCTCGCCGAGACGCTCGAGGACCGCTTCGAGGCGCTGCAGGACCTGCTCGACGAGCACCGCAGCGGCGACGGCTTCGTGGCCTACGACGAGCTCGGGACCGAGGAGGTCAAGGCGCTCGCCGACGCCGTCAACGCGCTCTCCGAGCCGCTGTCGCGACTGACCGCGGCCGTCCTGGCGTGAGCCCCGCAGGCTTCTCCCGACGCGGACTCCTGGGCGGGAGCGGCGCCCTGCTCGTCGGCGTGGCCGGAGGGTTCGCCGGCGGCCGCGCGGTCACCAGCGGTGACGCGGAGACGGCGGCGGAGGCGGCGTCGTACGCCTTCCGCGGCGAGCACCAGGCCGGCATCGTCACCCCGGCCCAGGACCGCCTGCACTTCGCGGCGCTCGACGTCACCACCGACTCCCGCGAGGAGCTGGTGGCGCTGCTGCAGGAGTGGACCGAGGCCGCCGAGCGGATGACCCGCGGCGAGGACGCGGGGCCGGAGGGCGCCGTCGGTGGCAGCTACCTGCTGCCACCCGACGACACCGGCGAGGCGATCGGCCTGCCCCCGGGCGGACTGACCATCACCTTCGGGCTGGGGCCCGGGCTGTTCCGCGACGCCGAGGGGCGCGACCGGTTCGGGCTGGCGGACCGGCAGCCCGAGGCGCTGCGCGACCTGCCGCACTTCCCCGGGGACGTGCTCGACCCGCGCCGCTCGGGCGGGGACCTGTGCATCCAGGCGTGCGCGCAGGACCCGCAGGTGGCGGTGCACGCGGTGCGCAACCTGGTGCGGATCGGCTTCGGCCGGGTCTCGGTGCGCTGGTCGCAGCTGGGCTTCGGGCGCACCTCCTCGACCTCGACCAGCCAGGCCACCCCGCGCAACCTCTTCGGCTTCAAGGACGGCACCGCGAACGTGAAGGCCGAGGAGCCCGAGGCGCTCGCGGAGCACGTGTGGGTGGGCCCTGGCGACGACCCGGCTGCGGGGTGGCTGGCGGGCGGCACCTACCTCGCGGCCCGGCGCACCAACATGACGATCGAGGTCTGGGACCGTCAGCCGCTGGGGGAGCAGGAGGCGTTCATCGGTCGCACCAAGGGCACCGGGGCGCCGCTCTCGGGAGGCTCGGAGCACACCGAACCCGACTTCGAGATGCCCGGCAGCAACGGCACCACCGTGATCGCTCCCGACGCCCACGTCCGCGTCGTGCACCCCGACGCCCACGGGGGAGCACGGATGCTGCGCCGGGGCTACAACTTCGTCGACGGCAGCGACGACCTCGGCGGCCTCGACGCCGGGCTGTTCTTCATCGCCTTCGTGCGCGACCCCGCGACCGGGTTCATCCCGGTGCAGAACGCGATGGCCAAGAACGACGCGCTGATGGAGTACCTGCGCTTCACCGGCTCCGCGCTGTTCGCCGTGCCGCCCGGGGTGGGCGAGGGCGAGTTCGTCGCCCAGGCGCTCTTCGCCTGAGGGTGGTCGCGCCCGCATCGTGGAGGATGACGGCATGGAGGAGAACCACGGAGCGGGCCCGTTCTTCCACGGGACCAGGGTGGCGCTGTCACCCGGCGAGGAGCTGGTGGCGGGCCACGGCTCGAACTTCCAGCGAGGGCGCACGTCCAACAACGTCTACTTCACCTCGCTGATCACGACCGCGGCCTGGGGTGCCCAGCTGGCGAGCGCGCTGCACGGCGACGACGAGTCGGGCCGCGTCTACGAGGTGGAGCCGCTCGGCCCGTTCGAGGACGACCCCAACGTCACCGACAAGAAGTTCCCCGGCAACCCCACCCGCTCCTACCGCAGCAGGCACCCGTTGCGCGTCGTCGCGGAGGTGGTCGACTGGCCGCGCCACCCGCCGGAGGCGGTCGAGGAGATGCTGGCCGGCCTCGCCCGGCTGCGCGAGCAGGGTCTGGACGTGATCGACGACTAGCTGGGACGTCCGGGTGTCGGGGGCCGGTCAGGCGTGACCAGCACGACGGTGTCGACGCGTCGCGCGCCGAACCGGCTGCGCCACCCGTACTTCTCGCGCACGCGCCCGCGCACCTCGTCGAAGACGGCGCCGGAGCGGACCACCTCGGCCTGGCCGGCGACGGGCGCGCCGGTCCCCGTGGGTCGACCGCGGCGGTCGCAGGGCACGACCCGCACCCGGGCGGAGGTGGGCGGGGCGGTCCACAGTCCGAGCCGTCCGTCGGTGGTCAGCACCACCCACGCCGGGGGTGCAGCGGTCCCATCGGTGGAGCCGTCCGCGGTGAGCGCGACACGCCTCTCGGAGGCGATGGCCGCGGCAGCGCTGTCGGTGGTGGTCACCGGCTCAGCCTCCCACCCGCGGAGCGCCGAGGTCGACGGTGCGCCCGAGGTCCAGGTCGTCGAGGAAGGCCCGGTCGTGGCTGGCGACCACCAGCGCGCCCCGGTAGCCGGCGAGCGCGGCGACCAGGGCGTCGTACGACGCGAGGTCGAGGTTGTTGGTCGGCTCGTCGAGGAGCAGCAGGCGCGGGGCCGGGTCGGCCAGCAGCAGGGCGGCGAGGGTGGCGCGCAGCCGCTCGCCGCCGGAGAGGTCGCCCACGAGGCGGTCGCCGGCGCTGCCGCGGAAGCCGAAGCGGGCCAACCGGGCGCGCACCTGCTCCGTCGTGGCGCCGGGGTTGCGGCGAGCGACCTCGCTGGCCAGCGGCAGGGCGTCGTCGAGGACGTCGAGGCGCTGGGGGAGCAGGGCGACCGGGACGTGGGCGCGGACCTCGCCCGAGAGCGGGGCCAGCCGCCCCGACCAGGTGTGCAGCAGGGTGGTCTTCCCGCTGCCGTTGGGCCCGACGAGGGCGATGCGCTCGGGACCGACGACCTCGACGTCGACGGAGGCACCGGTGCGCAGCACCAGGTCGCGGCTGCTGAGCACCCGTGCGCCGCGGTGCACCTCGGTGGCGGGGAGGTCGACGCGGATCGCCACGTCGTCCCGCAGCGCCTCCTGGGCGCGGTCGAGGTCGCTGCGGGCCGAGCCGAGCCGGTCGGCGTGCACCTGGCGGTAGGACGCGGCCGAGCGCTCGGCGCGCCCCACCATGTAGTCGCGCGCCGCCTTGCCGATGCCGGTCGTGGCCTCGGCCTTCGCGGCCACGCGGCGGCGCTGGGCCAGCGCCTTCTCGGCCTGCACGACGTCGCGGCGCTGGCGGCGCACCTCGTTGCGGGCGGTCGTCACCGCCTGCCGGGCCGCCTCCTGCTCGGAGGCGACCTGGGCGGCGTACGACAACCAGCCGCCGCCGTACCAGCGCACCGCGCCGTCGCGCAGGTCGGCGATGCGGTCGACCCGTTCGAGCAGCTCGCGGTCGTGGCTGACGACCAGCAGGGCGCGCGGCCAGGTCGCGACGAGCTCGTGCACCCGCTCGCGGCCGGCCCGGTCGAGGTTGTTGGTGGGTTCGTCGAGCAGCAGCAGGTCGGGGCGCCGCAGCAGCAGTCGCGCCAGGCCGAGCCGGGTCACCTCGCCACCGGAGAGCTCCCCGAGGCGACGGTGCAGGGTGTGCGCGGGGAGCCCGAGCCGGTCGAGCTCGGCGGCGGCGCGCTCCTCGACGTCCCAGTCGTCGCCCACCGCGTCGAAGTGGTGCTGCTCGGTGCTGCCGGACTCGATGGCGCGCAGGGCCTCGAGGGTCGGAGCCACGCCGAGGAAGGTGGCGACGGGTTGGGCGACGTCGAGCGTCAGGTCCTGCGGCAGGTGGGCGACCTCGCCGCGCACCTGCACGTGCCCCCGGGTCGGGGCCAGCTCGCCGGCGAGCACCCGCAGCAGGGTGGACTTGCCGCTGCCGTTGGCGCCGACGAGGCCGGCGCGTCCCTGGCCGAGGGTGAGGTCCAGGCCGCGCAGGGCATGGCTCCCGTCGGGCCAGGTGACGTCGAGGTCGGAGACGACGCAGAGGGGTCGGGTCGAGGGCATGGGTGCTCCAGGTGAGGGGTCGGGTGCGTCGCGACGGACGCGGGGACGGGCCTCAGAGGAGCAACGTGACCTTGCCTGGGGTGCGGGGGTGGGACCTCGCCAGGCTAGGGCGGGCGCGTGGCGCCGCGCACCTGGTTTAGCCGCGACCCGGCTGGTTCGAACGAGCCGGCTCGGCGCGTGGGTGTCGTGGCGGCCGCGGTCGCGACGGCCGACCTCGACGCGGTGCTCGCTGCAGAAGCCGTCCTCGTCGTGCTGTCCGAGCACGAGGGGCGGGGGATGTACGTCGAGCTCGGTGCGGCGCTGGCCAGGGCCGCCGCCGGCGAGCTCGCGCACGTGGCGCTGATCGGCCAGGTCCGCCACCAGAGCGTGTTCCTCCACCACCCGACCGTGACCCGATGGGTCAGCGCCGAGGCGTGGCTGGCGAGCCTGGATCGAGCTCGAGGGTGCCTTGGCGGGTGACGGCGTAGGTGTGTCCGTGCTGGTCGTGCCAGAGGTAGTCGCCGTGGTGGGTGCGGTGGTAGGTCCAGTGGCCGTGGGTCTTGTTGCGGTGGTGGTGCCTGCACAGGGGTGCCAGGTTGGCTGGGTGGGTCTGGCCGGGTGGGCCGCCTTCGTCCATGGGGATGTAGGCGGTGATGTGGTCGAGGTCGCAGCGGGTGGCGGGGGTGTCGCAGAAGGGGTGCACGCAGTGGGTGTCGCGGCGGGTGACCAGGTCGCGCATCCACCGCGGCGGGTCGTGGGCGTCGATGGCGTCGGTGCGGGCCATGTCGAGGACCGGGAGCACGGTGACCGAGGCCCCGGCCAGCCAGTCGCGGATCGTGGCGAGGGTGGCGGGGCCCAGCCCGAGCACCCGCCCGACCTGCGCGCTGTGGCCAGTGAGGTCGCCGGTGAGGTCGCCGGTGAGGTCGTCGGTGGTGATGTCGATGGCCAGCCGTACCCGGGGGCGGGGTGCGCCGAGGCCGTCGAGGACCTCGGCCAGCGCCTGGATCTGGCGTACGCCGAGGTCGCGCTGACTGTGGGGGTTTGCGTCGGGGTCTGCGGGTGGGGCGGTGGTGTCGGTGATCAGGTCGTGCAGGCGCTGCAGGGTGGGGGTGTCGCCGGTGATCGCGAGCCAGGAGGTGCCGGCCCAGTGGCGGCCCTCACCGGCGCGGTGGTGGCGCAGCGTGATGCCCCACTCGTGGACCCGGGCGTGCTCCTCGGCGTCGGTGAGGGTCTCGGGGTCGTACAGGGCGGCCGCCTCGGCGACCGCGCGGTCGATGCGGGTGGGGCCCACGGAGTCCCCGAGGGGTGCCAGGACCGCATCGACGTGCGCGGCGGCCTCGACCGAGAGGCCCTGGGTGGCCTTCGCGACCCGACGCGCGCGCCACAGCGCGGCGTCGAGGGACTCCACCCGGGCGTGGATCCTGGGCAGCCGGTGCCGCAGCTCGAGCGCCTCGCCCATCAGCGAGGTGGTCGCGGCCGGTGACATCCGCATCACCGCCGCCAACGGCTCGGCGGTGAACTCCGCCACCGCCGGGACCCCCTCGCCACCGATCCAGGCATCGCAGTCCCAGACCCGGTCCTGCTCGCCCCACGAGAGCCGCTGGGAGTCGTCGAGGGCGGGGTGCAGGTCGCACCAGCGCAGCACCAGCCGCAACCGGCGGCGCTCGGCGCGACGTACCTCGACCTCGACCTCGCGGGCCACCTCGAGCAGCCGGTCAGCGTCGAGGTCCTCGACCTCGCAGAGCTGCTCGTGGCGGGGCTGGTCCATGACCCGATTTTACTCGAACGTGCGTTCGAAGGCAATGCTTCGTCCACACCTGCGTCAGTGCCCTGGAGCCCCGGTGAGCACCGCAGAGCGGTCGGCTCCCCGGTCAGGAGCCGGGGTGCCGTGCGTTGCTCCGGAGCCCCGTGTGCGGCCCGAACCGGTCAGTCCTCTGTGGCGACGAGCAGGCAGAACGGGTGACCGGCCGGATCGGCCAGCACGTAGAGCGGTTCGGTGTCGTCGTGGGTCCGGTCGAGGAGCAGCCGGGCACCCAGGGCCTCGGCGCGCCGGCGGTGAAGTTCGAGGGTCACGCGGTCGGCGACGCCGAAGTCGAGGTGCATCTGCATGGGTATGAGGGGGACCGGCCAGGTCGTCGCGGCGAGCTCCTCGACCTCCTGGATCGCGAGCACCCGTCCGCCCTGGCCGTCGACCAGCACGAGCCAGTCCGCCTCGTCCTCGTCTCCGTCGGGCGGGGGCTCGTCACCGGGGCGGTAGGTCAGGCCGAGCAGGTGGCGGTAGAACTCGGACAGTCCGCGGGCGTCCGTGGCGTCGATCGCGGTGTGCAGCAGCCGGGGGTAGTCGCTCATGGGTGCTCCTCGAGGATCGGAACGGGTGTCGGGTGGTGGGCGGGATGGTGGTCAGGCCGGGGTCTCGAGCGTCTGTCCAGTCCGTGTACCCAGCGACGTACGGCGTACGGCGGGCGCGGTGCTCGCGGGGTCTCGGCGACGCTCCTCGCTGGCGCTCGTCGCTGCTCGACCAACGGAGGGTGGGGGTCTCGGAGACGCTCCTCGCTGGCGCTCGTCGCTGCTCGACCAACGGAGGGGGGGTCTCGGCGACGCTCCTCGCTGGCGCTCGTCTCTGCTCGACCAAAGGAGGGTGGGTCAGGCGACCATGACCCGGGTCCCGCGGCGGACCCGCCTGACGGGGGCGGCGCGGACCTCGGCCCAGGCGAGGGCGAGGCGCTCGACGGCGAGGGTGAGCTCGTCGGGGCGGCGGGTCCAGGGGATGCGGACGAAGCGGTCGAGGCCGCCCTCGGCGGCGAAGACCGGGCCGGGGGCGACGATGACGCCGTGCTGCTCGGCGGCGGCGGCGAGGGCGCTGCCGCGGGCCGAGGGCAGCTCGACCCACAGCGCCAGCCCGCCCCCCGGCACGTGGAAGCGCCACTCGGGCAGGTGCTGGGCGAGGTCGGCGACCAGCCGGTCGCGCTGCTCGCGCAGCTGGTCGCGGTGGCCCGGCAGCACCGAGCCGTGCTCCAGGAGCCGCGCGAGGGTCAGCTGCTCGAGCACCGGCGCGCCCAGGTCGAGCGCCAGACGCGCCTCCTGCAGCGTCTCGACGCAGTCGTGCGGGGCGCGGATCCACCCCAGCCGCAGCCCGCCCCAGAAGCTCTTGCTGGCGCTGCCGATGGTGATGGTGGCGGGGGAGTGGGCGGCGAACGGTGCCGGCATCTGCTGCCCGTCGAGCGCCAGTGCCTGGTGCGCCTCGTCGACCACCGCGCGGGTGCCGGCGGCGCGCAGGTGGGCGGCGTACGCCGCGCGCTGCTCCTCGCCCATCACGTGGCCGGTCGGGTTCTGGAAGTCGGGTACCAGGTAGGCCAGTCGTGGCCGGGCGTCGCGCAGCGTGGCGCCGACCGCGTCGAGGTCCCACCCGTCCGGGTCGACCGCGGAGGGGACCAGCCGGGCACCGGCGTTGCGCAGCGCCTGGGTGGCGTTGGGGTAGACCGGCGACTCGACGAGCACCCGGTCGCCCCGCCCGGCGAAGGCCTGCGCCACCACCGCGGCCGCGGCCAGGGCCCCCGGCGTGACCAGCACCTGGTCGGGGTCGGTGGGCAGCCCCCGGGCGTCGTACGACGCTGCGATGCGCTGCTGGAGCCGGGGCAGCCCGGCCGGGAAGTAGCCGTGGCCGCCGAGGTGGGCCGGCAGGTCGCCGATCGCCTCGGTGTAGGCCTGCATCAGCCCCGCGGGCGCGGCCGCCGCAGCGCAGTTGAGGTCGATCGCGTCGCGGTCGTCGAGACCGGGCAGCAGTGCGCGGTCGTGCGAGCGGGCGCGGCCGCCGGGCACCCGCGTGAAGGTCCCCGACCCCTGCCGCGACACGGCGTACCCGCTCTCGCGCAGCAGCGCGTAGGCCCGGGTCACCGTCGTGCGGGAGACCCCCAGGGCCTCGGTGAGCTCGCGCTCGCTGGGCAGCCGCACGTCGTAGCCGATGCGGCCGTCGCCCACCAGCAGGGTCAGCGCGTCGGCGAGCCCGACGTAGGCGGGGGAGCGGTCGAAGGGGCCGACGAGACCGGCGACCCGCGCGGCCGACACGGAGGTGACCATGCAGACCACTGTCGCACGATTGGCTATTTCGCGACAGGCCAATCGCGCGCCACCCTGGACCCATGCTCCTCGCCGACCTCGGACCCATCGCCCAGCTCCGCGCTGGCCGCCTGGGTCGCCGCCTGCCCCAGCTCTACGTCGGCCTGTGGCTGTACGGCGTCTCGCTGGCCATGATGGTGCGCGCCGACCTCGGCGCCGCCCCGTGGGACGTGCTGCACCTCGGCATCGCCCGCTACGTGCCGCTGAGCCTGGGCGAGGTGCTGATCGTGGTCAGCCTGCTGGTGCTGCTGCTGTGGATCCCGCTGCGCGAGGTGCCGGGCCTGGGCACGATCTCCAACGCGCTGGTCATCGGCATCGCCGCCGACGCGACGCTCGCGGTGCTGGAGCGGCCCGACGAGATGTGGCTGCGGATCGTGCTCATGGTCGTCGGGGTGCTCGGCAACGGCGCCGCGACCGCCTTCTACATCGGCGCCCAGCTCGGCCGCGGGCCGCGCGACGGGCTGATGACCGGGCTGCACCGGCGCACCGGCGTCTCCCTGCGCGTGGTGCGCACCGGGCTCGAGGTCACCGTGGTCGCGATCGGCCTGCTGCTCGGCGGGGTCGCCGGCATCGGCACCGTGCTCTACGCCCTGAGCATCGGCCCGGTCACCCAGGCCCTGCTGCCCGCGCTGACCGTGCGGCTGCCGGCCCCCGTGGACCCGCCCGAGGTCGACCCGGTGACGACTACCGCTTCGTCGCGATGATCGTGGAGGCGTCGGAGGCGACCATCACCTCGACGGCGGTGAAGCGCGGGTCGGTGAGCCACTGCTCGCGCAGCACGTCGACGCGGCCGTAGGTCACCGGCGGCCACTGCTCGCAGGGCGTGAAGTCGTCGAGCACCACGACGCCGCCGTCGGCGACCAGGTCGGCGATCGCGTCGACCCCGACCTCGCCGGGCTGGCCCGAGTCGAGGAACAGCAGCGAGAAGGGGCCCTTGTCGAGCAGGGTCGACCAGTCGGCGGCCAGCACCTCCACCAACGGGTCGTCCTCGAAGATCTCGCCGGCCGCCCGGGCCAGGCGCGGGTCGAGCTCGGCGGTGACGATGCGGGCGTCCTGCCCGCGCACCCCGCTGCGCAGCCAGGCCGTGCCGACCCCGCAGCCGGTGCCGAACTCGGCCATCGTGCCCTCGCGGGTGGCGGCCAGCGTCGCCAGCAGCCGACCGGTCTCGTTGCGGCAGAACGACACGTAGCCGGCGCGGCGCGAGACCTCGAAGGCCCGGCGTACGACGTCGGGCAGCTCGGGTGGGGCACTCATGGCGTGGAGTCTGTCATCTCGAGACGCCCGTCCCGGATGATGGACACATTCCGGAAAGCGGTAGCCGGTGTCCGCACTGCGTGCCTACGATGTGTCCATCATGCGGAGCATTTTCGTACTTATCGAGTGCCGCGGCGAGGCCCAGCAGCGATAGCTGCCAGTGAGGCCACCTCGCCGCGGTGTTCGGCGTTGCTCTCGGTCTCACGGCACATCTGAAGATGTCTCCGCGGCGGGTCCACCTTCGCTAGCACGCGTGATCCGCTCCTCTCGAGGTCTCCACCTCCCATGCGATCCATGGGTCGTCCGTCCCCACCGCGGGGTCATCTCCGGCCGTGGCGTGAGCCATCCCCGGAGCACCACCGCAGGACCGCACGACACCCATCGACCACCCGAGAAGGAGACGCACCATGTACGACATGTACCCCGAGTGGGGCCCGGCAGCGCACAACCCCGAGAACCCCCGCAGCCGCGAGGCCGTCCAGGTCTCGCTCGACCTGCGGGACAACGGCGGCCAGCGCCCCGACGACAACTAGCGTTCGGCCCATGACCTCCACTCCTGCCGCCACCGGTCCCGTCACGCTCGCCGTCATCCCCGGCGACGGCATCGGGCAGGAGGTGACCGCCGAGGCCCTCAAGGTCCTCGAGGTCGCCTCACCGGCGGGAGTCACCTTCGAGCAGACCCGCTACGACCTCGGCGCGGAGCGCTACCTCGCGACCGGCGAGGTGCTGCCCGACACCGTGCTCGGCGAGATCCGCGAGCACGACGCCATCCTGCTCGGCGCGGTGGGCGGCAAGCCCAACGACCCGAACCTGCCCCCGGGCATCCTCGAGCGCGGGCTGCTGCTGCGGCTGCGCTTCGAGCTCGACCACTACGTCAACCTGCGCCCCTCGCGGATCTTCCCCGGCGTCACCTCGCCGCTGAGCCGCGACGTGCTCGGCGACGACGAGGTCGACTTCGTCGTGGTGCGCGAGGGCACCGAGGGCCCCTACACCGGCAACGGCGGCGCGCTGCGCGTCGGCACCCCGGCCGAGGTCGCCACCGAGGTCTCGGTCAACACGGCGTACGGCGTGGAGCGGGTCGTGCGCGACGCCTTCGCCCGCGCCGAGAAGCGCCCCCGCAAGAAGCTGACCCTGGTCCACAAGACCAACGTGCTCGTGCACGCCGGCGCGGTGTGGTGGCGGCTGACCCAGCAGGTCGCCGCCGAGCACCCCGACGTCACCGTCGACTACATGCACATCGACGCGGCGATGATCCACATGACCACCAACCCGCAGCGCTTCGACGTGATCGTCACCGACAACCTCTTCGGCGACATCATCACCGACCTGGCCGGCGCCATCAGCGGCGGCATCGGGCTCGCGGCCTCGGGCAACATCAACCCCGATCGCACCGCGCCGTCGATGTTCGAGCCGGTGCACGGCTCGGCGCCCGACATCGCCGGCCAGCAGATCGCCGACCCCACCGCCGCGATCCTCTCCACCGCGCTGCTGCTGGACCACCTCGGCCACCCCGAGGCCGCGGCCCGCATCGAGGACGCCGTGCTGGCCGACCTCGCCGAGCGCGGCACGGCCCGGCGTCGTACGCCCGAGGTGGGCGACGCCGTCGCCAAGCGCGTGGCGGGCTGAGCACCACGTCGAGAGAGGGCGGTAGTTTGATGCCCATGGAGATCAGCGTCACCCGCAACCCCGCGCCCGTCCCCGACGACCGGCTGGCCGAGATCCTGGCCAACCCCGGGTTCGGGACCCACTTCACCGACCACATGTTCACGGTGGAGTGGACCCCCGAGAAGGGCTGGCACGACGCGCGGATCACGCCGTACGGGCCGCTGACCCTCGACCCGGCCACCGCGGTGCTGCACTACGCGCAGGAGACCTTCGAGGGGATGAAGGCCTACCGGCACGAGGACGGGTCGGTGTGGGCGTTCCGTCCCGAGCAGAACGCCGAGCGGATGGCGCGCTCGAGCCACCGCCTGGCGCTGCCGGTGCTGGAGACCGAGGACTTCCTGGCCGCGGTGCGCGCGCTGGTCGAGGTCGACGAGCGCTGGGTGCCCGACCAGGGCGGCGAGAAGAGCCTCTACCTGCGCCCCTTCATGTTCGCCTCGGAGAAGTTCCTCGGCGTGCGCCCGGCCCAGCACGTGACCTTCATGGTCATCGCGAGCCCGGCGGGTGCCTACTTCAAGGGCGGGCTGAAGCCGGTGAGCTTGTGGCTCACCGAGGAGTACACCCGCGCCGGTCGCGGCGGCATGGGCGCGGCCAAGACGGGCGGCAACTACGCCTCGTCGCTGGTCGCCCAGCAGGAGGCCACCGCGCACAGCTGCGACCAGGTGGTCTTCCTCGACGCGCAGGAGATGCGCTACGTCGAGGAGCTCGGCGGCATGAACATGTACTTCCTGCACGACGACGGCACGATCGTGACCCCCGCGACCGGCACGATCCTCGAGGGCATCACCCGCGCCTCGATCATCGAGCTGGCCGCCAAGCTCGGCCACCGCGTCGAGGAGCGCCGCTTCTCGGTCGAGGAGTGGCGCGAGGGCGTGGAGTCGGGCCGGATCCGCGAGATCTTCGCCTGCGGCACCGCCGCCGTGGTCACGCCGGTCGGCACGCTCAAGCACGCCGGGGGAGAGGTGGCCGCGCCCGCGGACACCGGTCCCGCCGGGGGCGAGCTGACCCAGCGCATCCGCCAGGCGCTCGTCGACATCCAGTTCGGCCGCGCCGAGGACTCCTTCGGGTGGATGCACCGCATCGTGTGAGGTGAGGCTACCCTAACTGGGTGACCTCGACCCTGGCCGCGCCGTCGCGCCCTGCCTCGCGGCACCTCGTGACGGTGCTGGGGCTGCTCGTGCTCCTGGCGGTCGCGCTGGCCGCCAGCCTCGCGCTGGGTGCGCGCGACGTCTCGCCGGCCCAGGTCTGGGCCGCGCTGGTCGACCCGGTGGCCGGCGACAACGACCACCTGGTGGTGCGCGACCTGCGGGTGCCGCGCACCCTCGTCGGGCTGGTGGGCGGCGCCGCGCTCGGCGTCGCCGGCGCCCTGATGCAGGGCGTGACCCGCAACCCCATCGCCGACCCCGGGCTCCTCGGGCTCAACTCGGGGGCCTCGCTGGCGGTGCTGGTGGCCATCTCGGGCCTCGGCGTCACCTCGGCCTCGGGCTACCTGTGGTTCGCCTTCGCCGGAGCCGCGCTGGCCGCCGTCGTGGTCTACGGCGCGGCCTCCCTGGGCTTCGAGGGGGTCACGCCGGTCAAGCTGGCCCTGGTCGGCGCGGCGTTCACCGCGACGGCGACCTCGCTGATCACCGTGCTGCTGCTCGCCGACACCCAGGCCCTCGACGACTACCGCTTCTGGCAGGTCGGGTCGCTGGCCAACCGGCCCCTCGACGTGCTGCTCACCGTGCTGCCCTTCGTGCTGGTCGGCCTCGCGCTCGCGCTCGCCGCGGGCCGGGTGCTCAACGCCCTCGCGCTCGGCGACGACGTCGCGCGCGGCCTGGGCCAGGACGTCGCCCGCGGCCGGCTGCTGGTGGTGCTGGCGGTGGTGCTGCTGTGCGGGTCGGCCGTCTCCATGGTGGGGCCCATCGCGTTCGTGGGCCTGGCCGTGCCGCACCTGGCCCGCGCGCTGGTCGGCCCCGACCACCGCTGGATCGTGGTGCTCTCGGCCCTGCTGGGCCCGGTGCTGCTGATCGCCGCCGACGTCGTGGGCCGGCTCGTGGTGCGCCCCGGTGAGCTCGAGGCCGGGCTGGTCGTGGCGCTGGTGGGCGCGCCGGTCCTGCTGCTGATCGTGCGTCGCTCGCGGGCGGTGGCCGCATGAGCGCCGCCGTCGCCGAGCGCACCGAGGTCGCCACCGCCGGGCTGCGCGCCGTACGGCGCCGTCGCCGCGCGCGGCGCGCGGGCGTGCTGGTGGTGCTGGCGGCCCTGGTGCTGGCGTCGTCGGTGGCGGCGCTGGTGCTGGGCGACTTCCCGCTCTCGGTCGGGCAGGTCCTGGGTGCGCTGGTGGGCGCCGAGGACCCCTCGGCGCGCTTCATCGTCGTCGAGCTGCGCCTGCCGCGGCTGCTGCTGGGCCTCCTCGTGGGCCTCGCCTTCGGCCTGGCCGGGGCGCTGTTCCAGTCGGTGCTGCGCAACCCGCTGGCCAGCCCCGACATCATCGGCATCTCGCAGGGCGCCAGCGCGGGCGCCGTCGCGGCGCTGCTGCTCGGCGGGCTGGGCGGGGGCCGCGGTCTCCGCGTCGGCGTTGGCCGGTGGTGCGCTGGTCGGTGTGCTGCTGTACGCCGTCGCGTGGCGGGGCGGCATGACCGGTCACCGCTTCGTGCTCTCGGGCATCGGCGTGGCCTACGTCTGCGCGGCGGTGGTCGGCTACCTGCTGACCCGCAGCGAGGTGAACCAGGCCCAGGTGGCGCTGCGCTGGATGGCCGGCAGCCTGGCCCAGGCCGAGTGGTCGCTGGTGCAGGTGCTGGCCGGGGCGCTGGCGGTGCTGGTGCCGATGGTGGCCCTGGTCGCGCGGCGCCTCGACCTGCTGCTGCTCGGCGACGACCAGGCCGGGAGCCTGGGCCTGCGGCCCGAGGCGGTGCGCGCCTGCGTCATCGCGCTCGGTGTGGCGCTGGCCTGCGCGGCGACCGCGGCGGCCGGCCCGGTGGCGTTCGTGGCCTTCGTGGCCGCACCGGTCGCCCGCCGGCTGCTGCGCGACGGCAGCCTGGCGCTGGTGGAGTCGGCGCTGGTCGGCGTGGTCCTGGTGGTGGGCGCCGACCTGGTCGCCCAGCACCTGCTGCCCGGCGACCTGTCCGTGCCCGTCGGGGTCGTCACCGGCGCGGTCGGCGGGCCCTACCTGATCTGGCTGATGGCGACCGGAGGAACCCGACGTGAGTGAGGAGCAGCGGATGGAGGCAGCGGCAGCGCCGCCCCGGCTGGTGGCGCACGGCGTGCACCTGGCCTACGACCAGCGCCGGGTGGTGCACGGCGTCGACCTCGCGGTCCCGACCGGGCGGGTCACGGTGATCGTCGGCGCCAACGGCTGCGGCAAGTCGACCCTGCTGCGCGGCCTGGGCCGGATCCTGCGCCCGGTGGAGGGCGTCGTCGAGCTCGACGGGCACGACCTGCACCGGATGCGCGCCCGCGAGGTCGCCTCGGTGCTGGGGCTGCTGCCCCAGCAGCCGGTCGCCCCCGAGGGCATCAGCGTCGGCGACCTGGTCGGGCGGGGGCGGCACCCCCACCAGGGCGCCTTCGGGCGCTGGAGCGCCGACGACGCCGACGCGGTGGCGCGGGCGCTGGCCCTGACCGACACCCACGACCTGGCCGCCCGCCGGGTCGAGGAGCTCTCCGGAGGGCAGCGCCAGCGGGTGTGGGTCGCCATGATGCTCGCCCAGGACCCGCACGTCCTGCTGCTCGACGAGCCCACGACGTACCTCGACATCGCCCACCAGGTCGACGTCCTGGACCTGCTCGCCGACCTCAACGAGGAGCGCGGCACCACCGTGGTGATGGTGCTGCACGACCTGAACCTGGCCGCGCGCTACGCCGACCACCTGGTGGTGATGGCGGCCGGCCGGGTCGTGCGCGAGGGGCCGCCGGCCGACGTGCTCGACGAGGACTGCGTGCGCGAGGCGTTCGGCCTCGTGGCCCGCGTGGTCGCCGACCCGGTGACCGGCTGCCCGATGGTGGTCCCGGCGGGGGTCCGGGAGCGTCGAGGTCTGGCTTGCAGTAAGGTTAGCCTCACCTAACAACGACCGGACTCGGCCGGTCCTTCACAGTGAGGAGTGGACGTGTCGTCCCTTCCCCGACGGACCTCCCGGTCCCGCCTGTCCGGTCTCGTCCTTCCCCTCGTGGCGGGCCTGCTGGTCCTGCCCCTGGCCGCCTGCGGCAGCGACGACGCTGCTGAGGAGACCCGGTCCGACGACGCCGCCGGTGCCGAGGACTTCGAGCCGGTCACCGTCGAGCACGCCTTCGGTGCCACCGAGGTCACCGAGCGCCCCGAGCGTGTCGTCACCTGGGGCTGGGGCACTCCCGACGCCGTGCTGGCCCTGGGCGTGGTGCCCGTGGCCATGGAGAAGCTCAGCTACGGCGCCTCCGAGGAGGGGTTCATGCCGTGGCAGGAGGAGGCCTTCGAGGAGCTCGACGCCGGGCAGCCCACCGCGCTGACGCCCGGCGAGGCGCCGCCGTTCGAGGAGATCGCCGCCGCGGCCCCCGACGTGATCCTGGCCAGCTACTCCGGCATCACCGAGGCCGACTACGACAAGCTCACCCAGATCGCCCCGACCGTGGCCTACCCCGACGAGCCGTGGAGCACCCCCTGGCGCGACGTGATCACCACCGTGGGCGAGGTCCTGGGCCAGGACGAGGAGGCCGAGCAGGTGCTCGCCGACATCGACGCCGACGTGGCCGCCGCGGCTGAGGCGCACCCCGAGTTCGAGGGCACCAGCATCGCTGCGGTCGCCATCGACCCGGGCGCCTTCTACGTCTACAGCGCCGCCGACCCGCGCGTGCAGTTCCTCGAGGACCTCGGCTTCACCGTCGCGCCGAGCGTCGACGAGCTCGACACGGGCGAGAGCACCTTCTACTACACGCTCAGCACCGAGAACGTCGACCGGCTCGAGTCCGACGTGCTGCTGTCCTACGCCGCCACGCAGGAGCGGGCCGACGAGATCGCCGAGGACCCGACGTACCAGACCATGGAGCAGTTCCAGGAGGGGCACGTGGCCACCGTCGCGGGCGAGGCCGTCGTCTCCTCGGTCTCGCCGCCGACCGCGCTGTCGCTGACCTACAGCCTCGACACGTTCGTCGACGCCCTGGCCGGTGCCGTCTCCACCGACTGAGGGCCCGGGGTCGGTAGCCTCGTGAGGTGAGCACCTCGCCGGGCAGTGACGCCCTCGCCACCGTCGGCGGCTACACGCTGCTGACCAAGATCGGCGAGGGCGGCATGGGCGTGGTGCACCTGGCCCGCCGACCCGGCGGCGACCGGGTGGCCCTCAAGGTGCTGCGGCCCCAGGTCGTCGGCGGCGACGAGGCCCGCCAGCGCCTCGAGCGCGAGGTCGCCTCGCTGTCGCGGGTGCGCAGCCGGTGGGTCGCCGAGGTGCTCGACGCCGACCCGTGGGGCGACGTGCCGTACGTCGCCACCCGCTACGTGCCCGGGCTCTCGCTGCACGACCACGTCGTCGAGGAGGGTCCGCTCACGGGCCGCGACCTCGTCTGGTTCGCCGGGTGCCTGGCCGAGGGGCTGGCCTCGGTCCACGAGGTCGGGGTGCTGCACCGTGACGTCAAGCCCTCCAACGTGCTGATGGAGGGGCGCACCCCGATCCTCATCGACTTCGGCCTGGCCCGGGTCGCCGACGACCCCCGCCTCACCCACACCGGGTGGCTCATCGGCACCCCGGGCTACCTGGCCCCGGAGATCCTCTACGGCGACGACGCCAGCACCGCCTCCGACGTGCACTCGTGGGCGGCCACGGTCGCCTACGCCGGCACCGGCCGGGCCCCCTTCGGGCGGGGGCCGTCGATGGCGGTGATGGACCGGGTGCGCCGCGGCGAGCACGACCTCCACGGGTTGCGCGGCGACCTGCACGACGTCGTCGAGGCCGCCCTCGACCCCGACCCGCAGCGCCGGCCGAGCCTGGGGGAGATCCTCGACTGGCTGCGCCCGCAGTCGACCCAGGTGCGCCGGCGCCCGGTGCCCGGGCCGCTGCCCGAGGCCGTCGAGACCGCGCCGATGCGCGCCGCCGCGTGGCCCGAGGAGGCCACGCGCGTCGAGCGCGAGCCGGAGCCCGACGACACCTGGGTCGAGGACCGGCCCGCGGAGGACTGGCCCGCGGAGGACTGGCCCGCGGAGGACTGGCCCGACGAGGGTCCGCACACCATGCTCCTGCCCTGGGACGACGAACCGGCGGCCCCGCGGGTGCCGGCGGGGGAGCGGCTGCGGCGAGGCCTGCTCACCCTGGGGGTCGGCGCCGCCGTCGCGGTGGGCGTCGCCGCCGTGCCCTATGCCGGGCTCGCGACGGTGCTGGTGGTCGTCTGGCTGCTGCGCAGCGGGTCCCTGGCCGGCAGCCGCGTCGGCGAGCGCCGGGCCCTGCGCGGCCGGCGCTGGTACGACGCCCCGGTCGTGCTGGTGCGCGCGCCGTGGGACCTGCTGCGCTCCATCCCCTCCACGCTCGTGCTCCAGCTGTGGGCCCTCGGCCTCGCCGCGGCGGCCGGGCTGCTGTGCTACGCGGTCGCCGCCGGCCCCACCACGACGCTGCTGGCCGGGGCGGGCACGCTGGTGCTGGGGCTGTGGTGGGGCCCGGGCGGCTCGCGGGTGCGCTCGCCGCTGGGTCGTGTGGTGCGGCCGCTCTCGGCCGCCCCGGGGCGCTGGGTCGCGGCGCTGCTGCTGGTCGCGGCGGGCGCCGGGGCGGCGGCGTACACGCTGGAGACGCGGGGGCCCTGGTGGGTGCCGGCGCAGGACCAGCCGATCGGATCGCGAGACGCCGCGCCGACCGGCGTGGTCGGTGGCACACTCGAGCACGTGCAGCACCACGCCTCCATCATTCGCTAGCGCGCCGGGACCACCCCGACGCGCCAACCTCTCGTCCGCGGGAGGTTTTTTTGTTGGAGCAGCACCCCGACCAGCACCCGAGCAGCGGAGCAGCAGCGATGGACCTCCACGGCGCCTTCCACGTCTACGACACGACCCTGCGCGACGGCGCCCAGCAGGAGGGGCTCAACCTCAGCGTCGCCGACAAGCTGGCCATCGCGCGCCAGCTCGACGGTCTCGGCGTGGGCTACATCGAGGGCGGCTGGCCGGGGGCGAACCCCAAGGACACCGAGTTCTTCCGCCGCGCCGCCACCGAGCTCGACCTCACCCACGCCCGGCTCGCGGCCTTCGGGGCGACGCGTCGCGCCGGCGCCCGGGCCGCCGACGACCCGCAGGTGGCGGCGCTGCGCGACAGCGGCGCCGGCGTGGTGACGCTGGTGGCCAAGTCGCACGACCGCCACGTCGAGCTCGCGCTGCGCACCACCCTGGAGGAGAACCTGGCGATGGTGCGCGACACCGTCGCCCACCTGCGGGCCGAGGGCCAGCAGGTCTTCCTCGACGCCGAGCACTTCTTCGACGGCTACCGCGCCAACCGCGACTACGCGCTGGAGGTGCTGCGCACCGCCTTCGAGGCCGGCGCCGAGGTCGCGGCGCTGTGCGACACCAACGGCGGGATGCTGCCGCCGTGGGTCTCCGAGGTGGTCCACGACGTCGTCGAGACCACCGGCGGGCGCATCGGCATCCACTGCCACAACGACACCGGCTGCGCGGTGGCCAACTCGCTGGCCGCCGTCGACGCCGGGGCCACCCACGTGCAGGGCACCGTCAACGGCTACGGCGAGCGCACCGGCAACGCCGACCTCGTCACGGTGGTGGCCAACCTCGAGCTCAAGCTGGAGCGCCCGGTGCTGCCGCCGGGGCTGCTGCGCGAGGCCACGCGCATCGCCCACGCCGTCGCCGAGGTCACCAACATCGCGCCGTCGGCGCGCCAGCCCTACGTCGGCACCTCCGCCTTCGCCCACAAGGCGGGGCTGCACGCCAGCGCGATCAAGGTCGACCCCGACCTCTACCAGCACATGGACCCCCTCGGCGTCGGCAACGACATGAGGCTGCTGGTCTCCGACATGGCCGGGCGCGCCTCCATCGAGCTCAAGGGCCGCGAGCTGGGCTTCGACCTGTCGGGCGACACCCCCGAGGCCAAGGCGCTGCTGACCCGCATCACCGAGCGGGTCAAGGTGCTCGAGGGACGCGGCTACACCTTCGAGGCCGCCGACGCCTCCTTCGAGCTGCTGCTGGTCGAGGAGGTCGAGGGCGAGCGGCCGTCGTACGTCGACGTGGAGTCGTGGCGCGTCATCACCGAGACCCAGCCCGGCCCCGGCGAGGAGGCGCTCTCGGAGGCCACGGTCAAGCTGCGCGCCCAGGGGGTGCGCTACGTCGTGGCCGGCGAGGGCAACGGCCCCGTCAACGCGCTCGACCACGCCCTGCGCTCCGCGATCGGCCAGGCCTACCCCGAGGTCGCCAGGCTCGAGCTGGTCGACTACAAGGTGCGCATCCTCGACCAGGGCCACGGCACCGACGCGATCACCCGCGTGCTCATCGAGACCGCCGACGGCGAGGGCTCGTGGGTCACCGTCGGGGTGGGCCACAACGTCGTGCAGGCCTCCTGGGAGGCCTTGCTCGACGCCGTCACCTTCGGCCTGCGCCGCCACCACCGCTGAGGACGGCCGAGCAGTCACTTGTGAACCATCGAGCGGTCACTTTCGACCGCTCGACAGGTTCGCAACTGACTGCTGGATGGTTCAGAAGTGACCGCTCGGCGGCCGGGTGAGGCAGGTCACTGCCGATGGGGAGGGGTGCGGGAATGCCCAGCACGCCCAGGAGGTTGAAGTTTGTATGACTTCTACTCGTGTCGCTGTGCTCGTCGGCAGCCTCCGCGCCGACTCCCTCAACCGTCGCATCGCCGAGGGCCTCGTGGCCAGCGCCGCCGACGGCGTCGAGCTCGAGATCGTCACCGGGCTCGACGAGCTGCCCTTCTACAACGAGGACGTCGACGGGGACACCCCGCCCGCCGGTGCCGCGCGCCTGCGGGAGACCGTCGCCGCCGCCGACCGCGTCCTGGTCGTCACCCCGGAGTACAACGGCACCATGCCCGCGGTCCTCAACAACGCCATCGACTGGCTCTCGCGTCCCTACGGTGCGGGCGCCCTGGTCGGCAAGCCCGTCGGTGTCATCGGCGCCACCCCGACGCCGTACGGCGGCAGGTGGGCGCACGCCGACGTCGTCCGCTCGGCCGGCGTCGCCGGGGCCACCGTCGTCGAGGACGTCACCGTCTCGCAGTCGGCGCTCGAGGTCGACCCGCTGACCGACCCCGAGGTGCAGGAGAAGCTGGCCGCCGCCGTGCGCACGCTGGTCGACTTCACCTCTGCTGCCGCGGCCTGAGGCCGCGCATCCCGTCAGGCCGGCGGGCGGGTCAGCAGGACGTAGGCGTAGTGCGAGTCGAGCTGGTCGCGGGTCACCAACGTGAGCGTGTGCGGACGCAGGCCCTCCGACTCGCAGAGGGTCCAGAAGTCGTGGACCGCGAAGGTCGTCCCGGCGACCCGTCGCTGGTAGTCGCGCCGACGGATGGCTCCTGAGCGCGTCCCGTCGTCGTACTTGAACTGGATGACCGCGGCCCCGTCCTCGACGAGGACCCTGCGCACGGCCCGCAGCACGCGCACGGCTGCCTCCCTGGAGGCCAACAGCTCGAAGACGTAGAAGCACACGACGAGCTCCACCGTCTGCTCGCCGACGGCGTCGACGGCCTGCTGGGGGGCCTCCGGTTCCGTCAGGACGGCACGGACAGCGCGCCCGGTGCGCGCCAGGACCTGCCGGCGGCACTCCTGGAGGCTCGCCGCGGAGATGTCCACCACCACGAGCTCGTCGCACAGCGGCGCGAGCGCGACCGCGTTGGCGCCTCCGCCGCACCCCCAGTCTACGATCCGTCCAGCAGGGACATCGCGACCCAACGAGGCCAGGAGCCTGCGTGTGACGTCGACCTGCGCCGGACCCACAGCGCTCCACTTCTCGCCCAGGCCGGACTCCCAGTGCGAATCGGCCTCCCAGCGCGGTGCCGAGACACCGGCCCAGTAGGCCGCGGCCTGTGCGTCGAGCTGGCGCGCAGACTGCGGCGGGGCCCACTGACGCGCGGCTGCACGGACTCCGCCCAGTACCGACCTACCAGCGCTGACAGCAGCTTTGGTCGACGACATGTCGGTCCCTCCTCATCGAGATCTCGGTCCGAGCCGGATGACTCCTGGGGGGAACGGGCTCGACCGCCACGCTGACAGGTCTCCGCGCCGCCTCGGACGGAACACCGCGGTATTCATCTGTTCGGGGTAGTGCCCGGCGGCCTCGCAGCGGGGATAGGTTGGCGCGGTGGCTGACCTGCACGACCTGACAGCGCTCGAGCAGGGGGCGCTCGTCCGCCGCGGCGAGACGTCCCCGCTCGAGCTCGCGGAGCACTACCTCGACCGCGTCGAGCGCCTCGACGACGTCGGCGCCTTCGTGCACCGCACCGCCGAGCAGGCTCGCGAGCGGGCCGCCGCCCTCGGCGCCGTGCCCCCCGAGGGTGCCGGGCCGCTGTGGGGGGTGCCCACGGCCGTCAAGGACCTCCACCTGACCGCCGGGGTCCGCACCGCCTTCGGCTCCGCGGCCTACGACGACTTCGTGCCCGAGGTCTCCGACGGCGTCGTGCTCTCCCTCGAGGAGGCCGGGCTGGTCAGCCTCGGCAAGACCGCGACCCCCGAGTTCGGCTCGCCCTGCTACACCGAGCCCGAGGGGCACCCGCCGGCGGTGACGCCCTGGGACCGCACCCGGATGGCCGGCGGCTCCTCCGGGGGCGCCGCGGCCGCCGTGGCCGCCGGGCTGGTGCCGCTGGCCCAGGGCTCCGACGGGGGCGGCTCGATCCGGATTCCCCGCCTCCTGCTGCGGTCTCGTCGGCCTCAAGCCCGCGCGCGGACGCATCAGCGGCTTCCCCATGTACGGCGACCCGATCGGGCTGGCCACCGCCGGCCCGATCGCGCGCACCGTGCGCGACGCCGCCGCCCTCCTCGACGTGCTGGCCGGCCCCCGCACCGGCGACCCGAGCTGGGCCCCGGAGCCCGGCACGTCCTTCCTCGACGCCTGCGACCGCGAGCCCGGCCGGCTGCGGATCGCCCGGTTCGCCGAGCCCGTGATCGCCGACGTCGCCGTGGACCCCGAGTGCCTGACCGCCTGGGACGACGCCTCCCGGCTGCTGGAGCGGCTGGGCCACGAGGTGGTCGACGTGCCGGTGCCGATGAACCGCGACGCCGTGCCCGTCTTCCACACCTGCTGGGCGGTGCTCACGGCCATGTCGAGCGCGCCCGAGGGGCGTGAGCACCTGCTGCGACCGCTCACCCGGTGGCTCAGCGAGCGTGGCCGCGCCGTGACCGGCCCCGAGCTGGGCCTGGCCATCGGGGCGATGCGCCGCCACGCGGCCGAGGCGGTGCGCGCGCTGGCGGCGTACGACGCCGTGCTGACGCCGACCCTGGCCGCGCCGCCGCTGCCGGTCGGGGCGCTGCGCGACGACGCCGACCCCGCTGCCGACTTCGAGGCCCAGAAGCGCTTCACTCCCTGGACCTCGGCCTGGAACGTCACCGGCATGCCCGCCATCAGCCTGCCCCTGCACTGGACCCCCGACGGCCTGCCCGTCGGTGTCATGCTCGCCGGCCGGCCCGTCGGCGAGGCCGGGCTGCTGGCCCTGGCCGCCCAGGTCGAGCAGGCCGCGCCCTGGCACCACCGGAGGCCGCCGGGCTGGTGAGGCCCTCGGGGTCGTGGCCCGGGTCGTGGTTTGAGTCGTGGCCTGGGTCGTGGCTCGGGTCGTGGCCCGTGACCGCGGCATGACGCGTCCTCAGGCACACGACCCGGACCACGACCCGGACCACGACCCGGACCACGACCCGGACCACGAGTGGGCGTGGGGACGCGGGCTCAGTCGTCGCCGAGGCCGCGGGCGTGCAGGGCGTCGCCGGTCTCGTGGGCCCGGGCCACGACCCGCACCACGAACGGGGTGACGTAGGCGCGGGGGTGTCCACCCAGTCCGCGGGCCCGCGCCGCGTCGCGGGTCTCGAGCGCGAGGCCGACAGTGCCCGGCAGCGCCCCGATGGCCATCGAGAAGGTCAGGGCCACCCGCTCGGGGTCGACCCCGACCCGTCGCAGCGGGCCGACCCACCGCACGATCGCGTCGAGCATGGCGTTGACCGACGTGGTCGCGCTGACCACGATCGCGCCCAGCGCGAGCGCCAGCAGGTCGACCAGCGTCTCCACCGCCTTCGCCGGCCCGTCGATCCACCACTGGAACGCCGAGACGACCACCGCCAGCACCAGGACCAGCCGGGCCGCACGCAGCAGGGTGGCCAGGTCGGTGCGGGCCACCAGTGCGGCGAGCAGCGCCAGGCCCAGCCACACCCACGAGGCCGGCATCGAGCGCACCAGCACCACCGAGAGGCTGAAGAGCGCCAGCGCGCCCAGCTTCGCGCCGACCGGAAGCCGGTGCACCAGCGTGTCGCCGGGCCGGTACGCCGCGACCGTCACCGCGCTGCTCATCGGGGGCTCATCGGGGGCTCATCCCAGCACGCTCGCCTCGTACGCCGCCACGGCGGCCTCGGGCTCGCCGTCGTGCACGACCCGGGCGTCCTCGACCACCAGCACCCGGTCGCAGCGCCGGGCCAGGGCGAGGTCGTGGGTGACCAGCACCAGCTGCTGGTCCAGGCCCAGCAGGAGGTCGCCCACCCGACGGGTGTTGGCCAGGTCGAGCAGGGTGGTCGGCTCGTCGGCGACCAGCACGTCGGGGTCGGTGGCCAGCACCCCGGCCAGTGCCAGCAGCTGGCGCTGGCCACCGGAGAGGCTGTGCACCGAGACGTCGGCCTTCTCGGCCAGCCCGTAGCGCTCCAGCACCGCGAGCGCGAGGTCGCGCCGCCGTCCGGCGCTGCGCTCGTGCCGGCGCAGCGAGAGCTCGACGTCCTCCACGCAGGTCGGCATCACGAGCTGTGCCGAGGGGTCGGTGAAGCTGAAGGCGACCTTGCGGCGCACGGCGGCGCCCTGCCTGCGCACGTCGAGCCCGTCGACGCGCACCGCTCCGGTGGTGGGGGCGACGAGGCCGTTGAGCATGCGGGCCAGCGTCGACTTGCCCGACCCGTTGGCCCCGACGACGGCGACGCGCCGCTCGGTGAGGGTGAGCGTGGTGGGCTCGAGCAGCACCCGGTCGCCGTCCGGGGTCGCGACGGCGACCCCGGCGGCGTCGAGCTCGATCAGTGGCACGCGCTCAGCGACGCGCGCGCAGCAGCTGGGGGAAGGCGCGGTGCACCTCGGCGGCGACGAGCGCCACCAGGGTGGTCTTGAGCAGGTCGCCGGCCCAGTAGAGGACGTCGATCTTGAGCGCCTCGACCAGCGAGATGTCGAGGTAGAAGGCCAGCCCGGCGATGCCGGCGGGGTGGATCACGAGCACCGAGGCGGCCAGCGAGCAGACGAAGACGATCGCCGCGCGGGACTTGCCGCGCTCGCCGGCGGCGTACTTGACCAGCAGGCCGCCGACCAGCGCGGCGACCGGGAAGGACCACAGGTAGCCGGCGCTGGCGCCCGTCATCGCGCCCAGGCCCGAGGCGTGCTGGGCGAAGACCGGCAGGCCCACCGCACCCAGGGCCAGGTAGAGCGCGACGGCCAGGAAGCCGCGGGTGGGCCCGAGCAGCACGCCCGCCAGCATCACGCCGGCGGTCTGCAGGGTGATCGGCACACCGGCGCCGCCGACCGGGATCCCGCCGATGTAAGCGAAGGCGGAGATGAGGGCCGCGAACGAGGCGACGAGCGCCAGGTCGGTCGGGGTCATCCGCCGGCGGCGGTCCTCGGTGGGGGCGTGCTGGGTGCGGTCGGTCATCGCCATGGTGGGCCTTCGGGTGCGGGGGTGGAGGACGTGGCCTCCTGAACGGCGTTCAGGTTAGGCTGGCTGCGAGATCGCGGTCAATGCCGCGCCCCGACCCCGCAGGAGTGACGTGCGCCACCACCGCGACGACGTCGTGCGCCACGCGCTCGGCGTGCTCGACACCTACGGGCTCGCCGACCTGACCATGCGACGGCTCGCCGGCGACCTCGACGTCCGCCCGAGCGCGCTCTACCACCACTTCCGCGACAAGCAGTCGCTGCTGGCCGCCGTGGCCGACGAGGTGCTGCGGCGCGGCGCCCGGCCGGTGAGCGCGACCGCGTGGGACGAGCAGGTCGTCGAGATCTGCTCGGGGCTGCGCGACGCGCTGCTGGCCTACCGCGACGGCGCCGAGCTGGTCTCCACGGTCATCGCCTTCGGGCTGGGCGCCTCCCAGCCGTACGACGACCTGGTCGCCGCGCTGGCCCCGGCGCGCCTGGGCGAGGACCTGGCCGCGACGGCCGCCCGCACCCTCCTGCACCTCGTGCTCGGGCACACCCTCGACGAGCAGACCCACCTCCAGGCCGGCAGCGCCGGGGCGATCGGCGACGGACCGCGCCCACGCTCGGACTTCGCGGCCGGGCTGGGGCTGGTCGTCGACGGCATCCGGCTGCGTGCCGCCACGGGCACGTCAGACCGGCTCGACCAGCGCGCCTGACTGCTCGGCGAGCACCACCGCGCCCGCCACGTCGAGGCGCGCTCCGCGCAGCGCCACCCCGGCGAGGTCGGCGCCCTCGAGACGGGCGCCGCGCAGGTCGGCCTCGAGCAGGGAGGCGGCGCGCAGCGTCGCGCCCCGCAGGTCGCTGCCGCGCAGCACGGCGCCGGCCAGGTCGGCCCCGGCGAGGTCGGCCTCGCGCAGGTCGAGACCGGTCAGGTCGAGCCCGACCAGCCGGGCGCCCGCGAGGCCCACGCCGCGCCACTGCCCGCCCAGCACGCTCATCGGGCGCACCGTGCACCGCTCCAGCACCGACCCGGTCAGCTTGCACCCCTCGAGGGTCGCCGCGAAGAACGAGCAGCCGCGCAGGGTGCAGGCCACGAAGGCGCTCTCGGTGTGCGTCGAGGCGTTGAAGCGGCAGGACTCGAAGGTGCAGCCGGCGAAGACCGCGCCCCGGCTGGTGGCCTCGGTGAGGTCGACGTCGCGGAAGGTGCAGTCGGTGAAGCGCGCGTCGGCGAGGTCGGCGGCGTACCAGTCCGCGCCGGTGAAGGTGCGGCCGTCCTCGATGCGCCCGGCGAGGTCGCTGCTCAGCGCGACCGACGCTCCCGCTTGTTCAGCAGGCCGTGCCCGCGGGAGAACCCGTAGGCCGCGCCCCGGCTCGCGGAGCCGTGCCCGAGGAAGTCGGAGTCGGTGCCGGGGCGCTCCGGGCTGCCCAGCCCGCGCTGCTGAGAGCGCGAGAGCAGCAGGTCCACGCCCAGCACCGCCAGCGCAAGCACGGCGACGACGATGACCACCACGATGCCGAAGGTCCCCATGCGAGGACCCTAGTGCGTCGGGACCCCGAGGGCGAGAAGGGCGATGTCGTCGCGGGCCACACCGTTCTGGAAGGCCAGCACCTGGCTCAGCACGTTGTCGACCACCTCCGCGCTCGAGCCCGTCGGCCCGGAGTCGACCATGTCCAGCAGCCGCTCGTCACCGAAGAAGCCCGACGGGCCGGAGGCCTCGGTCACGCCGTCGGTGTAGAGCAGCATGGTGTCGCCGGGGCCCAGGAAGATCTCGCGGTCGGTGTAGACGGCGTCGTCGATCACCCCGAGGAGCGGGCCGAGCAGGTCGATCTGGCGGGCGCGGTCGTCGGCGCGCAGCAGCAGGGGAGCGGGGTGCCCGGCCACGCCGATCTCCGCGCGCCACCCGCCCTCGCGGCGCCGCAGCCGCACCAGCACCGCGGTGCAGAAGCGGTCGCTGCTGTGCTGGAGCAGGGTCTCGTTGACCTGCTCGAGCAGCAGGCACGGCCGGCGGGTCGCGACGGCGAGCGCGCGCACGGTGTAGCGCACCAGGGCGGTCACCACCGCGGCCTCGGGGCCCTTGCCGCGCACGTCGCCGAGCACCACCATCCAGTCGTCCTGGCCCAGGCTGAAGACGTCGTAGAAGTCGCCGCCGACCTCGGTGCCGTCCCCGGCCGGTCGGTACGCCGCCGCGACGTCGAGGTCCGGCACGGCCGGCGGCGTGGGCGGGATCAGCGTCTGCTGCAGGGTGCGGGCCAGGGTGCGCGCCCGCGCCTCGGAGGTCTCGGCCCGTTCCTTGGCGCTGAGCAGCTCACGCTCGTAGCGGCGCCGCTCGGTGGCGACCAGGACCGCGATCCGGGTGGTGCTCGGCGTCCCGTCGGGGTAGCGGGTCATCCGGGCGTTGAGCAGCACCGGCATCCGGGTGCCGTCGTGGCGGCGCAGGTCGACGGCGATCTCGTTGACCTCGTCGTGCATGTGCAGGAGCGGGGAGAGGTGGGTCTCGTGGTAGAGCCGGCCGCCCGGCGTGAGCAGGTCGACCAGCGACATCGAGACCAGCGCGTCGGTGCTGATGCCCAGCCACTCGGCCAGGGTCGAGTTGGCGTGCACGATCCGCCCGTCGGGCGTGGTGGTCAGGTAGCCGCAGGGGGCCTGCTCGAACGAGGTGTCCGCCACGTCGTGGGCCGGCGGCCACGACGAGCGGGGGGCATGGTCGTCGCTCACGCCGGCACGACGTCGAGGTCGTCGAGGAACGAGGCGATCGCCCGGGTCGTGGCCTCCGGGGCGCTGAGGTTGGGGCAGTGGCCGGTCGCCTCGAGCATCACGAGCCGTCCGTCGGGCACCTGCTCGGCGACGTACTCGCCGACCGCGACAGGCGCGATGACGTCGTCGGTGCACTGCAGCACCAGCGTCGGGACGCCGATGCGCGGCAGCAGGTCGCGGCTGTCGGAGCGGAAGGTGGCGGTCGCGAAGCGGCGGGCCACGGCGGGGTCCATCCGGCAGAAGCTCTCGGTGAGCTCCTCGCCCAGCTCGGGCCGCTCGGAGTTGCCCATGATCGCCGGGGCCATCGCCGAGGACCAGCCGAGGTAGTTGCCGGCCAGCGAGTCGAGCAGCTCGTCGACGTCCTCCTCCCCGAACCCGCCGGTGTAGCCGGGCTCGTCGATGTAGCGGGGCGAGGGGGCCACCATCACCAGGCCCGCCACGCGCTCGGGCTCCTCGAGCTGGGTCATCGCCACCAGCATCGCCGAGACCGAGTGGCCCACGAGCACCGCGCCGTGCAGGTCGAGCTCGCGCACCACCGCGGTGATGTCGGCGGCGTAGCCCTCCAGCTCGGAGTACCGCTCGCTGTCGTAGCCGGACAGGTCGCCGCCCCCGGCGCCGATGAGGTCCATCAGCACGACGCGGTGGGAGTCCTCGAAGGCCGGCGCCACGTAGCGCCACATGTGCTGGTCGCAGCCGAAGCCGTGCACCAGCACCAGGGGAGGCGCGTCGTGGCGCCCGGTCACCGACACGTGGTGTCGAGTCAAGGCACTCATGGGGCGAGCCTAGCCGTGCGCACCGGTGTCCGCAGCGGTCCGTACCAGGTATTCGCACGCGGCCAGCAGGCGCGCGCGCAGCGGGGCCGCGCGCTCGGCGAAGTCGGCCTGCGCAGCGGCGTACTCGCGCTTGCCCTCCGCGGTCTCGATGCGCACCGGGGTGAAGGGCCGTCCGTCGACCTCGAGGCCGCTGAGGTCGTACGGCGCCGCCCTCATGTCGAGCACCCGGATCTCGCGGGCCAGCTCGAAGCAGTCGGCGACCAGGTCGGAGGAGACCATCGGGCTGAGCCGGAAGGCGTGCTTGTAGAGGTCCATCCCGGCGTGCAGGCAGCCCGGCTGCTCGAAGTCGGCCCGGTCGTCGACGGCGGGGGAGAGGGTGTTGAGCGGGCGGGCGGGCTCGGTGAAGAACCGGAACGCGTCGAAGTGGCTGCAGGCGATGCGGTGCGACTCCACCACCGTGTCGGTGCCCTCCGGGCCCAGGCGCAGCGGCCAGTCGGAGTGCCGGGTCTCGTCGTCGGCCAGGCGGTAGACCATCGCCCACTCGTGCAGCCCGAAGCAGCCGAGCTGGGCCGGGCGCGAGGCGGTGGCGCGCAGCAGCCGCCGGGTGGCCTCCAGCAGGGGGCGCTGCCGCGCGACGTGCTCGGCACTCACGCCGAGGACCCCTGCCCCGCCGTCGACGTCGCCGTCGACGCTGCCGTAGCCCTTGAGGCCGTCGTACTCGGGTGCGTCGGCGAGCCCGGTGCCGTGCCCGGGGTGCCAGCGGCGCAGCTGGGCCGGGCGCTGGGAGTAGTAGGTGAACAGGAAGTCGTGCACCGGGTGCTTGACCCGGGCCCCGCGACGCTCCAGGTGCGGGGTCACCCAGGCATCGACGCGCGCCGCGTGTGACGCGGCCCGCGCCTGCCACTCCTCGCGCTCGAGCACCTCCACGGGCACCAACCGTAGGTCGCTAGGGTCGGGGCGTGCGCATCGCGAGATTCACCAATGGCGAGGACCCCCTCTACGGCGTGGTCACGGGCGAGCTCGACGAGCTCGGGCAACCGAGCGAGGACAGCGTGGTCGTGGCCCTGGCCGGCGACCCGTTGTACGTCGGCGTCAAGCTGCTCGACCAGGAGTTCCGGCTGCCCGACGTCCGGCTGCTGGCGCCGGTGCTGCCCCGCAGCAAGGTCGTCGGCATCGCCCGCAACTACGCGGCCCACGCCGCCGAGCTCGGCAACGAGGTGCCGGCCGAGCCGATGATGTTCCTCAAGCCGAACACCAGCGTGGTCGGCCCCGGGGACCCGGTCTTCTACCCGCCGCAGACCCAGGAGCTGAGCTACGAGGGCGAGCTGGCCGTCGTGATCGGGCGGATCTGCCGCGACGTGCCGGTCGAGAGGGCCACCGACGTGATCCACGGTTACACGATCGCCAACGACGTGACCGCCCGCGACATCCAGAGCCGGCAGGGCCACTTCACCGTGGCGAAGGGCTTCGACTCCTTCTGCCCGCTCGGCCCCTGGATCGAGACCGACATCGACCCCCAGACCTTCAAGGACGGGGTGCGCATCCAGACCTTCCTCAACGGCGAGGTCGTGCAGGACGGCTCGACGGCCGACATGGTCGTCGACATCCCCGCGCTGGTCGCGCACGTCTCCAGCATCATGACGCTGCTCCCTGGCGACGTCATCCTCACCGGCACCCCCGAGGGTGTCGGCCCGATGGAGGTCGGTGACGAGGTCGAGATCTCGATCGACGGCCTCGGCACCCTCACGAACAAGGTGGCAACCCGATGAGCACCCCCGCTCCCGTCCGCGTCCGCATGGCCCCGTCCCCGACCGGCTCGCCCCACGTGGGCCTGGTCCGCACGGCGCTGTTCAACTTCGCCTTCGCGCGCCACGCCGCGCTCCAGGGCCAGGACGCCACGTTCGTCCTGCGCATCGAGGACACCGACAAGGAGCGCTCGACCGAGGAGTCCTACCAGGCGATCCTCGACCTGTTCCGCTGGATCGGCCTCGACTGGGACGAGGGCGTCGAGAAGGGCGGCCCCTACGGCCCCTACCGCCAGTCCGAGCGTGGCGACCTCTACCGCGACGTGCTCGCGAAGCTGGCCTCGTCGTCGCACACCTACGAGTGCTTCTGCACCAACGAGGAGGTCGACGCGCGCCGCAAGGCCTCGGGCTCGAAGGTGATGGGCTACGACGGCTTCTGCCGCGACCTCTCCGAGGAGCAGCGCGCCGCGTTCGTGGCCGAGGGGCGGGCCCCGCTCGTGCGGTTCCGGATGCCCGAGGGCTCGATCACCTGGGACGACCTGGTGCGCGGCGAGGTCACCTTCGACACCACCCACGTGCCCGACTTCGCGCTGTGCCGCGCCAACGGCGACCCGCTCTACACCCTCACCGCGCCGGTCGACGACGCCACCATGCACATCAGCCACGTGCTGCGCGGCGAGGACCTGCTCTCCTCGACCCCGCGCCAGATCGCGCTGTTCGAGGCGCTGAAGGCGATCGGCGTGGCCGAGGTGACCCCCGCCTACGGCCACCTGCCCTACGTGATGGGCGAGGGCAACAAGAAGCTCTCCAAGCGCGACCCGCAGGCGCACGCGCTGGCCTACCGCGACCAGGGCTTCATCCCCGAGGGCCTGATGAACTACCTGGCCCTGCTGGGCTGGGCGATCGCGGCCGACCGCGACGTCTTCAGCCTCGAGGAGATGGTCGAGGCGTTCGACATCAAGGACGTCAACCCCAACCCGGCCCGCTTCGACCTCAAGAAGGCCGACGCGATCAACACCTCGCAGATGCGCCGTCTCCCGGTGGAGGAGATCACCCACCGGGTGCTGCCGTTCCTCAAGGACGCCGGCGTCGTCTCCGACCCGGTCTCCGACGCCGACGCCCAGATGCTCGAGCTGGCGATGCCGCTGGTCGCCGAGCGCATCAACAAGCTCACCGAGGCGCCCGCCATGCTCGGCTTCCTCTTCGTCGACGAGGCCGACTTCACGATCGACCCCGACGACGCCGCCAAGCTGCTGACCGACGACGGCCTGGGCGTCGTACGCGCGGCGCTCGAGGCCGTCGAGGGGCTCGAGCAGTGGTCGACGGCTGCCATCCAGGACGCCCTGCAGGCCCGCCTGGTCGACGAGATGGGGCTCAAGCCCCGCAACGCCTTCGGGCCGGTGCGGGTCGCGATCTCCGGACGCCGGGTCAGCCCGCCGCTCTTCGAGTCGATGGAGCTGCTGGGCCGCGAGCGGTCGCTCTCGCGGCTGCGCGGCGCGCTCGCCTGACCCGCCATGCACCCCGAGGAGCGCCTGCCCTACCACCGCCTGCTGAGTGCTGCCCCGCGGCGGGGGTGGTGGATGCTCTTCGGGGTGGCGGTGCTGGGCGTGCTGTTCATCGTCCTGCAGCTGCTGATCGCGCTCGTCCTGACGCTCTGGCTGGCCCTCGGGGGGCTCGAGGTCGGCGCGGCCTTCGACCGGGTCAGCGGCGAGGGCGAGGTGATGCCGTCGTTCCTGGCGCTGGTCAACCTCGGCTGGGCGGTGACCATCCCGGTGGCCCTGGGCGTCGTGTGGGTGGTGCACGGGGTCTCACCGGGCTGGCTGTCGTCGGTGGCCCGACGCCTGCGCTGGGGCTGGATGCTGACCTGCTTCGGGCTCTCGTTCATCGCCCTGCTCGCGACCCTGGTCGTCTCGGCGCTGGTGCCCGCCCAGGAGAGCGTCGCGCTGGACGGGGGGCTCAACGACTTCACCCGCACCACCCGTGACTTCCTGCTCGTGGTGCTGCTGCTGACCCCGTTGCAGGCCGCGGGGGAGGAGTACGCGTTCCGCGGCTACCTGACCCAGTCGTTCGGTGCCGTGCTCTCCCGCTGGCCACGGGTCTCGGTGGTGACGGCGGTGGTCGTGCCGGCCGTCGTCTTCGCCCTCTTCCACGGGGTGCAGGACCCGCCGATCTTCGTCGACCGGCTGGCCTTCGGGCTGGTGGCCGGCACGCTGGTCGTGCTCACCGGCGGCCTGGAGGCGGGCATCGCGATGCACGTCCTCAACAACCTCCTGGCCTTCGGCCTCGCCCTGGCCTTCAGCGACATGACCACCGCGCTCAACCCGACCGGCGGCAGCTGGTGGAGCCTCCCGGTGACCCTGACCCAGAGCCTGGTCTACCTCGGGGTGGTCGTCGGATGGGCCCGCTGGCGCGGGATCGCGACCGCCGCGAGGGCGGGCGAGGTGGCCGTTTTGTCGCCTCGGCCGGCCCCCGTGTAAGGTTTCCACCGGTCCTGAGGGAAGCCGCAAGGCGACCTGAAGAACCCCCCAGTGGGATATGGTGTAATTGGCAACACGACTGGTTCTGGTCCAGTTATTCTAGGTTCGAGTCCTAGTATCCCAGCGAGCAGCGACTCTGTCGCGGTGCCCCGAGAAGCTTCGGAGCCCCGCGATTTTGTGCGGAAAGCCAGCCCCGGCTAGAGTTCCGCAGGTTGCTCCGGAGAGGCCGCAAGGCCGATCCGACTGCCACGCCCCCGTTGTGTAGCGGCCTAGCACGCCGCCCTCTCAAGGCGGTAGCGCCGGTTCGAATCCGGTCGGGGGTACCAGAGCAGGACCCGACAGCAGGCCCCAGCCCTCCGGCTGGGGCCTGCTGCGTCTTCCGGGCGACGTGGTCCGCGGATGCCCCCAGGGGTGACCTGCTGGTCCCCCTGCTTCCGTACGGTCTCCCTGACACGTGTCAGGCACACCGGAGGGCAAGTGATGGCAACGACCACCGACCAGGCCGTGCGCCACCTGCTCGACGAGGGCCGCGCCCGAGCGAGGAGGCTGGGCCCCGACCAGGTGCGGCTCTGGGACGCCCTGGCCCGTAGTGCCGAGGGCGGCAAGCGGTTCCGACCTGCGCTGGTCGTCGCCGCCCACGACGCCCTCGGCGGGACCCGCCAGGAGGCGGCGGCCGCGACCGGCGCCGCGATCGAGCTGCTCCACACCGCGCTGGTGGTCCACGACGACGTGATCGACGGGGACGACGTACGACGCGGCCGGCTCAACGTGAGCGGCACGTTCCGCGCCGGGGCGCGGGAGGCCGGTGCGGACGCGGGGGGAGCCGACGCGCTCGCCCTCGCCGCCGGCATCCTGGCCGGCGACCTGGCGCTGGCCACCGCCGTCCGCGCCGTGGCCACGTGCGGGGCCCCGCGCGACGTCACCGAACGGCTCCTGGACCTCCTCGACGCGGCCCTGCACACCACGGCCGCCGGCGAGCTCGCCGACGTGACCCTCTCCCTGGGCCTGGGGGCGGCGTCGATGGCGGAGAGCCTGGGCGCGGCCGAGCGCAAGACGAGCGCCTACTCCTTCGCGCTGCCCCTCCAGGCCGGCGCCGTGCTGGCGGACGCCGACGAGGACACGGTCGAGCGGCTGGGGGAGGCCGGCCGGGTGCTCGGCATCGGGTTCCAGCTGGTCGACGACCTGCTCGGCGTCTTCGGGGACCCGGCCCGCACGGGCAAGAGCACCACCAGCGACCTGCGCGACGCCAAGCAGACACCCCTCCTGGTCCACGCCCGCTCCACGTCGCAGTGGGCCCGCCTCGAGCCCTACGTCGGTCGCGACCTCGCCGCCGACGACCTCGCCGAGGCCCGGGCGCTGCTCACCGCCTCCGGGTCGCGGGCCTTCGTCGAGGCTCTCGCGGCCCGGCACCACGCCTCGGCCGTGCGCACCGTCGAGGAGCTGGACCTGCCCGTCGACGTGCTGGGCCCGCTCCTCACCTCGTTCGGCCTCGACGAGGCCGCCGCGTGAGGACCCGCAGCCCCCACGGCCCCCACGGCCCCAGCCGTGAGGCGACCACCCTCTACGACTCCCTCTCGGAGGACAGCGCGGCCGGGGTGATCCGGGCCTTCTCGAGCTCGTTCGGGCTGTCCTCGCGCCTGCTGGGGGAGCCGGTGCGCACGCAGGTGCGCAACGTCTACGCCCTGGTGCGGGTCGCCGACGAGATCGTCGACAACACCGATCCCGGTCTCGGGGTGGGCCCCCGACGGACCATGCTCGCCTGGCTGCACGACGACGTGCGGCACGCCCTGGAGCACGGCTACAGCGCCAACCTCGTCGTGCACGCCTTCGCGCGCACCGCGCGGGGCTGCGGCATCGGCGAGGACCTGGTCGACCCGTTCTTCGCCTCGATGGGGACGGACCTGGAGACCACCGAGCACACCCCTGCCAGCTTCGAGCGCTACGTCTACGGCTCGGCGGAGGTGATCGGCCTGATGTGCCTGCGGGTCTTCCTGGCCGGCGACGGCGCGGCCCGCGAGCGTGAGTACGACCGGCTCGCGCCGGGCGCCCGACGGCTGGGTGCGGCGTTCCAGAAGCTCAACTTTCTGCGCGACCTCGCCGAGGACCACGACCAGCTCGGGCGCGCCTACTTCCCCGGTCTGGACGTCGAGCGCTTCTGCGACGGCGACCGCGACCGGATCCTCGACGACATCGACGCCGACCTGGTGGCGGCGGCCGCGGTCATCCCGGCCCTGCCGAGCAGCAGCCGCCGCGCCGTGGCGGCCGCGCACGCGACCTTCGCCGAGCTCGGCGCCCGCCTGCGGGAGACCCCCGCGCCCGACATCCGCCGGACCCGGGTCCGGGTCCCCGACCCGGTCAAGCTCCGGCTGCTGGCCGGTGTCCTGCTGAGGAGCGACGCATGACCTCCCTGCTGCCCCAGCGCCGCGGCCCCCGTCCGCGTCCGGCTCGCGCCGCGTCGTGGTGGTGGGCGGTGGCATCGCCGGCCTCGCGACCGCGGCGCTGCTCGCCGCGCACGGACACAGCGTCGACCTGCTGGAGAAGAACGAGGAGCTGGGCGGCCGGGTCGGCAGCATCGAGAGGGACGGCTTCCGCTTCGACACCGGTGCGTCCTGGTACCTGATGCCCGAGGTCTTCGAGCACTTCTTCGCCCTGCTCGGCACCTCGGCCGCGGCCGAGCTCGACCTGACCGTGCTCGACCCCAGCTACCGGGTCTTCTTCGAGGGCCACGAGCGCCCCCTCGACATCCGCCCCGACCGGGCGCACAACCGGGCCGTCTTCGAGGAGGTCGAGCCGGGGGCCGGCCAGCGCTTCGACGACTACCTCTCCTCCGCGCAGGAGACCTACGACATCGCGCTGCGGCGGTTCCTCTACAGCAACTTCGACTCCTCCGCCTCGTTCCTGCGCTCCGACGTGCTGCGCCGGACACCGCGGCTGGGCCAGCTGCTCACCCGCTCGCTGGGCAGCCATGTCGCCAGCCGGTTCCAGGACGACCGCCTGCGCCAGGTGCTCGGCTACCCGGCGGTGTTCCTGGGTTCCTCGCCGAGCCGGGCCCCGAGCATGTACCACCTGATGAGCAGCCTCGACCTCGGCGACCGGGTCCTCTACCCGCAGGGCGGGTTCACCCGGCTCATCGAGGTGGTCGCCGACCTGGCCCGGCGCCACGGGGCCCGGCTGCACACCGCCACGAGCGTCACCAGGATCCTGACGGGCCCCGCCTCCCGCGGTGCCCGGGCGTCGGTGCGCGGGGTGGAGCACGCGAGCCCCACCGGTGGGACGGGCACGATCGAGGCCGACGTGGTCGTCGGTGCCGCGGACCTGCACCACCTCGAGACGCAGCTGCTGCCGGCCGCGCTGCAGTCCCACCCCGAGACCGCGTGGCGCCGACGCTCCCCGGGGCCCGGTGCGGTGCTGGCGATGCTCGGCGTCGAGGGCGCGTTGCCCGAGCTGTCGCACCACTCCCTGTTCTTCACCTCCGACTGGGAGCAGAACTTCGGCGACATCTTCGGCGCGCAGGCCCGCGTCCCCGACCCGGCCTCGACGTACGTCTGCAAGCCCTCGGCGACCGACCCCACGGTGGCGCCGGAGGGGTGCGAGAACCTCTTCGTCCTGGTGCCGGTGCCGGCCGACACCAGCATCGGTGCGGGCGGTGACGACGGCGCGGGCTCCGAGACCGTCGAGCGCGCGGTGGATGCCGCCATCGACCAGGTGGCCGGCTGGGCGAAGGTCCCCGACCTGCGCCGACGGATCCGGGTGCGGCACACCGTCGGGCCCGCCGACTTCGAGCAGCGCTACAACTCCTGGCGCGGCGGGGCCCTCGGGCTCGAGCACACCCTGCGCCAGAGCGCCTTCTTCCGCCCCGGCAACGTGTCCTCCAAGGTGGAGGGCCTGTTCTACGCCGGGGCGAGCACCGTGCCGGGGGTGGGGCTGCCGATGTGCCTGATCAGCGCCGAGCTGGTGCTCAAGCGGCTGTCCGGGGACCGGTCAGCGGGACCGGTGGCGCCATGAGCCTGCTGCAGCTGTCGTACGTCGCCATGCTCGTCTTCTGCCTCGTCGGCACCCTGTGGCTCGTGCCGGCCTTCCGGCTCGACGTGCTGCGCCAGCCCCGGCGGCTGGCCCTGACCGTGCTGGCGGCGGGGACGCCGTTCCTGCTCTGGGACCTCGGTGCCACGGCGGCGGGGCACTGGCACTTCGACGACGAGCAGACCCTGCCCTGGCGCGTCGCCGGCCTGCCCCTCGAGGAGATCGCCTTCTTCGTGGTCATCCCGCTCGTCTCGGTCCTGACGCTCGAGGGGGTGCGTGCGGCGCGGCCCCGGGTGCTCGCACGTCGACGCGAGGAGGCCCGGTGACCTACACCGCACTGGCAGTGCTGGGCGTCGTGGCAGCCCTGGTGGTGGACCGCTGGGTCGTGGGCACCCGGTTGACCAGCACCTCCGTCTGGTGGACGGCCTACGCCATCATCGTCTTCTTCCAGCTGCTCACCAACGGGTGGCTGACCGGGCGCGGCATCGTCCGCTACGACGGCGAGAGCATCATCGGCTCCGAGCAGATCACCGTCCTCGGCGACGGCCGGCTGTTCTTCGCCCCCGCCGAGGACCTCGCCTTCGGCTTCGCCCTGGTCCTGACCTCCTGCGTGGCGTGGACCTGGTTCGGGCGGCACCGCGACGGGACGGGGCAGCCATGAGCGTCTCCGAGCGCCTCCAGGCGCTCCAGCCGACCGACATCGGGGTGCCTGGCCCGACGTCCCTCGACATGGCCCGGGCGTTCCGCTCGGTGCGCGCCGACCCGCTGTCCTTCCTGGTCGACGTCGCCGACCGCTACGGCGACCTGGTCTCCTTCCCCGTGCCCGGGCCACCGGCGCTGCTGCTCAACGACCCCGCCGACGCGCGCCACGTCCTGCAGACCGCCGCGCGCGGCTGGGGCAAGCAGACCGTGCAGTACGCCGCGCTGGCCAGGGTCACCGGGCCCGGCCTGCTGGCGTCCTCCGAGCCGAGCTGGATCGAGCACCGACGCCTCGCCGCACCGGCCTTCCACCACGAGCGGCTGCTCGCGGTGGGCGAGCAGGTGGCGGCCGCCGTCGACGCGGCGGTCACCGCCCGGCTGGGGAGGGGCACCGGCACCGAGGTCGTGGACGTCGCCGCCCTGACGCACCGCATCGGCCTGGACGCGGTCGGGCGGGCCCTGTTCTCCACCGACCTGTCCGGCCACGCGCAGCACCTCCTCGACGCGACGAGCCGGGCGGCCGAGCTGGTGGTGCGGCTGGGCCGGTCGATCCTGCCCACGGCGCCGTGGCTGCCCACCCGGACCAACGTCCGCCTGCGCGCCACCCGGCGCCGCCTCGACTCGATCACCGGCGAGATCATCGCCGAGCGACGAGGGCGTCGCTCGCCGCGCGGCGATCACGGCGACGACCTCCTGGGGCTCCTGCTCGACAGCGGGCTCGACGACACCGCCGTGCGCGACGAGCTGGTCACCATGGTCATCGCCGGGCACGAGACGGTGGCCGGGGCGCTGTCCTGGACGCTGATGCTGCTCGCCGAGCACCAGGACGCCCAGGACCGCCTGCGCGCCGAGCTGGACGCGCACCCGGGCCCCGTGTCCCTGCTGGGCCACCGCGAGACGCTGCCGTGGACCCGCGCGGTCGTCGACGAGTCGCTGCGGCTCTTCCCGCCCGCCTGGGCCCTGTCGCGACGCTCGCTGGGCCCCGACGTCGTCGGTGGTCGCGAGGTCCCGGCCGGGACGCTGGCCATCATCAGCCCCTGGCTCCTGCACCGGCGGGGGGAGTCCTGGCCGACGCCGCTGTCCTTCCGACCCGAGCGCTTCCTCGACCCCGCGGCCGCCCGCTCCGCCTACCTGCCCTTCGGGCAGGGGCCGCGGCTGTGCATCGGCCGCGAGTTCGCGCTCGGGGAGATGGTGCTGGTCCTGAGCCGGCTGCTGCGCGAGCACCGGCTCGAGGTCCCTGCCGGCTGGTCGCGACCCGTGGCGCAGGCCCAGGTCGCCGTGCACCCCCAGGGGGGCATGCCGCTGCTGGTCACCGGTGTGGGGAGCGAGCGGTGAGCGACCTCGCCCTGGCCCTGGCGCTGCTGGTCGGCACGGTGGCTGGCGGGTGGCAGCTGCGCGACCTGCGCGTGCTGCGCCCCGGTGCGGGCCGGGGCGCGGGGGCCTCCCGCGTGTCGGTCGTGGTGCCGGCTCGTGACGAGGAGGCGAGCCTGCCCGCGCTGCTGGCCTCGCTGGCCCGGCTCGACGTCGCGGTCGGCGAGGTGGTCGTCGTCGACGACGGGTCCGTCGACCGGACCGCGGCCGTGGCCACCACGGGCGGCGCCACCCTCGTCAGCGCCTCGCCCCCTCCTCCCGGGTGGACCGGCAAGGCCTGGGCCTGCCACCAGGGCGTCGGCGCGACGTCGGGCGACCTGCTGCTCCTCCTGGACGCCGACACCGAGCTGGCCGCCGGGGCGCTCACCGGCCTGCTGGAGCTGCACGGGCGGCACGGGGGACTGGTCTCCGTGCAGCCCTTCCACGCCGTCGGAGGTGGCCACGAGCAGCTCTCCTCCTACTTCAACGTGGTGTCGATGATGGCCAGCGGAGCGTTCGGCCGTGGTGCGAGCAGCCGCCCGATGGCCTTCGGGCCCTGCCTGCTGACCTCGCGCGAGGACTACGCGCGGGCCGGGGGGCACGCCGCGGTGCGTGGCGAGGTCCTCGACGACGTGGAGCTGGCCCGCGCCTACCACCGCTGCGGCCTGCCCGTGCACTGCGCCGCCGGGGGCGAGGAGGTCCGGATGCGCAGCTACCCCGGAGGGTGGCGGCAGCTGGTCCCGGGCTGGACCAAGAACATGGCGTCCGGTGCGTCGGCCGCCGCCCCGGGGCCGACCCTGGCCGCGGTGCTGTGGCTGTGCGTCCACCACGCCGTGGCCGTGGGGCTGCTCCTGGCGCTGCTGGACGTGTCGGGCAGCCCGGTCGGGCCGCTCGCGCACGGGCACCCGCTGGTCTGGGTCGTGGGCTACGTGGTGACCGCGCTGCACCTGCGGCTGCTCCTGACCCGCCTGGGCTCCTTCCGCTGGTGGACCTGGGCGCTGTTCCCGCTGCCGCTGCTCGCCTTCGACGCGGTCTTCGCGCGCTCGGTCGGGGCCACGCTGGTGCGCGGCTCGGTGACCTGGCGGGGGCGCCCGGTGCGGACCAGGGGGCGCGACCGCGTCCGGGAGGCGGGCTGATGCTGCGACTGGTGATGCCGGAGGCCGTGACCGTCGTCGTCGACGTGCTGGCCTGGGGGGTGCTGCACGCCGCCACGGGCTACGCGGCCCACCGCCTCGGCGCCGAGCGGCTGGCCGAGGACGGGTGGCTGCTGCGGGCGCGACGCTTCGAGGCCCGCGGCACGTGGTACCGCCGACGGCTGCGGCTCCACCGGTGGAAGGACCGGGTGCCCGAGGCCGGGGACCTGTTCCGGGGCGGGGTCAGCAAGCGCCAGCTGCCGTCGTACGACGTCGCGGGGCTGCAGCTCTTCGTCCAGGAGACCCGGCGCGCCGAGCTCGCCCACTGGTGGGCGATGGCCTGCGGGCCGCTGTTCGTGCTGTGGAACCCGCCCGTGGCCGCCGTCCTCCTCGTGGCGTACGGCGTGGTCGTCAACCTGCCCTTCATCCTGATCCAGCGCTACAACCGCTTCCGGACCCAGGCGGTCATCGAGCGGCGGCGCCGCTGATGGCAGCGGGAGCCTCGCGGCACGGGCCGGTCGCCCAGCTGCTCATCGCCTGGTCGCCGCTGAGCCTGATCCTGGTCGCCTACGCGGTCGCGGGGTGGGTCAGCGCGCCGCTCGGCGCCGACGTCGACGCGACCAACCGGCTCGGGTTCGAGGTGGCCCTGACGTGGCCGGCGCAGGTCGACCGGACACTGCTCGGCGGCGTGCCCACGGTGTGGCTGCAGCAGCACCTCGTCGACGGGACGACGCACTGGTACGACGCCGCCGCGGCGCTGGTCTACAGCACCCACTTCGTGGCTATCCCGTTGCTGACCGCGTACGTCTGGTTCGCGCTGCGGGACCGGTTCGTGCCCCTGCTCGCGTCGTTGCTGGTCTTCACCGTGGTGGGGATGACGGGCTACGTCGTCTCACCCGCCGCCCCTCCGTGGCTGGCCTCGCAGCGCGGGGAGATCGGGCCGGTCGAGCGGGTCTCTCACCTGGGCTGGGAGCACCTGCACCTCGACTGGATCAGCGTGCTGACGGTCTCGGGCCAGTCGGGCAGCAACCCGGTCGCGGCGATGCCGTCGCTGCACGCGGGCAGCGCGATGCTCGTGGCCCTGGTCCTGTGGCCGGTGCTCGGCGCCGCCGGGCGCACCCTGGCGCTGGGCTACGTGCTGGTGATGGGGCTGACCCTCGTCTACACCGGCGAGCACTACGTCGTCGACGTCGTGGCCGGCTGGCTCACCGCGGCGGCGGCGGCCTGCGCCGGCGTCGTGCTGGCCCGGCTCAGGCGCACAGGCCGTTGGCCAGCGCCTCGGCCTGCTCTTCCTCGGTGGGGGCCTGCGGCTCCTTCGTCGCGCCGGTGCTCGGCTCGTCGGGTGCCTCCGACGGGGAGGCCGACGGCGTCGCTGTCCCACCCACCGGGTCCGCGGCGTTGATCGAGCCCTCCTTGAGCGTGGAGCTGAGCGGCTTGTCGCGCTTGATGCGGGTCCAGAGCTTGTCGGCCTCGTCGGTCCACACCAGCCGGTTGGGGTCGGGCTCGTAGGCCTCGAAGGGCACGCTGATGAACTTGATGTCGCTGAGCCCGGTCTGGCGGAACTGCAGCGCCAGGTCGGCCAGGCTGCCGAGGCTGTCGAGCTCGGCGTCGAGCGTCAGCGACCCGGTGGCGGCCTTGAGGAAGCTGTAGACCCGGTCGGGTCGGGTCAGGGTGCCGGCGGAGACGACCTTGTTGACCATCGAGGCGATGAAGGCCTGCTGCCGCTTCATCCGGCCGATGTCGGAGTTGGCCGAGAGCACCGACCGCTCGCGCACGTACTTGAGCGCGTCCTCGCCGTCGAGGACCTGGGTGCCGGCGTCGAGGTAGATCTTGGTCTTGGGGTCGGCGACCTCCTTGGGCAGGCAGACCTCCACGCCGCCGACGGCGTCGACCATGTCGACGAAGCCGTTGAAGTCGACGGTGACGTAGTGGTCGATGAGCACCCCGGTCAGCTGCTCGAGGGTCTGCACGGTGCAGGCGGCCCCGCCCTCGGCGAAGGCGGTGTTGAACATCGCCAGCTCGGCGCCGGGGATCGTGCTGCCGTCCTCGGCCATGCAGTCGGGGCGGGTGACCAGGGCGTCGCGCGGCAGGGAGACGCCGTACGCCTCCTTGCGGTCGGCCGAGACGTGGATCAGCAGGGTCGTGTCGGAGCCGCCGCCACCGGCCTCGCCGTCGATGCCGCAGCCCTCGCAGCCGCGGTCGTCGGTGCCGAGGACCAGGATGTTGAGCGGCTCCTGCGGCCCCTCGACCTCCTTCTTCTCGGGCCGGTCCATCAGCTGGTCCTCGATGTCCTGCACGTCGAGACCGGAGTCGAGGCGGTCGTAGGCCACCGCGACGGTGCCTGCGGTCAGCAGCGCCAGGCACAGCTGGGTGATCAGGACGACGCGCCACACGGTGCGACGGGAGCGCCGCTCCGGGCTGATCCGCCGGCGGCGTCCGGGACGCGGTGCCGGCCGCTCGGTGCTGGGGCTCTGGTCGTCGTCCACCTCATGATTCTCCCTGACGCGTGGTGATCTGCGCGACACCCCGGTCGGGGGTCCCCGCGGGCGACGTCCGATTCCCGCCAGTCAGGGCTGGGGCGGTGGGGGAGGATGAGGCCATGACCGGCCTGGAGGGACTCGACGCGGCGTCCTGCTACGCCGCGGTCAAGGCCCGCGACCGTCGCTTCGACGGGGTCTTCTGGACGGCGGTGCGCACGACCGGCATCTACTGCCGCCCCTCGTGCCCGGCCCGCACCCCGGCCGCCGGCAACGTGACCTTCCACCCCAGCGCCGCCGCGGCCCAGGGGGCCGGCTTCCGGGCCTGCAAGCGGTGCCTGCCCGACGCGACGCCCGGCAGCCCCGAGTGGGACGTGGCCGCCGGCGCCGCCGGGCGGGCCATGCGCCTGGTCGCCGACGGGGTCGTCGACCGCGAGGGCGTCGACGGGCTGGCGCGCCGGCTCGGCTACAGCCCGCGCCACCTGACCCGGCTGCTCACCGCCGAGCTGGGCGCCGGTCCGCTCGCGCTGGCCCGGGCCCGCCGCGCCCAGACCGCCCGCGTGCTCGTCGAGACCACCGACCTGCCGCTCGCCGACGTGGCCTTCGCGGCGGGCTTCGCCAGCGTGCGGCAGTTCAACGACACGATCCGCGAGGTCTACGCGCTGAGCCCCAGCCAGCTGCGCGGACGCCGGGGCGCGGCGACGGCGAGCGCCGGCGGCATCTCGCTGCGGCTGGCGGTGCGCACCCCCTTCGCCGGCCAGGCGCTGCTCGGGTTCCTGGCCTACCACCTGGTCCCGGGGGTCGAGACCGCCGGACCGGGGTGGTACGCCCGCACCCTCGACCTGCCCCACGGACCCGGCACGGTGCGCGTCGACCTCGACCCGGCGCTCGACGAGGTGCCGGCCGGGGGAGTGGCGATGGTCGGGGCCCACTTCCGGCTCACCGACCTGCGCGACACCACCGCGGCCGTCGAGCGCGTACGCCGCCTGGTCGACGCCGACTGCGACCCGCTGCCGGTCGCCGAGCACCTCGGGACCGACCCGGTCCTCGGGGCGCTGGTGCGCCGCACCCCGGGGCTGCGGCTGCCCGGCCAGGTCGACGGCGACGAGACGGCCGTGCGCACGGTGATCGGCCAGCAGGTCTCGGTGACCGGGGCCCGCACGGTCGGCGGGCGCGTCGTGGCCGCCCACGGCCGACCGGTCGAGACCGGCGAGCCGGGGCTGACCCACCTGTTCCCCGACGCGGCGACCCTGGCGGAGGTCGACCCGGAGACGCTGCCGATGCCGCGGGCGCGGGGCCGGGCCCTGGTCGGGCTGAGCGCGGCGCTGGCCGCCGGCGAGCTGGCGCTCGACCGCGGTCCGGAGCGCGACGCCGTGCGCGCGGCGATGCTGGCCCTGCCCGGCATCGGCCCCTGGACCGCCGACTACGTCGCGATGCGCGCGCTGGGCCATCCCGACGTCTTCTTGTCGACCGACCTGGGCGTGCGGACCGCCTTCAGGCGCCTGGGGCTCGAGCCGGCCGCCGAGATCGCCCGAGCACCGCTGTGGAGCCCGTGGCGCTCCTACGCCCTGATGCACCTGTGGCAGACCCTGATGCCCGACCCGCCCCGACCGGAGGACGACTGAGATGTGGACCGAGACCGACAGCCCGATCGGGCCACTGCGCCTCGTCGAGCGCGACGGTGCGCTGGCGGCCGTGGAGTTCGCGCCCTACCCCGAGCCGGGGGCCCCCGACCCGGGCGAGCGCGACGACACGCAGCCGGTGCTGGTCGAGACGGTGCGCCAGCTGGCGGCGTACTTCGACGGCGGGCTGCGCGACTTCGACCTGCCCCTCGCGCCGCGCGGCAGCGACTTCCAGCAGCGGGTGTGGGCCCAGCTGCGCACGATCGGCTACGGCGAGACCGCGTCGTACGGCGAGGTGGCGCGCGCGCTGGGCATGACCAACGCCGCCTCGCGCGCGGTCGGGCTGGCCAACGGCCGCAACCCGATCCCGGTCGTGATCCCGTGCCACCGCGTCATCGGCGCCAACGGCACCCTCACCGGCTACGCCGGTGGACTGGAGCGCAAGCAGGTGCTGCTCGGCCTCGAGCAGGACGGGTTGTTCTAGCCCCGGGGAGGTGCGTGCGTCAGGCGCTCTCGGCCGCGGCGCGGCGCAGCGACTCCGAGAGCCGCTCGGCGGCGGCGAGCACGGCGGGGGCGTGCATGCGGCCGGGCTGGCGCGAGAGCCGCTCGAGCGGGCCGGAGACCGAGACGGCGGCGATGATCTTGCCGCTGGGGGAGCGCACCGGCGCGGAGACGGAGGCGACGCCCTGCTCGCGCTCGCCGACCGACTGGGCCCAGCCGCGGCGGCGGATGCCGGAGAGGGCGGCCGCCGAGAAGGCGGCGTTCTGCAGGCCCCGCTGCATCCGCTCGGGGTCGTCCCAGGCCAGCAGCACCTGGGCGGCCGACCCGGCGCGCATGGTCAGCTGGGAGCCGATCGGGATGGTGTCGCGCAGGCCCGAGGGACGCTCGGCGGCCGCGACGCAGACGCGGTGGTCGCCCTGGCGACGCCACAGCTGGGCGGACTCGCCGGTGATGTCGCGCAGCCGGGCCAGCACCGGGCCGGCGGTGGCCAGCAGGCGGTCCTCGCCGGCGGCGGCGGAGAGCTCGGAGAGGCGCGGGCCGAGCACGAAGCGGCCCTGCATGTCGCGCGCCACCAGCCGGTGGTGCTCGAGCGCCACCGCGAGCCGGTGGGCCGTCGGGCGGGCCAGGCCGGTCGCGGTCACGAGCCCGGCCAGGGTCGCCGGGCCGGCCTCGAGCGCGGTCAGCACGATCGCGGCCTTGTCGAGCACTCCCACTCCACTGCTGTCCATATGCCAATACTTGCGTCTCAGATCATGGGATGCAAGTCCTGTGACCGGGGTCTCACCCCCGCTCGGTAAGGAGCGGGCTCAGCATCGCCGTCTCGAATGACGGGACCCGCGTCTCACTTCCTGGGATCGAGGACGTAGGCTCGGGTGCTGTTCCACCGTCACCCACCAGTCATCAAGGAGCGCGTCATGGGCAGGACCCTGTCGGAGAAGGTCTGGGACGAGCACGTCGTCCGCTCGACCGCGGGAGAGCCGGACCTGCTCTACATCGACCTCCACCTCATCCACGAGGTGACCTCGCCGCAGGCCTTCGACGGGCTGCGGCTGGCCGGACGCCCGGTGCGCCGCCCCGACCTGACCCTGGCGACCGAGGACCACAACGTCCCCACGCTGGACTGGGACAAGCCGATCGCCGACCCGGTCTCGCGCACCCAGGTCGAGACGCTGCGCCGCAACGCCGAGGAGTTCGGGGTGCGCCTGCACCCCCTCGGCGACCTCGACCAGGGCATCGTGCACGTGGTCGGCCCCCAGCTGGGCCTGACCCAGCCGGGCATGACGATCGTGTGCGGCGACAGCCACACCAGCACCCACGGTGCCTTCGGCGCGATCGCCTTCGGCATCGGCACCTCCGAGGTCGAGCACGTGCTGGCCACGCAGACGCTGATGCAGGCACGCCCCAAGACGATGGCCGTGACCATCAACGGCAGCCTGCCCGACGGCGTGACCGCCAAGGACATGGTGCTCAACCTGATCGCGCACACCGGCACCGGCGGCGGCCAGGGCTACATCGTCGAGTACCGCGGCCAGGCCATCGAGGAGCTCTCGATGGAGTCGCGGATGACGGTGTGCAACATGAGCATCGAGTGGGGCGCCAAGGCCGGGATGATCGCCCCCGACCAGACCACCTTCGACTACATCGAGGGACGCCCCGAGGCCCCCACCGGCGCCGACTGGGACGCCGCCGTCGAGCACTGGACGAGCCTGCGCACCGACGACGACGCGACGTACGACGCCGAGATCGTCCTCGACGCCTCGACGATGACGCCGTTCGTCACCTGGGGCACCAACCCCGGCCAGGGCGTGCCCCTGGGCGCCTCGGTGCCGCACCCCGACGACTTCGAGGAGCCCTCCGACCGCGTCGCGGCCGAGAAGGCGCTGGCCTACATGGACCTGGTGGCCGGCACGCCGATGCGCGAGGTCTCGGTCGACACCGTCTTCGTCGGCTCGTGCACCAACGGCCGCATCGAGGACCTGCGCCTGGCCGCCGAGATCATCAAGGGCCGCACCGTCGCCCCCGACACCCGGCTGCTGGTCGTGCCCGGCTCGGTGCGGGTGCGCCTGCAGGCCGAGGAGGAGGGCCTCGACGTCGTCTTCAAGGAGGCCGGCGCCGAGTGGCGAGGGGCCGGCTGCTCGATGTGCCTGGGCATGAACCCCGACACCCTCGCCCCCGGCGAGCGCAGCGCCTCGACCTCCAACCGCAACTTCGAGGGCCGTCAGGGCAAGGGTGGACGCACCCACCTGGTCTCGATCCCCGTCGCCGCCGCCACCGCGGTGCGCGGCACCCTGTCCTCGCCCGCCGACCTCGCCTGAGACGGAGAAAGACCATGGAGAAGGTCACCACCCACACCGGCATCGGTGTCCCGCTGCGCCGCAGCAACGTCGACACCGACCAGATCATCCCGGCCGTCTACCTCAAGCGGGTCACGCGCACCGGCTTCGAGGACGGGCTGTTCGCGGCCTGGCGCAACGACCCCGAGTTCGTGCTCAACCACCCGGTCTACTCGCAGGGCTCGGTGCTGGTCGCCGGCCCCGACTTCGGCACCGGCTCCTCGCGCGAACACGCGGTCTGGGCGCTGCAGAACTACGGCTTCAAGGTCGTCATCTCCTCGCGCTTCGCCGACATCTTCCGCGGCAACTCCGGCAAGGCGGGCCTGCTCGCCGCCCAGGTCGACGAGGAGGTCGTGCAGCGGCTGTGGGACCTGCTCGAGGCCGACCCGGGCGCCGCGATCACCGTCGACCTCGAGTCGCGCACCGTGCGCGCCGGCGAGGGCGACGACGCGATCGAGGACTCCTTCGACATCGACGACTACACCCGCTGGCGCCTGCTAGAGGGCCTCGACGACATCGGCATCACCCTGGGTCACGACGAGGAGATCGGCCGCTTCGAGGCCGGGCGACCGAGCTGGAAGCCGCTGACCATCCACTCCTGACCTCGACACTCCCGGGGTCCCTTCCCGGCCCGGGTCGTTGTGGCCCGGGCCACAAGTCCCTAGCGTGCTAGCAACATCGGGCAGCGCGCCGTGCTGCCGAGGTCGGCTGAAGGGGAAGCGGAGTGAACAAGTCTCAGCTCATCGACGCGCTCGCAGCGCGCTACGAGGGGAACAGGAAGGCGGCCGCGCACGCGCTCGAGTCGGTCCTCGACACGATCACGCGCGAGGTCTCGAAGGGCGAGAAGGTCGCCATCACCGGGTTCGGGTCGTTCGAGAAGCGGATCCGCGACGCCCGGTGGGTGCGCAACCCGCGCACCGGCGAGCGGATCAAGGCCAAGAAGACCGCCGTGCCGAAGTTCACCCCCGGCGCCGACCTCAAGAACGTCGTCTCCGGCGCCAAGAAGCTGCCCAAGCTGACCGTCGCCGCCGCGACGGCGCCCGCGGCGATGGCCGTCGACACGGTCAAGAAGGCGACGGGCAAGAAGTCGTCGATCGCGAAGTCGGCGCCGGCGACGAAGGCGCCCGCCAAGAAGACTGCCCCGGCGACGCAGACGACGGCTGCCAAGGCCCCCGCCAAGAAGACCGCCGCCAAGAAGACCGCCGCCAAGAAGACGACGGCCGCGAAGACGACGGCCGCGAAGACGACGGCCGCGAAGACGACCGCCGCGAAGACGACGGCGAAGAAGACGCCCGCCAAGAAGTCGACGGCGAAGAAGACCCCGGCGAAGACGAGCGCGACCTCGTCGTCCGCCGGCACGAAGGGGCCGGCCAAGAAGTCCACCGGCACCGCTTCCACGAAGGCGCCTGCCAAGAAGTCGGCCGCAGCGAAGTCGACCGCCTCGAAGTCGACGGCCTCGAAGTCGACGGCCTCGAAGTCGACGACGGCCAAGAAGAGCCCGGCCAAGAAGACGTCGAGCGCGGGCGGCACCTCGAGCGGCAGCACGTCGAGCAGCAGCTCGGGCAGCGGTGGCTCCTCGACGTCCTCCTCCTGATCCACCTCGTCGCACGGCGGGTCGCCCTCGGGTGGCCCGCCGTCGGCGTGCCCCCGGCCCCCGGTCAGCGCTGCCTCGGCGCCGAGCCAGGGCAGGTCCGGGGCAGGCAGGTCCGGGGCAGGCTCAGAACAGCCGCAGGCCTGCGACGACCTCGGCGGTGCGGGGGCCCAGTCCCAGCGCCACGGCCGCCTGCAGGTCGACCAGGTCGTCGACGTCGCGCCGCAGCGTCGCGGGTGCTAGCTCGACCTCGGTGCAGCCGGCGTCGAGGTGCGCCTGCCGCGAGGCGCCGCCGTACCGGGGGTCGAAGGCGTCGTACGCCGCCGCGTAGAGGGTGGTGCCGACCCCGGCGGCGTCGGGGACGAAGACCGCCGCAGCGCCCTCGAGCGCCCGTCCGGCCGCGACGAGGCCGGTGGCGAGGTCCTCGGGCCGCAGCGTGGGCAGGTCGGCGCAGAGGGCGACCGGGCGCAGCGCCGGCCATCGGCGTCCGGCCTCGGCGGCCGTCTGGCGCAGCGTGGCGTTGAGGTCCCCCGAGTCGCCGTCGGGGATGCAGGCGGCGCCGAGCGCGAGCAGCGAGGCCGCGAAGCCGGCGTCGTCGGTGGCCACCAGGACCTGCGCCACCCCCGGCGCCGCCAGGCAGGCCGCGACGGTGTCGAGGGCGAAGGCCGAGGCGAGCTCGCGGCGAGCGCCGTCGTCGAGACCGACCAGGCGCGACTTGCCCCGCGCGGGCGGCTTGACCGGCACCAGCACGACCCAGCCCGAGGGGTCGGACGAGGGGTGGGCGGCGGGCTCGGAGGTCGTGCTCATGGTCGGCCATCCTCGCAGGCGTCGCTGCACGCCTGCCGGGCCGGCTGCGAGTAGCCTGCAGGTCGACGTCGGAGCCGACCTGCTCCGGCACCGTTGCCGAGGGAGACGCGTGACCGTTCGCAAGCTGCAGCAACCACGCGGTTGGGCGTTCAGCTTCGCCGTGCCGATCGTCAAGCCGCTGCTGCTCGCGACGACCCGGCGCGACTGGCGCGGCGGGGAGAACATCCCGGCCACCGGCGGCTTCGTGCTGGTGCTCAACCACGTCTCCCACGTCGACCCGCTGCTGGCCGCGCACCTGCTCTACGACCACGGTCGCCTGCCGCGCTACCTGGCCAAGTCGGGGCTCTTCAAGAACAGGTTCCTCGCGTTCTTCCTGCGCGGTGCCGGGCAGATTCCCGTGCACCGGGCGACCAGCTCGGCCATCGGGGCCTACGACGCCGCGGTCGAGGCCGTGCGCCGGGGCGAGTGCGTGGTCGTCTACCCCGAGGGCACCATCAGCCGCGACCCCGACCTGTGGCCGATGCGCGGCAAGACCGGGGCCGCCCGGATCGCGCTGGCCACCGGCTGCCCGGTCATCCCGGTCGGGCAGTGGGGCGCCCAGGACCTGCTGGCGCCGTACACGAAGAAGCCCCGGCTCTTCCCGCCCAAGAAGATCTCGATGCACGTCGGTGGGCCCGTCGACCTCTCCGACCTGGCCGCCGGCTCCGGCGGGGGCGCCGAGGCGGCCGCGGCGCAGCGTGCGACCGACCGGATCATGGCCGCCATCACCGCCCTGGTCGAGCAGGTGCGGGGCGAGCGGGCACCCGCCGTACGTTTCGACATGCGCCGGCAGGGCGCGCGAGCCGATGATGAGTCCCAGGACCGGAAGGACACCGCATGAGCGTCTCGACCAAGGGCAAGGTCGCCGTCTTCAGCGCCGGGTCGTGGGGCACGGCCTTCTCGGTCGTGCTCGCCGACGCCGGCAACGACGTGACCCTGTGGGCGCGCCGGCCCGAGGTCGCCGAGAGCATCAACGAGCGGCGTGAGAACGCCGACTACCTGCCCGGCATCGAGCTGCCGCCCAGCGTCGACGCCACCACCGACGTCGAGAAGGCGCTGCACGGCGCCGACATGGTCGTGCTCGCGACGCCGTCGCAGTCGCTGCGCGAGAACCTCACCGCCTGGGCGCCCCACATCGAGGACGACGCCGTCCTCGTGTCGCTGATGAAGGGGGTCGAGCTCGGCAGCCTGAACCGGATGAGCGAGGTGATCCACCAGGTCACCGGTGCCGGGCCGGAGCGGATCGCGGTCGTCAGCGGCCCCAACCTGGCCAAGGAGATCGCCCGTCGCGAGCCGGCCGCCTCCGTGGTGGCCTGCGAGGACGAGGAGGTCGCCAAGCGGCTGCAGCAGCGCTGCCACTCGCCGGCCTTCCGCCCCTACACCTCCGTCGACGTGCTCGGCTGCGAGCTCGGCGGTGCCTACAAGAACGTCGTGGGCCTCGCCGTGGGCATGGCGGTGGGCCTGGGCTTCGGCGACAACACCACCGCCTCGATCATCACCCGCGGGCTCGCCGAGACCGCGCGGCTGGCGATGAAGCTGGGCGCCAACCCGCTGACCCTGATGGGTCTCGCCGGCCTCGGCGACCTGGTCGCCACCTGCTCCTCGCCGCTCTCGCGCAACCGGTCGTTCGGCGAGAAGCTGGGCCAGGGGATGACCACCGAGGAGATCTACGCCAGCACCCGCCAGGTCGCCGAGGGCGCGAAGTCCTGCTCCTCCCTGCGCGCCCTGGCCGAGCAGAGCGGCTGCGACGCCCCCGTGGCCCGGTACGTCGACGAGGTCGTCGCCGGCCACATGACCGCCCAGGAGATGATGGACGCCGTCCTGGCCCGCGACACCAAGGCCGAGACCGACTGAGCGAGCGCCCAGGGGTGACCGAGGAACGAGGTCACCCCTGCAGGGCGCGAAGGTCGAGCAAGCCCGCGCCTGAGCCTGCGAAGGCGCGACAGGCGTGTCGAGACCCGGTGACCCCGCGGCGTACGGCGGGCGCCGGTTCGCCGAGCCGGCCGGTTCGAACGGGCCGGCTCGGCGGGGCTCAGACGGTGAGGTCGTCGAGCGCGCGGGACAGGTCGGCCCACAGGTCGTCGACGTCCTCGATGCCGACGGAGAGCCGCACCAGCGCCTCGGAGACGGTGGTGGGCTCCAGCTTCCAGCGGCGCCGGCGCTCGAGGGTCGACTCGACGCCGCCGAGGCTGGTGGTGTGCACCCACAGGTGGGTCTTGCGGGTCAGCAGGTCGGCGGCCATCGCGCCGCCGGCGAGCTCGACGGAGACGATCGCCCCGAAGCCGGGGTAGCGCACCCGCTCGACGGCCGCGTGCTCGGCCAGGCGCCGGGCGAGCTCGGTGGCGTTGGCGGTGGCGCGCTCGACGCGCAGGTGCAGGGTGCGCAGGCCGCGCAGCGCCAGCCACGCCTCCATGGTGCCCGGCACGGCGCCGTAGAGGTCGCGGCGTCCCTTGAGCACCCCCGCGAGCTCCTCGTCCCTGGTCACCAGGGCGCCGAGGAGCAGGTCGCTGTGCCCGCCGAGGTACTTGGTGGCCGAGTGCACGACGATGTCGGCGCCGTCGGCCAGCGGGGTCTGCACCAGGGGCGTGGCGAAGGTGTTGTCGACGACGACGTAGGCGCCGGCGGCGTGGGCGGCCTCGACGATGCGGGCCAGGTCGGCGATGTCGAGGTTGGGGTTGGTCGGGGTCTCCACCCACACCAGCGCGGCGTCCTCGCAGGCGGCGACCACGGCGTCGGTGTCGGCGATGTCGACCAGGCGGCTGCGCACGCGTCCGCGCATCTCGAGGTCGGCGAGCTGGGCGAGGCTGCCGCTGTAGGCGCTGTCGGGGGCCACGACCAGCGCGTCCTGGCCGACCAGGTCGAGCACGGTCGCGACCGCGGCCAGACCGGAGGAGAACGCGAGCGCGGTGCCGCCCTCGAGACGCCCGAGCGCGTCCTCGAAGGCCTGCCAGGTCGGGTTGCCGTAGCGGCCGTACTCGCGGTCCCCGAGGGCGACGTACGTCGAGGCCATCGTCAGCGGCTCGTTGAGCGGCTGGTCGGCCTCGTGCGGGGGACGTCCGGCGTGGACAGCGACGGTGGCGGGCTGGGGGGTCTCGCTCATGGGCACACACTAGGGTGACGACCCATGACGTCGGCCAACCAGTCGTGCTCCGCGCCCACCCCAGGACGAGCCTCGTGATCGCCCTCAGCCTGGCGCAGGTCGCCGCCGTGGTGGGCGGTGAGGTCACCGGTGGGTCCAGCGGGGCCGCGACCGCCCCCGAGGACGTCGTGGTCGACGGCCCGGTCGTGATCGACGGGCGCGAGGCCGGTCCCGGCAGCCTGTTCGCCGCCTTCGTCGGCGAGCACAGCGACGGCCACGAGCACGCCGCGCAGGCCGGCCGGCAGGGGGCCGTGGCCGTCCTGGGCAGCCGCCCCACCGAGCTGCCGACGGTGGTGGTCGACGACCCGAGGCTGGCGCTGCAGCGGCTCGCGGCCCACGTCGTGGAGCGGGTGCGCCGCGACGGCGGCCTGACGGTCGTGGGGATCACGGGCTCGCAGGGCAAGACCTCGACCAAGGACCTGCTCGGCGCCGTGCTGTCCGAGGCCGCGCCGACCGTGGCCACCCGCGGCTCCTTCAACAACGAGCTCGGCATGCCGCTGACCGCCCTGCGCGTCGAGACCGGCACCCGCTACCTGGTGCTCGAGCTCGGCGCCCGGGGCCTGGGCCACATCGCCGAGCTGACCGCGCTCGTGCGCCCCGACGTGTCGCTGGTGCTCAACGTCGGCCAGGCCCACCTCAGTGAGTTCGGCTCGCGCGAGGCGATCGCACAGGCCAAGGGCGAGCTGGTGGAGGCGCTCGACGACGACGGGACCGCCGTCCTCAACGCCGACGACGGGCGCGTCGCGGCGATGGCGTCACGCACCGGCGCGCGCGTGGTCTCCTTCGGGGCCCAGCAGCCCGCCGACGTACGCGTCGAGGAGCTCGAGCTCGACCGCCTGGGCAGGCCGTCGTTCGTGCTGGTCGCCGACGGGGCCCGGGTGCCGGTCAGGCTCCGGCTGGTGGGCGCCCACCAGGCGCTCAACGCCGCCGCCGCGGCCGCGGCCGCGATCGCCGCCGGCCTGGAGGTCGAGCAGGTCGCCGCCGCGCTGAGCGGGGTCTCGACGCTCTCGCAGTGGCGCATGGAGCTCAGCGAGCTCCCGAACGGCGTGACGGTGCTCAACGACTCCTACAACGCCAACCCCGACTCGATGCGCGCCGCGATCGACGCGCTGGCCTCGATCGGCGCCGACCCCGGCGTACGCCGCACCGTCGCGGTGCTGGGCGAGATGCGCGAGCTGGGCGAGACCAGCCCGGAGGAGCACCGCGGCGTCGGTGCCTACGCCGTCGACCGGGGCGTCGACGTGGTGGTGGTCGTGGGCGAGGCCGCCCGCGGCATCCACGAGGGCGCGGGGGAGCGGAGCGTGCTGCTCGCCGACAACGCCGCCGCCGGCGCCTGGCTCGCCGAGCACCTCGCCGAGGGTGACGCGGTTCTCTTCAAGGCCTCCCGCGGGGCGCGCCTGGACGAGGTCGCCGCGAGCCTTCAGTAGGGTCGCGGACCATGACCGAGACGCCTGGCCCCGAGACCGCTGCACGCAAGACCCGAGTGGCGCTCGTCTTCGGTGGACGCTCGGGCGAGCACGCCATCTCGGCGGCCACGGCCGCCGGGGTGATGAAGGCGATCGACAGCGACAAGTACGAGGTGCTGCCCATCGGCATCACGCGCGACGGGGACTGGGTCCTGGCCGCGGGCGACGCGTCGCGCTGGGAGCTCGCCGCCGGGCGGCTCCCCGAGGTCACGACCGGGTCGGGCCCGGCCCTGGCCAGCCTCGGCGAGGCCGGTCCGGTCGACGTGGTCTTCCCGCTGCTGCACGGCCCGTACGGCGAGGACGGCACCATCCAGGGGCTGCTCGAGCTGGCCGGCGTGCGCTACGTCGGCGCCGGCGTCCTGGCCTCGGCGGTCGGCATGGACAAGCACTACATGAAGCTGGTCTTCGCCGGCCACGGACTGCCGGTGGCGCCGTACGTCGTGGTGAGGCCGAGCGAGTGGGAGCAGCGCCCCGAGGCCGTGGTGGCGCGGGTGCAGGAGGCGCTGGAGTTCCCGGTCTTCGTCAAGCCCGCCCGGGCCGGCTCGTCGCTGGGCGTCACCCGCGTCGACGACCTCACGGGGCTGGCCGACGCGATCGAGGAGGCCCGCGCCCACGACCCGAAGGTGCTGGTCGAGCAGGGCGTCGAGGGACGCGAGATCGAGTGCGCGGTGCTCGGCGGTCGTGGCGGCGCAGCGCCGCGGGCCTCGGTGCCCGGCGAGATCGTGGTCGACCACGGCGCGGCGACGTTCTACGACTTCGAGGCCAAGTACCTCTCCGACTCCCAGGCCCGCACCGAGGCTCCGGCCGACCTGCCCGCCGACGTCGCCCAGCGGGTGCGCGAGGTCGCGGTGCAGGCGTTCGAGGCGATCAGCGGCGAGGGCCTCTCGCGCGTCGACGTCTTCGTGACGCCCGACGGCGAGGTGCTGCTCAACGAGATCAACACGATGCCGGGCTTCACCCCCATCTCGATGTACTCGAAGATGTGGGAGGCCAGCGGCATGTCCTACACCGAGCTGGTCGACGAGCTCATCCAGCTCGCCCTCGAGCGCCCCACCGGTCTGCGCTGACCAGGCTCGAATCTCCCGCCGACCCGGCCCGAACTTCCCGCTGACCCGGCGGGAATCTCGCGCTGACCCGGCCGGAACCGGCACAGGCAGGTGTGCGCCGGGTCGACGAGACATATGCGCCGGGTCGACGCGAGATGTGCGCCGGGTCAGCGCGAGATATGGGCCGGGTCGGGGGCGGTCAGGCCAGGGTGCGGCGGACCAGGTCGAGGACGACCTGGCCGAGGCTGGTGCCGGAGAGGGTGCAGGCGAAGGGCATGACCGAGGTCTCGGTGGTGCCGGGGGTGATCGCGGTCTCCAGGAGCACGTAGGAGCCGTCGCCCGAGACGATGAAGTCGGAGCGCGAGAGGTGGCGCAGGCCGAGCACCCGGTGGGCCTCGCCGGCGGTCCGCTCGAGGGCCGCGATCAGCTCGTCGGGCAGGTCGGGGCGGGAGAAGGAGACGAACTCGGCGGTGTAGCGGGCGTCGAAGTCGAACTCGTGGCCCTTCTCGTACTCCACCGCCACCGGGGTCAGCGCCTGCACGCCCTCGTCGGTCTCGATGCACACGACGCTGACGTCGGTGCCGTCGTAGAAGCGCTCGATGAGGGCGTCGTCGCCGTAGGCGTAGGCGGTCACGAGCGCGGAGGGCAGGGCGGCGAGGCCGTCGACGCCGGTCACCCCCAGGGCGCTGCCGCAGCGCGTCGGCTTGGCCACGACGCGCTCCCCGAGCCGGTGCATGACGTGCTCCATCAGCGCGGCGGCGCCGATGTCGCGGAAGGTCTGGGAGGAGAGCCCGACGCTCTCGGGCACCGCGATGCCGGCGCGGCGCAGGAGCTCGCGGGCGGTGCCCTTGTCGTGGGCCACCCGGCAGGCGCGGCTGCGGGTGCCGACGTAGGGCAGGTCGATGAGCTCGAGGAGCGTCTGGATCTCGCCGTCCTCGCCGAAGTGGCCGTGCAGCGCGGGGACCGCGGCCACGACCTTGTGCTGCTCGAGGGTGTGCAGCAGGTTGCGGTCGAAGTCGTAGGCCTCGGCCTCGACGCCGACCGCGCGCAGCTCGCGCACCAGGTTGCGGCCGCTGGCCAGCGACACGTCGCGCTCGTGGCTCAGGCCGCCGGCGATGACGGCGACGGGACCGGGCAGCTGCTCCTCGCTCATGGCACGAGCGTCCCACATCGCGCCGACCTGCCGTCACTCACCGGCAGCGCTGGACGAGCTCGAGGTGCTCGGTGATGGGTGCGGCGAGCTCGGAGAGGGCGGTGAAGGAGACACCGCCGCGGTACTCGTCGGGCACCAGCACCTCGACGCGGGGCCGGTAGCCGATCGTGGTGCCGGTGACCGGGCCGTCCTCGCTCTCCAGGTCGGCGGGCGGGAAGAACCAGCCCACGCCGACGATCTCGTCGCAGGAGGGGGCGATCAGCTCGCGGAAGAGAGGGGGCTCCTCGACGCCGCAGGTCAGCACCAGGCCCTCGCCCCAGGCGCGGGCCGGGGCGTCGGCGGGGGAGACCTCGCGGGGCTCGAGCCCGGCCAGGTCGTCGGGCAGGCGCCCAGGAGCTCGTCGCAGGCGGCGGCGGACTCCGCGTCGAGGGCCGGTGCGGCGACCTCGACGGGGCCGCCGCAGGCACCCAGCAGCAGCGCCAGCGCACCCGCAGCGACGACGCCCCGACCCCTCGAGGGGCCGGGGCGTCGGGACGCTGCGCGCCGGGTGATGACCACGGAGCTCGGGTCGGTCCGGCTCAGATGTGGACGACCGGGCAGGTCAGGGTGCGGGTGATGCCGTCGAGGTTCTGCACCTTCGAGACGACCAGCTTGCCGAGCTCGTCGACGTTGCGGGCCTCGGCGCGCACGATCACGTCGTAGGGGCCGGTGACGTCCTCGGCGAGGGTCACGCCCTTGACCTGGGCGATCGCGGCCGCGACCTCCGCAGCCTTGCCGACGTCGGTCTGGATCAGGATGTAGGCCTGCACGACCATCGTGTTGCTCCTCAAGGGTTGTCGTCACGGCTCCGTTGCCGCGGACACGTCACCCGGATGTGTCGGCGACAACCTACCTGCTGGTGGACGCAGGGTCACTGGGGCCCTGGGCGGGTGGACGCCGCCGGGTCTGGTGGGATGGGGCCATGACCTATTCGTCGTCCCCCGAGCCGTCCTTCGAGCCGGGGGCGAGCCTCGCCGACGTCGGCGAGTTCGGCCTGATCTCGGCCATCACCAGCCGTTTCGAGCAGGGCGAGCAGGTGCTCATCGGGCCCGGCGACGACGCGGCGGTGCTGCGGGTGCGCACCGGCCACGTGGTGGTCTCGACGGACCTGATGGTCGAGGGCCGGCACTTCCGGCGCGACTGGGCCTCCGCCTCCGACGTGGGCCACCGGGCCGCGGCGCAGAACATCTCCGACATCAACGCGATGGGCGGCCGGGCCACCTCGCTGACCATCGGCCTCGCCGCCCCCGCCGACCTCGAGGCCCAGTGGGCGCTCGACTTCGCCCAGGGCTTCGCCGACGAATGCGCGCTGGTCGGGGCCAGCGTCGTGGGCGGTGACCTGACGCGCGCCGACCAGGTGGTCGTGGCCGTGACCGTGATGGGCGCCTGCACCGTGGCCCCGGTCGTGCGCTCGGGTGCCGCCCCCGGTGACGTGCTGGCCCTCGCCGGGCGCCAGGGCTGGGCCGCCGGCGGCCTGGCGGTGCTGGGGCGCGGCTTCCGCTCCCCGCGGGTGCTGGTCGAGGCCTACCGCCGCCCCCAGCCGCCGTACGACGCCGGGCCGGCCGCCGCCGACGCCGGCGCGACCGCGATGATCGACGTCTCCGACGGCCTGCTGTCCGAGGCCGGCCACCTGGCCACCGCCTCCGGCGTGGCCGTCGACGTGCGCACCGACGCGCTGGAGGTGCCCGAGCCGCTGCACGCGGTGGCCGCCGCGCTGGGCGGGGTCGACCCGGTGGCCTTCATGCTCTCCGGCGGCGACGACCACGCCCTGCTGGCGACCTTCCCGGCCGGGACCGCCCTGCCCGAGGGGTGGAGCGTGATCGGCGAGGTGCGCGAGGGCGAGGGCGTCACGGTCGACGGCGCCCCCTGGACCGGCGAGACCGGGTGGACGCACTTCTGATCGGCCCCGGACGCACGAACGGCCGCCACCCCGGTGGGGTGACGGCCGTCCGACGGCGGACCGAGGTGGTCAGCGGGAGGTCAGCGGGAGACCTTGCCCGCCTTCAGGCAGCCGGTGCAGACGTTGAGGCGCTTGGGGGTGCCGTTGACCTTGGCACGCACGCGCTGGATGTTGGGGTCGAAGCGGCGCTTCGTGATCTTGCGCGACCACGGCCGGTTGTTGCCGAAGCCAGGCTTCTTGGCGCAGATGTCGCAGACGGCAGCCACCGTGAACTCCTGAAGGATCGAGGTTGGGACGAAAAGATGTGCACAACTGTTCGTGCACAGCCGAACGAGTCGAGGGCCCGGTGCTCCGGGCAACCGCGCCAGAGTATCCGAGGCGTGCGGTGCTCGGCCAATCGCGGGACGATCGGGGGCCGGAGGTGGCCGCGGGGCGCGTCACGCCACGCATCGCCGCCACCCGCACACTAACGTGTCGCCCCGTGGAGCCAGTGGGACCGACCGGACGCGGGGTGAGCCTCGAGGTCGTGCTGCTCTTCGTCGACATCGCCGTCGACGCCCTGGGGGCGGCGCGCGAGGAGATCGACGCGCTCAACGTCTACCCGGTCCCCGACGGCGACACCGGCACCAACATGTACCTCACGGTCTCCGCGGCCAGGGACGCCGTGCGCGAGGCCACCGGCGGCGACGCCGGCGCCGACCTGGGCGACGCGCTGGCGGCGTTCAGCCGGGGGGCGCTGCTGGGGGCCCGCGGCAACTCGGGGGTCATCCTCAGCGAGATGATGCGCGCCATCGCCCGCCGCCTGGCGCGCGCGACCGCCGAGGAGCGCAACGCCGAGGTGCTCGCCGAGGCGCTGCGCCTGGCCGCCGAGGCGGCGTACGCCGCGGTGGGCACGCCCGTGGAGGGCACCATCCTGTCGGTGGCCCGGGCCGCGGCCGAGGCGGCCGAGGCGGTGCGCGAGGACCCCTCCGCCCGCACCCGCGACGTCTTCACCGGCGCCGCCGAGGCGGCCCGTGCCGCCCTGGCGCGCACCCCCAGCCAGCTGCAGGCGCTGGCCGACGCCGGCGTGGTCGACGCCGGCGGCCGGGGGCTGAGCGTCGTGCTCGACGCCGCCGAGACCGCGCTGACCGGGCGCCGGCCCGAGCCGGTGCTGCCGCGCATCGGCCAGCACGCCATCCCCATCGCCCAGGCCACGACCGCGCAGCAGCCCGGTGGCGACCTGACCCCGGGCGGGCCGGCGTACGAGGTGATGTACCTGCTCGACACCGACGCCGAGCAGGTGCCGGCGCTGCGCGAGCGCCTCGCCGCCCTGGGCGACTCGCTGGTCGTCGTCGGCGACGAGCGGCTCTGGAACGTGCACGTGCACGTCGACGACGTCGGTGCCGCGATCGAGGCCGGCATCGAGGCCGGGCGCCCGCACCGCATCCGGGTCACCCACTTCCACGACCAGGTCACCCAGCAGGCCGCCCGGGCGGAGCGCGAGGCGGCCGGCAGGCCGCGCGAGGGCCGCTGCGTGGTCGTGGTCTCGGCCGGCCCTGGGCTCTCCTCGCTCTTCGCCGAGGCCGGCGCCGTGGTCGTCGAGGGCGGGCCCGGGCGCCGGCCCTCGACCGGCGACCTGCTCCAGGCCATCACCGGCTGCGGCGCCCAGGAGGTCGTGGTGCTGCCCAACGACGGCGACTCGGTGCGCGCCGCCCAGGTCGCCGCCTCGACGGCGACCCAGGACGCGGGGGTGCGGGTCGCGGTCATCCCGACCCAGGCGCAGGTGCAGGGCCTGGCCGCGCTGGCCGTCCACGAACCCGGTCGCGGCTTCGACGCCGACGTGCTCGAGATGACCGCCACCGCGCGCCACGCCCGCCACGGCGCGGTCACCGTCGCGGCGCGCCAGGCGATGACGATGGCCGGGCCCTGCGAGCCCGGCGACGCCCTGGGCGTGGTGGCCGGCGACTTCGCGGTCGTCGGGTCGGCGCTCGCCGACGTCGCCACCGAGGTGCTCGAGCGCCTCGTCGCCGGCGGTGGCGAGCTCGTCACCATCGTCTCGGGGGCAGACGACCCCGACGGCGCCCTGGCCGAGCACTGCACCGGTTGGCTGGCCGAGCGCCACCCCTTTGTCGATGCCGTGGTGTACGACGGTGGGCAGGAGCGCTACCCGCTCCTGCTGGCCGTGGAGTGAACCGAGCGTTGAGCCCGGGGGAGGAGGTGCGGCGGTGATCTCGATGGACTCGCCGATAGAGACCGTGCTGGGCGACACCGGCACCAAGGCCGCCAAGATCACCAAGGGCCTGGGGCTGCGCACCGTCGGCCAGCTCGTGCACCACCTGCCGCGGCGCTACGTGCGCACCGCCGAGCTGACCACGGTCGAAGCGCTGCAGGAGGGCGAGCTGCTGACGGTGGTCGGCCAGATCGGCCAGACCCGCCGGCGCGAGTACGCCGACCGCCGCACCGGCCGCACGGCGTACCGGGTCGACACGGTGCTGCACACCGACGGCCCGAGCCTGCGGATGTCGTTCTTCGCCAAGAAGCCGCACATGGCCGACTGGCACGAGCGCCGGCTGCCCGAGGGGCGCCGGGGCATCTTCCAGGGCAAGGTGGGCCGCTTCAACGGCGACTGGCAGCTCACCAACCCGCAGATGGTCCTGATGGGCACCGAGGGCGAGGACGCCGCGCAGCTCTCGCTGGAGACCCTCGGCGACCTCTACCCGATCTACCCGCTCACCAAGGGTGTCGACACCTGGGACCTCCAGCGTGCGATCACCTTCGCCCTCGCCGTCCTCGACGAGGTGCCCGAGCTGCTGCCCGAGGCGGTGCGCGAGCAGGCCGGGCTGGTCGACGCCGGCACCGCGCTGGAGTGGGTGCACCACCCGAAGGACTACGCCCAGGTCACGCGGGCGCTGCAGCGTCTGCGCTTCGACGAGGCGATCGTGACCCAGCTGGTGCTGGCCCGTCGGCGCCGTGCGCTCGCCCGGCTGGGCGCACGGCCCCGGGCCGGGCGCAGCGGGGGCCTGCTCGACGCCTTCGACGCGCGGTTGCCCTTCGAGCTGACCGGCGGCCAGCGCGAGGTGGGCGCCGAGATCGACGAGGACCTGGCGCGCGAGCGGCCGATGAACCGGCTGCTGCAGGGCGAGGTCGGCTCGGGCAAGACGCTGGTGGCGCTGCGCGCGATGCTGCGCGTCGTCGACTCCGGGGCCCAGGCCGCCCTGCTCGCCCCGACCGAGGTGCTCGCCCAGCAGCACCACCGCTCCATCACCGCGATGCTCGGCGACCTCGCCTCGGCCGGCCTGCTGGGTGGGGCGGAGGAGGCCACCGCGGTCGAGCTGCTCACCGGCTCGATGACCAGGACCCAGCGCACCGGACCGATGTCGCGGCTCGCCTCGGGCGAGGCCGGCATCGTGATCGGCACCCACGCCCTGCTCGAGGACAAGGTCGGCTTCGCCGACCTCGGGCTGGTAGTGGTCGACGAGCAGCACCGCTTCGGTGTCGAGCAGCGCGCCGCCCTGACCGACAAGGCCGGCACCCCGCCCCACGTGCTGGTGATGACCGCCACCCCGATCCCGCGCACGGTGGCGATGACCGTCTTCGGCGACCTCGAGATCTCCACCCTGACCGAGCTGCCGGCCGGCCGGGCGCCGGTGCAGACCACGGTCGTGCCCGTCGCCGACGCCCCGCACTGGGTGGACCGGGTCTGGCAGCGGGTGCGCGAGGAGGTCGCGGCCGGCCACCAGGTCTACGTCGTGTGCCCCCGCATCTCCGGCGACGAGCGGGAGGCCGGCCAGGCCGAGGCCGGGGAGCCGGGCGACACGGGCGAGGAACGCACCGAGCGTCCGCTCAGCGCGGTCGAGGAGGTCGTGGAGGAGCTGCGCGCGGGTCCGCTGGCGGGGCTGCGGCTGACCGCCATGCACGGGCGCCTGACCCCCGACGTCAAGGACGCGACGATGCGCTCCTTCGCCGGCGGCGAGGTCGACGTGCTGGTCTCCACCACGGTCATCGAGGTCGGGGTCGACGTGGCGAACGCCACGGCGATGGTGCTGCTGGACGCCGACCGGTTCGGGGTCTCCCAGCTGCACCAGCTCCGCGGGCGGGTCGGCCGCGGCGGCCACCCCGGACTGTGCCTGCTGGTCACCCACGCCGAGGTCGGCACCCCGGCCCGTGGGCGTCTCGAGGCGGTCGCCGCCACCTCCGACGGCTTCGAGCTGAGCCGGGTCGACCTCGAGCAGCGCCGCGAGGGCGACGTGCTCGGCGCCCACCAGTCCGGCTACCAGTCCAGCCTGCACACCCTGCGGGTGCTCCGCGACGAGGAGACCATCCTCGCCGCCCGCGCCGCAGGGGTCGCCCTGCTCGAGTCGGACCCCGACCTGCGTGGCGCCCCCGCGCTGGCCGCCGCCGTCGAGGCCCTCGAGAGGTCGGTCGCCGCCGACTTCGTCGACCGCTCGTAGGATCGCTCCCCATGACCCGCATCATCGGCGGCAGCGCCGGCGGACGCCGGCTGAGCACCCCGCCCGGCACCGCCACCCGTCCCACCGCCGACCGGGTCCGCGAGGCGCTGTTCTCCTCGATCGAGGCCGCCACGGGCTCGCTCGACGGCCTGCGCTTCCTCGACCTGTACGCCGGCTCGGGCGCCGTCGGGCTCGAGGCCCTCTCGCGCGGCGCGGGCGTGGCGACGCTGGTGGAGTCGGACCGGCGCACGGCGGGGCTGATCGCCACCAACGCCCGCACCCTCGGCTTCCCGCGGGCCGAGGTGCTCGCGGCACCGGTCGCCGCGACCCTGGGCCGGGCGCCGGTGGCGCCCTACGACGTCGTCTTCATGGACCCGCCCTACCCGTTGACCGAGGAGGAGCTGGGCGCCGACCTGCTGGCGCTCGTCGAGCAGGGCTGGCTGGTGCCCGACGCGCTGGTCGTCGTCGAGCGCTCGCGGCGCAGCCCGCAGCCGGCGTTCCCCACCGGGTTCGTCGAGGTCCGCTCGCGCAAGTACGGTGAGACGACCCTGTGGTCGGCCCACGCGCCCGTGGACGAGCCGGGGGAGCCAGCAGAGCAACCACGAGCGGGGGAGCAGTAGTGCGTCGAGCCGTCTGCCCGGGGTCCTTCGACCCCGTCACCAACGGGCACATCGACATCGTCGCGAGGGCCGCCTCCCTCTTCGACGAGGTCGTCGTCGCGGTCGGGGTGAACAAGTCCAAGAACCGGATGTTCACCCCCGAGGAGCGGATGGCGATGCTCACCGAGGCGTGCGCCGACTTCGACAACGTGCGCGTCGACGGCTTCAAGGGCCTGCTGACCGACTACTGCGCCGAGCACGGCATCCACGCGATCGTGAAGGGCCTGCGCGCGGTCAGCGACTTCGACTACGAGCTGCAGATGGCGCAGATGAACTCCTCGCTCACCGACGTGGAGACCGTCTTCGTGCCCACCAGCCCCGAGTACTCCTTCCTCGCCTCGAGCCTGGTCAAGGAGGTCGCGACCTTCGGCGGCGACGTCTCCACGCTGGTGCCCGACTTCGTGCACGCCCGCCTGACCGAGCGCATCGCCGAGCAGCGCGGATGACCCGGCAGGCGCGTTTTGCCCCGCCGTTCACCCGAGGGATACGCTTCCCGCTGATCTGTTCGTGCCCGGACCCGGAAGTGATCCCCTGACCAGCCTGGACCCGAGAGCGCCGCTCGTGCTCGACACCCGCGAGCTCGGCCGCCGCCCGGGGTCCCAGCGTGAGGTGACGCTCTCGGTGCCGGCACCGGCAGATCTGGGCATCGACGTCCTCACTGTCCCCGAGGGCTCGCCGGTCGACATCGACCTGCGGCTCGAGGCGGTCATGGAGGGAGTCCTGGTCACGGGCACGGCGCGAGCCGGGCTCGACGGCGAGTGCGCACGGTGCCTGGAGGAGATCCACGACGACGTCGAGGTGACCTTCCAGGAGCTGTACGTCTACGCCGAGCACCAGACCTCCCACGACGAGGACGACGAGGTCAGCCGGCTCGAGGACGACCTGCTCGACCTCGAGCCCCAGCTGAGGGACGCAGTGGTGCTCAAGCTGCCGTTCCAGCCCCTGTGCACCGAGGACTGTCCCGGTCTGTGCCCCGACTGCGGGGCACGACTGGCCGAGGACCCCGACCACGGTCACGACGAACCGATCGACCCGCGCTGGGCCGGCCTGGCCGCCCTGGCGCAGGACGAGCCGGACGAGAAGTAGCAGACCCACCAGCAAGACCAAGACCACCACCAGGCCGAGGAGCGATCCCGGCCTCGCAACGAGGAGAAAACAGTGGCTGTCCCGAAGCGGAAGATGTCGCGCAGCAACACCCGTCACCGTCGCTCGGCCTGGAAGGCCACGGCGCCGACCCTGGTGACCTGCGCGAACGCCGCGTGCGGTGCCAAGCACCTCCCGCACCGCGCGTGCGGCGAGTGCGGCCAGTACGGCGCCAAGGCCGACCGTCGTCAGGTCCTCTGAGACCGATCAGTTCCCTGAACGACTACGCCGAGCTGCGAGCAGCGCTCGGGGATCCTGAGCTGGACCCCGAGCTGCTGGACCGCGCGCTCACGCACCGGTCCTACGCCTACGAGAACGGCGGCCTGCCGACCAACGAGCGCCTGGAGTTCCTGGGCGACTCGGTGCTCGGCGTCGTCGTGACCGAGACGCTCTACCGCACCCACCCGGACCTCTCCGAGGGCCGGTTGGCCAAGCTGCGCGCCGCGGTGGTCAACGCCCGGGCGCTGGCCGGTGTCGGGCGCGGCATCCGGCTCGGCGAGCACGTCAAGCTCGGTCGCGGCGAGGAGAGCACCGGGGGCCGCAACAAGGCCTCCATCCTCTCCGACACCGTCGAGGCGGTCATCGGGGCCGTGCACCTCTCCGGCGGAGGCATCGAGACCTCCGCCGCGGTGGTGCACCGCCTCTTCGACCCGCTCATCGAGGCGGCCTCGGCCCTCGGGGCCGGCCTCGACTGGAAGACCTCCCTGCAGGAGCTGTCGGCCGAGCACGGCCTGGGTGTGCCCGAGTACGTCATCGAGGACAGCGGCCCGGACCACCAGAAGACCTTCACCGCCCAGGTGCGCGTGGGCGAGCGCCTCTACGGCAACGGCACCGGCCGGTCGAAGAAGGAGGCCGAGCAGGCCGCTGCCGAGACCGCGTACGGCGAGATCGCCGCGCAGCTCGGTGTCACCGACCCTGCCGAGACCGCGGCCGAGGTCGCGGCCGGCAACGCCGCGGCCGGCAAGTCCGGCACCGGCCCCGCCGCCGGCACGGCCGCCGGCCCCGCCGACACCGACGGCTCCTAGGCGACCGGTGCCCGAGCTCCCCGAGGTCGAGGTGGTGCGCGCCGGGCTCGAGCGCCACGTCGTCGGCGCCCGGGTGGTCGGCGTCGACGTGCTGCACCCGCGGCCGGTGCGCCGCGACGAGCGCGGCCCCGAGGGCTTCGCCGCGGCCCTCACCGGACGCACCCTCACCGGCGCCCGGCGCCGGGGCAAGTACCTCTGGCTGCCCCTCGACGACGGCGACGCCCTGCTGGCCCACCTGGGCATGAGCGGGCAGATGCTGGTCCAGCCCGCCGACGCGGCCCCCGAGAAGCACCTGCGGGTGCGGGTGCGCCTCGACGGCGCCGCCGACGGACGGCACCTCCACTTCGTGGACCAACGCATGTTCGGCGGGCTGTCGATCTCGGCCGGCGGTGCCGACCTGCCGCCCGAGATCGCCCACATCGCCCGCGACCCGCTCGACCCGGAGTTCGACGACGACGAGTTCGCCGCGCGCGTGCGCCGACGGGCCTCGGGCATCAAGCGCCAGCTGCTCGACCAGAACCTCGTCTCGGGCGTCGGCAACATCTACGCCGACGAGGCGCTGTGGCGCGCGGGCGTCCACGGCGAGCGCCCGGGGGAGCGGCTGAGCCGCGCCCAGGTGCTGGCGCTGCTCGACCACGCGCGCGACGTCATGGCCGAGGCGCTCGCCCAGGGCGGCACCTCCTTCGACGCGCTCTACGTCAACGTCAACGGCGAGTCGGGCTACTTCGACCGCTCGCTGCACGCCTACGGCCGCGCCGACGAGCCCTGCGACCGCTGCGGCACCCCGATCCGCCGGGTCGCGTTCATGAACCGGTCGTCGTACTTCTGCCCGCGCTGCCAGCCGGCGCCCCGCCGCCGGCGCGTGGTCACGCCCGGGGCCGCTGCGCCCGACTGACGGACCACGACCCGGACCACGACCCGGACCACGACCCGCGGCATGGTCGGGCGGTGCGTCAGCAACCGTTCCTGCTGCGGGTCCGGTTGCCACGGCACCGCTGCCCCCCGCGATTGACCGGGAGGCCCGCGTGGTGGGACTCTTATAGACGGTCCGGATGCTCGTCCGTCGCCACCCCCATCGTCCCACCGCACTGGAGAGTCCCTCATGGCCAAGGCGCTGATCGGCTACCGCAGCAGCGACCTGCTCGACCCCCGCCAAGCCGCCGACAACGCGCGGCTGCGCGCGCGCGTGCGCGAGCTCGAGGCGCTCGTGCTGAGGCTGTGCGCCGAGAACGACCGGCTCACCGCCGAGGTCGCCGAGCACGGTCTGCGCGAGGAGCTGCAGGACCTGCAGGAGATGCAGCCCGTCTGAGCCCTCGGGCCCCCTAGGCCGTGACCACCGGGGCCACGCGTCGTTGGGCCTGGCATGACCCGTCGCCCCCGCGCCCTGCCCGGTGTCCTGGCCGCCGCTGCCCTCGCCCTGACCTCGATGGCGGTGTCCGCACCCGCCCAGGGTGCCGACCCCGACGACGTGCGCAGCCAGATGCTCGAGCGGGCCGCCCAGCAGCCCGGCACGACCGCGTCGCTGGTCGCCAGCGACAACATGGCCCAGGTCTCGACGAACCCCGGCCAGGTCGGCATCTCCGGCTGCTTCACCGCCACCGCGCCGCTCTTCGTCACCAGCGGGCTCGACTCGCTGCAGGTCTTCGACGTCTCCGAGCCGGCGAGCCCCGAGCGAGTCGGGGTGCTGCCCAGCCTGATGTTCGAGAACGAGGCGATGAACTGCGGTGAGCGCCGCACCAAGCAGGGCACCCGACGCTTCGCGCTGATCGGGGTCGACCTCTACCAGGCCTCGCCCGACGACATCGAGCACGTCAACGTCGGCGGCGGCGAGCTCGTGGTGGTCGACGTGACCGACCCGAGCGCCCCCGCGGTGCTCTCGCGGGCCCCCGGCACCACCTCCACGCACACCGTGGCCTGCATCGACGACACCAACTGCCGCTACGCCTACTCGGCCGGCGGCCGCTCGGGCTTCTCGATCTTCGACCTGCGCGACATCGAGGACCCCGTCGAGGTCGACTCCGACCGCTCCACGCCCGGCGTGCAGCCCTTCGCCAGCCCGACCGGCGGGCACAAGTGGAACTTCGACGCCGCCGGCATCGGCACCCACACCGGCTACGAGGGTGCCTCGATGTGGGACGTCTCGAAGCCGCGCCGCCCGCGCGTGCTCACCACCACCGGCGCCGCCGGGGCCGGCGACGACCCCGACCACGAGGGCTGGAACGACTTCATCCTGCACAACGCCTTCCGCCCGCACGCCGAGCGGTTCAAGCCCGGCCGCAAGCCCTCGCTGCGCCGCGGCAACGTGCTGCTGGTGACCGAGGAGGACTACGAGGAGACCGACTGCGCCCAGGCCGGCTCGTTCCAGACCTGGTGGGTCAAGAAGCTCAACGGCAAGCCCGGCAAGATCGTCCCGCTCGACAAGGTCGAGCTCTCCGACCTCGGCACCTTCCCGCTGCCGCGCGGCGCCTTCTGCTCCTCGCACTGGTTCGACTACCGCGCCGGCGGCCTGGTCGCGGCCGGCTTCTACGGCGGCGGCACCCAGGTCCTCGACGTCAGCAACCCGCGCCGCATCCGCACCCACGCTCACGCGGTGTGGGGCCTCTCGGAGGTCTGGGACGCCATGTGGGTGCCGGTCTACGACGCCCGCGACCGACGTACGACCAAGCGCACCAACCTCGTCTACAGCATCGACCTGGTGCGCGGCCTCGACGTGTTCGCCGTCGACGTGCCGGGCGACGGGCGGGGCGCCGAGCCGCCCGTCGGCGCGACCGCGCCGGTGTCGGTCTCGGGCCGCGCGGCCGCCAACGCGCTGCCGCTGGGGCTCGTGGGCGCCGCGATGGCCGGCGCGCTGCTCCTGCGGCGCCGGCGCGCCCAGGGGTAGCCTGAGGCCCACCTCGGCGGAAGGGCCCCTGCGTTGTACCTGAAGAGCCTGACCCTCAAAGGGTTCAAGTCCTTCGCCTCGTCGACGACCCTGCAGCTCGAGCCCGGCATCACCTGCATCGTGGGGCCCAACGGGTCGGGCAAGTCCAACGTCGTCGACGCGCTGGCGTGGGTGATGGGCGAGGCGAGCGCCAAGAGCCTGCGCGGCGGCAAGATGGACGACGTCATCTTCGCCGGCACCTCGGGCCGCCCGCCGCTCGGGCGTGCCGAGGTGCAGCTGAGCATCGACAACACCGACGGCGCGCTGCCGATCGAGTACGCCGAGGTCACGATCAGCCGCACGATGTTCCGCTCCGGCGGCTCGGAGTACGCCATCAACGGCCAGACCTGCCGGTTGCTCGACGTCCAGGAGCTGCTCAGCGACTCGGGCATCGGGCGCGAGATGCACGTCATCGTCGGCCAGGGCCAGCTCGACCAGATCCTGCACGCCACCCCCGAGGACCGGCGCGGCTTCATCGAGGAGGCGGCCGGGGTCCTCAAGCACCGCAAGCGCAAGGAGAAGGCGCTGCGCAAGCTCGACTCGACCGAGGGCAACCTGCACCGGTTGAACGACCTGCTCAGCGAGATCCGCCGCCAGCTCAAGCCGCTGGGCCGCCAGGCCGAGGTGGCCCGCCGGGCGGCCACCGTGCAGGCCGACGTGCGCGACGCCCGGGCGCGGCTGCTGGCCGACGACCTGGTCACCGCCCGCACCGCGCTGGAGCAGGAGATGGCCGACGAGTCGGTGCTCAAGCAGCGGCGCGAGGAGGTCGAGCGCGCCACCGCCACGGCCCGTGAGCGCGAGGGCGTCCTCGAGGCGGCCCTGCGCGAGGACCTGCCGGTGCTCGCCGCCGCCCAGGACACCTGGTACGCCCTGTCGGGGCTGCGCGAGCGGCTGCGCGGCACCCAGTCGCTGGCCGCGGAGCGGGTGCGCAACGCCGCGGCCAGCACCGAGGTCGAGACCGCCAGCGGGCGCGACCCCGAGGACCTCGAGGCCGAGGCCGCGCGGGTGCGCGAGCAGGAGCAGCGCACCGCCGCCGAGGTCGACGCGCGGCGCGCCGGGCTCGAGCAGGCCGTCACCGCGCGCAAGGGCGCCGAGGACGCCGCCGCCGAGGAGGAGCGACGCATCGCCGCGCTGCAGCGCGCCGCCGCCGACCGGCGCGAGGGGCTGGCCCGCCTGCACGGCCAGGTCAACGCGCTGAAGTCGCGCGCCGCCGCGGCCGACGAGGAGGTCGGCCGGCTGCGCCACAGCCGCCAGGAGGCGCTCGAGCGCGCCGAGCGCGCCCAGAAGGCCTTCACCGCCCTGGAGACGAAGGTCGCGGGTCTCGACGCGGGGGAGGAGGGCCTCGACGCCGAGCACGAGCAGGCCGTCGACGAGCTCGACGAGGTGGAGGGGCTGCTGGCCGCGGTGCGCGAGCAGGCGCAGGCCGCCGACCGCGACTGCCACACCCTCGCCGCCCGCAAGGACGCCCTCGAGATGGGCCTGAACCGCAAGGACGGCGCCGGCGCCCTGCTCGGCGCGGGCGACGACTCCGGGCTCACCGGTCTGCTGGGCTCGGTCGCCGCCCTGGTCACGGTGCGCCCCGGCTACGAGGCGGCGGTCGCGGCCGCCCTCGGCCCGCACGCCGACGCGGTGGCCGTCGAGGGCACCGATCCCGCGCTCGCCGCGGTCGCGCACCTCAAGGCCGACGACCTGGGGCGCGCGGGCCTGCTGCTCGCCGACGGGCCCGGGCTGCCCGGCCCCGCCGGCTGGCCCACCCTGCCCCCGGGGGCGACGTACGCCGTCGACGCGGTGGAGTGCCGCCCGGCCTGCGCCCGGCGCTGGTCCGGCTGCTCGACCGGGTCGTCGTCGTCGAGGACCTGGCCTCGGCCCGGTCCCTGGTGGCCGCGGACCCGAGCCTGGGGGCGGTCACCCGCGAGGGCGACGTCGTCAGCGCCCACCTGGTCGCCGGCGGCTCCGGTGCGCAACCCAGCCTCCTCGAGGTGCAGGCCGCCGTCGACGAGGCCGCCGCCGCGCTGGCCGAGGGGTCGCGGCCAGCGAGCGGGCCGGCTTCGAGACCTCACGGCTCGAGGCGCGCCGCCACGACGCCAGCAGCGCGTCGACGTGGCGCTCGCGCGCCTGCACGAGTCCGACGCGACCCTGGCCGCCGTCGCCGAGGAGCTGGGCCAGCACGGCTCGCAGGCGCGCTCGGCGCGCGCGGAGGCCGAGCGGGTCGAGCAGGCGATCACCCGCGCCGAGCAGGCCCGTGCCGACGCCGTCGCCGGGCTCGCCGACCTCGAGGCGCGGCTGGCGCGCGCCGAGCAGGCGCCCGAGGAGGAGCCCGACACCTCCGAGCGCGAGCGGCTCGTCGAGGCCTCCCGCGAGGCCCGGCAGGGCGAGATGGACGCCCGCCTGGCGCTGCGCACCGCAGAGGAACGGGCGCGTGCCATCCACGGCCGGGCCGACTCGCTGGTGCGGGCCGCCGCCAAGGAGCGCGAGCAGCGGGCGCGCGCCGCCGAGCGCCGCGACCGGCTGCTGCGCGAGGGCCGCGCGGCCGAGGCCGTCGGGGCCGCGGTGACCTGGGCCCTGACCCGGCTCGAGGTCTCGGTGCAGCAGGCGGCCGATGCCCGCGCGGAGGTGGAGGAGGCCCGCCGCGAGCGCGAGGAGCAGCTGCGCGAGGTCCGGGCCCGGCTGCGCGACCTGGCCCGCGAGCACGAGGAGCTCGTCAGCTCGGTGCACCGCGACGAGCTGGCCCGGGCCCAGCAGCGGATGCGCATCGAGCAGCTCGAGGAGCGCGCGCTCGACGAGCTCGGCATCGAGCCCGACGGGCTGGTCGCCGACTACGGCCCCCACCAGCCGGTGCCGCAGGAGGTCGCCGACGACGCGCCCGAGGGCACGCCGGCGACGGTGCCGTTCGTGCGCGAGGAGCAGCGCAAGCGGCTGAAGTCGGCCGAGCGGGCCCTGGCCATGCTCGGCAAGGTCAACCCCCTGGCCCTCGAGGAGTTCTCGGCCATGGAGGAGCGCCACAAGTTCCTCACCGAGCAGCTCGAGGACCTGCGCCGCACCCGCAAGGACCTGCTCGACATCGTCAAGGACGTCGACGACCGGGTCGAGCAGGTCTTCCGCGAGGCCTATGCCGACGTCGAGAAGGCCTTCGACGCCACCTTCGCCCGGCTCTTCCCCGGGGGAGAGGGCAGGCTGGTGCTCACCGACCCGGGCGACATGCTGAGCACCGGCGTCGAGGTCGAGGCCCGTCCGCCGGGCAAGAAGGTCAAGCGGCTCTCGCTGCTCTCGGGCGGTGAGCGCTCGCTGGTCGCGGTGGCCTTCCTGGTCGCGCTGTTCAAGGCCAGGCCCTCACCGTTCTACATCCTCGACGAGGTCGAGGCGGCGCTCGACGACACCAACCTGGGTCGCCTGCTCGAGATCTACGAGGAGCTGCGCGAGAACTCCCAGCTGCTCGTCATCACCCACCAGAAGCGCACCATGGAGGTCGGCGACGCCCTCTACGGCGTGACCATGCGCGGCGACGGCGTCTCGGCCGTCATCAGCCAGCGCCTGCGAGAGACGGAGCCCGTGTGAGCCCCAGCCCCGACCGTGCCGCCCGCCCCACCAGGGACGACTACGTGGCCTGGCGCACCGTGACCACGCGTTGGCGCGACGACGACGCCTACGGCCACCTCAACAACGCCACGTACTACGAGATGTTCGACACCGCGGTCAACGCGCACCTCTACGAGGCCACCGGCGTCGACGTGCGGGCCCTGCCGCAGATCGGGGTGGTGGCCGAGACCTCGTGCCGCTACTTCCGCGAGATCGGCTTCCCGGCCCCCGTCGAGACCGGCCTGGTGGTCGACAAGGTCGGCACCTCCTCGGTGGTCTACCGCATCGGCCTCTTCCAGGGCGAGGGTGACGAGGCGGCCGCCGAGGGCCGCTTCGTGCACGTGTACGTCGACAACACCGACCCGGCGCGCGGCGTCACGCCGATGCCCGACGTGATCCGCGCCGCAGTCGAGCCGCTGCTGCGCGTGCCCGGGGGCAGCTGAGCCCGGGGTGTGCCACCGTGGGGTGGTCCGCCCCGCTCGTCCACACCCCCCCCGGAGACGCCCGTGATCCCGATCGTCGTCGCGATGGTCGTCATCCTCGCCCTCGCCGCCCTCGTCCTCTACTACGTCGCGGTCCCGCACCGCGGTGACGGCGCCGGCTCGGGGGGCTGGCTCGACCGGGCCATGCAGCGCGCCCGCGGGTCGGTGCGCACCCTGGGCGAGCACGACGAGGACGACGACGCAGGGTCCGACACCGGGCGCTGACCGCCTGCCGGCCGCCCCGCACCGGGTGGTTGGATGAGGGACATGGACGCCCTCGCCCTCGTGATCCTCGTCATCGCCGTCGTCGGCGTCGCCCTCGTGGGCGCCGTCGCCGGTCTGGTCGTCACCCGGCGCCGCAAGCCGGGACCGCTGCCCGACACCCACACCGACGTCCTCGGCGCGCCCCCTGCCGACCCCGACCCCGACGCCCCGCCTGTCGAGCTGAGCGCCCCGCCGGCGACGATCGAGCCCGAGGCCCCCGCCGAGCCGGCCGCGCCGGCCGCGCCGGAGATCGAGCGCCCGGAGGGCACGGCCTCGCGCCTGGTGCGCCTGCGCCAGCGCCTCGCCGGCTCCCAGGGCACCCTGGGTCGGGGGCTGCTCGCCCTGCTCTCGCGCGAGCGGCTCGACGAGGACACCTGGGAGGACATCGAGGACACCCTGCTGACCGCCGACATCGGCGTCGCCCCCACGCAGGAGCTGGTCGAGCGGCTGCGCACCCGGCTGCGGGTCGAGGGCTCGGCCGACCCGCGCGCGGTGCTGCGCGAGGAGCTGCTCGCGCTGGTCGACCCGACCATGGACCGTGCCCTGCAGGTCAGCGGTGAGGGCGACGAGCCCGGCGTCGTGCTGGTCGTGGGCGTCAACGGCGCCGGCAAGACCACGACCGTCGGCAAGATCGCGCGCATCCTGGTCGCCGAGGACCGCAGCGTCGTGCTGGGTGCGGCCGACACCTTCCGTGCCGCCGCCGTCGAGCAGCTCGGCACCTGGGGCGAGCGGGTCGGCGTGGAGACGGTCAAGGGCGAGGAGGGCGCGGACCCGGCCTCGGTCGCGTTCCGCGCCGTGGAGGAGGGCCGCCGGGCCGGCGTCGACACCGTCATCGTCGACACCGCCGGGCGGCTGCAGAACAAGCAGGGCCTGATGGACGAGCTCGGCAAGGTCAAGCGGGTGGTGGAGAAGCAGGCGCCGGTCACCGAGGTGCTGCTCGTGCTCGACGCCACCACCGGCCAGAACGGCATGATCCAGGCCCGTGTCTTCAGCGACGCCGTCGACGTGACCGGCATCGTGCTGACCAAGCTCGACGGCTCGGCCAAGGGCGGCATCGTGGTCGCCGTGCAGCGCGAGCTGGGCGTGCCGGTCAAGCTCGTGGGCCTGGGCGAGGGGGCCGACGACCTGGCCCCGTTCGACGCTGGCGCCTTCGTCGACGCCCTGCTCGGCGGCTGAGTTCACGAGCGCGTAACACGGGGCGGGCACTCGTTGCCCGCCCGTAACACCAGCCGCCGGACCTCGAAACACAGCAGCGACAGGCTCTGCCCTGATGGGGACGCACCCCGCTCCGACACCGCCGTCGGGGCCCCGGGGGAGCGTCCTTCGCAGTTGATCTTGGAGGTTCTGTGGACGGCTACAACGCGTTCATGCTGGTGGCCACGCTGCTGGTGCTGATGATGACCACCCCGGCCTTGGCCCTCTTCTACGGCGGTATGACGCGGTCGAAGTCGGTCCTGAACATGATGATGATGTCGTACGCCGCCATGGCGATCGTCGGCATCATCTGGGTGCTGTGGGGCTACTCGATGGTGTTCAGCGGCGAGGGGGGCATCGACGCGTTCTTCAACTCGCCGTTCGCCAACTTCGCCCTCGACGGCGTGGGCTACGACGGCTACACGTTCATGATGTTCCAGCTGACCTTCGCGGTGATCACCACCGCTCTGATCAGCGGTGCGATCGCCGACCGGGTGAAGTTCTCGGCCTGGCTGGTCTTCGTGCCGATCTGGGCGACCCTGTCCTACTTCCCGCTGGCCCACATGGTCTTCGGCTGCACCGACGACGCCCTGATCTGCACGCAGATCGGCGCCCAGGACTACGCCGGTGGCACCGCGGTGCACATCAACGCCGGTGTCGCCGGCCTGGTGCTGGCCCTGGTGATCGGCAAGCGGATCGGCTTCGGCCGTGAGCCCATGCGTCCGCACAACCTGACGCTGACCATGCTCGGCGCCGCCCTGCTGTGGGTCGGCTGGTACGGCTTCAACGTCGGCTCGATCGTCTTCAGCGACGACCTCGACGCCAGCGACCAGTTCCTGGCCGAGACCGGTCTGACCTTCGCCAACACCACGCTGGCCACGATGGCCGCCATCATCGGCTGGCTGGTGGTCGAGAAGGTGCTGCACGGCAAGGCCACCACGCTGGGTGCCGCCTCGGGCATCGTCGCCGGCCTGGTCGCCATCACCCCGGCCGCCGGTGCGGTCAACATCCTCGGCGCCCTGGCCATCGGCCTGGTCTCCGGTGCGCTGTGCGCCTGGGCCGTGGGCCTGAAGTTCAAGCTCAACTACGACGACTCGCTCGACGTCGTCGGCGTCCACCTGGTCGGCGGCATCGTCGGCACCGTGATGATCGGGCTGTTCTCGGTCACCGCCTCCGAGGGCGACAACGTCGCCGGCGGCGCGGTCGACGGCCTGTTCTACGGCGGCGGCGTCGGCTCCCTGGTCGACCAGGTCCTCGGTGTCCTGGTCGCGGTCGCCTGGTCCGGCATCATCACCCTGCTGATCGCCCTGGCCATCAAGTTCACGATGGGCTGGCGCATCGACGAGGAGGACGAGGTCGAGGGCATCGACTTCGACCAGCACGGCGAGTCCGCCTACGATCTCAACACCAGCCTCTCCAGCAGCAGCGGCGGCGCGTTCGCCGCCGCGACGAGGCCCGATCCCTCCACCCGCACGGAAGGGGCACACGCATGAAGCTCGTGACCGCGGTGATCAAGCCGCACAAGTGGGAGGACGTCCGCGAGGCCCTCGAGACCTTCGGCGTCGCCGGCATGACCGTCAGCGAGGTCAGCGGCTACGGCCGCCAGAAGGGCCACACCGAGGTCTACCGCGGCGCGGAGTACGACGTCGCGCTCGTCCCGAAGATCCGGCTCGAGATCGTCGTCGACGACGCCGATGCCGAGGACGTCTCCGGGATCATCGTGAAGGCCGCGCAGACCGGCCGGATCGGTGACGGCAAGGTCTGGACGAGCCCGGTGGACAGCGTGGTGCGGGTCCGCACCGGCGACCGGGACGCCTCCGCCCTGTGATGCACACCGTGACGCGCCCGTGACAGCCACGACGGCCCGGTCCACCCCTGCGGTGGGCCGGGCCGTCGTCGCGTCCGGCATGATCGGGGACCACCACCAGCCCCCGCACCAGCACCCGCACCAGCCCCGACAGCAGCCCCGCCCCGACCCGAGGAGACCGACGTGACGGCCACCGAGCGGGAGGAGCGCACGACCGAGGCCGACGCGCTGTGCGCCGCGGCGTACGAGAAGGCGGGCGGCGCCGACGGGGCAGCGCGCTGGTCGCGGTGGGCGGCTACGGCCGCCGCGAGCTGGCGCCGCACTCCGACCTCGACGTCGTGCTGGTGCTCGACGAGGGGGTCGAGGCCGGCGAGGTCGCCGAGAAGCTGTGGTACCCGCTGTGGGACTCCGGCACCACCATCGACCACTCCGTGCGCGAGGTCCCGCAGATGCTCGCCGCCGCCGAGGCCGACCTCCGCGTCGCGCTCGGCCTGCTCGACGTGCGCCACCTGGCCGGGGACGCCAACCTGACGCTGCGGCTGCGCGCCACGGTGCTGGCGCAGTGGCGCCGCCACGCCCGGGAGCGGCTGCCGGCCCTGCGCGAGCTGGTGCGCGGGCGCCACGAGCTGGTCGGCGAGCTGGCCCACATGTCGGTGCCCGACGTGAAGGAGGCCGAGGGCGGGCTGCGCGACGCGACGGCTGTGCTGCGGGCCCTGGTGGCCACCTGGCTCGTCGACGTCCCCCACACCGACCTCGAGCGGGGGCGCCAGGCGCTGCTCGACGTCCGCGACCTGGTGCAGGCCACCGCCGGGCGCGCCAGCGACCGGATCCACCCCGAGATGTGGAGCGAGCTGGCCACCGGGCTGGGGATGGACGACGCCCGCGACGCCCAGGTGCACGTGCGCACCCTGGGCCGGCGCATCACCCACCTCTCGCGGCTGAGCTGGCGCCGCGTCGACGACTTCCTGGCCCGCCCGGTCTCGGTGCGCACCGCGCGCACCCCCACGCTGTTCCCGATCGCGCCGGGCGTCGCGCTGGCCGGGCGCGAGATCGTGCTGGACCGCAAGGCCAAGCCCGCCGAGGACCCGGTGCTGCTGCTGCGCGCCGCCGCCGCGGCCGCGGAGATGGACGCCGTGCTCGCCCCGCCCACCGCCGCCCGCCTGGCGCGCGAGGTCGCCGACCTGCCGGTGCCGTGGCCCGCCGAGGCGCGCCACCAGCTGGTGCGGCTGCTGGCCTCGGGCCGGGGGCTGCTGCCGGTCTGGGAGACCCTCGAGGAGACCGGCGCGCTGCCCCGGCTGCTGCCCGAGTGGGAGCGCATCCGGCTGCTCCCGCACGCCTCGGCGATCCACCGCTTCACCGTCGACCGGCACGTGGTGGAGACCTGCATCGAGGCGTCGTCGCTGATCCGCCAGGTCAACCGGCCCGACGTGCTCATGGTCGCCGCGCTGCTGCACGACATCGGCAAGGGCAGCCTGACCGAGCACAGCGTGGCGGGCGAGCCCATCGCCCGCGACATCGCCACCCGGATGGGCTTCGAGCCGGCCTCCGTCGACCTGATCGCCGGGCTGGTGCGCTGGCACCTGCTGCTCGCCGAGACCGCGACCACCCGCGACCACGACGACCCGGCCACCGTCGAGCGGGTCGCCTCGCGGGTCGGGTCCACCGAGGCGCTGTCGCTGCTGACCGCGCTGACCGAGGCCGACGCCAAGGCCGCCTCGCCCCAGGCGTGGTCGACGTGGCGCACCGGCCTGGTCCTGGAGCTCTCGCGGCGCACCCACACCGCCCTCGACACCGGCCGGAGCCTGCCGCCGGTCGCCGACGAGGAGGTCGAGATCCCGCGCGAGGTGCGCAACGGCGCGGTCCACTTCGCCGTCGAGGCGACGCCCGACGGCACCCGCGTCACCGCCGTCGCCCCCGACCGCGTCGGGCTGCTCGCCGACTTCTCTGGTCTCTTCGCCCTCCAGCGCATCCCGGTGCGCGCGGCGCGGGCCTGGGCCCAGGACGTCTACAGCGTCTCGGTCTGGGAGGTCGCCGAGCCCGGCCTCGACGTGCCCTACCTGCGCGAGCGGTACGCCGCGATCGCCGAGGGCCGCGTCGACCCTGCCAGCCGGCTGCGGCCCGACCCGAAGGCGCTGGCGCCCACGGTGGAGGTGCGGCCCGACGCCTCGCGGCAGGCCACCGTGCTCGAGGTGCGCGCCGCGGACCAGCCCGGCGTCGTGCACCGCGTCTGCGCGGCCCTGGCCCAGCTCGACGTGGCGGTGCGCTCCGCGCACGTGGAGACCCTCGGGCCGCAGGCCGTCGACGTGTTCTACCTGCAGGAGGCGGCGGCCGGGGTCCTCTCCGAGACCCGCGCCGCCGACGCCGCGCACGCCGTCCGTGCGGCTCTCACCGTGGAGCCCCGTTAGTCTGGAGCCTCCACCCCGCTCCGCCGACACACCGAGGGACGCCCTTGTTCGCCACACTGTCCGACCGGCTCGCCGACACCTTCAAGAACCTCCGGGGGAAGGGTCGCCTGTCCGAGGCCGACATCGACGCCACCGCGCGCGAGATCCGCATCGCGCTGCTCGAGGCCGACGTCGCCCTGCCGGTGGTCAAGGAGTTCGTCGGCGCGGTCAAGGAGCGGGCCCGCGGCGAGGAGGTCAGCGGGGCGCTGAACCCGGCCCAGCAGATCATCAAGATCGTCAACGAGGAGCTCGTGACGATCCTGGGCGGGGAGACCCGCCGGCTGCGCTACGCCAAGAACGGCCCCACCGTCATCATGCTCGCCGGCCTCCAGGGCGCCGGCAAGACGACGCTGGCCGCCAAGCTCGCGCTGTGGCTCAAGGAGCAGGGCAAGTCCCCGATGCTCGTGGCCGCCGACCTCCAGCGCCCCAACGCGGTCAAGCAGCTGCAGGTCAACGGTGAGCGCGTCGGCGTGACCGTCTTCGCGCCCGAGCCCGGCAACGGCGTCGGCGACCCGGTGGCCGTGGCGCGCGGCTCGATCGAGGAGGCCAAGCGCACGCTGCACGACGTGGTCATCGTCGACACGGCCGGCCGCCTGGGCATCGACGCCGAGCTGATGAAGCAGGCCTCCGACATCCGCGACGCCGTCACCCCCGACGAGGTGCTCTTCGTCGTCGACGCGATGATCGGCCAGGACGCCGTCGTCACGGCGCAGTCCTTCCTCGACGGCGTGGGCTACGACGGCGTCGTGCTCACCAAGCTCGACGGCGACGCCCGCGGTGGCGCCGCGCTCTCGATCGCCTCGATCACCGGCAAGCCGGTCATGTTCGCCTCCAACGGCGAGAAGCTCACCGACTTCGACCTCTTCCACCCCGACCGCATGGCCTCGCGCATCCTCGACATGGGTGACGTGATGACCCTGATCGAGCAGGCCGAGAAGAGCTTCGACTCCGAGCAGGCCCTCAAGGCCGCGCAGAAGTTGAGCGGGCAGGGCGGGGAGTTCACGCTCGACGACTTCCTCGAGCAGATGCAGCAGGTGCGCAAGCTCGGCTCGATGTCGAAGATCATGGGGATGCTGCCCGGGATGGGCCAGTTCCGCGAGCAGCTGGAGAACTTCGACGAGCGCGAGATCGACCGCGTGCAGGCGATCATCCAGTCGATGACGCCGGCCGAGCGGGCCAACCCCAAGATGATCGACGGCTCGCGCCGCGCCCGCATCGCCAAGGGCTGCGGCCGCCAGGTCTCCGACGTCAACCAGCTCGTCGACCGCTTCTTCGAGGCGCGCAAGATGATGATGCAGATGGCGCGCGGCGGCGGGATGCCCGGGATGCCCGGCATGCCGGGGATGCCCGGCATGGGCGGCGGCAAGCGCGGCAAGGCCAAGCCGCAGCAGAAGAAGGGCAAGGGCGCCAAGAGGTCCGGCAACCCGGCCAAGGCCGCCCAGGAGGCGCAGGCGGCCAAGGAGAAGGCGGCCGCTGCGCCGGCCAACCCCTTCGGCACCCCGGGCGGTGAGACGGTCGACTACGAGCAGGCGGCGGCCGACCTCAACCTGCCCAAGGACTTCTCGAAGTTCCTCAAGTGAGGTCCGTGGTGGTGGTCGACTCGGCCAACGTGGTCGGCAGCCGTCCCGACGGGTGGTGGAAGGACCGCGCCGCGGCGACCCGGCGCCTGCACGAGGCGCTGCTGGTCGCCGACGTGCCGGGCGACGAGATCGTGATGGTCCTCGAGGGCGGTGCCCGCGGCGGCGCGCGCCCCGGCAAGGACGCCCACGTGCGCATCGTGCACGCCCCGAAGGAGGGCGACGTGACCATCCTGGCCGAGGCCCAGCGCGCCAGCGCTCGCGGCTGCACCGTCACCGTGGTCACCGCCGACCGGGCCCTGGCCGCCAACGTCACCGCGACCGGTGCCACCGTCGTCGGCCCGCCCTGGCTGCTCGACCAGCTCGACACGCTCGAGCACGGCTGAGCCCCCACCCGGTCGCCGACGGGCCGCTAGCCTCGCGGGCATGAGCGCGCTGAAGTTCTCCGGTCCGGTCCTGCCCGACGGCGAGAGCCGTGACCTCTACGTCGTCGACGGCCGGATCACCTTCGAGCCGCAGCCCGGCGCCGAGACCGCCGCACGCGGCTGGATCGTGCCGGGCCTCGTCGACGCCCACAACCACCTCGGCCTCGAGGACCACGGCGCGGTCGAGGAGTCCGAGATCGAGGGGCAGGCGCTGGCCGACCGCGACGCCGGCGCGCTGCTGCTGCGCGACTGCGGCTCCCCGGCCGACACCCGGTGGGTGCACGAGCGCGACGACCTGCCGCGGCTGGTGCGCGCCGGGCGCCACATCGCCCGCACCCGGCGCTACATCCGCAGCTACGCCCACGAGGTCGAGCCCGAGCAGCTGTCGGCGTACGTCGCCCAGGAGGCCGACGCCGGCGACGGCTGGGTCAAGCTGGTGGGGGACTGGATCTCGCGCGAGACCGGCGACCTGGCGCCCTCGTTCCCGCCCGAGAGCCTCGCCGAGGCGATCGCGGTGGCCCACGAGCACGGCGCCAAGGTGACCGCGCACTGCTTCGGCCACGAGGTCCTGCAGGGACTCCTCGACGCCGGCATCGACTGCATCGAGCACGGCACCGGTCTCGCCCTCGACCAGGTCGAGCAGATGGCGGCCACCGGGGTGGCGCTGGTGCCGACGGTGATGCAGACCGACAAGTTCCCCGAGTTCGCCGCCCAGGGCCGCGAGAAGTTCCCGGCGTACGCCGCGACCATGGACGAGCTGCACGCCCGGCGCCGCGAGGTGCTGATGTCGGCCCACGAGGCCGGGGTGGCGCTCTACGTCGGCAGCGACGGCGGGGGAGCCCAGCGCCACGGCCACCTGGCCGGCGAGGTGCTGGCGATGGCGCAGATGGGCCTGCCGGCCGCCGAGGTGCTGGCCGCCGCGTCGTGGCGCGCACGCGAGTGGCTGGGCTTCGAGGGCCTCGTCGAGGGCGCCTCGGCCGACTTCGTCGTCTACGACCGCGACCCGGCCCAGGACCTGACGGTGCTGTGGGAGCCCACCCGCGTGGTGCTGCGGGGCCGCGTGGTCGCCTGAGCGCACGCCGCACGGGAGGCGATTCGTCCCCGCCCGGTGACGTCTGGCATCATTCCACGCTGAGTCCTGCGCGTTCGGCCCCTCTCATCCGATCGCGTGGAGCCCATCGAGGAGTCGAGTCCCGGTCCCCACCTGGAGCCCCGGCCCTCACCACACACGACATCAAGGAGACACCACAACCGTGGCCGTCAAGATCCGTTTGAAGCGCCTGGGCAAGGTCCGGGTGCCGCAGTACCGCATCGTCGTCGTCGACTCGCGCAAGAAGCGCGACGGTCGAGTGATCGAGGAGATCGGCAAGTACCACCCCAAGGAGGACCCGTCGTACATCGACGTCGTCTCCGACCGGGCCCAGTACTGGCTCTCCGTCGGCGCCCAGCCCAGCGACGCGGTCGCCGCGATCCTCAAGATCACCGGTGACTTCCAGAAGTACCACGGCCTCCCGGGCGCCGAGGGCACGCTGAAGACCGCTGACGCCAAGCGCGACAAGCTCGAGATCTTCAACGAGGCCCTCAAGGAGGCGCACGGCTCGTCCGGCGCCGCCGCGACGACCAAGAAGTCGGCCGCCAAGAAGTCCGAGGCCAAGGCCGACGACAAGGCTGACGAGAAGGCCGACGCCAAGGCTGACGACAAGTCCGAGGCCAAGGCCGAGGAGCCGGCTGCGGCCGCCGAGGCGGAGACCAACGCCGACGACGCGACCAAGGCGGAGGGCTGAGCGCCATGCTCGCCGAGGCGCTGGAGCACCTCGTGCGCGGCATCGTCGACAACCCCGACGACGTCAGCGTGCGTGACAAGGAGCTGCGCCGTGGCTCGGTCCTCGAGGTCCGGGTCCACCCCGACGACCTCGGCAAGGTGATCGGGCGGGGCGGTCGCACCGCCTCGGCGTTCCGCACCGTCATCGGTGCGCTCGCCGGCCGTGGCGGGGCACGGGTCGACTTCGTCGACGTCGACCGCCGCCGCTGAGCCCAGCACCAGCACTGAGCACACTCACGTCGACCCGCCCGGGACACCTGGGCGGGTCGACGTCATTTCGACAGGAGACAGCGGTGGAGACCATCGACGTGGTGGTGGGCAGGCTCGGCAAGCCCCACGGCCTGAAGGGCGAGGTGACCGTCGACGTGCGCACCGACGAGCCGGCGCTGCGCTTCGCTGACGGCGCCGTTCTCGAGGTCGAGAAGCCGCGCGGGTCGGCGGTGACCTGGCGCACCCTGCGGGTCGCGCGCACCCGCTGGCACCAGGGCGTGCTGCTGGCGACCTTCGAGGAGATCGGCGACCGCAACGCCGCCGAGGCGGCCCGCGGGATCGTGCTGCACGCCCAGCTGCCCGCCGACGCCACCCCCGAGGACCCGGAGGAGTTCTACGACCACCAGCTGGTCGGGCTCGCCGTGGTCGACACCGACGGCACCGCGCTCGGCACGGTCAGCTCGGTGGTGCACGGCGGGGCGCAGGACCTCCTGGGCGTCAAGGCCCTCGACGGGCGCGACACGCTGGTGCCCTTCGTCGCCGCGCTGGTGCCCGAGGTCGACCTGGCTGCGGGCCGCGTGGTCGTGGCCGACCGCCCCGGGCTGGTCACGCCGCTGCCCGAGGACGACTGACGCCCGTGCGCCTGGACTACCTTACGATCTTCCCCGACTACCTGGCCCCCCTGGGTCTCTCCCTGCCGGGCAAGGCGGCCGCGCGCGGGCTGGTCGAGGTGCACGTGCACGACCTGCGCGGGTGGACCCGCGACCGGCACCGCACCGTCGACGACACGCCGTACGGCGGCGGCGCCGGCATGGTGATGCGGCCCGAGCCGTGGGGCGAGGCGCTCGACGAGCTGCTGGGCCAGGACCCGCACCCGGCCACCGTGGTGGTGCCCAGCCCCGCCGGACGCCCGCTGACCCAGGCGCTGGCGCGCGCGCTGTCGACCCGGCCGCGGCTGCTGTTCGCCTGCGGCCGCTACGAGGGCATCGACCAGCGCGTGCTCGACCACGCCCGCGAGCGCGAGGACGCCGAGGAGGTCGTCGAGGTCTCCCTGGGCGACTACGTCCTTAACGGGGGCGAGGTGGCCGCGCTGGCCGTCACCGAGGCCGTGGTGCGCCTGCTGCCCGGCTTCATGGGCAACGCCGCCTCGCTCGAGGAGGAGTCCCACGAGCAGGGGCTGCTGGAGTACCCCGTCTACACCAAGCCCTCGTCGTGGCGCGGCCACGACGTCCCGCCGGTGCTGCTCAGCGGCAACCACGCGGCCATCGCCGCCTGGCGCCACGAGCAGTCCCTGGCCCGCACCGCCGAGCGCCGCCCCGACCTGCTGCACGCCAGCCACGTGGCGGGGGAGTGGGAGGTGCTCCCGGCCGCGCCCGGCGACGTCGCCGAGCTGCACGTGCTGACCCTGGCCTGCTGGGTGGGCGAGGCGCTGCTCAACGACGACCTGACCATCCCGCCGCTGCACGAGAGCACCGCCGACACCGCCGCGTCCCTGGCCGAGTGGGACACCTACGTCGTGCGGGTCGCCGGGCGGCTGGTGGGCTCGGTGCGGGGCCGCCTCGACGGCACCACCTGGGAGATCGGGCGGCTGATGGTCGCCCCCGACCTCCAGGGCCGCGGGCTGGGCCGCGTGCTGCTCGAGCACGCCGAACGGGTCGCTGCGCCGTCGGCGACGACGTACCGGCTGGTGACCGGCAAGGACAGCGAGGCCAACCTGCGGCGCTACAAGCGGGCCGGCTACCGGGTGCGCGAGGTGCTGGACGGGCCGTCGGGGCCCGCGGTGCTGACCAAGGCACGGCGGCGCACGGGCCGCGGCTGATTTCGGTCGGGGGTCGCGCCTGTGGCAGACTTCGACGCTGGTCCTGCCGGACCGGAGGGCAGCCCCGAGGAACGCACGGGGGGCCCGCGTCGGACGCCTGCCACAGAGGGCGGCCCACGCCACCGGAGCTCAGTGCAGGCACGTCCGTTCCAGCACCACCTGATTCCGCGGCTGATCTGTGGCACTCGCGAGGAGACACCATGAGCAACAACCTGGTCGCCCAGCTCGGCAACGAGATCAAGCGCGACGACAACCCCCACTTCCGCGCCGGTGACACCGTCAAGGTGCACGTGAAGGTCATCGAGGGCTCGCGCTCGCGCGTGCAGATCTTCCAGGGCGTCGTGATCCGCGTGCAGGGCTCCGGCGTCGGCCGCACCTTCACCGTCCGCAAGGTCTCCTTCGGCGTCGGCGTCGAGCGCACCTTCCCGCTGCACTCCCCGATCTTCGAGACCATCGAGGTCGTCACCCGCGGTGACGTGCGTCGCGCGAAGCTCTACTACCTGCGCAACCTGCGCGGCAAGGCTGCGAAGATCAAGGAGCGTCGCGAGTTCTGATCCGCGACCCCTTCTCTACACTCGCCGCGTGAGCAGCGACGACCACGACCCCGCGCGCCCGACCACCCAGGGCGGCGGGGTCGTGCCGTCCCCGGCCGAGCGGGTCGCCGCGGCGCGTGACCAGAGCCGCCGTGGACTGCCGCTGTGGCTGGAGTCGGTGCTGCTGCTGGGCCTCGCGGTGGTCATCGCGCTGCTGCTGAAGTCGTTCGTGGTGCAGGCCTTCTACATCCCCTCCGAGTCCATGGAGCCCGGTCTCGTCGAGGACGACCGCATCCTGGTCGAGAAGTGGTCGGGCTGGTTCGGCGGCGAGGTCGAGCGGGGCGACGTCGTGGTCTTCGAGGACCCCGGCGGCTGGCTGACCAGCGGCGAGGTCGACGAGCCCACGAACCCCGTCTCCGGCGCGCTCGCCGCGATCGGGCTGCTGCCCGACACCGGGTTCCTGGTCAAGCGCGTGGTGGGCGTCGAGGGCGACACCATCGTGTGCTGCGACGACCGGAAGCGCCTGGTCGTCAACGGGGTGGCCCTCGACGAGGACGAGTACGTCCTGGAGGACAAGCGGGTGCGCGGCTGCCGGGGGCCGATGACCGGCAACTGCTCCTGGAAGGCCGGCCCGGTGCCCGAGGGATCGGTCTTCGTGATGGGTGACAACCGCGGCCGCTCGGCCGACTCGACGGTGCACATGTGCCTCGAGGACGAGACCGAGTGCGTGCCCGGCGACGAGTACGTCTCCACCGACCTGGTCGTCGGCAAGGTGTGGCTGCTGCTGTGGCCCACCGACCGCTTCGGGGGTCTCGAGGCCACCGACGCGTTCGACGACGTGCCGGACGCCTCCTAGGGGCCCGACCGTGTCGCTGCTGCCGAAGGGGTCCACGGTCCGGCGCGACGCCGGGCTCTACGGCTACGAGCGCGCCCTGCGCCGCCACGGGCTCGAGGCCGTCGCCGGCGTCGACGAGGCCGGTCGCGGGGCCTGCGCGGGGCCCCTGGTCGCCGGCGCCTGCATCCTGCCGCCCGGGCGCAGCGGGATCGTGCCGGGGCTCGCCGACTCCAAGCTGCTCACCGAGAAGGCCCGCGAGCGCTGCTACGACCAGGTCGTGCGGCGCGCCGTCGCCTGGTCGGTCGTGGTGGTCTCCCACGAGGAGTGCGACCGCCTGGGCATGCACGTGGCCAACATCGAGGCGCTGCGACGGGCGGTGGCCCTGCTCGACGTGCCCGCCGACTACGTGCTCACCGACGGCTTCCCCGTCGACGGGCTCGGCGTGCCGGGGCTCGCGGTGTGGAAGGGCGACCGGGTCGCGGCGTGCATCTCGGCCGCGTCGGTGCTCGCGAAGGTGACCCGCGACCGCCTGATGCGCGACCTCGACCGCGACTGGCCGGCGTACGACTTCAAGACGCACAAGGGCTACATCACCGACACCCACACGCGCGCGCTCGAGGAGCACGGTCCCTCGCCGGTGCACCGGATGCGCTTCGTCAACGTGCGCCGGGCGGCCGGGCTGCCCTCCTGAGGAAGGGAGCAGGCGTCGGTCGCGGCGCTCGGCGTGACCTAGACGCTGCGCAGCCCGCGCCGCCGCTGCTCGCGCAGCGCGGCGTCGATGTCCTCGACCCGCACGTCGTCCAGGTCCGACTCGGCCCCGGCTCGGGCCGCCTCGAGGGCGCGGGCCGCGCGGATCCGCTCCGGGTCGCTGTCGCGCGTGGGGCGTGCCGGGCGCGGGCTCCGCTGCGGCATCGCCACCACGTTCGTCTCGTCCATGGCCCCAGTGTGCCCACCCGGGGCCCGGTCCGCCCGGTCCATCGCGACAGCCGGGTTCACCGCACCGGCTGGGGCGTCCCGAACCGGGTGCGCACGCCCGGCGAGTGCAGCACCGAGACGGGAGGGGTGGTCGCGACGCCGGGCAGGCCGGCGGCGGTCACCAGCTCGTCGTGCAGCTCGCGCACCCGGGCGCGGTGCAGCGGCCAGGGACCGTGCGTGTTGGGCACCCACAGGGTGCGCCCCAGCACGGAGGTGTGCAAGCCGAAGCGGGCGGTGAGGAACAGCTCCAACGGGTCGGGGTCGACCGGCTCGCCGACCTCGACGTCGATGACGCTGCGCGGGCGCCCGCCGGTGCGACGGCGCATCTCGTAGCGCCACCCGCCGTCCCGCCGTCCGGCCGACATCCGGGCCCACTTGTAGGGCACCCCGAAGCCGGCGTTGGCCCCGGCGACGACGGCCAGGCGGTCGGCGTCGAGCGAGCGGAAGACGACGCCGTGGCGGCCCCGGTCGTCGGTGGAGTAGAGGCGCACGTTGGTCTCGAGGAAGGTCCCCAGCCACGGGGCCGGGTGCCCCTCGCCGACGCCCGCGTCGACCATCCGGAACGGGATCAGGCCGACCCAGGCGGCACCGTCGTACAGGTCGGGGCGCACCCCCCGGGGCATCATCGGCGCGACCACGGCGGGGTCGACGGGCCAGTGCAGGAACGTGATGTCGCGCCACCACTGGTCCATGATCGCCCGACCGGGCAGCGGCGGGCCCTGGCCCGGGGGAGTCGCGCTCGAGGTGGCTGGCACACGTCTACGATGCCAGTGCCCACCTCGCCGCGAGGGTGGGCGAGCAGGTCCGCCGGTCGAGTGAGGAGCACGTGTGAGCGCCGAGGAGCTCGAGCAGTACGAGGCCGAGATGGAGCTGACCCTCTACCGCGAGTACCGCGACGTGGTGGGGATCTTCAAGTACGTCGTCGAGACCGACCGCCGGTTCTACCTGTGCAACCAGGTCGACGTGAAGGCGCGCACCGAGCAGGGCGACGTGTTCTTCGAGGTCTCGATGAGCGACGCGTGGGTGTGGGACATGTACCGCCCCGCGCGCTTCGCCAAGAACGTCAAGGTGCTGACCTTCAAGGACGTCAACGTCGAGGAGCTGCAGCCCTCCGAGGTCGAGCCGCCCGAGGCCTGAGCGGGTCGCCCGCGACCGGCGCCGGCCTCCCCGGAGGGGGCCGAGCGTCCACGATGACTAGTCCTTCTGGGCCATCTACCCCTGCGAACCCTCCCGGGACCCGCCGCGGCTCCCTACGCTCGGTGGAGCGGATCGGGAGTCCGCGTCTAAGACGGGGTGGGGAGCATGGCTGGAGGGGTTCGGCGCGCGCCTGAGCGCGAGCGGGGTGCGGCCGCGGTCGAGTTCGCGCTCGTGGTGCCGCTGCTGCTCGTGCTGGTCTTCGGCATCATCAGCTACGGCTACATGCTCAGCTTCCGGCAGTCCATCAGCCAGGCCGCGGCGGAAGGGGCGCGCGCCGCAGCACTCGCACCACCCACGGTCAGCGACAGGGCCCCCATCGCGTTCGCAGCGATCCAGAGCGTCCTGGGGGTCCCCTGCAACAGCGGCTACCTCTCCTGCGTGGCCGCGCCCGACTCGGCCTGCGGCTGCATCGACGTCACAGTGTCGTGGGACTACGCCGGTGACCCCTCCAAACCCAAGCTCGTCTACGACTTCGCGCTTCCCGCCACCTTGTCCTACACCGCGTCCTCCACGCTCGGCTCATGAAGCGAGCCATCCAGCGTCGTCGGCGACGCGACCGCCACGAGACGGGGGCCGTCGCGGTCTTCGTGGCCGTGACGTCCCTGCTCCTCGTCACGATGGGTGCGTTCGCGGTCGACCTCGGTATGCAGCGGGTCGTCCGCAGCGACATGCAAGCACTCGCCGACGTCGTCGCCATCGACGCTGCCAGACTTCTCGACGGTCGGACCGCTCAGCAGGTGACGTCCGGTGATCCGACCCATGATTCCCTCGACGAAGTCGTCGCCGCGAGCCTCTCCAGGAACAGAAGCCGGGTCGGCCAGGTCAGGGACCTGACGCCCACCCTGGTCACCCTGACGACCGACACACGGGGTGCACGCGTCCCGGTGCGTGACCCAGCGGGCGACCCGGTGCCCGTGCCGGCTGACCAGGTGCCCGACGCAGTGCTCGTCACGGCCACTGGGAGCGTCGACTTCGCATTCGCGGTGGGTGAGGGACAGGCCACGCGTTCTGCGCTCGCCAACGCGTCGACCTACGCGTGCTTCAGGCTCGGGTCGTTCGCTGCGGCCCTCGACACGGGTGGTACGCCCGTCGGGGACGTTTTCGACGCGATGGTCAAGGACGCCCTCGGGTTGAACCTCAAGGCCGTCGGATACCAGGGCCTGCTGCGCACGACCCTGGACCTGGGCCAGCTCGCAGCCCGACTCGGCATCGGGTCGCCGCAGGAGCTGGCGTCCCTCGGCGCTGTGCGGGTCGCCGACCTGCTCGATGCCAGTGCTCATGTGCTGGGACAAGAAGGGAACAGCTCCGCCCAGGCCGAGGTGCTCTCCATGGCCCGGGGAGTCACACAGAGCCTCCGTGTGGACGTGGGGCAGATCCTGTCGGTCGGCGACGGCTCGGTGCTCGAGGGCAGGCTCAACGTCGTCGACCTGCTCGGGTCGGTTGCGTTGGGGGTGGGGGCAGTGGTCTCCAACGGCAACAACTTCCTGGACACCGGAGTCGCCTGGTCGACGCCGCACGTCTCGTCGGGGAACATCGAGCTGAGGGCGATCGAGGCGCCGCAGCAGGCATGCGGCACCGTCGGCAGTGCTGTGGCGCGCACGGCGCAGGTCGCCCTCGCCGCAGACCTCGGTTTCACCCTCCCCAACAAGCTCGGCCTCGGTTCGCTGGGGTCGCTCGACGTCAGCATCCCGACGGATCCGACGAGCAAGAACGGGACGTTGCGCGTGGCTGCAACCCTGGCGGGCGCCTCCGGCCGGCTCGTCTCGGCGACCTGCGGTGGTGGGACTGCCACGGACCCCGAGGGCATCGGCGTCATGATCGACACGAACCTGCTCACCACCGAGGTGTCTCTGCCCTTCCGCCTCAGGGGGACGATCGACACGACGGGCAGCAGCATCCTCCCCGGCACAGTGCTCAACGACCTCCTCAGCTCGCTCTTCGGACTTCTGGCGACCGTCACCAAGGTCGAGGTGACCTTCGATGTCATGGCTCGCACCTCCGTGGCGTCGTCGACGCCCGGCTCCGTGGCCACCGCGCCGACCAACTACCTGGTCCCTCCGCGTGACTACTCCGATGTCGAGTCCTCGGCTGCGGGCTCCCCGGTTGCGCTGCCGTCGGCAGGAGTGGTCCTCGATGCGGCCCAGAGCACCGTCTCGGTGAGGATCAGCACGTTGACCGGCGCCCGGACGAGCACCGTCTCCCTGACCCAGCTGAACCTCGCGCCGATACTGAACGCGCTGACCTCCTCGGTCATCACCACCTCCACAGCGAGCGTGATCGCCAACGTGAACAAGGCCCTCGTGCCCGTGTCCAGCCTGCTGGGCATCCGGACCGCGGGCGCCGACCTGCTCGCCGTGACGCCGCCTGTGTGCGGGCACCCCTCGCTGGTCGGCTGAGGAGGACCGCGAGACGTCCACATCCCGACGCGAGGCCGCGCTTCTCCACAAGGGCCTCGGGAGGCGTTCCTCCGGCGGGCCCCGTCTCCGACCCTGGTCTCCAGGAGGTCGGAGATGACAGCGACAGCAGCGAGCCGGCAGGCCCTCGGGGCGTACGGCGAGAGGGTGGCGGCGCGCCACCTGGTGGAGCAGGGGATGACCCTGCTCGAGCGCAACTGGCGGTGCCCGGTCGGCGAGGTCGACCTGGTGCTCCAGGAGGGCGAGGTCCTCGTGGTGTGCGAGGTGAAGACCCGGGCGGGTGACGAGGGCGGCTCGCCGCACGAGGCGGTGACCCCCGCCAAGCTGGAGCGCCTGCAACGCCTCGGCGAGGAGTGGCAGGTGGCGCGCGACGTGCGTCTGCCGGAGGTGCGGGTCGACCTGGTCGCGGTCCGGCTGGCCGCGAAGGGCGCCGCCGAGGTCGAGCACGTGCGGGGGCTGGTCTGATGCCGTTCGCGACCGCCCGGACGGTGTCGCTGCACGGCGCCGTCGGGCACCTCATCCACGTGCAGGCCGACGTCTCGCCGGGCCAGGTGGGCACCACCCTGGTCGGGCGGCCCGACATCGCCATCAGCGAGGCCCGCGACCGGGTGCGGATGGCCATCATCAACTCCGGTCTCGGGTGGCCGGCCACCAAGCGCATCACGGTGCTGCTCTCCCCGGCGGACCTGCGCAAGCGCGGCACCCACTTCGACCTGGCCATGGCGCTGGCCGTCCTGGCGGCGGACGCGGTGATGACCGAGAGGTCGCTCGAGGGCTGCCTCTTCGTCGGCGAGCTCACCCTCGACGGCGGGCTGCGGCCGGTGGCCGGCGTGCTGCCGATGGTGCTGGCCGCCCGCGAGGCCGGCATCCACACCGTGTTCGTGCCCGAGCCGCAGGCCGCCGAGGCCGCGATGGTGCCCGGCACCACCGTCTTCGGGATGCGCTCGCTGCGCCAGGTCGTCGCCCAGCTGTGCGGGCAGGAGGTGCCCGACGCGCCCCCCGTCGCCTCGTCGTCGGGGGCCAGCCTGCTCTCCTGGCGCGGCTCCGACCGCCGCGACGAGGCCGACATGTCCGACCTGATCGGCATGGCCGACGCGCGGTACGCCGCCGAGGTCGCCGCCGCGGGCGGTCACCACCTGCTGCTGCAGGGGCCCAAGGGGTCGGGCAAGACCACGCTCGCCGAGCGCATCCCCACGATCCTGCCCGACCTCGAGCCGGAGGAGTCCCTCGAGCTGACCGCCATCCACTCGTTGGCCGGCGTGCTCGACCCGAGCCGGGGCATGCTCACCCGGCCGCCGTACTCGGCGCCCCACCACGACGCCAGCAAGGCCAGCATCGTCGGCGGCGGCAGCGGTCAGGTGCGCCCCGGCGAGCTCAGCCGCTCCCACTGCGGCGTCCTCCTCCTCGACGAGTTCCCCCTCTTCCGCGCCGACGTCATCGAGGCGCTGCGCGAACCGCTCGAGAACGGCGAGATCACCGTCGCCCGGGCCGAGGAGCTGGTCACCCTGCCGGCCCGGGGGATGGTCGTGCTGGCCGCCAACCCGTGCCCCTGCGGCGACTTCCGTGCCGATGCCGGCGCCAACCGGTGCTCGTGCCGCGACACCGTGCGCCGCGACTACCGCCGCAAGGTCACCGGCCCGGTCACCGACCGCATCGACATCACGCGCCAGGTCGACCCGGTGCGACCCCACGAGCGGCGCGACCCCCTCGCCGTGCGCGAGACCTCCGCGATCGTGCGCGAACGCGTCGCCCGCGCCCGGCGGCGCCAGGCCGAGCGCTACCGCGGGTGCACCTGGCGGCTCAACTCCCAGGTCCCCGGAGCCGCACTGCGCGAGAGCTGGCCGCTGCGCGAGGACGGGCAGGCGATGCTCGACAAGGCCCTCTACAACGCCGAAGTGACCAGCCGCGGCGCCGTCCGGGTGCACCGGCTGGCCTGGTCGGTGCTCGACCTGCTGCCCGACGTCGACGCCGAGCGGCGACCGGGCAAGGACGAGGTCGACACGGCGCTGCGGCTGCGGTCCGGTGACCCCCTGATGCTGAGCGTCCTCGAGCGGGGTGCCTGATGCGGGTCTGGCAGGACGACCGCCTCGCCCGTGTCGCGCTCTCGCGCATCGTCGAGCCCGGCGACCCGCGGCTGCTGGCCAGCATCAGCAGCATCGGCCCCGTCGAGACGCTGCAGCAGCTCGCCGACAGCCACCCGGACCTCGCCGAGCTGCAGGCCGAGACGCAGGCCCGCAGCGGTGGCCTCGAGCCCGAGCGCATCCTGGCCATCGCCGCCCGCCAGGGCATCCGGTTCGTCACCCCCGCCGACGACGAGTGGCCCCACCAGCTGGCCGACCTCGAGCAGCCCCGGGTGCAGGGACGCGGGGGAGTGCCGGTGGGGCTGTGGGTGCGCGGACCGCAGCGCCTCGACACCCTCGCAGGGTCGGTGGCGGTCGTCGGCGCCCGCACCGCCACCGGGTACGGCGCCTCGGTCGCCGGTGACATCGCCGCCCAGGTCGCCGGGGCCGGGCGTCCGGTGGTGTCCGGGGCCGCGTTCGGGATCGACCAGGCCGCGCACCGCGGAGCCCTCGGCAGCGACGGGTCGACCGTCGCGGTGCTGGCCTGCGGTGCCGACCGGATCTACCCCGAGGCGCACCGCGACCTCATCGAGCACCTCGCCACCCGTCACGCCGTCGTCTCCGAGGCGCCACCCGGCTGGTCGCCGATGCGGATGCGCTTCCTGAGCCGCAACCGCCTGATCGCAGCGCTGACCAGCGGCACCGTCGTGGTCGAGGCCGCACTGCGCAGCGGGGCGCTGAACACCGCCAACTGGGCCCACCAGCTCAACCGGCCGGTGATGGGGGTGCCCGGTCCCGTGACCTCGGCGCAGTCCCAGGGGGTGCACCAGCTGGTGCGGGTCGGGGCAGCGGGGCTGGTGACCACCGGCCCCGAGGTGCTCGAGATGGTCGCCGAGTCGGGGCAGCACCTGCTGGAGGTCCCGCGCGGGCCCGAGACGACCCGCGACCGGCTCGACCCGGTCGACCGCCAGGTCCTCGACGCGGTGCCGGTCTCGCGGGCCGTCCCGAGCGTCTCGATCGCCCGCACCGCCGGCATCGGCCCGGGGACGACCGACGCCGTCCTGGTGCGGTTGCAGGAGGCCGGGCTGGTGCGCAGCGACGGCCACGGGTGGCGGCTCGCCGGGCTGGCTCTGCCGTGAGCGCCCGCCGGCTTCCTAGACTCCGGGCATGGCCGACGACGCGCAGCAGGAGGCAGACGCGCTGCCCGAGGCCCTCGCCCGGGTCCTCGGCGACTACGAGCAGCACCTCGCCGTCGAGCGCGACCTGACCCCGCACTCGGTGCGCGCCTACGTCACCGACGTGGCCGGTCTCCTCGAGCACGCCCGACGGCTCGGGCTCGACGACGTCGGCCGCCTCGACCTGCGCACCCTGCGCAGCTGGCTGGCCCAGCAGCAGAGCCTCGGCAGGTCGCGCACCACCATCGCCCGGCGCGCCACCGCCGCCCGCGTCTTCACGGCCTGGCTGGCGCGCACCGGCCGCGCCGAGCAGGACGTCGGGTCGAGCCTGGCCAGCCCCCGGGCCCACCGCACGCTGCCGGCCGTGCTGCGCCGCGACGAGGCCGACGAGCTGATCCGCGCCGCCACCGACCTGGCCGACGACGGCAGCCCGGTGGGGCTGCGCGACGTGGCGATGTTGGAGCTGCTCTACGCCACCGGCATCCGGGTCGGGGAGCTCGCCGGCCTCGACGTCGACGACGTCGACCGCGAGCGCAACGTGGTGCGGGTGCTGGGCAAGGGCCGCAAGGAGCGCAGCGTGCCCTTCGGGCGCCCGGCCGCGCGGGCGCTCGACTTCTGGACCCGCCACGGCCGCCCGCAGCTGGTCGTCGAGGGCTCGGGGCCCGCGCTCTTCCTCGGGGCCCGGGGCGGGCGCATCGACCAGCGGGCGGTGCGCACGCTGGTGCACAAGCGCATCGCCGAGGTGCCCGGCGCCCCCGACATCGGTCCGCACGGCCTGCGCCACACCGCCGCCACCCACCTGCTCGAGGGCGGGGCCGACCTGCGCTCGGTGCAGGAGCTGCTCGGCCACGCCTCGCTGGCCACGACCCAGCTCTACACGCACGTGACCACCGACCGGCTGCGAGCGGCGTACCGCCAGGCCCACCCGCGCGCCTGACCGCGACCCGGCGCCACTTCACCACCGAGTCGGCGCCAGTTCGCGGAACTGGCGCCGACTCGGTGAGGAACTGGCGCCGGCTCGGGGTCACAGGAGCGCAGCAAGGCTGGTCAGGACGGCTCGGTAGGGGGTGTCGTACGACGGTGGCGCGACGCTCGGTGCGAGCGGGGCGGCTGGACCGAGCGGGGTGAGCGGGGTGGTGGTCCACAGCGGCAGCAGGCGGACCGGGCCCGCGCCGACCAGGCGCAGCGGGTCGAGGTACTGCTCGCTGGCCGCGCCGGACTCGATCCAGCCCCAGTGCAGGCACACCCGGGGCACGCAGTGGGACGGCGCGACCTCCAGGCGCCCCACGACGTCGCCGGCGACCACCGCCTCGCCGACGGCCAGGCTCGCCGCCACCGGCTCGTACGTCGTGCGGGTCGCGCCGTGGGAGACCACCACGACGCCGCGGCCGGCGACCCGCCCGGTGAAGGAGACCTCGCCGTCGAGCGCGGTGCGCACCGGCTGGCCGGCGCGCCCGAGCAGGTCGACGCCTCGGTGGCCGGCCGCGTAGGGGGAGGCCGGCGCGTCGAAGGTCTCGACCACCTCGGGCTCGGGACGCAGCGGCCAGACCCCCTGTGCCCGCGGCTGGCCCGGCGCTGCCGCCGGGGCGGCCACGGAGGAAGGGGGCTCCGCGGGCTCGCCGGGTGCGGGCGACCAGGGTGAGGCCGACGGGCCCAGTGCAGCGACCAGGAGCAGTCCGGGGAGGCCGGTCAGGAGCAGGGCGGGAGAGGGCATGGCCGGCATCCTGTCGCCGACCGGAGCGCCCTCGGGCCCCGCGGGCCTCTGCTGGGGACATCGGCTCCGGTCAGGGCTGCTGTGGACGTGACCTGGCGACCCGGCCCGTCCTGCCCGGGCTCACACGCGCCGGAGCAGGTCCTCCATGCGACCGATCTCCGCGGTCTGGCTCACGGCGATGTCGGCCGCCAGCTCGCTGACGCGGAGGTCCTCACCCTCGACGGCGACGTGGTCCACCATGTCGAGCGCCCCTTCGTGGTGCCCGATCATGCCCTCGAGGAAGAGCCTGTCGAACTCCGGGCCGTCGCTCGTGGCCAGCTCCTCCATCTCGGTCTCGGTCAGCATGCCGGCCATGCCGTCGTGGCCGTGTGCTGCGTGGTCCCACGACTCCGCGTCCTCGACAGCGCGCGGCACGTCCATGCCACGTTCGTCCAGCCAGGCGGCCATGCTCATGATCTCGGGGCCCTGGGCGGCGCGGATGCGCTCGGCGAGCGCGCGGACCTGAGGGCTCGCCGCCCGCTCCCCGGCCAGCTCCGACATCTCGAGCGCCTGGGCGTGGTGAGGGATCATCATCTGCATGAAGGCCACGTCCGCGTGGTTCCACGGGTCCTCGGCGCTGATGTCGTCGGGATCGACCAGCGCCGTCGGGTCGCCGGGCCCTCCGGGCCGGACGACGGGCGCCGACGAGCCGGCCGGCTGCTCGTCGCCGGCCGGGCCGCTGCACGCAGAGAGCCCCAGGACGACCACGAGGGAGGCCGCGGCCAGGACGGGACGGGGGACACATGCACCACTCAAGGGTCTTCTCCTGCGGCTCGGGCCCGGGATCGTGAGGTCCGCTGCCTCACCTTCCTGCAATGCACGAACGTGCAGGTAGCAGCCTCTTCCGGACGTCTCGCGGGCCAAGGTACGACATCCGTGGCGGTGCGCAAGCCCGCCTCCGTCACCGACGAAAGGGCCTCCTCCATGCATGAAACCACGGGACGACCGGGGGGCCGGCGTGCCACCTGGGTCCGCCTCGGCCTCGCGACCGGTGTGGCGCTCGGACTGGCCGGCATCGTCGCGCCCTCGGGCGCGGAGGAGGGCCAGGACCCGAGGTCCGAGGTCTGCCCTCCCGGGCTGGAGCGACAGCTCGAGCGGGGCAAGGACAACTTCGCCGATGCCTGCCAGCCGGGCGCCGACTTCGCCCCCCTGGACGACAGCGGTGCCCAGCTGGCGCCAGGCGAGATGGCCAGCAGTGCCAACCTGGAGCTGGTCCACAACACCCCGAAGCAGGCGCCCCTGCTGGGCTTCAACAGCGACCTCGCCTTCAAGGGCGAGCACGCCTACGCCGGCAACTACGACGGGTTCACCGTCTACGACCTCTCCGACCCGGCCGCCCCCAGCGTGGTCAAGCAGGTCCTGTGCCCCGGCTCCCAGAACGACGTCTCGGTGTGGGGTGACATCCTCGTGCTGAGCGTCGACTCCAGCCGCAGCGACGACTCGTGCTCGAGCACCTCGCAGTCGGCGACCGACGAATCGTCGTGGGAGGGCATCCGGGTCTTCGACATCAGCGACCCGGCCGACCCGGCGTACGTCGCTTCGGTCGAGACCGACTGCGGCTCCCACACCCACACGCTGGCGCCGGGCAAGGACGGCAAGGACCTGTTCGTCTACGTCTCGTCCTACAACCCGCGGGCGGACTACCCCGACTGCCAGCCGCCGCACGACAAGATCAGCGTCGTGCAGGTGCCCGTGGCTGCGCCCGCGGAGGCCAGCCTGGTCGCGACGCCGGTGCTCTTCCCCGACGGTGGCAGCGACGGGACCGGGTACTCCCGCGCGACGGCCGGTTGCCACGACATCACGGCCTACCCGGCCAAGGACCTCGCTGCCGGGGCGTGCATGGGTGACGGCATCCTGCTCGACATCTCCGACCGGTCCAACCCCGTGGTCACCGAACGGGTGCAGGACCAGGAGAACTTCGCCTTCTGGCACTCCGCGACGTTCAACGACAAGGGCACCAAGGTGGTGTTCACCGACGAGCTCGGCGGTGGCGGTGGCGCCACCTGCAACCCGACGGTGGGTGAGACCAAGGGCGCCAACGGGATCTACGACATCGTCGACGGCGAGCTGGTGTTCGCCAGCTACTACAAGATCCCGCGCACCCAGGCCAACACGGAGAACTGCGTGGCTCACAACGGCTCGCTGATCCCGGTCAAGGGCCGCGACTGGATGGTGCAGGCCTGGTACCAGGGCGGCATCTCGGTCTTCGACTTCACCGACTCCACCAACCCGCGCGAGATCGCGTGGTTCGACCGGGGACCGCTGTCGGAGGAGAAGCTCGTCGTCGGTGGTTCCTGGTCGGCGTACTGGTACAACGGCTACATCTACTCCAACGACATCCAGCAGGGCTTCGACGTGCTCGAGCTCGACGACCCGCGCGCGAAGACCGCGTACCGTGTGCGGATGGACGTCTTCAACCCGCAGTCCCAGCCGTCCTTCAACGGCTGACCCGGCTGACGCAGAGGTCCCGGACCGGTCAGGTCCGGGGCCTCGTCGCGTCGAGGCGTGGATTCGCTGCGGCCGCGGCGGTGGACTACGCTGGATCCAGCAGTCCGCAAGGACTGACTTCGCACGCCCGCACACCACGGACGAGGCCCACTCCGGGCCCCGAGCACCCGAGGGCGTGACCCGTGGTCCCGGTTCGCCGGGTCGGGTCGCGCGCGAGCGTCAGGGCGGTCGGCACCCGTCGGCCGCAGGAACTGAAAACGACCGGAGCACCGCTACCGGTCCGGCCTGTGTCAAGGCCGGGCACCACGGGCGCGGGCTCCACACAGGAGAAGAGAACTTCATGGCAGTCGTGACCATGCGCCAGCTCCTCGAGAGCGGCGTCCACTTCGGACACCAGACCCGTCGCTGGAACCCGAAGATGAAGCGCTTCATCATGACCGAGCGCAACGGCATCTACATCATCGACCTGCAGCAGTCGCTGAGCTACATCGACCGCTCGTACGCCTTCATCAAGGAGACCGTCGCCAAGGGCGGCACCGTGATGTTCGTGGGCACCAAGAAGCAGGCCCAGGAGGCGATCGCCGAGCAGGCGACCCGCGTCGGGATGCCCTACGTCAACCAGCGCTGGCTGGGCGGCATGCTCACCAACTTCCAGACCGTGCACCAGCGGATCAACCGCCTCAAGGAGCTCGACGAGGTCGACTTCGACAACGTCGCCGGCTCGGGCCGCACGAAGAAGGAGCTCCTGCAGATGAAGCGGGAGCGCGACAAGCTCGACCGCACCCTGGGCGGCATCCGCGAGATGGGCCGCGTCCCGTCGGCCGTGTGGATCGTCGACACCAAGAAGGAGCACCTCGCCGTCGAGGAGGCCCGCAAGCTCCGGATCCCGATCATCGGCATCCTGGACACCAACTGCGACCCCGACGAGGTCGACTTCCCGATCCCGGGCAACGACGACGCGATCCGCGCCGTGGGTCTGCTGACCCGCGTCATCGCCGACGCGGTCGCCGAGGGCCTCATCGCCCGCGGTGGCGGCAAGAGCGAGGGTGCCGGCTCCGGCACCACCGACGAGCCCCTGGCCGAGTGGGAGCGCGAGCTCCTGGCCGGCGAGGCCGAGAAGGCCGCCGAGAGCGCCACCCAGGCCGACGACACCGCGGCCTCCGAGGCCACCGGCGCGTCGACCGAGGCTGCCGCCTCCGACGAGGCCGCCGCCGAGGCGACCGAGGCCCCCGTCGCGCCCGAGGCCACCTCGGACGAGGCCGCCACGGACGAGGCCGCCAAGGACGAGGCCAAGGCCTGACCTCTCCGCGCTGACCGCCGTCCGCGAGCCCTCCGGGGCTCGCGGACGGCGGCACGCCGGGGAACTTCCCGCTACTCCACCACTTTCTCTTCGAGGGACGGAACGTCAATGACGAACATCTCCGCGGCCGACGTCAAGAAGCTCCGCGAGCAGACCGGCGCCGGCATGATGGACTGCAAGAAGGCGCTGACCGAGGCCGACGGCGACCTGGACAAGGCCGTCGAGATCCTGCGGGTCAAGGGCGAGGCCAAGGCCGCGAAGCGCGGCGCCGAGCGCGAGGCCTCCTCGGGCCTGGTCGTCACCTCCGGTGGCGCGCTGGTCGAGATGCGCTCCGAGACCGACTTCGTGGCCAAGAACGACGACTTCGTCGCGGCCGCCGAGAAGATCGCCGCCGCCGCTGACGCCGCCAAGGCCGGCGACACCGAGACGCTCAAGGCCGTCGAGCTCGACGGCAAGACCGTCGGCGAGGTCGTCGAGCAGCTCGCCATCACCATCGGCGAGAAGATCGAGCTCGGTCGCGTGGCCTACTTCGAGGGCCCCACCGTGACCTACATGCACAAGCGTGCCGCCGACCTGCCGCCCGCCGTGGGCGTCCTGGTCGAGTACGACGGCTCCGACGAGGCCGCGCGCGGCGCCGCGATGCAGATCGCCGCGATGCGCCCGCAGTACCTGAGCCGCGACGAGGTCCCCGCCGAGGTCGTCGAGTCGGAGCGCTCCATCGCCGAGCAGAAGTCGCGCGAGGAGGGCAAGCCCGAGCAGGCGATCGCCAAGATCACCGAGGGCCGGGTCAACGGCTTCTTCAAGGAGGTCGTCCTCCTCGAGCAGCCGTCGGTGACGGAGTCGAAGAAGAGCGTGGAGGCGGTCCTCAAGGAGGCCGGCACCACCCTCAAGCGCTTCGCCCGCTTCGAGGTCGGTGCCTGAGAGGCGCTGATCCGCTAGGTTGCACCTGACGCCAAGGAGGCCGGTCCGCTTGATCCCCCACCAGATGGATCAACGGGCCGGCCTTCGTGCTGTGCCCACACCCCCACGAAGGGAAACCCGATGACCCAGCAGTACCAGCGTGTCCTCCTCAAGCTCTCCGGGGAGGTCTTCGGCGGCGGCAAGGTCGGCGTCGACCCCGACGTGGTGCAGAAGATCGCCCTCGACGTGGCCGAGGTCGCCCGCTCGGGCGTGCAGATCGCCGTCGTGACCGGCGGCGGCAACTTCTTCCGCGGCGCCGAGCTGCAGCAGCGCGGCATGGACCGCGTGCGTGCCGACTACATGGGCATGCTCGGCATCGTCATGAACTGCCTGGCCCTGCAGGACTTCCTCGAGAAGATGGGCGTCGAGACCCGCGTGCAGACCGCCATCACCATGGGCCAGGTCGCCGAGCCCTACGTGCCGCGCCGCGCCATCCGGCACATGGAGAAGGGCCGCGTGGTCATCTTCGGCGCCGGCATGGGCATGCCGTTCTTCTCCACCGACACCGTGGCGGTCCAGCGGGCGCTGGAGAGCCGCTGCGACGCGGTGTTCTTCGCCAAGAGCGGCGTCGACGGCGTGTACGACGCCGACCCGCGCAAGGACCCGAACGCCACCAAGTTCGACACCATCACCTACGCCGACGCCATCCAGCGCAACCTCGAGGTGGTCGACCAGACCGCCTTCACCCTGTGCGCCGAGAACAAGCTGCCGATGGTGGTCTTCGGCATGGAGCCCGAGGGCAACATCCCGCGCGTGCTCAAGGGTGAGAAGATCGGCACGCTGGTCAGCGCCGACTGACCGCGCGACGCACCCAGAGCCCGCACCCAGCCCGCACCGACCGACGTACGCGACGAACCCAGGAGCAGCCGTGATCAACGACATCCTCAACGAGGCCGACACCAAGATGAGCAAGTCGGTGGAGGCGACCCGCGAGGAGTTCGCGGCGATCCGCGCCGGGCGCGCCCACCCCTCGATGTTCTCCAAGATCGTCGTGGACTACTACGGCTCCCCGACGCCGCTGCAGCAGCTGGCCTCCTTCACCGCCCCCGAGGCGCGCGTCATCCTCATCGCGCCCTTCGACCAGAGCGCCATGAAGGACATCGAGCGGGCCATCCGCGACTCCGACCTCGGCGTGAACCCCGCCGACGACGGCAAGGTCATCCGCTGCAACTTCCCCGAGCTGACCGAGGAGCGCCGCAAGGAGTACATCAAGGTCGCGCGCACCAAGGCCGAGGACGGCCGGGTCGCGGTCCGCAACCTGCGCCGCTCGGCCAAGCAGGGCCTCGAGAAGCTCGAGAAGGACGGCGAGGTCGGCAAGGACGACGTCACGGGCGCGGAGAAGAAGCTCGACGTGACCACCAAGAAGCACACCGACGCCATCGACGAGATGCTCAAGAACAAGGAAGCCGAGCTGCTGGAGGTCTGAGACCTCCCTCGCTGCTGATGCCGATGACGAACCCCACCACGCCTCCGGGCACCCCGGCCGGCGCGCCCCCTGCGAAGGACCACGGTCGCGCCGGCCGTGACCTGCGTGCCGCCTTCACCTCGGCCTTCGTGCTGATCGGGGCCATCCTGGCCTCGCTGCTGCTGTGGAAGACCGCGTTCATGGTGATCGTGGTGGCCGCGGTCGTGGTGGCGGTGTGGGAGCTGGGCCGCGGGCTGAGCGCCAAGGGCATCGACCTGCCCGAGGAGCCGCTGATGCTCGGCGGCGCGGTGATGGTCGTGGTCGCCTACGTCTTCGGCGCCGACGCCCTGGTCACCGCCACGGCGGTGACCGCGCTGGTCACCATGCTGTGGCTGCTGCGCCGCGGCATCGACGGCTACGTCCAGAACGCCTCGGCCTCGCTGTTCACCCTGGTCTACGTGCCGTTCCTCGGGGCCTTCGTCGCGCTGCTGCTGCGCGAGGGCGGGCTCTACGGCGGCGGGTTCGAGAACGACGGGGTGCGCGGCATCATCGTCTTCATCGCCGTCACGGTGCTCTCCGACACCGGCGGCTACACCTTCGGCGTGCTCTTCGGCAAGCACCCGATGGCCCCGGTGATCTCGCCGAAGAAGTCGTGGGAGGGCTTCGTCGGCTCGGTTGTCTTCAGCGTCGCCGCCGGTGTCGTGGCCATGGTCTGGCTGCTCGACGGCCGCTGGTGGGTCGGGGTCTTCCTGGGCCTGATCGTCGCGGTGATGGCCACCCTGGGTGACCTGTGCGAGTCGGTGGTCAAGCGCGACCTCGGCATCAAGGACATGAGCCAGGTGATCCCGGGCCACGGCGGCCTGATGGACCGCCTCGACTCGCTGCTGGCCACCATCGCACCGGTCTGGCTGCTGCTGCACCACCTGGTCTTCCGGGCGTGAGCCTGCACCTGGTCCGCCACGGTCGTCCGCTGGTCGAGCCGGGGGTGCCCGCCGCGCGCTGGGAGCTCGACCCGGCCGGCTTCGACGACGTGTGGGCGCTGCGCGAGTCCGGCCGCCTGCCCCGGCGCGCCGTGTGGTTCTGCTCGCCCGAGCCCAAGGCGGTCGCCACCGCCCAGCTCCTCACCGAGGGCGAGGTCGGGGTCGTCGACGACCTGCGCGAGCACGAGCGCGGCGCGGCGTGGGTCGAGGACTTCGAGACCGTCGTCGCCCGCGCCTTCGCCGAGCCCGAGCTGGCGGCGTACGAGGGGTGGGAGCCGCTGGCGCGCTGCCGGGCGCGGGTGGCGGCGGCCGTGGCCCGGATCGTCGACGTGCACCGCGGCGAGGAGGTCGTGCTGGTCGGCCACGGCACGGCCTGGACCCTCGCGGCCGCGGCGCTGGCCGGTGCCGAGCCGGACCTCCGGCGCTGGCGCGCGCTGGGCTTCCCCGACGTGGTCGTGGTCCCCGACGCGCCTGAGCGCGGCGACGACGACCGGGTGGGAGACTGAGGCCATGGTGACCACCGACGACGACGCCGTGGCGCCGACCACCCCGCAGGACACCGGACCCGACACCGCCTCCGACACCGACACCGCGGCGGGTGCGACGGCGGGCCGCCCGAGCTGGTGGCACCGCGACCACCCGGTCTTCACGCCGCTGTCCGGGTTCTTCAGCGGCCTGCTGTTCGTGCTGCTGGTGCCCTCGGTGTACGCCGCGGTGCTCAACGCGGTCACCGACGACGAGACCGCCACCGACCTGTTCCCCTTCGTGCTGGTCGCGCTGGCGGTGCCGCTGGGGCTGGTCGTGGCCCCCCACACGCGCCGCTTCGGGCGCTACATGCTCTTCGGCGTGGTCTCCACCGCCGTGGTGGTGCTCGGGGTCGCCGCGCTGGTGGTCTGGGTGCTGGTCAGCCGGGCCTGAGGCCCCGCGGCCCGCTGCGAGATCGCAGGTGTGGGTCTCCGTAGCGCTGGGTAGAGGGATGTGACGACCACCACACGTCCACCACATCGCCCTACTCGGAGGTCACGATGTCACGCAGCAGGAGACCGGCCATCGTCGGGGAGATGTGCGCGGAGTTCGCCGGCACGATGATCCTCATCCTCTTCGGCGTGGGCGTCGTCGCCCAGGTCGCCACCAGCCAGGACGGGGCGCTCGGCGACCACGACTCGATCGCGTGGGCGTGGGGGCTCGGCGTGACGCTGGGCGTCTACGTGGCCGCCCGGCTCTCCGGCGCCCACCTCAACCCCGCGGTCACCCTGGCGCTGGCCGTCTTCAAGGGCTTCTCGTGGCGCAAGGTGCTGCCCTACACCCTGGCCCAGACCCTCGGTGCCTTCGTGGCGGCGCTGATCGTGCGGGCGTCGTACGCCGACCTGATCGCGGCCGTCGACCCCGAGCACACGATCGCGACCCAGGGCATCTTCTCGACGCTGCCCGGCAACGGGGTGGCCGACGTGAGCATCTCCAGCGCCTTCGTCGACCAGGTCGTCGGCACCGCGATCCTGGTGTTCTTGATCTTCGCCCTGACCTCGGCGTGGAACAACCCGCCGATGGCGAACCTGGGGCCGTTCGTGATCGGCCTGGTGGTGGTCGCCATCGGCATGGCCTGGGGCGCCAACGCCGGCTACGCGATCAACCCCGCGCGCGACTTCGGCCCGCGCATCGCCTCACTGCTGACCGGCTACGACGGCGCGCTGCGCGACCAGAACGGCTACCTCTACTTCTGGCTGCCGATCGTCGCGCCGCTGCTCGGTGGGCTGGTCGGCGGCGCGCTGTTCAAGTACCTCGTCGAGGACCACCTCACCGACCCCGACGAGGAGGTCGCCGAGGAGGCCCCCGGCAGCGTCGAGGGCCCCGACGCCGTCGGCGAGCCGCTGCCCGAGCCCGTCCCCGAGCCGGCCGCCCGCTGACCCGGCCCCCTGGGCGCCCCACCCTGACCGCCGCACCCTGACCGCCGCACCACCGATCCACCGAGGAGAGACCCCGTGACCGAGACCAGTGCCCGCTACGTCGGCGCCGTCGACCAGGGGACCACCAGCACCCGCTTCATGATCTTCGACCACGACGGCGAGGAGGTCGCGCGCCACCAGCTCGAGCACGAGCAGGTGATGCCGAAGGCCGGCTGGGTCGAGCACGACCCCGTCGAGATCTGGGAGCGCACCCGGTCGGTGATCCAGAAGGCGATGGGCAAGGCCGGCCTCGACGCCTCCGACCTCTGCGCGGTCGGGATCACCAACCAGCGCGAGACCACCGTGGTGTGGAACAGGTCGACGGGGCGGCCCTACTACAACGCGATCGTGTGGCAGGACACCCGCACCGACAAGATCGCCTCCAAGCTCGAGCGCGACGGCCACGGCGACCTGATCCGGCACCGCGCCGGGCTGCCGCCGGCCACCTACTTCGCCGGCGGCAAGATCCAGTGGATCCTCGAGAACGTCGACGGGGTGCGCGAGGCCGCCGAGCAGGGCGAGGCGATCTTCGGCACCACCGACTCCTGGCTGATCTGGAACCTCACCGGCGGCACCGACGGCGGCGTGCACGTCACCGACGTCACCAACGCCAGCCGCACCATGCTGATGGACCTCGAGACCTGCGAGTGGGACGACGAGCTGATCGGTCTCTTCGACATCCCCCGCGCGATGCTCCCCGAGATCCGCTCCTCCAGCGAGCCCGACGGCTACGGCACGACCCGCAAGGACGGCCCCTTCGGCGGCGAGGTGCCGCTGACCGGCATCCTCGGCGACCAGCAGGCCGCCACCGTGGGCCAGGTCTGCTTCGAGCCGGGGGAGGCCAAGAACACCTACGGCACCGGCAACTTCATGCTCCTCAACACCGGCACCGAGCTGATCCGCTCCCAGCACGGGCTGCTGACCACCGTGTGCTACCGCTTCGGCAAGGAGGAGCCGGTCTACGCCCTCGAGGGCTCGATCGCGGTGACCGGCTCGGCGGTGCAGTGGCTGCGCGACCAGCTCGGCATCATCTCGGGCGCCTCGCAGAGCGAGTCGCTGGCCCGCCAGGTCGACGACAACGGCGGCGTCTACTTCGTGCCCGCCTTCTCGGGGCTCTTCGCCCCGCACTGGCGCTCCGACGCCCGCGGCGCGATCGTCGGGCTCTCGCGCTACAACACCAACGCCCACGTCGCCCGGGCCACCCTCGAGGCGATCGCCTACCAGAGCTGCGACGTCGCCGCGGCCATGGAGCAGGACTCCGGGGTGAAGCTCGAGGTGCTCAAGGTCGACGGCGGCGTGACCGCCAACGAGCTGTGCATGCAGATCCAGGCCGACACCCTCGGCGTCGAGGTGAGCCGGCCGGTGCTGGCCGAGACCACCTGCCTGGGGGCGGCGTACGCCGCGGGGCTCGCGGTCGGCTTCTGGTCGGGCACCGAGGAGCTGCGCAAGAAGTGGAACGAGGGCAGGCGGTGGTCGCCGCAGTGGAGCGACGAGCAGCGCGCCGAGGGCCACGCGCAGTGGACCAAGGCGGTGCAGCGCACCCTCGACTGGGTCGACGTCGACTGATGCCGCTGCCGCCCCCCTTGCCCCGCCCGGGAGAGTAGGACCATGAGACCCGTCGCCCTGTCGCCGCAGTTCCGCGCCTCGTCCCTGCAGGAGATGGCCGACGAGCAGCTCGACGTGCTCGTCGTCGGGGGAGGGGTGGTCGGCACCGGCGCCGCGCTCGACGCGGCCACCCGGGGCCTCAAGGTCGGGCTCGTGGAGGCGCGCGACTTCGCCTCCGGCACCTCGAGCCGCTCCAGCAAGCTCATCCACGGCGGCCTGCGCTACCTCGAGATGCTCGACTTCGCCCTGGTCGCCGAGGCGCTCAAGGAGCGCGGTCTGCTGATGCAGACCCTTGCGCCCCACCTGATCCGCCCGGTCGGCTTCCTCTACCCGCTGCAGCACCGCGGGTGGGAGCGTCTCTACGCCGGCTCCGGCGTCGCGCTGTACGACGCCCTGTCGCGGATCTCGGGCCGCTCGGGGCTGCCGCTGCACAAGCACCTGACCCGCCGCGGCGCGCGCAAGCTGGTGCCGGCGCTGCGCAAGGACGCCCTGGTCGGCGCGCTGCACTACTACGACGCCCAGGTCGACGACGCCCGGCACACCATGTTCCTGGCCCGCACGGCGGCGGCCTACGGCGCCAAGGTGGCCTCCCGGGCGCGGGTGGTGGAGCTGCTGCGCGAGGGCGAGCGGGTCACCGGCGCCGTGGTCCACGACCTCGAGAGCGGTGAGCAGGTCACGGTGCGCGCCAAGCAGGTCGTCAACGCCACCGGCGTGTGGACCGACGAGACCCAGTCGCTGGGCGGTCAGCGCGGCGCGTTCCGGGTGCGGGCGAGCAAGGGCGTGCACCTCGTGGTGCCCAAGGACCGCATCCGCTCCGAGACCGGGCTGATCCTGCGCACCGAGAAGTCGGTGCTCTTCGTCATCCCGTGGGGTCGGCACTGGATCATCGGCACCACCGACACCGACTGGGAGCTCGACAAGGCGCACCCCGCGGCCAGCGAGGCCGACATCGACTACCTGCTCGACCACGTGAACGCGGTGCTGGAGACCCCGCTGACCCGCGACGACGTCGAGGGCGTCTACGCCGGTCTGCGCCCGCTGCTGGAGGGGGAGTCGGAGGCCACCTCCAAGCTCTCCCGCGAGCACGCGGTGGGCCACCCCGCGCCGGGCCTGGTGGTGATCGCCGGCGGCAAGTACACGACGTACCGGGTGATGGCCAAGGACGTCATCGACGAGGCGGTCTTCGGGATGCTGCGCCACGAGGAGCGTGCGGTCCCCGCATCGGTGACCGAGCAGGTCCCGCTGCTGGGCGCCGAGGGCTACCAGGCCCTGTGGAACACCCGCCACCAGCTCGCGGAGCGCTCGGGGCTGCACGTGGTGCGCATCGAGCACCTGCTCCAGCGCTACGGCTCGCTGGTGCACGAGCTGCTCGCGATGGTGGCCGACGACGCCTCGCTCGGCGAGCCGCTGGCCGGTGCCTCGGACTACCTGCGCGTCGAGGTCGTCTACGCCGCGACCCACGAGGGCGCGCGCCACCTCGACGACGTGCTGACGCGGCGCACCCGGATCTCGATCGAGACCTTCGACCGCGGGCTGGGGGTGGTCGAGGAGGTCGCCGCGCTGGTCAGCGACCCGCTGGGCTGGAGCAAGGAGCAGGTCGACCTCGAGATCGAGCACTACCGGGCCCGGGTCGCGGCCGAGCGCGAGAGCCAGCAGCAGCCCGACGACGAGACCGCCGACGCGGCTCGCCTCGGGGCGCCCGACGTGGTGCCGCTGAGCTGAGTGGGCCGGGTCCCGCACGGGAGCTCGCCCGGGAGTTCGCCCGGGCGGGGAGCCGGGTGGGAGACTGGGCGTGCTATGCCCGATGACACCGCTGCCCCCGTGCCCGCCTCCGCCGCCGTCCCGCCGCGCGCCCCCGAGCCCGCCGAGGGCACGACCGCGCTCCCGCTGGTCTTCGAGGAGCCGCGCGGGCGCAAGAAGCCGCCGCGCCACCTGGCCGACCTGACGCCGGCCGAGCGCAAGCAGCTGCTGGCCGACAACGGCCTGCCGGGCTTCCGGGCCAAGCAGCTCTCGACGCACTACTTCAGCCGCCTGGTCGACGACCCCGAGCAGATGACCGACCTGCCCGCCGGTCAGCGCGCCGAGCTGGTCAGCACCCTGCTGCCGCACCTGATGACGCCGCTGCGCACCCTCGAGGCCGACAAGGGCACCACCCGCAAGACGCTGTGGAAGCTCTTCGACGGCGCCCTGGTCGAGTCGGTGCTGATGCGCTACCCCGGCCGCACCACCATGTGCGTCTCGAGCCAGGCCGGCTGCGGCATGGCCTGCCCGTTCTGCGCCACGGGCCAGGGTGGCCTGCAGCGCAACATGAGCACCGCCGAGATCGTCGAGCAGGTCGTCGCCGGCGCCCGCTCCCTGGACCGCGACGAGGTGCCCGGCGGGCGCGGGCGCGTCAACAACGTCGTCTTCATGGGCATGGGCGAGCCGCTGGCCAACTACAAGGCCGTCATCGGCGCGGTGCGCCGCCTCACCGACCCGGCCCCCGACGGCCTCGGCATGTCGGCGCGCGGCATCACGGTCTCCACGGTCGGGCTCGTCCCGCGCATCCGCCAGCTCACCGAGGAGGGCATCCCGGTCACGCTCGCGCTGAGCCTGCACGCCCCCGACGACGAGCTGCGCAACGAGCTGGTGCCGATCAACACCCGCTCCTCGGTCGCCGAGACCGTCGAGGCGGCCTGGGACTACGCCCGCGTCACCAAGCGCCGGGTCTCCATCGAGTACGCCATGATGCGTGGCATCAACGACCAGGCCTGGCGCGCCGACCTGCTCGCCGACGTGCTGCGCGGCTACGGCGACTGGGGCTGGGTGCACGTCAACCTGATCCCCCTCAACCCGACCCCGGGCAGCAAGTGGACCGCCTCCGACCCCGCCGACGAGCGCGAGTTCGTGCGCCGGCTCGAGGCCAAGGGCATCCCCACCACCGTGCGCGACACCCGCGGCTCGGAGATCGACGGCGCCTGCGGCCAGCTGGCCGCCACCGACGTCTGAGCACCCCGCGCTGACCTGGCGCAGATCTCGCGCCGACCCGGCGCAGATCTCGCGCCGACCCGGCGCGAACCTCGCGTCGGGCGGCCGGGTCGTTGGTGCGGTGTTCACCGGATCGTCCACCGGCGCGCCCCGGGCGCTCGCCGGCCGCTGGCCCGTGGGGCGCACCGTGGGCCCATGAGCCAGCCCGAGCCGATGCGCGACCGGTTGCGCGTGCTGGTGGTCAGCGAGACCTTCGAGCCGGGCACGGGGGACGCGACGGTGCCCCGGCTGCTGGCGCACCTGGCGGCTGAGGGGCACGACGCACGCCTGGTCACCCACGACGGCCCCGCGACGTACGCCGGCTTCCCGGTGCGCCGCGTCGGCTCCTGGCCCGCGGGGTCGCGGCTGCGCAGCACGCTGCGGCGCTTCGGCCCGGACGTGCTGCACGTGGCCGGGCCCGGGCGGCTGGGCCGGCGGGCGGTCCTCGTGGCAGCCCGGCTGGGCGTGCCGGTCGTGCTCGACGTGGGCCCCACGGGGGAGGGCGGCCCGCCTCCTCCGCGCGTGCTCGAGGCGGCCGACCGGGTGCTGGCGGGATCGACCGCGGTGCTGCGCGACCTGCAGGCCCACGGGGTCGAGCGGTCGTCGCTGTGGCCCTGCGGGGTCGACCTGACCGCCTTCCACCCCAGCCGCCGCAGCGAGCCGTGGCGCGCCGCGCTGGCGGCCGACGGCCGACGCCTCCTCGGCCACGTCGGGCCGCTGGAGCGGGACGAGGAGGTCGACCTGCTGACCGGCCTCGACGCCGACGACCGCTACCGGCTGGTGCTGGTGGGCAGCGGCCCCGACGAGACGCGGCTGCGGCGGTTGCTGCCGCGCGCGCACTTCCTCGGCGACCTGCGCGGCGAGGCCCTGGCGACGGCGTACGCCTCGCTCGACCTGCTGGTGCACACCGCCCGCCGCGAGACCTGCGGGCGGCTGACCCGGGCGGGTCTCGAGGCGCTGGCCTCGGGCGTCCCGGTGGTGGCGCCCCGCAACGGCGTCGCCGAGGACCTCGTCGACGAGGGCACCGCAGGCCTGCTCTTCGAGCCCGGTGACGCCGCCGACCTCGAGGCCTGCGTGGCCCGACTGGTGCACGACGACCTCGCGCTGCGGCGTACGGCGCTGGAGGCCCGGCGCAGCGTGCGGCACCGCTCGTGGCGCGCGCTCGACGAGGCCCTGGTCGAGACCTACCGGGAGCTGGTCACGACCTCGAGCGCCTCCTCGACGGTGTCGACGAGGTGCACGTGCGGCTCCATGGCTCGCCCCGACGCCAGCGCCTGCAGCAGCGGCCAGGCCGGCAGCTCCTCGGTCCAGTGCCGACGCCCGACGAGCACCATCGGCGCCACCGACGCCTCGTCGGCGTAGTAGTTCTCGCAGGCGTCCTGGAACACCTCCTGCACCGTCCCGCCGGCGCCGGGCAGGAAGACGATGCCGGCGTCGCAGACCTCGAGCAGGATCGCCTCGCGGGTGGCGTTGCGGAAGTACTTCGCGATCGCGGTCGCGAAGACGTTGGGCGGCTCGTGGCCGTAGTGCCACGTCGGGATGCCGAGGTTGGCGACCGGTCCGCCGTCGGCCTCGGGAGGGTCGAGCGCGGTGAGGGTGTCGAACGCCGAGAGCACCCAGGCGTCGACCGAGGGCCGGTACGACGGCACCGCGGCCAGCATCCGCAGGGCCTCGCCGAGCACCGCGTCGTCGCGCGAGGAGAGCCGTGCCCCGAGGTTGGCCGCCTCCATCGCCCCGGGCCCGCCGCCGGTGGCCACCGTCAGCCCGGCCCCGCCGAGGCGGTGGCCCAGGCGGGCCGCGTCGGTGAAGAGCGAGGTGCCCCGGGAGGCGGCGTGCCCGCCCATCACGCCGACGACGCGCCGGCCCTCGCGCCAGCGGTCGAGCGCCAGGTCGATGGCGTGGTCGTGGAGGGTGCGGGCCAGCGGCACCTCGGTGGAGACCTCGGCGTCGTCGATCGCGCCGGGCTTGGACCACGCGTAGGCCCGACCGTCGACCGACTCGCTCCAGCGCAGCGTGTCGAAGAGCTCGCGGGCCTCGTAGAGCTCGTGGCGGTAGACGTCGACCGGCACGTCGGGGATCTGCGGGAGGACCAGCGCCCCGGAGGCCTCGACCCTCGCGGCGTCGCCCTCGGCGAAGCGGCAGCCCAGGAACGTGGCGCCCGCGAGCCGGCAGCGGCCGAGCTCGGCGCCCCGTTCGGTGAGGTCGACCGAGCGCACCCGCCAGCCCGAGAGGGTGCGCGCGCCGGCGCGCAGCCGGTGGTCGAGCTCGTCGAGGGTGGTGATGTCGACGGTCCGGCCCCGTGTGTGTCTCACGGGGCCGAACCTACCGACTGCGCGCGGGTGAGGTGGCCGGCGTCGGCTCAGAACGCGTGCGCGACCAGGTCGCCGAAGAGGTCGTGCTCGTCGACGTCGAGACCACGCGCGCGGAACCAGGTGGCCATGTTGCGGCAGTCGCGCAGCAGGAAGTCCATCCCGTTGACGTTGCCGACCAGGTCGACGACCTGGGGCAGGTCGATGACGACCAGCCGCTCGCCCGCGGCGAGCACGTTGTACGGCGACAGGTCGCCGTGCACCATGCCCTCCTGCACCATCAGCGCCATCGCCTCGCGCACCTGCTCCCAGTACGACGCCAGCAACCGCGGCCCGGGCCGGGTCTGGGCCAGGCGTGGCGCGGTCTCGGGGCCGTGCTCGCCCTCGACGGTGATCCACTCCATCAGCAGCTCGGTGCCGTCGACCTGCACGGGGTAGGGGACCGCCAGGCCCCCTCGCGCGCCGAGGGTCCAGAGCCGGCTCAGCGCCTGGAACTCGGCCCAGGCCCACTGGCCCGCGGCGACCGCGCGGCCGTGTGCGGTCTTCTTGGCCATGGCCCGGGCGTCGCGGGTGTTCCGGACCCGCCGGCCCTCGGTGTACGCGCCGGAGCGGTGGAACGAGCGGTGCTCCTCGCCGCGGTAGCGCTTGGCGACCATCACCACCGACAGCCCGGGGGTGCCCGGCACGAAGGACGGGTCGGTGTCGGGGACGGCGCGCTCGAGCAGGAACGCGTCGGCCTCCTTGCCGGTCTTGAGGACGCCGAGCTCGGTGTCGACGGCCGCCTGGCTGGTCACGACCCAGTCGGGCCGGGGCTCCGGCCCGCGCGAGAGCGGCTCGACCTCGAGCCAGGTCGACCAGCGCTGGTCGTCGTGGAGGTCGTCGAGGGGACGGAAGTCGAAGCCGAAGGCCTCGGCGACGGTCGGGGTGTCAGGGGTGGTGCGGTGCTGCGGCTGCTGCGGGTGCTGCGGGTGCTGCGAGACGTCGTACGTCACGGTGGGTGCTCCATCGGGAGAAGAGGGGGTGGTCTGCGGGCAGGCCAGGGACAGTCGTGGACATGTCACGCTCCTCTCGACGGGCACGGCTCGGACGTCGTGCTGCTCAGGCACCAGGGTGGGGCCCGGCCGGACGCGGTGCAACGGGTTTTCGGCCGGCGCGACCACCTGCCGGCGGCGGGCGGGTCAGGCCGTCGGCGCCCCGCGCAGCCGCACCGACAGGCAGGTCACGCAGCCCTCGAGCTTCTCGTACTCGCTCATGTCGACCGCCACGACCCGCAGCCCGCGCTCCTCGAGGAGCGCCCGGGTGCGCGGTGCGCTGGTCGACATCAGCACCGTCGACTCGTCGAGCAGCACGACGTGCGCGCCGGGCTCCTCCGGCACCGGCAGGTAGGACTCCCAGACCGAGGCGTCGTCGACGACCGGGTCCCAGCCCACCACGGTGCCGTCGGGCAGCGCGGTGACGGCCGACTTCAGGTGCAGCACCTTCGCCAGCGGTACGCCGACCACGCGAGCGCCCAGCGGCGCCAGCAGGGCCCGCAGCTGCTCGACGGCACCGGGGGTGGTGCGCCCGCCGAGACCGACCCACACGGTGCCGTCGTGCTTGAGCACGTCGCCGCCGTCGAGGGTGTCGGGCGCCTCGATGCGCGCGAGCCGGTAGCCGAGGCGGCGCAGCGCGTCCTCGGTCGCGGCTGTCTCGGGCTTGCGCTCGTCGGCACCGGGTCGGGCGACCACGGCCAGGTCGTCGTAGACGACGACGGTGTCCTCGACGAAGACCGCGTCGGGGCAGTCGTCGGCCGGGTCGACCTCGACGGTCTCCCAGCCCTCGTCGTGCAGCGCGGCGACGTACCCCTCCCACTGGCGCAGCGCCAGGTCGAGGTCGACGGGGGAGCGGTCGATGTGGGTCACGATGCCGTCGGCCAGTCGGGGACCGGGACGGCGGACCAGGGCGAGCTTCCTCATGGCTCCATCCTGCCCCGGGCAGCGGGTCAGCCCAGCAGCGGCGCGACGGCGCGCGCCAGCAGGGAGGGTCGGCCGGTCCACCGCTCCTCGACGTCGGCGGCGGTCGTGGCACGCAGCCCGGCGTTGATGCCCAGCCAGCGCAGCGGCTCGGGCTCCCAGCGCGGGGAGCGGTGGCCGACCCAGGGCAGCGCGGTCAGGTCGGTGTCGCGGCCGAGCACGAGGTCGCGCAGCGTGCGCCCGGCGAGGTTGGTGGTGGCGACCCCGTCGCCGACGTACCCGCCGGCCCAGGCCAGCCCGGTGTCGCGGTCGAGACCCACCGAGGCGCACCAGTCGCGCGGGATGCCCAGCGCCCCGCCCCAGGCGTGGGTGACCCGCACCCCTCGCCCCCGGGCCAGCACCGGGAACATCTCGCGCAGCGTGGCCAGCAGCCGGGCGTGGACGCGCGGGTCGCGGTCGTGGTCGGGCCGGATCGCCGACCCGAGGTGGTACGGGGCACCCCGCCCGCCGAAGACCAGCCGCCCGTCGGCGGTGCGCTGGCCGTAGACGATGAGGTGGCGGTGGTCGGTGAACGTCTCGCGCCGGGCCAGACCGATCTCCGCCCACACCTCCTCGGGCAGCGGCTCGGTGGCGATCACCAGCGAGTAGACCGGCACGACGTCGCGCTCGTGCCCCGGCAGGTGCGCGGTCCAGCCCTCGGTGGCCCGTACGACCACCCCGGCGCGCACCACGCCCCGCGGGGTCTCGCAGCGCCCGGGCGTGACCGCGGTGACGGGGGTCTGCTCGAGGACCCGCACCCCGCGCCGCTCGACCGCCCGCGCCAGCCCGCGCACCAGCCGCGCCGGGTGCAGCGCCGCGCAGTCGGGCGTGTACGTCGCCCCGAGGGTGCCTTCGGCCCGCACGTGCTCCTCGGCCCCGGCCCGGTCGAGCAGCCGCAGGTCGTCCTCGCCCCGCCCCAGGCCCGGGCGTGCGCGACCTCCGCGCGGGCGCGGACCAGCTGGGCGGGGCTGCGCGCCAGGTCGATGGTGCCGCCCCGGGCGAGCTGGGCGTCGATGCCCTCGGCGGCCGCGGCCCGGGCGACCTCGGCGACGCTGCCGCGCATCGCGGCGTGCTGGGCCAGGGCGCCGGCGCGCCCGTGCGGGTGGCCGTCGGCGCGGGGCAGGGCCGCGAGGGTCTCGGAGGAGGCGGGGAAGAGCGCCGAGCACCAGCCGCCGTTGCGTCCCGACGCGCCGTACCCGGCGACCTCGGCCTCGAGGACCGCGATCCGCAGGGCGGGGTCGGCCTCGGCGAGGTAGTGCGCGGTCCAGAGCCCGGTCAGGCCGGCGCCCACCACTGCGACGTCGACGTCGAGGTCACCGGCCAGCGGGGCGCGCGGGGTCCAGTCCTCGCCGGCGGTGGCGTGCCACAGCGAGAGCGCGCGGTAGTCCTCGGTGGGGGAGCCGGCCGGGTTCAGCGCACACCCCACGAGTAGGTCTGCTTGCGCAGCCGCAGGTACATGAAGGTCTCGGTGCCCACCACGCCCTCGATCGTGCGGATGCGCTGGGAGATCAGCTCGAGCAGGCCCTCGTCGCTCTCGGCGACCACCTCGGCCAGCAGGTCGTAGGAGCCGGCGGTGATGACGACGTAGTCGACCTCCGCGATCTCGGCCAGCGCGTCGGCCACCGGCTCGAGCGGCCCGCTGACCCGCACCCCCACCATCGCCTGCCGGGCGAAGCCCAGCTCGAGGGGGTCGGTGACCGCCACGACCTGCATCACCCCGCCCTCGACCAGGCGCTGCACCCGCTGGCGCACGGCGGCCTCGGAGAGCCCCACCACCTTGCCGATGGCGGCGTACGAGCGGCGGCCGTCCTGCTGGAGCTGCTCGATGATCGCCTTCGAGACGTCGTCGAGGGGAGTGGTGGCGCGCTCGCTGCGGGGGCTCATGGGAGCAACCTATCGCGGGGACGGGGTGACGGAACGGTGCAGGCTGTCGCCATTGACGATGGATTTCGTTGCAGACTTGTTTCAGATCAACCGTTTCCCTTGTCCTGAGGGTGTCGACGGTGACACGATCCGAGTTCAGCCCCACCTTGGAGGTACCAGATGACCGTCCATCCTGACCGCCTCGACGAGCTCCTCCGCGCCTCCCGTGCCGCGGGCGTGCGCGGTCTCGGACGCCGCTCCTTCCTGCGCGGCGCCTCGGTCTCCGCGCTCGCGGTGGGGGTGCCCGGGCTGCTGACCGCCTGTGGCACGGAGTCCCAGGTGCAGACCGCCGAGTCCTGCACCTCCGAGGACCTCTCGGACACCGAGAAGGCGCTGGTCTTCTCCAACTGGCCCGAGTACATCGACCGCAAGGGCAAGAAGATGCCCACGCTCGAGGAGTTCCAGACCACCAGCGGCATCTCGGTCACCTACAACACCGACGTCAACGACAACACCGAGTTCTTCGGCAAGGTCAAGGACCAGCTCGGCGGGTGCGAGCCGATCGGGCGCGACATCATCGTGCTCACCGACTGGATGGCCGCCAGGATGGTCTCGCTGGGCTGGGTGCAGGAGCTCGACATGGGCGCCATGCCCAACGTGCAGGCCAACCTGAAGTCCGACCTGCGCTCGCCCACCTGGGACCCCGACCGCAGCTACAGCGTGCCGTGGCAGAGCGGGCTGACCGGCATCGCCTACAACGCCAAGTACACCGGCGAGGTGGGCAGCTTCGAGGAGCTGATGACCCGCAGCGACCTCAAGGGCAAGGTCAGCCTGCTCTCCGAGATGGGCGACACGATGCTCTTCATGCTGCTCCTCGAGGGCGCCGACCCCGAGGACTTCACCGAGGAGCAGTGGTCGGGCGCGCTCGGTCGCCTCGAGGGGTACGTCGGGTCCGGGCAGATCCGGCGGTTCACCGGCAACGACTACATCCGCGACCTCAACGCCGGCAACGTGGTGGCCTGCGAGGCGTGGTCGGGCGACGTCATCGCCATGCAGTACGACAACCCCGACATCAAGTGGGTGGTCCCCGAGGAGGGGCTCTCCCTGTGGTCCGACAACATGCTGGTGCCCAACAAGGCCGAGCACAAGGCCAACGCCGAGGCGCTGATGGACTTCTACTACCAGCCCGAGATCGCCGCCCAGCTGGCCGCCTGGGTCAACTACATCTGCCCCGTCGAGGGGGCCCAGGAGGCGATGGAGCAGGTCGACGCCTCGCTCGTCGACAACCCCCTGATCTTCCCCGACGAGGACTTCCTGGCCAACGCCTACGGGTTCATGGAGCTCGACGAGTCCACGCGCCAGCAGTACGACAAGGACTTCGCCCGGGTGATCGGGGCCTGATGGCGACCCGGACGAGCGTCCCGAGCGGAGGCACGGTGAGCCAGGAGAGCGGTGCGCAGGGGGCGGGCGCCGACCTGGTGCTGAGCGGCCTGACCAAGCGCTTCGCGTCGTTCACCGCCGTCGACGACCTCGACCTGACGGTGCCCCAGGGCTCCTTCTTCGCCCTGCTGGGCCCGTCGGGCTGCGGCAAGACCACCACGCTGCGGATGGTGGCCGGTCTCGAGGAGCCGACCGGCGGCACGATCACGCTGGGCGACGACGACATCACCCACCTCAAGCCCTACAAGCGCCCGGTCAACACCGTCTTCCAGAGCTATGCGCTCTTCCCGCACCTCACCATCGCCGCCAACGTCGCCTTCGGGCTGCGGCGGCGCGGGCGCAAGCGGGTCGCCGAGGACGTCGAGCGGATGCTCGACCTGGTCGAGCTCACGGGTCTGGCCGACCGCCGCCCCGCCCAGCTGTCCGGCGGTCAGCAGCAGCGCGTGGCGCTGGCGCGGGCCCTGATCAACCAGCCCCGGGTGCTGCTGCTCGACGAGCCCCTCGGTGCGCTCGACCTCAAGCTGCGCCGGCAGATGCAGATCGAGCTCAAGCGGATCCAGACCGAGGTCGGGCTGACTTTCGTGCACGTGACCCACGACCAGGAGGAGGCCATGACGATGGCCGACACCGTCGCGGTGATGAACGCGGGGCGCATCGAGCAGATGGGTCCGCCGGAGGTTCTCTACGAGTGCCCGGCGACCACGTTCGTCGCCAACTTCCTGGGCCAGTCCAACCTGGTCGCGGGCCGGGTCCGCGACGGCGCGGGCGAGGGGGACCTCGTGCTCGACGTGCACGGCACCACGGTGCACGCCGACCGTGCCCGCGCCGTGGTGGCGCAGGGCGACGTCTGGGTCGGCGTACGGCCCGAGAAGGTGGTGCTGGCACCGGCCGGAGGCGCACCGTCCGAGCCCGCGGGCAACTGCCTGCGCGGCGGGGTGGTCAGCGACGTCAGCTTCGTCGGGGTCAGCACCCAGTACCTCGTGCGGATGCCGTGGGGCCAGGAGCTCACGGCCTTCTCCCAGAACTCCGGGCACCACGAGCGGCTGCGCACCGGCGCCGCGGTCGACCTGCACTGGTCGCCGGCGCACACCTTCTGCCTCGACGCCTCCCAGGACGCCGCCGCCGGCGTCGAGCCCGAGGACCGGTGAGCGTGGCCGGCCCGTTGCGCACCGCCGAGCCGACCGGGACGCCGCCCGCGCCCGGCGGGCGTCGCGGCGGTCTGAGCGGCTACCTGCTGCTGCTGCCCGGCGGCGTGTGGCTGGCGCTGTTCTTCGTGGTGCCCACCGCGACGCTGGTCGCGACCAGCCTCTATGACCCGAGCGGGTCGCTCCAGCTGGGCTACCGGATGACCGGTCACGTGCAGAACTACGCCGACTCCATCCAGGACTACTCGCCCCAGCTGGTGCGCAGCTTCCTGTACGCCGGCGCCGCGACGCTGGCCTGCGTCGTGCTCGGGTTCCCGCTCGCGTACGCCATCGCCTTCAAGGCGGGGCGGTGGAAGAACCTGATGCTGGTCGCCGTCATCGCGCCGTTCTTCACCAGCTTCCTGGTGCGCACCCTGTCGTGGCAGTACATCCTCGGCGACAACGAGGCCCTGGTCTCCTTCCTGCGGACGATCCGGGTGCTGGGGGAGGACGGGCACCTGCTCGCCACGCCGTTCGCGGTCGTGACCGGGCTGACCTACAACTTCCTGCCGTTCATGGTGCTGCCGCTCTACGCCTCGCTGGAGAAGATCGACCACCGGTTCCTCGAGGCCGCCGCCGACCTCTACTCCTCGCCGTTCACCGCCTTCCGCACCGTGACCCTGCCGCTGGCGATGCCCGGGCTGGTCGCCGGCACCCTGCTGACCTTCATCCCCTCGGCCGGCGACTACATCAACTCCGAGCTGCTGGGCAATCCGCAGACCCGCATGGTCGGCAACGAGATCCAGGACCTCTTCGCCGCCGGCGACTACCCGACGGCCTCCGCGCTGTCGGTCACCTTGATGGCCGCCATCGTGGTGCTGGTCTTCGTCTACGTGCGCCGCTCGGGCACCGAGGACCTGGTGTGAGCGCCGCGACCGCGACCGCGCGGCGGGCCGGACGTGGCCCCGGCCGGTGGCTGGCCGACCACCTGGTCCTGGTCCTGGGCCTGCTGGTGCTGGTCTACATGACGGTGCCGGTGCTCGTGGTGATGCTGATGTCCTTCAACGACCCGGCCAGCCGCAACAGCTACAGCTTCGACGGGTTCACCCTCGCCAACTGGACCGACGTCTGCGGGCCCTTCCAGCTGTGCGAGTCGCTGGTCACCAGCCTGCAGATCGGCCTGCTGGCGACCCTGGGCGCGACCCTGCTGGGCACCCTGATGGCCTTCGCGATGGTCCGGCACCGCTTCCGCGGCCGCAGCGCCGCCAACCTGCTGATCTTCCTGCCGATGGCCACGCCCGAGGTGGTGATGGGCTCCTCGCTGCTGGCGCTCTTCGTCAACGTCGGCGTGGCCGGCCTCCTCGGCTTCTGGACCATCCTGGTCGCGCACGTGCTCTTCTGCCTGTCCTTCGTCGTGGTGACCGTCAAGGCACGCCTGGCCGGGCTCGACCCGCGCCTGGAGCAGGCGGCGATGGACCTGTACGCCAACGAGTGGCAGACGTTCTGGCGGATCAGCTTCCCGCTGGTCTTCCCGGGCATCCTCGGGGCGGCGCTGCTGTCCTTCTCGCTGTCCTTCGACGACTTCATCATCACCAACCTCAACGCCGGGCAGGAGGTCACCTTCCCGATGTTCGTGTGGGGCGCGGCGCAGCGCGGCATCCCGCCGCAGATCAACGTCGTGGGCACCATCATGTTCCTGGTCGCGATGGCCGTCGTCCTCGCCGGTGAGCTCGCCAGCCGGAGACGGGCCGGGCGGTGAGCACCACCGCCGAGCGGGCCCTCGCGCAGGCCGAGCCGCGGACGTACTGGCTCGACGACCCCGACCGGCCGGTGCCGGAGCCCCCGTTGACCGGCGCCGCCCGCGCCGACCTGGTCGTGGTGGGCGGCGGCTACACCGGGCTCTGGACGGCGCTGCTGGCCCGCGCCCGCCACCCCTCGGCGTCGGTGCTGCTGCTCGAGGCGGGGGAGTGCGGCGGGCAGGCCAGCGGCCGCAACGGCGGCTTCGCCTCCGCCAGCCTGACCCACGGCTTCGGCAACGGCCTCGAGCGCTGGCCCGAGGAGCTGGCGCAGCTCGACCGGCTCGGCGCCGAGAACCTGCGCGAGATCGGCGAGACGGTCTCCGCGCTCGGCATCGACTGCGACTGGCGCGAGGTCGGCGAGCTGACGGTCGCCACGCGGCCCCACCACGTCGAGGAGCTGCAGGAGCTGCGCGGCGCGCTGGTCGAGCACGGCCATGAGGCGAGCTGGCTGGACGCCGCCGAGGCCCAGGCCCAGGTCGCGTCGCCGACGTACCTCGGGGCGCTGAGTGAGCCCACCGGCCTGGCGCTCGTCGAGCCCGCCCGGCTGGCCTGGGGCCTGCGGCGGGCCTGCCTCGACGCCGGTGTCGTGGTGCACGAGTCGACGCGGGTCACGGGGCTGGAGCGCTCCGGCGTCGGGGTCGAGCTGCGGACCCTGGGTCCGCAGGGGGCAGGTCGGGTGCGGGCGGGCCGGGTCGCGCTGGCCACCAACGCCTTCCCGCCGCTGCTGCGCCGGCTGCGGCTGATGAGCGTGCCGGTCTACGACCACGTGCTGATGACCGAGCCGCTCTCGGCCTCCCAGCTCGCCTCGATCGGGTGGTCGCGGCGCCAGGGGATCGGCGACGCCGCCCACCAGTTCCACTACTACCGGCTCACCCGCGACGACCGGATCCTGTGGGGCGGCTACGACGCTGTCTACCACTGGGGCAGCCGCATCGACGCCTCCCTCGAGCAGCGCGAGCAGACCCACCGGCTGCTCGCCGAGCACTTCCTCGAGACGTTCCCGCAGCTGGCCGGCCTCCGCTTCACGCACCGGTGGGGCGGGGTCATCGACACCTGCACCCGCTTCTCGGCGTTCTTCGGCACCGCGGTCTCGGGCCGGGTCGGCTACGCGCTGGGCTACACCGGGCTCGGGGTCGCCGCCTCGCGGTTCGGGGCGCAGGTGGTGCTCGACCTGCTCGACGGCGCCGACACCGAGCGCACCCGGCTGCGGATGGTCCGCGAACGCCCCCTGCCCTTCCCGCCCGAGCCGCTGCGCTCGGCCGGCATCAACCTCACCCGCTGGTCCCTGGACCGGGCCGACCGTCGTGGTGGGCAGCGCAACCTGTGGCTGCGTGGCCTCGACGCCGCTGGCCTCGGCTTCGACTCCTGACCCGGCGCAAATGTCATGCCGACCCGGCGCATATCTCCCGCCGACCCGGCGCAAATCGCGCGCTGACCCGGCGCAGATCTCGCGTCGACCCGACTCGGACCTCCCACCCCTCGACGGGTTCTCCACAGGCAGCGCAGGTGCCACTGGCGCGGCGGGGCCCCGCGGAGCAGCCTGAGGACATGGCGCAGATCATCGACCTCGGGCACTCGCTGCCGCTGGACCGTCCCTTCACCACCGCTGAGGCGCACGACCGTGGCCTGGGCGACCGGCAGCTGCGGCGGATGGTGCAGCACGGCTGGCTGCGCCGGCCCGCCCACGGCGTGTACGTCGTCGGCGCGCTGGAGGACACCCTCGAGCTGCGGTGCGCGGTGCTGCGGCTGGTGGTCCCCGACGACGCGTTCCTCTGCGACCACACCGCGGCCTGGCTCCACGCGGGCGACCGGGCGCTGGCACCCAACGACCACTTGGGCACCCCCGAGATCGCGTGCTTCAAGCGCGCGGGGCGGTTGAGGAGGTCGACCGTGCGCAGTGGTGAGCGCGCCGTGCGTGACAGCGACCTCGTCGAGATCGGGGGCCTGGTCACCACCACGCCGCTGCGCACCGCGCTCGATCTCGGCCGGCTGCCCCGCTCCAACGACGCGAGGCTGCACGGGATGGACACCATGCTCTCGCTGGGCGTCTTCGAGCACGGGGAGCTCCTGGCGGGCGTGAACAGGTTCGCCGGCCAGCGTGGCGTCGTGGCCCTCCGTGCCCTGGTCATGCTGGCCGACGGTGGCTCGGAGTCCTTCGGCGAGTCCGCGCTGCGCCTGCGGTGGCACCAGGCGGGGCTCCCGCGCCCGGTCACCCAGCTCGAGGTGCCGCGCGACGGGGGAGCGGCGTACCGCCTGGACATGGGGCTGCCCGAGGAGAAGGCGGGAGCCGAGTACGACGGCCAGGAGTTCCACTCCTCGCCCGAGCAGCGTGAGCACGACCAGGCGCGGCGGGCCTGGTTGCGCCGGGCGTGGACGGTCGAGGTCTTCCGTAGGGACAACGTCTTCGGCGGTGAGCAGGACGCGGAGCGGCGCCTGCGCGCTCTGCACGAGAGCATCACCAGCAACCGGCGCCGGCACTACCTCTGAGTCCGGTTCGAGCCGGCTCGGTGCGAGGTATGGGCCGGGTCGGCGCGAGATTCGCGCCGGGTCAGCGGTGCTGGGGGAAGCCGAGGTCGATGCCGGGCCGGGGGAGATCGGGCGTGGGCCAGCGCGAGGTCACGACCTTGCCGCGGGTGAAGAAGTGGATGCCCTCGGTGCCGTGGGCGTGGGAGTCGCCGAAGAGCGAGCTCTTCCAGCCGCCGAAGGAGTAGTAGGCCATCGGCACCGGGATCGGCACGTTGACCCCGACCATCCCGACCTCCACCTCGTGCTGGAAGCGCCGCGCCGCGCCGCCGTCGTGGGTGAAGATCGCGGTGCCGTTGCCGTAGGGGTTGGCGTTGACCAGATCGAGCGCGGCGTCGTACGACGGCACCCGCAGCACCGACAGCACCGGCCCGAAGATCTCGTCGGTGTAGACAGACATCGACGTCTCGACGTGGTCGAGCATGGTGGGCCCGAGCCAGAAGCCTCCCTCGGCGCCGTCGGGCTGCACCCCTCGGCCGTCGACCACGACGCTCGCGCCCGCCTCGGCGCCGGCGTCGACGTAGGAGGCCACCTTGTCGCGGTGCGTGGCGGTGACCAGCGGCCCCATGTCGCTGCCGCGTCGCCCGTCACCGGTGACCAGGCCCGCCATCCGCTCCGCGATCAGCGGCACCAGGCGGTCGGCGACCGGGTCGACGCACACGAGCGCCGAGATCGCCATGCAGCGCTCGCCGGCGGAGCCAAAGCCGGCGGAGACCGCGGCGTCGGCGGCCGCCTCGAGGTCGGCGTCGGGCAGGACCACCATGTGGTTCTTGGCGCCGCCCAGCGCCTGCACGCGCTTGCCGTGGGCGGTGCCGGTCTCGTAGACGTAGCGCGCGACCGGCGTCGAGCCCACGAAGGAGACCGCCTTGACGTCGCGGTGGGTCAGCAAGGAGTCGACGGCGACCTTGTCGCCCTGCACGACGTTGAAGACACCGTCGGGCAGGCCCGCCTCGGCCCAGATCTCGGCCAGCAGCAGCGATGTCGACGGGTCCTTCTCCGAGGGCTTGAGCACCACGGCGTTGCCGCAGGCGATCGCCACCGGCACGAACCACAGCGGCACCATCGCGGGGAAGTTGAACGGCGAGATCACCGCGACGACACCGAGGGCCTGGCGGATGGAGTAGACGTCGACACCGCTCGACACGCCCTCGCTGAAGCCGCCCTTGAGCAGGTGCGGCGCCCCGCAGGCGAACTCCGCGACCTCGAGACCGCGCTGCACCTCGCCGAGCGCGTCGTCGAGGACCTTGCCGTGCTCGGCGGTGATCGCGGCGGCGACCTCCTCGCGGCGGCGTACGAGCACCTCGCGGAACGCGAACAGCACCGACGTACGCCGCGACAGCGAGGTCTCGGCCCACTCGCGGCCCGCGGCCACGGCGTCGGCGACGACGGCGTCGACCTCGGCGCCGCTCGCGAGCGCCACCCGGCCGCTCACCTGACCCGTGGCCGGGTCGTGCACGTCGGCGTACCGCTCGGGCTCGGGGGTGGTGCCGGGCCAGCGGGCGCCGGCGCGCCAGTGCGGGATCAGGGTGCTCACAGGACTCCTGGGTGCGGGTTCGGGCCGGGTCGACGCGAGATGTGCGCCGGGTCGGGGCGAAGTATGCGCCGGGTCGACGCGAGATGTGCGCCGGGTCAGACGAGGGTGCCGGCCTTGTCGAGGACCACGCGCAGGATCTGCTCCATCTCGTCGAACTGGGCCTGGTCGCAGATGAGCGGGGGAGCGAGCTGGACGACCGGGTCGCCGCGGTCGTCGGCGCGGCAGTACAGGCCCTCGGCGAAGAGCTGCTTGGAGACGAAGCCGTAGAGCAGCCGCTCGCACTCCTCGTGGGTGAAGGACTCCTTGGTGGCCTTGTCCTTGACCAGCTCGATGCCGTAGAAGAACCCGTCGCCGCGCACGTCGCCGACGATCGGCAGGTCCTTGAGCCGCTCGAGGGTGGCGCGGAAGGCGCCCTCGTTGTCGCGCACGTGCTCGAGCACGCGCTCCTCCTCGAAGATCTGCAGGTTCCTCAGCCCGACCGCGGTGGAGACCGGGTGGCCGCCGAAGGTGTAGCCGTGCGCGAACGACTCGGCGCCGTGCAGGAACGGCTCCATCAGCCGGTCGGAGGCGATCATCGCGCCCAGCGGCGAGTAGCCGGAGGTCAGGCCCTTGGCGCAGGTGATCATGTCGGGCTGGTAGCCGTAGCGCTCGGCGCCGAACATGTGGCCCAGGCGGCCGAAGGCGCAGATCACCTCGTCGGAGACCAGCAGCACGTCGTGCTCGTCGCAGATCTCGCGCACCCGCTGGAAGTAGCCCGGGGGCGGCGGGAAGCAGCCGCCGGCGTTCTGCACCGGCTCGAGGAAGACCGCGGCCACGGTGTCGGCGCCCTCGTTCTCGATGGCGATGCCGATCTGGTCGGCGGCCCAGCGACCGAAGGCCTCGGGGTCGCTGCCGTCGAGGAAGCCGCCGGTCATCTCGTCGGCGCGGTAGGCGTTGGTGTTGGGCACCCGGAAGGTGGAGGGCACCAGCGGCTCGAACTGCGCCTTGAGCCCCGGCAGCCCGGTGATCGACAGGGCGCCCTGCGTGGTGCCGTGGTAGGCGATCGCGCGGCTGATGACCTTGTGCTTCATCGGCTTGCCGGTGAGCTTGAAGTAGTTCTTGGCCAGCTTCCAGGCGGTCTCGACGGCCTCGCCGCCGCCGCTGGTGAAGAAGACCCGGTTGAGGTCGCCGGGGGCGTGCCCCGCGATCTTCTCGGCCAGCTGAATGGCGGTCGGGTGCGCGTAGGACCACAGCGGGTGGAAGGCCAGCTCCGCGGCCTGCTTGGCCGCGGTCTCGGCGAGGTCGGTGCGACCGTGACCGAGCTGGCTGACGAAGAGGCCGGCCAGGCCGTCGAGGTAGCGGCGGCCCTTGGCGTCCCAGATGTAGGCGCCCTCGCCGCGCACGATGACGGGGACGTCGGACTCGTCGTACTGCCCGTGGCGGGTGAAGTGCATCCACAGGTGGTCCTTGGCGGCCTGCTGCAGGTGGTCGTAGTCCGGGTGCATGTGCCCATCGTGCGCTGCCGCACCGGGCTGGGGCAAGTGAATCGGTGGTGAATTGCGCCAAACGACACGAAATCAGTCGTCGTGACCGACTGGCTCGGCTCTGATAGAAAGTCGCATGACCTCCACCGTCTTCCGTCGCGGCACCCTCTTCGACGGCCACCGGTACGTCGGTCCGGCCGAGGTGCTCGTGAAGTCCGGGCGGGTCGCGGCGCTCGCGGTTGGCGACGAGGAGCGGCTCACGGTGCCCGCCGGCGCGCAGGAGGTCGACCTCGGCGGCGGCCTCCTGGCACCGGGCTTCGTCGACGCCCACGTGCACGCCGTCCAGGGCGGCCTCGAGCGCACCCGCTGCGACCTGAGCGGGATGAGCACCCGCGAGGAGTACCTCGTGCAGGTCGACCGCTACGCCCGGGCCCGTCCCGACCGGGAGTGGATCCTCGGCGGCGGCTGGGCGATGGCCGCCTTCCCGGGCGGCGCCCCCAGCGCCGCCGACCTCGACACCGTCGTCGCCGACCGGCCCGTGCTGCTGCCCAACCGCGACCACCACGGCGCCTGGGTCAACACCCGCGCCCTCGAGCTGGCCGGCATCGACCGGCACACGCCCGACCCGCCGCACGGGCGCATCGAGCGCGACGCCGACGGTCGCCCCACCGGCACCCTGCACGAGGGCGCGATGGAGCTGGTGACCCGGCTGCTGCCCCCGGTCACCGAGGCCGAGCTCGACGACGCCCTCGCGGCCGGTCAGTCCTACCTGCACTCGCTGGGGGTCACCGCGTGGCAGGACGCGATCGTCGGGGCCTACGCCGGGATGGACGACCCGGGACCCACCTACCGCCGTGCCGCCGAGCGCGGCCTGCTGAGCGCCCACGTGGTGGGCGCGCTGTGGTGGGACCGCGAGCGCGGCGTCGAGCAGGTCGCCGACCTGGTCGAGCGGCGCGCGGCGTACACGCACGGGCGCTTCCGGGCCACCAGCGCCAAGATCATGCAGGACGGGGTGGCCGAGAACGCCACGGCCGCACTCGGGGCGCCGTACCTCGACCGCTGCGGGCACGCCACCGACAACGCCGGTCACTCCTTCCTGGCGCCGTCGGCGCTCGCGGAGGCGGTCGGCGCCCTGGTCGCGGCGCGCTTCCAGGTGCACGTGCACGCCATCGGCGACCGCGGCGTGCGCGAGGCCCTCGACGCCTTCGAGGCGACCGGCCCCGACGTGCACGACCTGCGCCACCACCTGGCCCACCTCCAGCTCGTGCACCCCGACGACCTGGCCCGCTTCGCCGCCGTCGGCGTCGCGGCCAACATCCAGGCGCTGTGGGCCTGCCTCGACGACCAGATGGTCGAGCTGACGCTGCCGTTCCTGGGCGCCGAGCGCGCCACCTGGCAGTACCCCTTCGGCGGGCTGCACCGCGCGGGCGCCCGGCTGGTGGCCGGCAGCGACTGGCCGGTCAGCACCCCCGACCCGCTGGCCGCCCTGCACGTCGCGGTCAACCGGTGGGCGCTGGGGGAGCCGGGGCGGGGCGGCTCGGAGCCGTTCCTGCCCGAGCAGGCGCTCGACCTCGCGACCGCGATGGCCGCCGCCACCTCGGGCAGCGCCTGGGTCTGCCACCGCGACGACGCCGGCGTGGTGCGGCCCGGGGCCGTGGCCGACCTGGTGGTGCTCGACCGCGACCCCTTCGCCGCGCCGCCCGCGGAGGTCGGCGAGGCCCGGGTGGTCTCGACCTGGGTGGACGGCGTGCCGGTCCACGGAGGGTGAGAAGGGCCGGGTCGAGGGTCGGCGACGACTGATTCCGTGCTGCTCGTCGGCACCCACTACAGATTCCGCAGCGGAGTCACTACAGTCCGAGCATGGCGGACACCACCTTCCAGAACGTGATCAACGGCCGGCTCGTCGACAGCGCGTCGGGAGCGACGTACGACGTCATCGACCCGACCACCGGTGAGGTCTACGCCCAGGCGCCGGCCTCGGGCCAGGAGGACGTCGACCGCGCGTACGCCGCCGCCGACGCGGCCTTCGAGGGCTGGGGCTGGCGGAGCACCCCGCAGGACCGGGCCCGGGCGCTGCTGCGCATCGCCGACGCGATCGAGGAGCGGGTCGAGGAGATCAACGCGGTCGAGTGCCGCGACACCGGCAAGCCGCTGGGGCTGACCATGGACGAGGAGATGCCCTACGCCTCCGACCACTTCCGCTTCTTCGCCGGCGCGGCGCGGGTGCTGGAGGGGCGCTCGGCCGGGGAGTACATGGCCGAGCACACCTCGTGGGTGCGTCGCGAGCCGATCGGGGTCGTGGGCCAGGTGACGCCGTGGAACTACCCGCTGCTGATGATGATCTGGAAGATCGCCCCGGCGCTGGCCGCCGGCAACACCGTCGTGCTCAAGCCCAGCGACACGACCCCGGCCTCCTCGACCCTGCTCGCCGAGATCTGCCAGGAGCACCTGCCGCCGGGCGTGCTCAACGTGGTCTGCGGCGACCGCGACACCGGTCGGGCCCTGGTCGCGCACCCGACGCCGCAGATGGTCGCGATCACCGGCTCGGTGCGCGCGGGCATGGAGGTCGCGGGCACCGCGGCCGCCGACCTCAAGAAGGTGCACCTCGAGCTCGGGGGCAAGGCTCCGGTGATCGTCTTCGACGACGCCGACGTCGCCGCGGCCGCCGAGGGCATCGCCGGGGCCGGCCTCTTCAACGCCGGCCAGGACTGCACCGCGGCCACCCGGGTGCTGGTCGCGCCCGGCATCCACGACGAGTTCGTCGCCGCGCTCGCCGAGGCCGCGCAGGGGATGCCGACCGGGATGCCCGACGCCGAGGGCGTCTACTACGGCCCGCTCAACAACGCCACCCAGCTCGCCCACGTCAGCGGGATGGTCGAGCGGCTGCCCGACCACGCGCGCCTCGTCACCGGCGGCACCCGCCAGGGCAGCGCGGGCTACTTCTACGAGCCCACCGTCGTCTCCGGGCTGCGCCAGGACGACGAGCAGGTGCAGACCGAGATCTTCGGCCCGGTGATGACGGTGCAGAGGTTCAGCGACGAGGCCGAGGCGCTGCGCTGGGCCAACGGCGTGCAGTACGGCCTCGCCTCGAGCGTGTGGACCGCCGACCACGCCCGCGCGATGCGGGTCTCGCGCCGCCTCGACTTCGGTGCGGTGTGGATCAACACCCACATCCCCTTCGTCTCCGAGATGCCCCACGGCGGCTTCAAGCACTCGGGCTACGGCAAGGACCTGTCGATGTACGGGCTGGAGGACTACACGCGCATCAAGCACGTGATGTCCTACATCGGCCCGGAGCAGGGGCAGTGAGCGCCCGCTGATGAGGATCCTGCTCGTCGGGGCCGGCGGCGTCGGCTCGGCCTTCTGCGCGATCGCGGCACGCCGCGACTTCTTCGAGACCGTCGTGGTCACCGACTACTCCCTCGAGCGCGCCGAGCGGGCCGCGGCGACCGACGCCCGGTACGTCGCCGCGCAGCTCGACGCCTCCTCGGCCGAGGCCGTCGCCGCGCTGTGCCGCGAGCACGCGATCACGCACGTGATGAACGCGGTCGACCCGGTCTTCGACATGCCGGTCTTCGAGGGCGCGTTCGCCGCGGGGGCCGACTACCTCGACATGGCGATGTCGCTCTCGCGCCCGCACCCGGAGTCGCCGTACGAGAAGACGGGCGTGAAGCTCGGCGACGAGCAGCTCGCGGTGGCCGGTGAGTGGGAGGCGGCGGGCCGCCTGGCCCTGGTGGGCATCGGCGTCGAGCCGGGCCTCTCCGACGTCCTCGCCAGGTACGCCGCCGACCACCTCTTCAGCGAGATCGACGAGCTCGGCACCCGCGACGGAGCCAACCTCGTGGTCACCGACGAGGACGGCGACGAGGTCTTCGCGCCGTCGTTCTCGATGTGGACCACGATCGAGGAGTGCCTCAACCCGCCGGTGGTGTGGGAGGACGGCGCCTGGCACACCACTGCGCCCTTCAGCGAGCCGGAGGTCTTCGACTTCCCCGAGGGCATCGGCCCGGTCGAGTGCGTCAACGTCGAGCACGAGGAGGTGCTGCTGATGCCGCGCTGGATCGAGTGCCGGCGCGCGACCTTCAAGTACGGCCTCGGCGAGGAGATGATCGGCATCCTCAAGGTGCTGCACCAGCTCGGCCTGGACTCCACCGAACCCGTGCGGGTCAAGGCCGCCTCCGGCGGGCACTGCGAGGTGAGCCCGCGCGACGTCGTCGCTGCGGTGCTGCCCGACCCCGCGGGCATCGGCCCGAGGATGACCGGCAAGACCTGCGCGGGGGTGTGGGTCACCGGGCGCGGCACGGACGGCGAGCCGCGCTCGACGTACCTCTACCACGTGGTCGACAACGAGTGGACGATGCGCGAGTACGGCCACCAGTGCGTGGTCTGGCAGACCGCGGTCAACCCCGTGGTCGCCCTCGAGCTGCTGGCCACCGGGGTGTGGAAGGGCGCGGGCGTGCTGGGCCCCGAGGCCTTCGACGCGGTGCCGTTCCTCGACCTGCTGAGCGCCTACGGGAGCCCGTGGGGGATCAGGGAGATGTGAGCAGGGGTGTGGCGCTCGCAGGAGCGCTCCCGACCGGCGGCTGGGGGGCATCGGTCGGGAGCGCGGCCCTGTCGGTGCGCCCGGCGCGCAGGAAGCGGCCCGTGCGCTGGCGACCCAGGACGTGGGTCGGCGCCCCGTCACGGAAGACCACCCGGCCGCCCACCATCACCAGCGGCACCGTCGCGTCGTTGCGGTTGACCATGCGCGACAGGCCGTCGTACTGCTCGACCGGCGCCTCGGCGTACTCCTCGAGCGAGGCGTCGAGACGCGTGGGGTCGAGCACCAGCAGGTCGGCCCGGTTGCCGACGCGCAGGTGGCCGGCGTCGACGCCGTACCAGTCAGCGAGCTCGCCGGTCAGGCGGTGCACGGCCTGCTCGGGGGTCAGGAACGGCCGGCCGGCGCGGTCGGCGTCGCGCACGTGCTTGAGCAGGCGCAGCCCGAAGTTGTAGAAGGCCATGTTGCGCAGGTGGGCGCCGGCGTCGGAGAAGCCCATCTGCACCCCTGGCGACTGCGCCATCCGGCGCAGCACCTTCGGGCGGTGGTTGGAGATGGTGGTGCGCCAGCGGATCGCGGTGCCGTGCTCGAGCACCAGGTCGAGGAACGCGTCGACGGGGTGGAGCCCGCCGCGCTCGACGCCGACCTGGCCGAACGACTTCCCGACCACCGAGGCGTCGGGGCAGGCCACGATCTCGGCGTCGAAGAAGTCGCGGTGCCAGACCCGCGGGCCGTACCTGGAGTCGTAGTCCTTGCGGAAGCGGCGGCGGTAGTCCTCGTCGCGCAGCAGCTCGTTGCGCGCGACCTCCTCGGCCAGGTGCAGCGCCGCGGCGCCGGAGCCGAACTCCTCGAAGATCACCAGGTCGATGCCGTCGGCGTACACCTCGAACGGCACCGGCAGGTGCTGCCAGCGGAAGTCGGCGCCGGCCCGGTTGACCGCACCCGACAGCCCACGCATCAGGTGGATGATGAAGGGGATCGCCTTGATGTCGGCGGCCGAGAGCAGGCTGGTCTTGAGCGGCGCCCGGCCGGTCGCGCCACGGCCCCAGCCGATCGAGTGCAGCGCCTGCAGCAGGATCGTGTGCGGGTGCGAGGCGTCGGGCCCGGCCTGCAGGGCGCGCCCGCGGCGGCGCAGGATCTCGCGCAGCCCGCGCATCTCGCGGCCCCGGGCGTACGTCGAGGGCAGCGTGCGCGAGCGGCAGGTGTCGCCGTCGAGCTTGTCGAAGAGCAGCTGCTGCGCCGACATGCCCACGAAGCCGGCGTCGAGCGCCTCGTCGAGCATCCGCTCCATCCGGGCCTGCTCGAGCCGGGTGGGGCGCACCTCGGGGCGGGTGGCGCGGTCCAGCCCCATCGTGGCGGTGCGGATGTCGGAGTGGCCGATGAAGGCGGCGAGGTTGGGCCCCAGGGGGCGGGCCTCGAGCGCGGCGACGTACTCCTCGGCGCTCGACCAGTCCTTGGCCGCGCCGACCGAGCGGATCACGTGGCGCCGGGGGATGGCCTCGACCCGGCCGAAGAGGTCGCCGGCGTCGACGGGGTCGACGTGGACGGTGGAGAGCGAGCAGGAGCCGAGGAGGATCGTGGTGACCCCGTGGCGCAGCGACTCGGGCAGGTGCGGGTCGTCGAGCACCTCGACGTCGTAGTGGGTATGGATGTCGACCATCCCTGGCAGCACCCAGCGCCCCGCGGCGTCGACGACCTCGGGACAGCCCGTCTCGTCGAGCGGCTCCTCGCTGACCGTGACCACGACGCCGCCGCGGATGCCGAGGTGGCGCACCGCCGAGGGGGCGCCGGTGCCGTCGAACCAGCGACCGCCACGGACGATGGCGTCGTACATCGGGAAGTCCGTCATGTCTGAATGGTCCGCGCCGGACCGCCTCTCGTCAAACGGCTGTCTGGTCTCCTAGGCTGTCCCCATGAACAGCACACCGTCCGCCGGAGGGCCATCGCTGCCGCAGGTCCGCCGCCTCGTCACCGAGATCCCCGGACCTCTTTCGCTCAAACACCTCGAGCGCAAGAAGTCCTTCGTCGCCGACGGTGTCGGCACCGCCCTGCCGGTCTTCGTGACCGCCGCCGGTGGGGGCGTGCTCGTCGACGTCGACGGCAACTCGCTGATCGACCTCGGCTCCGGCATCGCGGTCACCTCGGTCGGCAACGCCGCCCCGGCCGTGGTGCGCAACGTGCACGCGCAGGTCGACGCCTTCACCCACACCTGCTTCATGGTCACGCCCTACGAGGGGTACGTCGACGTCTGCGAGGCGCTGGCCCGGCTCACCCCCGGCGAGCACGCCAAGAAGTCGGCGCTGTTCAACTCGGGCGCCGAGGCGGTCGAGAACGCGGTCAAGATCGCCCGCGTCGCGACCGGCAAGGATGCCGTGGTCGTCTTCGACCACGCCTACCACGGGCGCACCAACCTCACGATGGCGATGACGGCCAAGAACATGCCCTACAAGCACGGCTTCGGGCCGTTCGCCGGCGAGGTCTACCGCGCACCGGTCTCCTACCCGCTGCGTGACGGGCTGTCGGGCCCCGAGGCCGCCGCCCGGGCCATCGACGTGATCGACAAGCAGGTCGGTGCGACCAACCTGGCCTGCGTGGTCATCGAGCCGGTGCTCGGCGAGGGCGGCTTCGTGGTGCCCGCCCCGGGCTTCCTGCCGGCGCTGCGCGAGTGGTGCACGGCCCACGACGTGCTGCTGGTCGCCGACGAGATCCAGTCGGGCTTCTGCCGCACCGGCGACTGGTTCGCCTGCGACGACGAGGGCGTCGTGCCCGACCTGGTCACCAGCGCCAAGGGCATCGCCGGCGGCCTGCCGCTGGCCGCGGTCACCGGCCGCGCCGAGCTGATGGACGCCGTGCACGCCGGTGGTCTCGGCGGCACCTACGGCGGCAACCCGATCGCCTGCGCGGCGGCGCTGGGCGCCATCGAGGAGATGGAGCGCGGCGACCTCGCCACCCGGGCCCGCGAGATCGAGGCGCTGGTGCGTCGCCGGCTCGAGGCGCTCGCCGCCGACCACCCGGTCGTCGCCGAGGTGCGCGGGCGCGGCGCGATGATGGCGATCGAGCTGTGCGAGCCGGGCACCACCACTCCCGACGCCGCGCGCGCCGCGGCAGCGTCGGCGTACTGCCACGCGCACGGGGTGGTCACCCTGACCTGCGGCACCTGGGGCAACGTCTTCCGCTTCCTGCCGCCGCTCACGATCTCCGACGAGCTGCTCGAGGAGGCCTTCGACGTGGTCGCGGAGGCGTTCGCCGCCACCGCGTGACCGGGGCGGGTGCCGTCGCGCCCGGCTGCGAGGATGACCGGGTGAGCCAGTCAGCAGCGCAGCGTCGCGACGTCGTCATCCTCGGGTCGACCGGGTCGATCGGCACCCAGGCCCTCGACATCGTGCGGGCCAACCCCGACCGGTTCCGGGTGGTGGGGATGAGCGCCGGCGGCTCGCAGCCCGAGCTGTTCGAGCAGCAGGTCGCCGAGCTCGCGCCGGCGTACTCCGGTCTGGGGGAGGAGGCCTCGGTCGAGGCCGCCTCCATGGAGTGCGACGTCGTGCTCAACGGCATCACCGGCGCCGTGGGCCTGCGCCCCACGCTCGCCGCGCTCGAGGCCGGCACCACCCTGGCGCTGGCCAACAAGGAGTCGCTGATCATGGCCGGCCCGCTGGTGCTCGAGCGCGCCCGGCCCGGCCAGATCGTGCCCGTCGACTCCGAGCACTCCGCGATCGCCCAGTGCCTGCGCGGCGGGGCGCCCGACGAGGTGCGCAGGCTGGTGCTGACCGCCAGCGGCGGCCCGTTCCGCGGACGCACCCGTGAGCAGCTGGGCGACGTACGCGTCGAGGACGCGCTGGCGCACCCGACCTGGTCGATGGGGCCCGTGGTGACCATCAACTCGGCGACCCTGGTCAACAAGGGGCTCGAGGTGATCGAGGCGCACCTGCTCTTCGGAATCGGCTTCGACCGGATCGAGGTCGTGGTGCACCCCACGAGCGTCGTGCACTCGATGGTCGAGTTCGTCGACGGCTCGACGCTGGTGCAGGCCAGCCCGCCGACCATGCACATCCCGATCGCGCTGGGCCTGGCGTGGCCCGACCGGGTGCCCGACGCCGCGCCCGCCGTCGACTGGAGCCGGCCCGAGACCTGGGAGTTCCACCCGCTCGACGACGAGGCGTTCCCGGCGGTCGCGCTGGCCCGCGAGGCGGGGGAGCGCGGCGGCACCGCTCCGTGCGTCTACAACGCCGCCAACGAGGTGTGCGTGCAGGCCTTCCGCGACGGCCGGCTGCCGTTCGTGCGGATCGTCGAGATGGTGCAGGCGGTGGTGCGGGCCCACGACGTAGGCTCGACGCAGCACCTCACCCTCGACGACGTGCTCGCGGCCGACGCCTGGGCGCGCGAGGCGGCCGCCGACCTGATCCGGCAAGGAAGCCCCGCATGACCGCCCTGCTCTACCTCCTCGGCGTGGTCCTCTTCGTCGGCGCGATCCTGGTCTCGATCGGGCTCCACGAGCTGGGCCACATGATCCCGGCCAAGAAGTTCGGCGGGAAGGTCACCCAGTACTTCATCGGCTTCGGCCCGACCGTGTGGAGCAGGCAGGTCGGCGAGACCGAGTACGGCGTCAAGGCGATCCCGCTCGGCGGCTACGTCAAGATCGTCGGCATGCTGCCGCCCGGGGCCGAGCAGCTCGGGGAGACCGTCGTCGACGCCGACGGCAACACCGCCACGATGGTGCGCAAGTCCAACACCGGCATGTTCACCCAGCTCATCTCGGATGCCCGCGCGGCCGAGTGGGAGCTGGTGCAGCACGAGGACGAGGACCGGCTCTTCTACAAGATGGCCTCGTGGAAGAAGATCGTGGTGATGGCCGGCGGGCCGTCGGTCAACATCCTCATCGCCTTCCTGCTCTTCCTCGGCATCTACGCCACCTACGGCCAGCGCACCATCGAGCCGGACGCCGGCGCGCCGGTCATCGACTCGGTGTCGGTCTGCGTCATCCCCTACGAGGAGGGCGCGCGCGAGTGCGAGCCCAGCGACCCGCGCAGCCCGGCGTACGAGGCGGGGCTGCGGCCCGGTGACACCGTCACCTCGTTCAACGGGGTCAGCGTCACCGGGTGGGACCAGCTGCGCACGCTGATCCGCGACAACGCCGGCGGCGAGGCCGTCATCGGCTACGAGCGCGACGGCGAGCAGCTCAGCGGCACCACCTCGACCACGGTGCAGGCGCGGCCCACCTCCGAGACCGACGTGACGCTGACCCAGGTCGGCTTCCTCGGGGTCACCCCCACCTCGCACCTCGAGGTGGTGCGCGGCGGGCCGATCTTCACGCTCCAGCAGATGGGCGAGATGGCCAAGGACACCGTCACCGCGCTGGTGACGCTGCCGGTCAAGGTCTTCGACGTCGCCAAGGCCATCGTGGGCCTGGAGGAGCGCGCCGCCGACAGCCCGATCTCGATCGTCGGTGGCGGCCGGATCGCCGGCGAGGTCACCTCCGCCGAGTCGTTCCCGCTCATGGAGAAGTCGGTCTTCCTGCTCTCGCTGATCGCCGGCTTCAACTTCTTCATCGGCGTCTTCAACTTCGTGCCGCTGCTGCCCCTCGACGGCGGCCACATCGCCAGCGCCGCCTGGGAGTGGATCCGCCGAGGCTGGGCCCGGCTGCGCCGCCGCCCCGACCCCGGCTACGTCGACGCCGCCAAGCTGCTGCCCGTCGCCTACGTCGTGGCCTCCGCCCTGCTGGTGATGGGCGTCGTGCTGATCGTCGCCGACCTCGTCGTCCCGATGAGCCTCGGCATCCAGTAGCCCCAGGCGCGCGGGGGAGCGGTGAGCTGGCAACCGAACAGCTGGTAGCGCCGGTTGCTGACTCACCGCTGGCCGGCGGTGGAGCGGGTGGGCGGTGAGGCAGCAGCCGTCCGGTGGCTCCATCTGGTTGCCAGCTCACCGCTCCCGGGGCCGGCCGCGAGCGCGCCGAGCGGGGTGCACAGGCCGCCGGTCGGGTACGTCGTTCCACAGGGGTGCTCGGGAGAGGCCCGCACGAGCGCGGCGCCGACCAGCCTCCGAGGGTGCGAGAGATCCCAGAGCCGTTGCGGTCCGGCCCCTTCACGCGAGCCCAGGCCCTCGAGACCGGCGTGAGCAGCAGGATGCTGCAGGGCCAGCGCTTCGTCCGCGTGCACCCCGGTGTCTGGAAGTGCCGCGACTCGATCCTGACCTGGGACCAGGCACTGCTGGCCGCCCGGCTCGCTCTTCCCGAGCGTGCGCACCCCACGGCCGAGACCCGCCTCCGGATGCTGGGGCTCGACACCGGCGTGGCTCGCCCGTTCCGCTTCGTCGTGGAGGGCGACCACCACCTGGCGCTCGACGGGATCTTCCTGCACCGCACCCCGCACCTGCCGCCGCTCGACGGGGACGGCGTGACGCCTGCTGCGGCCTTCATCGCCTTGTGCGCGAGGGCCCGCGTCGCCGACGCCATCCGGGTGGGGGACTGGCTCCTGCACCGAGACCACATGAGCCTCGAGGAGCTGGTGGGGCTCGCGCTGTCGGCGCCGTGGCGCGACGGGGCTCACGAGGCAGTCTGGGTCAGCCACCACCTCGACGGGCGCAGCCGGTCGCTGCCCGAGTCCGAGCTGCGCGCGGTCGTGGTGTTCGCCGGGCTCCCCACACACCCGAGCCCAACGGTGAGATGGAGCTCGACGGGGTGACGGTGATCGCTGACCTCTGGTTCGGCGCGTGGTCGACCGCGGTCGAGTACGAGGGCGCGCAGCACCAGGAGGATCGCGCCGTCTACGTCGCCGACCTCGACCGCTACCACCTCTTCCGCGGTCACGGGATCGGCTACGTGCAGGTGACGAAGGAACGGCTGCGCCACGCCCGCACGCTCGTCGGCACGATCCACCGCGCGAGCTCCTGGCCCACGGCTACGACGGACCCCCGCCCGACGTGGGCCCCGGGTTCGCGCTGCTCTGGCAACGGCTCTCGCGCCAGGTGGGGCCGCGTCGCGAACGGTCCCGCGGTCGGCGTACGGGCCTCGGGGCGGTGAGCTGACAACCGTCTGCCGGCGACTTTCGGTTGCTGGCTCACCGCCCCTCCGAGTCCCGCGTCCGCGGCGGTGCGTCGGCAACCGACCGGCTCCGGCATCCGGTTGCCAGCTCACCGCCCCACCCCGGCGGGCCGGGCGCAGACCGACGTCCCGCCCGTATGACGTCCGGTGGGGGCGCGGTGAGTAGCCTGGCCCCATGACCGAGATCAACCTGGGCATGCCCGCTGCGCCTCCGCCGGTGCTGGCCCCGCGCCGCCAGACCCGCCAGATCCAGGTCGGGAAGGTGGGGGTGGGCAGCGACCACCCGATCTCGGTGCAGTCGATGACCACGACGCTGACCTCCGACATCAACGCGACGCTGCAGCAGATCGCCGAGCTGACCGCGAGCGGCTGCGACATCGTGCGGGTGGCCTGCCCCAGCCAGGACGACGCCGACGCGCTGCCGGCGATCGCGCAGAAGAGCCAGATCCCGGTCATCGCCGACATCCACTTCCAGCCCAAGTACGTCTACGCCGCTATCGAGGCGGGCTGCGCGGCGGTGCGGGTCAACCCCGGCAACATCCGCAAGTTCGACGACCAGGTCAAGGAGATCGCCAAGGCGGCCCAGGACCACGGCACCTCGATCCGCATCGGCGTCAACGCCGGCAGCCTCGACAAGCGCCTGCTGGAGAAGTACGGCAAGGCCACCCCCGAGGCGCTGGTGGAGTCGGCGAAGTGGGAGGCCGGGCTCTTCGAGGAGCACGGCTTCCGCGACTTCAAGATCTCGGTCAAGCACAACGACCCGGTCGTGATGGTGCGGGCCTACGAGATGCTGGCCGCCGAGGGCGACTGGCCGCTGCACCTCGGTGTCACCGAGGCGGGCCCGGCCTTCCAGGGCACCATCAAGTCCTCGGTCGCCTTCGGCCACCTGCTCAGCCAGGGCATCGGCGACACGATCCGGGTCAGCCTCAGCGCCCCGCCGGTCGAGGAGGTCAAGGTCGGCCTGCAGATCCTGGAGTCGCTCAACCTCAAGCCGCGCCGTCTCGAGATCGTCTCGTGCCCCTCGTGCGGGCGCGCCCAGGTCGACGTCTACAAGCTCGCCGACGAGGTGACCGCCGGACTCGAGGGCCTCGAGGTGCCGCTGCGCGTCGCGGTCATGGGTTGCGTCGTCAACGGCCCCGGCGAGGCCCGCGAGGCCGACCTCGGCGTGGCCTCCGGCAACGGCAAGGGCCAGATCTTCGTCAAGGGCGAGGTGATCAAGACCGTGCCCGAGTCGAAGATCGTCGAGACCCTCATCGAGGAGGCCATGCGCATCGCCGAGGGCATGGAGAGCGTCGACGGCTCCTCGGCCGAGATCTCCGTCGGCTGATCGCCCGGCCACACGTAGGCTCGGTCACGTGCTGACCACCCGCCACGGCGTCCGAGCCCTCGGCGCCGCCGACCTGGCGGACTTCCTCGCGCTCAGCGACCTCGACCCGGTGGTCAACGTCTTCGTCGACCACCGCGCCCGCTCCACCAACCTCGAGCCGCGCTGGCTCGGCGGCGAGGTCTGGGGCCGGTACGCCGACGGGAGGCTGGTCGCTGCCTGCCACGTCGGCGCGAACCTGGTGCCGGTCAACGCGACCCCCGACGACGCCCGCGCCTTCGCCGAGCGGGCCCTGACCCGCAGCCGCACGGTCTCCACGATCGTGGGCCCCCACGAAGCGGTCCGGGCCTTCTGGCAGGCGGTCTCGGGGGCCTGGGGCCCGCCGCGCGACACCCGCTGGCGCCAGCCCCACCTGGAGCTGTCGGGCCCGCCGGCGGTCGCCGCCGACCCGCGGGTGCGTCGTACGACCCGCGAGGACATGGAGCTGCTCTACCCCGCGTGCGTGGCGATGTACACCGAGGAGGTGGGGCTCTCGCCCGAGGCCGGGGGAGGGGCCGACCTCTACCGGGCCCGGGTGGCCCAGCTGGTCAGCCGCGGCTGGTCCTTCGCCCGCTTCGACGGCGGCCGGCTGGTCTTCAAGGCCGAGGTCGCCTGTACCTCCCCGCACGCCGCGCAGATCCAGGGCGTCTGGGTCGCCCCGGACCGTCGCGGCGAGGGCCTGGCGGTGGCGGGCATGGCCGCGGTGGCCGAGACGGTGCGCCGCGAGGTCGCCCCGACGGTCTCGCTCTACGTCAACGAGTGGAACACCGCGGCGCGCAACGCCTACCGCGCCGTCGGCTTCACCGAGACCGCCCGGTTCTCGACCGTCATGTTCTGAGCGACCTCACAGGAGCGGCGAGCCGGGCTGCAGCCGCCAGGCGAGCTCGCACTTCTCGAGCTCGCAGCGCACCAGCCCCGAGCTGTCGGCGGTGTAGGTCCGCAGCAGCAGGGCGTCGGCGTCCTCGAAGTCGATCGAGCCGAAGAACCCGTCGACGCGGTAGCGGGCGACCCGGTCACCGGCGGTGGTGCGCACCCAGGTCGTGAAGGGGCCGATGCCGTCGCTGAGCAGGTCGATCGTGGCCACGCTCGCCCCACCGGGGGCCACGGCCGTGACCCGCTCGGTGCACGAGCGCCACAGCCGGGTGCCGGGGTCGCTGAGGGTGCGCAGCACCGAGCAGCCGCCGCGGTAGGGGTCCCTGGTGTAGACCGCGAGCAGGTCCTCGTCGAGGTCGGCGTGGTAGCCGGGCCGCTTCGAGACCCGCTCCCCGGAGTCCGTGGCGAGGTCCCACAGGACGGTGCGCCGGGGCGGGAAGGTGGCGAAGACCACCCGGCCCTGCCCGGTGCCGTCGGTGTCGAGGACGTCGGCGAAGCCCTTGACCTTGCGCACCCCGAGCTGGTCGCCGGTCCGCGGGTCGTAGGCCCTGATCGTCGAGGCACGCGCCCGGAAGCGGTGGTGCACCACGGTGAGCACGCTGCCGTCGCCGCCGAGCACCGCGTCGTCGTTGCGCAGGTCGGCCACGACCTGGACCGTCGAGCCGTCCGGGCGCACGAACCGGACCTGGGCGGTCCTGCTGCGGGTCATCCGGAGCAGGTAGCCGTCGGCGGTCTCGCCGAGCAGCTGGAGGTGGCGGCCGCGCACCCGGATCCGCAGGTCGCCGTCGATGATGCGGCGGCCCTCGAGGTGGGGCAGGGCGGAGCTCGGCCCGCGCTCGAGGGCGGCGGGGTCGATGCGCACGGCGGCGGCAGCGGCAGGTGCGACGCCGAGAGCGGGCAGGGCGAGGCCTCCGAGCAGGAGGCCCACGGCGAGGAGGCGGGGCAGACGGGACATGGCGTGTCCTCTCGGTCGGGACGTGCTCTCACAGGTGGGACGCACCCACCGGCCGAAAAGTTGTCACCGGCTCCGAGGACCGGGTCCTCGGCTCAGCGTGGAGGTCGTGACGTCAGGTCGGTCGCCAGCTCGCAGTGCGTGCCGCTGCAACGCACCACCGCCCCGACCCCGTCGGCCTCGACGCCGAGCAGGACCGTGTGCTCGTCCTCGAGGTGCACGAGGCCGGTGCCGCTGCCGCCACGGACGCGGTAGCGCGCCAGCTGCTCGCCCGCCTCGCCGATGAGCCGGAAGTCGTGCCCCCGCCCCCACTCGTCACCGGTCAGCAGGTGGGCGCCGCTGGGTGAGAGTGCCCGGGGGACGTCGCCGGCGCACCTGCTCCACGCGACCTGCCGGGGGTCCGAGACCGTGGACATCTCCAGGCACTGCTCGCCGTCGCGCCGCGGGGTGCGCACCAGGACGTCGCGCCGCAGGTCGGCGAGACCGGCCGGTCCGCGCACCACCCGACGCAGCTCCCCGCTGCTGGGCGTCCAGACGAGCACCTGCCCGGGCCGCCCGGGCGGCTCGGTGCTCAGGACCACCGCGTCGGTGGTGACGTCGAGCGGCTGCAGGGTCTGCTGCGAGCGGAGCCTGGCCACGACGCTGCCGTCGACGGTCGAGAGCAGGGTGAGCCGGGTGCTGGCGCCACGGCCGCGCAGCCGCATCAGCACCACCCGGCCCTCGTCACCCAGGACGAAGTCGCGCGAGGCCAGGCCGTAGGTGCCGAGGGTGCGGCGGCTGCCGTCGGCTCCGAGGACCCGCAGCGTGGTGCGGCCCCCTGACGCACCGGTGACCAGGTAGCCGCCCTCGACCACGCCCAGCAGGTCGGGCTGGCGGCCGGGGATCCGCACCCGGACCGGCCCGTGCTGGACGGTGCGGTGGCGCCGGTAGGCGATCGTGGTGTCGGGGCCGCGCTCGAGGGTGGAGAGGTCGACGACGGTGGGCCGGTCCGAGGCCGGGGGCGCCGCGGCGGGGCCGGATCCGCCCGCGACCGGGCCGGCGCCGAGGCCCGCGACCAGGCCCGCGACCAGGCCGGCTGCGACCCCGTTCCGGCGACGCGTCGTACGTCGACGCCCGCTCGCGCCGGTCACCAGGTCTCCCCGGCGCCCAGGTCGGAGGCCAGCTCGCAACGGGGTCCGTCGCAGCGCACCACCGCCGACGCCTTCGCGGTGGAGGTGTCGAGCAGGAGGGTGTCGGCGTCCTCGAAGAAGGCACGCGGGAAGTACCCCGAGCGCAGCCGGTAGCGCCCGGTCTCCGCACCGGCGACCGTGTGCACCGCCACCTCCGAGGGGCCCAGGCCGTCGGTCAGCAGGTGGATGGTGGCGACGTGGCTGCCGTCCGGCGAGAACTCCACCACCCCCTCCTCGCACGAGCGCCACAGCGCGGTGCCCGGGTCCGAGAGGGTGCTCACCACCGAGCAACCGCCCTCGTAGGGGTCGCCGGTCAGGACCGCGAGCCGGTCGGCGGCCAGGTCGGCGGCGTAGCCCGCCCGGGCACTGACCCGCCGGCTGGTGCCGGTGGCCGGGTCCCAGGCGACCACGGGCCCGCGGTCGCCGGAGTGCACGACCGTGGTCGCGTCGGCGTCGAGCACGGATTCGTAGCCGCGGCGCTCGACCGACCCGGTGCGCACCCCGCTGGTGCTGTCGTAGGCCCGCAGCAGGGTGCGTCCCGCGCTGTAGCGGTACAGCGCCGTCACCACCCGGGTGCCGTCGCCGGAGAGCATCGCGGTCTCCTGCTCGTAGACCGGGAGGATCTTGCGCGAGCCCTTCTCGGGCGTCACCGCGCGCACCTGCGCCCGGCCGCCGCGGTGCACCACCACGACGTAGCGCCCGTCGGGACGGGTGCCGAGCAGGCGCAGCTGCTGGCCGCGCACCCTCGTGGAGCGGGCGCCGTCGACGACCCGGTCCCCGTCGACGTACGCCGCCGCCGCGTCGGCGCCGCGCTCGAGACGCTCGAGGCGGATCGTGGTCGGCGGGGGTGCCTCCGCCCCGCCGGCGGCGACCGCGGCGGGCAGGAGGCTGGTGGTGAGGGCCCCCAGGGCCAGGGACGCGAGGGTGCTGGTCAGACGGCTCATGGTGGTCCTCCGAGACGTGGGACCCCCGCGGTCGGAGGGTCCGGTGACAGGGAGACGCGGCCCGCGGGCGAAAGGTTGCGTGCCGCCGGGCGCGGGGGCCGCAAACCGGTGCGCGGACCGGGACCCGCTCGCCGTACCCTTGCGCCCATGACTGCCTCGACGCGGAGCTCTGCCCGGATCCTGCGGATGTCCCAGCTGTTCGTCCGGACCCTGCGCGACGACCCGGCCGACGCCGAGGTGCCCAGCCACCGCCTGCTGGTGCGCGCCGGCTACATCCGCCGCGCCGCGCCCGGCATCTACACCTGGCTGCCGCTGGGGCTGCGGGTGCTGCGCAACATCGAGGCGATCGTGCGCGAGGAGATGGACTCCATCGGCGCCCAGGAGCTCAGCTTCCCGGCGCTGCTGCCCCGCGAGCCCTACGAGGCCACCGGGCGCTGGACCGAGTACGGCGACGGGATCTTCCGGCTCAAGGACCGCAAGGACGCCGACTACCTGCTCGGGCCCACCCACGAGGAGATGTTCACCCTCGTGGTCAAGGACCTGTACAACTCCTACAAGGACCTGCCGCTCTCGATCTACCAGATCCAGACGAAGTACCGCGACGAGGCGCGCCCGCGCGCCGGGCTGCTGCGCGGGCGCGAGTTCACGATGAAGGACTCCTACTCCTTCGACGTCGACGACGCCGGCCTCGACGAGAGCTACCAGCTGCACCGCGACGCCTACGTGCGCATCTTCGACCGTCTCGGCTTCGAGTACGTCGTGGTGAAGGCGACGTCGGGCGCGATGGGCGGCTCCCGCTCGGAGGAGTTCCTGGCCAAGGCCGAGGTCGGCGAGGACACCTACGTCAGCTGCACGACCTGCGACTACGCCGCCAACGTCGAGGCCGTCGAGGTGCGGGCCCCCCAGCCCCTCGCGTACGACGACGCCCCGGCCGCCCACGCCGAGCAGACGCCCGCGACCCCCACCATCGAGACCCTCGTCGACCACCTCAACGCCGAGCACCCCCGCTCGGACCGGGCGTGGACGGCCGCCGACACCCTCAAGAACGTGCTGGTGCAGCTGCGCCACCCCACGGGCGAGCGCGAGGCGCTGGCCATCGGCGTGCCCGGTGACCGCGAGGTCGACCTCAAGCGGCTCGAGGGCCAGCTCGAGCCGATCGAGGTCGAGCCGATGGACGAGGTCACGCTCAAGGAGCACCCCGCGCTGGTCAAGGGCTACATCGGCCCCGGCGTGCTGGGCGAGGAGAGCGCCTCGGGCATCCGCTACCTGGTCGACCCCCGCGTGGTCGAGGGCACCCGCTGGGTCACCGGCGCCGACGTCGAGGGCAGCCACGTCCTCGACCTGGTGGCCGGGCGCGACTTCACCCCCGACGGCACCATCGAGGCCGCCGACGTGCGCGAGGGCGACTCGTGCCCGCGCTGCGACGACGGGACCCTGCAGACCTCGCGCGGCATCGAGATGGGCCACATCTTCCAGCTCGGGCGCAAGTACGCCGAGGCGCTCGACCTCAAGGTGCTCGACGAGAACGGCAAGCTGGTCACGGTCACGATGGGCTCCTACGGCATCGGCGTGACCCGCGCGGTCGCGGCGGTGGCCGAGGGCACCCTCGACGAGATCGGGCTGTCGTGGCCGCGCAACGTGGCGCCGGCCGACGTGCACCTGGTCGCGGCCGGCAAGGACGAGTCGATCCTCGCCGCCGCCGAGCGGATCGCCCACGAGCTGGCCGAGGCCGGCGTCGAGGTCCTGTACGACGACCGGGTCGGCAAGGTCAGCCCCGGCGTGAAGTTCAAGGACGCCGAGCTGATCGGCGTCCCGACCATCGTCGTGGTGGGCCGCGGACTGGCCGAGACCGGCGAGGTCGAGGTCAAGGACCGCCGGAGCGGGGAGAAGACCGCGGTCGCCGCCGACCACGTGGTCTCGCACCTGGTCGACCTCGTGCGCCGGTGAGCCGGGGCGTGCCGCGCGGGTCGGGGGTCGAGGCCGTCATCTTCGACTGGGGCGGCACGCTCACGCAGTGGCACGACGTCGACTTCCACGCCGAGTCGCTCGCGCTCGCCGGTGCCGTGCGCCGCACCCCCAGCACCGCCGACGACGCCCTGCTCGACGGGCAGGACGGGCACGGCGAGCACGCCGCCCGGTTGCTCGGCGCGGGCGAGGTGGTGTGGGGGCGCAGCCGCGACCACCAGCGCAGCGCCACGATCGCGGACCTCTTCGAGGAGGCCGGCCTCGACCACGACCCCGACCTGCTCGCCGCGTACCACGAGTTCTGGGAGCCGCACACCACGACCGATGCCGAGGTGCGGCCGTTGTGGGAGGCGCTGCGGGCCGACGGGCTGCGGGTCGGCGTCCTCTCCAACACGCTGTGGCCGCGCGAGTGGCACGTGGGGTTCTTCGAGCGCGACGGCGTGTACGACCTCGTCGACGGCGACGTCTACTCCAGCGAGATCGCGTGGACCAAGCCCTCCCCGCACGCCTTCGCCGCCGCCATGGCTGCCGTGGGCGTCGACGACCCGGCGCGCTGCGTCTACGTCGGCGACCGGCTCTTCGACGACGTCTAGGGCGCCCAGCAGGCCGGCATGCGGGCCATCCACGTCCCGCACAGCCGGATCCCCCGCGGCCAGGTCGGGCACACCGAGGGCGTGCCGGACGCCGTGGCGCACCGCCTCGCGGACGTCCACGACATCGTCTCCGCCTGGCGCTGAGGACGCCGGGCGACACGCCCTGGGCCCTGGCCGTGTTGTGGTAGGCGTGGAGGCATGGGAGACCAGCGCCCGCGCACGACCGGGCCCGCCCGCGGGCTCGACTTCGGCTCCGTCGCCTCCGACTACGAGCGGTTCCGGCTCGAGTACCCCCTCGAGCTGGTGGACGTCGTGCACCGGTACGCCGGACGCCCGCCGCGCCGGGCCCTGGAGGTCGGCGCCGGCACGGGCAAGGCCACGCGGCTCTTCGCGGGCGGGGCGACGGCGGTGACGGCCCTGGAGCCCGACCCCGACATGGCCGCCCTCCTCGTGGAGCGCACGAGCGGGCTGCGGGTGCGGACGCTGGTCTCGACCTTCGAGGCGTTCGCGGCGGACGAGCCCTTCGATCTCGTGTACGCCGCGGCCGCCTGGCACTGGACCGACCCGGCGAGCCGCTGGGCCCGGGCGGTCCGGCTGCTCGCGCCGGGCGGGGTGCTCGCCCTCTTCCGTCGGCGCTCGGTGATCAGCGAGCCCGCCCTGCGGGCAGCCGTCGACGCCGTGGAACGCGAGGTGCTGCCGGCCGCCGACCCGGCGGCACTGCACCCCTGGTCGGTCGCCGACATGGAGGCCGCTCCCGGGCTCACCGACACCGTCCAGCGTGACCTCGGCGCGGTCGGGACGGTCGAGAGCGACGCCTACGTGGGGCGGCTCGCGACCGTGTCGGCGTACCTGCTGCTCGGCCCGAGCGAGCGCGCGGCCGCCCTCTCCCGCGTCCGTGAGGTGCTGCCGGACCGGCTCGAGGTCGACTCCACGCTCGAGCTCGCCATGGCCCGGCGGCTCTGAGGGCCCGCTGACTTCTGCAGGTTCGTGCAGTGCACGAAGTGGAGGCGACGCAGGCCTCCTCGACCCCGCCTTCGTGGTCCACGATCAGCGCACCCGCCGCCCACCAGCGGCTCCGCACCGATCGAAGGAACCCACCCATGGCCCTGTCGTCCCGCCTCCCCGCCACGCTCCTCGCGCTGGCCGTCACCGGGCTCGCCGCGCCCGCGGCGGCCCAGGTGCCGCTCGACACCCTGACCCCGAGCGCCGTGGAGTGCGTCGAGGGCGGCCACGACGACACCGACGCCGCACGCGGCGGCCCGCACGGCACCGACCACCGCGAGGTGTCGCTGCGCGAGCAGCGGCGCATCGAGCGCCAGACGGACCGGCGGCTCGCCCGGCGGGGTGACCGGCCCGGCACGGCGGCCCGAGCCGGCGCCACGATCCCGGTCTACGTGCACGTGATGCGCGACTCCGCCGGTGGCGGCGACGTCAGCGACAGCGCCATCAGCCAGCAGGTCGACGTGCTCAACCGCAGCTTCGCGGGCCAGAAGTCCGCGACCGCGACCGACACCGGGTTCCGCTTCACCCTCGCCGGCATCGACCGGTTCGACAACACCAGCTGGCACCAGGACAAGCAGTCGTCGAGCTACCGGCGCCAGACCCGCCAGGGCGGTGCCGACGCGCTGAACATCTGGCTCGTCGACTTCGCCTACCTCGGCGTCGCGACCTTCCCGTGGGACTACGCCCGCAACGGCGCGATCGACGGCATCCGGGTCAACTACACGACCCTGCCGGGTGGCTCGGCGACCAACTACGCCGCCGGCGAGACCGCCACCCACGAGGCCGGCCACTGGCTCGGGCTCTACCACACCTTCCAGGGCGGCTGCACGAGCAGCAACGACCTGGTGGCCGACACCCCGGCGCAGTCGAGCTCGACGACCGGGTGCCCGGCCGGGCGCGACTCCTGCACGCTGCCGGGGCTCGACCCGATCCACAACTTCATGGACTACAGCTACGACGACTGCTACCTGGAGTTCACCCCCGGCCAGGCGCAGCGCGCCGACGACGCCTTCGCCGCCTACCGGTGAGCGCCCGCCGGTCGCAGACCTGCAGGTTGTTGCATTGCAGGTTTGTGAGGAGCCGGGTGGCGCCTGGCGGCCCCTCCCACGGGGCATGATCCTGGTGTCAGGAGCGCCGGGCCCCCCAGCACGGCGCTCCTGACGCCCCGCCTTGCGGGGGAGATCTCGGGACTCCCTCGCAGGCGACCGGGGTCCCCGGCGGAAGGGGGCGGTGCGGCTCAGGCCCCGCCCACCCCGGGCAGCGGCTCGGCCGCACCCCCGAAGGCCAGCACCGTCACCGCCGTCTCGGCCAGCAGCTCGACGGCGGCCCGGCGCCGCGGGCCCGAGGTCGCCGCGACCAGGGCGGCGTACGTCGCGGCGCAGCGCTGCTCCAGCAGTGCCGCGGTCGCCGACACCTCCTCGGGCGAGCCCACCGGGCCGGGCGCCTCGTACGCCGCCCGGGTGCCGACGGGTCGCACGCCCAGGCCGCGCAGCTCGACCTCGAGCGCGTCGCGGCGGGCCCGGTGCTCGGTCCAGGCCAGCGAGACGCGCTCGTAGAGCTCGGGGGTGGCCGACAGCGAGGTGGCCGCGCCGAGGGTGCCGTAGACGTGCACGGCGGCGTGCTCGGCGGCCAGGACGTCCTGGAGGGCCTCGACGGTGCTCATCGCCCGACTCCGGTGGGGGAGACGGTGGCGAGCTGCACCTGCTGCTGGGCCACCCCGGCGGCGACGGCCGCGACCAGGCGGGCCAGTGCCCCGCTCTCGGCGTCGACCGCGTGGGTCACCAGCCGGCGCCGTGCGGTCTCCTCGCGCCGGCGCACCGCCTCCAGCGCGGCCACGGGGCGCCCGGGCACCCGGGTGCGGCCGCGGGGCCCGGGGTCGTCGGCGCCGGTGGCCAGCACCGCCTCGAGCTGGGCGCGGTGCACCCGCAGGGCGGGGGCGAGCGGGGCGCGCAGCGAGCGGTGGCGGGTGCGCGTGGCCTCCAGCAGGGCGACCAGGGCGCCCACCTCGCCCAGGACCCCGGCCACGACCACCAGGTCGGGGTCGTCGCTCGTGTCCGTCGTGGCGGCGGGGGAGGCGCCGGGTGTGAGATCGGTCGCGGGGTCGTCGGTGCAGGCGGCCAGCAGCGCCGGCAGCGGGACGCCCATCGCGACGGCGCGCAGCGCCGTACGACGCGTCGCGGAGGGCTCGTGGGGCACCGCCCGACCCTAGCCGCCGGGCTCGCGCGCAGCGCTGGTGCCCGGCTCGGCCGTTGCGTGCGCGGGCCGGGGGAGGGGCTATCGTGGCCGCACCGCAACGCCCGCACCAGCACAAGAGAACACCGGAGGTCTCCGACCCGTGACCCAGCCGAAGCAGGACACCACCAGGGACCGGATCGAGGCGGAGCTCCGCGCTCCGCTGCTGGCCCTCGAGCTCGACGTCGAGGCGGTGGAGATCACCCCGGCCGGCAAGCGCCGGGTGCTGCGCGTGGCCGTCGACAAGGACGGCGGGGTCAGCCTCGACGACGTGGCCGAGGCCACGCGCGAGGTCAACCGGGTCCTCGACGACTCCGACGTGATGGGCGAGCAGCCCTACACCCTCGAGGTGACCTCGCGGGGTGTCGACCGCCCGCTGACCCTCGAGCGCCACTGGCGCCGCAACGCCGGACGCCTGGTCAAGGTGACGACCTCCGACGACAGCACCTTCACCGGGCGCATCAGCGCCGCGGGCGAGGACGCCGCCACCGTCGAGGTCGACGGGGCCCAGCGCGAGGTGCGCTACGCCGAGGTCGCCAAGGCGCTCGTGCAGATCGAGTTCAACCGCCCCGGCGCCACCGCGGACAGCCAGGACGACGAGTCGGAGGAGGACGCCTGATGGACATCGACATGAGCATCCTGCGGATGCTGGAGCGCGAGAAGGAGATCTCCTTCGAGGTGCTGGTCGAGGCGATCGAGCAGGCCCTGCTGATGGCCTACCAGAAGACCTCGGGCGCCTACGAGGACGCCCGCGTCGAGCTGGACCGCAAGACCGGCCACGTCACGGTGATGGCCGCCGAGCTCGACGACGACGGCAACAAGATCGGCGAGTTCGAGGACACGCCCCAGGGCTTCGGCCGGATCGCCGCGACGACGGCGAAGCAGATCATGCTGCAGCGGCTGCGCGACGCCGAGGACGACCTGCGCTTCGGCGAGTTCGCCGGCAAGGAGGGCGACATCGTCTCGGGCGTGATCCAGCAGGGTCGCAACCCCGACGACGTGATGGTCGACCTCGGCAAGCTCGAGGCGCTGCTGCCCGTCAGCGAGCGGGTGCCCGGCGAGGACTACAGCCACGGCACCCGCATCAAGTGCCTGGTGGTCTCGGTCCGCAAGGGCATGCGCGGGCCCCAGATCACGCTGTCGCGCTCGCACCCCAACCTGGTCAAGCGGCTCTTCGCCCTCGAGGTGCCCGAGATCGCCGACGGCACCGTCGAGATCGCCGCCGTGGCCCGCGAGGCCGGCCACCGCACCAAGATGGCGGTGACCAGCTCGGCCAAGGGGGTCAACCCCAAGGGCGCCTGCATCGGCCCGATGGGCCAGCGGGTGCGCAGCGTGATGGCCGAGCTCAACGGCGAGAAGATCGACATCGTGGACTGGGCCGACGACCCCGCCGCCCTCGTCGCCTCGGCGCTGTCGCCGGCGCGGGTCACCTCGGTCGAGATCGTCGACGCCGCCGCACGATCGGCGCGGGTCGTGGTGCCGGACTTCCAGCTCTCGCTGGCCATCGGCAAGGAGGGCCAGAACGCCCGGCTCGCCGCCCGGCTGACCGGCTGGCGCATCGACATCCGCAGCGACGAGGCTCCCCGCGAGACCGAGGTCGTGGCCCCGCCGTCCTGAGCGGGGCACCGGCCGGCGCACGACGCTCCCGGTTCGGTCCTCGGGGGCCCGACACGCTAGGGTTGTCGGTGGTGGTCCATCCAGACGTTGTCCCCGCACCCACGGCCGATCCCGCTCCGCGCGGGCCCGTCCGGACCTGCGTGGGATGCCGGCGCCGGGCCACCAAGGACGAGCTGTTGCGGCTCGTCGTCGGCTCGGACCCGCACGGCCACCCGGCCGTCGTGCCCGATCCCGGGGGCGGCGCAGCCGGCCGTGGGGCGCACCTGCACCCCACGACCGAGTGCTTCGACCTCGCGGTGCGGAGGAAGGCCTTCGCCCGGGCGCTGCGTGTCAGCGGCGGGCCGGGGCTCTCGAGCGCACCGGTGGCCGAGCACCTGGCCGCCAGTACGACCAGCAGCACGACCAGCAGCACCAGCACGACCAGCAGGCACAGCACCGAAGACAGCGAGGCGGTCCGATGACCGCCCGGACGACCAGGAACTGGAGCAGCAGCTCATGAGCACTCGATGAGTTCTTCCCGATGAGTTTGCACCACCACTAACGGTCCCCAGGAACGCCCGTGACCCGGGTCTGGGGCCAGAAGGAGAATTGTGGCCAAGACCCGCGTACACGAGCTCGCCAAGGAGTTCGGCGTCGAGAGCAAGTTCGTTCTCGAGAAGTTCAAGGAGATGGGGGAGTTCGTCAAGTCGGCGAGCTCCACCGTGGAGCTCCCTGCGGAGATGCGTTTCCGCAAGGAGTACGGCGAGAAGCTGAAGACCGAGGCTCCCTCGGCGCCCGCTCCCGCCAGCGCCGCCCCGGCGGCCAAGCCCGGCCCCCGGCCCGGCCCGAAGGCGCCCAAGCCCGCCGCCGAGACCCCGGAGGCCCCCGCGGCCCCCGAGGCCCCTGCTGCGCCGGCTGCCGCCGAGGCGCCCGCCGCCGCTGAGGCACCGGCCGCTCCCGAGGCGCCCGCCGCCCCGGAGGCACCCGCCGCGCCTGCTGCGTCCGCCCCGCGTCCGGGCCCCAAGCCCGCGCCGCGTCCGGCCGCCAAGCCGGCCCCGAAGGCCGAGCCCCAGGCTCCCGCCGCCAAGTCCGACGGCGGCGAGGCAGGCAAGCCGGCCCCGCGTCCGGTCGGTCGCCCCGGCACCCCCCGTCCGGGCAACAACCCGTTCTCCTCCAGCCAGGGCATGGGCCGCAAGCCCTCCCCGGCCCCCGGTGGCGAGCGCGGCCCCGCTGCTCCCGGCCCCGGTGCCGGAGCCGGTGCCGGCGACCAGCGCCCGCCGCGCCCGCCGGCCGGTCGTGACGGCGGCGCTCCCGGGCGCTCCGGCATGCCGCGCCCCAACCCGGCGATGATGCCCAAGTCCCCGGCCGCGTTCGGCTCGGGCCCCGGCGGTCGTCCCGCCCCCGGTGCCGGTCGTCCCGGCCCCGGTGGTCGTGGCGGCGGTCGTCCGGGCCCCGGTGGCGGAGCCCCGGGTCGTCCCGGTGGCGCCCCCGGCGGGTTCGCCGGTCGCCCCGGCGGCGGTGGCCGTCCCGGCGGCGGTCGTCCCGGCCAGCGTGGCCAGACCCAGGGTGCGTTCGGCCGTCCCGGCGGTCCCTCGCGCCGCGGTCGCAAGTCGAAGCGGGCGCGTCGTCAGGAGTTCGAGGCCATGGAGGCCCCGACCCTGGGCGGCATGCGCGTCCGCAAGGGCAACGGCGAGGTCGTCCGCCTGGCGCGAGGCGCCTCGCTGACCGACTTCGCCGAGAAGGTCGGCGTCGACGCCGCCCAGCTCGTGCAGATGCTCTTCCACCTCGGAGAGATGGTCACCTCGACCGAGTCGGTCAACGACGCGACGCTCGAGCTGCTCGGCGAGGAGCTCAACTACGTCGTGCAGGTCGTCTCGCCCGAGGACGAGGACCGCGAGCTGCTCGAGTCCTTCGACCTCGAGTTCGGTGAGGACGAGGGCGACGAGGACGACCTGATGGTGCGGCCCCCGGTCGTCACCGTCATGGGTCACGTCGACCACGGAAAGACCAAGCTCCTCGACGCGCTGCGCAGCGCCAACGTCGTCGACAAGGAGGCCGGTGGCATCACCCAGCACATCGGTGCCTACCAGGTCACCACCGACGTCGACGGCGCCGAGCGTCGCATCACCTTCATCGACACCCCGGGTCACGAGGCGTTCACCTCGATGCGTGCCCGTGGTGCCCAGGCCACCGACATCGCGATCCTCGTGGTCGCGGCCGACGACGGCGTGATGCCCCAGACGATCGAGGCGCTCAACCACGCCAAGGCGGCCGGTGTGCCGATCGTGGTCGCGGTCAACAAGATCGACAAGGAGAGCGCGGACCCGACCAAGGTCCGTGGCCAGCTCTCCGAGTACGGCCTGGTGCCCGAGGAGTACGGCGGCGACGCGATGTTCGTCGACGTCTCGGCCAAGTCCGAGCTCAACCTCGACAAGCTGCTCGAGGCCGTCGTGCTGACCGCCGACGCCTCCCTCGACCTGCGGGCCAACCCCGAGCAGGACGCACAGGGCCTGGTCATCGAGGCGCACCTGGACCGCGGTCGCGGTCCGGTCGCCACGATCCTGGTCCAGCGCGGCACGCTGCGCGTGGGCGACTCGATCGTGGCGGGCCCGGCCTACGGCCGCGTGCGCGCCATGCTCGACGAGCACGGCGAGAGCATCGACGAGGCCGACCCGTCGCGTCCCGCGATGGTCCTGGGCCTGACCGCCACCCCGGGTGCCGGCCAGAACTTCCTCGTCGTCGACGACGACCGGATGGCCCGCCAGATCGCCGAGAAGCGCGAGGCGCGCGAGCGGGCGGCCATGCAGGCCAAGCGCCGTGTCCGCCGCACGCTCGAGGACTTCATGGCCTCCATGGAGAAGGGCGAGAGCCAGGAGCTCAACCTCATCCTCAAGGGCGACGTGTCCGGTTCGGTCGAGGCCCTCGAGGACGCCCTGTCGGCGCTCGACGTGGGCGACGAGGTCAGCCTGCGCGTCATCGACCGCGGTGTCGGTGCGATCACCGAGACCAACGTCGACCTGGCCGCCGCCTCCGACGCGATCATCATCGGGTTCAACGTCCGGCCCCAGGGCAAGGCGACCGAGATGGCCGACAAGGAGGGTGTCGAGATCCGCTACTACTCGGTCATCTACCAGGCGATCGAGGAGATCGAGGCGGCCCTCAAGGGCATGCTCAAGCCCATCTACGAGGAGTCGACCCTGGGTCAGGCGGAGATCCGCGCGATCTTCCGCTCCTCCAAGATCGGCAACATCGCCGGCTGCATGGTCACCAGCGGCCTGATCCGCCGCAACGCCAAGGTCCGCGTCATCCGCGACGGCAACGTCGTGGCCGACAACCTCGACCTGGCCTCGCTCAAGCGGGAGAAGGACGACGCCTCGGAGGTCCGCGAGGGCTTCGAGTGCGGTCTGGTGCTCAAGAACTTCCAGGACATCAAGGAAGGCGATGTCGTGGAGGCGTTCGAGATGAAGGAGATCCCGCGCAGCTGATCGCGGCTCCACCGCTGCCCGAGGGCAGCGCAGCAGCAACCGGCGCCCGTCCCCACCTCGTGGGGGCGGGCGCCGCTCGACTCACACCCCCACGTTCGTAAGGTAGGAACATGACCAACCCCCGGGTGCGCAAGATCGCCGACCGGATCCAGGTGATCGTCGCCGAGATGCTCGAGCGCCGCGTCAAGGACCCGCGGCTCGGCTTCGTGACCGTCACCGACGTGCGCGTCACCGGCGACACCCAGCACGCCAGCGTCTTCTACACCGTGCTCGGCGTCGGTGGCCCCGGTGCCGCTGACGACGAGGAGGCCCAGCTGGCCGCGACCGCGGCCGCGCTCGAGTCGGCCAAGGGGCTGCTGCGCTCCGAGGTCGCCAAGCAGCTCGGCATGCGCCTGGCCCCGACGCTGGAGTTCATCCACGACGCGCTGCCCGAGACCGCTCGCCAGCTCGACGAGGTGCTGGCGCGGGCCCGTGCCCAGGACGAGGCCGTCGCCGCCCAGCGCGGCGCGGCGTACGCCGGCGAGGCCGATCCCTACAAGAAGCCCCGTGAGGACTCCGAGGAGTCCGAGGGCGTGGACGAGCCCGAGGCGTGAGGCCCTCCGCCCCGGTGACCCCCGGGCTGGTCGTCGTCGACAAGCCCGCGGGGATCACCTCCCACGACGTGGTCTCGCGGGTGCGCCGGCTGGCCGGGACCCGCAAGGTCGGCCACGCCGGCACCCTCGACCCGATGGCCACCGGTGTGCTGGTGCTCGGCGTCGACCGGGCCACCCGGCTGTTGGGCCACCTGATGCTCACCGAGAAGGCGTACGACGCCACGGTGCGGCTCGGCGTCGCGACCGGCACCGACGACGCCGAGGGCGAGACCCTCTCGGCCGCCGGGGCCGCGGGCGTGGAGGGGCGGGCCGTGCGCGAGGTGCTCGCCGGCTTCGTGGGCGACATCGAGCAGGTCCCCACGGCCGTCTCGGCGATCAAGGTCGACGGCAGGCGCGCCTACCAGCGGGTCCGCGACGGCGAGCAGGTCGAGCTGGAGGCGCGCCCGGTCACCATCCACGAGCTCGTCGTGCACCAGGTGCGTCCCGCCACGGCCGCCGACGCCGCGGGCGAGCCGGTCGAGGTGCTCGACGTCGACATCTCGATGCGCTGCTCCTCGGGCACCTACGTGCGCGCGGTCGCCCGCGACGCCGGCGCGGCGCTGGGCACCGGCGGCCACCTCACGGCGCTGCGCCGCACCGCGGTGGGCCCCTACGACCTCGACGTGGCCCGCACCCTCGAAGACCTGGCCGACGACTTCGCGGTGCTGCCGCTGGCCACCGCTGCCCGGGCCGCGTTCGCGAGCCTCGACCTCGACGAGCAGCAGGCGCGCGACGTACGTGTCGGCCGCCCGATCGACGTCCCGCTCGAGGAGATGACGGGGGTCTTCGACCCCGACGGTGAGTTCCTGGCGCTCTACGAGCCGCGCGAGGGCCGGGCGCGCCCGGTCGCGGTGTTCGTGCAGGGTTGAGCCGGGGATAGGGTCGTGACCGTGCAGCTCTGGCGTTCCCTGGACGACGTGCCCGCCGACCTGGCCCGCACCGTCGTCACCATCGGCAACTTCGACGGCGTGCACCTGGGCCACCGCCAGGTGCTGGCCCGGGCCCGGCGGGTCGCCGACGACCGCGGCCTGACCCTGGTGGTCGTGACCTTCGACCCGCACCCGATGGCCGTGCTGCGCCCCGAGCACGCCCCCACCTCGCTGACCACGCTCGAGGCGCGGGCCGAGCTGCTGGCCGAGGCCGGCGCCGACGCCGTGCTGGCGCTGCCCTTCGACCGCGACGTGGCCTCCTGGACGCCCGAGGAGTTCGTCGACCGGGTGCTGGTCGACGGCCTGGGCGCCGCCGCCGTCGTCGTGGGGGCCAACTTCCGCTTCGGGCACCGGGCCGCCGGTGACGTGGCGACCCTGGTGGCGCTGGGCGCCGACCGTGACCTGGACGCCGAGGGCATCGAGCTCGACGGGGGACCGCAGGTGTGGTCCTCCACCTACGTGCGCACCTGCCTGGCGGCCGGCGACGTCGCCGGCGCGGCGGAGGCCCTGGGCCGGCCCTACGCCGTGCGTGGCGAGGTCGTGCGCGGCGACCAGCGCGGCCGGGACCTGGGCTACCCGACCGCCAACGTGCCGGTCGGCCCGCGCAGCGCGGCCCCGGCCGACGGCGTGTACGCCGGGTGGCTGCGCCGCCTCGACACGGGGGAGAGCCTGCCCGGCGCGATCAGCGTCGGCACCAACCCCACCTTCGCCGGCGAGCGCGAGCGCCGCGTCGAGACCTACGTCCTCGACCGCACCGACCTCGACCTGTACGGCGTCGAGGTGGAGGTCGGCTTCGTCGACCGGCTGCGCGGGATGGTCGCCTTCGACTCCGTCGAGGAGCTGCTCGAGCAGATGGCCGACGACGTGGACCGCGCCCGCGAGGCGCTGCGCCCGGCACCGGGGGTCTGAGCCGGTGCCCTCGCGTCCCTCGCTGCCGCTGCGCGGGCGCCACGGCCGCGGCGAGGACCCGCTCGAGCGCACCGACGCGTGGTTCCTGGCCAACGGGCTGTCCTACTTCGTGCCCGAGAAGCGCTCCGAGGCCAGGGCCGCGCTCTCGCCCCGCCGCACCGTGCCGCGCCTGCTGCTGGTGGCGCTGGTCGCCGCCGCGGGCGGGGCGGCGCTGGCCTGGGTGACCGGGCAGGTGAGCGCCGCGCCGGCGGTCGTGCTGTCGCTGGTCATCGCCGCCACCGTGGTCTACGCGCTGACGGTGCTGCACGCGCGCCCGATCGTGACGTGGGCGCTGGCGCGCACCGTGGCCGGGCTGCGCTCGCTGCTGCCGCTGGCCACCCGGGCGCTGCCGCTGCTGCTGGTCTTCGTGACCTTCCTCTTCATCAACGCCGAGGTCTGGCAGCTCGCCGCCGAGCTGGAGACCGGTGCGCTGTGGCTGGTGGTGCTGCTCTTCGCCGTGCTCGCGGTGGCGTTCCTGGGCGTGCGCCTGCCCGAGGAGGTCGACAAGGTCGACGACGAGGTCGACGACGCCTTCCTCGTGCGCGCCTGCGCCGGCACCCCGCTGGAGGCCGAGTGCGCCCGCCTGGTGGCCGACCCCGACGCCGACCCGGCGTCGTACGCGACGGTCACCGGCTTCGAGCGCGCCAACCTGGTGCTCGCGATGGTCGTCATCCAGGCCGCGCAGGTGCTGCTGATGGCCGGCGGCGTGCTGATCTTCTTCCTGCTCTTCGGGGCGCTGACGATGGGCGTCGACGTGCAGGCCGCCTGGACCGGCCAGGCGGTCGACGAGATCACCAAGCTGCCCTACCTGGTGCAGGTCTCGGTGCCGCTGGGCAAGGTCTCGCTCTTCCTGGCGGCGTTCTCGCTGCTCTACCTGGCGGTCTCGACCGTCACCGACGACACCTACCGCGAGCAGTTCTTCGGGCGGGTCACCCGCGAGCTCGAGCGCGCCGTGGGGGTGCGGGCGGTCTACCTCGCCCTGCGGGCCGAGCGCCCGGCGTCCGGTCAGGAGTGACCGGGCGCCGGGCGCTCGTGGGGGCGGGTCTCAGGCGTCGAGGTCCTGCTCGACCAGGGCCGCGATCGTGTCGACGTCGCCCTGGTCGTCGCCCGACACGGTGACCTGGTCGCCCTTGCCGGCGCCGAGGGTCATGATGAGCAGCGCGGACGACGCCTCGACCGGCTCCTCGCCATCGACGGCCAGGAAGACCTCGCTGTCGAGGTCGGCGGCCGCCTCGGAGATGGTGGCCGCGGGACGGGCGTGCAGGCCGACGGCGGAGCCGACGGTGACGGTCTTGCTGGGCATGGTGCTCCTCTGCTGGGTGGGTCGTTCGGGTGGTGGTGCGGATCAGACGGTGACGAGCGGGGTCTCGGTCGGGGTCGGTGCGGTCGACTTCAGCGCCAGGACCGCGGCACAGGCCACGGCGACGCCGGCCACCAGGGCGATCACGAAGCCCAGCACGCCGTCGACGGCGAAGAGGACGAACACCCCGCCGTGCGGGGCGCGCAGGCTCACCCCGAACAGCTCGGCCAGGCCGCCCGTGACGGCGCTGCCGAGCATGATCGAGGGGATCACGCGCAGCGGGTCGGCGGCGGCGAAGGGGATGGCGCCCTCGGTGATGAACGACGCCCCCAGCAGCCAGCCGGCCTTGCCGTTCTCGCGCTCGGCGGCGGTGAACAGCGAGGGACGCAGGACCGTGGCCAGCGCGAGGGCGATCGGCGGCACCATGCCGGCCAGCATCACCGCGGCCATGACCTTGAGCTGCGGCGCGTCGGTGGCCGTCGCGGCGGCTGCCAGCCCGGTCGTGGCGAAGGTGTAGGCCGTCTTGTTGAGCGGGCCACCCATGTCGAAGGCCATCATCGCGCCGAGCAGGGCACCCAGGAGCACGGCCAGGCCGGGTCGGTCTCCCATGTAGACCAGGCCGGCGTCGAGCCGCTCCATGACGAAGCCGAGGGGACGGCCCAGGATGACGACCATCACGAAGCCCACGACCAGCGTGGTCACCAGCGGGATCACCAGCACGGGCATCAGGCCACGGGCCCACGAGGCCACAGGGCGCTGCGCGATCCAGTGCGCCACCAGGCCGGCCAGGACGCCGCCGATGATGCCGCCGAGGAAGCCGGTGCCGAGCGTGCCGGCCAGCGCGCCCATGACGAAGCCGGGAGCGATGCCGGGTCGGTCGGCGATGGCGAAGGCGATGTAGCCGGCCAGGGCGGGCACCAGGAACCCGAAGGCGGTGCCACCGAGCACGAAGAACAGTGCGCCGAAGTAGGCCAGCAACGGGCTGCCGAGCAGCGCGTGGTCGAGACCCAGCGCGTCGAGGTCGGGCAGGTTGAAGAGCGAGTTGTCGGTGGCGACGGCACCGTGGTCGACGATCTCGTAGCCGCCGAAGAGGAACCCGAGCGCGATCAGCAGGCCGCCGGCGGCCACGAACGGGATCATGTAGGAGACCCCGGTCATCAGCACGCGGCGGACCCGACCGCCCCACGACTCGGTGCCGGTGGCCCGGGCCTCACCGGGGCCGGGGGCACTGCCCTCGACACGGGCGGCGGCCGGGTCGTCCGCGCGCTCGAGCGCCTCGGCGATCATCAGGTCGGCCTCGTCGACGGGGCGCTTGACCCCGGAGCTGACCAGCGGCAGACCCGCGAACCGGGACCGGTCGCGCACCCCCACGTCGACCGCGAAGATGACGGCGTCGGCGGCCGCGACCACGGCCGGGTCGAGCGGGGTGGAGCCGGCCGAGCCCTGCGTCTCGACGGCGATGTCGACCCCGGCCCGCTCGGCGGCGGCCTCGAGCGCCTCGGCAGCCATGTAGGTGTGCGCGATGCCGGTGGGGCACGCGGTGACGGCCACCAGGCGGCGGCGGGTCGTCGGTCCCGTGGCCGCCGGCGCGGGTGCAGAGACAGGTGCCGAGGGTGCTTGACCGGCCCCGGGCGCGGCCGTGGTGGACGCGGTCCGGGCCGGCACCAGCACGTCCTGCACCAGGGCCACGACCTCGTCGGCCGTGGAGGCGCCGCGCAGGGCGTCGGTGAACGCCGGCTTCACCAGTGCGCGGGCCAGCTTGGTGAGCAGCTGGAGGTGGGTGGCGTCGCCGCCCTCGGGCGCGCAGATCAGGAAGGCGAGGTCGGCGGGGCCGTCCTTGGCTCCGAAGTCGACCGTCGGGGCGAGCCGGGCGAAGACCAGCGTCGGCTCCTGCACCGCGGCCGTGCGGCAGTGCGGGATGGCGATGCCGCCGGGCAGGCCCGTCGGCGAGGTCTCCTCCCGAGCCAGCGCGTCGCGCACCAGCTGGTCCAGGTCGCCGCTGCGCCCGGCGGCCACGACCTGCGCGGCCAGGCCGCGGATGGCCTGGTGCTTGTCGCTGCCGAGATCCGCGTCGAGACGCACGAGGTCGCTGTTGATCAGTTCTGACATGTCACCCTCCCTGGGTGTGGAACAGCTCGCGCACGCTGACCAGGTCCGGGTGGACCTGGGCGGGACGCGGGATGGTGGTGCCGGGCAGGCCGGCTGCCGCGCTGCCGTAGGCCACGGCCAGTGCGAGACGTTGGTCGGTCGACATGCCCTGCAGGTCGCCGAGGAGGTAGCCGAAGAGGCTCGAGTCGCCCGCACCGACGGTGCTGACCACGGTGGTGGGCGGGGGAGTGGCGTGCCACGCGCCGTGGGCGTCGACGAGCACCGCCCCGTGGGCGCCGAGGGTCACCAGGACGGTGCCGACCCCCAGCTCGACCAGGCCACCCGCTGCGCGGGCGGCAGCCACCGGGTCGGCCTCCAGCACGTCGGGGTCGTGTCCGGTGAAGGAGGCGAGCTCGGCGCCGTTGGGCTTCATCAGGTCGGGCGCTGCGCCCGGCAGGGCCTCGACCAACGCCCGCAGCGGGGCGTCGCTGGTGTCGACCGCGACGCGGGCGCCGGTGCCGGCGAGGAGCTCCACGAGGTCGGCGTACCAGCGCTCGGGCGTGGCCGGGGGCAGCGACCCCGCGAGCACCACCCAGGCGGCCGTGGCCGCGCGGTGCTGCAGCGTCTCGGCGAGGGCGGAGAGGAGCTGGGGCGTCGCGTCGGGGCCCGGGCTGTTGAGCTTGGTCGTGGTGCCGTCCGGCTCGGTGACGGTGATGTTGACGCGCGGGGGGTGCGGGGTCGGCACCGGTCGGGCGTCGATCCCCGCGGCGAGCAGCTCGTGGACGAACGGGTCGTCCGCGGGTGCGGGGAGCACCGCGAGCGAGGGGATGCCGGCGGCGACGCAGGCGCGGGAGATGTTGACCCCCTTGCCGCCGGCCTGCGAGAGCACCGAGCAGACCCGGTGGACGGCTCCGCGCTCCAGCGGGGCGTCCAGGCTCACCGTGCGGTCGTGGCTCGGGTTCGCGGTCAGGGTGACGATCATCCGACCAGCACCTCGATCCCGGCCTCGGTGAGCTCGGCGCGGTGGCGGTCGCTGATGGCGGCGTCGGTGACGAGCACGTCGATGGCGCTGAGCGGCGCGAACTGCACCAGGGCCTCCTCGCCGATCTTGTGGCTGTCGGCCAGGACGACGACCCGTCGCGCAGCGGCGACGAGCGCCCGTTTGGTCGCCGCCTCGTCGCGGTCCGGGGTGCTCAGGCCGTGCCCGGTGCTCAGGCCGTTCGTGCCCACCACGGCCACGTCGGCGCGGATCCGGCCGAGCGCCTCGACGGTCTCGGGGCCGACGGCGGCCTGGGTGGTGGGCCGCACCCGTCCGGGCAGCAGGTGCAGGTCGATGTGGGGCCGGCCGGCCAGCCGGCTGGCGATCGGCACCGAGTGCGTGAAGACGGTCAGCGGCAGGTCGGCGGGCAGCAGGGCGGCCAGGCGGGCGGTGGTCGAACCGGCGTCGAGGAGCAGCGCGGACCCGGCGCCGGGCAGGAGGCCCAGGGCGGCGCGGGCGATCGACTCCTTCTCGTCGGGGCGGTCCAGGTCGCGCTCGCCCAGGCCGGACTCGAGGGTGGCCAGGGCCTGCGAGGGCACCGCACCCCCGTGCACCCGGCGCAGGAGGCCCAGCCGTTCGAGGACCGACAGGTCGCGGCGCACGGTCTCGCTCGTGACGTCGAAGGCCTCGGCCAGCTCGCTGACCGACCGGCGGCCGCGCTCGGTCACCAGCTGGGCCATGGCCTGCTGGCGTTCCTGGGCAAACATCGGCTGCTCCTCCTGGGCGGTCCCGCGACCATCGCGTCGATCTGTGTTTGTGTTGTTTTATGCCCGAAAGGGTTTGACTGTCAAGAGAGGTCGGCGATAAGTTGTGAGCATGCTCACCCACTCCACGCTGCTCGGCACCCCGGTGGTGCCCGGCCTGGTCGTCGGCCCAGTCGTCGTCGTCCGCGCCGAGATCGACGCCACCGCCGTCGCGGTCTTCGACGCCTCCGTGCTCGACGAGCACGCCGCCCTGGCGGCCTACGACGTCGCCGTCGAAGCGGTCGCCGCGGGCTACGAGGAGCGCGCCACCTCGGCCTCCGGGGCGGCGGCCGAGGTGCTGGTCGCCAGTGCCGGGCTGGCTCGCGACCGGGGGCTGCGCTCGGCGGTGCGCAAGCACCTGCGTGCGGGGGAGGACCTGCTGGGCGCCCTCTCGGGAGCGGTGGCCCAGTTCGTCGGCATCTTCACCGACATGGGTGGACTGATGGCCGAGCGAGCCAGCGACCTGCGAGACATCGAGCGGCGCACGCTGGCCCACCTGGTGGGGGTCCCCGAGCCCGGCGTCGTCTCGCCGGCGACGCCCTCGGTGCTCGTCGCCGAGGACCTCGCTCCGGCCGACACCGCCGGCCTCGACCCCCGGGTCGTGCTGGCGCTGGTCACCGAGCGTGGCGGACCCACCAGCCACACCGCGATCATCGCCCGCCAGCTGGGCATCCCCTGCGTGGTCGGTGTGGCGGGCGCCCTCGACCTGTCCGAGGGCCTCGACGTGCTCGTCGACGGCACCACCGGCGTGGTGGAGGTCGGCGCCGATCCGGTGGTGGCTGACGAGAGGGTGCGGGCCGACCGGGCTCGCCGGGCCGAGGTGGCCGCCTGGTCGGGACCGGGCGCCACCGCCGACGGGGTCCCGGTCAAGCTCGTCGCCAACGTGGCCGACCCCGAGTCATCCGCCTCGGCCGTCCAGGAGCCGGTGGAGGGCGTGGGGCTCTTCCGCACCGAGCTGTGCTTCCTCAACCGCACCGACGAGCCGGACGTCGACGAGCAGGCGGCGATCTACGCCGAGGTCCTGCGTCCCTTCGCCGGCCAGGTCGTCGTGGTGCGCACGCTCGACGCAGGTTCCGACAAGCCGGTCGCCTTCGCCACCCACGTCGGGGAGGACAACCCGGCGCTGGGCGTGCGCGGTCTGCGCCTCTCGTTCGGCAACCCCGGGCTGCTGGCCCGTCAGCTCGACGCCATCCGACTCGCCGCCGACGACACGGGTGCGGAGGTCTGGGTGATGGCCCCGATGGTCGCCACCGTCGCCGAGGCCGCCGACTTCGCGGGCCAGGTGCGCGAACGGGGCCTCAAGGCAGGCGTCATGATCGAGGTCCCGGCCGCTGCCCTGCTGGCGCACCGCATGCTCGAGGTCGTCGACTTCCTCTCGATCGGCACCAACGACCTGACCCAGTACACGATGGCGGCCGACCGGATGGCCACCGACCTCGCCCACCTCACCGACTCCTGGCAGCCGGCGGTGCTGCAGCTGATCGCGATCACCGCACACGCCGGGCAGCAGGCCGGCAAGCCCGTGGGTGTGTGCGGCGAGGCCGCCGCCGACCCGCTGCTGGCCTGCGCGTTGGTCGGGATGGGCGTCACCTCCCTGTCGATGGCTCCCGCGGCGGTGCGGGCCGTGGGTGCCCGGCTGGCGACGGTCGGTGCCGAGACCTGTGAGGAGGCGGCCGAGGCGGCGCTGGCGGCGTCCGACCCGGCCGGTGCCCGCGCCGCGGTGCTCCAGGTGCTGGATGCCGGGGAGGGGTCCGCCCCGGCCTGAGGCCCGGGCCCACCCGCGTGGGGGTGGTCCGCTCCACCCGTGCGTAGGAGTTTGAGGGGCGGACCAGGTGGACACCATGGTCCGAGGCGCCCACGCTCCCTCCCCTGACCGGGCGCCACCGACGAAAGGACACACCATGGGTTACGGACTCGGAGCCTTCCTGCTGGCGGTCGGCCTCATCCTGGCGCTGGCCGTGCAGGACGCCGTCGACGGCGTCGACCTCCAGATGATCGGCTGGATCCTCACGATCGTCGGTCTCGGCGTCATCATCCTGTCCGCGGTGACGCTGAACTCGGGCCGTCGCAAGGGCACGGTCGCCACGACCACGCACGCCGACGGCTCGGTCACCGAGCGTCGCACCGAGCACGACGTGTGAGCACCTCCCGCTGAACCGGCCACGAGCGGCGCCCGACCCGGGATTTCGGGTTGGGCGCCGCTCGTCGCTATTGTTGCCCGGTTGCCGTAGAACGGCCGCGGACCAAGAGTGCCCGGGTGAACAGGCCCCGGCGCGCCGCGCAGCGAGAGCCCCAGCAGGGGCGAGAAGGGAGCCCGCATGTCGATCGGTACCGACGCGGAGACCAAGAAGAAGATCATTGCCGAGTACGCCGTCGCCGAGGGCGACACCGGCTCGCCCGAGGTCCAGATCGCGCTGCTGAGCCACCGCATCAGCCACCTCACCGAGCACCTCAAGCAGCACAAGCACGACCACCACAGCCGTCGTGGCCTGCTGCTCCTGGTGGGCCAGCGCCGCCGGCTGCTGAACTACCTGAACAAGTCCGACATCAACCGGTACCGCTCGATCATCGAGCGCCTCGGTCTGCGTCGCTGACCTCGCACCACTCGTGATGGGCGGAGCGGCTGCCCGACAGGGGCAGCCGCTTCGTCGCATTCCGGGCCCGGAGCACTAGGCTCGGGCCTGCACAACTGAAGAACCCACACCAGGAGCGACCCGCGCGCACCGGCCCGGTCCTCGGTAGTGGCCCTCAGCACCGCGAGCGAGCGGTCTGCGGGCCTCGATCGAAGACCGGCCCCCGCACCACCGGCGGGCCCTGGGCATCGCCCCCCGCCCCGCAGCGGGACGCGGCGGATCGCTCCGTGAGAAGGACAAGGATCCCTTTTGACTGAGAACAACACGGCCGAGCCCGTCATCTCCGCTGTCGAGACCGTCCTCGACAACGGCAAGTTCGGCACCCGCACCATCAAGTTCGAGACCGGGCTGCTGGCCCGCCAGGCGGCCGGTTCGGTCACCGCCTACCTCGACGACGACACGATGCTGCTCTCGGCGACCACCGCCGGCAAGCACCCCAAGGACCACTTCGACTTCTTCCCCCTGACGATCGACGTCGAGGAGCGGATGTACGCCGCGGGCCAGATCCCCGGCTCGTTCTTCCGCAGCGAGGGTCGCCCGGGCGAGGACGCCATCCTCACCTGCCGCCTCATCGACCGCCCGCTGCGCCCGACCTTCAAGAAGGGTCTGCGCAACGAGGTCCAGGTCGTCATCACCGTGATGGCGCTCGACCCCGACCAGCCCTACGACGTGCTCGCGATCAACGCGGCCTCGATCTCCACCCAGCTCTCCGGCCTGCCGTTCTCCGGCCCCGTCGGCGGCGTGCGCGTGGCGCTGATCGAGGGCCAGTGGGTCGCCTTCCCGACCCACAGCCAGCTCGAGGACGCCGTCTTCGACATGGTCGTGGCCGGTCGGGTCACCGACACCGGCGACGTGGCCATCATGATGGTCGAGGCCGAGGCCACCGAGCACGCCTGGACCCTGATCCAGGGCGGCGTCCAGGCGCCGACCGAGGAGGTCGTGGCCAGCGGTCTCGACGCCGCGAAGCCCTTCATCAAGCAGCTGTGCGAGGCCCAGGCCGAGCTGGCCAACGTGGCCGCCAAGCCGGTCCAGGACTTCCCGGTCTTCCTCGACTTCGAGGACGACGTCTACGAGGCCGTCACCAAGGCCGCCAAGGACGACCTGACCGCCGCGATGACCATCGGCGACAAGCAGGAGCGCGAGGCGCGCACCGACGAGCTCAAGGCCGGGCTGCTCGAGAAGCTGTCCGGTCAGTTCGAGGGCCGCGAGAAGGAGATCGGCGCCGCGTTCCGCGGGCTGAACAAGGAGGTCGTGCGCGAGCGCGTCCTGCGCGACAAGGTCCGCATCGACGGCCGTGGCCTCGCCGACATCCGCCCGCTGCACTCCGAGGTCGGCCTGATCCCGCGCGTGCACGGCTCGGCGCTCTTCGAGCGCGGCGAGACCCAGATCCTGGGTGTCACCACGCTCAACATGCTCAAGATGGAGCAGCAGCTCGACACCCTCTCCCCGGAGAAGTCGCGCCGCTACATGCACAAGTACGTCTTCCCGCCGTTCTCCACCGGCGAGACCGGTCGCGTGGGCTCGCCCAAGCGCCGCGAGGTCGGCCACGGTGCGCTCGCGCGCCGCGCGCTGCTGCCGGTGCTGCCCAGCCGCGAGGAGTTCCCCTACGCGATCCGCCAGCTCTCCGAGGCCATGGGCTCCAACGGCTCCACCTCGATGGGCTCGGTCTGCGCCTCCACGATGTCGCTGCTGCACGCGGGTGTCCCGCTGCGCGCCGCCGTCGCCGGCATCGCCATGGGCCTGATCTCCGGTGAGATCGACGGCCAGACGCAGTACGTCGCGCTCACCGACATCCTCGGTGCCGAGGACGCGTTCGGCGACATGGACTTCAAGGTCGCCGGCACCCGCGAGTTCGTCACCGCGCTGCAGCTCGACACCAAGCTCGACGGCATCCCCGCCGAGGTGCTGGCCGCCGCGCTGACCCAGGCCCGCGACGCGCGCCTGGCGATCCTCGACGTGATGGCCGAGGCCATCGACGAGCCCGAGGAGATGTCGCTGCACGCGCCGCGGATCATCACCGTCAAGGTGCCCGTGGACAAGATCGGCGAGGTCATCGGCCCCAAGGGCAAGGTGATCAACCAGATCCAGGACGACACCGGCGCCACGCTGTCGATCGAGGACGACGGCACCGTCTACATCGGTGCCACCAACGGCGAGGCCGCCGAGGCGGCCCGCTCGGCCGTCAACGCGATCGCCAACCCGACGATGCCCGAGGTCGGCGAGCGTTACCTCGGCACCGTCGTGAAGACGACGAACTTCGGTGCGTTCGTCTCGCTGATGCCGGGCAAGGACGGGCTGCTGCACATCAGCAAGCTGCGCGGCCTCGCCGGCGGCAAGCGCGTCGACTCCGTCGAGGACGTCGTCTCGGTCGGGCAGAAGCTCCAGGTCGAGATCGGTGAGATCGACGACCGCGGCAAGCTCTCGCTCGTCCCGGTGCTCGAGGAGGGCGCGGAGGACGCGGCCGAGGAGAGCACCGAGCAGGAGTGACCTCCCGCTGATCAGCTCCACCGGTCGACCCGCCCGAGTCCCTCGGGCGGGTCGACCGCTTTTTCCCCCAGGAGGACCCCGTGAGCCACACCCAGCACCTGAGCACCACCCCGGACCACGCGGCGCCGACCGCCGCCGGCGCCAGCCGCACCGAGGACCTGCCCGGCGCGCCCGGCGTACGCCGCAGCGTGCTGCCCTCGGGCCTGCGGGTGGTCACCGAGCACATGCCCGGCGTCCGCTCCGCGGCCGTGGGGGTCTGGGTGGGCGCGGGCTCGGTCGACGAGGACGACACGCTGCACGGCTGCTCGCACTTCCTCGAGCACCTGCTCTTCAAGGGCACCGGCTCGCGCTCGGCGCTGGACATCTCCATCGCGCTCGAAACGGTCGGCGGTGAGTTCAACGCCTTCACCGCCAAGGAGTACACCTGCTTCCACGCGCGGGTCCTCGACGAGGACCTGCCGCTGGCCGTGGACGTGCTCGGCGACATGATGACCGACAGCCTGCTGGAGGCGGCCGACGTCGAGGCCGAGCGCGAGGTCATCCTCGACGAGATCGCCATGCACGACGACGACCCCGACGACGTGGTGCACCAGCTCTTCGCCGAGCAGGCCTACGGGGCCAGCTCCGACCTGGGCCGCTCGATCGCCGGCACCGAGGCCAGCATCCGGGCGCTCACCCGCGAGCAGGTGCACGGCTTCTACCGCCGGCACTACCGCCCCGCGACGATGGTCGTCTCGGCGGCCGGCAACGTCGACCACGACGAGGTCGTGCGCCTCGTCGAGGCGGCCTTCGGTCGCGGTGGCTTCCTCGACGTGGTCGAGGAGCCGGTCCCGGTGACCGGCCGCGGCGTGGCGGTGCCGGTGACCCCGGGCCGCTCGAGCGAGACCCGGCCCTTCGAGCAGGTCAACGTGGTCCTCGGGATGGAGGGGCTGCGCCGTGACGACCCGCGCCGCTTCGCGCTCGGGGTGCTCAACACCGCGCTCGGCGGGGGCACCTCCAGCCGGCTCTTCCAGGAGGTCCGCGAGGTCCGGGGCCTGGCCTACTCGGTCTACTCCTTCGCCGGCCACCACGCCGACTCGGGCCTGGTGGGCGTCGGCGTCGGTTGCCTGCCCGGCAAGCTCGACGCCGTGCTCGAGGTGGTCCGCGGCGAGCTGGCCAAGGTGGCGGCCGAGGGCATCACCGAGGAGGAGCTGGGCCGCGGTCAGGGCCAGCTGCGCGGTGGGCTGGTCCTGGGCCTGGAGGACTCGGGCTCGCGGATGGCGCGCATCGGCAAGGCCGAGCTGGTGCACACCGAGCTGCTGGGCATCGAGGAGGTGCTGCGGCGCATCGACGCGGTCACCCTCGAGCAGGTGCGCGACGTGGCCGCGGTGGTCTTCGCCCGGCCCGAGGTCCTCGCGGTGGTCGGCCCGGCCTGAGGCCGGGCCGACCACCAGGGGGCTGCTCAGCCGCCGACGGGGCCCTCGTTGCGGGCGGCGTCGAGCACCCGGCGCACGTCCTGCGCCGGAGTCGGCGAGGACGGCGGCATGCCGACGGCCTGGCCGGGCTTGGCGGCCGAGGCGTCGGCCTCGGGGTCGAAGTAGACCGCGCCGTAGGCCGGGGTGCCCGGCTCGAAGCGCCAGCTCTCGGCGAGGTCGCCGGCCACGACGGTGTCGTAGCCCAGCGTGTCGAGGAACGCGGTGGCCTCGCGCAGCGCGGCCTCGTCGTCACCGGCGATCGGCAGCGCCGAGCGCTCCGGCGACCCGGTCGGACGGGCCAGCTCGGGCAGGTGGCCGTAGAAGATGTTGTTGAAGACCTTCACGACGCGGGCCTCGGGGAGGTGCTGCTGGACCCAGGCGCTGGTCGTGGTGCTGCGGTCGTCGAGCTCGGCGACGTTGCCGTCGCGCTGGGGGTAGTAGTTGCTGGTGTCGAGCACCAGGCGCCCGGCCAGCGCCTCGGCGGGGAGCGAGGGCACGGCCTTGAGGGGGACGGTGACGACGACGACGTCGCCGGCCTCCGCCGCCTCCTGGGCGGTGGCGGCCCGGGCCCGGGGGCCCAGCTCGGCCACCAGATCGGTGAGGGTCTCGGGCCCGCGCGAGTTGCTGAGGACCACGTCGTGGCCGGCGGCGACCGCCAGGCGGGCCACGCCGCTGCCGATGTTGCCGCTGCCGATGAGTGCGAGTGTTGTCATGTCAGGAGAGCGCCGAGGGCGCCCTGACGATTCCCTCCCGCCAGGAGGCGGAGGTCACTGCCGTGGGTGGTCAGCCGATGCGCTTGCCGATGATGCCGACCACGGCCGGCGCCTTGCGCTGGACCACCGAGACGCGGAACCCGCCCTGGGCCAGGGCTCCCGACGCCTTCTCGACGATCGTCGGCACCTGCTCGGGCCGGGTGGCCTCGAAGAACAGGTAGACCGCTCCGCCGGGCAGCACCCGCTCGTGCAGCAGCGCGATCTCGTCGGCGCAGTCGCGCACCCAGAAGAGGTTGACGTTGAAGGCGTAGACCTTCGTCAGGCGCTTGACCGGGACCCGCAGGGTGGCCAGGTCGATCTGGCGCACGGTGAGCCGCCCCGCCTCGACGTACTGCGCGCAGCGCCGCTTGGTGCGGTCGACGCCGGACTCGGACCGGTCGATCGCGAAGACCTTGCCGGCCGTCACCCGGCTGCAGATCAGCTCGGCACCGGCGCCCGGGCCGCAGCCGATCTCGAGGACGTGGTCGTTCGGCTGGAGGTCCATGATGTCGACCGCCCACCGGATCCGCGCCGGAATCGTCTGCAGTGCCATGGCAGCAGCCTGCCAGAAACTCCGCCTCCCGTGTCGCGGAGGTCCCCCCTGGACGCTCCCCGCGTGTCGCGGAGCACGTGTGGGAGGCTGGGTGATCGTGACGGACGACGTGCGTGGGCAGGGTGGCCGGGGCGACGAGAGCGGCCCCGAGGACGTGCTGGCGGTGGGCGTGCTGGGTGCCCGCGGCAAGGTCGGGCGCGAGGTGTGCCGGGCGGTCGAGGCGGCCGCCGACACCCGCCTGGTCGCCGAGATCGACGTCGACGACGACCTGGAGGCCCTGGTGCGCTCCGGGGCCCGGGCGGTGGTGGACTTCACCCACCCCGACGTGGTCATGGACAACCTGGAGTTCTGCGTCTCCCACGGCATCCACGCCGTCGTCGGCACCACCGGCTTCGACGAGTCGCGGCTGCGGACGCTGCGGGGCTGGTTGGCCGACTCGCCCGGCACCGGCGTGCTCATCGCCCCGAACTTCTCGATCGGCGCGGTGCTGATGATGCGCTTCGCGGCTGCGGCGGCGCCGTTCTACGAGTCGGTCGAGATCGTCGAGCTGCACCACCCCGACAAGGCCGACGCGCCCTCGGGCACCGCACGGCACACCGCCGAGCTGGTCGCGGCCGCCCGCCGCGAGGCGGGGTGCGCCCCGGTGCCCGACGCCACCTCGACCGCCCTCGAGGGGGCCCGCGGCGCCGACGTCGAGGGCATCCGGGTGCACGGGCTGCGCATCCGCGGGCTGGTCGCCCACCAGGAGGTCGTGCTGGGCGGGGTGGGGGAGACCCTCACCATCCGCCACGACTCGCTCGACCGTGCCTCCTTCACCCCCGGGGTGCTGACCGGCCTGCGTGCCATCGCCTCGCGACCGGGCCTGACCGTGGGCCTGGAGCACCTGCTCGACCTCGACGTCTGAGCCGGGCCGCATCGGTCGGCACCGTCTGCACCGGTCCGGCTCACCTTCCTGCAGCGCGAGAAGCTGAGGCACCCACACGGTTCCTCCGGCCCCCGGGCGTGCGACAGGGTCGGTGCCGCGGCGCCCGCTCGGAGGCGTCGCGGACGAGAGGGAACCGGATGAAGACCACGATGGGGCTGGCTACCGCCGCCGTCCTCGCCGTCGGCAGCCTCGGCGTCGCCACCGCAGCGACCAGCCAGGCAGCACCGACCGCGCCGACCACCACGACCGGCACCACGACCGCGCTGAGCGGCGTCCACGGGGCCGACGAGGCGCGGATCGCCGCGGCCGCCGTCGAGGCGCTGCGCGCCCACCCCCGCGCCGCCCGCGCCGGCGCCGGGCAGGAGGTCGAGGTGACCGACACGGTCGTCGACCCCGACGGCTCCACCCACGTGCGCATGGAGCGCACCTTCCGCGGCCTGCGGGTCCTCGGTGGCGACCTGGTCGTGCACCGGGGCGCCGGCGCCGCCCAGGACGCCGAGGGCGCCGAGGGCGCCGCGTGGGAGGGCGTCTCGCAGACCCTCGACGCCCCGCTCGCGCTGGGCACCACGCCCACGCTCGGCGCCGACGCCGCCGGCGCCCGCGCGCTGGCGCCGGCGAAGGAGCTGCGCGAGGTCGGCCGGCTGGAGCGGTCCGGCCGACCCACCCTGGTGGTCGACGCCCACGGCACCGAGCCGGTGCTGGCCTGGGAGGTCGTGACCACCGGGGTGCGCGAGGACGGGACCCCCAGCCGCCTGGCCAGCTACGTCGACGCCCGCACCGGCCGGGTGCTGCGCCGCGAGGAGCAGGTCCACACCGCCGACGGGCAGGGCGAGTCCCTCTACAGCGGCACCGTGCCGCTGCAGGTGACCCAGAAGGGCTCGGCCTACGAGCTGCGCGACGCCACCCGGGGCGGCAGCCACACCACCGACATGGGCGGGGCCACCGACGGCTTCGCCTGCTCGGCCTTCGGGTGGGGGTGCAAGAGCGGCACCATCGTGACCAGCCCCAGCACGACGTTCGGTGACGGCACCAACGCCGACCCCGACACCGCCGCCGCCGACGCCCAGTACGGCACCGCGGTGACCTGGGACTACTTCAAGGGCGAGCACGGCCGCGACGGGATCTTCGGCGACGGCTCGGGCTCCTACAACCGGGTGCACTACGGCCGCGACTACGTCAACGCCTTCTGGGACGGCCAGAAGATGACCTACGGCGACGGCGACGGCGTGAACTACGGTCCGCTGGTCTCCCTCGACGTCGCCGGTCACGAGATGACCCACGGCATCACCCAGAACACCGCGAACCTGACCTACTCGGGGGAGTCGGGCGGCCTCAACGAGGCCACCTCCGACATCTTCGGCACGATGGTGGAGTTCCACGCCGCCAACAGCGAGGACCCGGGCGACTACCTGGTGGGTGAGGAGTTCGACCTGCGCAACGGCCGGGGCTTCCGCCGGATGGACAACCCCATCGCCGACGGCAAGTCGCCCAACTGCTGGTCGAGCAACACCAAGAACCTCGACGTGCACTACTCCTCGGGCGTGGGCAACCACTTCTTCTACCTGCTGGCCGAGGGGTCGGGCGCGAAGACGTTCGGGGGCGTGGCGCACAGCTCCGCCACCTGCGACGGCTCGACCCTCACCGGCATCGGTCGCGAGGCGGCCGCCGACATCTGGTTCCGGGCGCTGAACGTCTACATGACCTCCGGCACCACCTACGCCCAGGCCCGCACCGCGACGATCGACGCGGCCACGGACCTCTACGGCGCGGGCAGCACCCAGGTGGGCGCCGTGGCCGCGGCCTGGAGCGCGGTCTCCGTCTCCTGACCCCGTGACGTGCCGGCGCGCGCCCGTGGGGGCGGGCGCCGGCGCGTGGGACGTACAGGCGCTCTCGAGCTCGGGGGCTCAGCCCACGAGCAGGCGCAGCACGGCGGCGGTCGCGGCCGCCCCGGCCACCACCAGCAGGAAGGGCGCCCGCAGCACCAGCAGCCCGACCGCGGCCCCCAGCCCGGCGGCCCGGGCGTCGAGGACCAGCCGCTGGTCGGTCGAGGCCACCTGCACCGCGACCAGCGCGGCCAGGAGCGCCACGGGTACCAGGTCGGCGGTACGGCGCACCCAGCCCCGTCCAGCACCGAGGTCGGCACCGCGAGGCCGGCCAGCTTGAGCAGGTAGCAGCCGACGCCACCGGCGAGGACGGCCAGCCACAGCCCGCTCACCGGGCCGCCCGTCCGTCGGGGCGCCGCCGCGCACCGCGGCGAGCGCCCCGGCGAGCAGCGCCACGCCGCCGGCGGCCAGCACGGGCCGCCGGCAGCGGTCAGGGGCACCAGCCCGAGAGCGGCGCCGGCTGCCAGCACGGCCACGGCCCGGTGCAGCGGGTCGGACAGACGGGGCCACAGCAGGGCCAGGAAGGCCGCGCCCACCGCGGCGTCGAGCCCGAAGGTCCTCGGGTCGCCGAGGACCGTGCCCCCGACGGCGCCCAGCAGGGTGAAGAGGTTCCACAGCACGAAGATGCCGCCCCCGGTGACCAGGAAGCCCAGCCTGGCCTGGGCGGTGGTCGGCCGGGTCACCGACATCGCGGTGGACTCGTCGATGAGCAGGTGGGCCGCCAGCACCCGCCGACGACCGCGCCAACCCAGCAGCGGCCCCAGGCGCAGGCCGTAGAGGGTGTTGCGGGTGCCCAGCAGCCAGGCGGTCGCCGCTGCCGAGAGCGGCGCACCGCCGGAGGCGACGACCCCCACGAGCGCGAACTGCGAGGCGCCGGTGAACATCACCAGCGACAGCACGCAGGTCTGGGCGACCGAGAGGCCGGAGGCGACCGAGACGGCGCCGAACGAGACGCCGTACGTGCCGGTGGCCAGGGCGACGCCGAGGCTGTCGCGCACCACGGCCCGGCGGGCGTCGGCGTCCGGCGGGACCGGGGACGAGGACGGGGGGAGCGGGCCGGTCACGCCAGGGACTCTAGGCCTGGTGCGGCTCCTGCGGCTGGGTGCCGTCGGCCAGCAGCGCCAGCAGCGCTCCGGTGCCGGCGCCGGCCAGCAGCCCGAGCGTCGCGGGCAGGGCGGCGGTGTCGAGGGCCACGAAGAGACCGGTCAGGGCGCCGAGGGCGACCAGGAGGCCGATGAGGAACGAGCGGTGCATCCGGGGAAGCGGTCCGAGCATGAGAGGTCCTTCGATCCGGTGCGACCACGGTGGCCGCGTTCATCCTCTTCACCTCTACCCCGCCCGCTCACGGGCAATCCCGCCCGAAGAGGTGGTCCTGGGTGGACCTGGGTGCTCAGGACAGGTCGGTGTGCAGGCGCACCTGCTTGAGGGTGACCGCGCCGGTGCCGTCGAGGTCGAGCTCGCGGTGCGCACCGTCGCTGTCCCACCCGGCGCCGACCAGGAAGGCCCGGGTGGCGTCGTCGGTGGCCACCAGCCAGGTGACGGCCCGGGTGAACCGGTCGGCCCGCAGCGTGTCGATCGCCGCCTGCTGCAGCCGCGAGCCGTGGCCCTTGCGACGCTCGTCGGGGTCGAGGACCAGCTCGGTCAGCTCGCCGTCGGAGACCGGGTCGCAGTCGGGGTCGGTCGCGGGCGTGGTGATCGCGAACCCGACCACGCGGTTGCGCTCCAGCGCCACCAGCGTGCGGTGCCGGGCGTCGGCAGGGCGCGCCAGCGCCTGGGCCCAGGCCGCGGTGACGGCCTCCAGCGCCTCGGGGCCCGAGGGCAGCGACTCCGCCGGCACCAGGCCGTCGTACATCACCGGCCAGGCGCGCAGCTGGAGCGCGGCGACGGCCGCGGCGTCCTCGGCCCAGGCCACGCGCACGGACACGTCGGCTGTCGGGCTGCTCATGCCCACGATCCTCTCAGGCGGGGGAGGAGAGGGGTGAGGCGGCGTGGGTAGTGTCGCCGGCATGGAGATCCGCAACCTCGGAAAGAGTGGCCTGAAGGTCTCGGCCATCTCGTACGGCAACTGGCTCACCCACGGTTCCCAGGTCGAGGAGGACGCCGCCACCGCGTGCGTGCGTCGCGCCCTCGACGAGGGCATCACCACCTTCGACACCGCCGACGTCTACGCCAACACGGCCGCGGAGACGGTCCTGGGCAAGGCCCTGGCCGGCGAGCGCCGCGAGGGCCTGGAGATCTTCACCAAGGTCTACTGGCCCACCGGTCCCGGGGCGCACAACGACCACGGCCTGTCGCGCAAGCACATCATGGAGTCGATCGACGCCTCGCTGCGACGCCTCCAGACCGACCACGTCGACCTCTACCAGGCCCACCGCTACGACCACGAGACGCCGCTGGAGGAGACGATGGAGGCCTTCGCCGACGTCGTGCGCGCCGGCAAGGCGCACTACATCGGGGTCTCGGAGTGGCGTGCGGAGGAGATCCGCGAGGCCCACGCGCTGGCGCGCGAGCTGCACATCCCGCTGGTCTCGAACCAGCCGCAGTACAACCTGCTGTGGCGGGTGATCGAGTCCGAGGTGGTGCCTGCCTGCGAGGAGCTCGGCATGGGCCAGGTCGTCTGGTCGCCGATCGCGCAAGGCGTGCTGACCGGCAAGTACCGCGTCGGCCAGGAGCACCCGGCCGGCTCGCGGGCCACCGACGAGAAGGGCGGCGACAAGATGATCAGCCGCTGGCTGCAGGACGACGTGCTGCGCCGCGTCGAGCTGCTCGAGCCGCTCGCCGAGCAGGCCGGGCTGTCGATGGCCCAGCTCGCCGTGGCCTGGGTGCTGCAGAACCCCAACGTCTCGTCGGCGATCATCGGTGCCAGCCGGCCCGAGCAGGTCACCGACAACGTCAAGGCCGCCGGGGTGCGCCTCGACGACGACCTGATGGCCGCTATCGACGAGGCCGTCGCGCCGGTCGTCGAGCGCGACCCGGCGAAGACGACCTCACCGGCTCGGCGCGAGTTCGGCTGAGCCGGCCCCCGTGGGGCGGTGCGGCCGGGCCAGGTCCGCCGCGCGGCCCAGCCGCACCGCTCCCCAGGTCGAGAGCACCAGACCGAGCAGCACCACCCACCACCAGCCCGGACGCACCGTGTCACCCAGCAGCGCCACGCCCACGGCGGCGGGCACGAACGTCTGCCCGACGTTCATCGGGGCGGTGGCCCAGGACACCGACGCCCGGTCCATGCCCAGCGAGTAGAGCCAGAAGGCCACCAGGCTGAAGGACGGCACCGCCAGGGCGCACACCACCGCCCAGGCGCCCAGCGGCAGCTCCACCCCGCGCACCGCCACGGCCGAGCCGGCGTACCCCAGGCCCGCGAGCGTGCCGAGCCCGGCCGCCCCGACGTGGTGGCGCAGCGCGCTGGCCAGGCCCAGCAGGGCCGCGCCCGCCACCAGGGACGACGCCAGCACCGGCTCGGCGCGGGCCGCGCCGGCGCTGCCGGAGCCCGCGGCCAGCAGCACCAGCCCCAGCACCACGAGACCCACCGAGCCCCAGTGGGCGCGCCCCAGCGGCTCCTCGACGTGGCGCTGGGCCAGCGCCGCCACCGGCAGTGCCATCGCGACCGTGGCCTGGGTTAGGTAGAGCGGCAGCAGCCAGATCGCCGCCGCGTGCAGCACGAACCCGCCGAGGTAGGCGCTCAGCACCAGCCAGGTCCACGGGTCGCGCACCGAGCGCGCGACGAAGGCGCCGAGGTGGACCGGCGGGGTGGGGTGGCGTCGTACGCCGTGGGCCTGCGCGACCGCGCCGACACCGAACAGCACGGCCCCGAGGAGTCCTGCGGCCAGTCCGCCGAGCTCGAGCGGGCCCACGACCCCGGCCTAGCGGTAGTGCTCGGGCAGGGTCTGCCCGATCTTGACCTGCGTCTTCGGCAGGCGCATGAAGCGCATCTGCATCGCGCGGGTGATGGCGTAGTAGGTGGTGCCCTTGTGCGACTCGTCGGGGAAGCGCGCGGTCAGCTCGCGGCGCAGCCGGAAGCGCAGCAGCACCATGTCCATGACCACCAGCAGCATCGTGAGCAGCAGGACCGAGCTGCCGAAGCTGGCCAGGCCCGGGTTGCCGGAGTAGCTCAGCACCATCGTCACCAGCAGGATCGGGATCATCAGCTCGACGAAGGAGAAGCGGGCGTCGACGAAGTCACGGGTGAAGCGACGCACCGGGCCCTTGTCGCGCGCCATCAGGTAGCGCTCCTCGCCGGCCTTCATCCCGGCCTTGACCCGCGCCGTCGACTCGCCCCGCGCCGAGCGCTGGGCCTGGGCGATCTCACGACGGGTGCGCGGGGGCTTGGCCCGGGCCCGGGCCATCGCCTCGGCCTCCTTGCGCGTCGGGGTGGGTCGCCCCTTCGCGCCGGGGCGCTCGGACTCGGGGGCGCCGGTGGGGGACGCGGAGGTGTCCGCGAGGGGCTCGCTCTTGCTGCGACGGAACAACGTGGGCCTTCTGGTGGGGGACGCCGTGGCGGCGTACGGGGCGTGGGGACTGGCCCTCCAGCCTACCGGCGAAGGGGCCCGACCCCCTCGCGGCACCTTGCCGTCCCGCCGTAGGGTGAGGTGAGGGTCGTCGGCGCCGCCGGCGTCTCGACGACCGACGCCCAGACCGACCGGAAGAGGGACCGCACCACCATGAGCCTCTGGAAGCGCATGACCTTGATCTTCCGCTCGAAGGCCAACACGGCCCTCGACCGTGCCGAGGACCCCCGCGAGACCCTCGACTACAGCTACCAGCGCCAGCTGGACCTGCTCTCGAAGGTGCGCCGCGGCGTCGCCGACGTCGCCACCTCGCGCAAGCGGGTCGAGCTGCAGATGAACCAGCTGCAGCAGCAGTCCGACAAGCTCCAGGCCCAGGCCCAGAAGGCGATCTCGGTCGACCGCGAGGACCTGGCCCGCGAGGCGCTGACCCGCAAGTCGGCGCTGAGCCAGCAGATCGAGGACCTGCGCACCCAGCACGCGCAGCTGCAGGGCGAGGAGGAGAAGCTCACCCTGGCCCAGCAGCGCCTGCAGGCCAAGGTCGAGTCCTTCCGCACCCGCAAGGAGACGATCAAGGCGACGTACACCGCCGCCGAGGCCCAGACCCGCATCAACGAGGCCATGTCGGGCATCGGCGAGGAGATGGGCGACGTGGGCCTGGCCATCCAGCGCGCCGAGGACAAGACGGCCAACATGCAGGCCCGCGCCGGCGCGATCGACGAGCTGATCGCCTCGGGCGCGCTCGACGACGCCAGCTCGCTCAACCGCGGCGACGACATCTCGCGCGAGCTCGACGCGATGAGCAGCCACTCCGACGTCGAGGCCGAGCTGGCCCGGCTCAAGGGCTCCTCGCAGCCCTCGGCGATCGAGGGCGGCGACATCCTCAGCCCCGAGGCCGAGAAGGCCGCGGAGCAGGAGCGCCCGGAGGGCCGGTCGTGATCGTCCGAATCCTCGGCGAGGGTCAGCTCGACCTGCCCGACGAGGCGCTGGAGCGGCTCAACGCGCTCGACGCGAAGGTCGAGGCCGCGGTGGAGGCCGGCGACGAGACCGCCTTCGCGTCCGCCCTGGCGGGGCTGCTCGACGCGGTGCGCGCCGAGGCGTCGCCCCACGAGCTCGACAGCCTCGACGAGTCCGACCTGATCCTGCCGCCGGCCGACGCCACGATGGCCGAGGTCGCGCAGATGCTCTCCGACGACGGGCTCCTCCCCGGCTGAGCCTGCCGCGGGCCCGCTTGGCGCGACAGGGGAGGATGAGGACATGGCACGCACCCGTTTCGTCGGCGACGCCGGGCTGACCGCCCGGATGACGCTGGTCATGTTCCTGCTCGGCCTGCTGTTCGTCGTGCTGGTCGGCTCCCTGATGGCGATCTTCGCGCAGAGCTCGCCGGGCATCGCGGTGCTCATCGGCCTGGCCGGCATCGGCGTCGCGGTCTACCAGTGGTGGAGCAGCGACACCGTGGCCATGAAGGCCATGCGGGCACGCGAGGTGAGCCCGGAGCAGGCGCCCGAGCTGCACGGCATGATCGACCGGCTCTGCGCGATGGCCGACATGCCCAAGCCCCGGGTCGGCGTGGCCGACTCCCGCATCCCCAACGCCTTCGCCACCGGCCGGTCGCCGGACCGCTCGGTCGTGGTCGTCACCACTGGCATCATGCAGACCCTGAACGCCGAGGAGCTCGAGGGCGTGCTCGCCCACGAGCTGTCCCACGTCGCCCACCGCGACGTGCTGGTCATGACCGTGGCCTCCTCGGCCGGCATCGCCGCCGGGATGCTCACCTCGGGCGCCCGCTACGGGATGCTCTTCGGCGGCAACCGCCGTGACAACAACAACGCGCTCCCGGTCTGGCTGCTGGTCCTGCTGGTCAGCGTCGTCGTCTACGCCGTCAGCTTCGTGCTGCTCAAGCTGCTCTCGCGCTACCGCGAGATGGCCGCCGACCGGGCGGGGGCGTACCTGACGATGAAGCCCCAGGCCCTGGCCTCGGCGCTGCAGAAGATCACCGGAGAGATGGACTCGGTCCCGCAGAAGGACCTGCGTGCCAGCGCGGCCATGAACGCCTTCTTCATCGCCCCGGCGATCAAGGGGGTCTCGATGCGCAGCCTCACCTCCACCCACCCCAGCCTCGAGCAGCGACTCGAGCAGCTGGCGAAGATCCAGGCCGAGCTCGGCCGCCCGACGGGCTGAGGCGGCAGTGGGCTTCCTCGACTCCATCCTGGGCCGCAGCCGGCCCAAGCAGGCCGACCTCGACGCGCTGTTCCTCGTGCCGAGCGCGGCCATCACCCTCCAGGCGTCGCTGGGGCTGCGGCCGACCGGGCGCGGCTCGGTCTGCTACCGCGCCGCCGGGGGAGCGGCCTTCGCCGAGACCGAGGCCGACATCCTCACCCTGCTGCGCGACGCCCCCGACGCCCCCGAGGTGAGCACCAGCCACGACGAGTTCGGCTACACGTGGCTGGTGGTCGACGACGACCCCGACGACGTGGCCGGGCTGTGCACCGACCTGCACGCCGTCAACACGACGCTGGAGGCGCAGGGTTTCGGCCCCGGGCTGCTGTGCTCGCTGGTGCCCTTCGAGGACGCCGCCGGACGACGGGTGGGTCTGGTCTACCTCTACAAGCAGGGCACCTTCTACCCCTTCGCACCGCAGCCGGGTGGGGCGCACCAGCGCGACAGCCTGCTGGAGATCAACCTGCGCGAGACGCTGAGCGGCGAGCTGCCCGTGGAGCAGCAGACCTCGCGGTGGCTGGCCCTGTGGGGCGCTCCCGGCCTCTAGGTCTGCGCCTGCCCGACCCTGCCTGCGGGTTCGCCTGCGGGTGCTCAGGAACCCTCCCTAGACTGGCGCCCGTCCCGGCCGCGGCGCCCCCCTCGTGCCCCCGAGCCCCTGCCGGACCACAGGAGGAACGTGTGCTGAGCCCAATGGGCCCGCTGGTCGACCAGGCCACCGTCGAGGTGGACCGCCGACGCGTGGTGGAGATCGACCGCTACCAGGTGCTGCTCGACCCGCCGCGCAGCGACCTGGTCGCGCTGGTCGACATCGCAGCCCAGGTGGCCGACGTCCCGCTCGCCACGATCAACCTCATCACCGACGTCGCGCAGCACCAGATCGCCACCAAGGGCTTCGACGCCTCGGTGTGCTCGCGCGAGGACTCGATGTGCAACGTGGTGCTGCACGAGGGCGCCCCGGTCGTGGTCGCCGACGCCTCGAAGGACCCCCGCTTCGCCGACAACCCGTTCGTGACGGGGGAGATCGGTGAGGTCCGCTTCTACGCCACCCACCAGCTGGTCAGCCCGCAGGGCGTGGTCATCGGCACCCTGTGCGTCTTCGACACCGTCCCCCGGGAGATCACCGACGACCAGGAGCGCGCACTCGTGGAGCTGGCCGAGCGGGTGGTCGACCTGCTCGAGCTCGAGCTGCGCACCCGCGAGCTGGCGGCCTCCGTGGCCGAGCTCGAGCGCGCCCGCGACGAGCTGCAGCGCTCCAACAGCCAGCTCACGGCCTTCGCCGGCCAGGTCAGCCACGACCTGCGCAACCCGCTGACGACGGTGCGGATGTCGCTGTCGATGCTCGCTGAGGAGTCCGAGGAGGGTGCGCCCGACCCGGCGACCAGCACCTACCTGCTCTCGCGCGCCGAGCGGGGCACCGAGCGGATGCAGGCCCTCATCGACGACCTGCTGGCCTACGCCCGCATCGGCGGGCGGATCGCCAGCAAGCCCGTCGACCTGGGGCTCGTGGCGGCCGCCGTGCGCGACGACCTCGCCGAGGCGCTGAGCGGGGCCACGCTCGAGGTCGGCGAGCTGCCGGTCGTCACGGGCGACCCGGTGCAGCTGCGGGCGGTGCTGCAGAACCTGGTGGCCAACGCCGCGAAGTTCGTGCCCGCCGGTGAGCCCGCGCGCATCCGCGTCGCCTCGCGCCGGGTCGAGGCGGGCTGGCGCATCGAGGTCGTCGACCACGGCCTGGGGATCGCGCCCGAGGACCGCGAGCGGGTCTTCGAGCCGCTCACGCGCACCCACGAGCAGGTACCCGGCTCGGGCATCGGCCTGGCCACCGTGCGCCGGGTCGTCGACGCGCACGCCGGCTCCATCGGCATCGAGGAGACGCCCGGCGGCGGTACGACCGTCTGGGTCGAGCTCCCGGTCCCGCCCGAGTAGTCCCAGCCGACCGGTCACTTCTGAACCATCGACCAGTCACTTCTGCCCCCACGTGGGTGCGAAAGTGACCGGTCGATGGTTCAGAAGTGACTGCTCGGCCGTCAGTCCTTGGCGGTCTTGCCGGGCAGGGCGAGCATCCGCTCGAGCGCGACCAGGGCCTGCTGCTCGGTGGCGGGGTCGACCTCGATCCCGTTGACGACGGTGCCGGCGACCAGCGACTCCAGCGCCCACACGAGGTGGGGCAGGTCGATGCGGTTCATCGTCGAGCAGTAGCAGACCGTGCGGTCGAGGAAGGCGATCGACTTGTCGGGGTGGCTGTCGGCGAGGCGCTTGACCAGGTTGAGCTCGGTGCCGATCGCCCACGACGACCCGGCTGGCGCGGCCTCGATCGTCTGGATGATGAACTCGGTGGAGCCGACCAGGTCGGCCTTGAGCACGACCTCGTGGCGGCACTCGGGGTGCACCAGGATCTGGATCTCGGGGTCCTTGGCGCGCAGCTCGTCGACGACGTCGGGGGAGAAGCGGCCGTGCACCGAGCAGTGGCCCTTCCACAGGATCATCTTCGCGTCGCGCAGCTGCTCGGGGGTCAGGCCGCCGCTGGGGCGGTGCGGGTCCCAGACGACGCAGTCGTCGAGCGAGAGACCCATCTGCAGCACCGCGGTGTTGCGCCCGAGGTGCTGGTCGGGCAGGAACAGCACCTTGGCGCCGCCCTCGACGTCCGGCTTCTGGTCGTAGGCCCACTCGAGGGCGACCTCGGCGTTGCTGGAGGTGCAGACCACGCCGCCGTTGCGGCCGCAGAAGGCCTTGATGTCGGCGCTGGAGTTCATGTAGGTCACCGGGACGACGGCGTCCTGGATGCCCGCCTCGGCCATGGCGTCCCAGGCGGTCTCGACCTGCTGGAGACGGGCCATGTCGGCCATCGAGCAGCCGGCCGCGAGGTCGGGCAGCACGACCTGCTGGTCGGGGGAGGTGAGGATGTCGGCCGACTCGGCCATGAAGTGCACGCCGCAGAAGACGATGAACTCGGCGTCGGGACGGGCCGCGGCCTCCCGGGCGAGCTTGAAGGAGTCGCCGGTGACGTCGGCGAACTGGATGACCTCGTCGCGCTGGTAGTGGTGGCCCAGCACGAAGACGCGCTCGCCCAGCGCCTCCTTCGCCGCGCGGGCGCGCGCGACCAGGTCGGGGTCGGACGCCGCCGGCAGGTCACCGGGGCACTCGACCCCGCGCTCGGACTGCAGGTCGGTGCCACGGCCCAGCGGCAGCAGCGGGAGGTCGACGGTCGTCATGCCTCCATCGTAGGCGCCCCGCTCACAGCAGCGAGCCGTGGTGCAGGTACGGCGCCGGCGGGCGCATCCCGCGCAGCGCGAGGTAGCCGACCGTCCACACCTCCAGCCGCGCGGCCAGGCCGATGTCGAGGGCCCACTCGTTGGCGGCGGTGACGTGCGCGACCTCGGTCTGCGCCGGACCGTCGGCCAGCGCGGCCCACAGCAGCCGCCCCGCCGTACGACGGTTGGTCGCGGCTAGCAGCGCCACCGCGCCGTCGGGGTAGGCGTAGGCGTAGCCGGAGCCGGTGGAGGTCTCCGAGACCAGCAGCCGCGACTGCTCCACCAGCAGCGCGTGGTCGGGCCCGTGGGCGCTGCCGCGCGCCTGGCGGTCCACCGAGTCGAGCAGGTCGACGTCGCCCGGGGTGCCCTCGCGGACCTTGTCGCCGGTGCCCAGCGGGATCGCCGAGCGGTCGACGGTGCCGCGCAGCACCATCTGAGGGTGCAGGGACAGCCCGGCCTGGCGGTAGACCCGCGCCGCCCGCGGGTCCGCCGAGCTGCAGATCATCCCGCGCAGCGCGCCGCGGCCGTGGTGCAGCGCCGCCGCGAGCAGCGGCTTGCCCGCGCCCCGGCCCTGGTGGCCCGGCCGGACGGCGTACGACGAGAGGATCCAGGTGCCCTCGCGCACCAGGGAGGTGGCGACCCCGACCATCCGCCCGTCCTCCTCCGCGACCCAGCAGCCACCGGGGTCGGTCCGCAGGAGGTGCTGGGTGCGCGCCTGCCACGAGCGGCTGCGCCCCGGCTCGCGCGGCTCGGGGTCGGGCCAGGCCCGGGGCAGCGTGAGCCGGTCGAGGGCGTGGAAGCTCTCCGAGGTGACCTGCTCGGCCTCCGCCACGTCGGCGGGACGCATCGGGCGGATGGCGGCGGTCGGGCTGGGCACGCCCCCACCGTAGGGGCGGACCGGCGCGGGCCGCCTGCGAGGATGCGCGCATGCGAGTCCTCGTCGCCCCCGACAAGTTCGCCGGCACCCTCACCGCGGTCGAGGCCGCCGAGGCGATCGCCGCCGGCTGGCGTCGCCACGCCCCCGACGACGAGCTCGACCTGGCGCCGATGTCGGACGGCGGGCCCGGCTTCGTCGACGTGCTGCACGCGACCCTGGGCGGCGAGCTGCTGGTGGCCACCGTCGAGGGACCGCACGGCGAGGAGGTGCCGGCGACCGTGCTGCTGGTCGGCGACACCGCCTACGTCGAGAGCGCCCAGGCCTGCGGGCGCCAGCTCGTCACCCAGGGCGGGGCGGAGTTCGCCACCACCGTCGGCGTGGGCGAGCTGCTCGTGGCCGCGCTCGGCACCGGCGCCGCCACGGTCGTGGTCGGCCTGGGCGGCAGCGGCACCAACGACGGGGGAGCGGGCCTGCTGGACGCCCTCGGCGCCCGGCCCGACGCCGGCCAGCTCGACGGCGGGCCGGTCCTCTTCGGCGACCTGGGCCGGGTCGACCTGGCGCCCGCGCGCGCCCTGGTCGCAGGGCGACGGCTGGTGGCAGCCACCGACGTCGACAACCCCCTGACCGGGCTCTTCGGCGCCACCAAGACCTACGGCCCGCAGAAGGGCATCGGCGAGGACCGGATCGCCGAGGTCGACGGCTGGCTCGAGCAGCTGGCCGAGGCCACCGACCGGCGTACGTCGCTGGGCAAGGGCGCGGGGGCCGCCGGCGGCCTGGGCCACGCACTGCTGTGCCTGGGCGCGGTCCGCGAGCCCGGCATCGCCCTCGTCGCCGAGGCGGTCGGGCTGGCCTCCCGGGCGCGGGCCGCCGACCTCGTGGTGACCGGCGAGGGTGCCTTCGACTTCTCCAGCCGCTCGGGCAAGGTGCCCTACGGCGTCGCCGAGATCGCGGGCGAGGCGCTGCGGCCCTGCGTGGCCCTGGCCGGGCAGGTGCTCGTCGGCTCGCGCGAGATGCGCGCGCTCGGCGTGGAGTCGGCGTACTCGCTGGTCGACCTCGTCGGTGAGCAGCGGGCCTTCGAGGACCCGGTCGGCAGCCTCGAGGCGCTCGCGGAGCGCGTCGCCCGGACGTGGTCGAGGGAATAACCCCGGGTGGCCTACCCTTGACCCAGGGACCGCTGCTCGTCGTCGACGTGCCGGCGGCCCGCACCAGACCACGCACCACGCAACCCATGTTGGGAGCACAGACATGACCGAGCAGGTGGAGACCACTCCTGAGCGTCGCACCGACAGCATCAACCTGAGCCCGGTGGCGGCCGAGAAGGTGCAGAGCCTGCTGAGCCAGGAGGGCCGCGACGACCTCGCGCTGCGCATCTCCGTCCAGCCCGGTGGCTGCTCGGGCCTGCGCTACCAGCTCTTCTTCGACGAGCGCACCCTCGACGGCGACGTCGTCACCGACTTCGACGGCGTCAGCGTCGTCGTCGACCGGATGAGCGTGCCCTACCTCAACGGCGCGATGATCGACTTCGTCGACACCATCGAGAAGCAGGGCTTCACGATCGACAACCCCAACGCCACCGGCTCCTGCGCCTGCGGCGACAGCTTCAACTGAGCAAGGACGCGCCAGCGGACTTGCTGTTGGTGGTCGAGCAAGCGGCGCGACCGAGCCTGCGAGGTCGCGACCCGCGTGTCGAGACCCGGTGACGGGCGGGACCACCCCAACCACGCCACCAGCCCAGAGCAACAGCGAAGCCCCCGGACCAACCAGGTCCGGGGGCTTCGTCGTGTGCTCAGCGTGTGAGCACCTGCATCAGTCCAGGTGCAGCGACAGCGCGTTGGCCAGCCGCTGCGCGGCCTCGCCGACCTCGATGTCGCGCTTGCGCACCTCGCGCGGGAAGTCGTCGAAGCGGATGCTGGGGACGGGGCGGCGTGCGGCCCGGGCCACCGAGGCGGCGGCAGCGGCCTCGCGGCCCACCACGAGGTGCAGGGCGCGGCCGGCGGCCTCGCAGTCGGCACCCATGTCGCTGACGCAGGCCAGGTCGTCGTAGGGCAGCCGGGCGCGGGAGCCGCGGGCGCCGACGGGGCCCGATGAGGGCGTCGAGGAGGGAGTCGAGGGGGTCATGCTCGCGACGCTAGGGGCTACTGGGGGGTACTCCCAGCACTACCCGCAGGTAGTGTTCGCGCCGTGCCCGACACCACTTCTGCGCCCGTGACCGACGCCGTGCCCGGCGGACCGCTGCTGGTGGCCGGGTCGATCGCGACCGACCACCTGATGAGCTTCGCCGGCAGGTTCGAGGACTCGCTGGTGGTCGAGCAGCTGCACAAGCTGTCGGTCTCCTTCCTGGTCGACGACCTCGAGATCCGCCGCGGCGGGGTGGCGCCCAACATGTGCTTCGGGATGGCCCGCCTGGGCCTGTCGCCGGTGCTGGTCGGCTCGGCCGGCGAGGACTTCGCCGACTACCGCTCCTGGCTGGAGCGCCACGGTGTCGACTGCGACCACGTGCACATCTCGGAGACGCTGCACACCGCCCGCTTCGTGTGCACCACCGACTCCACGATGGCCCAGTTCGCCTCGTTCTACCCCGGTGCGATGAAGGAGGCGCGGCTCATCGAGCTGGCCCCCATCGTGGCCAGGGTCGGCCAGCCCTCGTTCGTGCTGATCGGCGCCGACGACCCCGACGGGATGCTGCGCCACACCCAGGAGTGCCTGCAGCGCGGCTACCCCTTCATCGCCGACCCCAGCCAGCAGCTGGCCTTCGGCGAGGGCGGCCTGATCCGCCAGCTCGTGGAGGGCGCCGCGATCCTCTTCAGCAACGAGTACGAGTCGCACCTGATCGAGCAGAAGACCGGCTGGTCCTCCGAGGACGTGCTGGCCAGGGTCGGCGTCCAGGTGACCACGCTGGGCGCCGAGGGCGTACGGGTGTGCCGCGCCGGCGAGGAGGACATCGTGGTGCCGGCCGCCAAGAACGTCACCGCCGTCGAGCCGACGGGTGTCGGCGACGCGTTCCGCGCCGGCTACCTCGCCGCGACCGCGTGGGGCCTCGACCTGACCCGCAGCGCCCAGGTGGGCTGCGTGCTGGCGGCGTACGTCGTGGAGACCGTGGGCACCCAGGAGTACACCTTCACCCCCGAGCAGTTCCTGGGTCGCGTCGAGGAGTCGTACGGCGCCGAGGCGGCCGCCGACGTCGCGCCGCACCTGGCCTCGGTGCGCTAGGTCCTGCGCCGCACCAGGTAGCGCGGCAAGCCGTCGTCGGCGGTGTCCTCGCCGACGTACTCCTGGTCGCGCATGCGGCACCAGGCGGGGACGTCGACGCGCGCGGCAGCGTCGTCGGCGACGACCGCCAGCACCGCGCCGACCTCGAGGCCCGGCAGCGCCCGGGCGAGGTCGATGATCGGCAGCGGGCACAGCCGGCCGCGGCAGTCGAGCTCGAGCGCCACCGGTGCCGGGCTCACATGCCCACCCGGGCGCGCAGGTCGGCGACCACGCCGGGCAGCACCGCCAGCAGCCGCTCGACGTCGTCGGCACCGGTGTCGCGGTGCAGCGAGACGCGGGCGTTGCCGTGGGTGAGCGCGCCCATCGCGGCCAGCACGTGGCTGGGCTCGAACGACGACGAGGTGCAGGCCGAGCCGCTGGCCACCCCGAAGCCGTGCCGGTCGAGCTCGTGGACCAGCGCCTCGCCGTCGACGTAGAGGAACGAGAAGGTCACCAGGTGCGGCAGCCGCTCGACCGGGTCGCCGACCACGTCGACGTCGGGGATGGTCGCGACCCCCTCCCGCAACCGGTCGACCAGGGCGTGCTGGCGGGCCGCGACCTCCTCGCGCTCGGCCTCCACCGCCTGCAGGGCCGCAGCGGCCGCCAGGGCCGCCGGCACGTTCTCGAAGCCGCTGGTGCGCTCGTCGACGCGGTCGTCGCCGGGGAAGGGCGAGGCCCAGCGGGCGCCCTTGCGCACCAGCAGGACCCCCACGCCGGGCGGGCCGCCCCACTTGTGGGCCGAGGCGGCGGCCGCGTCCCACCCGGTCGGCAGCGGCAGGCGACCCGCGCTGGCGCAGGCGTCGACGAAGAGCGGCACCCGGGCCTCCAGGCGCGCCGCGACCGCGGCGACGGGCTGGACCGTGCCGACCTCGTGGTTCGCGGCCTGCACCGCGACCACCCCGGTGGTGGGGGAGAGGAGGTCCTCGACCGCGTCGGGCGAGACCCGGCCGAGCCGGTCGGCGGGGACCACGGCGCCGGGCTCGCCGCTGCGCCGGGCCGCCCACGCCGCGGCGTGCCCGACCGCCGAGTGCTCCACGGCACTGACCAGGGTGGCCTCGCGCCCGTCGGCACGGCCCTCGAGGAGGCCCAGCAGCCCGCGGTGGACGGCCTCGGTGCCGGAGCCGGTGAAGCTGACCTCCTCGCGGCGCACGCCCAGGCAGCCGGCGACCACCTCACGGGCGTTGTCGAGCAGGAGCCGGGCGTCGCGACCGCTGTGGTGCAGCCGTCGCGGATCGCCCCAGCCCCGCTCGTGGGCCGCGGCGAGCACGTCGCGGGCGGCGGGGTGCAGCGGCTCCCCGGAGGCGGCGTCGAGGTCGACCGGCGCGGCATATGTCACAACCGCCACGGTAGGCCACCCTGTGCGCCCCGACCGGTGGCGGGCGGGGTACTCTGGCGCCAACTTCTGATCGCTTGAGAGGAAGGCTCGTTCGTGAGTCTGCAGCTCCCCCAGATGGCACCAGGACGTCGGTGGGCCTCGGCCCGTCGTGCGGGCCTGGGCGCCACGCTCGGCCTCGGCCTCGTGCTGCTCGCCGGCTGTTCGTCGGAGTCCCGCGGTGAGTGGGAGCGCCTGGCCATGCCAGAGCCCATCACCGAGCAGGGCGAGGCCACCCTGAACCTGTGGCAGGGGGCGTGGATCGCTGCCCTCATCACCGGTGTCGTGGTCTGGGGCCTCATCGCCTGGGTCGTGGTGGCCTACCGCCGTCGCAGCGACGACGAGATCCCCGTCCAGACGCGCTACAACCTGCCGCTGGAGATCTTCTACACGGTCGCGCCGATCATGATGGTCGTGGTGTTCTTCGCCCACACCATCCGGGTCCAGGACATCGTGCTCGAGGAGTCCCCGGCCCCCGACAACATCGTCGAGGTCACCGCGCAGAAGTGGTCGTGGACCTTCAACCACGGCGTCGGCGCGGTCGACGTCGCGGCCAACGAGGACAACGAGGACGACGAGTACCCCTATGAGGGCTACGCCTACGTCGCCGGCACCCTGACCGACGTGCCCACCCTGGTGCTGCCCGTCGGGCAGACCACCCGCTTCAACCTGCACTCGCCCGACGTCATCCACGACTTCGGCGTGCCCGGCTTCCTCATCAAGATGGACGTCATCCCCGGTCGCGTGAACTCCTTCGAGGTCACCCCCAAGACCGAGGGCACCTTCAAGGGCAAGTGCTACGAGCTCTGCGGTGCCTACCACTCGCGGATGCTGTTCAACGTCGACGTCGTCAGCGCCGAGGAGTACGACGCCCACGTCGCCTCGCTGGCCGCGGCCGGTGCCGAGTCGGCCCTGCCGATCCTGGGCCGCGACGACACCCGTACCCAGGTGGGCCTCGCGTCCGCCGAGACCGAGGGGGAGGGCCAGTGAGCGCCGCTTCGACGCCCGCCGCGGCCCGCAAGCCGCTGGGCCAGATGGTCGTCCGCATGCTGACGACCACCGATCACAAGCTGATCGGCAAGATGTACCTGGTCACCTCGTTCGCCTGGTTCCTCGTCGGCGGCGTGATGGCCCTGCTGATCCGTTCCGAGCTGGCCTACCCGGGCCAGCAGGTCGTCAACGAGGAGCTGTACAACCAGCTCTTCACGATGCACGGCACGATCATGCTGCTGCTCTTCGCGACCCCGCTGTTCTTCGGCTTCGCCAACGTGATCATGCCGATCCAGATCGGCTCGCCCGACGTGGCGTTCCCGCGGCTGAACATGTTCAGCTACTGGCTGTTCCTCTTCGGCGGCCTGATCGCCGCCTCCGGCTTCCTGACCCCGCAGGGCGCGGCCTCCTTCGGGTGGTTCGCCTACACCCCGCTCTCCGACGCCATCAACAGCCCCGGCGTCGGCGGCGACCTGTGGATCATGGGCCTGTGGATGGCCGGCCTGGGCTCGATCCTGGGTGCGGTCAACTTCATCACCACGATCATCTGCATGCGCGCGCCCGGCATGACCATGTTCCGGATGCCGCTGTTCGTGTGGAACACGCTGGTCACCAGCCTGCTCGTGCTCGTCGCCTTCCCGGTGCTGGCCGGCGCGCTGCTGTCCCTGGAGGCCGACCGCATCCTGGGCGCGCACGTCTTCGACACCGCCCACGGCGGCGCCATCCTGTGGCAGCACCTGTTCTGGTTCTTCGGCCACCCCGAGGTCTACATCATCGCGCTGCCGTTCTTCGGCATCGTGACCGAGATCTTCCCGGTCTTCAGCCGCAAGCCGCTCTTCGGCTACGTCGGCCTGGTCGGGGCGACGCTGGGCATCGCGATCCTCTCGGTCGCGGTGTGGGCGCACCACATGTTCGTCACCGGCGCGGTGGATCTGCCGTTCTTCTCGGGCATGACGTTCCTGATCGCGGTGCCGACCGGAGTGAAGTTCTTCAACTGGATCGGCACGATGTGGGGCGGCTCGCTGTCCTTCGACACCCCGATGCTGTGGTCGATCGGCTTCCTGACCACCTTCCTGTTCGGTGGCCTGACCGGCATCATCCTGGCCAGCCCGCCGCTGGACTTCCACGTCTCGGACTCCTACTTCGTGGTGGCCCACTTCCACTACGTGGTCTTCGGCACCGTGGTGTTCGCGATGTTCGCCGGCTTCTACTTCTGGTGGCCCAAGTTCACCGGGCGGATGCTCGACGAGCGGCTCGGCAAGCTGCACTTCTGGATCCTCTTCATCGGCTTCCACCTGACCTTCCTGGTCCAGCACTGGCTGGGTGTCGAGGGGATGCCGCGCCGCTACGCCGACTACCTGCCCGACGACGGGTTCACCCTGCTCAACCAGGTCTCCACGGTGGGTGCCTTCCTGCTGAGCCTGTCGATGCTGCCGTTCTTCTACAACGTGTGGGTCTCGCGCAACGCGCCGCTCGTCGAGGTCGACGACCCGTGGGGCTGGGGCCGTTCGCTGGAGTGGGCCACCTCGTGCCCGCCGCCGCGCCACAACTTCGTGACCATCCCGCGCATCCGCTCGGAGTCGCCGGCCTTCGACCTGCACCACCCGGAGATCGCCGCCATCGAGCTCGAGGAGAACGACGCGGCGCGCAACGGTGACTTCGCGGACGCCCCCGACATGGCCGGGCGCGAGCAGGTCGTCGGCGAGCGCACCGGCACCCGCACCAGCACCGACGAGGGGCAGGACAGCTGATGAAGGCCGAAGCGATGATCTTCGCGATCTGCACCGCGTTCCTGGTGCTGGTCACCCCGGCGTACTGGTTCATCACCAGCGCCGGCGACACCGGTGGCGACTGGACCGGCACATCCGCGCTGACGATGACCACGCTGCTGACCATGATGGTCACCTTCTACCTCGGCTTCCACGCCAAGAAGATGGAGCCGCGGCCCGAGGACCGCAAGGACGCCGAGATCGCCGACGGCGCCGGCGAGCTGGGCTTCTTCCCGCCCTACTCCTGGTGGCCGCTGTGGGCGGCGCTGACCCTGGGCACGATCGTGCTCGGGCTGGCGATGACCGCCTGGTGGCTCGCCATCATCGGTGGCGTCCTGGGCGCCGTGGCCACCTCCGGGCTGGTCTACGAGTACTACCGCGGGGAGCACGCTCACTGAGCGGGAGCCCCACCCGGCTCCACCACGACGACTCCGCCGCCTCTGGGCCGCGGAGTCGTCGCGCGTCAGGAGCCCCCTTTACCCTGGCTGCATGACACCAGCGCTCACCGGTGCCTCCCGTCACCGCCGTCGTCTCGCGTCCCTGGCCGCCCTGGCGCTCTCCCTGGGCGTGCTGAGCGCCTGCGAGAGCGGCCCTGGGACCTCCACCGAGCAGAGCGACGCCGTGGGCGGTGCCGGGGACTCCTCGGCCGCGCAGGCGCCCCGGGTGGTGGTGCGCAGCAACGTGCGCAAGGGAGCCCAGGACGTGCCCGTCGACACCCTGCTCGAGGTGGGCGCCGACCACGGTGACCTGCTGGGCGTCGAGGTCTCCTCGCCGCAGGGACGGCTGCCCGGCCGCCGGCGCGGCGACGGCACCTGGCGCGCCGCCGAGCGGCTCGAGCCGGGCACGGCGTACGTCGTGCGGGCACGGGTCAGCGGCCCGGACGGCCCCCAGGTGCGCGAACGTCGCTTCAGCACCGTCGAGCTGTCCCTGGCCCAGCAGACCTACGCCTCCGTCGCCCCGCTCGCCGGCGAGACCGTCGGGGTCGGGATGCCGGTCGTCGTGCAGTTCGACGTGCCGGTCACCGACCGCGCCGCCATGGAGCGCGAGATGCACGTCGAGGCCACCCCGGCCCAGGTCGGGAGCTGGCACTGGCTCAGCGACACCGAGGTGCACTACCGGCCCCGGGACTACTGGGAGGCCGGCAGCGAGGTCGTCGTCGACCTCGACGTCAACGGTGTCGCCGCCGGGGGCGGGGTCTACGGCCAGGAGAGCCGCGAGGTGGCCTTCACGGTGGGGGAGTCCCACGTCTACCGGGTCGACGCCCGGGCCCACACCATGCAGGTGCTCTCCGGTGGCGAGCTGCTGCGCACCATCCCGATCACCACCGGCAAGGCCGGCTTCACCACCCGCTCGGGCACCAAGGTGGTGATGGAGAAGTACGAGTCGAAGCGGATGGACTCCGAGACCGTCGGCATCGGCGGCGACGAGGCCTACGACATCGCCGACGTGCAGTGGGCGATGCGGCTGACGAGCTCGGGGGAGTTCATCCACGCAGCCCCCTGGTCGGTCGGCAGCCAGGGCAGCGCCAACGTCTCGCACGGGTGCACCGGCATGAGCACCGAGCAGGCCGCCTGGCTCTACGCCATGACGCGCCGCGGCGACGTGGTCGAGTACACCGGCACCGACCGGCCGATGACCCTCGACAACGGCTTCGGCGACTGGAACGCGACCTGGCGCGAGTACCGGGCCGGCTCCGCGCTCGGCTGAGACGCAGAAGGCCCCCACCCGATCGCTCGGGTGGGGGCCTTCGTCGTGGAGCTGAGGTGCTCAGTGGCTCCCGCGCAGCGTCTCGCCCTCGACGGCGTGGTGGCCGTCGAACTGGTGGCCGTCGGCGGAGTGGCCCTCCATCGGCGCCTGCAGCTCGTGCTCGTGCTCGGCGTGGTGGTGCGCCTCCTCGAGCTCGGCCGCGGTGGGCTTCTGGACGTTGTCGGCGTACCAGAGCTTGTTGAGCCTGGCCCGCAGACCGCTGAGGCGACCGCCGGGGGTGCGGACCCCGTTCTCGTCGGTCTCCGCCTCCGGCGTCCACATCTCGTCGCGGTCGCGAGCAGTGAGGGTGTACGCCGACGACGGCGCGATCGGCAGGTGCCGCTCGCTGTAGCCGCCCTCGGGGGAGCGCATGATCACGCCGGTCTCGTAGCCGTGGAGCAGCTTCTCCTGGTCGTGACGCTGCAGGGAGATGCACCAGCGGCGAGCGATCATGAAGGCGATGACCGGGCCCACGAAGACCGCCACCCGCATGAAGTAGGTGATCTGGTTGATGCTCAGGTTGAGCTTGATCGCGATGATGTCGTTGCCGCCCGCGGCCCACATCAGGCCGTAGAAGGTCATCAGGGCCACCATCAGCGCGGTGCGCGTCGGCGCGTTGCGCGGACGCTCCAGCAGGTGGTGGTCGCGCTTGTCGCCGGTGATCCAGGACTCGATGAACGGCAGCAGCAGCAGGATCGTGAACATCAGGCCGGGCAGCACGATGATCGGCAGGAAGACGTTCCAGGCCATCGTGTAGCCGAACAGGTGGGTCTCCCAGCCGGGCATGATGCGCAGCGCGCCGTCGGGCCAGCCCATGTACCAGTCGGGCTGCGAGCCGGCCGTGACCTTGGTCGGGTCGTAGGGGCCGAGCTTCCAGACCGGGTTGATGTTGAGCAGTGCACCCATCACCGCGGTGACGCCGAAGACGATGAAGAAGAAGCCACCGGCCTTGGCGGCGTACACGGGGAGCATCGGGAAGCCGACGACGTTCTCCTCGGTGCGGCCGGGACCAGGCCACTGCGTGTGCTTGTGGTAGACGAGCAGCAGCATGTGGGCCGCGATCAGCGCCAGGAGCAGGCCCGGCAGCAGCAGCACGTGGATGGTGTAGAGGCGCGGGATGATCGAGTCACCCGGGAACTCGCCACCGAAGAGGAAGAACGACATGTAGCTGCCGACCACCGGGACCGACTTCATGAAGCCGTCGGCGGCACGGATGCCGGTGCCCGAGAGCAGGTCGTCGGGCAGCGAGTAGCCGGTGAAGCCCTCGAGCGTGCCGAGCAGCAGCAGCAGCGAGCCGATGACCCAGTTGAGCTCACGGGGCTTGCGGAACGCGCCGGTGAAGTAGACGCGCAGCAGGTGGATCATCATCGAGGCGATGAAGATGTTGGCCGCCCAGTGGTGCATCTGGCGCATCAGCAGGCCGCCGCGGACGTCGAAGCTGATGTTGAGCGTGGAGGCCATCGCCTCCGACATGTGCAGCCCGCGCAGCTGGTCGTAGGAGCCCATGTAGGTCACCTCGGCCATGCTCGGCCGGTACCAGAACGTGAGGAACACGCCGGTCAGCAGCAGCACGACGAAGCTCCACAGAGCGATCTCGCCGAGCATGAAGGACCAGTGGTCGGGGAAGACCTTGCGCAGGTTCTTCTTCATGGCCGTGCCCAGGCCCAGGCGCTCGTCGGCCCAGTTGGCCACGACGCCGGCCTTGCCCGGCTTCTTGGCCGTCGCGGCCGAGCTGTTGCTCGTCGCGGTCTTGCTGGTGTCGATGCTCACAGCTCCGCCTCACCCTGGTCGCCGATGTCCTTGTGGTCACGCGTCCAGTAGCTGGGCCCCACCGGCTCGGTGAAGTCGCTCTGGGCCACCAGGAAGCCCTCGGCGTCGACGGCCAGCGGCAGCTGGGGCAGGTGCCGGGCAGCCGGGCCGAAGACGACGCGACCGGAGTCGGCGAGGTCGAAGGTCGACTGGTGGCACGGGCACAGCAGGTGGTGCGTGGTGCGCTCGTAGAGCGAGATCGGGCACCCGACGTGGGTGCAGATCTTGGAGTAGCAGACGATGCCGTCGACCGACCAGTTGTCGCGTCCCTCGCCGGGGATGACGTCGTCGGGGTCCATGCGGACCACGACCACCGCGGCCTTCGACTTCGCGACGTGCAGCTCGACACCCTCGATCTCGGGGTAGCCGTTCTCCTCGGTCGGGAAGATCGCCTCCGGCTCGGCGTTGACCAGGTCACCGACCTCGAGGTCGGAGGCCCGGATCGGGGTGCCGATGACGTCGCGCACGACGCGCATGTCGGGCTTCCAGATCGTGTTCTCCAGACCCGCGTTCGGGCCCGCGGCAGCGGCCTGGCTCGGGGTCGGGCCGAGGTCGCGGAAGAGCACGACGGCCGGGGCCAGCAGCAGGGTCACCGAGCCCAGCAGCGAGTTGCGGATCAGCGGCCGGCGGGTGATGCCGGACTCCGCGACACCCGCGTCGAGCGCGGCCAGCGTCGCGGTGCGGTCCTCGTCGGAGGAGCGGGCGGGGTGGCGCATCTCGACCATCTCGTGGTCGGCCATCAGCTTGCGGGCCCACTGGATGATGCCCACGCCGATGAGCAGCAGCGCCATGCCCAGGGTCAGGCCCAGGGCGAGGTTCGAGGCGCCGTACCCGCCGAAGGTCTGCCAGTTGTCGCCCACGTCGAGGGTGAAGTAGGCGACCAGGAACAGGATGGCGAAGACGGAGGAGAGGCCGAACATCGCGGCGACCTGGCGCTCGGCGCGCTGGGCGGCCTTGTCGTCGATGTCGGTGGGACGCCAGGTGTGCTCGGGCAGGCCCGGGTTGGCGATCGGCTCCTCGGTGGTGGCCGGGAGGTTCTGGTGGGACGCGCCGTGCGTGTCGTGCTGGATGTCGCTCACGGCGCCACCTTCTTCTTCGTCGAACGGGTCGTGTGAGCAGCGATCCAGATGGCGAAGGCGACCAGGCCGCCCATGCCGACCACCCAGGCGAACAGCCCGTCGGTCACCGGGCCGAGACCGCCCATGCCGAAGCCGCCGTAGGAGGGCTGCTCCTCGAGGGACTTCAGGTACGCGATGACGTCGCGCTTCTCCTCGGGGGAGATGTTGCCGTTGCTGAAGCTCGGCATGTTCTGGGGACCGGTGAGCAGGGCCTCGTAGATGTACTTCTCCTCGACACCGTGCAGCGTGGGGGCGTAGCCGCCGCGGGGCATGGCGCCGCCGGCACCCTCGAAGTTGTGGCAGGCGGTGCAGTTGGTGAGGAAGATCTGGCCACCGCGCACGACGGCGGCCTCCTTCGCGTCGTCGTCGAGACCCTCGATGGAGTAGTCCGACTCGTCGGGGATCGCGGGGCCGGGGCCCAGCGAGGCGACGTACGCCGCCAGCTGGGCGGTCTCCTCGTCGGAGTACGTGGCGGGCTTGCGGGGCGCCTGGGCGCCCGGCTGTGCCATCGGCATCCGGCCGGTGCCGACCTGGAAGTCGACGGCGGCGGCGCCGACCCCGACCAGCGAGGGGCCGAGGACGTTGCCGTTGATGGTGCTGACGCCCTCGCCGTTGAGGCCGTGGCAGCTCGAGCAGCCCACGAGGAACAGCTCGCGGCCCTTCTCGACCTCGATGGCCAGGGTGTCGGAGTCCTGCGCCTGGGCCGGGGCCAGGGCGGTGTAGAGACCGCCGGCGGTCACGAGACCGACCAGCAGCAGGACGAGGCCGGCCAACGGCCCGCGACGGTGTCGGGAGAGGCGACCGGCGGAGCGGTTCACGAAGCGCACTGGGGATCCTTGGGTTCGGGGTGCAGCGTCTCGGGGCGTTACTTCACAAGATAGATCGTGGCGAAAAGACCGATCCAGACGACGTCGACGAAGTGCCAGTAGTACGAGACGACGATGGCGCTGACTGCCTGCTCGTGGGTGAACTTGCGAGCCAGGTAGGTGCGGCCCAGCACGAGGAGGAAGGCGATGAGACCGCCGACCACGTGGATGCCGTGGAAGCCGGTGGTCAGGTAGAACATCGTGCCGTAGGCGGAGTCCTGGATGGTCACGCCCTCCTGGATCAAGGTGGCGTACTCGACGGCCTGGCCGGCCACGAAGATCGCACCCATGACGTAGGTCAGGATGAACCACTCGCGCAGGCCCCACAGCTTGAACTGCAGCAGCGACCCGGTGCGCCCGGCCTGACCGCGCTCGGCGGCGAAGACGCCGAGCTGGCAGGTCAGCGAGGACAGCACCAGGATCGTGGTGTTGGTCAACGCGAAGGGCACGTCGAGGAGCTGGGTGTTCTGCTCCCACAGGTCGGGACTGACCGAGCGGATCGTGAAGTACGACGCGAAGAGCGCCGCGAAGAACATCAGCTCGCTCGAAAGCCAGATGATGGTCCCGACACTGACCATGCTGGGTCGGTCGTGGTGCCCGTGCAGACGGGATGCTGGGAGGGTTGCCGCTGTCGCCACACGAGCATTATGGCCTGCGATCTCGCAGAGGCCACCACGACCCCCGGTTAGTGCCGGGTCATAAAGTTCACAGTGTGCAGATTCCCGCGTTCCCCGCCGATCTGGCCGCTCCCGTGGTGGTCGCGCTGACGGCCGACCCGGACCTCCCGGCCTTCTCCCTGGGCCAGGTCCTGGGCCAGTGGTCGCTCTCCCCGGTGCCCACGGTCGCGACGGTCTGGGTGGTCGGCCTCTACCTCTACGGGATCTCGAGGCTGCGCGCCCGCGGCGACCGCTGGCCCGTGGGGCGCACGGTGGCGTTCGTCGGCGTGGGCATGGGTTCCTTCTACTTCGCGACCGCCTCGGGGCTGGCGGCGTACGACACGACGCTGCTGAGCGTGCACATGGTCCAGCACATGATCCTGTCGATGCTGGTGCCGCTCGCGCTGGCGCTGGGCGCCCCCGTGACCCTGGCGCTGCGCACGCTGCCGCAGCGCCCGCGCGGTTGGCTGCTGGCGCTGCTGCACTCGCGGCTGGCCAAGGTGCTGTCCTTCGCCCCCCTGGCCTTCGTGCTCTACATCGTCTCGCCGTGGGCGCTCTACTTCACAGACTGGTACCGCGCCTCGCTGGAGTCGGTCTTCGTGCACGAGATGATGCACGTGCACCTGGTGGCGGTGGGCGCGCTGTTCTTCTGGCCGTTGATGGGCATCGACCCGCTGCCGGGCCGCCTGGGCTACCCGTTCCGGATGCTGCTGACGGTGCTGACGCTGCCCTTCCACGCCTTCCTCGGCGTCACGATCATGGGCCAGTCGACCCTGCTGGGCGGCGACTACTACCCACGCCTGGGCGAGGGGCCGATGGGCTCGTGGCTGCCCGACCCCTTCGACGACCAGCACCTGGCCGGCGGCATCCTGTGGGGCTCGGGCGACCTGATCGCCCTCAGCTTCTTCGGGGTGCTCTTCGTGCAGTGGGTGCGCTCGTCGATGGCCGAGGCCAGGCGCGAGGACCGGCGCCTGGACCGGTTGGAGGCCCGGGAGCGGGCCGCGGCGTCCGCCGGCAGCGGCGACGGGTAGCATCGCGGCCGTGAGCGACACCACTGCCTCCCGCGCGCCGTTGAAGGTGCTCGTCTACAGCGACGACGTCAACACCCGCAAGCAGGTCATCCTGGCGCTGGGCCGACGCCCGCACCCGGACCTGCCGGAGCTGGAGTACGTCGAGGTCGCGACCGAGCCGGTCGTCATCCAGAACATGGACGCCGGCCACATCGACCTGGCGATCCTCGACGGCGAGGCCGTGCCCGCCGGCGGGATGGGCATCGCCAAGCAGCTCAAGGACGAGATCCACCGCTGCCCCCCGGTCCTGGTGCTGACCGGCCGCCCCCAGGACGCCTGGTTGGCCACCTGGTCGCGCGCCGAGGCCGCGGTGCCGCACCCGCTCGACCCGATCCAGCTCGCCGAGACGGTCGTGGCGCTGCTGCGCGCCCGCGTGCCGGCGACCAGCGCCTGAGCGTGGCCAGCTGGCCCGAGGTGCTCGGCGCCCTGGTCGCCGGGGAGGACCTCTCCGCCGAGCAGACCGGCTGGGCGATGGGCGAGATCCTCGCCGGGCAGGCCACCGACGCCCAGGTCGCCGGCTTCGCCGTCGCGCTGCGCGCCAAGGGCGAGAGCATCGAGGAGGTCCTCGGGCTGGTCGAGGCGATGTACGCCGTCGCCACACCGCTGAGCGTGCCCGGGCGCAACCTCGACGTGGTCGGCACCGGCGGTGACCGGTCGATGTCGGTCAACATCTCCACGATGGCGGCGATCGTGGCCGCCGGCGCCGGGGCCCGCGTCGTCAAGCACGGCAACCGCTCGGCCTCCTCGACCTCCGGCACGGCCGACGTGCTCGAGGTGCTCGGCGTGCGCCTCGACCTGCCGCCCGCGCGGGTGGCCGAGGTCGCCCAGGAGGCCGGCATCACCTTCTGCTTCGCCTCCGCCTTCCACCCGGCGCTGCGCCACGCCGCGGTGCCGCGCCGCGAGCTGGGCATCGGCACCACCTTCAACCTGCTCGGCCCGCTCGCCAACCCCTCGCGCCCCGCGGCCCAGGCCATCGGCTGCGCCTACGCAGGCAAGCCGCCCCTGATGGCCGGCGTCTTCGCCCGCCGCGGCGTCGACGCGTGGGTCTTCCGCGGCGACGACGGGCTCGACGAGCTGACCACGACCACCACCTCCTCGCTGTGGGTCGTCCACGACGGCGAGGTCCGCGAGGCCACCGTCGACCCGGCCGCGCTCGGCCTGGCCCCGGCGACCACCGACGACCTGCGCGGCGGCGACGCGGCCCACAACGCCGACGTCGTACGACGGGTGCTGGCGGGGGAGCGCGGACCCGTGCGCGAGGCGGTGCTGCTCAACGCCGGCGCCGCCCTGGCCGTGCACGACGAGCCGGCCGCCGACCCGCTGACGGCCCTGGCCGCCGGCATCCGGCGCGCCGCCGAGTCGGTCGACTCCGGCGCCGCCGCCTCGACCCTGCAGCGCTGGGTCGAGGTCTCGCGCTGACCCGGCGCAAATCTCACACCGACCCGGCGCAAACCTCACACTGACCCGGCGCAGATCTCGCGCTGACCCGGCGCGGATCTCGCGCTGACCCGGCTTAGATGTCCCACTCACCGCCCGGCGCACCTGGGTGCGTACGACGGGGTCGGATCGGGTCGGCTCACTGCGAGATGTGCGACGCCTCAGCGCGACATTTGCGACGTCTCGGCGTGGTGGTCAGCTGGGCGCGAGGTCGAGCACGTAGGCCTCGCCGTCGCGGCGGAAGCCCAGGTGGTCGTAGTAGGCGCCGACCATGCGGGGGGCGGTGACGACGCGGGTGAAGCCGAGCTCGCGCAGCGCGTCGCTGCGGCGCCACACGAACTCGCCGGGGGTGAAGTCGCGGAAGCGCGGGGTGACGTAGTCGAGGCGCACGTGGGCCACGTCGCCCTCCCGGCGCACCACCACGACACCGACGGTCTCGTCGCCGCGCTGCACCAGGAACGCGTGGTCGTCGACCGGGTCGGGGCGGCCGTCGAAGTCGGGCTGGAAGCGGGCGATGTCGGCGCGGTGGGTGCGCAGCACGTGGTGGAGGTAGACGTCGTCGGCGCCGACCTCGAGCACCTCGAAGACGTGGTCGTCGTGGCGCTGGCCCACCAGCTTGAGGAGGAACCAGACGTTGATCGCGCTGGTGACCGCGTTGAGCCCGACCATCGGCCAGACCTCGATCAGCGCGTTGAACAGCAGCAGGGCCAGGCCGGCCGCCAGGTTGAGCACCCGGAAGCGCAGCACCCGCTGCTGCATCAACGAGAAGACCAGCAGCGCGCTGCCGCCCCACCCGAGGACGTCGAGCCAGTGCTCGGCCAGGAGGTCCACGACCGACCTCAGTCGAGACCGAGGGAGAAGGCGCTCTCGAGGTCGTGGCGGGAGTAGGCCCGGAAGGCGATGTGGGTCTCGGTCGAGGTCACGCCGGGCACCTTGTTGAGCGTGTCGGCGACGACCGAGGCGACCTCGTCGTGGTCGCGGACCCGGACCAGGGCGATGAGGTCGATCTGGCCGGTGACGGAGTAGACCTCCGAGACGCCGTCGAGGGCGGCGATCTGCTCGGCCACCTCGGGGATGCGGGCGACGTCGGCCTTGACGAAGACGATGGCGGTGATCACGGCAGTCACGGTAGCGCCTCGACGCGGGGGCGTCGCGAGGTGGCGAGCGGACGGCGCTCGGCGGCGGGCGTCAGCTCGCGCCGCGACTGCGCCACCGCGTCGTGCACGGCGAGGTGGCGGGTCGCGCCGGCCACCGGGCAGGCCCACTCGCCGGTCACCTCGACCAGCCGGACGTGGTCGGACTCCAGCCAGCGCAGGATCTTCTCGGTCTCCTCGGCGCTGGCCGCCGGCACCGGACCCGGCGCGGGCCGCACCGTCTCGGCCGCGGCGCGCAGCTGGGCGACGTAGGCGTGGGCGTCGTGCCCGGACGGGATCACGCCCGCGGCGGCCAGCCGGCCGTGGCGCACCACGTGGACCGCCCAGCGACCGTCGTCCTCGCGGCGTGCGGCCACCACCTCGGGGCAGCCGGTCAGCGCGCCGAGCCGCTGGGTGCGGGCGGCCGCGCGCACGAAGGAGGCGAGCCGGTCGCGGTGGGCGCCGGCCTCCTCGAAGCGCTCCTCGGCGGCCAGCAGGCCCATGCGGTGGTTGATCGTCTCGACCACGTCGTCGGGGCGGCGCAGCAGCGCGTCGCGCAGCTGGCGCACCAGGGCGGCGTACGACGCCTCGTCGACGCTGCCGTCGCAGGGCGCGAGGCACTTGCCCATCTCGGCCAGCACGCAGGCGCTGCGCGACGGGCGCCGCGCCAGCCGGTCGGTGCACTGGCGCACCGGGAAGGTCTCGTGGAGCGCCGAGAGGCAGCTCTCGGCGGCGCGCTTGGAGGAGAAGGGGCCCAGGTAGTCGGCGTCGTCCTCGAGCACCCGCGTCACCAGCGAGAGCCGTGGCCACGGCTCGCGGGTCAGCTTGATGAAGTGCATCTTCTCGGGGAAGCGCGAGCGGCGGTTGTAGCGCGGCTTGTGCTCGGCGATCAGCCGCAGCTCGCGCACCTGCGCCTCGAGCGGGGTGGCGCACTCGACGTGGTCGACGCGGTCGGCCAGGCGCACCATCTCGCCCATCCGCGAGCGGGTCTCGGAGGCGGTGAAGTAGGAGCGCACGCGGGTGCGCAGGTCGCGCGAGGTGCCGACGTAGAGCACCCGCTCGTGGTCGTCGCGGAAGAGGTAGACGCCGGGGGCGTGCGGCAGCTGCTCGGCCAGGTGGCGCTTCTTGCGCTGGGCGGCACTGACCCGCGCCGAGAACGTCTGCAGCTCCTCGAGGGTCTGCACACCGACGCTGCCCAGTCGCCCGAAGAGCCCGTGGAGCACGTCGACGGTCGCGCGCGCGTCAGCCAGGGCGCGGTGGTTGGGCGTGGTCTCGGCCCCGAAGAGCCGCGCCAGCGAGGACAGCTTGCAGTTGGGGGCGTCGTCGCGGGTGATGACGCGGCGCGCGATCTTGGCGGTGTCGACGACCTCGAAGCGCGGCCAGGGCCGCTGCTGCTCGGCGGCGAAGTGCTGCAGGAAGCCGACGTCGAAGGGGGCGTTGTGGGCCACCAGGACGCAGCCGGCCGCGAACTCCAGGAAGGCCGGCAGGGCTGACTCGATGCCGGGGGAGTCGGCGACCATCGAGTTGGTGATGCCGGTGAGCACCGAGATGAACGGTGGGATCGTGGTGTGCGGGTTGACCAGGGTCTGGAACTCCCCGAGCACCTCCCCGCCGCGCACCTTGACCGCCCCGATCTCGGTGATCATCGAACCCTGGGCCGCCGACCCGCCGGTCGTCTCGAGATCGACCACGCAGAAGGTGAGGTCGCGCAGCGGCCGGCCGAGCTCGTCGAAGCTCAGCTGGGCCTCGCGCTGGACCGCCCCCGGAGGGGTGCTGGTGACGGTCTGCGCGCTGGCCCTGCTCATGGGAGTGACGCTAGGTGGCGGCACCGACAGCGTGCGGTAGGCGCGCGCCCATAGGGTGGAGCCGGGAGCGACCGGCGGACGTGAGGACCGGTCCCCAACCAGCGAGCGAGGAGGCGGCGTGGGCGAGCACGAGCGCGCCGTCGGCCCGGCTGCCGGGGACGGCGACCACGTCGACCACGATGAGGGCGGCGAGGCGGACGTCGCGCTGGACGCCCTCCCGGTCGCGGTGCGCACCCGGGTCGTGGGCATCGTCGCCGCGGTGCTGCCCGAGGTGAGCGGCCTGCCGCCGGCCCTGCGCCGGGTGGCGGGCTTCGCGCCGGCGCGCCGCGCCCGGCTGGGCGGTACGGCGATCGCGGCCGCGCTGGCCGACCCCGACCTGCGAGAGCGCGCCGCCCACCAGGTCGCGACCCAGCGCGCCGCCGAGGTGCAGGCGCTGCGCGAGGGCGGCTCGGGTGACGCGCTCGAGGACGCGGCGCTCGGCTGGCTGCTGCGCCCCCGCGGCTGGACCCGGCGCCTCGACGACGCCGTCAGCACCGTGGCCGCCCGCGAGGAGAGCGCCGAGCGGGCGCGCGAGACCCGGTTGGGCGAGCGCGCCGAGCAGGCCGAGCAGGCGCTGCGCGAGGCGCGGGCGTCGTACCGCGCCCAGGTGGAGGAGCAGAAGTCGGAGATCGCCTCGCTGCGCCGCCGGCTGGGCGAGACCCGCGCCGCCGAGCGCACCGCCCGCGAGGAGCTGGAGCGCGCGCAGGGCGAGGTCGAGCAGGCCCGCGCCCGCGAGCAGGCGGCGCTGACCGCCCAGGACAAGGAGCTGCGCCGGCTCCGGGCCCGCGTCGAGGAGCTGGAGGCCCAGGCGCAGTCGCAGCGGCGCGCCGGGCGCACCGAGCGCGAGGACGCCAGCGCGCGGGCGCGGGTGCTGCTCGAGACGGTCATCGACGCGGCGTCCGGGCTGCGCCGCGAGCTGGGCCTGCCGACCGGGTCGACCTCGCCGGGGGAGTCGGTCGAGCAGCAGGTCGAGGACGACGCGGCGCGCGACGACGCCTCGGGCCGCACCTCCAGCCCCCCGATCACCGCGTCGGTGCTCGAGCAGCACCTCTCGCTGCCGCACGCGCGGCTGGTCGTCGACGGCTACAACGTCAGCAAGGCGGTCTGGTCGTCCTCGTCGTTGGAGACCCAGCGCACCCGGCTGCTGGCGCTCCTGGCGCCGCTGGCGGCGCGCACGCGCGCGGAGACCACCGTCGTCTTCGACGCCGCCGAGGTCGACCTGCGCCCGGCTGTGTCGGCGCCGCGGGGCGTCAAGGTGCTCTTCAGCCCGTACGGCGTCATCGCCGACCGCGTCATCGAGGACCTGGTCGCCGCCGAGCCCGAGGGGCGCGTGGTCCTCGTGGTCACCGACGACCAGGAGCTGCGCGCCCGGACCCGCGGCCGGGGTGTGCGGCACGTGGGCTCGCGGGTGCTGCTGGACCTGCTGGCGCGCTGAGCGGGCGGCCGACCGGCGGCCCGACCGGCGGCGCGACACGCCGCGGCGAGCCCGTCCGGGGGCCGGTTGTCGGTGGGCCCTGCCAACGTCACGCCCATGACGACGAGAATCGACTGCGACACCTGTGTGGTGCGAGGCCTGTCCTGCCACGACTGCGTGGTCACCGTGCTGCTGGGGCCGCCGCCCGAGCTGACCATCGACGACGACGAGAGGCGGGCGCTCGACGCGCTGGCCGCCGGCGGCCTGGTGCCGCCGCTGCGGCTGGTGGAGCCGGTCACCGGCCCCGAGGCCGAGTCGGCCTGACTGGTCCAGGGGCTCGCCGGCCGTGTCCTGTGGGGTCCCTGTGACGTGAGTGGCTCCTGAGGCGCGCAGATACACAATTTGTGGTTCGACGCGCGCCGCATGATTGGCCTCGGCGCCGTGCAGCGATTACCGTCCATGGCTGGTGTCCGTGGGAGTGGATCGTCCTGGTCCGCGCGGACACCGCGTCGAGTCCGGGGTGCCCGCACCCCGGAGCCGGGGAACCATCGGTCGTGGGGTCGCACCCTCCTGCTCACCCGGCAGACGTCGATAGCTGAGGGAGACCGCCCACTCGTGCTTCACGGTCACAAGCGCCTGACCACGGCCTTCGCCGGTGCCCTGCTCGTCGGAGCGGTGGCCTTCGTCCCCGCCAGCCCGGCCCTGGCCGAGCCCGACATCGACGACGTGCAGGCACGCGTCGACCGGCTCTACCACGAGGCCGAGCAGGCCTCGGAGCGCCACAACGACGCCCGCATCGAGCTCGAGGAGCTCCAGCGCGAGCTCGACGCCGTGCGCGCCGACCAGGAGCGCCAGGACGAGCAGATGAGCGCGGTCCGCGAGCAGGTGCGCGACTCGATCGTGCGCACCTACCAGGGCCAGAACCTCTCGGCCGTCGGCCGGGTCGTCGTCGCCGACGACCCCAGCGCCTTCCTGGCCCAGATGTCGACCCTGAGCGCCTACGACGGCCTGCAGGACCAGCTCTTCGACACCTACTCCACCGAGGTCAAGGCCCTCGACATCCGTCGTCAGGCGACCGCGGCCCAGGCCGCCGAGCTCGCCGACGTCGAGGCCGAGCTCGCCGAGGAGAAGGCGACCATCGACGAGAAGGTCGACGAGGCCGAGGCGCTGCTCTCGCGCCTGGAGACCGAGGCCCGCGAGGCGGTCGTCTCGCGCGACGCCTCGCGCACCGAGACCGCGCCGGTCTCCGTGCCCGCCTCGGGCCGCGCCGCGGCCGCGGTGCAGTACGCGCTGGCCCAGGTCGGCAAGAGCTACGTCTACGGCGCCGCCGGCCCCAGCTCCTTCGACTGCTCGGGCCTGACGATGATGGCCTGGCGCCAGGCCGGCGTCTCGCTGCCGCACTCCTCGAGCGCCCAGTACGGCGGCGGCACCAAGGTCTCGACCTCGGCGCTGCAGCCCGGCGACCTGGTCTACTACTACAGCCCGATCAGCCACGTCGGCATCTACATCGGCAACGGCCAGATCGTGCACGCCGCCAACCCCAGCACCGGTGTCCAGATCACCGGCGTCCGCTCGATGCCCCTCGTCGGGGCCACCCGACCCGGCTGATCCGCTGGCCAGCACCGCACGCCGAGAGGCCGGTCGCCCACGATGGTGGGTGGTCGGCCTCTCGCTGTCCCTGCTGCTGGTCGTGGTCGGGCTCGCCTGGCGCGCCCTCGACGACCCGTACGTCGCCACGCCCGGCGGCAGCGCGGCCCCGACCGCGCGCCCCGGCCAGGCGGCGCTGGCGCTCGCCGACCTCGAGGCCGCGATCGAGCGCGGTGACGCCGCCGCCGCCGCCGCGCTCGCCCCGAGCGGCGACGCCGACGCAGCGGACCGGCTGCGCGCCGTGGTCGAGAACGCCGAGGACCTGGGCCTCGAGGGCGTCACGCTGCGCTACGTCGACCAGGACGGCGGCACCGACCCGACCGGCGCCTGGCAGGCCGTCGTCGACGTGACCTGGCAGATCGCCGGCTTCGACCCCGCGCCGGCGCGCAGCGAGGTGCTCTTCGCGCTGCGCAACGTCACCGAGCCGACCGGCGACAGGGTCGCCGTCACCGCGGCCGGGGCCGCCGGGGGCCGCGCCCCGCTGTGGCTGAGCGACGACCTGCGGGTGCGGCGTACGGACTCACGGGTGGTGGCCGTGGCCGGCAGCCAGCGCGACCTGGCCCGCTACGACCGCCTGGCCCGCCTAGCGCTGCCGGTGGTCCGCGAGGTGCTGCCCGAGGTCGAGCGCCGGCTGGTGGTCGAGGTCCCGCGCACCGCCGCCGGCCTCGACGCCGCGCTCGACGCCGACGAGGGCACCTACGCCGACATCGCGGCGGTGACGACCAGCCCCGACGGCGAGGTCCGGGAGGCAGGGCCGCTGCACGTGCTGGTCAACCCGTCGGAGATGGGCCGGCTCAAACAGGTCGGGGCCCAGGTGGTGATGAGCCACGAGGCGGCGCACGCGCTGAGCGACGCACCGATGAGCCGGGCCCCGCTGTGGCTGGTGGAGGGGTTCGCCGACTACGTGGCCCTGCGCGACGTCGACCTGCCCGACACCGAGGTGGCCGCACAGCTCGCCGATCAGGTGCAGGAGAACGGGCTGCCCGACGACCTGCCCGGCCCCGCCGAGCTCGGCGTGGGGGCGCCGTACCTCGGGGCGTCGTACGAGGCCGCCTGGCTGGCCACCCGCGAGCTGGCCCGCGCGGGCGGCGAGGACGCGCTCGTCGAGCTCTACCGGTCGGTCGGGGCCGGCGACGACCTCGATGCGGCACTGCGCGACGTCGTCGGCCTCAGCCGTGACGAGCTGGTCGCGCGCTGGCGTGACGCGATGCGCTCGCTCGCCGAGCAGGCGGACGCGGCGTGACCGAGCAGGAGCGGGCCGGCGAGCACCGGCAGGGCGCGCACACGCGGACGGCGTGGCTGGTGCTGCTGGTCGCGGGGTCCCTCTTCGCGCTGCTGGCCTGGTGGCTGGTGCCCTGGGACCCGGTGCCGGGCGGCCGCCCCGACCCGGTCGACCCGGAGGACTACTTCACCGCCGCCCACATCGCGCGTGCCGAGTCCTTCTCCGACTGGGTGCGCACCTGGAGCCTCTCGTCGCTCGGCCTGTCGCTGTTGGTGGCGGCGGTCGCGGGGTTCACCTCGCTCGGCCGGCGGCTGGTGGCGCGGCTGCCTGGACCCTGGTGGGCGCAGGTGGTGCTCGTCGTGGCGCTGCTCGAGGTGGCCGGTCGGGTGCTCACCCTGCCCTTCGCGGTGCTGGTGCGTCGGCGCGTCCTGGAGGAGGGGCTGTCCACCCAGTCGTGGTGGGGCTTCGCCCGCGACCTCGCGGTCCGCGAGGGGCTGACCGTGGTCGTGACCTCGCTGGGGCTGCTGGCGCTGATGGTCTGCGCGCGGCGCTTCCCGCGGCGCTGGCCCGCGGTGGCCGGGGGAGTGCTCGGCGTGCTCGTGCTCCTCGGCTCGTTCGTCTACCCGCTGCTCGTCGAACCGCTCTTCAACGACTTCGAACCGCTTGAGAACGGGTCGCTGCGCAGCAGCGTGCTGGCACTGGCCGAGACCGAGGGGGTCGAGGTCGACGAGGTGCTCGTCGCCGACGCGTCACGGCGTACGACGACCCTCAACGCCTACGTCTCCGGCTTCGGCCAGACCCGCCGGGTGGTGCTCTACGACACGCTGGTGCGCGACCTGCCCGAGGACCAGGCACTGTCGGTGGTCGCACACGAGCTGGTGCACGCCAAGCACGACGACGTGCTCGTCGGCTCGGTGCTGGGCGCGGTGGGCGTGGCGGCCGCGGTGGGCCTGGCCGGGGTGCTGCTGCGCCGGCGAGACGTCCGGCAGGCGGGCACCTTGCCGCTCGTGCTGGCGATGCTGGCGATCGGGACGGTGCTCGCCGCGCCGATCCAGAACGGCATCAGCCGGACCGTGGAGACCCGAGCAGACGTTGAAGCCCTCCGGGCCACGGGGGACCCGGAGGGCTTCGTCGAGCTGCAGCGTCAGTTGGCGGTGCGGTCGTTGAGCGATCCCAATCCATCAACTATCTACGCTGTGTGGTTCTACAGCCATCCGCCCTTACACGACCGCTTAACGAGCGCCACGAACTGAGCGGTTGTGGAAGGGATTATCAGCCGGCGGTGCCGCCGATGCCGTCGATCTGGTCGCTGGTGTCGGTGAAGGCGTCATTGATCTGCCCGCCGAGCGTGATGACGATAGCGACGATGACCGCCGCGATACCCGCGACAAGAAGGCCGTACTCGACGGCGGAGGCGCCGCGCTCGTCCATCTTGGCCTTCTGGCCGGCAATCATGGTCATAAGAAACTGAATCATGCTGATCTCCCTCGAATCAGTCGGTCCCGGACAGGGGGTGGGACCTGATGCCTCAAGGATGCCGAGGAAGGACCTGTCGCGGATCGGGAGAAGGTGCGCGGTCGGCGTAGTCCATTCGGACTACGCCGCGTCGCGCCAGGCCAGCGCTACCTCGGGTTGCGCTGAACCGAGGACAGCAGTCCGACCCGCATGGCAGTCACCAGGGCCTGGGCCCGGTTGGCGGCACCGAGCTTCTGGTAGATCTTGGCGATGTGCGACTTGGCGGTCGACTCGCTCATGTAGAGCTTGTCGCCGATGGCCGCTGCACCCAGCCCGTCGGCGAGCAGCACCAGCACCTCGTGCTCGCGGTCGGTCAGTCGCGACGACTCCGCGGCCCCGCGGCGCATCATCGCGCCGACGAGACCCGAGCAGATGAAAGAGCGAGGTGACACCTTGGCGTGGCGGGCGGCCTTGACCACCTCGTCGGAGGGGGCGTCCTTGCCGACGAACCCGGAGGCGCCGGCCTCCATGGCAGCGAAGATCTGGTCGTCGCCGGAGTGCATGGTCAGCACCACCAGCCCGACCTCGGGGTGGTCGCGACGCAGGGCGCGCACGATGTCGAGGCCGGTGCCGTCCTGGAGCTGGAGGTCGGTGACCACAACCTCGGGGCGGTGCTCGGCGAAGAGGGCGAGGGCCTCGGTGACGGAGCCGGCCGTGCCGACGACCGTCATGTCGGCGTGCATCTCGAAGACGCCGCCGAGGCCGTCGCGGATCAGCTGGTGGTCGTCGACCAGCATCACCCTCGTCTGCGACTCGCTCATGTCGTCACCTGGACCTCTCGGGGGGACTCGCTCTCGTGCCCGGGGGTGGGGGCCCGGTGACCGGACGGTACCGCGACCGCCACCCGCAGCCCGCCGCCGGGCGGCTCCTCGATGTCGAGCTGGGCGCCGATCAGGGCGGCCCGCTCGCGCATGATGCCCAGGCCGTAGGAGTCGGCGCGCGCGTCGAGCGGCAGCCCGATGTCGCCGAGGCCGCGTCCGTTGTCGGTCACAGCGATGCTGGCGGCAGGAGCGTCGACGTGGCAGTGCACCCGGATCAGCGTGCACTGGGCGTGCTTGACGGCGTTGTTGAGCGCCTCCTGGGTGATCCGGAAGAGCTCGGCCTCGACCTCGCCGCGCAGCCGCTGGGACTTCTCGTCGAGAGTGACCTCGATGACCACGCCGGAGAGCTGGCTGAGGTTGCGGGCCAGCGAGCCGATGGCGGCGCCGAGGCTCTCGCTCTCGCCGACGGTGGTGCGCAGGGTGATGACCGAGCGGCGCACCTCGGCGACGACCTCGGTGACCCGCTCGCGCAGCATCGCGAAGCGGTCGGCCTGCTCGGGCGAGGTGGCGCCGGCGGCCAGCGCGTCGACCAGGTAGCCGAGCGAGGCGATCTCCTGCGCCACGCCGTCGTGCATCTCGCGGGAGAGCCGACGGCGCTCGTCGGCGGTCGCGGCGTCGCGGAAGGCGGTGAAGAGCAGCGCGGTCTCGAGGTGCACGGTGCTGACCTCGAGCTGACGGGTCAGCCGACGCACCGTGCGTGGCAGGTCGAGCGCGCCCGGGTCGAGCCGGTCGGAGAAGACGCCGGCGACGATACCGGGCTGGGGCGACTCAGGCCGCAGCGGGAACGCGAAGCTCTGGCCGTCGGTCTCGAGCCTGCCCGAGCGCTGCGCCAGCCGCGCCAGCAACGCGGTGTGGGCCGAGCCTGAGTCGTCGAGCGTACGGCTCAGCAACGGCGTCAGCTCGTCGTCGCCGACGTAGAGCACCAGGTCGGCGGTCGGCAGCTCGTCTCGGACCGCGCTGAGGATGGCGCCGCCTAGGCTGCGTGGTTCCAATCCCGAGCTGAGCCCCTCGGAGAGCTGGTTGAGCTCGTGCAGCAGCTCGCTGGCGTGTCGGTAGGGCAACAGCGGGTCTGGCTCGCTGAGGGCGGAGCGCAGGAAGGAGGCAACCATCCCCAGTCCCAACCCCATGGTCAGCCAGGTGAACGCGGCGAGCAATTCGTCCTGATCGAGCGTCACCTGCGTCAAACCCAGCACCAGCCCCGCAGCAGCGACGACGATGCCGAGTGCCGTCAGCACCCCCCGGGCGCCGCAGCGCAGCCCGGCAACGAAAGGAGGCGCCGCCAGTGCGCCAAGGATGGCAGGCGAGTCGCCAAGCGCGAGCAGACAGGTAATGGTCACCGCCGTCGCCTCGACCACGGTCAGAACGATTGGGTGCCTCTGTGATCGGCGCTCGATCAGGAAGAGTGCGATCCAGAGCGCCCCCAGCACGCTGAGGCCTACCAACCCTTCGCGGTCGCGCCCCCAGAGCAGCGGTCCGCCGATGGCCAGCAGCACGAAGGCGCGGGCGGCGGCGTTGATGCGTAGGGCCTGACGATGGGCTAGGAGCACGGTGGGATCATCCCAGACCGCCGTCCATGATGCTTATCGCGGCAGGGCCCATCACCGCCACGAACAGGCACGGCAGGATGAAGAAGATCAGCGGCACGGTGATCTTCACCGGCACCTGCTGGGCCTTCTCCTCCGCGCGCTGTCGCCGCTTGACCCGCATCTCGCCGCCCTGCACCCGCAGCACCTGAGCCACCGGGATGCCGAACGAGTCGGCCTGCACCATCGCGCTGACGAAGGACTTGAGGTCGGCGACGTCGGTGCGATCGGCCATCGCGCGCAGCGCGGCGGAGCGCCCCTGCCCGATCTGCATCTCGCGCAGCACCCGGGCGAACTCGTCGGCTACCGGCCCCTGAGTGTTACGGGCCACCTGCTGCACCGCGGCGTCGAATCCAAGACCCGACTCGACACTGATGGTCATCAGGTCGATCGCGTCGGGCAGGTCCTTGGTGATGCGCTGGGTGCGGTCGTAGGCCTGCTGGTAGAGGTACAGCCCGGGCGCGAGGAAGCCCAGCGCCAGCCCTGCCGCCACCGCTGCCACCAGCGCGGGCGTGGACAGGCCGAGCAGCAGCCCCAGCACGAGTCCGGCAGCCAGACCAGCGACGGCGCCGATGACCTTGCCGGAGACGACCCGGTCGACGTCCCATCCGGCGGGGTTGCCGGCCAGGTCGAGCTTGCGGCGGATCCGGTCGGCCGAGTCGCCCCCCGACAGCCGGCGACCCACACCCAGGGCCCTGGCCTGCAGCGGCTCGAGCACCCGCTCGGAGAACGGGCGGTCGACCTCGGTGGTCAGCTCCTTGGGGGCGTCGGTCATCGCCTGCAGGACCGCCAAGGAACGACCGACCCCGCTCGCCTCGGCGTCGGTGGTCGTGGCAGCGGCTAGCAGCACCAGCGCCGAGACGATGAGGACGACGCCCAGGAGCAGCAGCATCACCATCTCAGACCTCCACCTTGATGAGCTTGCTCATCCAGAACGCCCCGACTCCCAGCCAGAGCCCGGCGCCAACGAGCATGATCAATCCGCGCGGGTCGGTGAACAGGACCATCACGTAGTCGCGCTGCGTGAAGAACAGGTAGAGCAGGAACAGCGGAGGCAGACCGCCGAGCACGTACGCCGACAGCTTGCCCTCGGCGGCCAGAGCAGCGACCTGCCGCTTGATGTAGGCCCGTTCGCGCATCGTGCCGGCCACGGTGTCGAGCAGCTCGGCGAGGTTGCCGCCGACCTGGCGCTGGATGCGGATCGCCATCACCACCCACTCGAAGTCCTTGCTGTCGAACCGCTCGGCGACGCCCTCGAGCGCCTCCTCGAGCGTGACGCCCAGCCGGGTCTCGGCCAGCACCCGGCGGAACTCGCCTGCGATCGGCTCCTGCCCCTCGCGCACCACGGTGTCGACGGACTGGCTCAGCGACAGGCCGGCCGACAGCGAGCCGGAGATGAGACCGAGGGTCTCGGGCAGCAGCTCGTCGAACTTCTTGCGCCGCCGCGAGCGGCGTACGCCGAGGTAGAGCCACGGGCCGAGGGCGCCCAGCGCCAGCAGCACCAGTGCGACGCCGATCGACCCGCCGCCGAGCAGCAGCCCGAGAAGGCCGGTGCCGACGATGATGCCGACGTGGACCAGCAGCCACTCGGGTGCCTTGAGCTCGCTGCCGGCGGCCTCGAGGCGTGCGGCGATGCGGGCCTCGAGCCCGCGGTTGCGGCGCAGGACCTGGCCGGCGGCCTGCTTGGCCTGGGCCAGCGCCTGCTCGGGGTCGACCCGGGTCGGCGCGACGACGGGGGTGCCGGGGCGCATCGTGGCGGCGGCGTAGGCATCGACGCGCTCGGCGGGGCCGGGCGCGGCCTGGCGGCGCGGCACCAGCAGCACGGCGAGAGCGACCAGACCGACGCCGAGGGCGGCCCCGCCCACCCAGATCGTCCAGCCGGGGGCGCTCCAGCCGTTGTCGGTGGCGACCAGGTCGTCGACGCCGGTGCCGCCGGCGACCGACTGGGCCACCGGCACGAACGCCTCGGCGACCACGGGGCCGCCGGGGGAGTCGAGGGTGACGCGCACGGTCTGCTCGGTGGCGTCGAGGTCGGCCGGCAGCGCGGCGGTGACGAGCAGCTGGCGCTCGAGCTCCTCGGCCTCGGCGGCGAAGGCGGCCGCGAGCGCCTCGCTGGTGGCGGGTACGACGCGGCCGTCGCCGGCGGCGGCCAGCTCGCGCAGCCGCGCGTCGGCACCCCGGAGCGAGATCACGTCGAGCCCGACCTCGGCGGCCGCGACCGCCGCGGCGGCCTCGTCGAGCGGGGTCGAGGTGGTGTCGGCGCCGTCGGAGAGCACCAGCACGGTGCGCTGGCCCTCCGTGCCGGCCAGCTCGACGGCCGCCAGGACGGCCTCGTGCAGGGCGGTGCCGCGGCTCAGGGTCAACGAGTCGATGACGGCGCGGGCGGCGTCACGGTCGGCGGTGAGCACCTGGGGGGTGGCGACCTCGCCGGCGAAGGTGACCACGCCGACCAGCACGTCGTCGGGGGCCTGGGCCAGGAAGTCGCGGGCCGCCTGCTGGGCCGCCTCGAACCGTTCACCGGCCATCGAGTTGCTGGTGTCGATCGCGAGCACCGCGCTGCGCTGCACGGTGCTGGCCGACCCGGCCGAGCCGGCCGCCTCGGCCCGGGCCGACACGTCCTGGCCGCCGATGGTGACCGCGACCGAGGCCGGGTCGACGTCGGCGCCGGCGGGCACCGAGACCAGCAGCGACACGCCCTCGGCGGTGGGTTCGGCGTACGCGATGCTCGCCTCGCCGCCGGTGCCCGCGGCGGCGGCCGGTCCGGCCCCGAGCAGGACCAGCAGGAGCAGGAGGAGGGGCAGCGACCGGGGGCGCATCAGATCCGGTCCGTGGCGAAGAGCAGCGGGTCGACGGTCACGTTGGCGTAGGCCATCTTCTCGAGGAACTTCGGGCGCAGCCCGGTGGCGCGCAGCCGCCCGAGCGACCGGCCGTCGCGGTCGAAGCCGAGCGAGGAGTCGAAGACGAAGATGTCCTGGAGCGTGATGACGTCGCCCTCCATCCGCTCCACCTCGGTGATGTGGGTGATGCGGCGGGTGCCGTCCTTGAAGCGGGTCTGGTGGACGATCAGATCGACCGCGGAGGCCACCTGCTCGCGGATCGCGCGCACCGGCAGGTCCATGCCGGCCATCAGCACCATCGTCTCCATCCGCGACAGGGTGTCGCGCGGGCCGTTGGAGTGCAGGGTGCAGATGGAGCCGTCGTGGCCGGTGTTCATGGCCTGGAGCATGTCGAGCGCCGAGGCGTCGCGGACCTCACCGACGATGATCCGGTCGGGACGCATCCGCAGGCTGTTCTTGACCAGGTCGCGGATCGAGACCGCGCCCTTGCCCTCGATGTTGGCCGGGCGCGACTCCAGGCGCACCACGTGGTCCTGCTTGAGCTGCAGCTCGGCGGCGTCCTCGATGGTCACGATCCGCTCGTCGCCGGGGATGAAGGAGCTGAGCACGTTGAGCGTGGTCGTCTTGCCGGCGCCGGTGGAGCCGGAGACGATCACGTTGAGCCGCCCGCGCACGCAGGCGTCGAGGAAGTCGGCGGTCTGGTCGGACAGCGAGCCGAACCTGATCAGGTCGGCCACGGTCAGCGGGTCGGCGGCGAACTTGCGGATCGTCAGCGCCGAGCCGTCGACGGCCAGCGGCGGCACGACCGCGTTGACGCGGCTGCCGTCGGGCAGCCGGGCGTCGACCATCGGCGAGGACTCGTCGACGCGACGACCGATGCGCGAGACGATCTTGTCGATGGTGCGGCGCAGGTGGTCCTCGTCGGCGAACTTCGCCGCGGCGGGCACCAGCCGGCCGCTCTTCTCCAGCCAGATCGAGTCGTGGCCGTTGACCATCACCTCGGAGACGTCGGGGTCGCGCAGGAACGGCTCGATCGGCCCGTAGCCCAGGATGTCGTCGCTGATCTCCTGCGAGACCCGGTGGCGGTCGCTGCTGGAGAGCGGACGGTCCTGCTTGCCGAGCACCTCGGCCAGCACCGAGCGGACCCGCTGGTCGAGCTCGTCGGTGTCCATGTCGGCGTCGTAGAGGTGCGGGCCGAGCTGCTTGACCAGCTCGACGTGGACGCTGGCCTTGAGCTGCTCGAGCCGGTCGTCCTCGCGCCCGCCTAGGGTGCGCCGGGGCGTGGCGAGGGCCGCCTCCACCGGTGCCGGTACGACGCCGCTGGAGGCGCCGGCGCCGGCGCCGGCGTCGAGGCTGTCGGGCAGCTCGGTGGGGTCGAGGTCGGCGCGGCGGGCCGCGGCCAGCCGGTCGGAGAGGCTGCTCATCCTGGTCTCCTCATCCGGAAGCGGGATCGGCCGCGGCCGGCGGCGTCGGGCTGGCCCGGCTGGCCGGCCTGGCCCGGGTCGGCGGACGGCTGCTCGCCGGTGGCGCCGGTGGGCGCGGGCAGGCTGTCACCCGACAGGGTCGCGGCCAGCGCGCGCAGTGCCGCGCTGCTGGTGTGGTCGGGGGAGTCGACGACGATCGGCACCCCGGAGTTGGTGGAGGCCGCGATCTCGATCGACGAGCCCACCTGGGTGGCGATCGGCATGCCGAGGATCGCCTCGACCTTCTCGGGGCCGATCCCGACCGCGTCGTCGGCGCGGTTGAGCAGCAGGTGCCGGTGCCCGCGCGCGATGTCGAGCATGTCGAGGGTCTCCAGCGCCACCTTGACGTTCTTGAGCGTGGGCACGTCGAGGGTGGCCACGATGACGCACTCGTCGGTCTCGTCGAGGGCGGTCAGCACCTGCTCGTCGAAGGCGGGCGCGGTGTCGACGACCACGTGGTCGAACGACTCGCGCAGGGTGCGCAGCACCCGGGTGACCAGCGCCGGGGTGACCCGCTCGCGGGCGTCGGGGTGGGCCGGCGCGGCCAGCACCATCAGCGACTGGGCGTGGCGGGTCAGCAGCCCGTCGAGCTGCTCGACGTCGAGGTCCTGCTCCGAGCCGATCGCGTGCTCGATGGAGTGCGTCGGGAAGAGCTGCATGGTGATCGCCACGTCGCCGAAGGCCAGGTCGAGGTCGACCAGGCACACGCGCCGGGCGCCCCCGTCGGAGAGCGCCAGCGCCAGGTTGACCGCCATCGTGGTCTTGCCGACGCCGCCCTTGGGGGAGAAGACGGTGACCACGCGACCGACCTGGTGGGCGCCCGCCGGCCCGCGCAGGGCGACGTGCAGCTCGTGGGCGCGCCCGACCGACGACGCGAGCCCGGGCAGGTCGCCCTCGGGCACCACGTCGCGGGCACCCGCCTGCATCGCCCGGGTCAGCACGCCGGTGTCGAGCTCGGAGCGCACCAGCACCACGCTGACGGTGGGGCGGGTGGTGCGCAGGTCCTCGCAGACCTTCAGCGCGTCGTCGAGGTCGAGGTGGGGGCCCAGGACGACGACGTACTCGTCGGGGTGCAGGTCGAGCCAGGCACGCATGCGCTCGACCGAGTCGACGCCCTGGCTGCCGGGGGGCAGGACGTCGAGCAGGGCGGTGACCACTGCGTCCTCGGTGTCGGCGACGACAGGCACGGCACTCAGCCCTGGAAGAGGTTCTGCGGGGTGGTGGGCGGCGCGACCTTGACCTTGGAGTCCTCGGTGAGCAGCGCGAAGGACAGCTCGCCCTGGCTCTGGCCGAGCAGCACCCGCTGCATCTGCGGCTGGCTGACCGAGAGCGTGATGAGGGTGCGGGGCAGGGTCTCGGCGACCTGCTCGCCGTCCTGGCCCTCGGTGGTGGTCGTGGTGGTGATCGGGGTGGTCGAGCCGACGGCGATCACCGTGACCCGGGTCAGCAGCACCCGGCTGTAGGGCTGGCCGGTGGTCGCGTCGGTGCCGTTGACGAAGACCGCGACCTCGGAGCCGGGGTTGACGAAGCCGGCGACCCGGGCGGGGTCGGTGAGGTTGATCGACATGGCCATGTCGCCCTCGTCGGGGATCTGCAGGCGGGTCTCCTCGACCGCGCTGGCGCCCAGCTTCTGCGGCACGACCTGCTCACCGGGGTAGATCGTGGTCATCGCGACCGACTGCTCGACCCCCTCGGTGGTGGTCAGCGCGCCGGGCAGCAGCTGCCCGCGGGCGACCGGCTCGAGGGCCAGCTTGCCGCCGGCCGCGGCGGTCGCGACGCTCTCGCCGCGCTCGATCTGCTGGGTGACCACCAGGACCTCGGTGGTCTCGTACGCGTCGCGGGCGCGGTTGTCGGCCCCCTGCGCGTAGACCAGCACCAGCACGGTGCCCAGTGCTGCGACGAGCGCAGCGGCGATGAGCAGTACTCGTCGACGATCCATCAGTGCATTCCTCCCCGTTGGCGGTCGCACTGACGCGAGGTCCCCATGCTCCGCCCGTCGACCCGGGTGCACAGGTGCACCCGCCTCCGTACCCAATGCTAGGTACGGCGCCCGGACCCCGTGGCGGGTTTCGGGAACCGTTCGGGTAAAGGATGTGGCAGGTGTGACTAGGCCTTCCCCGCCGAACGGGTCAGGCGGGGGGAGCGGCGAAGAGCTCCTCGACGCGGGCGCGCTGCTCGCGCATCACCACCGAGCGCTTGAGCTTCAGGCTCGGGGTGAGCTGGCCGCCCTCCTCGGTCCACTCGTCGGGCAGCACCACGAACCTGCGGATCGACTCGGCCTTCGAGACCGCCTTGTTGGCGTCGTCGACGGCCTTCTCGATCTCGGCGCGCAGGTCGGGGTCGTCGACGAGCGCGGCGGGGTCGGTGGGCTTGCCGTGGGACTGCGCCCAGCCGGGCAGCACCTCGCGGTCGAGGGTCACCAGCGCCGCGATGTAGGGCTGGCCGTCGCCGACGACCACGCACTGGTCGACCAGGGCGTGCGCACGCAGGCGGTCCTCGAGGACCGCGGGGGCGACGTTCTTGCCGCCGGCGGTCACCAGGATCTCCTTCTTGCGCCCGGTGATGCGCACGAAGCCCTCGTCGTCGACCTCGCCGACGTCGCCGCTGTGGAACCAGCCGTCCGACTCCAGCGCCTCGGCGGTGGCCTGCTCGTTGTCCCAGTAGCCGGCGAAGACCTGGCCGCCGCGGAAGAGCAGCTCGCCGTCGTCGGCCACGCGCACCGCGGTGCCGGGCATCGGGCGGCCCACCGTGCCCATGCGGGTGGCCTCCGGGGTGTTCACGCACAGCGCCGCGGTGGTCTCGGTCAGGCCGTAGCCCTCGAGCACGTGGACGCCGATGCCGCGGTAGAAGTGGCCCAGCCGCTCACCGAGCGGCGCGCCACCGGAGACGGCGTACGCGCACTGGCCGCCGAGGGCGTCGCGCAGCTTGGCGTAGACCAGCCGCGAGAACACCGCGTGGGCCGCGCGCACCCGCAGCGGCACCCGTCCCTTGTCCTGGGCGCGCGACCAGGCGATCGCGGTCTCGGCGGCCTTGTCGAAGATCGCGCCGCGACCCTCGGCGGTGGCCTTCTGCGAGGCGGTGTTGAAGACCTTCTCGAAGACCCGGGGCACCGCGAGGATGAAGGTCGGGCGGAAGACCTGGAAGTCGGCCAGCAGGTTCTTGATGTCGCAGCTGTGGCCCAGCCGCACGCGCTTCTTGACCGCGCCGATCTGGATGATGCGCGCGAAGACGTGGGCCAGCGGCAGGAACAGCAGGGTGGCCGCGCCCTCGGACTCGAAGAGCGCGTCGAGCTCGTCGGTGGCCACGGTCAGCTCGAACATGAAGTTGCCGTGGGTGAGCATGCAGCCCTTGGGACGACCGGTGGTGCCGGAGGTGTAGATCAGCGTCGCCAGGTCGAGCGGCGTGGCGCCGGTACGACGCTTCTCCAGCTCGCCGTCGGAGATGTCCTCGCCGAGGCGGGTCAGCACGTCGATCGCGTTGTCGGCGAAGGACCACAGGTGGTTGAGCTCGCTCAGCTCGCCGCGCACCGCGGCGACCCGGGCGACGTGCTCGGGGCCCTCGGCGACCACGGCGCGGGCACCGGAGTCGCGCAGGATCCACCCGACCTGCTCCTGGGAGGAGGTCTCGTAGACCGGCACGGTGACGGCGCCGGCGAACCAGATCGCGTAGTCGAGCAGCGTCCACTCGTAGCGGGTCTTGGAGATCAGGGCGACGCGGTCGCCGGCCTCGACGCCCGCGGCGACCAGGCCCTTGGCCACGCCGGTGACCTCGGCCAGGAACGCGGCGGCGGTGACGTCCTGCCAGTCCCCGTCGGGGCCGGGCCGGCTGAAGACGACCGCGTCGGGCGCCTGCTCGGCGTTGGTGACGACGTCGTCGGTCAGGTTGCCGGTCGCGGGGACCTCGATGGTCAGGGGCGTGGAGAACTCACGCACGTCTGTCTCCTTCATGCTCACGAATCCGGTCCGGTCGAGCGCGCGGTCATGCCCGCCTCGGCGAGCACGCCCGCCGCGGCTCGGGGCGGGACGCGCACGGCACGTTACCGCCGCCGCGAGGTGGCGGCCCATCCGGTACAGTCGCCGCGCACTCCGGGGCGAGACCCGGGTCACCACCCGGAGGGACAGGGGGCAGCCAGATGGCCGAGCAGACCACCTCGTCGATCGTGATCGACGCCACGGCAGCGCAGGTCATGGCGGTGATCGCCGACTTCCCGGCGTACCCCGCCTGGGCCAAGGGTGTGCAGACCGCCGAGGTGCGCTCCACCATCGACTCCGGCCCCGACGCCGGCCGGGCCCGCGAGGTGTTCTTCTCCCTCGACGTCTCGCCCATCAAGGACGAGTACACGCTGGCCTACGAGTGGGACGGCGACCGCCAGGTCACCTGGACCCTCGTCGAGGGCAAGATGCTGCGCGCGCTCGACGGCGCCTACGTGCTGCGCGAGCGGGACGGCGCGACCGAGGTGACCTACCGGCTCGCGCTCGACGTCTCGATCCCGCTCATCGGCATGCTCAAGCGCAAGGGCGAGAAGATCCTCATCGACACGGCGCTGAAGGGCTTGAAGAAGCGCGTCGAGTCGCTCGGCTGAGCGGGGCCGCTGCGTGCGCATCCTGCTGTTCACCGGCAAGGGCGGGGTCGGCAAGTCGACCGTCGCCGCGGGCACCGCGGCGCTCGCCGCGGCCGCGGGGCACCGCACCCTGGTGCTCTCCACCGACGCCGCGCACTCCCTGGCCGACGCCTTCGGCGTGACCGCGGGCCCCGAGCCCACGCCGGTCGCGCCCGACCTCTTCGTGCAGCAGGTCGACGCGCAGCGCAAGCTGCAGCAGTCCTGGACCGAGGTGCAGCACTACCTGCTCTCGGTGCTCGACGTCGCAGGCGTCGACCCCGTCGCCGCCGAGGAGCTCACGGTGCTGCCGGGCGCCGAGGAGGTCCTGGCCCTGCTCGAGCTGCGCCAGCAGGCGCTGTCGGGCCGCTGGGACGTCGTGGTCGTCGACTGCGCGCCCACCGCCGAGACGCTGCGGCTGCTGGCCCTGCCGGAGGCGCTGGGCTGGTACATGCAGCGCGTCTTCCCCGCCGAGCGGCGCATCATCAAGGCCCTCAAGCCGGTCCTCACCCGCAGCGTGGGGGTGCCGATGCCCGGCGACAACGTCTTCGACGCCATCGAGCGGCTGCACGCCGAGCTCGACGAGGTCCGCACCCTGCTCTCGGGGCCCGAGGCGAGCGTGCGCGTGGTGCTGACCCCCGAGAAGGTCGTGCTCGCCGAGGCCCGGCGCAGCTGGACCCACCTGTCCCTCTTCGGCTACCGCGTCGACGGCGTGGTCGCCAACCGGGTCTTCCCCGCCGCCGAGGGCGACGACTGGCGCGCGGGCTGGGTGGCCGCGCAGGCGGGCGTGCTCGAGGAGGTCGACCAGTCCTTCGCCGGGCTGCCGGTCTGGCGCTCGGAGTACCGGCCCGAGGAGCCCGTCGGCGTCGAGGCGCTGCGCCGCCTCGCCGAGCAGGTGTACGCCGGCACCGACCCGCTGGCCGTGCCCACGGGCCAGGGCCCCTTCAGCGTCGAGCGCACCGTCGGCGGCGCCGTGCTGCGCCTGGCCCTGCCGCTGGTCAGCCGCGCCGAGGTCGACCTGGCCCGCAACGGCGACGAGCTGGTGCTCACCGTGGGGTCCTACCGCCGGCTGCTGACCCTGCCCGCCGGCCTCGCGCGGCTGCGGGTCGCGGGCGCCCGGGTGGTGGCGGGCGGCCTCCAGGTGCGCTTCGTCGAGCCCGACCAGCCGGGCCAGCCCACCCAGCCGGCCCAGCCGGCCGCGCCCACGGGCGACGTACGACGGGAGGCGGCGCGGTGAGCGGCGAGCAGCCCCCCGGCGGCCCCGAGGACGTCGGCTCCCTGGCCGAGGAGGCCGCGAAGCTCTTCGGCGCGCTCACCGACTGGGCCCAGGACCAGGCCGGCGACCACCTCGGCGACCTGGGCGACCTGGGCGACCTGGGCGACCTCGGCGCCGCCGGCGCGCGCGCCGCGCAGGGCGACCTGGACGACCTCGGTGCCCACCTCGCCGGGCTGGCCGGCCACGCCGTCGACGCGGCCGCGCAGGTGCGGGCCCACCTCGGCGAGGCGCTCGACGACAACCTCGCCACCGGTGCGCCGGAGTGCCGCTGGTGCCCGGTGTGCCGCGGCGTGCACGCGGTGCGCCAGGTCAGCCCCGAGGTCCGCGCCCACCTGGGGGCGGCGGCCTCGTCGCTGGTGCAGGCGGCCGCCGCGATGATGGCGACCACGCCTCCGTCGGGCCGCGGACGCGACGTGGAGACGATCGACCTCGACGAGGATTGGCCCGACGACGAGCCCGCGTCCGAGACTTCTCCGGACCCGTCCGACACCCAGCCCGACCCCGGAGACCCCACATGAGCCTGACCTGCGGCATCGACATCGGTGGCACCAAGATCGCCGGCGGCGTCGTCGACGAGCAGGGCACCATCCTCGAGGAGCTGCGGGTGGTGTCGCCGGCCAGCTCGGAGGAGGCCATCGAGGACGCCGTCGCCGGACTGGTCCACGAGCTGGGCTCGCGCCACGACGTGAGCGCCGTCGGCGTCGGCGCCGCGGGGTACGTCGACCGCTCCCGCTCGGTGGTCATGTTCGCCCCCAACATCGCCTGGCGCGACGTCGCGATGCGCGCCGACCTCGAGCGTCGCGTCGACCTGCCGGTCGTGATCGAGAACGACGCCAACGCGGCCGCGTGGGGCGAGTTCCGCTTCGGGGCCGGCCACGACGTCGAGGACCTCCTGCTGGTCACCGTCGGCACCGGCGTCGGCGGCGGCATCGTCCTCGACGGCGCGCTGCACCGCGGCGCCTTCGGCGTCGGCGCCGAGATCGGCCACATGCGCGTGGTCCCGCACGGCATCCTCTGCGGTTGCGGCAACCGCGGCTGCTTCGAGCAGTACGCCTCCGGCTCGGCGCTGGTGCGCGAGGCCCGCGCCGCGGCGTCGGGCGGCTCGCTGCTGGCCCGCGGCGTCCTCGACCTGGCCGGCGGCGACCCCGAGGCCATCACCGGGCCCCTCATCACCGAGGCCGCTCGCGCCGGCGACCCCTTCGCGATCGAGCAGCTCGCCGAGCTCGGCCGCTGGCTGGGCGAGGGCATCGCCTCGCTCACCGCCGTGCTCGACCCGGCCGCCGTGGTCATCGGCGGCGGCGTCAGCGAGGCCGGCGACCTGCTGCTCAACCCGATCCGCGCCGCCTTCGCCGCCCAGCTCACCGGGCGCGGGCACCGCCCCACCCTCGAGATCCGCAAGGCCCGCCTGGGCAACCGCGCCGGGCTGATCGGCGCCGCCGACCTCGCCCGCCTCTGAGCGGGCACACGTCGCCGTGACGCTCACGCCGGCCGGGTCGGGTGCGCTGCGCCCCGTCGTCATCGGGGTCGACGTCGGGGGCACCAAGGTGATGGCCGCCGAGGTCGCCATCGACGGCACCGTCACCCGGGTGGCGCGCCGCGCCACCCCCGGACGACGCGTCGACGTCGCGCTGCTCGAGGACGCCCTGAGCGAGGCCGTGCTCGAGGTCGCCGACGGACGCCGGGTCGCCGGTGTCGGCCTGGCCGCGGCCGGGTTCGTCGACGCCGCGGGGGAGCGGGTCGCCTTCGCCCCGCACCTGCCCTGGCGCGGCCACCAGGTCCGGGCCCGGCTCACCGACCGGTGGGGCGTGCCGGTCTTCCTCGACAACGACGCCAACTGCGCCGCGCGGGCCGAGTCGGCGCACGGCTCGGCGCTGGGCGCGGCCGACGCGCTCGTGCTGACCCTCGGCACCGGCATCGGTGGTGCCCTCGTGGTCGGCGGCGCGCTGCACCGCGGCCGCAACGGGATGGCCGGCGAGTTCGGGCACACCAGGGTCGTGCCCGATGGGCGCGACTGCGAGTGTGGCGGGCACGGCTGCTGGGAGCAGTACTGCAGCGGCAACGCCCTGGTGCGCGCCGCCCGCGCCGCGATGGCAGCCGACGGCCCGTTGGCCTCGGCCTGCGCCGGCGACCCGGCCGCGGTCACCGGGCCGATGGTCACCGACGCCGCGCACGCGGGCGACCCGGCCGCGCTGGCGGCGTACGCCGAGATCGGGGAGTGGCTCGGCATCGTGCCGCCAACCTCGTCGCCTGCTTCGACCCCAGCGTGGTGGTGGTCGGCGGCGGGGTGTCGGCCGCGGGCGACCTGCTGCTCGAGCCCGCCCGCGGCCCTGGGCCGCTCGCTGGTGGGGGCGCCGCACCGCGTGGTCCCACCGCTGCTGCGGGCCCGCTACGGCCCCGAGGCCGGTGTGGTCGGCGCCGCCGACCTGGTGCGCGAGGGCCTGGGCCGCCACGCGCGACCGCGCGCCTGAGCCCGGCGTACGGCGCCGCGGGCGCGCCGCCCGGCGCCCCGGTCAGATGCGGGAGCCGTCGTCCCAGGGGTCGCGGGGCTCGTGGGGCATCTGGCGCACCAGGTAGACGAACCCACCCACGAACCAGGCCACCATCAGCCAGCCCACCCAGCGCGGCAGGTCGATGCCGACCAGCAGCGAGACCAGCAGCACCACGGGCGCGCCGAAGACGCCGATCCAGGCGATCCCGCGGTCGGGCGCGGGCACCGGGAGCGGGCCGGGGTCGGGCGGCACGAAGCGGTCCTCGTCGTCGACCGGCGGGGTCGGCTCCGGGGTCGGCTCCGGGGTGGGCTCGGCGGCGGCGCCCGGCTCGGGTCGCGCGGGGCGGACCAGGTCCTCGTCGGGGCCCTCGGCACCCTCAGGGCTCTCGGGGCGTGCGCGCTCGTCGTGGCCGGGAGCGGGCTCGCCGTCGTCGAGATCGGCGCGCTCGCCGAAGTTCTCGACGATGGCGCGCCAGGCCTCGTCGTCGTCCTCGCGGTGCACACTGCGAGCGTAGGTGGTGGCCCTCAGTCCGAGGTCACCCGGGCGACGAAGGCGGCCGACTCCTCGATGAGCAGCGGCAGGTCGTTGTCGAGGGTCGCCACGTGGTAGCTCTCCTCGAGCCGCAGCACGCTCACGTCGCGCGAGGAGACCCGCGAGGTGATCAGGGGCTCGGAGGACTCGTCGACCACGTGGTCGACGCTCGAGCGGGCGTAGAGCAGGGGAGCGGTGACCTGGGGCAGGTCGGCGACCAGGCCGGGCCACGCCTGCATCATCGAGTGCACCGCCTTGAGCGGGGTGCGGGTGTAGCCGTGCTCGGAGACGCCGGGCTTCTTGATGTCGTCGGCGATGCCGGGGAACGAGGCCACCACGTGCTTGAGCACCGGCAGCAGCTTGACGTCGAGGCGCTTGCTGGAGACCGCGGGGTTGACCACGACCACCCCGGCCACCTCGGTCGCCGAGGCGGTGTCGGCGGCCAGGCGCAGCACCAGCGCGCCCCCCATCGACAGCCCGGCCAGCACGACCCGGTCGCAGCGCTCGACGAGCCGGCGGTGCGCCTCGCGCAGCTCGGCGTACCAGTCGTCCCAGCGGTAGGTGTTGAGGTCCTGCCAGGTGGTGCCGTGCCCGGGCAGGCGCGGCACCTCGACGGCGTACCCCTTCTCGGCCAGGGCCTCGGCCCACGGGCGCATCGAGGCCGGCTGGCCGGTGAAGCCGTGGCTGAGCAGCACGCCGACCCGGCGCCCGCCGGTCAGGTCGGGCCGCGGGTCGGTGGCGAACGGGGAGGCCAGCGGGTGCACGGGCGGTGCCGACGCATCAGTCATGCGCGAGATCATGCCCTAGGCTGAGCGCGCGCCGCAGGAGGCTCCTGCGGCGGTCGTCGGTTCGCGGTCGGGAGGCTGTCTCGGTGTTCTACTGGTTCCTGAAGTGGGTGGCTCTCGGCCCGCTCCTGCGCATCGTCTTCCGCCCCCAGGTCGAGGGCTGCGAGCACGTGCCCGACGAGGGCCCGGCGATCCTGGCCAGCAACCACCTCTCCTACGCCGACTGGCTGTTCATGCCGCTCACGCTCTCGCGTCGGGTGACCTTCGTGGCCAAGGCCGAGTACTTCACCGGCACCGGGCTCAAGGGCTGGCTGCAGAAGACCTTCTTCTCCGGCTCGGGCCAGGTGCCCATCGACCGGGCCGGCGCCGACGCCGCGGCCGGTGCGCTGCTGTCGGCCAAGCGGGTGCTGGGCGAGGGCGGCCTCTTCGGCATCTACCCCGAGGGCACCCGCTCCCACGACGGCAGGCTCTACCGCGGCAAGACCGGCGTCGCGCGGCTCGCGCTCGAGACCGGTGTGCCGGTCGTGCCGGTCGCCGTCGTCGGCACCGACGTGGTGGCCCCGCCGGGCAAGAAGTTCGGCACCTTCACCCGCCCCGTGGTCCGCTTCGGCAAGCCGCTGGACTTCTCGCGCTACGAGGGTCTCGAGAACGACCGCTACATCCTGCGCTCGATCACCGACGAGATCATGTACGAGATCATGCGCCTCTCCGGCCAGGAGTACGTCGACATGTACGCGACCCGGGCCAAGGAGGAGTCGAAGAAGGCGGACGCCGCCGCCGCCAAGGCAACCGAGCAGAAGAAGGCGTCCTGACCCGCCTCGCCGAGGCTTTCCGGGGGGCCACCGACCCCGCCGCCGTCGCCGTGGAGGACCGCCTCCTCCAGGCGCTGGCCTGGCTGCGCTGGGTGGTGCTGGCCAACGCGGTGGTGCTCAACGTCTACCGCTACGACAACTTCGAGCGGCCGCTGCTGGGCATGGGCGTGGTCGCGGTGCTGGTGCTGTGGACGCTGCTGGCCGGGCACTGGTACGCCGACCACGCCCGCCGCGGCTGGCCGCTGCTGGTCGCCGACCTGGCGGTCGCGGTCGCGGCCATGGTGGCCACCCCGCTGGTCAAGGGCGCCGACTTCAACGCCTCGGTGCCCGGCTTCTGGGTGATGGCGGCGCTGCTGGCCTGGGCCGCGCACCTGCGCTGGCAGGGCGGGCTGGTCGCGGCGGTGGTGCTGGCCGGCACCGACCTGGCCGTGCGCCAGGACGTCAGCCAGTCGGTCTACGGCAACGTCTTCCTGCTGCTCATCGGCGGCCCGATCGTGGGCTACCTGGCCGCCTCGCTGCAGCAGATGGCCACCGAGCGCGACCGCGCCGAGCGAGCGGCCGCGGCCGCCGCCGAGCGCACCCGCCTGGCCCGCGCGGTCCACGACGGGGTGCTGCAGGTGCTGGCGCGCTGGTGCAGCGCCGCGGCCACGAGCTCGGCGAGCAGGGCGAGGAGCTGGCCCGGCTGGCGGCGAGCAGGAGAGCGTGCTGCGCGGGCTGATCCGCACCCAGGACGCGGTGGGCCGGTCCCCGGCGCCGTCCCCGGTGCGCCGGGGGCAGCGGGTGCGGCGCGCGTGGTCGACCTGGCCGCCGAGCTGACGCTGCTGGGCGCCGTCCGGGCGTCGAGGTCGTGGTGCCGGCCGGACCGGTGCGCCTCGAGTCCGCCGCTGCACCGAGCTGGCCGCGGCGGTCGCTGCCTGCCTCGACAACGTGCAGCGGCACGTGCCGCCGGGTGACGACGGCGCGCCGCCCCGGGCGTGGTCCTGCTCGAGGACCTGCCCGACCGGGTCGAGGTGTCGGTGCGCGACGAGGGCCCGGGCATCCCCGAGGGCCGCCTCGAGCAGGCCGAGGCCGAGGGCCGGATGGGCGTCAGCGGCTCGGTGCGCGGGCGCCTGCACGACCTCGGCGGCAGCGCCACGCTGACCACCGGCTCCTTCGGCACCGAGTGGGAGCTGGTGGTGCCGCGATGACCATCCACGACTCGCACCCCTTCGCCGACCCCGACCCCGACCCCGTACGCCGGCTGCGCGGGCGGCTCGGCGGCGCCGTCACCCTGTGGGCCGCGGGCGAAGGAGCGCTGCGCGACGGGCTCACGGTCACCTCGCTGATGCTGGCCCACGGCGAGCGGCCCAGCCTGCTGGCGCTGCTCGACCCCGACGCCGACCTGACCGGCACCCTGCTGGACACCGGGCGCGCGGCGGTCTCGCTGCTGGCCTGGGAGCACCGCTACCTCGCCGACGCCTTCGCCGGCACCGCACCCGCGCCGGGCGGGCCCTTCCGGCTGACCGACTTCGAGCAGACCGACTGGGGCCCGCGGCCGGTCTCGGCACCCACCTGGGCCGGTGTCGAGGTGGAGGACCAGCGCCAGGTCGGCTGGTCGCTGGAGGTGACCTGCCGGCTGGCGCACGTCGTGGTCGGCGAGGACGACGGGCCCGGTGGGGCGCTGGGCCACCGCCGGGGGCGCTACCTGCGCCTCGGTGTGCCCGACGACACGACGACCTGAGCGCGGCATAGGGTCGGCGCCATGAGCGCCGTCACACCTCCCGCCACCGCCGCGCTGCGCGTGATGGTGGTCGACGACCACCCGATGTGGCGCGACGCGGTGGAGCGCGACCTCGCCGCGGCCGGGCACCACGTCGTGGCGGTCGCCGCCACGGGCGACGAGGCGTTGGCACGGTTCCCGGCCGCCCGGCCCCAGGTGGTCGTCCTCGACCTGCAGATCCCCGGGCCCAGCGGCGTCGAGGTCACCGCCGGGGTGCTGGCGGTCGACCCGTCGGCGCGGGTGCTGATCCTCTCGGCCTCCGGCGAGCAGGCCGACGTGCTGGCCGCGGTCAAGGCGGGCGCCACCGGCTACCTGGTCAAGTCGGCCTCGAAGGCCGAGCTGCTCGCCGCTGTCGCGGCGGTCGCCGTCGGCGACCCCGTCTTCACCCCGGGCCTGGCCGGGCTGGTGCTGGGGGAGTACCGCCGGCTCTCCGACACCCCCGACGACGACCCGGGCGCCGGGCACCCCGAGCTCACCGAGCGCGAGACCGAGGTCCTGCGGATGGTCGCCAAGGGCTGGTCCTACAAGCAGATCGCCGAGCGCCTGGTGCTCTCGCACCGCACGGTGCAGAACCACGTGCAGAACACGCTGCGCAAGCTGCAGATGCACAACCGCGTCGAGCTGACCCGGTGGGCGATCGAGCGCGGCCTCGACGATGAGTGAGGAGGCCGACGCGCCGTCGCTCCTCGACCTGGCCGAGGACCTCTACGGGCTGCCGCTGGGCGAGTTCACCGCCTCGCGCGACGCCCTGGTCAAGCAGCACCGCGGCAGCGCCCTGGCCCGCGACCTCAAGGCCCTGCGCAAGCCGACCACCGCCGCGTGGGTCGTCGACCTGCTGGTGCGCCACGAGACCGAGCAGGTCGAGCAGGTGCTCTCGGTCGGGGCCGCGCTGCGCGAGGCCCAGGCCTCGATGTCGGCCGACGAGCTGCGCACGCTGACCAAGCAGCGCCGCCAGCTCACCGCCGCCGTCACCACCACCGCCCGCGGACTGGCCCGCGAGCACGGGCTGCGCGTCACCGAGGCCGTCGCCGAGCAGGTGCAGGCCACCCTGACCGCGGCCATGGTCGACGCCGACTGCGCCCGCGCCGTGCGCAGCGGGCTGCTCGTGGCGCCGCTCGAGACCACCGGCGTCGACGACGTCGACGTGGCCGCGGCGCTGGCGCTGCCGCAGGCGCTCGGCTTCGAGGCCCGCGCCGCCGCCCCCGCCGAGGCGCCCCCGCGGCCCGAGCTGCACGTCGTACCCGACCCGGAGGCGCAGGAGCGCGCCCGGGCCGAGGCCGAGGAGGCGCTCGAGGCGGCCGACGAGGAGCTGGCCCGGGCTCGCGAGGCCCGCGAGGAGGCCGGCGCGCGGGTCGAGGAGCTCGAGGCCCGCGGCCTGCAGGTGCAGTCGGAGATCGACGAGCTGCGCCGGCGCCTGGCCGAGCTGGAATCGACCAGCGAGGACGTCGACGACGAGCTGGGGGAGGCCGAGGACGAGCGTGACGAGGCCCAGGCCGCCCTCGAGGAGGCCGAGGCCGAGCGCGACCGCGCCGCCCGGGCCCTCACCCAGGCCTCCCGCTGACCCGGCGCAAATCTCACGCTGACCCGGCGCAAACCTCCCACCGACCCGGCGCGAATCTCGCGCTGACCCGGCGCAAACTTCCCACCGACCCGGCGCGGACCCGCCCGGGTTCTGCTTCGGGCGGGCGCGACCGGGTCAAGCGGAGGAGCCAGCCGGGTCGACGAGAGATTCGGGCCGGGTGAGTGGAAGATCTGCGCCGGGTCAGCGCGAGATATGCGCCGGGTCAGCGCGAGATATGCGCCGGGTCAGGGTGGGGCCTGGTCACAGGAGGGCCCAGCCCTTGGAGCGCTCGACCGCCTCGCGCCAGCGGGCGTGCTCGGCGTCGGCGCGCTCGCGGTCGCCGCGGGGGGAGAAGCTGCGGTCGAGCTGCCAGGTCTCGCGCAGGTCGTCGGTGGAGCTCCAGACACCGGTGCCCAGGCCCGCGAGGAAGGCGGCGCCGAGCGCGGTGGTCTCCGACAGCCGGGGGCGCTGCACCTCGAGGCCGAGCTGGTCGGCCTGGACCTGGCAGAGCAGGTCGTTGGCGCAGGCCCCGCCGTCGACGCGCAGGGAGGTGCGGGCCGGAACGGTGCCGTGCATCGTCTCGAGCACGTCGCGCACCTCGAAGGCGATCGCCTCGAGGGTGGCGCGCACGATGTGGGCGCGGGTGGTGCCGCGGGTCAGGCCGTGGATGGTGCCGCGGGCGTGCGGGTCCCAGTCGGGGGCGCCCAGGCCGGTCAGGGCCGGCACGAACACAACCCCCTCGGAGCTGTCGACGGTCGCCGCGATCGCCTCGGTCTCGGCGGCCGAGCCGATGATCTGCAGGCCGTCGCGCAGCCACTGCACCGCAGCTCCCGTGACGAAGACGGCGCCCTCGAGCGCGAAGGTGTCGGTGCCGTCGGGGGAGCGCCACGCGGCGGTGGTGAGCAGGCCGGCGTCGGAGCGCACCAGCTCGCCGCCGGTGTTGGTGAGGATGAACGAGCCGGTGCCGTAGGTGCACTTGGCGTCGCCGACGTCGAAGCAGGTCTGGCCGAAGAGCGCCGCCTGCTGGTCGCCGGCGATGCCGGCCACCGGGAGCGAGAGGCCCAGGAACGAGCGCGGGTCGGTGGTCGCGACCTCGCCCCAGCTGGGCACGATCTCGGGCAGCGCGTCCACCGGCACCCCGAAGAGCGCGCACAGCTCGGCCGACCAGTCGCCGGTGGTGAGGTCATAGAGCAGCGTGCGGCTGGCGTTGGAGACGTCGGTGACGTGCTCGAGGCCGCGGGTCATCCGCGCGACCAGGTAGGAGTCGACGGTGCCGACGGCGTACCGGCCCTCCTCGACCAGCGCCCAGGTGCGCGGCTCGTGCTCGGCCAGCCAGGCCAGCTTGGTGCCGGAGAAGTAGGGGTCCAGCCGCAGCCCGGTCAGCTCGGCGACCCGCGGCTCGTGGCCCTGCTCGCGCAGCCGCACGCAGATCTCGGCCGTACGCCGGTCCTGCCAGACGATGGCGCGCCGCGGGGAGCCCAGGGTCTCGCGGTCCCACAGCAGCACCGTCTCGCGCTGGTTGGTGATCCCGATCGAGGTCAGCTCGGCGGCGTCGACCTGGCCCAGCACCGCGCGCACCGACTCCAGGGTCGCCTGCCAGATCTCCTCCGGCGCGTGCTCGACCCACCCGGGGTGCGGGAAGTGCTGGGCGAACTCCTGGTAGCCGCGGGCCCGGACCTGGCCCGAGGCGTCGACGACGACCGCGGTGACGCCGGTGGTGCCGGCGTCGATCGCCAGGACACAGCTCACGCGGAGGCCTCGTCGGTGCCCCCGCGCACCACGGCCAGGACCCGCCGGTCGATCCAGGACAGGTCGGGCGCCACCCGCATCTCGTAGTTCTCGGTGCCGACCCACGCGTGGAAGTCGCGGTGGCCGCCCTCGGCGGCGAACCGCTCGAGCTCGGCCTCGAGCTCGGGGGTGACGGCCACCTTCTCCTCCTCGGTGGAGGCGGTCAGGTAGAGCTCGTTGAGGTCGAGCAGGCGGGCGAGCTCGACCACCGGGTCGGCGTGGTCGTCGACGCGCAGGTCGACCTCGATGTCGTCGAGACCGCCGTACCCGGCCTCGTCGCGCACCACCAGCAGCGCCGCCGACTGGCGACCGCGGCGGTCGCCGCCGGCCCGGTCGCCGGCATGCAGCGCGGCCAGCAGCCGGGTGCCGAGCGGGGCTCCCGGGTCGGAGCCGAGGAACGCGGTCTCCATCGCCTCGAGGACCTCCTCGCCGGCGAGCACGTTGCCCTGCAGCGCGTAGCCGTCGCCGCTGCGCCCACCCGCCCAGTCCAGGCACAGGGGGCCGGTGAAGGTGGCGGCGCCGCCGTCGACGTCGACGATGCCGACCTGGCGGTGGTCGCGGCCCTCGTCCTCCTCGAGCAGCCGGTCGAGGGCGACCGCGGCGGTGGCGCCCTCGTCGAGGTGCGAGAGCGCCAGGCCCTTGAAGGCGACGTTGGCGTCGGCCTGGGTGGCGATGGCGCCGACCTGGGCCACCGCGGCGGGCACGGCGCTGCCGACGGCCAGGAACTTCGAGGCCACCGCCACCCCCCAGGACTCACCGTCGGCGGAGCGGGCCACGATCGAGAAGGTCATGCCGGGACTGTAGCGATCCGGGGACGGGTCGACGCCCGAGCCACCGCACTGTGAGGATGCTCCGCGTGCCGCACACGACCACCTGGGCCGAGCGCCTGGGCTGGCCCTCTCTCGGGGACCACCGCCGCTTCGTCACCGCGATCGCCATCGACGCGGTCGGCAGCGGCGTCTTCATGCCCGTCTCGGTGCTGTACTTCCTGGCCACCACGTCGCTGGGGCTGGTCGAGGTCGGTGCGGCGCTGTCGCTCTCGGCGCTCCTGGCGCTGCCGGTCGGGCCGCTGCTGGGCGGTGTCGTCGACCGCTTCGGCGCCAAGGTCGTGCTGCTGGCCGGCAACGCGCTGCAGGGTGTCGGCTTCCTGGCCTACCTGCTGACCGAGTCGTCACCGCGGTCGTCGTGTGGACCGTCGTGGTGACCCTGGGGCGCACCGCCTTCTGGGGCTCCTACGGCACCATCGTGGCCGCCATCTCCCGGCCGGGGGAGCGGGAGCGCTGGTTCGGCTTCCTGGGGCGCGCTGCGCAACGTCGGCTTCGCGCTCGGCGGGCTCGCGGCCGGGCTCGCCATCACCATCGGCACCCCGTCGGCGTACGCCGCCATCGTGGTCGTCAACGCGGCGTCGTACGCCGTGGCCTTCCTGCTGCTGCTCTCGGTGCCGGCCACGGCCTCGAGCGGCCACCGCCCCGAGCCCGGCTCATGGGCCACGGTGCTGCGCGACCGGCCCTACCGGCTGCTGGTGCTGGGCCAGCTGTGCTTCGCGATGTCGATGATGGTGCTCAACGTGGTGCTGCCGGTCTACGCCACGACGGTGCTGGGGCTGCCCGGCTGGGTCACCGGCACCGTCTTCACGCTCAACACGGTGCTGGTCGGACTGGGCCAGGGGCTGGTGGTGCGCGCGATGACGGGCGCGCGCCGCTGGCGGGTGCTGCTGCTCGCCCACGCCACCTTCGCGGCGGCGTACGCCGTCATGGCGCTGGCCGGTGCGCTCCCGGTCGCCCTCGCGGTGGTCGCGCTGCTGCTCGGCTCGGTCGTCTACACCGCCGGCGAGCTCCTCGGCGGGCCGGTGCACGGCGCCCTGTCGGCCGAGGCGGCGCCCGAGCACCTGCGCGGTCGCTACCTCTCGCTGGTGCAGCTGGCCTGGGGCGTGGCGGGCGCGGTCGCGCCGGTGACCTTCGCGTGGCTGCTCGACCGAGGCGTGTGGCCGATCTGGGCGGCGCTGGGTGCGATCGCCCTCGCGGGCGGCCTGGTCGCGCTGCGGCTGGGCCGGTGATGCCGCTGGCCACCGACCGGGTCAGCACCCGCTCCGAGGTGCTGGCGGTCTGAGCGGCCGCGCCGGTCAGCGCGCCGCCGGCCGGCGTCGTACGACGAGCAGGGCGGCGGCGCCGAGCGCCAGCAGCCCGGCCAGCGCCAGCACGCCCGGGACGGCGCCCCACGCGCCGAGGCCGACGAGCGGGGCGGGCAGCCGCGGGGCGGTCTCGACGGCCACCGCGGTCTCGTGGACCGTGCTGCCCCCGCCCCCGGTGCAGGTCACCTCGACCGTCGCCGAGGCCGGTTCGAAGGAGGCGGTGCCGGTCCAGTCGCCGGGGCTGCCGCCCTCGCGCCGGTAGGAGGCGTCGAGCGGCGCCATCGGCAGGTCCCGGCCCGTGGTCGTGTCGACCGCCGAGCAGTCCGGCGTCGCGTCGGGCTCGTAGGTCCACAGCACCGCCGTGCGGTCGTCGGCCAGCCGTACGTCGTGGGGTCGCCCGTCGGCCGGGACGAACGACGCCTCGTCCCAGCGGTAGCCATCGAGGTGGGACGCGGCGAGGCCGGCCCAGGAGGCGGCGGCGGCGAGCAGCAGGGCCACGCCGGAGGCGAGCAGGCGGACGGTCATGGCGCGCATGCTCGCACGCCGCCGGAGGTGATGGCCGTGCGACGCGCTCGCGACTAGGGTCGAGGTCATGCGAGTGGGAGTGCTGACCGGAGGCGGGGACTGCCCTGGCCTCAACGCCGTCATCCGTGCCGTGGTGCGCCGTGGGGTGCGCGACCACGGCTTCGAGCTGATCGGCTACCGCGACGGCTGGAAGGGCCCCCTCGAGGGGCTGAGCTTCCCGCTGGGCATCGAGCAGTGCCGCGGCATCCTGCCGCGCGGCGGCACCATCCTCGGCTCCTCGCGCACCAACCCGTTCGCGATCGACGACGGGGTGGAGCGGATCCGCGCCAACCTGGCCGCCGACGGGGTCGACGCCCTGGTCGCGATCGGCGGCGAGGACACCCTCGGCGTGGCCACCAAGCTGGCCGAGGCGGGCGTCTCGGTCGTCGGGGTCCCCAAGACCATCGACAACGACCTGTCGGGCACCGACTTCACCTTCGGCTTCGACACGGCCGTCAACATCGCCACCGACGCGATCGACCGGCTGCACACCACCGCCGAGTCGCACCACCGGGTGCTGGTGGTGGAGGTGATGGGCCGCCACGCCGGCTGGATCGCCCTGCACGCCGGCATGGCCGGCGGCGCCAGCGCCATCCTGATCCCCGAGCAGCCCTTCGACATCGACGCCGTCTGCGACCACGTGCAGACCCGCTTCGAGAGCGAGTACGCCCCGATCATCGTGGTCTCCGAGGGCGCGGTGCCCAAGGACGGCGGCGACATGACGCTCTCCTCGGGGGAGAAGGACTCGTTCGGCCACGTGCGCCTGGGGGGCATCGGCGACCGGCTGGCCAGCGAGATCGAGCACCGCACCGGCAAGGAGGCGCGGGCGGTCGTGCTGGGCCACATCCAGCGCGGCGGCACCCCCACCGCCTTCGACCGGTGGCTGGCCACCCGCTTCGGGCTGCAGGCCGCCGACGCGGTCGCCGACGGCGACTTCGGCACGATGATGGCGCTGCGCGGCACCCGCATCGACCGGGTCCCCCTGATCGAGGGCACCGGCGAGCTCAAGACCGTCAGCCCCGCCGAGTACGCCGAGGCCGAGGTCTTCTTCGGCTGAGGTCCCCGCGCCCGCAGGTTTGGCCGGGGCGCCGCGGGGCAGGACTCCTCCCAGCACCACGACCCGGGAGGCAGCATGGCCACGCAGAGCACCACCCGCCCCGACCCGGCGGAGCAGCGTGACGAGGGGGCGGGGGGCGAGCTCAAGCGGGCCATCGGCCCGCGGCTGCTGCTGTTCTTCATCGTCGGCGACATCATCGGCGCCGGCGTCTTCGCGATCACCGGCGACGTGGCCGGCGAGGTCGGGGGCGTGGCCTGGGTGCCGTTCCTGGTCGCCTTCGCCGTGGCCGCCCTGACCGCGCTGTCCTACCTCGAGCTGGTGACCAAGCACCCGCAGGCCGCCGGGGCCGCGCTGTTCGTGCACAAGGCGTTCAACGTGCACTTCCTGACCTTCCTGGTGGCTTTCGCGGTGGTCTGCTCGGGCATCACCAGCGCCTCGACGTCCTCGGGCCTGGTCGCCTCCAACCTGCTCCTCGGCCTCGACGGCCTCGTCGGCGGCGTACCCACCGGCGACACCGCGACCCTGCTCGTCGCGCTCGGCTTCATGGTGCTGCTCGCGCTCGTCAACCTGCGTGGCGTCGGCGAGAGCGTGCGGTTCAACGTGGTGCTGACCTCGGTCGTGGTGCTCGCGCTCGGCGTCATCATCGCCATCGGCTTCTGGGCGATGGCCACCGACGGCGACGTGGGCCGGGTCGTGGTCTTCGAGTCGCCGGGCGACAAGAACGTCTTCGCGGCCATCACCATCGCCACCACGGTGGCGTTCTTCGCGATGGTCGGCTTCGAGGACTCCGTGAACATGGTCGAGGAGGTCGAGGACCCGGGCCGGACCTTCCCCCGCATCATGCTCACCGGCCTGGGCGTCTGCGCGGTGATCTACGTGCTCGTCGCGATCACCGTGGTCGTGGTGATCCCGCCGGGCGACATCACCGACCCGGTCAACCCCGAGGCCGGCATCCTGCTCGACGTGGTGCGGGTCGGTGCGCCGGGCCTGCCGATCGACGACATCTTCCCGTTCCTGACCGTCTTCGCGGTCGCCAACACCGCTCTGATCAACATGCTGATGGCCAGTCGGCTGATCTACGGCATGGGCAAGCAGGACGTGCTGCCGCGCTCGCTGTCGGCGGTGCTGCCGGGGCGCCGCTCCCCGTGGGCCGCGATCCTCTTCACCACCGCCATGGCGCTGGGCCTGATCACCTTCGTGCGGCTGCGCTCCGACAGCGACGTCGTGGTGGCGCTGGCCGGCACCACCGGGCTGCTGCTGCTGGTCGTCTTCACGGTCGTCAACATCGCCTGCCTGGTGCTGCGCCGCGACACCCGCACCGAGCCGGTCTTCCGCGCCCCGACCTGGGTGCCGTACGTCGGTGCCGCGACCGCCGCCTTCCTCGTCGGGCCGTGGGCGCGCAACGAGGACGACCACATCCAGTACTCCATCGCCGGGGTGCTGCTGCTCATCGGCGTCGGCCTGTGGGTGCTGACCTGGGCCACCAACCGGGGGGTGCGGGCCAAGCGCACCGGCTTCCGTGACATCGACCACCTCGAGGGTCTGTGAGCGTCCCACGCCCGAGCCGCGAATCGGAGGGGCGCCCCGCACGGACGTAGTCTGGTCGGGTGAGCGCCATCCCCGATCTCGAGAGCCTGCACGCCCGCGGAGCAGCCCAGCAGCCGTCGTACCCCGACCGTGCTGCCGTCGACGCCGCCGTCACCAAGCTGCGCACGATGCCGCCGCTGGTCTTCGCCGGTGAGTGCGACGACCTGACCGACAAGATCGCCGCGGTCACCCGCGGCGAGGCGTTCCTGCTGCAGGGCGGCGACTGCGCCGAGACCTTCGCCGGCGTCACGGCCGACAACGTGCGCAACAAGCTGCGCGTGCTGCTGCAGATGGCGGTCGTGCTGACGTACGCCGGCTCGGTGCCGGTGGTCAAGGTCGGCCGGCTGGCCGGGCAGTACGCCAAGCCGCGCTCCTCCGACAACGAGACCCGCACCGTCGACGGCGAGGCCGTCACGCTGCCGGCCTACCGCGGTGACGCGGTCAACGGCTTCGAGTTCACCGAGGCCTCGCGGGTGCCCGACCCGCAGCGCCTCGTCGACGTCTACAACGCCTCGGCCGCCACCCTCAACCTGGTGCGCGCCTTCGTGACCGGCGGCTACGCCGACCTGCGCCAGGTGCACACCTGGAACACCGACTTCGTGCGCTCGAGCCCCATCGGCCAGCGCTACGAGTCGATGGCCGCCGACATCGAGCGCGCGCTGACCTTCATGAAGGCCATCGGCGCCGACCCCGACGAGTTCCACCGCGTCGACTTCCACTCCAGCCACGAGGCGCTGGTGCTGGAGTACGAGCACGCGATGACCCGCATCGACTCGCGCACCGAGGCGCCGTACGACGTCTCGGGGCACTTCGTGTGGATCGGCGAGCGCACCCGCCAGCTCGACGGCGCCCACGTCGAGCTGCTGAGCAAGATCCGCAACCCCATCGGTGTGAAGCTCGGCCCGACCACCACCGCCGACGACGCGATCGCGCTGGCCGCCAGGCTCAACCCCGACAACACGCCCGGGCGCCTGACCTTCATCACCCGCTTCGGTGCGGGCAAGATCCGCGACGGCCTGCCCGACCTGGTCGAGAAGGTCACCGCCGCGGGCCTGCAGGTCGCCTGGGTCTGCGACCCGATGCACGGCAACACCTTCGAGGCCTCCTCGGGCTACAAGACCCGCAAGTTCGAGGACGTCATCGACGAGCTGCAGGGCTTCTTCGACGTCCACCGCGCGCTGGGCACCTGGCCCGGCGGCATCCACATCGAGCTCACCGGCGACGACGTCACCGAGTGCGTCGGTGGTGGCGAGGAGCTGGCCGAGATCGACCTCGGCAACCGCTACGAGTCGGTCTGCGACCCGCGCCTGAACCGGGTGCAGTCGCTGGAGACCGCCTTCCTCGTCGCGGAGATGCTCAAGAAGGCCTGAGGCAGCAGCCCGTCAGCCCGCGAGCCGGCGCTACTTCCTCGCCGAGTCGGCGCCAGTTCCGGAACTGGCGCCGACTCGCGCGTGAACTGGCGCCGGCTCGGCGTGTGCGCCGACCCGGCCGGTTCGAACCGGCCGGGTCGCGGGTGTGAGGATGCCGGGGTGATCGACCTGCGCTCCGACACCCTGACCCAGCCCACCGAGTCGATGCGTGCCGCCATGGCGCGCGCCGAGGTCGGCGACGACGTGTACGGCGAGGACCCGACCGTCCTCGACCTCGAGGAGCACGTCGCGGGGCTGCTGGGCCACGAGGCGGCGCTCTTCACCCCCACCGGGTCGATGGCCAACGTGCTCGCGGTGCGGGCCCTGGTCGAGCCCGGTGAGGAGGTGCTGTGCGAGGCCTCCGCCCACATCGCGCGCGCCGAGCTCGGCGCCCACGGCGCGATCTCGGGGGTCACGATGCGCACCTGGCTGCACCCGCGCGGCCAGCTCGACCTCGACGTCGTCGGCGGCATGCTCGCCCCCGACATGGGGCCGTTCTTCGTCCGCACGGCCGCGGTCTCGGTCGAGAACACCCACAACTTCGCGGGCGGCACGGTGCTGCCGATCGGCGACCTGCGCGACCTGCGCGAGCTCGCCGACGGCGCCGGCATCGCGGTGCACGTCGACGGCGCGCGGCTCTGGAACGCGCACGTGGCGACCGGCACGCCACTGGCGGAGTACGGCGCGGTCGCCGACACCATGGCGGTCTGCCTCTCCAAGGGCCTCGGGGCCCCGGTGGGCTCGCTGATGGTCGGCAGCGCCGACGCGATCAGCGCGGCGCGGGTGCGCCGCAAGCGGATGGGCGGCGGGATGCGGCAGGTCGGCATCCTGGCCGCCGCCGGCCGGCACGCCCTCGACCACCACCTCGACCGCCTCGCCGACGACCACGAGCACGCCCGCCTGCTGGCGGAGGCCTGCGGGGTCGACCCGGCCGGCGTGGACACCAACATCGTGGTGGTGCCCCACGACGACGCACCGGGCTACGTCGCACGCGCGGCCGAGGCCGGTGTGCGCGTGGCGGCCGTGGGGCCGCGCACGGTGCGCCTGGTCACCCACCTCGGCGTCGACCGCGCGGCCGCCGAGCGGGCCGCGGCCGTGCTGGCCCGCCTCTGAGCCAGCCGACCGGCAGGAGCCGTCACATCAGGTCGTGCTCGAAGGCGAACGCCGCTGCGGCGGTCCGGGAGTGCACGTCGAGCTTGGTGAAGATGTTGCTCAGGTGCCGGGCCACGGTCTTCTCGCTGAGCACCAGCTCGTCGGCTATCTGCGCGTTGCTGCGCCCGGCGGCCACCAGCCGCAGCACCTGCGCCTCGCGCCCGGTCAGCCCGGCGGGCAGCACCTCGGGAGCCATCAGGCGCCCCACCTGGGCCAGGTCCGGCGCGGCCCCCAGGGCGGCGAAGGTGCGGCGGGCAGCCTCCAGCTCGACACGTGCCGAGTCGTGGTCGCCCATCGAGCGCAGGGCCCGGGCCAGCTGCACGCGCACCCGCGCGACCTCGTGGGGGCCGTCGAGGGCGACCCAGGCGGCGTACGCCTTGCGCAGGTAGGGGAGCGCGCCGGCCGGGTCGCCGACGGCGAGCTCGACCGCACCGTGCGCGGCCGCGGCCGTGGCCAGCAGCCCGGCGCAGCCGAACTCCGCGGCCAGGCGGTCCAGGTCGTCGACCAGGTCGCGGGCGGCGCCCTGGTCGTCGCAGGCGAGGAGCACGTCGACGGCCGGGCCGAGCAGGCGCGCCCGCTGCACGGGTCCGGCCGCCTCGGTGAGCAGTCGGCCCACCGCCGCCCGTGCGGCGCCCGTCCGACCGCGCGCCACCCAGAGCAGGGCGAGCCCGGGCTGCGGCTCGTAGCCGTGGTCGGAGGCCCGGTCGAAGGCGGCCTCGGCGTCGGCGTGCTGACCGAGCAGCCGCAGCACCTCGCCCCTCTCGTACGACGCCAGCCCCACCGCGTCGAGGGCGTGCACCTGGCGGTAGCGCCGCTCCGCGTCCGCGAACTCCGCGAGGGCACCGGGCCAGTCCCCGTGCAGGCGCAGCAGCTGGCCACGGTGCACGGCGCACTGCCCGGTGAAGGCCAGCAGGTCCGGCTGCCGGGCGCACCAGCGTTCGAGTGCGGCTGTCCACTCCGCGACGCGGGCCAGGTCGCCGACCTCCTGGCAGCCCTCGATGGCGGTGCAGTAGACGTGGCCGGCGATCACGGGCGAGGTCTCCCCGGCCACCACCCGGACCATCGACTCGTCCAGCAGCGCCAGCCCGGCGGGCACCCGCCCGGCGTACATCGCGAACCGTCCGCGCGCGCAGGTGGCCATGGCGACCAGGTCGGTGTCGTGGTGTCCTCGTCCCACGGCCGCCGCACGGTCGGCGCACGCGCCCGCCTCGTCGAACGCTCCGGCGCCGAGCGCGCGGAACATCCGCAGCATCGCCACCCAGCCGTGCTCGACCGCGTCGTCGTCGAGCGTGTCGAGGAGCTCCTCGACACGCGCGGCCCACCCTGCGGACAGCGCCGGCTGGCTGTGGGCGGCGGTGGTCATCGCCAACCGGAAGGCGCAGTGGACGGCCCGGGGGAGCTCCCCGCCCTCGAGGGACCGCGCGAAGGCGTCCTGCAGCGCCGCCACCGCCTCGGTGTGGCGCCCGAGCAGCTCGGCCGCGGTGGCGAGGTCGGCGAGGTCCTGCACCGACAGCGTGCCCGGTGCCGAGGCCACCCAGCCCGCGTGGGCGGCGGCCCAGTCGCCGCGCTCGAAGCCGGCCCGGGCCCGCTCGAGCTCGCCGACGCCCATCGCAGGAACCTCCCCGGGCAGCGTACGGCGGCTCAGGCCGCGGTCGCGAGCCCCGCGCGGTCCCGGTGCCTCTCGGCCACCCGGGCGGCGACGAACCCGGCGTCCCGGTCGGCGCCGGCCAGCAGCATCGAGGTGAAGGAGTACTGGAAGGCCAGGCCGCAGAAGAAGAGCCCGGGGGCGTCGGTGGCCACCCCGCGCAGCTCGCGGGGCCAGCCGTCGTCGCCGACGACCGACAGGTGGATCCAGTCGAAGCCCTGCCGGAACCCGGTGGCCCAGACGACGGTCGCCACGTCCCGGGGGGTGCCGTCGACGACCGGTCTCCCGTCCTGGACCGACTCCACCCGTGAGGTCACCCGCTCCACGCCGCGCGCGGCCAGGTCGGCGCGCTTGACCCGGAGCATCGGGCCGCCGTGGTGACGCAGGTGCGGCATCATCCGGCGCCCGACCGGGGTCCGACGGTTGAGCACGTGCTTCCACACCAGCATCAGCACGGGGAACAGCAGCCGCATCCTGCGGGACTCCAGCCGGGGCGGGATCTGCCCGCAGTCGCGTCCGGCCAGGATCGTGGGGTGGCTCTCGGCGGCCTCGTAGGCGATGTCTGTGCCGGAGTGGCCGGCCCCGACCACCAGCACGGGCCCCTCGCGCAGCTGCCCGGGGCGGCGGTACTCGCTGGAGTGCAGCTGCAGGATCCCGGGGTCGAGCTGCGCGGCGATGCCGGGCCGGTACGGCGCCCGCCCGAACGTGCCCGTGGCCACCACCACGCTGCGGCAGCGGTAGGTGCCCGCGTCGGTGCGCACGGCGTACCCGTCGCCGTCGGGGTCGACGGCGAGGACCCGGGTGCGCAGCCGGACCGGGAGGTCGAGGTGCCGGGCGTAGGAGGCCAGGTAGTCGGCCACCTGGTCCTTGTCGGGGTAGGACCACGGCGGGGCCGGGAACGCCATCCCCGGCAGTGCGTCGTAGCGGGCCGGGGAGTAGAGGCGCAGCGAGTCCCACTGGCGGCGCCACTGGTCCCCGATGTGCTCGGCGGCGTCGAGGACCACGAGGTCGATCCCTCGGCGCCGCAGGTGGTAGGCGGTCGCCAGGCCCGACTGGCCGGCGCCGACGACGACGACGTCGGTGGACGTCTCGGAGGTGCTGTCGCGGAGGGTGTCGCTCATGACTGCTCCAGGTGGGTGAGGGTGGCCCCCACGCTAGGAGCCGCCCGCCCTCCCACGCGTCGGTCGCAGCACCCATCCTCCGCGGCGGGGGTGGGTGTTCCTACCCACCGCCGGCCGCGTCCGCGACGATCCCCTCGAGCACCACGTCGCTGATCGCGGTGGTGTCGCGGGCGGCCGGCCCCGAGCCGGGCTCGGTGACCGACTCGATGCGCAGCCGCACGGTGTCGGTGGTGACCGCACCGACGTCGAGGACCTGCGGGTCGCGGGTCTCGTCGAGCTCCTGGCGCACCGGTGGCGCGTCGCCGAGCAGCCAGGTGACCGCGGTGACCCGCCGCCCGCCGGCGTAGAGGTCGTAGGTGGTCCCCTCCGAGACCGACGTCTTGGCGTAGCCGTTGACCAGCCCGACGGTGGTGAGCGTGACCTCCTGGTCGAGGCGCAGCACCAGCTCGGTGCCGACCGCGGCGCCGGGCACCCGCCACGCGGTGCTCGGGTCGTCGTCGAGCAGGTTCGCGGCGGCGTACGTCGTCGTCTCGCCGGTGGCGATGTCGACGCTGTCGTCGTCCTGGGCGGGCGCCGAGGCCTCGGCCAGGTCGAGCAGCGGCCGCGGCTCGCCCGACGCCGCCGACCCCTCGGTGGCGGGGGAGCCGGTGCCCTGGTCGCGGCTCCCGAGCCACGCACCCCCGGCCACGCAGACCAGGGCGAGCAGGAGGAGGGCCAGCAACCACCCGAGCCCCCGCCGGCGGCGCGGCCGCTGCACCGGTGCCGCGGGGGCAGACGGCACAGGCGACAGGTCGGTCTCGGTCGGCTGCACCCAGGCGTCCTGCGCTGCGGCTGCCTCGGGGGCGGGTCGGGGGTCCGCGTCGACGTAGAGCGGGTAGCGGGCCGGACCCGGGCGCCCGCCCACGGCCGGTGGCGCCGCCACCTCGGGGGCGTCGGGCCGTGGCTGGCCACAGCTCGTGCAGTAGCGGCCGACGTCGACCAGTGGTGCCCCGCAGGCGGCGCAGTGCGCGGTCACGTCCCTCCCGGCGCCGGCCCTGGGCCCCTCCCCGGTCGGCCGGTCCAGCCTAGCGAGGTGGTCCAGACCGGTCGGTGCCGGTCGCGAGGGCCGGGACGGGGCTCAGGCGGTGCGGATCCGCTCGCCGGCGTCGACCCGGCCCAGCACCGGGGGCAGTCGTCGTACGGCGGCCGCGAGCTCGCGCAGCTCGGTGCCCAGCAGCGCCTGCGGGCCGTCGCACAGCGCCGACTCCGGGTCGGGGTGCACGTCGACGATGATGCCGTCGGCCCCGGCGGCGATCGAGGCCCGCGACAACGGCACGACCAGGTCCTTGCGGCCGGCGGCGTGCGAGGGGTCGGTGATCACCGGCAGGTGGCTGGTGGCCTGCACGACCGGCACCGCGGAGACGTCGAGGGTGTTGCGTGTGGCGGGCTCGAAGGTGCGGATGCCGCGCTCGCACAGCACGATGTCGAGGTTGCCGCGCTGGGCGACGTACTCGGCGGCCATCAGCCACTCCTCGACGGTCGCGGTCATGCCGCGCTTGAGCAGCACCGGTCGGCCGGCGTCGCCGACCGCCTGCAGCAGGCCGAAGTTGGCCATGTTGCGGGTGCCGACCTGCAGCATGTCGGCGTGCTCGGCGACCACCGCGACGTCGCGGGCGTCGACGACCTCGGTCACCACCGGCAGCCCCGTGGCCCGGCCCACGTCGACCAGGATCTCGAGGCCGCGCAGGCCCAGCCCCTGGAAGGCGTACGGCGAGGTGCGCGGCTTGAAGGCCCCGCCGCGCAGGATCGTGGCCCCCGCGGAGGCCGCCATCTGCGCGGCCTCGAGGGTCTGCGCCGCGGTCTCGACCGCGCAGGGCCCGGCCATGAACGTGAAGGTGTCGGGGCCGATCGGCACCTGTCGTCCCGGCGGGCCGACCCAGACGGTCGAGCGGTCGGGGTGGTGCTGGCGGCTGACGAGCTTGTAGGGGTCGGAGATGCGGTGCACGTCGGCGACCCCGCGCATGGTGCGCAGGTTGAGGTGGTGGAAGGAGTCGATGTCCCCGACCAGCCCGATGATCGTGCGCACCACGCCCTTGCTGACGAAGGCCTCGCCACCGACGCCCTCGACCCGCGCGACGACGTGGGCCACGTCCTCGTCGGTGGCGTCGGGGGACATGACGACGACCATGCGAGGAGACTAGGCGGCGCTCGTCACACCACCGGGGGCTTCCCAGCTGGCGAGACCCCCGCTCACACCGCCAGGTGGGTGACCTGGCCCTCGATGGGTCCGTCGTCGGGGTCGGGCCGCGGCCCGGGCGGGTGCTGGCTGCGCGGCGGGCGCAGCTCGACGACGAGCATCGCGGTCAGCACCATCAACCCGCCGCCGACCATCCGCGCCGTGGTCGCCTCGCCGCCGAGCCAGACCGCGAAGGTGGCGGCGAAGACCGGCTCCATGCTCATGATCAGCGCGGTGCGCGTGGGCGGCAGGTGCGCCTGCGCCCAGGTCTGGGCGAGCATCGCCAGCGCCCCGGCGACCAGCGCCATGTAGACCACCGACGCCCAGTCGGCGCCGGTGCTCGGCAGCACGATCCCGTCGGGGGCGGTGGCCAGCGTGCAGACCAGCGCGATCACGCCGATCTGCACGATCGACATGCCCAGCGCCTGGCGCGCGTCCGACCACGCGCCGAGGCCGACGATGTGCAGGGCGTAGAGGATCGCGGAGACGAAGGTGATCGCCTCGCCGTAGCCGACCGACAGCCCGTCGAGGCTGAGCACCGCCAGGCCCGCGGTCGCCAGCGCCACCGCGGCCCAGGTCGTCGCCCCGATCCGGCTGCGCAGCAGCACCGCGGCCAGCAGCGGGGTGAGCACGACGTACATGCCGGTGATGAAGCCCGAGACGCTGGCCGGGGTGTGCGCCAGGCCGGCGGTCTGCAGGATCTGGGCCAGGCCGTAGACCAGGCCGAGCACGACGGCGTGGCGCCGCGACTCGCGGCTCAGCCGCGACAGCGCGCGCGGGGCCACCACGACCATCGCCACGGTGGCCACGGCGAAGCGGACCGCGAGGAAGTCGAGGGTCGGCACCCGCTCGAGCAGGTCCTTGATGAGGAAGAAGGTGCTGCCCCAGCTCGCCGTCATCGCCAGCAGCGCGATGGTGGCCAGCGCCGAGGTGCGGCGCGAGGTCGCCGGCAGGGTGGTCGTCACGCGACGGAGCCGTGGGCCTCGGCGCGCAGCCGCTTGAGCAGCGCGATGTCGGGGTTGTCGTCGTCGCGCGAGCCGGGGGTCTCGAGCACGAAGGGCACGCCCTCGGTCGCGGGGTGGGCGAAGAGCTCGCCGAAGGCGGCGGCACCGATGTGGCCCTCGCCGATCCGCTCGTGGCGGTCCTTGAAGGCGCCCCGCACGTCCTTGGAGTCGTTGGCGTGCACCAGCCGCAGCCGCCCCGGGCCGCCGATCTCGACGATCCGCTCGAGGGTCGCGGCCGCGCCGCCCGGCTCGTCGAGCGGGGCGCCGGCGGCGAAGACGTGGCAGGTGTCGAGGCAGATGCCGGCGCGCGGGTGGTGCTCGAGCACGTCGAGGTAGGCCGCCAGGTCCTCCACGCCGGCGCACAGCGAGCGGCCCTGGCCCGCGGTCGGCTCGAGCAGCAGCCACGGGCCGTCGTCGCCGAGCGCCTCGAGCAGCGGCAGCAGGCCCTCGCGCACCTGGCGCAGCGCGGCCGCGTGGCGCTCGGCCGCACCGGCCGGGTCGCCCTGCGGGTCGACGTACGAGCCGGTGTGGACCACGACGCCCTCGGCGCCGGTCTCGGCGGCGCGGCGCAGGTTGTGGGCCACGACGGCGACGCTGTTCTCGTAGGTCTTCTGCGTCGGGGAGCCGAGGTTGACCAGGTAGGGGGAGTGGATGAACGTGCGTATCCCGCGCTCCGCGGTCGCGGCGCGGAAGGCCTCGTCGTCGGCCGGTCGGCCGGGGCTCAGCGCCCACCCGCGCGGGTTGCCGACGAAGACCTGGAGGGTCTCGCAGCCCAGCCGCTCGGCGTCGACCAGGGCCCCGGCCGCCAGGCCCTTGCCGACCAGGACGTGGGTGCCGATCGGGTTGCGCTGCGCGACGTCGTGGGTGCTCACGCGAGCACGCTAGGGAGCCGCTGGCGCGGGCAGCCAATCCGCGGGTCTGTGGCGGCCCTCACGCGGAGGTCGCCGTCGCCTCCCAGTCGTCGGGCGGAGGCCGCCACGAGCGACGGTGCGCGACGGCCACGGCCTGCAGCTGCGAGCTGACGCCGAGCTTGACGAGGATCGCGCGCACCTGGGCACGGACCGTGGAGGGCCGCACCCGCCGGCGCGCGGCGATCTCGCCGACGGAGTGGCCGGCCACCAGGTGGGCCAGCACCTGCGACTCGCCCGGGCTCAGCAGGCGCAGTCCCTGCACCTCGCGGCGGCGCTCGGGTGCGCGGACGGCGTCGCGGCGGCGGGCCGCGTCGCGATCGGCCGGCGACATCAGGTCCTCTCCGGCCGCGGCGCGTCGCAGCGCGGCGAGGATGTCGGCCAGGCCCATCGTCTTCGGCAGCACCGCGAGCGCCCCCTGGGCGACCGCACGGTCGTGGCGGGCGGGGTCCTCGATGCCGGTCACGACCAGGACCCTGGCGCCGGCCCGGCACAGGGCGGCGACGAGGTCGGCGCCGTCGACACCGCCGCCGAGGTCGAGGGCGAGCAGCACGAGCCGGGGCCCGCCACCGCAGGCCGCAGCCACGAGCTCGTCGAGGCCGTCGGGGTCCTGGAGGTCGCCCCACTCGCTGTCCGCGACGTCGACGGGGTCCACCTCGAAGCCCTCGGCGCGCAGCACCACCTCGAGCCCGTCGACCAGCAGCCGGTGACGCTCGATGATGCTGATGCGCGGGCGAGGAGCAGGACTGGACGGGCTCGGCGGCGCGGTGGCCGGGTCATGGCGGTGGGTCCTCATGGCGTACCTCGGTGCGGCTGGTCGGCGCGGCCCCGAGCAACCGTGGCCGTCGATCCTGCCGCATCCGAGCGGCCTCCGCCATGGCACGTGCGGGTCATGACGTCGCTCGGTCCCGGAGGTCCGTCGGCACCCGCTCGCCCCCGGCCGGCTGCCGTTCGCGGTGCGCAGGGTGGGGAGCCGGGACGTCGCGTGGCGCCGCCGGCAGGGTGGCCAGGAAGCAGCACCCGGGTCCGGATGCCTCCAGGCGCAGGTCGCCGCCCAGCTCGCGCAGCAGCTGTCGCGAGACGTACAGGCCCAGGCCGGTGCTGAGGTGGTGGCCGCCGTGCGTGCCGCGCTCGAAGACCGACGCCGCCAGCCCGGGACGCATGCCGGGGCCGTCGTCACGCACCCTGAGCTCGAGCCGGTCACCGACCACCGCGCTGGTGATCTCGACCGCGGCTCCCGGGGCGTGCCGCATCGCGTTGACCAGCAGGTTGCCCAGCACCGTGGCCAGGTCGCCCCGCGACCCGTGCGCGCGCCCGTGGACCCCGTCGGTGCGCACCCGCAGGCCGGCGACCTGGCGGGTCAGCGCCACGTCGCGGACCACCTCGCGCACGTCGAAGTCGACCGTCCCGGCGCCGTCCGGTGCCGGCGGCGCGGGCTCGCGCAGGCGGATCAGCTGCTCGAGGTGGTCGACCTCGCGCAGCGCCGCCGCCTGGAGCCGGTGGGCCAGGCTGCGGTCGAGCTGCTCGTCGTAGCGCTCGAGGGTCGAGAGGGCCGACCGCAGCGCCCCCAGCGCGCTGCGGGCGTCGTGCTCGACCTCCTCGGCCCGCGCCTCGTGCTGGGCGCGGACCCGGGCGGCGTCGACCAGGGCCGCCTCGAGGACCGCGCGGTGCCCGTCGACCACGCGCCCGGCGGCGCGCCACTCCAGGAGCCCGACGACCAGGACCAGCAGCAGTGCGGAGACGGCGACGGCCGGGTCGCTGAGCCGGGGCTCGCGCTCCAGGGCCAGGGGCAGCAGCCCCACCGGGACCACCACGGCGACCGCGGCCCCCGCGGCGGCGAGCAGGGCGTGCGGGTCGCGCCACGGACCCCGCCGCGCCGGTCCCGCTGCACCCCCGCCCGGGCCGCGTCCGGCGTGCCTCGTCGTGCGTTCTCGACCTCGAACCATGGTGGGTCCCCCCCTGGTGCCGCCCTCCCCTGGGCACGGACCCCGGTGTCCGTCCCTCGATCGTCCTACCCGATCGGCCGCGGCGACATAGCCCGCACTGCCCACCCGGGCTGGTCAGAAGTGACTACGCGCCCGCTCGGACGAGGACGCTCAGACGAGGAAGAGGGTGATGGTCGAGCCCTTCGGCACCAGCTCGCCCGCCCCGGGGTCGGTGCGGAAGACGTAGCCCAGCCCCAGGTAGTCGGAGATGTTCTCGACCTGCACCACGAAGCCCAGCGACTCCAGCTGCGCCCGGGCCGCGTCGACCCCCTGGGCCCGCACGCCGGGCACCTCCACCAGCTCGGGCCCCTTCGACACGGTCAGGGTGACGGTGTCGCCCTTGAAGAGGGTGCCGCCCGTGGGCTCCTGGGCGACGACGTCACCGGCGGCGACGTCGTCGGAGAAGACGTCCTCGTTGCGCTGCACCACCAGGCCCTTGCGCTCCAGCGTGCGCTGCGCCTCGTCGGCCGGCTCACCGACCCAGTCGCCCACGTTGACCGGCTTGCGCCCCTTGCTGACCACGAGGTCGACCGCGGCGCCCGGACGCAGCTCCTTGCCGGGGCCCGGGGTGCTGCGCACGACCTGGTCGTCGGGCACGGTCTCGGAGAACCGTTCCTTGACCCGGCCGACCTCCAGCTCGACCTCGGCCAGCGCGGAGCGCGCCTCCTCGAGGGTGCGCCCGGCCAGCTCGGGCACCGGGTACTGCTCGATGCCCAGGCTGAGCACGATGGTGACCTCGTCGCCCTCCAGGGCGCGGCTGCCGGCGCCGGGCTCGGCGGTGACGACCCGACCCTCGGGCACCCGGTTGCTGTAGACGGCCTCGCCGAGGACGACCTCGAACCCGGCGTCCTCCAGCTCGGCGACCGCCGAGGCGCGCCCCTGCTCCAGCACGCTGGGCACGGTCGAGTAGCGCGCCCAGCCGTACCACCAGGCGCCGATCCCGAGGGTGGTGGCGAGCAGCACCGCGAGCAGCACCGCGACCGGGCCCCTCCAGCGGCGACGGCGGGCGGGGCCGGCGGGTCGGGCAGGGCTGACGGCGGACGCGGGTGCGTCCGGCTGCGGCCCCCGCGGGTCGGGCAGGCCGGGCAGGCCGGGCAGTGCAGCGGCGCGCACCGGGGAGTCGGGCGCCGAGACCGTGCGCAGCATCGAGGTGGGCTCGTGGTCGCCGGTGGCGCCCGGGTCCACGCCGGGCCCGGGGGGCCGGGCCGGCCCCGGTTCCTCGACGACGATCTCGCCGGTGTCGGGGTGCAGCAGCAGCGGGGCCAGGTCCTGGGTGAGCTCGGGGTCCTCGCGCACGCCCTCGGCCAGCGCGTGCGCCACCCGGTGCACGTGGTGCAGCAGCACCCCGGCGTCGGCCGGGCGCAGCCCGCGGTCGCGGGAGGTGGCGCGGGCGACCAGCGCGTCGACGTACCCCGGGAGCGAGGGGACCAGCCGCGAGGGGGGCGCCACGTCCTCGTGCACGTGCTTGTAGGCCACCTGGATCGGGCTCTCGCCCTCGTGCGGCTTCGCGCCGGTGAGGAGCTCGTAGAGCAGCACCCCGACGGCGTAGACGTCGGCGCGCGCGTCGCTGATGCCCTCGGAGACCAGCTCGGGGGCCAGGTAGGAGACGGTGCCGATGAGCACGCCGCCGGTCGCGGTGTGCTGGGTGTCGGTCCCGACCGCCTTGGCCAGCCCGAAGTCGGCGACCTTGACCCGCCCGTCGTCGGCGATCAGCACGTTCTCGGGCTTCACGTCGCGGTGCACGATGCCTGAGCGGTGCGCCGCGGCCAGGGCGGAGACCACCGGCTCGACCAGCGCGAGCGCCCGCGACGGCGACATCGGGGCCTCCTTGGCGATCACGTCGCGCAGGGTGTGCCCGGGGACCAGCTCCATCGCCAGGAAGACGGTGCCCTGGTCGTCGCCCTGGTCGAAGACCGCGACGACGTTGGGGTGCGAGAGCCGGGCCGCGGCGCGGGCCTCGCGCACGAAGCGGGCCGCGAACTCCTCGTCGTCGCCGAGCCCGACGTGCATCACCTTGACGGCCACGACGCGGTCGAGCCGCAGGTCGGTGGCCTCGTAGACGCTGGCCATCCCGCCGCGCGCGATGCGCGGCCCGATGCGGTAGCGACCGTCGAGGACGCGGCCGGTCACGGGGTCGGCGAGGCCACCGGACGTGCCCTGTCGGGCAGGCCGGGCGACCTCGTGCGGCTGCCGGTCTGTCGGCACAGCGACCTCCTGCGTGGCCGGACGGGGAAGGTTCCGGCGGAGCCCATCGTAGGCGGGCGGACCCGCCGGGACGGGCACCGACGGCCCGCAGGCGGGTCGGGGCGGCGTACGCCCCACCCTCACGGTTGGGCGGGCCTGGTGCGGGGTGGGAGCATGGAGCCATGAGCGAGACTTCCCTGGCAGGGCACGACCTGGCCGTCCTGGTCGACGACTGGATCGACTGGGCCGAGGCCGCGAGCCGGCTCGAGGTCAGCGTCGGCAAGGTCCGCACGATGATCCGCACCCACGAGCTGGCCGCCGCCGTGCCGGTGCCCGGCGAGGGGCAGAAGATCCCGGCCCTGTTCATCGACGACGAGCTGCGCCTGCCCGTCAAGGGCCTGCCGGGGCTGCTGACCGTCCTGCACGACGGTCGCTACGACGACCGCGAGTGCATCGCCTGGCTCTTCCTCGACCTCGGCCTCCCGGGGCGCCCGATCGACGCGCTGCGCGAGAACCGTGGCTCCGAGGTCAAGCGCCGCGCCCAGGCCATGGCCCTGTAGGACCTCCCGGGGGGTCGTCGTGGTCTACCGCATCTCTCCCGAGAACGTCCGGCCGCCGCGGGGCGGCCCCTCCGGCGCGCTCGCGATCGTCGTGGTGATCGGCCTCGCGCTCGGCATCTGGCTGCTGGCCGGGCGCGACCCCGGCAGCTCGACCTTCAGCAGCGTCGACGACCCCGGCCGCAGCGACGCCCGCGCACCCGACGACCCCGTCAGCGGACTGCCCTACGTGGCCCCCATCGACCTGCCGGCCCGGGTCGCCGAGGTGCTGCGCGACGTCGACGCCGGGGGAGAGCTGCCCGCCGGCGTCTCCCGGCGGCCCTTCCTCAACGGCGCGGGCCTCCTGCCGGTCCAGCGCACCACCGGCTACTACAGCCAGTACGCCCTCGGCGCCGGCTCGCTGCTGGTGGCCGGCGCGGGCGGCGAGCGCTACTACAGCGACGACGACGGCGCGTCGTTCTCACGCATCGGTCCCTGAACCGGACGCGTCGAGCGAGGACAGCCGCTCGTGCAGGTGCCTGGACTCCGCGCCCGCGGGGCACCACGCCAGGGCGTCGAGATAGGCGGCGCGCGCCTGGTCCACGTGCCCGCCGCGGCGCAGCAGCTCCGCCCGCGCCGTCGCGACCCGGTGGTGTCCGGGGAGCCGTTCGTCGAGGCCCTTCAGCAGGGCCAGCCCCGCCATGGGCCCCGAGAGCTCGGCCAGCGCGACCGCTCGGTTCAGCCGCACGAGCGGGGACCCCGTCAGCTGCTCCAGGCGCAGGTAGGCGGCCGTGATCGTGCGCCAGTCGGTGTCGCCGGCACTGGGTGCGAGTGCGTGGCAGGCGGCGATGACGGCCTGCAGACGCAGCTCCTCGCCGTAGCCGGTGGTGGGCGGGAGCCGGGCCAGGCGCTCGACCGCGGCATCGATCTCCTGCCGGTGCCACCGCGACCGGTCCTGGTCGGCCAGCAGCACGAGCCGGCCTTGCTCATCGGTGCGCGCGTCGCGGCGAGAGTGCTGGAGCAGCAGCAGTGCGGACAGGCTGGTCAGGACCCGGCGGTCGTCGGGCACGATCCGCTCCGCCAGGAGCGCGAGCCGCACGGCCTCGCCGGCGTCGCGTGCCCGTACGACCTCGACGCCGCCCGGGGCGTACCCGGTGGTGAAGGCGAGGTAGATGGCGCGGGCGGCTCCCACCACCCGTTGCGGCCAGGCGGCCGGGTCGGGGACGGCGAACGGGATGCCGGAGCCGGCGAGGCGCTTCTTGGCGCGGGTCAGCCTGGCCGCCATGGTCGGGCCAGGGACCAGGAACAGTCGCGCGATGGTCTCGGTCGGCACGCCCATCACGAACCGCAACGCCAGGGCGGGTCGTACCTCCGGAGCCAGCGCGGGGTGGGTGCACATGAAGATCAGCGCCAGGCGGTCGTCGACGTCCTGGCCGAGCTGGGCGCCCCCCGGACCGTGCGCCTGCTCGTGGACCGGCTCGTGCACCGGGGTGCCCGGCTGCCCACCCGGTCGTCCGCCCGGCTGGGCACCGGGGGCGACCAGGTGGGCTCGGTCCCGAGCCACGGCCTCCCGGCGCAGGCTGTCCACGACCCGGCGGTCGGCGGCGGTACGCAGCCAGCCCGCCGGGTTCGCGGGCACTCCCCGGTCGGGCCAGACCTGCGCAGCCTGGGCGAACGCCTCGGCCAGCGCGTCCTCGACCAGGTCGGGGCGTCGGTGACGTCGCAGCAGTCCGGCCAGCAGGTTCCCCCAGTCGTCCTGCATCGTCTGTGCCAGGGCGACCGCCGCGGCGTCCCCCGACTCACTCGTACTCGACAACCGGCCTGATCTCCATGTCGTAGGGGGGCAGGAGACGCAGCAGCTCGACGAGCGTGTCCAGGTCGGGGGCCTCCACGACGTAGAACCCACCCAGGCCCTCGAGCACCTCGGCGTACGGGCCCTCCGTGAGCGTCGTGGTGCCGTCCGCCCCGGTGCGCACGACGGTGGCGGTGTCCGGCCCGTCCAGCGCTTCTCCTGACACCACCGACACCTCCGGGTGCGCCGTGCAGGCGGCGTCGAACTCGCCGAACCGGGCCATCGCGGCACCCTGTTCCTCGGGCGTCATCGTCGGCCAGGGCTTCTGGGGACCGTCGCCGACCAGCAGGACCATGTACTTCATCGTCGCTCCTCTTCTCCGTCGTGTGGCCTCGTGCCACTCAACCCTCTGTCGTCCGGCTCCCGTCGAGATCGACAGCTCGAGCGAGATCCTGGGCGAGATCTTGCGCGAGGAACAGTGCAGCGGGAGGTAAAGCTGCGCGCCACGGGCCCACCGATCGCCTCGTGGCCGGCACCGACGGCGCGACCGGCCGGTGTCCGCAGCGTCCCGACGGGGCTGGCGGGCCGTGCTCAGACGAGACGCTGGGTCGCGGCCGTGGCGAGCTCGGTCAGCACGGTGCGCGCTGCGGGGTCGAGGCCGCTGCGGTCGAGCGAGTGCGTGGCGCGCTCGGTCAGTGCGGTGATGACCTCCTCGACCTGTTCCCGGGCGCCGGAGGTCGTGAAGATCGTGCGCAGCCGCTCCACCTGCTCGTCGTCGAGGGGGCGGCCCAGGGCACGGTCGAGCAGGGCGGCGTCGTCGTCGGAGGCGGAGTCGAGGGCCAGCGCGACCAGCACGGTGCGCTTGCCCTCGACCAGGTCGTCGCCGGCGGGCTTGCCGGTGGTCGCGGGGTCGCCGAAGACGCCGAGCAGGTCGTCGCGCAGCTGGAAGGCCTCACCCAGGGGCAGGCCGAAGGCGCTGAGCTGCTCCATCGTGGCCGGGTCGGCCCCGGCGAGGGCGGCGCCGACCTGCAGCGGCCGCTCGATGGAGTACTTCGCCGACTTGTAGCGCAGCACCGTCATGGCGGCGTCGACGTCGGCGCGCCCACGCGCCTGCACCGAGACGTCGAGGAACTGCCCGGCGATCACCTCGGTGCGGCACAGGTCGAGCACCTCGAGGGCCGCCACGACCCGCTGCACCGGCAGGCCGCAGCCGCGCAGCAGCTCATCGGACCAGGAGAGCAGCAGGTCGCCGAGCAGGATGGCCGCGGCGGCGCCGTACTGCTCGGGGTCGCCGCGCCAGGCGTCGGCGCGGTGCTCGCGCTCGAAGACGCGGTGGGTGGCCGGGCGACCCCGCCGGGTGTCGGAGGCGTCCATCAGGTCGTCGTGCACCAGCGCGCTGGCGTGCAGCAGCTCCAGGGCGGCACAGGCCCGCACCAGGGCCTGCTCGTCGACGGGGGCCGCCACCGCGAGGTGGCCCCACCAGCAGAAGGCCGCCCGCAGCCGCTTGCCGCCCGAGATCATCGCGCGGGCCTCGGCGAGCAGCCGCTCGGCGTCGGGGCCGAGCGGGGCCAGGCGGTCGGCCTGCCGGTCGAGGAACTGGTCCAGGGCCGCCTGGACCTGGTCGCGGAAGCCGTCGGCGTCCCAGTCGGAGGCAGGCGTCGGGGCTGGGGTCTCGCTCACCGGATCACAGTAGGAGACGTACCCACAACTGGCGCCGTTGGGTGGACGCCCACCCCCGGGTGGCCCGGGCGTCCTTAGAATCGTGGCCATGACCATCGGCCGTGGGCGCGCGCTCACCGACCTCATCGCAGCCGGCGAGCGCTCGTTCTCGTTCGAGTTCTTCCCGCCCAAGGACGAGGCCGGCGAGACCCAGCTGTGGGACGCCGTGCGCGCCCTCGAGCCCTACCGCCCCACCTTCGTCTCGGTGACGTACGGCGCCGGCGGCAGCAGCCGCGGCACCACGGTGCGCCTGACCGGGCGGATCGCGCGCGAGACCTCGATGCTGCCGATGGCCCACCTGACCTGCGTGGGCCACACCCGCGGCGAGCTCGAGCAGATCCTCGACGAGTACGCCGCCGCCGGCGTGCACCACGTGATGGCGCTGCGCGGCGACCCCGAGGCCGGCCCCCGCGCCGAGTGGACCTCCACCGAGGGCGGCCTCGACCACGCCGACGAGCTGGTCGAGCTGGTCGCCGCTCGCCGCGAGTTCCGCATCGGCGTGGCCGCCTTCCCCGAGCGGCACCCCTCGTCGGCCTCGCTCGAGCAGGACGCCGACGTGCTGGCCGCCAAGGCCCGGGCGGGCGCGGAGTTCGCGGTCACCCAGATGTTCTTCCGCGCCTCCGACTACTTCTCGCTGGTCGAGCGGGTGCGGGCGCGCGGCGTCGACCTGCCGATCCTGCCGGGCATCATGCCGATCCTGAACCTGCAGGCGATCCGCCGCCAGGGCGAGCTGATCGGCACCGACGTGCCCGCCGACGTGGTCGAGCGGATCAGCGCCCACGAGGGCGACCCGGTCTCGATGCGCGCCGAGGGCATCACCCAGGCCGCCGAGCTGTGCCAGGAGCTGCTCGACGGGGGAGCGCCGGGGCTGCACTTCTACACCCTGAACAGGTCGAAGGCCACGCGCGAGATCTTCGAGAAGCTCGACGTCACGCCCTGACGGGCGGGTCGGGTCAGGCGGGCCCGACGCGCTGGGCCACCAGGGCCGCCGAGAGCCCCACGAAGGGCAGCCCCGCGCCCGGGGTCGCGTGCGCGCCGGCGGCGTACACGCCGGGCACGGGCGTGTCGGGGCCGAGCCGGCGGCGCACCGTCGAGCGGCCCTGCCACAGCACGCCCAGGGGGGAGCCGCCCCACGCCTCGACGAGGTCGCGGGGCGAGCGGTCGACCCGGGTGACGACCTGGGCGCGCACGTCGATGCGGTGCCGGGCCAGCGCGAGCAGCACGTCCTCGGCCAGGCGGCCACGCCCCTGCACCGTCCACGCGGCGCCGCCCTCGGGCGCGCTGCCGCCGGTGCGCACCACCAGGCCTGGGTCGCCGTGCAGGACCAGCTCGTGGGGCACCTCCGGCAGGTCGCCGACGAGCCCGACGTGGCAGACCACCGGTGGGATGGCCGGCATCGTGCGCTTGACGAGCTCGGCGAGCGCCGGCAGGCGGCGCGGGTCGATGGCGCAGACGACCACCTCGGCGTCGACCTCGCCGGCGTCGGTCCTGACCGCGACGGCGCGCCCGCCGCGCACGACCACGTCGTGCACGCTCGTGCCCAGGCGCACGTCGACGCCGCGGGTGCTCATCCGCCCGGCCAGCACCTCACCCACCTTCGCCATCCCGCCCGGCACGGTCCAGGAGCCGAAGCGCTGCTCGAGGTAGGCCACCAGACCCATCCAGGCCGGCACGTCGCGGGGGGCGTGGCCGTCGGCGACGAAGGGGTGCGCGGCCACGTCGCGCAGCCGGTCGTCCTTGAGCGTGCGGCGCAGGCGCCGCTGCAGGCTCTCGCGGGAGTCGAGGCGCTCGCGCAGGTCACGGGGCAGGGCGGTGCGGTCCCAGGGCTCCTCGAGGTAGCCGCGGCGCAGCACCTCCCAGTCCTCGGTGTAGGCCGCGACGTGGTCGAGCCAGCGCTGCCCCTCGCCGGGGGACAGCTCCTCCACGGCCCGCCGCTGCGCCGAGCGCGACCCGCCGGGCAGGGCGAGCTCGGAGCCGTCGACGAAGCGGTGCGTGCGCACGGTCTCCAGCGGCACCAGCTCCAGCTCGCGCTCCAGCGGCCGGCCGGTCTTGCGGAACAGGTCGCGCAGCACCGCCGGCAGCAGGGTCGAGGTCGGCCCGGCGTCCCACCGGTAGCCGTCGGCCTCGACCGAGCCCAGGGCGCCGCCCAGGGCGTCGCCGCGCTCGAGGAGGGTGACGTCGTGGCCGGTCTTGGCCAGGCGGGCGGCCGTGGCGAGGCCGGCGTACCCGCCCCCGACCACCACGACCCGCGCCACGCGCACACCCTAGGGGGTCGTGCTCCTAGGCGGGGCTCTCGACGTCGACCACCTCGGCGCCGGTGAGCTCGAGGAGCTCGCCGAAGGAGGTGGAGAAGACCGCCGCGGGGTGGCCCGCTGCCGCCCACACGACCTCGTGGCGCGCCAGCCACTCGTCGAGGTACGTCGGCACCGGCGCGGGGTGGGCGAGCGGGGAGACCCCGCCGATCACCTGCCCGGTGTGCTCACGCACGAAGTCCGGGCTGGCGCGCGCGAGGCGCTCGACCCCGATGCGCCCGGCCACGGCGCGCACGTCGACCCGGTGCGCGCCCGAGGTGAGCACCAGCACCGGTGTGCCGCCGGCGTCGAAGAGCAGGCTGTTGGCGATCGCGCCCACCTCGCAGCCGAGGGCCTCGGCGGCCAGTGCCGCGGTGTGCACGGCGTCGGGGAGGACCACGACCTTGCCCCGGCCGCCGCGGCGGACCAGCTCGGCACGGAAGGCCGCGATGCCCGGGTGCTCGGTGCTCATGGCTGCGACCCTAGAGTTCGCTCCGAGATCGTGCACGGGAGATCACGCACGAGATCAGGCTCCAGAACACGCACGAGACCACCCACGAGAGGGCCGTCATGGACGACCGGCTGGAACGACCGCGCGCACTGAGGCTGTGCCTGCAGCTGCACCTGGTCCTGCTGGCGCTGGGCACGCTGACCGTCGTGCTGACCGCCGTGCTGCGCGACGACCTGGTGCTCAACTGGGCGCGGGGGCACCGCTCGGCCGGCGAGATCCTCGAGCGGCAGGGGCTGGACTACCTGATCGAGGAGCAGCCGATCGCGGTCCCGCAGTTCTTCCCGGTCGCGGCGGTGCTGTTCGTGGTGATGGCGATGCTCATCGGGGTGCTGATGGTCTTCTTCCGCAACGGCCACCACTGGGCGCGGGTCTGCCTGGCGGTGCTGGTGGTGATGACGGCGGTCGCCACCCTCAGCGGCATCCGGGTCGAGCCGCCGCAGGTCTTCGTGGTGCTCAGCTACCTCTCGCTGGTCGTCGAGGTCGCGATCCTCGTCACGATGTTCCACCCCGACACCGACCGCTACCTCAGCGCCACCCGCGAGCGGATCGCCGCCTCCTGAGGCTCTCCCCGGCCCCGTCCACAAGGGTCCGTCACGACCCTTGACCCACTGTCGGTGGGGGCGTGTACCTTGGGACCAAGTTCGAACACAGATTCGAACACGCTCCCGGCGGGGGCGACCTCGACCCCGCCCCCGTCGGGGGTTCCAGGCGGACCTGGCGCCCCGGCGCCGGAGAGGTGGCAGTGGTGGAGCTGATGCGACGGTACGACGAGCCCGTCGAGGTCCGGTGCGGCGTGCTGGCCGGCACCGAGACGACGGTCCCCGAGCAGTTCCTGTGGCGCGGACGGCTCTGGAAGGTCCGCTCGGTGCTCGAGCACTGGGTGGAGACCGGCGAGTGGTGGCGCCACGCCGGGGTGCGTGCGGTGCTCGGCTCCGAGGAGCCGGCCGACGCCTCCACCGCCGAGCGGCCCGCCCGGCCCCGCCCGCTGGAGGAGCTGCTCGCCGAGCGCGCGGTCTGGCGGGTGGAGGCCGGCCGGGGTGCCGCGGTGCGCGGCGCCGAGGACACCGGCGGGGTCTTCGACCTGGCCCTCGACGTCGACGGCGGGCGCTGGCAGCTCGTCGGCTGCGCGGACTGAGGGTGGTGGCCACGATGGCGCGCACCCGCACCCGCACCCCTGCCGCGGTCCCCGCACCGCACCCGCAGGCCCTCCCGGCGACCACGCACTCCTACCTGGCCCGCGCCGCCGAGTCGTTGAGCGAGGCGATGGCCACGCCCGAGGTCCCGGCCCGCTACGCCTGCGCCCACGTCTCGGCGCTGCGCTCGGCGGCCGCCCTGCTCTCGGCGCGCGCCCGCCCGGCCGGGCCGCGGCGCCGCCCCCAGAAGAACGCCTGGGTGCTGCTGGCCGAGGTCGCCCCCGAGCTGGGCGAGTGGGCCACGTTCTTCTCCGCGGGCGCGGCCAAGCGCGCGGCCGCCGAGGCCGGCTCGACCCGCGCCGTCACCGAGCGCGAGGCCGACGACCTGGTCCGCGACGCCGACCGGTTCCTGGCCGTGGTCGAGCAGTGCCTCGGGCTCGTGCCGCACCCGCCGGTCCAGGAGCGCATCGCGCGCGCCGGGTGAGGCAGGCTGCTCCCATGGCACTCTCGCCCGCCCTGCGCCCACCGCGGCTCGCTGCCGTCCTCCTCGTCGGGGTCCTCGGGGTGCTCCCGTCCTGCGCGGGCGCCGACGACGCGGCGCAGCCGGGGGAGGGCGGGACCGCGCGCAGCACCCTGCTCGGCTCCGGCTCGGAGGCCGCGAGCCAGGCGCTGGAGGGGGCGGTCAGTGTCGCGCAGGCGCTGACGATGCCCGACGGTGCGTCGTTGCGGGTCCGCGGCCACCTGGTCGGCCAGCCCACCGCGCCGGGCGCCGTGGTGCGCGGCTCCTTCCCCGACGACCTGGCGCTCGCGGTGGCCGACGACCCGCAGGAGCGCGACCCCTCCCGGATGCTGCTGGTGCAGCTCCCCGAGGAGCTGCGCGGCACCTGGGGGCTGGCCTCCCACCCCGCGCTGCTGGGCGCGGAGGTGGTGCTGGACGGCGAGCGGGCGGCGTACTTCTCGGCGCCGGGGCTCAAGCGGGTGACCGCGGTCGCGCTGGTCGACGCGGCGGCGCCGAGCGGTCCCGGCGCGCCGGCCCTGACGGACCTGCCGACCGACCTGCCGGCCGAGCTGGTCGGCTACTACGCCGACGCGGAGGGTCGCACCGGCGAGGACCTCGCCCGGGCGCTGCACGAGATCATCTCCACCGACGTCGACCGGCTGCGCTACGACGAGCTGTGGGAGGCCCTGCGCGACACCGACGCCGACCCCGACGCCCCCGGCCGGGTGATCGAGCTCTACACCGGCGACAGCGTGCCGGGCGAGGCCAACGGTGGCGATCCCGACGAGTGGAACCGCGAGCACGTGTGGCCGCAGAGCCGCGGCGGCTTCGGCACCAGCGCCGGGCCGGGCACCGACCTGCACCACGTCCGCCCGGCCGACGTGAGCGTCAACGCCGACCGCTCCAGCCTCGACTTCGACGACGGCGGCAGCCCCCAGGGCGAGGCCGACGACACCTACCGCGACGCCGACTCCTGGGAGCCGCGCGACGCGGTGAAGGGCGACGTGGCCCGGATGGTGCTCTACATGGCGGTGCGCTACGAGGGTGGCGACGGGTACGCCGACCTCGAGGTCTCCGAGGAGGTGGGCCGGCGCGACCTCGACGCGCTGGGCTACCTGGGTCGGCTCTCCACGCTGCTGCGCTGGCACGAGCAGGACCCGCCCGACGCCTTCGAGCGCGCCCGCAACGACGCGATCCACGAGACCTGGCAGGGCAACCGCAACCCCTTCGTCGACCGGCCGGAGTGGGTCTCCGCGATCTGGTGAGGGTGGGTTGGCGCACGCGGCGCGACGGGGTTAGGCTGGTGCCTCCTCGAACATGAGTTCGAGAGATTCTTCGTCAGGGTCGAGCCGACGCGAGAGGTGGTCCGACCCGTGCCCGACCCGTTCCCGCACCTGCACGTCGCCTCGGGCTACTCCCTGCAGCACGGCGCCTCGCTGCCGCACCTGCTGGTGCAGCGCGCCGCCGACCACGGCATGGACCTGCTGGCGCTCACCGACCGCGACGGCACCTACGGGGCGGTGAAGTTCGCCAAGGCGTGCCTGCAGGCCGGGATCAGCCCGGTGCTCGGGGTCGACCTGGCCTACCGGCCGGGCAGCCCCGGGGCGCCGGCGCCCGTGCCGGGGCGCGGGCGCACCCCGGTGCGGGGCGGCGCCTTCCGCGACCCGCGGCTGCCGCGGGTCACCCTGCTGGCCCACGCCGCCGGGCCCGGCGGCGGACGGGGCGGCTGGGCCGCGCTGTGCCGGGTGCTCTCGACCACCCACCTCGCCGGCGAGCGCGGCACCCCGGTCCTGGACCCCGAGGCCCCCGAGGTCGCGGCGCTGCTCGCCTCCGGCGACCTGGTCGTGCTGCTCGGCCCGGCCTCCGAGGTCGGGGCCGCCGCGGCCCAGCGCCGCCGCGACCACGCCCGCGCCGCCCTGGAGCGCTGGAGCGCCCTGGTGCCCCGCGAGAACCTGCAGGTCGAGGTGGTCTCGCACCGCCTGGCCGGCGACGGCCCCGGCTCGACCCGGCACGCCGCCCGGATGCTCGCGCTGGCCCAGGAGGTCGGTGCGGGGTCGGTGCTGACCAACGCCGTGCGCTACGCCGACCGCAGCGACGCCGCCACCGTCGACGTGCTCGACGCCGCCCGGCGCCTGGTCGCCCTCGACCGTCGCCACGTCGACCGCGGCAACGCCGAGGGGCACTTGAAGTCCGGGCCCCAGATGCGCGAGGTGGCCCACGAGGTCGTGGCCCGCGCCGGCGCCGGCACCGGGCGCGAGGCGCTGCGCCTGCTGGCGCGCACCCGCACCCTGGCGGAGCGCTGCGCGCTCGACCCGCGCGCCGACCTGGGCCTGGGGGAGGTGCACTTCCCCGAGTTCAGCCTCTCCACCGACCACCCCAGCGCCGACGTCGCGCTGCGCGCGCGCTGCGAGGGCGCCATCGGCGACCGCTACGGCAGCGGCGGGCTGGCGGTGGTGTGGAAGCGGCTCGAGGACGAGCTCGCGGTGATCGGCGAGCTCGGCTACGCCTCGTACTTCCTGACCGTCGGCGACGTCACCGACCTGATCAAGCAGATGGGCGTGCGGGTCGCCGCGCGCGGCTCGGGGGCCGGCAGCCTGGTCAACTACCTGCTCGGCATCTCCGGGGTCGACCCGATCCGCCACCAGCTGCTGATGGAGCGCTTCCTCTCCCCGCTGCGCCAGGCGCTGCCCGACATCGACGTCGACGTCGAGTCCGACCGGCGCACCGAGGTCTACGAGCGCATCCTCGACCGCTACGGCGGCGAGCGGTGCGTGTGCGTCTCGATGATGGACACCTACCGGGTGCGCCACGCCGTGCGCGACGTCGGCGCCGCGCTCGGGATGCCCCCGGCCGAGACCGACGCCATCGCCAAGGCCTTCCCCCACGTCCGGGCCCGCGACGCCCGCGCCGCGCTGGCCGAGCTGCCCGAGCTGCGCGCCAGCGGGCTGGGCGAGGCCCGCCTCGACCTGATGTTCCAGCTCGTCGAGCGCCTCGACGGGCTGCCGCGCCACGTCGCGGTGCACCCCTGCGGGGTGCTGCTCTCCGACGCGACCCTGCTCGACCGCACCCCCGTGGAGGCATCGTACGCCGGCTTCCCGATGAGCCAGTTCGACAAGGACGACGTCGAGGACCTCGGCCTGCTCAAGCTCGACGTGCTCGGCATCCGGATGCAGTCGGCGATGGCGCACGCCCTCACCGAGGTCGAGCGCGTCGAGGGGGTGCGCATCGACCTCGAGGACAACCAGCAGGTGCCCTTCGACGACCCCGCGACCTACCGGATGATCTCCGCGGCCCGCACCCTCGGGGTCTTCCAGATCGAGTCGCCGGGCCAGCGAGAGCTGGTCGGCAAGTCCGGCATCGAGACCTTCGAGGACATCATCACCGACATCTCGCTCTTCCGGCCCGGGCCGGTCAAGAGCGACATGATCACGCCCTACCTCGAGGTCAAGCACGGCTGGCGCGAGCCGCGCTACCTCCACGACGACCTGCGCCCGATCCTGGCCCCGACCCGCGGCGTGGTGGTCTTCCACGAGCAGGTCATCGAGATCATCGGCTGCTTCACCGGCATCTCCTACGCCGAGGCCGACGAGAAGCGCCGGGCCCTCGGCGACGCGGAGGGGATGGCCGAGACCCGGGCCTGGTTCTTCCCGCGCGCCCTGGGTCGCGGCTACCCGCTCGGCGTGGTCGAGGAGGTGTGGGGCGTCCTGGAGGCCTTCGCCTCCTTCGGCTTCTGCAAGGCCCACGCGGCCGCGTTCGCGCTGCCGACCTACCAGTCGGCCTGGCTCAAGGCGCACTGGCCGGCGCACTTCCTGTCCGGGGTGCTGACCCACGACCCGGGGATGTACCCCAAGCGGCTGATCCTCGAGGACGCCCGCCGCCTCGGCGTGGCGGTGCTCGGCCTCGACGTCAACGCCTCCGAGCGGGCCTACGTCGTCGAGCGGGTCGAGCCCACCGGCGCCCACCCCGGCCCCGACGTCCCCGACGGGCGGCCGTGGGGCATCCGGCTGGCGCTGGCCGAGGTCAAGGGCATCAGCGAGGTCGAGGTCTCGCGCATCGTCGCGGCCCGGCCCTTCCACTCCCTTCCCGACTTCTGGCAGCGCGCCCGGGTCTCGCGCCCGGTGGTCGAGCGGCTGGTGCTGGCCGGTGCCTTCGACAGCACCTACGGGATCGGGTCGGCCGCCGGCAGCGACGTACGACGTCGCGGGGTGCTGACCCGCCGCGACCTGCTGCTGCAGGTCGCCGAGCTCGACCGGCAGGGCCGCGCGCTCGAGCGGGCCTCGCGCGGACGCGGCCTGGCGGCCCGCAAGTCCTGGAGCGGGGCCACCACGCGCGCCCGCCAGGTCGCCGACGCCGCGGCCGCGCGCAACAGCACCGACCTCTCGGTGCGCGAGGGCGCAGGCGGGGGAGAGCGTCGCCGAGGCCGACCGGCGCCGCGACCGGCGACCCGGCGACCAGGCCGAGGACTACCGCGACGACCGGGGGGCGCCGGTGCGCGAGGGCGTGTGGGGGCGCTCGCAGGCCCAGGCCCGCACCGCCCCGCCGCCGCCCCCGGTCGACTCGGTCCAGCTGAGCCTCGACCTCGGCGACGCGCCGGGGGAGGGCGGGGTCTCGGGGCTGCCCGAGATGACCGGCGAGGAGCAGATGCGCGCCGAGCTCGAGATCCTCGGCCTCGACGCCAGCCGCCACGTCGTCGACACCTACGGCCCCTTCCTCGACGCGCTCGGGGTGACCCGCAGCGAGCAGCTGCTCGCCCAGCGCAGCAAGGCCGAGCTGCTGGTGGCCGGGGTCAAGGTCGCCACCCAGACCCCACCGATCCGCTCGGGGCGCCGGGTGGTCTTCCTGACCCTCGACGACGGCACCGGCCCGGTCGACGCCACCTTCTTCGAGGACGCCCAGGGCCCCTACGCCGCCACCGTCTTCCACTCCTGGCTGCTCGTCGTGCGCGGCGAGCTGCGCCGCACCGGCCACCGCGGCGTCTCGCTGCGCGCCACCGGCTGCTGGGAGCTGCCGGTCCTGCACCAGCAGTGGCGCAGCGGCGGCATCGAGGCGGTGCGCGAGCAGATGGCGGTGGTGCCCCAGGGGTTCGGCGGCGTCGGCGTCGAGCTCGCCGGGCAGGGCGCGGCCGAGAGCCGGGCCCCGCGCCCGGTCATGGCCCGCCCCGACGGCCCGGGCGCCGCGGGCGGGATGGGTCGGCGCCGGGTGCTGGTGCACTCCAGCGGCTTCAGGCTCTCGCCGTACGCCGACATCAAGCCGGCCGGCGAGGAGACCCGCGACGTGGCGCGCAAGCTGTGGCACCGCAGCTCGGGGAGCCCGGGATGAACGGCGTGCCCGTGGCCCTAGGGTGGGTCCCATGTCCGCCAGCGAGCGCCCCAGCGACCGACCCAGCGAACGTCTCGCCGAGCGTCCCAGCGAGCGCCGGGCAGCAGCCCGCACCGCCGTGGTGTGGGACGCCCTGCGCCCGCTGCTCGAGCAGTCCGGGCCCCTCGACGTCCTCGACATCGGCGGCGGCACCGGCGGCTTCGCCGTGCGGGTGGCCGAGCTCGGGCACCGCGTCACCGTCGTCGACCCCAGCCCCGACGCCCTCGCCTCGCTCGGGCGCCGCGCCCGCGAGCGCGGCGTCGAGGTGGCCGGCCTGCAGGGCGAGGTCTCGAGCCTGCTCGACGTCGCCGGCGCCGACAGCGCCGACCTGGTGCTGTGCCACGGCGTGCTCGAGCACGTCGGCGACCCCGCCACCGCCCTCGGGGTGCTGCGCGAGGCCGTGCGCGACGGCGGCACCCTCAGCCTCCTGGTCGCCCAGCGCCACGCGGCGGTGCTGGCGCGCGCCATGGCCGGGCACTTCGGCCAGGCCCTCGCGCTCCTCGAGCCCACCGTCGACCCCGGTCGCGCCGGGCACCGCTACACCAGCGACGAGCTCGTCGCGCTGCTGGCCACCGCCGACCTGCACGTCGAGCAGGTCCACGGCGTCCGGGTCTTCGCCGACCTGGTCCCCGGCACCCTGCTCGACCTCGAGCCCGGTTCCACCGCCGCCCTCGTCGAGCTCGAGAAGGCGGTCGCCACGCGTCCCGAGTACCTCCCGCTCGCCACGCAGCTGCACGTGCTCGCCCGCTGACGCCGAGTCGGCGCTACTTCACGTTCCCCCGCTTCGCTCCTCCCGTGAAGTAGCGCCGACTCGGCTCCTTCTCACGTGCTGTGGTGGAGGATCGGCGTGACCTCCGCTGGCGCTTCGGTCACGCCGATCCTCCACATCGACATGGACGCCTTCTACGCCTCCGTGGCGGTGCGGGAGCGGCCCGAGCTGTGGGACGTGCCGGTCATCGTGGGCGGCGGGTACCGCGGCGTGGTGCTCTCGGCCAACTACCTGGCCCGCGAGCACGGCGTCCGCTCCGGCATGCCCGCCACCCGGGCCCGGCGGCTGTGCCCCCAGGCCGTGGTGGTGCCGCCCGACCACGAGCTCTTCGGCAGCGTCTCGACCGCCGTGGTCGAGACCTTCCGCCGGGTCACGCCGCTGGTCGAGGTGGTCTCCCTCGACGAGGCCTTCCTCGACGTCAGCGGGTCCGTGCGCCGCCTGGGCCCGCCCGCCGAGATCGCCGAGCAGGTGCGCGCCACCATCCACGACGAGCAGGCGATCACCTGCTCGGTCGGGGTGGCGGCCACCGTCTCGGTGGCCAAGCTGGCCAGCAGGCGCGCCAAGCCCGACGGCGTGGTGGTGGTGCCGCCCGAGGAGATCACCACCTTCCTGCACCCGCTCGACGTCGGCGAGCTCTACGGGGTGGGGGAGAAGACCCGCGCGATGCTGCACCGCCTGGGCCTGGTCACCGTCGGCGACGTCGCGCACACGCCGGTGCGCACCCTGCAGCGCGCGGTCGGCGACCACCTCGGGCGCCACCTGCACGAGCTGGCGTGGGGCGACGACCGGCGCGAGGTCGTGGCCCGCACCACCGGCGCCTTCGGGCTCGGCGGCGGCGAGCCCGACCGGTCGATGGGCGCGCAGGAGACCTTCGGGCGCGACGTCGACGACCGGGCGGTGGTGCTGCGCGAGCTGCTGCGCCTGACCAGCACCGTCACCGGGCGGATGCGCGTGGCCGGCGTCGCCGGGCGCACCGTGACGCTGACGGTGCGCTTCGCCGACTTCACCACCATCACCCGCTCGCGCACGATGAGCGAGGCCACCGACGTCACCCAGGAGGTCTACCGCACCGCCACCGCCCTGTACGACGCCCTGGGGCTGCAGCGGGCCCGGCTGCGGCTGGTGGGGGTCCGGGTCGAGGGGCTCGCGCCCCGCGAGAGCGTGCACCACCAGCACGTGCTGGGCGAGCGCGAGCACGGCTGGTCGGAGGCCGACCGGGCCGTCGACCGGGCGACGCGCCGCTTCGGCTCGGCCGCGGTACGACCGGCCAGCCTGCTCTCCTGAGCGCTCCGAGAGGCCATCGTCACCCAATTTGCATGAGCCGCCTACCGTGACGGCGAGGGCCTGCCTAGACTTGACCCGCCGACATCGCCGCGATGTGACGGTGCGTGTGTGACCCCTTGGAGGAACGGTGCCACTCTCGGAAGAGGAGCTGCGACTGCTCGAGCAGATGGAGCGTGCCCTCTCCGAGGAGGATCCGAAGTTCGCCTCCACCCTGCGCGGCACGTCGCTGCGCCGGGTCGCGCGTCGTCGCGCCATGCTCGCCGGGGCGGTCTTCGCCCTCGGCATCGTCGTCCTGATGACCGGTGCGATCTCGCAGATCTGGGCGATCGGCATCGTCGGCTTCGTCGTGATGCTCGGCTCGGCCACCTTCGGGCTCAACGCCCTGCGCAACCAGGCGCAGGCCGGCCCCGCCGCCGAGACCGGCGCGCCGCACGCCGACCAGGGCTCCCGGGCCTTCACCGTCATCGACGGCGGGCGCCGCACCCGTTCGCGCCAGCGCCGCAGCGGCGCCGGTGGCGCCGGGTTCATGGACCGCATGGAGGAGCGCTGGCGCCGCCGCCGCGAGGAGAACGGCGGCTTCTGACCCGACCCGGCCGGTTCGAACGAGCCGGCTCGCGACGGGCTGCGCTCAGGGGCGCAGCAGCTCCAGGTCGCGCCCCCAGGCGTCGATGACCGGTCCCAGCACGGGCCGGGGTCGCCGGGCGTCGTGGGCCCGGCAGCGCGAGTCGACCTCGGCGAACGTCGTCCGGAGGGCGTCGGGGTCCCCGTCGAGGGTGCCGGTGACGAGCCCGAGCAGCTCGTCCGCGTCCCACCCCGGCAGCGGGTGCGTGCGCAGCTCCCACGGCAGGTACTTGTGGTACGGCCGGACCCGGCCGGCCAGGGAGAAGACGACGTCGAGCAGCCAGGGCAGTGACTCCGCCGCGTCGAGGCGCCGCTCGAGGCCGCGCCCGTCACGGTCGTTCTTGAGCGCGCGGTAGGCGTAGTTCAACCACCCGTCGAGCCGGTCGTGCTCGAGGAGGACGGACTCGGCCTCGGCGACGTCCACGACGGCCTGCCGGCGGACCGCGGCGCCCACCCGTCCGGCGCTGCGGTCCATCAGCACCGGGGCCCAGGCGAAGGACCACCGGGAGTACCACCACTGCGTCCCGAAGACCGGCACCTCCTCGAGCTCGGCCACCGAGACCGGGATCTCGTCGACGGTCTCGGAGCGGCGCGTGGTGCGTCGGCGCGCACCCTCGTCGGTGAGGACGACGTAGACGTCGACGTCGGAGCGGGGCGTGGTCATCCCGCGAGCCGCGGAGCCGGTGAGGACCATCGCCACGAGGTCGTCCCCGTGCTCCGCCAGGTTGCGCTCCGCGACCTCGGCGAGCAGGCGCCGGTGCTCCGGGGACACGTGGTCGGGGAGGCTGAGGGCCGGGCGGGGTGCGGTCACCGTCCGCACTGTCCACGAACGGCCATCCCTGCGGCAACGGGTTTGCGCGCGCGACCCGGCCGGTTCGAACCGGCCGGGTCGGGGTCAGCCGACGTGGTCGACGACCCCGCCGCGGTAGCCCAGCGACTCCGTGTCGGGCCCCGCCGCCGCGCTCGTACGACGCGTGGGCCGCAGCAGGGTGCGGGGCAGCCAGGTGGCGCGGCGCCGGGCCCGGGGCGTGGTGCCGTCGAAGAGGGCCTGGACCACCCGCTGGCCGTCGTCGTGGCGGTGCGCCGGGTCGGCGGCGCCGGCGGGGGCGTAGCGCAGCCGCTCGAGGTCGGCCACCAGCCGGTGCAGCGAGGCGACGGCCTCGGGTGCCTGCCCGGCACCGTGGCCGGGGCGCAGGCGGTCGTCGAGCGGGCTGCCGAGGTGGCCCACGAGACCGGCGCCGGTCTCGCGGGGCGAACGGCCCCCGGCGTAGGGCAGCCCGAGGTCGCGGGCGGTGTCGCGCAGCTCGTCCCAGATCTCCTCGGGCCCGGCCGCCAGACGGTGCTCGCGGCGGCGACGTCGCAGCGCGCCGGGCGCGAGCGCCAGGCCGACCAGCGCGAGCGCGCCGAGCAGCACACCGAGCAGGGTGCCCCAGGGGAACCCGCCGTCCGTGCTGCCGGCCGCGGCACCGGTCTCGGGGTCCAGCTCCTCCTCGGGGGCGGCGCTGGGCTCGCCGTTGCGGTCGGGCAGCTGGTCCTCGGCGCGCCCGCTCGGGCCGCTGGGCTCGGGCTGCTCGAGGTCGACGGCCTCGCGGGTGTAGGACGGCACGGCCCCGGCCCGCGCGGGGGGAGTGGGCTCGAAGCGGACCCAGCCCGAACCGGCGATGAAGAGCTCGGGCCAGGCGTGCAGGTCGTCGGAGGAGTACTCGTAGACGCCGTCGGCGATCCGCTGGGGCGTCAGGAACCCGACCGCGACGCGGGCGGGGATGCCGAGCTGGCGGGCCATGACGGCCATCGCGCTGGCGAACTGCTCGCAGTAGCCGGTGCGGGCGTAGTCGCCCTCGGTGCTCAGGAACTCCTCGAGCTCGTCGGTGCCGTTGCCGGGCGGCACGTTGCGCAGCGAGTACTCGAACTCCTGGCGGAACCAGTCCTGCAGCGCCACGGCCTTCTGGAACCGGGTCGGGGCGCTCGCGGTGACCTGGTTGGCCAGCTGGCGGATCAGCGGCGGCATGCCGTCGGGCAGGTCGGTGTAGGACGCCGAGACCATGCCGACCGAGGACGGGGCGTCGGCGAGCTCCTGCGCCGAGAGGTCGAGGTCGACGCCGGTCATCGACCACCGGGTGCCGGTGAGGTCGAGGTCGGTGTCGCCGGCGAGGAAGTCCATCGTCGACTCGTCGTAGCGCCAGTCGCCCTCGGCCTCGACCCGGCTGACCGGTGCGAAGGTCGGCAGCCAGCGCGACGAGAACGTCTCGTAGGCCTCGATGCTGTAGTCGAGGGTGCGGCGCGGCACCGACTGGCTGACCCCGGTCAGGCTGGGCATCTCGCCGTCGGGACGGTTCTCGAGGGGGATCTCCCGGTCACCGGGGCTCCACTCGTTCTCGGAGAAGCGGTTGAGCACCGAGATCCGCAGGTACTCGGGCTCCACCTGCTCGCTGCGCACGGCCAGCAGCGGGGTGTCCTCGGGTCGGTTGAGGTCGCGCACCAGGTCGGTCATCGGGTTGTCGACGCTGATCTCGGTGTCGCCGCCCGGTCCGCGCCCGATGTCGAGCAGGTGCACGTCGAGGGTCGGGACCGCCAGCGGCACCACCACGGCCAGCGCGGTCGCGACGCCGCCCACGGCGAGCGCGTTGACCCGCACGGTCGCGGTGTGCACGCCCAGGCCCGACGGCTCGGCCAACGGAGCGGTGAGGTCGTCGTTGCCGAGGCTGCGCCCCCAGCGCGCCACCTGCTCGCTCTCCTGGAGGTAGAGCATCGCGACGAAGCCGAGGGCGGAGAGGGCGAAGACCCACCACGTCAGGTCGGTGGCCAGCAGGCTGACCGGCACGCTGTAGACGGCCAGCAGCGGCAGGCCGGCCAGGGGCACCCGGCGCAGCCCGCAGGCCAGCAGGTCGACCAGCACCAGGCAGGCCAGCCCGCCGGCGAGCAGCAGCGGCTCGACCGCGGCCTCCGCGGTCGGCACGGGCGAGGCGTAGACGACGGCGCCCTCGCGCGCGTCGGCCAGCGCCACCAGCAGCGCGTCCCACGTCGCCCCGACGGGCAGCGGCGAGCCGACGACGACCCAGCTCAGCGCCATCGCGCCGCTGAGCAGCTGCAGCAGCAGCACCGAGAGCGCACCGAGGCGCGACCAGCGCCCCACGGCACCGACGGCGGCCACCAGCAGGGCGAGGCCGAGCAGGGGGGAGAGGAACAACGAGGGCGCGTCGGTGAAGCCGCGCCACGACAGGATGCAGATCCACGTCGTCAGCGCCGCCACGGTGGAGAGGGTCAGGCCGGCGCCCGGGCTGCTGCGCGTCCGCGAGGTCATCGCCCCACCTCCGTCGTACGCCGCTCGGGCGCGGCGCGCCGGGCACCGGACCGGGCGCCGGCCCCGAGCTCCTGCCAGCGCGCCTCGAGCCGGTCGCGCGGGCCGAGGGTGGTGACCCGCCAGCCCTGCTGGGCCAGCAGCCCGGTCGCCGGGGCGGTGCTGGCGCCGGTGGCGCCGACCCAGGCCTCCACGTCGAGGGCCAGCGCGAGCGCGCTGCCCTGGTGGGACTGCATGCGGCGCAGCACCGGGGCGTCGTGCTGCTGGACGGCGCCGAGCACGGCGACGACCAGGCCGCCGTGGCCGGCCTCGCCCAGCCAGGCGGTGTCGAGGCGGGGCGCCGGGGTCGGGCGCAGCACGGCCAGCGACTCCAGCAGGGGGGCCGTGCTCGGCTCGGCGCCCCGCTCGTGCCAGCCGCTCGAGCGGTCCTCGCCGGCCGCGGTCACCAGCCGTACGGCGAACCCGCGCCGGGTCAGGTGCACCGCCACCGACGCCGCGGCGCTGACGGCGGTCTCGAGCGAGGAGGCGATGCCCTCGCCGCGGTGGGCGACCTCGCGGTTGTCGAGGAAGACGGTGGCGCGGGAGTGCCAGGGCTGCTCCTCGCGGCGCACCATCAGCTCGCCGACCCGCGCCGAGCTCGGCCAGTGCACCCGGCGCAGGTCGTCGCCGCGGCGGTACTCGCGCACCGTGACGTCCTCGGCGCTGCCGGTGGCGAAGGCGCGGGGGCGGTTGTCGCCGGAGCCGCTCTCGGAGCCGCCGAGCGGGATCGCCGGCAGCGCGACGGTGCGGGGGGTGACGGTGAGCGCGGAGGTGGTGCGGAAGGCCCGGCCGAGCTCGACGAGGCCGAAGGGGTCGCTGACGCGCACCGACATCGGGCCGACCTCGAAGCGGCCGCGCACGTCGGAGCGCACCTGGTAGCCGACCTGGCGCTGCCAGCCGTGGCCGATGCCCTCGAGCACGAAGCGGGGACGGGTGCCCAGCACGTAGGGCACGTGGTCCTCGAGCAGCAGCACGCCGCTGGGCGTGCGGCCCTCGTTGCTCAGCGAGAGCGTCACGCGGGCCTGCTGCCCGGCGGTGACCAGCGGCGGGGAGACCGTGCGCACCAGCGCCAGGCGGTAGCGGCTGCGACCCAGCACCAGCGCGGTGACCAGGGGCAGGGCCAGCACCAGCACGCCGACGCGGGTCAGCGCGGGCTGCCCGAGCAGGACGGCGCAGACCACGGCGGTGACCCCGGCGGCCACGAACGCGCGCCCGCGCACGGTCAGCCCGGCCAGCGCCTCCCTCACGACGTCCTCCCCACGACCGCGGCCTCAGCCGCGGGTGCCGTCGGGCACCGGCACGGCGGCGACGAGGCGCTCCAGGATCTCGTCGGTGCCGCGCCCGTTCATCGAGGCCTCGACGCTGGGCAGCAGCCGGTGGGTCAGCACCCGGGGCGCCAGGGCGCGCACGTCGTCGGGCAGCACGTAGTCGCGACCGTGCAGCGCGGCGTACGCCTTGGCGGCGCGCACCAGGTGCAGGGTCGCGCGCGGCGAGGCGCCCAGCACCAGCTCGTCGGTACGCCGCGTGGCCGAGGTGAGCGCGACGGTGTAGCGCTGCACGGCCTCGGCGACGTAGACCTGGCCCACGATGGCGGTGAGCTTGCGGATCTCGGCGGCGTCCGTGACGTGCTCGAGGTCGTCGAGCGGGTTGCCGCCGGTGTGGCCGGCGATCATCGCCAGCTCGGCGGCCTCGACGGGGTAGCCCATCGAGGTGCGCACCATGAAGCGGTCGCGCTGCGCCTCGGGCAGCGTGTAGGTGCCCTCCATCTCCACCGGGTTCTGGGTGGCGATGACCATGAAGGGCGTCTCGAGCTGGTAGGTCGCGTTGTCGACGGTGACCTGGCGCTCCTCCATGCACTCCAGCAGCGCCGACTGGGTCTTGGGGGAGGCGCGGTTGATCTCGTCGCCGACCACGATGTTGGCGAAGACGCCGCCGGGGCGGAACTCGAACTGGCGGGTGTCCTGGTTGAAGACCGACACGCCGGTCACGTCGGAGGGCAGCAGGTCGGGCGTGAACTGGATGCGTCGCACGGTCGAGTCGATCGAGCGGGCCAGCGCCTTGCTGAGCATCGTCTTGCCGACGCCGGGCACGTCCTCGATCAACAGGTGCCCCTCGGCGAGCAGCACCACGAGCGCCGAGCTGACGACCTCGGGCTTGCCCTCGATGACGCGCTCCACGTTGGTGCGCACGCGCTCCATCACGCGCGCCAGCGTCTCGAGGTCGGCGCCTCCAGCTGTCGGAGATCCCACGAGCGGTCCCTTCCAGGTCGTGCCGGTGCCCGGCAGTGGGTTTCCACCGTATGCCGTCGCGGCAACACCGCGCCCCCACAGGTGCGGGCCAGGTGCGGGCCGGTGGTGGGGAGGGTCCAGCGGCGCGGGGGAGCGGAGGGGGTGGAAGGGGGCGGAATGTGGTTGACGGTGGAGCGTTGTGGAGTAGAGTGGTGGAAAGTGGAGCAAGTGACCGTCCCGGGGCTTGTCGACGTGGAGGTGCGATGTGTTCTTCATGGGCACCTACACCCCCAAGGTCGACGAGAAGGGACGCCTCTTCCTCCCGGCCAAGTTCAGGGACGCACTGTCGGAGGGGCTCGTGATCACGCAAGGACAGGAGAACTGCCTGACCGTGTGGCCCGAGGCGACGTTCATGGCCGAGGCACGGCGGGCCCAGGAGACCCCGATGACCAACAAGGACGCGCGCGACTACCGGCGCGTGCTGTTCGCGGGGGCCGAGCAGGGCACGCCCGACAAGCAGGGGCGCATCGGCATCTCGCCGATCCTGCGCGCCAGCGCCGGCATCGAGCGCGACGTGGTCGTGGCCGGCGTCGGTGACCGGGTCGAGATCTGGAACCCCCAGCGCTGGGCGGAGTACTCCGCCGGCGCCCAGGCCAAGTTCGCCGAGCTCGACGAGACACCCCCGCTCTGACCAGCACCACCTCGCTCCACCCCGCACCACCACAACAGGACAGCGATCCGCAGGGCCCGGTCTCGGCCCGCTCCCCACCTCGTCTTCTGGGACACCTTCCCCGGCCCCAGACGGCACCCGGCTCTGTAGCACCTTCCCCGGTTCCAGAGCCCCACGAAGCACCGGCGAGCGGGCAGGGACCAGACCCTGCGGATCCCCCACCACCACTCCCAGCACCAGCCACGCAGCAATCTCCCGATGGGGTCGAGACCATGAGCAGCACCCAGGTCGACGGACTGACCGGCGGCGCCCCCGGCGCCCGACCGGCCCCCGGCGCCCCCGCGCCCCGGGTGCGCCACCAGGCCCAGGACGCGCTGCGGCTGATGGCCTTCTCGGCGGCGATGTCGCTCAGTGCCGCGGTCGCCTTCACGCTCCTGACGAGCCTGGGCCGCTGACGTGGCCGGCCCCTCGCACGTCCCGGTGCTCCTCGACCGGGTCGTGGCACTGCTCGCTCCCGCGCTCGACCACCCGGGCGCCGTGCTCGTCGACTGCACCCTGGGTCTCGGCGGCCACTCCGAGGCGGTCCTCGAGCGCCTCCCGCAGGCCAGCGTCATCGGCATCGACCGCGACCCGGCCGCCCTCGAGCTGGCTGGTCGGCGGTTGGCGGCGTACGGCGACCGGTTCCGCGGCGTGCACGCGGTCTACGACGAGATCCCCGAGGTGCTCGACGAGCTCGGCCTCGACCACGTCGACGCGGTGCTCTTCGACCTCGGCGTCTCCTCGATGCAGCTCGACGTGCGCGAGCGCGGCTTCGCCTACGCCGAGGACGCCCCCCTCGACATGCGGATGGGCAGCACCGGCCCCACCGCCGCCGACGTGCTCAACACCTACTCAGCGGCCGAGCTGACCCGGGTCCTGCGCGACTACGGCGAGGAGAAGTTCGCCCGCAAGATCGCCGGGGCCATCGTGCGCCGCCGCGAGAGCGAGCCCTTCACCACCTCGGCCGCGCTGGTCGAGCTGCTGTACGCCGAGATCCCGGCGCCCGCGCGCCGCACCGGCGGCCACCCGGCCAAGCGGACCTTCCAGGCGCTGCGCATGGAGGTCAACGACGAGCTCGCGGTGCTGCGCCGCGCGGTGCCGGCGGCCATCGAGGCCATCGGGGTCGGCGGCCGGGTGGTGGTCGAGTCCTACCACTCGTTGGAGGACCGGCTGGTCAAGCAGGCCTTCACCGCCGCCACCCGCTCGGAGGTCCCCGTCGACCTGCCGTTCGTGCCGGAGGGCAGCGAGCCCGCCCTGCGCCTGGTCACCCGCGGCTCCGAGAAGGCCGACGCGGCCGAGATCGAGGCCAACCCGCGCGCCGCCTCGGTGCGCCTGCGCGCCGTCGAACGCGTGCGACCCACCACTGACACCACCACCGGAAGGGGAGCAGCCCGATGAGCAGTCTCTACAGCCCGCAGGGCACGGCCCGGAGCCGGGTGCCGCGCATCGCCGGCGCCGCGGTCGAGCGCGCCCGCCTCAGCGTGGTGCCGGTCGCGCGCACCCGCGCGGCCAGGGTCCCGTTCGTCAGCCTGGTGACCGTGCTGCTGCTCGGTGGCGTCGTGGGCCTGCTGCTCTTCAACACCTCCATGCAGCAGTCGGCCTTCGCCGCCACCTCGCTCGAGCAGCGCGCCACCGTGCTCTCGGCCCGCCAGGAGGCGCTGGCCACCAAGCTCGAGCGGCTGCGCGACCCGCAGGAGATCGCGCGCAAGGCCCAGCGGATGGGCATGCAGGTGCCGGCCGCACCGCTCTTCCTCGACCTCTCCGACGGCTCGGTCTCCGGCGACGCCAGCGGCGCCACCCTCGGTGCCCGCGTCGCGCTCGACCCGCTGCCCCCGCGCGGCCCTCCGAGCTCGACCCGCCGGCCACGGTGGTGACCCCGCCCGAGGGCGTGCTGGCCGACCCGCGTGGCGGCGGCTCCGGCGGCGGCGACGGGAGTAGGAACGAGCAGGACGAGAAGAAGCAGACCAAGGCCGAGAAGAAGGCCGAGAAGAAGGCTGAGAAGAAGGCTGAGCGCAAGGCCGAGAAGGCCGAGAAGAAGGCCGAGCGCAAGGCGAAGAAGAACGAGTCCGACCGCGGCTGAGCCGCGACCCGCCCCACCGACCCCCGCACCGCACCCAGGGAGGAGCCCTCGTGCCCACCACGCGCCCGACGCCGAGCAGCGAGGTCGCCGCTCGCCGCGGCCAGCCGCACTTCCGACTGCGCGTCGGGTTCGTGCTGATCGCGATGGTCCTCTCGGTCTTCGCCGGGCGCCTGGTGCAGCTGCAGGGCATCGACCCCAAGGCGTACGCCGAGATGGCGGCGGCCGAGGGCGTCGACGAGATGGTGCTGCCGGCCGAGCGGGGCGCGATCCTCGACCGCAACGGCGAGCCCCTGGCCGAGTCGGCCGACGGGCTGATGGTGGTGGCCGACCCGGCGCTGGTGAACACCGACGACGAGGGCCGCGAGGTCGACCGGGCCCCGGAGGTCGCGAAGTTCCTCTCCAACAAGCTCGACGTCGACTACTTCACGATCCTGCAGCGGCTGCGCACCGAGAGCCGCTTCCAGTACGTCGCCCGCGGCGTGCCGGCGGCCACCGCGACCAAGGTCGTCGACCGCGCCGAGGAGCTCGGCTTCTCGGGGCTGTCGACGTGGCGCGACCCGGTGCGCGAGTACCCGGCCGACGACGTGGCCGCCAACCTGGTCGGCTTCCTGGGCACCCCGCTCGCCGACGGCACCCCCCAGCCGCTCGCGGGCTTCGAGCGCACCTTCGACGAGCTCCTCTCCGGCACCGACGGCTCGGCGCGCTACTCGGTGGCGGCCGGCAACAAGCTGCCGCTGGGTGAGAGCACTGTCGTCGAGGCGCAGGACGGCGAGGACCTGACGCTGACCATCGACCGCGAGCTGCAGTGGTACGCCCAGCGCGTGGTGCGCCAGACGGTGCAGCAGTCGCGCGGCGACTCCGGCCTCGCGGTGGTGATGGACTCGCGCACCGGTGAGGTGCTGGCGCTGGCCGACCACCCGACGTTCGACGCCAACGCGCCGCTGGCCTCCGACGAGGCCGACCTGGGGTCGCGGGCGATGAGCGACGTCTACGAGCCTGGCTCGGTCTCGAAGGTGCTGACCATGGCCGGCCTGCTCGACGCCGGCAAGGTCACCCCGCGCACCCGCCTGACGGTGCCGGGCTCGCTGGCCCGCCAGGACCGCACCATCGGCGACTGGTTCCCGCACGACACGATCCGGCTGACGCTGGCCGGGGTGCTGGCCAAGTCCTCCAACATCGGCACCGTGCTGGCCTCCGACAAGTTCGAGGACGGCCAGATGCGCCGCTACCTCGCCGCCTTCGGGCTCGGCTCCGCGACCGGGGCGGGGGTGCGCGGCGAGTCGGCCGGGATCCTTCCCGACCCCTCGCTGTGGACCAGCCAGGCCCAGGACCGCATCGCCTTCGGCCAGTCGGTCTCGGTCAACGCCCTGCAGATGGCCGCTGCGATCAACACCGTGGCCAACGGCGGGGTGCGCATCGACCCCAGCCTGGTGCGCGGCAGCGCCACCACCGACGCCGGCGAGCAGGTCGGCACCGACCAGGCCACCACGACCCAGGTCATCAGCGCCGAGGCCGCCCGCAAGACCGCGCTGATGATGGAGCGGGTGGTCGACCCCGAGGCCGGTGTCGCCCCGGGCGCGCAGGTCCCCGGCTACCGGGTCGCGGGCAAGACCGGCACCGCCCAGCGGGTCGGCGAGGAGTGCCGCTGCTACGACGGCACCTTCACCGTCTCCTTCGCCGGCTTCGCCCCCGCCGACGACCCGCGCTTCACCGTCTACGTCGTGGTGCAGAACCCGCGCAACGGCGGCGGCGGCGGCTCGGTCGCCGGCCCGGCGTTCGCCAAGATCACCGGCTACGCGCTGCGCCGCTACGCCGTGCCCCCCACCGGCACCCCCGCCTCGGACCTCCCCGTCGAGTGGTGACCCGGCGCAAATGTCTCGCTGACCCGGCGCAATTCTCACGCTGACCCGGCGCAGATGTCGCGCCGACCCGGCGCGAATGTCGCGCTGACCCGGCGCGGATCTCGCGCTGCTAGCCTCCCGCCATGCCTCGCCCCGACGTCCCCCGACCCGCCCCGTCGACCCGCCGCGGACCCCCCTGGCCGAGCTGGCCGGGTGGGCGCGCCACGCGCTGGCGATGGTCGAGCACCGCGGCGACGACCCGGTCGTCACCGGCATCAGCCTCAGCAGCCAGCGGGTGCGCCCCGGCGACCTGTACGCCGCCCTGCCGGGCGCCCGCGCGCACGGCGCCGACTTCGCCGCCGAGGCGCTCGAGGCCGGGGCCGTGGCGGTGCTGACCGACCCGGCCGGCGCCGAGAAGGTGCCCGCGGGGGTGCCGCTGCTGGTGACCGACGACCCGCGCCGGATCCTGGGCCGCCTCTCGGCCAGGGTCTACGGCGACCCCGCCCGAGCGGCTCACGATGATCGGGGTCACCGGCACCCAGGGCAAGACCACCACCACCCGGCTGCTGGAGGGCGGGCTGCACGAGGCCGGGCTGGTGGGCGCGGTGATCGGCACCGTGGGCACCCGCGTGGCGGGCCGGGACGTGCCGACCACGCTGACCACGCCCGAGGCCCCCGACCTGCACGGGCTGTTCGCCGCCATGGTCGAGCAGGGCGTCGACGTCTGCGCGATGGAGGTCTCCAGCCACGCCCTGGTGCTCGGGCGGGTCGACGGGGTCGTCTTCGACGTGGCGGTCTTCCTCAACCTCGGGGCGCGACCACCTCGACTTCCACGACACCGTGGAGGAGTACTACGCGGCCAAGGCCTCGCTGTTCACCCCCGAGCGCGCGCGCCGGGCCCTGGTCAACGTCGACGACGAGCACGGCCGGCGCCTGACCGGCGAGACCGGGCTGCCGGTGGCGACGTTCTCGACCGAGGGCCGCGAGGCCACCTGGGGCGTCGTCGACGTCGACGCCTCGCCCAGCCGCTCCGACTTCCGGGTGCTGGGCCCGGGCGACCGGGCCTTCGCCGGCGGGGTGCCGCTGGCGGGCGGCTTCAACGTCTCCAACGCCCTCGCGGCGGTGGCCGCGGTGGGCGAGGCCAGCCCCGGCGACGTCGACCCGGTCGACGTCGCCGCCCAGGTGGCCGCCGGCATCAGCGCGCTGCCGGGCGTGCCCGGGCGCCTCGAGAGCGTGGTGGCGGGCCAGGACTTCGAGGTGGTCGTGGACTACGCCCACAAGCCCGACGCGGTCGAGGCGGCGCTGGGCGCGCTGCGCCCGCTGACCACCGGTCGGCTGGTGCTGGTCATCGGCGCCGGCGGGGACCGCGACACCGGCAAGCGCCCGGTGATGGGGGAGATCGGCGCCCGGCTGGCCGACGTGCTCGTCGTGACCGACGACAACCCGCGCTCCGAGGACCCGGCGGCCATCCGCGCGGCGGTGCTGGCCGGCGCCGCGCAGGTGCCGGGGGACCAGCGCGCCGAGGTGCTCGAGGTCGCCGGGCGGCGCGAGGCGATCGCCGAGGCGCTGCGCCGCGTCGGCACCGGCGACATCGTGCTGGTCGCCGGCAAGGGCCACGAGACCGGCCAGGTCGTCGACGGCGTGGTGCACCCCTTCGACGACCGCGAGGTGGCCGCCGAGCTGCTGCGCGAGCGCGCCGGTGAACGGGCGGGCGAGCGGGCCGCGGAGGACGCCGGCGGGGCGTGATGATCGACACCCGCCCGGCGAGGCGTGGTCGAGCCGTCCGCCGGCATGGGCCAAGATGAACGGTGCCGGTGAGCCGGCCCGGTCGGTGACGCACGTCGTCGGCGAGGCGATCTGCGAGCGGAACGAGGTGCAACGGCGGTGAGGGCGATCCTGCTGGGCGGAGGCCTGGCCCTGCTGATCTCGCTGATCGGCACCCGCTTCGCGATCAGGCAGTTCACGCAGTGGGGCTACGGCCAGGAGGTCCGCGACGACGGGCCCACCACCCACCACGTCAAGCGCGGCACCCCGACCATGGGCGGCGTCGCCATCATCGGCGCCACCGTGCTCGGCTACTTCGGGGCCAAGCTGATCACGCTGTCGGCGCCCACCGCCTCGGCGCTGCTCCTGCTGCTGCTCTTCGTCGGCATCGGCGCCGTCGGCTTCCTCGACGACTTCATCAAGATCTACAAGCAGCGCAGCCTCGGCCTGCGCAGCAAGGCCAAGATCGTCGGCCAGACCGTCGTCGGCCTGACGTTCGGCATCCTGGCGCTGAGCCCGATGCTGGAGGACGACCGCGGCCAGCGGCCGGCGTCGTTCTCGCTGTCCTTCATCCGCGACCTCGACAGCTTCGTGCTGCCCGCGGCCGCGGTGGTGGCACTGATCCTGGTGATGGTCATCGCCACCAGCAACGCCACCAACCTCACCGACGGCGCCGACGGCCTGCTGACCGGCTGCAGCATGATGGTCTTCGGCGCCTACACGATCGTGAACATCTGGCAGAACAACCAGTGGTGCGGCCAGTCCGACATCACCTACGGCAAGTGCTACGAGGTGCGCGACCCGCTCGACCTGGCGATCGTGGCCGCCGCCATCACCGGCGCCTGCTTCGGCTTCCTGTGGTGGAACGCCTCGCCGGCCCAGATCTTCATGGGCGACACCGGCTCGCTGGCGCTCGGCGCCGCGCTCGCCGGCCTGGCGGTGCTGACCCGCACCGAGCTGCTGCTGGTGATCGTCGGTGGCGTCTTCGTCATGGAGACGGTCTCGGTGATGCTGCAGGTCTCCTGGTTCAAGCTCAGCCGACGCCTCACCGGCTCGCCCAAGCGGCTCTTCCGGATGGCCCCGATCCACCACACCTTCGACATGGCCTGGGGCGAGGTCACGATGGTGATCCGGTTCTGGATCCTCACCGGCCTGTGCGTCGCCGGCGGCCTGGGCATCTTCTACGCCGAGTGGGTGGCGGGCACGTGAGCGCACCGCGCGGGCTCGACGGGCTCGACCAGACCAGCTCCTGGGACGGCGTGCGCGCCGTGGTCGCCGGCTTCGGCGTCTCCGGCTTCGCCGCCGCCGACAACCTCAACCACCTCGGTGCCTCGGTGACCGCCCTCGACGAGTCGGCGACCGGCAAGGAGGAGAAGGCCGAGCTGCTCGAGGTGCTCGGCGCGACCATCCGCCTCGGCGAGGGCGCCACGGCCACGCTGCCCGACGACGTCGACGTGCTGGTCACCTCGCCCGGCTGGCGCCCCGACGCGCCGCTGCTGGCCCAGGCCCGCGAGCGCGGCGTGCCGGTCTGGGGCGAGGTCGAGCTCGCCTGGCGGCTGCGCCACCCCGAGCACGCCGCCCCGTGGCTGGCCGTGACCGGCACCAACGGCAAGACCACCACCGTGCAGATGCTCGAGACCATCCTGCGCACCGCCGGGCTGCGCACCGTCGCGGCCGGCAACGTCGGGCTGCCGATCGTCGAGGCGGTGATGGACCCGACGCCGTACGACGTGCTGGCCGTCGAGCTGTCCAGCTTCCAGCTGCACTACACGAGCTCGATGAGCGCCGAGTCGGCCGCCGTGCTCAACATCGCCGAGGACCACCTCGACTGGTACGCCTCGATGGCCGAGTACGCCGCCGACAAGGGTCGCGTCTACGAGCACGTCCAGCGCGCGTGCGTCTACAACGTCGACGACCCGCAGACCGAGGCGCTGGTGCGCGAGGCCGACGTGGTCGAGGGTGCCCGCGCCATCGGCTTCACCCTCGGCATGCCCGGGGTGGGGATGCTCGGCCTGGTCGAGGACATCCTGGTCGACCGCGCCTTCATCGAGCAGCGCTCCGACTCGGCCGCCGAGCTGGTCACCGTCTCCGAGCTGGCCAGCAGCGCGCCGCACTACGTCGCCAACGCACTGGCCGCCGCCGCGCTGGCGCGCGCCCACGGCGTCTCCCAGCAGGCGGTGCGCGACGGGCTGCGCTCCTTCCGCCCCGACGGGCACCGCATCGCCGAGGTGGCCCGCCACCGCGACGTGACCTGGGTCGACGACTCCAAGGCCACCAACCCGCACGCCGCCCTGGCCTCGCTGCGCGCCTACGACAGCGTCGTGTGGGTGGCCGGCGGGCTGGCCAAGGGCGCGCGGTTCGAGGAGCTGGTGGCCGCCGTGCGCGACCGGCTGCGCGCCGTGGTACTGCTGGGGCGCGACCGCGCGGTGATCGCGGAGGCACTTGCGCGACACGCACCGGATGTACCCGTGATCGAAGTTGAGGCGCACGAGACTGGTGTGACTGACGATGAGCACGGGCCGATGGGTCGTGTCGTCGAGGCCGCCGCCGGTCTCGCCCAGCCGGGCGACACCGTGCTGCTGGCCCCGGGATGCGCCTCGCAGGACATGTTCACCGACTACGGCGCTCGCGGCGACGCGTTCGCCGCCGCCGTACGGGCCCGCACCGGACCCCAGGAGTAGCACCCGCAGGACCAGGAGAGGGGCCGAGGTGACCACAGCAGTCCCGGACGACATGGGGCTCCCTCGGCGGCTCGGTCACCTGCGCGCCTCGGTGGCCAGCGCCCGCGAGGCCTTCGACCGGCCGCTGACCTCCTACTACCTGCTGGTCGGCGCCTCGGCGCTGCTGCTGACCATCGGCCTGGTGATGGTGCTCTCGGCCTCGAGCGTGTGGTCGTTCAAGGTCTACGACGGCGACTCCTACGCCGTGGTGCGCCGCCAGCTGATGTGGCTCTCGCTCGGCCTGCCGGCGGCCTTCATCGCCAGCCGGATGTCGCTGCGCTGGGTGCGCGCGCTGGCCTACCCGGCCTACCTGTTCTCCCTGGTGCTGCTGCTGGCCACGGCCTTCGTCGGCACCACCGTCAACGGCAACCAGAACTGGCTCGGCGTCGGCTCGCTGGCGATCCAGCCCTCCGAGGTCGCCAAGCTGGCGCTGGTGCTGTGGGCCGCGCACATCTACGCCAACAAGGAGCGGCGCCTGCACAGCCTGCACCAGCTGGTGGTGCCGGTGGTGCCGGGCCTGCTGCTCGCGACCCTGCTCGTCGTGGCCGGGCGCGACCTGGGCACCGCGCTGATCTTCTTCGCGATCCTGCTCGGCATGCTCTGGGTCGTCGGGGCCCCGGCCCGGCTGTTCTGGCTGGCGATCTCGCTGGTCAGCGTCGCCGCGATCGGCCTGGCCGCCACCGACACCGAGCGCGTCGCGCGGATCACCAACTTCGCCGACCCCTTCCAGGACTACCTCGACACCGGCTGGCAGCCCGCCCACGGGCTCTACGCCCTGTCCTCGGGCGGCTGGTTCGGCCAGGGCATCGGCGCCAGCCAGCAGAAGTGGGGCGACCTGCCCGAGGCCCACACCGACTACATCTTCGCGGTGCTGGGCGAGGAGCTCGGGCTCGTCGGCACCCTGCTGGTCGTCGCGCTGTTCCTGACCATCGCCCTCGCGGCGCTGCGGGTGGCCCGCCACACCCAGGAGCCCTTCGTGCGCTACGCGAGCTTCGGCATCGTCGTGTGGCTGGTGGGCCAGATGATCATCAACGTCGGCATGGTGCTGGCGCTGCTGCCGGTCATCGGCATCCCGCTGCCGCTGATCTCGTACGGCGGCTCCTCGCTGCTGCCCTCGCTGGTCGCGCTCGGCCTGCTGATCGGCTTCGCGCGCCACGAGCCCGAGGCCGCCCGCGCCCTGGCCGCGCGCCGCCGCGGCCGCGCGGCGGGCGTCGCGGCCGGTGCCTCGCACAGCAGCCACAGCGCCTAGATTGACCCTGATGCGCATCCTGCTCGCCGGCGGCGGCACCGCCGGCCACACCTCGCCCCTGCTCGCCACCGCCGACGCCCTGCGGCGGCTCGACCCGTCGGTCGAGATCACCTGCCTGGGCACCCCGCGCGGCCTCGAGAACACCGTCGTGCCCGCCGCCGGCTACCCCCTCGAGCTGGTGCCGCCGGTGCCGCTGCCGCGCAAGCCCGGCGCCGACCTGCTGCGCGTGCCCGGCCGCATCCGCGACGCCGTGCGCCAGACCCACGCCGTGCTCGACCGGGTCGACCCGCAGGTCGTCGTCGGCTACGGCGGCTACGTCTCGGTGCCGGCCTACCTGGCCGCGCGCAAGCGCGGCCTCCCGGTCGTGGTGCACGAGCAGAACGCGCTGCCCGGGCTCGGCAACAAGCTCGGCGCCCGCGTCGCCGCCCGGCGCGGCGGACGCGTCGCCGTGAGCTTCCCCGACACCCCGCTGCCCGGCGCCGAGTACGTCGGCCTGCCGATCCGTCGGATGATCTCCACCCTCGACCGCGACGCCCTGCGCGCCGAGGCCCGCGCGTTCTTCGGCCTCGACGCCGACCGGCCCACCCTGGTGGTCACCGGCGGCTCCCAGGGGGCGCGCCGGCTCAACCAGGCCGTCTCGGGCGCCGCCCGCCAGCTCGGCGAGGCCGGGGTGCAGGTGCTGCACGTCGTGGGGCCCAAGGGCGAGGCCGACCCCGCCGCGACGACCGCGACCGGCACGCCGTACGTCGTGGAGCACTTCGTGGACCGCATGGACTACGCGCTGGCCGCCGCCGACCTGATGATCTGCCGCAGCGGTGCCAACAGCGTCGTGGAGGCCGCGGCCACCGGGGTGCCGGCGGTCTTCGTGCCGCTGCCGATCGGCAACGGCGAGCAGGAGCTCAACGCCCGGCCCGTCGTCGACGCCGGGGGAGCGCTGCTGGTGCGCGACGAGGAGCTGACCACCGACTGGGTCGTGGCCAACGTGGCGCCGCTGGCCACCGACGCCGCCCGACTGGCCACGATGAGCGCCGCCGCGCGCCACCTGGTGCCGCGCGACGCCGACGAGGCCCTGGCCCGCATCGTGCTCGAGACCGGGGGAGCGGCCCGATGAGGCTGCCGGTCCCCGAGGTCGTGCCCGGCGTGGCCGAGCTGGGTCGGGTCCACTTCGTCGGCATCGGCGGCGCCGGGCTGTCGGCGATCGCGCGCATCATGGCCGCGCGCGGCGTCGAGGTCACCGGCAGCGACGACCACGACACCCCGTTCCTGCCCTCGCTGCGCGAGCTCGGCGTCACCTGCCACCTCGGCTACGACCCCGCCCACCTCGGCGACCTCGGCCCCGGCGACAGCGTCGTGGTCACCACCGCGGCGCGCGAGGACAACCCCGAGGTGCTCGAGGCGCGCCCGCCGCGGCCTGCGGCTGCTGCCCCCGCTCGGCCGGGCTCGCCTCGGTGATGGCCGACCGGCGCGTGCTGGCCGTCGCCGGCACCCACGGCAAGACCACCACGACCTCGCTGCTCACCGTCGCCCTGCTCGCCTGCGACGCCGACCCGACGTACGCCGTCGGCGGGGTGCTCTCGGCGACCGGGCGCAACGCCGACGCCGGGGCCGGCGACCTCTTCGTCGCCGAGGCCGACGAGAGCGACGGCGCCTTCCTGGTCTACCGCCCGCACGCCGCCATCGTGACCAACGTCGGGGCCGACCACCTCGACACCTGGGGCACCGAGGAGGCCTACCGGGCCGCGTTCGCCGAGTTCGTCGGCACCATCGACGCCGACGGGTTCCTGGTGGCCTGCGTCGACGACCCCGGCGCGGAGGCGCTGCGCCCCCTGGCCGCCGCCCGCGGGCTCGAGCTCGTCGGGGTCGGCGAGGGTGAGCACGCCGACCTGCGCGCCGTCGACGTCGTCCTCGAGGGCACCACCTCCTCCTTCACCGTCGTCGACCGGGGCCACGAGCTGGGCCGGGTGCGCCTGGCGATCCCCGGGCGCCACTACGTGCTCGACGCGCTCGCCGCCCTGGGCGTCGGGCTGCGGCTCGGACTGCCCTTCGAGGGGCTGCGCACCGGGCTCGAGGGCTTCGGCGGCACCGGGCGGCGCATGGAGTCCAAGGGCGAGGCCGGCGGGGTGCGGGTCTACGACTCCTACGCCCACCAGCCCATCGAGATCGCCGGCGACCTCGAGGCCGCCCGCTCGGTGGCGGGGGAGGGGCGCGTCGTCGTGGCCTTCCAGCCCCACCTGGTCTCGCGCACCCGCCTCTTCGGCGCCGGCATGGGCGCCGCGCTGGGCGCGGCCGACGAGGTCGTCGTGTGCGACGTCTACCTGGCCCGCGAGGACGCCGACCCCGCCGTCACCGCGCCCTGGTCGCCGACCACGTGCCGCTGGCGCCCGAGCGGGTCGCCTTCGTGCCCGACCTCGACGACGTGCCCGCCGCCCTGGTGGCCCGGCGCGCCCCGGCGACCTGGTGCTGACCCTGGCGCCGGCAGCATCACCGAGGTCGGCCCGCGCGTGCTGGCGCTGCTGCGGGAGGGGTCCGGTGGCTGAGCCCGCCGTGGCGTCCTCCCGGCGGCGCTTCGTGCGCCGGCAGTGGGAGCGGCGCTGGGTGCGGCTGCGCTACGTGGTCGTCGGCGTGCTGGCCCTCGCGCTGCTCGGGGTCGCGGTGTGGTCGGTCTGGTTCTCCTCGCTGCTGGCCGTCGAGCGGGTCGAGGTCGTCGGCTCCGAGGTCCTCACCGAGCAGGAGGTCCGCGAGGCCGCCTCGGTGCCCGTGGGCGACCCGGTGGCCCGCATCGACCTCGACGCCGTCCGGGCGCGGGTCGAGGCGCTGGCGGTGGTCCGCTCCGCCGACGTGACGCGGGCCTGGCCCGACGGGGTGCGGGTCGAGGTGGTGGAGCGCGTCGCCGTCGCGGTGGTGCGCATCGGCTCGACCCTGCGCGGCATGGACGCCGACGGCGTCGTCTTCCGCGACTACGAGGACACCCCCACCGACCTGCCCCGCGTCGACGCCCTGACCGGCGTGACCAGCGAGGCGCTGCGCGAGGGCGCCGCCGTGGTCTCGGCCCTGCCCGAGGGGCTCGCCGCCGACGTCGACCACGTCGAGGTCGGCACCGTCGACCAGATCCGCCTGCTGCTGCGCGACGGCCGCGAGGTGGTGTGGGGCAGCGCCTCCGACTCCGAGCAGAAGGCCCGGGTGCTGGAGATCCTGCTCGAGCAGGACGGCCGGGTGCTCGACGTCTCCGTCCCGGCCACCCCCACCACCCGCAGCTGACCCGTCGCAGATCTCGCGCCGACCCGTCACGAATCTCGCGCCGACCCGGCCCGAATCTCGCGCCGACCCGCCCGGACCGGCGTACGCCGCCGCGGTGTGAGTGGGCGCACGCAGATCGGTGCAGAAATCAGTGCGGCGCGCGGTGTGTCGGCGCGGTGCGGCCGAGCGGGCTGCCTACTGTCGTGACCACGACGAGGTTGACATAACTATAACCCTCTACCTGAGGGTCAGAGTTGAGAAACACGCCGACCGGTCGTCCCAGACTCCGCAACACCCGGCAACACCCAGCAGCACCCAACCAACCGAAGTACTCAGCGAGAGGCGAGCCGCCGTGGCAGCAGCACAGAACTACCTGGCCATCATCAAGGTCGTGGGCATCGGTGGTGGTGGTGTCAACGCCGTCAACCGGATGATCGAGGTCGGTCTGAAGGGCGTCGAGTTCATCGCCATCAACACCGACGCGCAGGCGCTGCTGATGAGCGACGCCGACGTCAAGCTCGACATCGGCCGCGAGCTCACCCGCGGCCTCGGTGCCGGCGCCAACCCCGAGGTCGGGGCGCGCGCCGCCGAGGACCACGCCGACGAGATCGAGGAGGTGATCAAGGGCGCCGACATGGTCTTCGTGACCGCCGGCGAGGGCGGCGGCACCGGCACCGGCGGTGCCCCGGTCGTCGCGCGCATCGCCCGCTCGCTCGGTGCGCTGACCATCGGTGTGGTCACCCGCCCGTTCGCCTTCGAGGGTCGTCGCCGCGCCAACTCCGCCGAGGAGGGCATCGCCGGGCTCCGCGAGGAGGTCGACACCCTGATCGTGATCCCCAACGACCGGCTGCTCTCGATCAGCGACCGCAACGTCTCGGTCCTCGACGCCTTCAAGCAGGCCGACCAGGTGCTGCTGCAGGGTGTCTCGGGCATCACCGACCTGATCACCACCCCCGGCCTGATCAACCTCGACTTCGCCGACGTGAAGTCCGTGATGGCCAACGCCGGCTCGGCCCTGATGGGCATCGGCTCGGCCCGGGGCGAGGACCGCTCGGTCGCGGCCGCCGAGATGGCGGTCAGCTCGCCGCTGCTCGAGGCCAGCATCGACGGCGCCCACGGCGTCCTGCTCTCGATCGCCGGTGGCTCCGACCTCGGCCTGTTCGAGATCAACGAGGCGGCCGCGCTGGTCGCCCAGGCCGTGCACGCCGAGGCCAACATCATCTTCGGTGCCACCATCGACGACGCCCTGGGCGACGAGGTGCGCGTCACCGTCATCGCCGCCGGCTTCGACGGGGGTACGCCGAAGCGCCGCGACGAGGGCACCGTCCTGCGCCGCGAGCCGCGCGAGCAGCAGAGCCAGGACGAGACGCGCGAGGCGGTGCGTGCCGCGGCCAACCGTCGCGAGGAGCCCGCCCGGGTCGAGGCCGGCGCCCGCCAGGGATCATCCCAGGGGTCCCAGGGCTTCCAGGGCTCGCAGGGTTCCCAGGGCTCCCAGGGTGAGCGGCCCTCGGTCACGCCCCAGCAGACCTTCCACCCCTCCACCCCGGCGGCCCCGCAGGCCCCCAAGCCGGCTCCGCGCCAGGTCCAGTTCGACGACGACGACCTCGACGTGCCCGACTTCTTGAAGTGAGCCCCTGCCCTGTTCAGCTTCCGTGACCACCGTGAGGGCGACGTCCGTGTCGACGTCGCCTTCACCGACTCCACCGTCGACCTGCAGGGCCTGCGGCCCGGCTTCGTCGACGAGCTGCCCCGGGTCGAGGAGGCCTGCGGCGTCCGCTTCGCGCGGATGAACCAGGTGCACGGCGACGAGGTGCTCCTGGTTGACGAGCCCGGCCCCGCCCCGACGGAGCAGGTGCCGACCGCCGACGCCCTCGTCACCGCCACGGTGGGCCTGGGCCTGATGGTCCGGGTGGCCGACTGCCTGCCGGTGCTGCTGGCCGACACCGGCTCCGGTGTGGTCGGCGCCGTGCACGCGGGCCGTGCGGGCGTCGCGCTGGGCGTGGTGACCCGGGCGGTGGAGCGGATGCGCGAGCAGGGCGCCGGCGAGCTGCACGCGTGGGTCGGACCCCACGTGTGCGGACGCTGCTACGAGGTGCCCGAGCAGATGCGTGAGGAGGTGGCGGCCGTGGTCCCGCAGACCTGGGCCGAGACGAGCTGGGGCACACCCGCCCTCGACCTCGGTGCGGGCGTGCGTGCCCAGCTCTCCGCGCTGGGCGTCGGCCTCACCGAGGTGGGCCGCTGCACCCTGGAGGACCCGGCGCTGCACTCGCACCGCCGCGACGCCGCCGCCTCCGGGCGGATGGCCGGGCTGGTGTGGACCTCGTGAACCGGCGCGAGGAGCTGGAGGCGGGGCTCGCGGCCGTGCGGGCGCGGATCGAGGCGGCCCGCTCGGGCGCCGGGCGCGACGGCCCCCACGACCCAGGGGTCGGCCTCGTCGTGGTGACCAAGTTCTTCCCCGCCTCCGACGTGCGCCTGCTGGCCGACCTCGGGGTCCGTGACGTCGGCGAGAACCGGCACCAGGAGGCCGAGGCCAAGGCCGCCGAGTGCGCCGACCTCGACCTGGTGTGGCACTACATCGGGGCGCTGCAGAGCAACAAGGCGACCGCCGTCGCCCGCTACGCCGACGTCGTGGAGTCCCTGGACCGCCCCAAGCTGGTGCGCGGCCTCGACCGCGGCGCCGCCGAGCGCGGCCGACCCCTCGACGTGCTGGTGCAGGTCAGCCTCGACCCGCCCGGCAGCCAGCACCGCGCCGGCGCCGCGCCCGACGACGTACCCGCGCTGGCCGAGGCCGTGGAGGCGGCCGAGCACCTGCGCCTGCGCGGGCTGATGGCCGTCGCACCCCTCGGCGAGGAGCCCGCAGCGGCCTTCGCCCGGCTGGCCGCGGTGCGCGAGCGCCTGCTGGCCGACCACCCCCGAGCAGACCGGCTCTCCGCCGGGATGAGCGGCGACCTCGACGAGGCCGTCGCCGCCGGCGCGACACACGTGCGCGTCGGCTCCGCAATCCTCGGTTCGAGGCCTGCGGTCCGTTAAGTTCAGACCACCAGGCGTCCGTCACCGGACGCTTCAGATCCGGAGGGCACCACCATGAGCGGCGCGATGCGCAGGATCGGCGAGTACCTCGGCCTCGTCGAGGACACCGGCCGGTACGACGGCGACCACGGCGAGTACGACCCCAGCGACGACTACACCGCCGAGACCCGTCCCGTGGCCGCCCCCGGCCCGTCCCGACACGAGCGTGCGCGCGAGCAGCGCCCCGCACCCGTGGCCGACCTCGCCGAGCGCCGTCGTCCGGCGCCCGGCCCGACCGGAGTGGTGGCCGAGCTGTCCCGCATCACGACCCTGCACCCGAGCACCTACAACGAGGCCCGCACCGTGGGGGAGAACTTCCGCGAGGGCGTGCCGGTGATCATGAACCTCTCGGAGATGGACGACGCCGACGCCAAGCGCCTCGTCGACTTCGCCGCTGGTCTGGTCTTTGCCACGCGTGGCACCATCGAGCGCGTCACCAACAAGGTCTTCCTGCTCTCGCCCGCCAACGTCACCGTGGCGGCCGAGGACAAGGAGCGCATGGCAGAGAACGGCTTCTTCAACCAGAGCTGAGGCTCGCGTGACCCGACCCGGGGCGCGGTCCCGGGTCACTGAACAGGAGACAGACCGACGTGCAGGTCGCCGGTTCGATCATCTACATCATCTTGACGATCTTCTGGATCTTCTTGTGGATCCGTTTCGTCGTCGACTGGGTGATGGTCTTCGCGCGCGACTGGTCGCCGCGGGGTCCGGTGCTGGTGGTGCTCGAGGCCGTCTACTCGGTCACCGACCCGCCGATCAAGGCGCTGCGCCGCGTCGTGCCGCCGCTGCGGCTGGGCAGCATCGCCCTGGACCTCAGCTTCCTGATCGTCTTCATCAGCGTGTGGATCCTGCGCAGCGTCGTCGCGAGCACGCTGCTGTGAGCCGGGGGAGAACCCGGCTGTCACACCTGCCCCACTGATGAGGCTATTGTTCGATCCGACAGGTCGAGGACGCAGTCGGGTCCTCGGGACAACCACGACTACGAATGGGTGAGGTCATGCCGTTGACGCCCGAGGACGTGAGCAACAAGCGCTTCACTCCGGTCCGTCTCCGCGAGGGGTACGACATGGGGGAGGTCGACCAGTTCCTTGACGAGGTCGAGGCCGAGCTCGCTCGTCTGACCAAGGAGAACGAGGACCTGCGCGCCCGGCTCGCGTCGGCCCAGACCGGTGGCGACACCGGCCAGCAGCCCGCCGTGGCCGCTGCGCCGACGCCGGCTCCCGAGAAGGCCCCGGAGAAGGCTCCCGAGCCGACCCCGGCGCCCGAGCCCACCCCGGCCCCGGTCGCGGCTGCCGCCTCGAGCCCGGTCGAGACGATCCGCGTCGAGACGGTGCCGCAGGCCTCCAACGCGGCCGCCCGCCTGCTCGAGATCGCCACGCGCAACGCCGACGAGCTCGTCGACGAGGCCAAGAACGACGCCGACAAGATTATCGGCGAGGCCCGCACCAAGGCCGAGCGTCTCGAAGCCGAGTCGAAGTCGAAGGCCGACCGCCTCGAGTCCGACGCCCGCACCCGTGCCCAGATGCTCGACTCCGAGACCGCCGAGCGCCGCCAGCAGATGTTCGGCGACCTCGAGCGCGAGCGCGACAAGCTCAGCAGCGAGGTCGAGAACCTCCGCTCGTTCGAGCGCGAGTACCGCTCGCGGCTCAAGAGCTACTTCACCCAGCAGCTCGAGGCGCTCGCCGGTTCCGGCGACTCGGGCTCGGAGGAGAGCCCGCAGCCCAAGCGGTTGCGCTCGATCCTCGGCGAGGACGAGGGCTGAACCAGCCCTCCCCACAGCAGCACCACGACGCGGTCGACCCCGATGGGGTCGGCCGTGTCGTGCGTCCTCCCCGGTGTGGCGGTTTTGAGGGGTGGGGTGCAGGGGCTACTCTCCGTGCCACCGCGGTGGTCCGGGAGGCGGACCACGGCAACTGACGGGTCCCCGCAGGGGGCGCCGGAGGGAGGCGGGCTCGATGGCTCGTGGCACACGCGCGCTCGCCGGCCAGGCGGTGACGGCGGCACGCCGGGCCCTGGGCCTCCAGCCGGGGGACACGGGCGACGACCCGGCCCCCGTCGAGCAGCCCGCGCCGGCGACGAGGTCGACCTCGGCCACGAAGAGGACCGCCGCCAAGAAGTCGGCCCCGGCCGCGAAGAAGACCGCGGCCAAGAAGACCGCGGCGAAGAAGACCGCCGCCAAGAAGACCGCGGCGAAGAAGACCGCTGCCACGAAGACCCAGCAGCCCCGCACCACCACCCCGACGGCCCCGGAGAAGAAGGCAGCGCCCGTGACGACCTCACCTGCGAAGAAGACGGCGACCAAGAAGGCCGCCCCGAAGAAGAGCGCTGCGAAGGCCCCGGCCGACTCGCTGGTCGTCAAGGCCGACGAGGAGGCCTGGACCCCCGCCGAGCTCGACGAGCTCATGGCCGAGCTCCACGAGCAGCGCGACCACAGCGCGACGGTGGTCGAGGAGATGGAGGCCGAGCTCGACGGGCTGATGCGCGACTCCGGTGACGGCGCGGGCCAGGACCAGGCCGACGTCGGTGCGACGAGCTTCGAGCGCGACCACGAGATGAGCGTGCTCAACAGCGAGCGCGACAAGCTCGCCCAGATCGACCGGGCCCTCGCCCGGATCGCCGACGGCAGCTACGGGCAGTGCGAGTCGTGCTCCCAGCCGATCGGCAAGTTGCGGCTGATGGCCTTCCCCCGTGCCACACTGTGCATGCCATGCAAGCAGCGCGAGGAGCGGCGATAGACCCGGCCGCAGCACCCGAGGACCGACCGACCCGACGACGTACGTGGGCGGTCTTCGCCCTGGTCGCCCTCACGGGCTACGCGCTCGACCTGAGCACCAAGGTGCTGGCGGTCAGCCGCCTCGAGGGCGAGCCCGACGTCCCGGTCGTCGGTGACCTGCTGGTCCTGCGCCTGGTGAAGAACCCGGGTGCGGCCTTCAGCACCGGCACCGAGTACACCGTGGTGCTCAGCACGCTCTCGATCGTCGCCGCCGTCGTCGTGGCCTACCTCAGCATCCGCCTGCGCAGCCGGTTGTGGGCGCTGGGCCTGGGCCTGCTGATGGCCGGTGTCCTCGGCAACCTGACCGACCGCCTGTTCCGCGAGCCGGGGCCCATGCGCGGGCACGTCATCGACTTCCTGATGCTGCCGAACTGGCCGGTCTTCAACGTGGCCGACATGGCCATCAACGGCGCCGCGGCGCTGATCCTGGTGCAGGCCTTCCGCGGCGTGCGCCTCGACGGCACCCGTGACCGCGACCACGAGCCGGGCCCCGCACCCGGCGACGAGCAGGAGGAGGGGCGAGCATGACCCAGGTGTCCGACGAGCGTGCCCTCACCGTCCCCGACGCCCTGGCCGGTGAGCGGGTCGACGCCGCCATGGCGAGGCTGTTCGGCCTCTCGCGCAGCCGTGCGGCCGAGCTGGTGGCCCAGGGCCACGTGCTGCTCGACGGCAGCGTGCCCAGCAAGAGCGACCGGGTGCTGCCCGGCTCGCTGCTGGAGGTCTCCATCCCCAGCGCCGTCGACCCGCTCGAGGTGCGCCCCGAGATCGTCGAGGGGATCAAGATCATCCACGACGACGACTCCATCGTCGTGATCGACAAGCCGGTCGGCGTCGCCGTGCACCCCTCGCCGGGCTGGAGCGGCCCGACCGTGGTCGGCCACCTGGCCGGCGCCGGTTTCCGGATCGCCACCAGCGGCGCCTCCGAGCGCCAGGGCATCGTGCAGCGCCTCGACGTCGGCACCTCCGGCGTGATGGTGATCTGCAAGTCCGAGCACGCCTACTCGGTGCTCAAGAACGCCTTCCGGCACCGCACGGTCGACAAGACCTACCACGCGGTCGTGCAGGGCCACCCCGACCCGCTCGAGGGCACGATCGACGCCCCCATCGGGCGCCACCCCAAGGCGGACTACAAGTTCGCGGTGATGGCCGACGGCCGCGCCTCGGTCACCCACTACGAGACCCTCGAGGCGCACCGCTTCGCGAGCCTGCTCGAGGTGCACCTGGAGACCGGGCGCACCCACCAGATCCGGGTGCACATGAGTGCGCTCAAGCACCCCTGCGTGGGTGACCTGACCTACGGCGCCGACCCGGTGCTGGCCAAGCGGTTCGGGGTCGAGCGGCAGTGGCTGCACGCGGTGCGCCTGGGCTTCGAGCACCCCGACACCGGCAAGCAGGTCCAGTACGAGTCGTCGTACCCCGACGACCTGGCGCGCGCCCTCGACACGATCCGCGATGCCCACTGACGCCTCGGCCGACCTGTGGCTGCGCCCGGCCGAGCCGGGGGAGGGCGCGGCCCTCGCCGCGGTGCACCTCGCGGCCCGCCGAGCGGCGCCGATGCCGGAGCCGGTGCACGACCCCGCCGACGTCACCCGGTGGCTCTCGGGCCGCCTGGAGAGCGACGAGGTCTGGGTCGCCGACCTCGCCGGCCACGGGGTGGTCGGCTACGCCCGGCTGACGCCCGGCTGGCTCGACGACCTGTACGTCGCCCCGGTCGCCGCCCGACGCGGTGTGGGCAGCGCGCTGCTCGACCTGGTGAAGTCGCGGCTGCCCGAGGGCTTCTGCCTGTGGGTCTTCGCCTCCAACGCCCCGGCGCGGGCCTTCTACGCCCGCCACGGCCTCGTCGAGCTCGAGGCCACCGACGGCTCGGCCAACGAGGAGGGCGCTCCCGATGTACGCATGGCCTGGCCCGGCGCGGACCCGCTGCGGTTCCTGCGCGGGCTGGTGGACGACGTCGACGCCCAGCTCGGTGACCTGCTCGCCCGCCGTGCCGCGCTGACCCGCGCCATCCAGCCCTTCAAGGGCTCCACGCGCCGCGACCCCGGCCGCGAGCGTGCCGTCGCCGAGGCCCTCGCGGCCCGCGCGCCGGAGCTGGGCGCCGAGCGCCTGGAGCGGATCGCGCACGTCATCATCACCGAGTCCCTCGAGGCGGCGGCCGAGCGACCCTGACGGCCCCGGTTGTCGGTGCGCCCTGGCACCCTGACGGAGTCGGTCGCGTAGGCTGACGTCCTTCCCCCAGGATCGACGTCCGACCCCGGTGCCCAGCGCTGGTCGCGGTCGATGCTGCCCGCCCGCACCGATCCCGAAGGGACGCATTCCGCGACCATGGCGACCTCGTCGGACTCCTTCGTGCACCTGCACGTGCACACCGAGTACTCCATGCTCGACGGCGCTGCCCGCCTCGGCGCGCTGACCGAGCGCGCAGCCGAGCTCGGCATGCCCGCCATCGCGATGACCGACCACGGCAACGTGTTCGGCGCCTACGAGTTCTACTCCAAGGCCAAGGCCGCCGGCGTCAAGCCGATCATCGGCATCGAGGCCTACTTCGCCCCCAACATCTCGCGCTTCGAGCGCAAGGGCGTCAACTTCTACGGCGGCGGCCCCGACGACGTGTCGAACCGCGGCGCCTACACGCACATGACGCTGCTCTCGGAGTCGACCGAGGGCATGCACAACCTCTTCCGGCTCTCCACCGGGGCGTGGCGCGACGGGTTCTTCAAGCACCCCCGCATGGACCGCGAGCTGCTCTCCCAGCATGGCAAGGGGATCATCGGCACCACCGGCTGCCCCTCGGGCGAGATCCAGGTGCACCTGCGCCACGGCAACTACGCCGCCGCCCGCCAGGCGGCCGGCGACTTCCAGGAGATCCTCGGCAAGGAGAACTACTTCCTCGAGCTGATGGACCACGGCCTCGACATCGAGAACCGGGTGCGCGACGGCCTGCTCGAGCTCGGGCGCGACCTCAAGATCCCGCTGCTGGCCACCAACGACTCGCACTACGTCATGCGCGAGGACGCCAAGAGCCAGGAGCACCTGCTGTGCATCAACTCCGGCTCGACGATGGACATCCCGGCCGGTGACGGCCCCGGTCAGCGCTTCGCCTTCTCCGGCGACGGCTACTACATCAAGTCCGCCGAGGAGATGCGGGCGCTGTGGGCCGACCGGTACCAGCTGCGCGAGGCCTGCGACAACACGCTGCTGATCGCCGAGCGCTGCGACGTGGAGTTCTCCGAGGGCGTGGGCAAGTACATGCCCAAGTTCCCCTGCCCGCCGGGGGAGAACGAGGACTCCTGGCTGGTCAAGGAGGTCGAGCGCGGGCTGCAGTTCCGCTACCCGAACGGCATCCCCGACGAGGTCCGCAAGCAGGCCGAGTTCGAGCTCGGCGTGATCACCCAGATGGGCTTCCCCGGCTACTTCCTCGTCGTCGCCGACTTCATCAACTGGGCCAAGAACAACGGCATCCGCGTCGGGCCGGGTCGCGGCTCGGGCGCGGGCTCGATGGTCGCCTACGCGCTGCGCATCACCGACCTCGACCCGCTGGTCCACGGCCTGATCTTCGAGCGGTTCCTCAACCCCGACCGCGTCTCGATGCCCGACTTCGACATCGACTTCGACGAGCGTCGGCGCAGCGAGGTGATCCGCTACGTCACCGAGAAGTACGGCGACGACCGGGTCTCCTACATCGTCACCTACGGCACCATCAAGGCAAAGCAGGCCGTCAAGGACTCCTCGCGCATCCTGGGCTACCCCTTCGCGATGGGCGACCGGATCACCAAGGCGATGCCCGCGGCGGTGATGGGCAAGGACGTGCCGCTGCAGCAGATCTTCGACCCCGAGCACGCCCGCTACGGCGAGGGCGGGGAGTTCCGCCAGCTCTACGACTCCGACAACGACGTGCAGAAGGTCGTCGACACCGCCATCGGCATCGAGGGCCTCAAGCGGCAGTGGGGCGTGCACGCGGCCGGCGTGATCATGTCCAGCGAGCCGCTCGAGGACGTCATCCCGCTGCTCAAGCGGCCCGCCGACGGCGCAATGATCACCCAGTTCGACTACCCCACCTGTGAGGGCCTCGGCCTGATCAAGATGGACTTCCTGGGTCTGCGCAACCTCACCGTCCTCGACGACGCGATCAAGAACATCGAGGCCAACCGGGGCGAGACCGTCGTGCTCGAGGACCTCGAGCTGACCGACGAGAACACCTACGCGCTGCTCCAGCGCGGCGACACCCTGGGTGTCTTCCAGCTCGACGGCGGCCCCATGCGCGCGCTGCTGCGCTCGATGCGCCCCGACACCTTCGAGGACATCTCCGCGGTCGGCGCGCTCTACCGGCCCGGCCCGATGGGCGCCGACTCGCACAACAAGTACGCGCGCCGCAAGACCGGTCGCGAGCCGGTGGAGCCGATCCACCCCGAGCTGGCCGAGGCGCTCGAGGACGTGCTGGGCGAGACCTACGGCCTGATCGTCTACCAGGAGCAGGTGATGGCGATCGCCCAGAAGCTCGCGGGCTACACGCTGGGCCAGGCCGACATCCTGCGGCGCGCGATGGGCAAGAAGAAGAAGGCCGAGCTGGACAAGCAGTTCGCGGGCTTCTCGGGCGGCATGAAGGAGCGCGGCTTCTCCGACGCCGCCATCAAGACCCTGTGGGAGGTCCTGCTCCCGTTCTCCGACTACGCCTTCAACAAGGCGCACTCCGCGGCGTACGGCGTGGTGTCCTACTGGACCGCCTACCTCAAGGCCAACTACCCGGCCGAGTACATGGCCGCGCTGCTGACCTCGGTGAAGGACGACAAGGACAAGTCGGCGATCTACCTCAACGAGTGCCGGCGGATGAAGATCCAGGTGCTGCCGCCCGACGTCAACGAGTCGGCGGCCAACTTCACCCCCGTCGGCAACGACGTGCGCTTCGGGCTCACCGCGGTCCGCAACGTCGGCGCCAACGTCGTCGACGGGATCGTGGCCGGCCGGGAGGAGAAGGGCCGCTACACCGACTTCAACGACTTCATGGACAAGGTCCCGGCGCTGGTGTGCAACAAGCGCGTCATCGAGTCGCTGATCAAGGCCGGCGCCTTCGACGAGATGAAGCACCGGCGCCGAGCGCTGGTGGCGATCCACGAGACCGCGGTCGACCAGTACGTCGACATCAAGCGCAACGAGGCGATCGGCCAGGACTCGCTCTTCGGCGGGATGGACGACGACGCCGGCGGCTCCTTCGGGATCTCGGTGACGGTGCCCGACATCGACGAGTGGGACAAGACCACGCTGCTGGCCCACGAGCGCGACATGCTGGGTCTCTACGTCTCCGACCACCCGCTGCTCGGGCTCGAGCACGTGCTGGCCAACGGCTCCGACTGCACCATCGGCCAGCTGATGCTCGACGAGGACCGCACCGACGGCTCGCCCATCACCATCAGCGGCCTGGTCACCTCGGTGCAGCGCAAGATCACCAAGCGCGGCGACGCGTGGGCGATGATCACGCTCGAGGACCTCGACGGCGGCATCGACGTGCTGCTGTTCCCCAGCGCCTACCAGCTCGCCTCCACGCTGCTGGTCGAGGACGCCATCCTCACCGTCAAGGGCCGCCTCTCGCGCAGCAAGGACCAGCCCGAGATCCACGGCCAGGAGGTCTCGGTCCCCGACATCTCCGACGGCCCCTCGGGCCCCGTCGTCATCTCCATGCCCTCCACGCGCTGCACCGGTCCGGTCGTCGAGCAGCTCAAGGACGTGCTGGGCACCCACCCTGGGATGACCGAAGTACGGTTGCGCCTGATGACACGCGAGGCGACGAAGGTGATGAGGCTCGACGACCGGCTGCGGGTGACCCCGACGCCGGCGCTGTTCGCCGACCTCAAGGCGCTCCTGGGTCCCGGATGCCTGACCAGCTGACCCACTCGTCCTCCGCGCACCCCTACCCGTTCGGTGGCCACGCCGCGCAGCCGCACGCCGACGACGTACGCCGGCCGCGGCCGGGGCTGCGCTCGAGCCTGCTCCAGTCGCTGGCTGTCGTCGTGGTCTTCGTGCTCGTCGGCGCGGCCCTGGGGTGGGTCTGGGAGCGCTGGTGGGAGCCCTCGACGGGCACCGTCTTCCGCAAGGAGTGGTTCCCCGTCGACGCCGAGGGGCGCTACGACCTCGACGCGCTGCGCAACGAGTTCGCCGGCACCGCCCAGTACGTCGTGCTCGCGCTCGGCGGGGGAGTGGTCCTCGGGGTGCTGGCCAGCCTGCTGCTGGCCGGGCGTGAGTTGCTGGCCCTGCTCGTGGTGGGTCTGGCCTCGGTGCTCGCGGCGCTGGTGATGTGGCAGGTCGGCGTCGCGCTGGGCCCGGCCGACCCCCAGGAGCTCGCCGCGACCGCCGGCCGCGGCGCGACCCTGCCCAGCGACCTGAGCCTCGACAGCCTCGGCGCGCTGCTGGCCTGGCCGCTGGCCGCGCTGGCGGGCACCGGCAGCGTGTACCTGCTGCTGCCGAGCCTGCACCCCCGCAGCCCGCGGTAGCCACCTCGGCGCACCACGCCCGCGCGGTAAAGTGCCGGCCGTGGACCAGACCCCCCAGCAGCGCCCCGACGACGCCCCGCAGCCCGAGCTCCTCGAGTCGGGCGGAGGCGGACCGATCACCCCCGAGGCGCGCGCCGGGCGGCGTCGCGCCGGCGTGGTGGCCGGGCTCGGTGTGCTGGGCCTCGGGCTCGTCGGCGGAGCAGCCTTCGGCGCCTACTGGTACCTCGCGGACGGCGCCCAGGCGGCCGAGGCGTTCCCGGCCGACTCGGTCGGCTACGTCGGGCTGACCCTCGACCCCAGCGGCCAGCAGAAGCTGGCCGCGCTCGAGACCCTCCAGGAGCTCCCGACCCTCGCCGAGGAGCTCGACCTGGAGGGCCCGGTCGACGAGATCGACGTCAAGCGCAGCATCGCCGAGGCGGTGCTGGCCGACGCGCCCTGCGACATCGACTACGCCGGCGACGTCGAGCCGTGGCTGGGCGAGCGGTTCGGGGTCGCGGCGGTGCCGGCGGGCGAGGCGCTGCCCTCGATGGTCTTCGCCGTCGAAGTCACCGACGCCGAGGCCGCCGACGCGGGCCTGCGGGCGCTGCTCTCCTGCGACGGCGGTGACGCCGAGAGCCTCGCCGGCTGGGTCGTGGAGGGCGACTGGATGGTGGTCGCCGAGACGCCCGAGATCGCCGAGGACGTCGTCGACGCCGCGGCCGAGGGGTCCCTGGCCGACGACGACGACTTCCAGCGCTGGACCGGCGAGGCCGGCGACGAGGGCGTGCTGACGGCGTACGCCGCGCCCGAGGCGCTGGGCGTGCTGGCCGACCTGGGCAGCGAGTTCTTCGGTGGTGAGCTCCCCGGCGCCGACGAGCTGGTCGAGCTCGACGACGCCGTCGAGGACTTCGAGGGCATGGCGGCGGTGCTGCGCTTCGGCGAGGGCAGCGTCGAGGTGGAGGCCGCGGGCGCGGCCGGTGACCAGACCGACGTGCTGGGTGGGGGAGCGGGCGAGCTGGTGAGCGGTCTGCCCGACGACACCGCCCTGGCCGCTGCGGCCGGGCTCGTCGAGGGCTGGACCGAGGGGCTCGAGGAGGAGACCGCGTCGCTGCCCTTCGACGTCGAGGCGCTGCTCGGCGACGTCGCGGCCCTGGCCGTGGGCCCCGACCTCGACCCCGACGCCCTGCTCGGGGCGTTCTTCGCCGGTGACCTGAGCCGGGTCCCCGTCGCGCTGGTCACCGGTGGCGAGCTGGGCGACGCCGAGCAGGCGCTCGCCGAGGCCGGCCCGCTGGCCGCCTCGCTCGAGGCGCGCCAGGCCGGCGACCGGGTGCTGGTGGGCCCGACCGGTGCGTGGCTCGACGCGGTGGAGGCGGGCGGCACGCTCGGCGACACCGACCTCTTCAGCGCGGTCGTCCCCGACGTCGACGGCGCCCAGTCGGTGTTCTTCCTCGACCTCGGCGTGGTGGCCGACCTGGTCGGCGACGAGGTGGCTGCCAGCGGCACGGGCGACGACGACGTCCTCGCCGACCTGCAGCAGCTGGGTGCCGTGGGCGCCAGCGCCCGGGTCGACGGCGACGTCGCCCGCGCCGTCCTGCGCCTGACCCTCCGCTGACCCGTCGCGAATCTCACCCTGACCCGTCGCGAATCTCGCGCTGACCCGGCCCGAACTTCCCGTTGACCCGGCCAGGACCGACGTACCCGGCGGGGACTGCAGGTATGAGCCGGGTCGGCGCGACATATGAGCCGGGTCGGCGCGAGATATGGGCCTGGTCGGCGCGAGATATGCGCCGGGTCAGCGGGCGATGGGGGCGGTGGTGGCGCCGGTGACCGAGACGAGGTCGGCGGGGGTCAGCTCAAGGTCGAAGCCGCGCCGGCCGCCGGAGACCAGCACGGTGGGGTGCTCCAGCGCCGAGACGTCGACGACGGTGGGGTGCGGCCGCTTCTGGCCGAGGGGGGAGATGCCGCCGACCACGTAGCCGGTGGCCCGCTCGGCGGCGGCCGGGTCCGCCATCGCGGCCCGGCCGGCCCCCAGCGCCCGCGCCAGTGCCTTGAGGTCGAGCTGGCCGGCCACCGGCACGACCGCGACCGCCAGGCGTCCGTCGACCTCGGCCACCAGGGTCTTCAGCACCCGTGCGGGGTCGATGCCCAGCACCTGCGCCGCCTCCAGCCCGTACGACGTCGCGCGCGGGTCGTGCTCGTAGGGGTGCGGGGTGAAGCCGACGCCGGCCCGGCCCAGGGCGAGGGTCGCCTGGGTGGCGGGGGAGCGGTCGCGGGAGCGGCGCGCCACGAGCCGGCCTAGTTGGGCGACCAGCGCGTGCGCGCCACGTCGGTCGCCGGCAGCGAGGGGATGACGTTCATCGCCCGCAGCTCGGTCTGCAGCAGGTCGGTGACCAGCAGCAGCCGCTCGGTTGTGTCGTCGGCCTCGAGCAGCGCCTGCCGCTCGGGCATCGGCAGCGGCGCGCAGGCCGCCAGCGTCCACGACAGGTACGTCGGGTCGCGGGGCAGCGCGCCGGAGTAGGGGTCGGCGCGCAGCTCGGCCAGCGCGGCACGGTAGGCGGTGAAGACGCCGCGGGCGCGCTCGACGACGTGGTCCTCGACGACCCCCTCGGGCTCGGGCCGGTCCTCGACGTGGCCGACGGGGAAGAGGCCGGTGGTGTCGAGGCGCTCCAGGGCGATGCGCTCGAGGCCGACGGCGACGCAGGAGAAGGTGCCGTCGTCGTGCGGCTCCACCTCGGTGAGCAGCACCTTGACCCCGATCCGGTAGAGCGACTGGGCCCCGTGGTCGCCCACCTCGTAGCCCTCGCGGATGCCGACGGTGCCGAAGAGCCGCTGGGTGGGGTCCTCCACGCGCAGCAGGTGGTGCACCAGCGCGCGGTAGCGGTCCTCGAAGACGATGAGCGGCACGCTGACGCCCGGGAACAGCACCGAGCCCAGCGGGAACATCGGCAACGTGTCGCTCACACCCCCAACCTAGCGGTGGGGCGGCGAGGCGTGTGCTGTCCACCACCCGCTGCCGGCTGGGTGCGCGGGCCCGGCGCTCGTAGACTCGAGGGCATGATCCGCCGCATCGACCTGCGCAGCGCCGCCACCGGCCGCTCGGCCACCGAGCCGTTCGACTACCGCACGGCCCTGCCCCGCGCCGACTTCGACATCGAGGCGGCGGTCCCGGCGGTGCATGCGATCACCGAGGCGGTGCGCACCCGCGGCCTGGAGGCGATCCAGGAGATGTCGGCGAAGTTCGACGGCGTGGAGCGCGAGGACGTGCGCGTGGCCCCCGAGGCGATGCGCCGCGCCCTCGAGGAGCTCGACCCGGCCATCCGTGCCGGGCTCGAGGAGTCGATCGAGCGCCTGCGCCGCACCTGCGAGAACGAGCTGGAGCGCGACGCGGTGACGGACCTGGGCCCCGGTGCCCGCGTGACGCACCGCAAGGTGCCGATCGACCGGGTCGGGCTCTACGTGCCCGGCGGCCTCGCGCCGCTGGTCTCCAGCGTGCTGATGAACGTGGTGCCCGCCCAGACCGCCGGCGTGCGCTCGCTGGCGCTGGCCTCCCCGCCGCAGAAGGACTTCGGCGGCGAGGTGCACCCCACGATCCTCGCGGCCTGCGCGATGCTCGGCGTCGAGGAGGTGTACGCCGTCGGCGGCGCCCAGGCGATCGCGATGTTCGCCTACGGGGTCGGCCCCTGCGAGCGCGTCGACATGGTGACCGGCCCGGGCAACATCTACGTCGTCACCGCCAAGCGGCTGCTCAAGGGCGTCGTGGGCATCGACTCGGAGGCCGGCCCCACCGAGATCGCGATCCTGGCCGACGAGACCGCGGAGGCGGCGTACGTCGCGGCCGACTTGATCAGCCAGGCCGAGCACGACCCGCTGGCCGCCAGCGTGCTGGTGACCACGTCGGAGAGCCTGGCCGACGAGGTCGACGCCGAGCTCGACAAGCAGGTCTCGGTGACCAAGCACGTCGAGCGCATCCGCACCAGCCTCACCGGCCGCCAGTCGGGCACCGTGCTGGTCGACGACCTCGAGCAGGGGCTCGAGGTGGTCAACGCCTACGCCGCCGAGCACCTCGAGATCCACACCGCCGACGCCGCGGGCGACGCCGCCCGGGTGCGCAACGCGGGCGCGATCTTCGTGGGTCCGCACGCCCCGGTGAGCCTGGGCGACTACTGCGCCGGCTCCAACCACGTGCTGCCCAGCGGCGGCTGCGCCTGCCACTCCTCGGGCCTGTCGGTGCGCGCGTTCACCAAGTCGGTGCACGTCGTGGACTACTCGCGCGAGGGCCTGGCCGACGTGGCCGACCACGTGGTCACGCTCGCCGAGGCCGAGGACCTGCCCGGTCACGGCGCCGCCGTGCGCGTGCGCTTCGAGCGGTAGGGCGGCGACATGGTCTTCCCCCCGCTCCGCGAGGAGCTGCAGGGGCTGGCGCCGTACGGCGCGCCCCAGGTCTCCCTCGAGCGCGCCCCGGTGCAGCTCAACACCAACGAGAACCCCTACGGCCCGTCGCCGGCCTGCGCCGACGACGTCGCCGAGTCGGTGCGCCGCGCCGCGACGACGCTGAACCGCTACCCCGACCGCGAGCACGTCGAGCTGCGCGCTGCCCTGGCGGCGTACCTCACGCGCGACACCGAGCCGACCCGCGGCTTCGCCATCGACCCGGCGCAGGTGTGGGCGGCCAACGGCTCCAACGAGGTGATGCTGCAGCTGCTGCAGGCCTTCGGGGGCCCGGGGCGGCGCGCGCTGAGCTTCGCGCCGACGTACTCGATGTACCCCGAGTACGCCCGCGACACCTCGACCGAGTGGGTGCAGGGGCGCCGTGAGGACGACTTCACCCTCGACCTCGACGCGGCCCGCGCGCTGGTGCTCGAGCAGCGCCCGAGCGTCATCCTGCTGCCCAGCCCCAACAACCCCACCGGCACCGCCCTGGCGCCCGAGGCGGTGGGGGTGCTCTGCGAGGCGGCGGCCTCCTACGAGCCGTGCGGCCTGGTGGTCATCGACGAGGCGTACGGCGAGTTCCGGCGCGCCGGCACCCCGAGCGCGCTCGAGCTGCTGCCCGAGCACCGCAACCTCGTGGTGACCCGCACGATGAGCAAGGCGTTCGCGCTGGCCGGGGCCCGGCTGGGCTACCTGGCCGCCGACCCGGCGATCTGCGACGCGATCCGGGTGGTGCGCCTGCCCTACCACCTCTCCGCGGTGACGCAGGCGGTCGCGCTGGCCGCGCTGCGCCACGCCCCCGAGCTGCTCGGCAAGGTCGACGACCTGCGCGCCGAGCGCGACCGCACCGTCGAGTCGCTGCGCGCCAAGGGCCTCACGGTCGCCGACAGCGACGCCAACTTCGTGCTGTTCGGCACCTTCGCCGACCGGCACGACACCTGGCAGCGGCTGCTCGACCGGGGCGTGCTGGTGCGCGAGACCGGCCCCGAGGGGTGGCTGCGCGTCTCCGTCGGCACCCCGGAGGAGATGATGGCCTTCGACACCGCCCTGGACGACGTGCTGGCCCACGAGCCGGCCCCGGGGACCCGCAACGAGGAAGTGAGCACGCGATGAGCCGCACCGCACGCATCGAGCGCCGGACCAGCGAGTCCAAGGTGCTCGTCGAGGTCGACCTCGACGGGTCGGGCCGCCACGACATCTCCACCGGCGTCGGCTTCTACGACCACATGCTCACCGCCTTCGCGCGCCACGCGCTGGTCGACCTGACCGTGCAGGTCGACGGCGACGTGCACATCGACGCCCACCACACCGTCGAGGACGCCGCGATCGCGCTGGGCCAGGCGCTGCGCGAGGCGCTGGGCGACAAGGTCGGCGTACGCCGCTTCGGCGACGCGACCGTGCCCCTCGACGAGGCGCTGGTCCAGGCCGTCGTCGACGTGTCGGGCCGGCCCTACTGCGTGCACACCGGCGAGCCCGAGGGCCAGCAGTACGTCTCGCTCGGCGGCAGCGGCGTGGGCTACCTCGGGTCGCTGACTCGCCACGTCTTCGAGACCATCGCCTTCCACGCCCACCTCGCGCTGCACGTGCGGGTGCTGGCCGGCCGCGAGCCGCACCACATCGTGGAGACGCAGTTCAAGGCGTTCGCCCGGGCCTTCCGCGACGCGGTCGCGATCGACCCGCGCGAGAGCGGCATCCCCTCGACGAAGGGCGCGCTGTGAGCGATCGCCCGACGGTGGCGGTCCTCGACTACGGCTCGGGCAACCTGCGCTCGGTGGTGCGCGCCGTCGAGCGCGCCGGCGCCGAGGTCGAGCTGACCTCCGACTTCGACACCTGCCTGGCCGCCGACGGCCTGCTGGTGCCCGGGGTGGGGGCGTACGCCGCCTGCATGGCCGGCCTGCGCGAGGTCAAGGGCGAGCGGATCATCGGCCGCCGGCTGGCCGGCGGCCGCCCGGTGCTGGGCATCTGCGTGGGCATGCAGGTGCTCTTCGAGCGCGGCATCGAGCACGGCGTCGAGACCGAGGGCTGCGACGAGTGGCCCGGGCTGGTCGAGCGGCTGCAGGCGCCGGTGGTGCCGCACATGGGCTGGAACACCGTCGAGGCGCCCGAGGGCTCCGCGATGTTCGCGGGCGTCGAGGGGGAGCGGTTCTACTTCGTGCACTCCTACGGCGTGCGCGACTGGAGCCTGGTCACCAACGACCGCACCCGCGCGCCCCTGGTCACCTGGGCCGAGACCGGCCCCGCGGACGCCGGCGGCGACCGGTTCGTGGCCGCGGTCGAGAACGGTCCGCTGTGGGCCACCCAGTTCCACCCCGAGAAGTCGGGCGACGCCGGCGCGGCGCTGCTGCGCAACTGGGTCGCCACGCTGCGGCGCTGAGCCCACCGACCGGAGACGAGCGAGGATGAGCAAGGAGCGGGCGCGCCGGCGCGAGGAGCGGCTGCGCGAGCAGGCGGTGCTGACCGCGGCGCGCGCGGCCGAGGCCGAGCGCCGCGAGCGGCGGGCGGCGCGCCGCCGGGCGCTGGCCTCCTGGCTGCCCGAGCGCTCCTCGCGCACCGGTCGTCCCTCGGGCGTCATCGCCGAGCGCGAGCGCCGTCAGCGCACCACCACCGTGGTGCTGCTCGTGGTCCTCAACGTCCTGGTCGCGATGCTCACCGACGGCTGGGCCTGGCCCGCCCTCTCGCTCGTCGTCTCCGCCCTGGCCGCCCCCGTCCTGCACACCCTGCTGTTCCGCCGCTGAGGCGGCCCCACCACCGGAAGGTCCCATGAGCGACTACCTGCAGCTCCTCCCCGCCGTCGACATCACCGAGGGGCGCGCCGTCCAGCTCGCCCAGGGCGTCGCCGGCTCCGAGCGCGTGTACGGCGACCCGGTCGCCGCCGCGCGCCGCTGGCAGGACGCCGGGGCCGAGTGGCTGCACCTGGTCGACCTCGACGCGGCCTTCGGCCGCGGCACCAACCGCGAGCTGCAGGCCGAGATCGTCGGCGCCCTCGACATCGACGTCGAGATGTCGGGCGGCATCCGCGACGACGAGTCGCTGGCCGCCGCGCTGGCCACCGGCTGCCGCCGCGTCAACATCGGCACCGCCGCGCTGGAGCAGCCGGAGTGGTGCGCGAAGGTGATCGCCGAGCACGGCGACCGGATCGCGATCGGTCTCGACGTGCGCGGGCGCACCCTCGCGGCACGCGGCTGGACCCGCGACGGCGGCGACCTCTACGACGTCCTGGCCCGCCTGGACGCCGAGGGCTGCGCGCGCTACGTGGTCACCGACGTCAACAAGGACGGGATGCTCCAGGGCCCCAACCTGCAGCTGCTGCGCGACGTCTGCGCGGTCACCGACCGCCCGGTCATCGCCTCGGGCGGAGTCACCGAGCTCGCCGACATCGAGGCGCTGATGGCGCTGGTCCCCGAGGGCGTCGAGGGCGCGATCGCCGGCACCGCGCTCTACGAGGGCCGCTTCACCCTCGAGGACGCGCTGGCCCTCACCAAGGGCGCCTCGTGAGCCTCGCGGTCCGCGTCATCCCCTGCCTCGACGTCGACGGCGGCCGGGTGGTCAAGGGCGTGAACTTCGAGGGCCTGCGCGACGCCGGCGACCCCGTCGAGCTGGCCAAGCTCTACGACGCCGAGGGCGCCGACGAGCTGACCTTCCTCGACATCTCCGCCTCCCACGAGGGCCGCGCGACCACGATGGAGATCGTCTCGGCGACCGCCGAGCAGGTCTTCATCCCGCTGACCGTGGGCGGTGGCGTCCGCTCGGTCGCCGACGTCGACCGGCTGCTGCGCGCGGGCGCCGACAAGATCGCGGTCAACACCGCCGCGATCCGCCGTCCCGAGCTGGTCGCCGAGATCGCCGACCGCTTCGGCAACCAGGTGCTGGTGCTCTCGGTCGACGCCCGGCGCGCCGCCGGCACCGACTCCGGCTTCGAGGTCACCACCCACGGTGGCCGCACCTCCTCCGGTCTCGACGCCGTCGAGTGGTCCCACCGGGCGGCCGGTCTGGGGGCGGGGGAGATCCTGCTCAACGCCATGGACGCCGACGGCACCCGCGACGGCTTCGACCTCGAGCTGATCGAGGCGGTGCGCCGCGAGGTCACCATCCCGGTGATCGCCTCGGGCGGGGCCGGGGCGCCCGAGCACTTCGCGCCCGCGGTCGACGCCGGCGCCGACGCCGTGCTGGCCGCCTCGGTCTTCCACTTCGGCACCCTGACCGTGGGCCAGGTCAAGGACGCGCTGGCGCAGGGCGGCCACCCGGTCCGCTGAGCGGGTTCCGCGCACACGTACCCGGGGTACGGCATGATGGACGCCGTGACCGATGACACCACCCCCGACGGGGACGGCAGCACGCCGCCCTGGGGCTGGTCGGCGGTCCGTGAGCGCCCCACCGGGGAGCAGCCCCAGCGGGTGCTGCCCTCCGTGGTCGGCGCCGAGATGACCGCGGGCCTCGGGCCCCCGGTGGTGCCCGGCCCCGCGCCCGGCGTCGAGGGCGCCGCGGTGCGTCGCGACCGGCGTACGACGTGGGGCCTGCGGGTCGCCGGGCTGGCGTTCCTCGCGCTCGCCGGGGGTGGCCTGCTCAGCACCGACATCGGGGCCGGGCTGCGTGACGACGTGCTCGCCCAGCTGCCCGACCTGCTGGTGCCCGGGTCCGGCTCCGAGCCCGACGAGCCGACGGACGGCCTCGAGGCGGAGCCCGCGCCCGCGGAGGCCGCCGACGCGCCGCAGCCGCAGCCGGCCGCGGTGGTGCCGGGCACGCTGCTGACGCCCTCGGTGCCCTCGTCCGGCCCGTCGACCGACCCGGGCGCCGAGGGGCCCGGGACGCCCGACCCGCCGGTCGACCCGCCCACCGAGCCGCCGGTCGACCCGGGGCCGCCGTCGCCGCCGCCGACCCGGCCCGGCACCGTCTCGAGCCTGCTCGACCCGGTCGTGTCGGGTGTGGCCGGCCTGGCCGACGACGTGACAGGTGGCACGACCGACCCGGTGATGGGCGTCGTGGTGCCGGCGACCGACGGCATCACCGACGTGCTCGACGGGGTGGTCGACCCGGTGCTCGACCTGCTGGGCGGCGTGGCTACAGGTCGCTGACGACCACGTCGAGCTGGGTGCCCCGCGGGCCGGGCTCGCCGACCTCGGTGTGCCAGCCCAGGTCGCGCAGCGCCTCGGCCAGCCGGGCGGGGGTGCGCGGGTGGGCGCCGTCCTCGAGCAGCGCACGCACCAACCGGCCCTTGGTGGCCTTGTTGAAGTGGCTGACGACCTTCCGGGTGCCGCCGACCTCGTGCAGCACCCGCACCGTGGCCACGCGCGCGGCCAGGTCGGGCGTGGGCCGCCAGAAGGCGGCGTACGTGCTGGAGCGCAGGTCGACCAGGAGCCCGCCCCCCAGGGCGTCGGTGACGGCCTCGCCGAGCACCTCGCGCCAGGCGCCCGCGACCGGGCCCAGGCCGGGCAGGGTGGTGCCGCCGGAGAGCCGGTAGGCGGGGATGCGGTCGCCGGGGCGCACCAGGCCGAAGACGCTGGAGGTCACCGCCAGGCGGGCGGTGGCGCGGCGCCGGGCGGCGGGGCTGAGGGTCGTCACGTCGAGCGCGTCGTAGACCACGCCGGCGTACACCGCGTCGGCGCGGGCCGTGGGGTTGGTGCGCAGCTCCCGGTCGAGGTCGACCAGGTCGAGCTGGGTGCTGCCGACGTCGAGGACCCGCGCGGCCTCCTGCGGGTCGCCGGAGCACAGGTCGACCAGGGCGTCGAGCACCCGCTCGCGGGTCGGGGTGAGCGTGGGGAACGACAAGGTGGCCAGGTCGAGCGGCTTGCCGCGGCGGGGAGCGGTCTTGCCCTCGCTGGGGGGCAGCAGGATCAGCATGGTGGTCGTTATGGTGCCTGCATGCCCAGCAACCGCGTGCTCCGGGTCCGTTCCCACGACGACGGCGTCGCCGCGCACCGCCTGCGCGACGGTGTCGAACGACTGCGCGAGGAGCTGGGGGTCACCCCCGACTTCCCGCCCGAGGTCGAGGAGGCCGCGGCGCGCGCGGCCGCGGCGCCCCGCCTGCCCGACCTCGACCGCACCGACCTGCCGATGCTGACCATCGACCCCGAGGGCGCGCGCGACCTCGACCAGGCGATGCACATCGAGCGCGACGGCGACGGGTACGTCGTGCACTACGCCATCGCCGACGTGGCCGCCTTCGTCACCGCCGGCGACCCGGTCGACCTCGAGGCCAACCGGCGCGGCGAGACGCTCTACGCCCCGGACTCGAAGGTGCCGCTGCACCCGCCGGTGCTCAGCGAGGACGCCGCCTCGCTGCTGGCCGGGCAGGTCCGGCCCGCGCTGCTGTGGACCATCCGGCTCGACGCCGAGGGGGAGGGCACCGACGTCACCGTCGAGCGGGCGCTGGTGCGCTCCACCGCCCAGCTGACCTACGAGCAGGCGCAGGCCGCCCTCGACGACGGGTCCGCGCCCGAGACCCTCCGGCTGCTGGCCGAGGTGGGGCCGCTGCGCCTGCTCCGCGAGGCCGCGCGCGGCGGGGTGTCGCTGCCGCTGCCCGAGCAGGAGGTCGACGTCGAGGGCGAGCACTGGCGCCTGACCTTCCGCGAGCGGCTGCCCATGGAGGACTGGAACGCCCAGATCTCGCTGCTCACCGGCTACGGCGCCGCCGACCTGATGGTCTACGCCCGCGTCGGGCTGCTGCGCACGCTGCCGCCGGCCGACCCGCGCGACGTGCAGCGGCTGCACCGCACCGCCCGTGCGCTCGGCATCGAGTGGCCCGCCGAGATGCTCTACCCCGACTTCATCCGCACCCTCGACCCGCGCGTGCCCGCCCACGCCGCGATGGTCGACGCCAGCACCCGACTGCTGCGCGGCAGCGGGTACGTCGGCTTCGACGGCGAGCTGCCCGAGCAGCCGCTGCACGCGGCCCTGGCCGCCGAGTACGCCCACGTCACCGCGCCCCTGCGTCGCCTCGGCGACCGCTACGCCGGCGAGATCTGCCTGGCCCTGTGCGCCGGCACCGAGGTCCCCGGCTGGGTACTCGAGGCGCTGCCCGGGCTGCCCGAGACGCTGCGCGAGTCCGCGCGGCGCGCGGGTGCGTACGAGCGCGGGGTGCTCGACCTGGTCGAGGCCGGTGTCCTCGAGGACCGCGTCGGTGAGGAGTTCGCCGGGGTCGTCGTCGACGTCGACGAGAAGGAGCCGACCCGCGGCTCCGTGGTCGTGCAGTCGCCCGCCGTCGAGGGCCGGCTCACCAGCGACGGTGCCGAGCTGCCGCTGGGCACCGACGTGCGCGTGCGGCTGGTCGTGGCCGACGTACAGGCCCGGAAGGTGGCGTTCGAGCTGGTCGCGGAGGCCTGAGCGCCGCCCGCCCGGTCGTGGCCCGGGTGGTGGCTTGGGTCGTGGTCCGGGTCGTGGTCCGGGTCGTGGCTTGGGTCGTGGTCTGTGGACGCGGTATGGCGCGTCCGTGGGCACACGACCCGGACCACGACTCCGACCACGACCCGGACCACGACCCCCTTCAGCTCGGGTGGTCCGCGAAGTCGCGCAGCGCGCGCCCGGGGTCGGCCCAGGCGGCGCGGAAGCCGGCGTGCAGCGGCAGGTCGTCGACCTCGTCGACCGGCACCCACCGGTGCCCGTCGGACTCCGCCAGGTCGCGCACAGCGAGGTCGCGCGGGGCGCGGGCCAGCAGCGTCTCGTAGCTCCACCCGCCGCAGGTGGCGACGTACGACCCGGTGACCCTGACGACGGCGGGGTCGATGCCGAGCTCCTCCTCGGCCTCGCGCAGCGCCGCAGCCTCGGCCGACTCGCCCCGCTCGCGGGCGCCGCCGGGGATCGACCAGGTGCCGCCCTGGTGGGCCCACCGGGCGCGCAGCTGCAGGAGCACCGCGCCGTCGGCCGCGACCAGCAGGCCGGCCGCGCCGCGCGGGCCCCAGTGGTGGTGGCCCCGCGCGCACCTGGCCCAGCTCATGGGTTCATCGTGCCGGGTGGGCGGTGAGCTCCTGGGCGAGCCGGTCGGGGTCGGCGACGGTGAGCGTCACCCCGGGGTGCACGATCCGGCCGGTCGGGTCGATGCCCTTGACCGGGGTGCCGAGCTCCAGGCACACGGCGGCCTCGCCGTTGGTGGCGAAGGTGACGCCCTTGTCGCTGAACGACAGGTGCGGGGGACCGACGGTCTTGAGGTAGGCGAAGCCACCGCTGCGCTGCACGCCGGTGATGTTGGCGACCGGGGTGCGCAGCCGCCACAGCCCGAAGCGCACCCGCAGCTCCGGTGCCGCGGCCTCCGGGTCGTCGAGCTCGACCCACGCGGTGCGCGGGGTGATCCCGAGGGCCAGCGCGGGCAGCCGGTACGTCGGGGCGAAGGTGAACTCGTGTCGGGTGACCATGTGGCCATCACACCAGCCGGCGGCCCCCTGGCCCACGCCCGGGCGGGGGAGCGGGCGGGACCTTGGCCCGGACCCGACGGGACGTGCGCCCCTGGTGGGTCGCGGCGGGCCGGCCCCCTCAGCGCAGCAGCACGTCGCCGAGCGCGCGCCGGGGGCTGGGCGCAAGCGGGTCGCGGGAGGTCTCCTGCCACCCGACCCGGACCAGCAGCTGGGGGTGCAGGGAGGTGGCCAGCACCTCGTGCCGGAGCGCGTGCCGGGTCGGCGGGGCCTCCACGACGTGGCTGAGGGGGACCAGCGACAGCAGCTCGCTGGTAGCGCTCAACCACAGCCTGCTCAGGGCCTCGCCCGTGACCAGGTGGTCGAGCGGCTCGTCGGTGGGGGTGGCCAGCACCAGGACCCCGTCGGCCCGCTCGATGCCGCCCGGGTCGAGCACCGGCTCGTCGTCGAAGCGTGTCGCGGGGCCTTCGAGCGCCTCCTCGGGCACCCCGTCGGCACCGCCGCGACCGGTCCAGGCGCGCTGCTCCCCCCACCGGGCGGGGTCGCCGGCCAGGCCCGCCCGCGCCTCCTCGACCAGCTCCTCCAGCCGGTGCCGCTGGTGGGGGTCGGTGACGGCGGCGACGGTGCAGCCCTGGCGGGAGGCGAGTGACGCCAGGTGGTCCAGGCGCTGCTCGGGCACCGGCCACGAGGTGAAGCGGCGGCGGTCGGTGACGCGGGCCGCGACCGCCTCCAGGTCGCGGGCGCTGTCCTCCAGGTCCCGGCGGTGGGCCTCCTCGCTCCGGCCCTGCCCCTCCGGGTCGGTGGTGCCCAGGACGACCCGGGCCAGCAGCGTCGAGCGCGGGCCCTCGGGCAGGCGGGTCACGGTGCAGGAGCGTCCCTGCCCCCGGGCCGCCACCTGCAGGTGGTGCAGGGCGGCGCCGCAGCTGATCAGCATGTTGCGCCCGTCGGGGTCGGAGGCGGGCAGCAGCCGCGAGGGGTCGGCGTACAGCTCGACGAAGGGGCCGTCGACGCGCCAGAGCCACGGCTGGGTGTTGTGCACGCTCGGGGCGCGGCAGGCCGTCTCGAGCAGGCGCCGCTCGTGAGGGGCGAGCCCGGCATGCTCCGTCGACTGCGCCGTCGGTTGCGCCGTCGACAGGCTGCGTACGACGTCGCTGCGGCTCACCACCCCGACGAGCAGGCCGTCGGGGTCCACGACCGGCAGGATCGGCACGGACACGGAGGTCAGCAGGTCCACGGCCGTGGCCAGGTCGGTCTCGGGCCCGACGCTGGCCCGCAGCGGTTCCATGACGTCGGCGACCAGGGCGGGCGCCCCGCCGGCGCCGGTGGGCCGGTCGGTGTGCGGCACCCGCCCGCGGATCACGTCGGCCTCGCTGAGCAGGCCCTCGAGCCGGCCGGCGTCGTCGACGACCGGCAGCGCGGTGATGCCGTGCTCCACGAGCACCCGCAGGGCCTCGGTGACGGCCACGTCGCCCCGGGTGGTCACGGGTGGGATGGTCATGAGCTCAGCGACGTGCATGGTCGGCTCCTTCGTCGATCGGTCCGGGGCGGGCGAGCAGCACGGGGCAGGCCGCCCACGGCAGCACCGCCCGCGCCACGGGACCCAGGAAGGTCGCGTGCTCGCCGTGCCGCCGGCGCCGGCCCAGCACGAGCAGGTCGGCCGTGGCCGCCGCCTCGAGCAGCTGCGAGGCGGGGTGGCCGGAGGTCACGTCGACCTCGACGTCGCAGGCGTCCCCGCCGGCCTCGTCGAGCGCTGCCAGTGCCCGGCGCCGCAGGACGTCGTCGCTCTCCGTGGGGTCGGGGGCCAGCGACCCGGGCCGGCACACCAGCACCCGCAGCGCGGCGCGCTGCAGGCGGGCCCGGCGTACCGCCTCGGTGAGGGCCCGGTGGTCGTGCCCGTCCGGGGTCAGGCCCACGTCCACCACGCCGTGGCTCGACGAGGTCCACGACGGGGGCACCACGCAGACCGGGAGGTCGAGGCGCCCGGCCAGCTGCGCCGAGACCGAGCTGGTGGAGTGCCACGAGGTGCTGCTGCGCCGCCCGGTCACCACGAGGCGGGCGTCGTGGCACGCCTCGGGCAGGGCCGCGCCGGGGTCGCCCACGACCTGCTGCTCCTCGATGCCCACCCGGTCACCGACCTCGTCGCGGCAGGCGGCCGCCGCGAGGCGCAGCGCCTCGCGGCCCTGCGCGAGGGCCGGGTCGTGCGGCGCCACGTGCAGCAGCCGCACGGTGGCGCCGGTGCGAGCGGCCTCCCGGGCGCCCCACCGGGCGGCGGAGCCGGGGTCGGAGCCGCCGACGGCCACCACGACGCCGGCGCCGGTCGTGGCGTCCGGCCGGACCGGGGAGCTCGTGGGGGAGCCCGAGGGCGAGTTCATCCACCCACGGTGCCGCGCCGGCGCCGGGCGCCGGCAGGGCCCGAGGTCTGCGCACGGAGGGACGGAGGTCCTGACCCGTCCGGGTCGTGGTCCGCTCGCCGAGCCGGCCGGTTCGAACGGGCCGGCTCGGTGTGCCCGGCCCGGGTGCGGACGGGCTGGCCTGTAGGCCGGGTTCTGTCCCCGGGCCTCTCGGACCGGGGGGCGACCATCCATCTAGGCCCACCGTTGCCGGTGGGCTCCAGCGGTCTACCCGCGTGCTCGGGCGGGCCGCCCTCGAGCGCACGCGCGCCACCACGAGTGGTGGCTTCTTGACCTTGCTCCAGGTGGGGTTTGCCTAGCCGTCCGGGTCGCCCCGGACGCTGGTGGTCTCTTACTCCACCGTTTCACCCTTGCCCCGCCCGGCCGGAGCCGGTCGTGGCGGTCTGTTCTCTGTGGCACTGTCCCGCAGGTTGCCCCGGGTGGGTGTTACCCACCACCTCGCCCTGTGGAGCCCGGACCTTCCTCGGCGCACCTCGAGAGGTACGACGCGGTCGCCCGGCCAGCCCGTCCGCGTGACCAGGGTAGCGGAACACCGCGCCGGCCCGGCTTGTTGCACCACCATGAGCGAGGAGTCCCCGATCCAGGCCCCGCCGCTGCTCTTCCCCGGGCAGTGGGCGCCCGAGTCCGCCTACCGCACCGCCTACGACCTGCTGGCCCGCAACGCCCCGTCGCAGGCGCTCGACGTCCTCGAGCCGGCGCTGGAGCGCGAGCCCGGCAACCGCGGGCTGCGCTCGCTGCGCGCCTGGGCCTTCCTGGCCCGCGCCCAGCTGCAGCGCGCCGAGGACGACCTGCGCCTGCTGGTCGAGGAGCGCCCGGACGACGTGTGGGCCTGCCACGCGCTCGGGCGCAGCCTCGAGCGCCAGAGCCGGTACGCCGAGGCGCTGGGCTTCCTGCGCCTGGCCGCGGTGATGAGCGACGACTACGACCACCAGGCCGACGTGCTGCGCGTGCAGCGCCGCCTGGCCGACAGCCAGCACTGAGCCGCGCTCAGGGGTTCGTCAGCACCTCGGCGCCGTCGGCGGTCACCAGCAGCGTGTGCTCGAACTGCGCCGAGCGGCGCAGGTCGGCGGTCACGACGGTCCAGCCGTCGTCCCACATCTCCCACTCGTGGGTGCCCAGGTTGAGCATCGGCTCGATCGTGAAGGTCATCCCGACCTCGATCAGGTCGTCGTGCTGCGGGTCGTCGTAGTGCGGCACGATCAGCCCGGAGTGGAAGTGCGTGCCGATGCCGTGGCCGGTGAACTCGCGCACCACGCCGTAGCCGTGCCGCTTCGCGAAGGACTCGATGACCCGGCCGATGACGTTGATCCGGCGCCCCGGCTTGACCGCCCTGATGCCGCGCTCGAGCGCCTCGCGGGTGCGCTCGACCAGCAGCCGCGACTCCTCGTCGACGTCGCCGGCGAGGAAGGTGGCGTTGGTGTCGCCGTGCACGCCGTCGAGGTAGGCGGTGATGTCGATGTTGACGATGTCGCCGTCCTCGACGACCCGGCTGTCGGGGATGCCGTGGCACACCACCTCGTTGACGCTGGAGCACAGCGACTTGGGGAAGCCGCGGTAGCCCAGGGTGGAGGGGTAGGCGCCGTGGTCGCAGAGGAACTCGTGGCCGATCCGGTCGAGCTCGTCGGTGGTGACGCCGGGCGCGACGTGGCGACCGACCTCCTCGCGGGCCTGCGCGGCGAGCCGGCCGGCGACCCGCATCTTCTCGATGGTCTCGGCGTCCTTGACCTCGGGCCCGGTGTACGGCGCCGGCGCGTCGCGGTCGACGTACTCGGGCCGCACGACGTGGGCGGGCACGGGTCGGCGGGGGGAGAGGGTCGCGGGCGCCACGGGAGTCACGTCGAGCGAGTCTAGGCGGCGTCGCGAGGCGTTAGTGTCGGGGCATGAGCGAAGGCGGCAACCCCGACCAGTACTGGTTCTGCGTCAAGCACCACCGGGTCGAGACGGTCGACGACCTGTGTCCCGGCAAGCACCGGATGGGCCCCTACGACTCGCGCGAGGCCGCGGCCAACGCGCTCGAGATCGCCCAGGCGCGCAACGAGGAGTGGGACGAGGAGGACGAGCGCTGGGACGAAGCCGGCCTCGAGGACTGAGCCGGAGAGGACCGAGCACGCCGATGGCACGTCGACGGACCCGCCCTGCCCCGCGCCCCGACGCGGCCGACCCGTGGCCCTTCGTGGGCATGGTCGGGATGGCCACGACCTTCTTCCTGTACGCCGCCAGCGCCCCCTTCACGCCCTGGTGGGTGCAGGCGCTGATGCTGCTGTGGTGGGCCTTCTGCCTGCTGGTGGCCTCGGCCTGGTTCACCCTGCACCCGCGCTGGGTGCCGTGGGTGGCGGTGGTCTCCGCGGTGACCTGGTTCCTCGTGGTGGTCCCCGGCGGGATCTGGCTCGACTGGGACTGATCCCCGCGTGCGCCGACCCGTCACCCAGGACTCGCTGACTGGTCGATGGTGCGGGAGTGACCGGTCGATGGTGCAGAAGTGACCGCTCGGCTCACTCCTGCTCGGCCTGCGGGACGGGGTGCACCTCGAGGCGGGTGATCCGGTGCCCCTCGACCCGCACCACGACCAGCTCGGCGTCGGCCAGCCGCACCCGGTCGCCGACGTGGGCGACCCGGCCCAGCTGGTGCAGCACCAGGCCGGCCGCGGTCTCGTAGGGACCGTCGGGGAGCACCAGGCCGGTCGCGGCACCGAAGTCCTCGATGCTCAGCCCCGCGTCGAGCGCGGGGTCGGCCCCGGCGGTGCCGGCCCGCGCCGCGGTGAGCGGCACGTCGTACTCGTCGTGGATCTCCCCGACGAGCTCCTCCACGAGGTCCTCGAGGGTGACGATGCCGTCGGTGCCGCCGTACTCGTCGACGACCACGGCGATGTGGGTGCGGTGGTCGCGCAGCCACGTCAGCGTCGGCAGCACCTTGTTGGTGCCGGGCAGGAAGACGATCTCGCGGGCCAGCGAGGAGACCCGCGCCTGCGGGTCGGCGCCCAGCAGGTCGCGCACGTGCAGGAAGCCGCGCACGTCGTCGGGGCCGCGGCCCACCACCGGGTAGCGCGAGAACGGGTGGGCCAGCACCGTGGCGAGCGCCTCCTCGATGCGGGCCGCGGCAGGCAGCACCACCACGTCGCCGCGCGGCCGCATCACCTCGCGCAGGGTGCGGTCGCCGGCGTCGAAGACGTCGACGAGGATCTGCCGCTCCGCGGGCTCCAGGCCCTCGTGCTGGTCGACGAGGTAGCGCAGCTCCTCGTCGGACATCTCCTCGGACGCGGCGTGCGGGTCGCCGCCGAGCAGCCGCACCACCGCGTTCGTCGAGGCCGACAGGAACCACACGACCGGTCGCATCAGCGTGGCGAAGCGGTCGAGGGGCGGGCCCACCAGCAGCGCCACCCCCGCGCTGCGCTGCAGCGCCATCCGCTTGGGCACCAGCTCGCCCAGCACCAGCGAGGCGTAGGCGATCGCCAGGGTCAGCGCGATCAGCGAGACCGTGTCGGCCGCCCCCGTCGGCAGCCCCAGCGCCACCAGCGCGGGCGCGAAGTCGGGCGCGAGCGTGGAGGCGCCGTACGCCGCGGAGAAGAAGCCGGCGACCGTGACGCCGATCTGCACCGCGGCCAGGAACCGGTTGGGGTCGCGCGCGACCGCGGCCACGCGGGCGCCGCGCCCGCCCTTGCGCTCGAGCTGGTCGAGCTGCGACTCGCGCAGCGAGACCAGCGCGATCTCGGTGCCGGCGAAGACACCCCCTACCACGACGAAGAGCAGCACGAGGCCGAGGTTGAGCAGGGTCTGGGTGTCCAACGGGGCTCCTGGTCGAGGTGGTCGGCCAGCATCGGGCACCCGGTTGAGGGGAACCTGAGAAGGCCCCCCCGGGCGCCCGGCGCCGGTCAGAAGGTGTGCTCGGGCCCGGGGAAGGTGCCGCCCTTGACGTCCTCGGCGTAGGCGCGGGCGCCCTCGAGCAGCACGCTGTGCACGTCGGCGTACTGCTTGACGAAGCGCGCCATCCGCCCGGTGCGCAGCCCGAAGGCGTCCTGCCAGACCAGCACCTGGCCGTCGCAGCCGGCCCCGGCGCCGATGCCGATGGTGGGGATGTCGAGCTCACGGCTGATCTGGGCCGCCACGTCGCCGGGCACCATCTCCATCACCACCGCGAAGGCGCCGGCCTCCTGCACCGCCTGCGCGTCGCGGCGCACCCGCTCGGCCGCCTCGCCGCGGCCCTGCACCCGGTAGCCGCCCAGGGTGTGCTCGGACTGCGGGGTGAAGCCGATGTGGGCCATCACCGGGATGCCACCGCGGGTGAGCTTCTCGATCACCGGCACCATCTCGACGCCGCCCTCGAGCTTCACGCAGTGCGCGCCGGCCTCCTTCATGAACCGCACCGCGGTGAGGTAGCCCTGCTCGGGCGAGGCCTGGTAGCTGCCGAAGGGCAGGTCGCCCACGACCATCGCGCGGCGCGCCGCGCCGGCGACCGCGCGGGTCAGCGGCAGCAGCTCGTCGACGGTGACCGGCAGGCTGGTCTCGTTGCCGAGCACGTTGTTGGAGGCGGAGTCGCCGACCAGCAGCAGGTCGATGCCGGCCTCGTCGAAGGTGGCGGCGGTGAACATGTCGTACGCCGTCAGCATCGTGATCTTGTCGCCGCGCTCCTTCATCTCGCGCAGGTGGTGGGTGCGCACCCGCTTGACGGGGGCCTGCGCGGCGGAGGCGGGCGCGGGGGTGCCGCTGCCGTAGGGGGCGGTCTCTTCGCTCATGGCCGAGCTCCTCGTGGTGCATCTCGCGGCTCCCTGCTGGAGTCCACGGACTGCCCCCAGGCTAGGCCCGGGGGCACGCCGGGGCCGATGTGGTGCTGCTCACGCGCCGCGCCGCGGCGGCGGCGCGGCGACGGCGTACGCCGCAGGGGTGAGCGGGCGGCGCCGGTCTGGGCGTCCGGGCCGGGCGCGGGTTAGGTTGCGCCCATGCGCGTCCTGGTCTCCGGCGGTGCCGGCTACATCGGTTCTCACACGGTCCTCGCCCTCGTCGAGGCCGGTCACGACATCCTGGTCGTCGACGATTTCTCCAACGCCAAGCCCACCGTGGTGGGCCGGCTGGAGGCGCTGTCGGGGCGCCACATCCCCGTGCACGCCTTCGACCTCACCGACGTCGACAAGACCGCGCACCTCTTCGCGACCGAGGAGATCGACGCGGTCATCCACTTCGCGGGCTACAAGGCCGTCGGCGAGAGCGTGGCCAAGCCGCTGGACTACTACGAGAACAACCTCGGCTCGACCTTCTCGCTGGTGCGCGCGATGCAGCGCCACGGCGTGCACAAGCTGGTCTTCTCCTCCAGCGCCACCGTCTACGGCACCGACCAGGCCGGCGCCACCGAGGACCGCCCCACCTTCGCGACCAACCCCTACGGCTGGACCAAGGTGATGCAGGAGCAGATCCTCTCCGACATCGCCGCCGCCGACCCCGAGTCGCGCTTCGCGCTGCTGCGCTACTTCAACCCCGTCGGCGCGCACCCCTCCGGCACGATCGGCGAGGACCCCAGCGACGTGCCCAACAACCTGATGCCCTACATCGCCCAGGTGGCGGTGGGCCGGCGCGAGAAGCTGCAGGTCTTCGGCGACGACTACGACACCGTCGACGGCACCGGGGTGCGTGACTACATCCATGTCGAGGACCTCGCCGCCGGCCACGTCGCCGCGCTCGAGGCCCTCGGGCGCACCACCGAGCCGGTCAGCACCTGGAACCTCGGCTCGGGGCGCGGCACCAGCGTGCTCGAGCTGCTGCACGCCTTCGAGCGCGCCGTGGGCCGCGAGCTGCCGTACGAGGTCGTGGCGCGGCGCGCCGGCGACGTGGCGGCGTCGTACGCCGACCCCTCGAAGGCCAACGCCGAGCTCGGGTGGCGCACCGTCAGGACCGTCGACGAGATGTGCGCCGACACCTGGCGCTGGCAGTCGCAGAACCCCGACGGCTACCCCGACTGAGCCCTCCCGCCGGCCGGCGGGCCCGGCCCGCCGGGACCACCCGGCTGGTCGTCCCGGCCGGGCCGGGCGGCTGACACACTGCGTGCCGTGGACTTCTACAACGCCTACGCGCACGGATTCGCCCGGGTCGCGGCCTGCACGCTGCCGGTGGCGATCGCCGACCCCGCCACCAACGCCGAGCGGGTGCTCGAGCAGGCCCGGCTCTGCCACGACGACGGGGTCGCGGTCGCGGTCTTCCCCGAGCTGTGCCTCTCCGGCTACTCGATCGAGGACCTGCTGCTGCAGGACGTGCTGCTCGACGCCGTCGACGAGGCCGTCGCCACGGTGGTCGCCGGCTCCGCCGAGCTGACCCCGGTGCTGGTGGTCGGGGCGCCGCTGGTCGTCGACGGCCGGGTGCTCAACTGCGCGGTCGTGGTGCACCGCGGCGAGGTGCTCGGCGTGTCGCCGAAGTCGTACCTGCCGACCTACCGCGAGTTCTACGAGCGCCGGCACTTCGCGCCCGGCGACGACCGCCGCGGCGGCACCGTCACCGTGGCGGGCCGCTCGGTGCCGTTCGGGCCCGACCTGCTCTTCGACGCCGTGGACGTGCCGGGGCTGGTGCTGCACGTCGAGGTCTGCGAGGACATGTGGGTGCCGGTGCCGCCGTCGGCCGAGGCCGCCCTGGCGGGGGCCACGGTGCTGGCCAACCTCTCGGGCAGCCCGATCACAGTGGCCCGCGCCGAGGACCGGCGGCTGCTGGTGCGCTCGGCCTCGCACCGCTGCAACGCGGCGTACGTCTATGCGGCCGCCGGCCAGGGCGAGTCGTCGACCGACCTGTCGTGGGACGGGCAGACGATGATCTACGAGGTCGGCGAGGTGCTGGCCGAGGGGGAGCGGTTCGTCGACGGCGCCCACCACGTCGTCGCCGACGTCGACCTCGACCACCTGCGCCAGGAGCGGCTGCGGATGGGCACCTTCGACGACAACCGGCGCACCCACGCCGAGCGCAGCGCCGGCTTCCGCACCGTGCGCTTCGAGCTGGCGCCGCCCTCGGGCGACCTCGGGCTGCGGAGGAAGGTCGACCGCTTCCCGTTCGTGCCCGACGACCCCGAGCGGCTCGCGCTGGACTGCTACGAGGCCTACAACATCCAGGTCTACGGCCTCGAGCAGCGGATGCTGGCGATGAGCAGCGAGCGCTGGCAGCCCAAGGTCGTCATCGGGGTCAGCGGCGGCCTCGACTCCACCCACGCGCTGATCGTCGCCGCGAAGGCGATGGACCGCGCCGGCCGCCCGCGCAGCGACATCCTCGCCTTCACGATGCCCGGCTTCGCGACCGGCAGCGAGACCAAGGACTACGCCACCCGGCTGTGCGGGTCGCTGGGGGTCTCGTTCGAGGAGATCGACATCCGCCCGGCCGCCGAGCAGATGCTCGACGACCTCGACCACCCCTACTCCGAGGGCGAGCAGGTCTACGACGTCACCTTCGAGAACGTCCAGGCGGGGCTGCGCTACGACTACCTCTTCCGCCTGGCCAACCACCGCGGCGGCCTGGTCGTCGGCACCGGTGACCTCTCCGAGCTGGCGCTGGGCTGGTGCACGTACGGCGTCGGCGACCAGATGTCGCACTACAACGTCAACGCCGGGGTGCCCAAGACGCTGGTGCAGCACCTGATCCGCTGGGTCGCGGACAGCGAGCAGTTCGAGGCCGAGACCAACGACGTGCTGCGCGAGATCCTCGAGCTCGAGATCACCCCCGAGCTGATCCCGGCCACCGAGGACGAGCCCGAGCAGCGCACCGAGGACACCGTCGGGCCCTACTCGCTGCAGGACTTCACGCTCTACCACGTGCTGCGACGTGGCTACCGGCCCAGCAAGATCGCGTTCCTGGCCTGGCACGCGTGGCGCGACGCGGAGGCAGGAGAGTGGCCGCCGGGCTTCCCCGAGGACAAGCGCGGCGCCTACGACCTGGCCACGATCCGCGGGTGGCTCGAGGTGTTCGTGCGGCGCTTCTTCGCCAGCCAGTTCAAGCGCTCCGCGCTGCCGAACGGCCCGAAGGTCAGCGCTGGCGGCACGATGTCGCCCCGCGGTGACTGGCGGATGCCCTCCGACGCCGCCCCCACCGCCTGGCTGGCCGAGATCGAGGCGAACGTCCCCCGCACCTGACCCGGCGCAGATCTCGCACTGACCCGGCGCAAATGTCGCACCGACCCGGCGCAAATGTCGCGGCGACCCGGCCAGGATCTCCCGGGTCCGGGCCGGGTGCAGGTCGGCGCCGGGTCGGCGAGAGATATGCGCCGGGTGGGCGCGAAGTATGCGCCGGGTCGGCGCGAGGTTTGGGCCTGGTCAGCGGCGGCGTACGGCGGCCTTGGCGCGCTCGGCCGCGGAGATGGCGGTCGCCTTGGCGCGGTCGGCGCCGGGGCGGGTGCCGGGGGCGGTGGGGGTGAGCCCGGCGCGGCGCAGGTAGGAGTTGGCGCGCAGCACCCGGGCCTCGTCGGCGAGGGCGCGGCTGCGCCAGGTGACCGACAGCGAGATCGACAGCGCCGGGCCGTTGACGACCTTGTGCTGGGTGTACGGCGGCACGTAGATGCCGTCGCCGGGCTGCAGGTGGTGCTCGACCGGCTCCTGGACGTCGTGGTCGAGGTTGCGGTGCCCGCCACCCACCAGGCGCTCGGCCTCGTCGGCGCGGGCCTCGGGGCTGGCCCAGCGGCCGGTGACCATCGTCTTGGTGCCCTGCACCTGCAGCAGCACGTTGTGCTCGGGGTCGATGTGCGAGGGGGTCATCGAGCCGGGCGCGGAGAGGAAGACGAACCCCTCGCGGTGGTAGGCCCGCCCCGGCCCGGAGACCAGGTCCTCGATCTCGTCGAGGCAGGAGTCGAGCAGCGCGCTGTAGCGCGGGTCCTGCTCGACGTTCTTGACCACGCACCACGCGCCGTTGGTCTCCAGGCCCAGGATCATCTCGCGCAGCTCGAGGTCGAGGGTGGGGGCGCGGCCGTCGGCGACGACGTCGGGCAGTGCGCCGACGTTGTGCTCGATGCTGTCGGCGGGCAGCGAGACCGCGAGGTCGGCCAGCGCCTCGAGGGTCAGCAGGTCGTGCGAGCGCAGTGCGTGGGTCACCTCCTGCGGCTCGCCGGTCTCGCCGGCGGTGCGCAGGGCGCGCACGGACTGCTCGTCGAGGTGCAGCAGGTCGCTCATGGGTGGTCCTCTCGTGGGGCGGGTGGGCGGCGGTGGCGGCGCACGGCCGCGGCGGTCCTGGTGGTGGTCTGCGCCCAGCGCACCGCCGGCGCGCCGCGACGCGGGCCGAGGCCGACGGCCAGGGTGACCAGGGTCCGGTCGTCGCCGTGCAGGCGTCGGGCCATCGGGTGGTCGGGGGCCGCGCAGGTGTCGACGAGCGAGGCGCCCGAGGCGTGGAAGAGCGAGAGCTGGTCGAGGTAGAGCAGCAGCCCGGGGGAGCGCGCGGCGTGCTGCTCGTCGTAGGCGATCTTGAAGGTGAACTGGGTCGCGCCGTCGCGCAGCACCACCGCCATCGCGGCGGCCCCGCCCGTCCGGCCGCGCAGGGCCAGCAGCTCCAGGCGCCCCTCGGCGGCCAGCGCGCGGCAGGCCTCGAGGAAGAACGCCCGCTCGGCGGGTCGCGCGGCCATCGCGCCGCCGTCGGCGCCCTTCCAGCCGGAGGCCTCGAGGGCCAGGAACTGCGCGAGCGCGGCCTCGAGGTCCGACGGCGAGGCGCCGTCGGCGAGGTCGACCAGCGCCAGCCCGCCGCCGAGGTCCTCCTCGAGCCGTCGGCGCACCCGGCGCAGCTCCTTGCGCCGCCGGCCGCTCAGGCGCCGCTCGGCGTAGTCGTCGCGCTCGCGGCGGTGGGTGACCGGACGGGTCTGCTCCTCCAGGCGCCGGGTCAGCAGCCCCGACGCAGCGGCGGCCGACTCCACCTCGCGCACCACGTCGAGGTCGGTGTGGGGCAGCAGGAACCAGGCGTCGCCGGCGGTCGCAACCGCTGCGAGCGCCGCCCGCCAGCCCCGCTGGTCGAGCGTGGGGGAGACGAGCGGCGTACCCAGGAAGTGGTGGGTGTGCGCCCAGGCGACGCTCGCCCGCACCGGTGTTCGCCGCACCCGCTGGTGCGCGGCCACGGGGAGGAGCAGGTCGAGGCGCCCGGGCGCCCCCACGGTCAGCAGGCGTACGTCGTCGCCCCCCGCCAGGTGGCGCAGCGCGGGCAGCAGCACCGCGGGGCCGAGGAAGGGGTTGGCGTGGCGGGCCGAGGCGGCGAGCCGGCCCCAGGCCGCGACGACGGCGGGGTCGCCGACCAGGTCGTGCGGGGCCAGCAGCGTGGCAGCCGAGCGCTCCGCGCCGGAGGGCGCGGCGTGGTCGACGGTGGCGCTCACGGGGCTCCTGGTCGCTGTCGACGGCGGGCGGGCGCGGGAGCCGCACGGGCGCGCGGGCGCGCGCCGACCCCCGCAGGTCTGGTGCCCGCGGGGAGCGGCGGCAAACCACGACGCAGGCGCCGCGACAGGTGGTCCAGACCAGCAGTGGCGGCGCGACGTCGTGCAACCGCGCGCCGCCGCCGGGCGTAGAGCAGACGACCATCCACCCGCAGCACCCACCGCCCGCAGGAGGCACCCCGTGCGTCGCTCCACCCTCGCCACCCTGGCGACCCTCACCACCGTCACCGCCGGCCTCACCGCCGGCCTCACCAGCGGCGTCGCCGCCGGCACCCAGGCCGGCAGCCGGTCCGACCCCCAGGCCGGCACCACCCGCGTCGTGCTCCCCATGGACGACTGCCGCGGCTGCCGCGTGCAGGTCTACTCCGGCCTCGCCACCGACGACCCGGCCGAGCCGCGGCTGTGGGCCTCGCTGGAGAAGCGGGTGCGCGACGGCAGGGTCGCCTTCGCGGTGCCGCACTCGCGCACCCCCGGCATGCAGGTCGTGGTCCGCGCCCCCTGGGAGGGCCACACCGGCTACGACACCTCGGTCGTCTTCCGCTACGCCGGCCTGGGTGCGGGCGAGCGGGTCGACACCGACGTCGCGCGCACCAAGAACCGGGCCAGCGGCTGCTTCGAGGGCACCTCGCGCGACAAGGTCACCCTGCCCGTCGTCGTACGACGCGTGCAGGTGCCGGGCGTGCACGGCCCGGTGGCCGGCACCCTGGCGCACCTGGAGACCACGACGCCGTGGCTCTCGCCGATGCGCCGCGCCCACGAGGGGGTCCTCGGCTCGCAGGACGTCACCGTGTGCCGGTGAGACCCGGGTGAGACCCTCCGACCGGCCGGGGGCGCCCACCACTAGGCTCTGGCCATGGGCAAGCAGGAAGACTTCGTTCTCCGCGCTCTCGAGGAGCGCGACGTCCGGTTCGTGCGGTTGTGGTTCACCGACGTGCTGGGGTCGTTGAAGTCGGTGGCGGTCGCCCCGGCCGAGCTCGAGAACGCCTTCGACGAGGGCATCGGGTTCGACGGCTCCGCGATCGAGGGCTTCGCGCGGGTCTTCGAGGCCGACATGCTGGCCAAGCCCGACCCGTCGACGTTCCAGATCCTGCCGTGGCGCGAGGAGGGCCCCTCGACGGCGCGGATGTTCTGCGACATCGAGATGCCCGACGGCACCCCGTCGTACGCCGACCCCCGCCACGTGCTCAAGCGCACCCTGGGCAAGGCCGCCGAGCAGGGCTTCTCCTTCTACACCCACCCCGAGATCGAGTTCTACCTCTTCAAGGGCCTGCCGGGCGCCGGTGACGAGCCGGTGCCGGTCGACCGCACCGGCTACTTCGACCACACCGCGCAGTCCGAGGGCGCCGACTTCCGCCGCGAGGCGATCACGATGCTCGAGCAGATGGGCATCTCGGTGGAGTTCAGCCACCACGAGGCCGGCCCGGGCCAGCAGGAGATCGACCTGCGCTACGCCGACGCGCTGACCACGGCCGACAACATCATGACCTTCCGCACCGTGATCCGGGAGGTGGCGCTGAGCCAGGGCATCTGGGCCAGCTTCATGCCCAAGCCGTTCACCACCCACCCCGGCTCGGGCATGCACACCCACCTGAGCCTCTTCGAGGGCGACGAGAACGCCTTCTACGAGGCCGGCGCGCAGTACCAGCTCTCCACCACCGGGCGCCGCTTCATCGCCGGCGTCCTGCACCACGCCCCGGAGATCTCCGTGGTCACCAACCAGTGGGTCAACTCCTACAAGCGGATGATGTTCGGCGGCGAGGCGCCCTCCTACATCTGCTGGGGCCACAACAACCGCTCGGCGATGATCCGGGTGCCGATGTACAAGCCGCTCAAGGGCCAGTCGACGCGTGTCGAGCTGCGCACCATCGACGCCGCCTGCAACCCCTACCTCGCCTACGCCGCGGTCCTGGCCGCGGGCATGAAGGGCATCGAGGAGGGCTACGAGCTGCCCCGCGAGGCCGAGGACGACGTGTGGTCGCTGACCGAGCGCGAGCGCACCAGCCTCGGCATCAAGCCGCTGCCCAAGAACCTCAACGACGCGATCAGCGTCGCCGAGGACTCCGAGCTGCTGGCCGAGACCCTGGGCGAGCAGGTCTTCGACTTCTTCCTGCGCAACAAGCGCGCCGAGTGGGACGAGTACCGCGGCCAGGTCTCGGCCTTCGAGCGCGACCGCATGCTGCCGGTCCTCTGAGCGTGCCCCGCGTGGCCCGGGTGCTGGTGGTCCAGCACGAGGACGACTGCCCGCCGGCCCTGGTCGGCGGGTGGCTGGCCGAGGCCGGGTGCGAGCTCGACGTGCGCCGGCCCTACGCCGGCTACGCGCTGCCCGGCGACCCCGCGGCGTACGACGCGCTGCTGGTGCTGGGCGGCTCGATGGGCGCCGAGGAGGAGTCCGCGCACGCCTGGCTGGCCCCGACCAAGCAGCTGCTGCGCGACGCGGTGGGCGCCGAGGTGCCGACCCTGGGCATCTGCCTGGGCCACCAGCTGCTCGCCTCGGCGCTGGGTGGTCGGGTCGAGGTCAACCCGCGCGGTCGCACGGTCGGGCTGGTGCCGGTCGAGTGGAGCGACGCAGCCGCCGACGACCCGCTGGTGGGGGCCCTGGCCACCCCGCGGCGCGGGGTGCACTGGAACAACGACGTGGTCACCGTGCTGCCGCCGGGGGCGCTGCTGCTGGCCAGCACGCCCCAGGGCGACGCCGAGGTGGTGCGCCACGCGCCGGCTGCCTGGGGCGTGCAGCTGCACCCCGAGGTCGACGCCGCCGTGGTGGCCCGCTGGGCGGCCTCCGACGACAAGCCCGCGCCCGGCGTCGACACCGCGGCCGAGGTCGCCCGCGTCGACGCGGCCCGTCCCGAGCTCGACGAGGCCTGGCGCCCCCTCGCGCTGTCCTTCGCGCGGCTGGCCGGGGAGCGAGCGCTCCGGTGAGCCGGGTGGCGACCACCAAGGGCCAGCTCCTGCGGCTCGGCTTCAGCGACGCCGAGGGGTCGCTGGAGCGGCTCGGGGAGGTCGGTGCCGCCGCCGACGAGCTGTTGCCGCTGCTGGCGCGCACCGCCGACCCCGACCACGCCGTCGCCGGTCTGGTGCGGCTCCTGGAGGCCCTGCCCGAGGGGCCCGGCGGGGCCGAGGAGCTGCTCGAGCGGCTGCTGGCCGACGAGGGCACCGCCAGCCGGCTGCTCGCGGTGCTGGGGGCCAGCGAGGCGCTCAGCGACCACCTGGTGCGCCACCCCGACCAGTGGCGCGAGCTCGACGACGACACGCTCGAGTGCAGCCGCCCGGCGGCGTACGCCGTGCGCGAGGCGATGCTGCGCGCGGTCGGGGCCGACCCGGGCGAGCCCGCGCCGGTCGCCGAGGGCGACGACGCGGCGCTGGTCGACGTGCTGCGCGTGGAGTACCGCCGGGTGCTGCTGCGCCTGGCCGCGCGCGACCTGGCCCACGGGGTCGGCGTCGACGACGTGGCCGCCGAGCTCTCCGACCTCGCGGCCGCGACCCTGGAGGCGGGGCTGGCCATCGCGCGCCAGCGGCTGGGGGAGAAGGCCGACCTGGCGCGGCTGGCGGTCGTGGCGATGGGCAAGTGCGGCGCCCACGAGCTCAACTACGTCTCCGACGTCGACGTCATCTTCGTCTACGAGCCGGCCGACGGCGCCGACGACCACGCCGCCAACCGGGCGGCCTCCCAGCTGGCCGCCCACCTGATGCGGATCTGCTCCGAGCCGACCGGCGAGGGCGAGATCTGGCCCGTCGACGCCAACCTGCGCCCCGAGGGCAAGTCGGGCCCGCTGGTGCGCACCCTGGCCAGCCACCAGGGCTACTACGAGAAGTGGGCCAAGACCTGGGAGTTCCAGGCGCTGCTCAAGGCCCGCCCGGTGGCCGGCGACGCCGAGCTGGGCCGCGAGTACGTCGACATGGTCGCGCCGATGGTCTGGAGCGCCGCGGAGCGCGACGGGTTCGTCGAGGACACCCAGGCGATGCGCCGCCGCGTGCTCGACCACATCCCCAGCAAGGAGGCCGAGCGCCAGCTCAAGCTCGGAGCCGGCGGGCTGCGCGACGTCGAGTTCGCCGTCCAGCTGCTGCAGATGGTGCACGGGCGCGCCGACGAGACGATCCGCGCCCCCACGACCCTCAGCGCCCTGGCCGACCTGACCCGCGGCGGCTACATCGGCCGCGAGGACGGCGAGCAGCTGCACGACGCCTACGCGTTCCTGCGCACCCTCGAGCACCGCATGCAGCTGCACCGGCTGCGGCGCACCCACGTGATCCCCGACGACCCCGACGCGCTGCGCCGGCTGGGGCGCAGCATGGGCCACCTCAAGAACGCCGTCGACGGGCTGCACAAGGAGCTCGAGCACCACCGCCGCGAGGTGCGCCGGCTGCACCAGAAGCTCTTCTACCGCCCGCTGCTGGCCGCGGTGGCCCAGCTGCCCGGCGACCAGGCCCGGCTCTCGGCCGACGCCGCGCGCGACCGCCTCGCCGCGCTGGGGTACGCCGACCCGCGCGCCGCGCTGCGCCACCTCGAGGCGCTGACCAGCGGCGTGACCCGCTCGGCCAACATCCAGCGCACGCTGCTGCCGGTGCTGCTGGAGTGGTTCGCCGACGGGCCCGACCCCGACGCCGGGCTCTTCGGCTTCCGACGCATCTCCGAGGCGCTCGGGGAGACCCCGTGGTACCTCACCACGCTGCGCGACGAGGGCCAGGTCGCCCAGCGTCTCGCGCGGGTGCTCTCCACCTCGCGCTACGCCACCAGCCTGCTCGAGCGCGAGCCGCAGGGGGTGCGGATGCTCGGGCAGTCGCTGGCCCCGCTGGACGCCGAGTCGCTGACCGCCGAGATGCGGGCGGCCGCGGCGCGCCGCGACGACGTCGAGAAGGCGGTGCGGGCGGTGCGGGCGGTGCGCCGGCGCGAGCTGTTCCGCATCGCCTCCGGCGACCTGCTCGGGCTCACCGACGTCGAGGACGTCGGGGCCGGGCTGTCCCGGCTCACCGACGCCACCCTCGAGGTGACCCTCGAGGTCGTGGGGGAGTCGGTGCGCCGCTCGAAGGGCCTGGAGCAGGCGCCGACCCGGATGGCGATGGTGGCGATGGGGCGCTACGGCGGCTTCGAGCTGTCCTACGGCTCCGACGCCGACGTGCTGTTCGTCCACGAGCCCGTCGGCGGGGCCGACGGCCACGAGGCGGCGACGTACGCCCAGGCGGTGGCCAACGAGCTGCGCCGGCTGCTCGCGCTGCCCGGCTCCGACCCGGCGCTGCTGGTCGACGCCGACCTGCGCCCCGAGGGCAAGCAGGGCGCGCTGGTGCGCACCCTCGACTCGTACGCCGCCTACTACGAGAAGTGGTCGGTGGTGTGGGAGGCGCAGGCGCTGCTGCGCGCCGACGCCGTCGTCGGCGACCTCGACCTGCGCCGGCGCTTCGAGGACCTCATCGACCCGCTGCGCTACCCCGAGCGGGGCATCGGCGACGACGACGTGATCGAGGTGCGCCGCATCAAGGCCCGCGTCGACCAGGAGCGGCTGCCGCGCGGGGCCGACCGCAAGACCCATCTCAAGCTGGGCCGCGGCGGCCTGGCCGACATCGAGTGGACCGTGCAGCTGCTGCAGCTGCGCTACGCCGGGCAGGTGCCCGGCCTGCGCACCTCGCGGACCCTGCCGGCGCTGGCGGCCGCCGAGGAGGCGGGTCTGCTGGCCAGCGAGGACGCCTCGCTGCTGGCCCAGGCCTGGCGGCGCGTCAGCCGCACCCGCAACGCGGTGACGCTGGTGCGCGGCACCCCCAGCGACCAGCTCCCCTCCGACCTGCGCGAGCGGGCGGCGGTGGCGGCGATCCTGGGCTACCCCGAGGGCACCTCCGAGCAGATGGTCGACGACCACCTGCGGATGACCCGGCTGGCGCACGCCGTCGTCGAGCGGGTCTTCTGGGAGTAGGCACCGCTCCGGGACCTTCGTCCACGCCTGGGTGGGACCTTCGTCCGTGGAGGCGCGGGCGCGGTCGTGGCCATGCTGGTGGTGGCCACGCTGGCGGACCAGGGTGGCGACGGTCTGTCGGGACGGCGAGGTGAGGACGATGCACGCAGCGGTCGGGGACCGGTTGGTCGTGCACAGCGCGCACGTGGGGGCCAAGGAGCGCGAGGGTGTGGTGGTGGAGGTGCGCCACGACGACGGCTCGCCGCCGTACCTGGTGCGGTGGTCCGACACCAACCACGAGTCGCTGGTCTACCCCGGACCGGACGCCGAGGTGCGCCACCAGGAGCACCCGCACGCCTCGTGAGGCCGGCCCTCGGCGGCTCCCGCGCCGGGTGGTCGACCCCGGCGGGCGGGCGCCCTAGGGTGTCGTGATGAGCGCACTCCAGGACAAGGCCACGCACCTGCTCGGGCTGCACCGCGACCCGACGCTGCTCACCGTCGTCAACGTGTGGGACGTGATCAGCGCCCGCGTCGTCGCCGACGGGATCGGCACCACCGCGCTGGCCACGGCCAGCCACTCGATCGCCGCCTCCTACGGCTACGAGGACGGCGAGCACATCCCGGTGGACCTGATGATCGAGGCGTGCGGCCGCATCGCCGCGGCCACCGACCTGCCGGTCAGCGCCGACCTCGAGGCCGGCTACGGCCACCCCGTCGAGACCGTGCGCAAGGCGATCGGGGTCGGCATCGTCGGCGCCAACCTCGAGGACCAGATGCGCCCCCTCGTCGACGCCGCCACGATGATGGAGGACGTGATGGCCGCCGCCGACGACGAGGGCATCGACTTCGTGCTCAACGCCCGCACCGACGCCTTCCTGCGCGCCGGCGACCGCGACCGCGGGGCGGTGCTCGGCGACGCGATCGAGCGCGGGAAGGCCTTCCTGGACGTCGGCGCGCCGGCCGTGTTCGTGCCGGGCAGGCTGAGCGAGGAGGAGGTCGTCGCCCTCGTCGACGCCTTCGGCCCCCAGCGCCTGACCATGATCGGCGTGCCCGGCAACCCCTCCCTCGACCGCCTCGAGGAGCTCGGCGTCGCCCGTGTCTCCTACGGTCCGATGCCCCAGCGCGTCGCCCTCACCGCCCTCCAGGAGCTGGTCGAGGAGGTGCACCGCGGCGGCGGTGTCCCCGCCTCCATGCGCCCCCTGAACTGACGCGACCCGGCTGGTTCGAACGGGCCGGCTCGCGAGCTGGCGTGAGTTCCTGCGCGAGCCGTCGTGAGTTCCTCCGCGAGCCGTCGTGAGTTCCTGGTGTGTGCGGCGTACGGCGTGGTGGGTGTGGAGCCGGCTGGTTCGAACGGGCCGGGTCGCGGGAAGTGGCGCCGGCTCGGCGGGGAAGTGGTGCCGGGTCGGGGTCGGCTGTGGCGCGAGCCGTCGTGAGTTCCTGCGCGAGCCGTCGTGAGTTCCTGGTGTGTGCGGCGTACGGCGTGGTGGGTGTCGGGTCGGCTGGTTCAAACGGGCCGGGTCGCGGGAAGTAGCGCCGGGTCGGTGGGGAAGTGGCGCCGGCTCGGTGGGGAAGTGGCGCCGGGTCGGTGGGGAAGTGGCGCCGGGTGGGTGGGGAAGTGGCGCCGGGTGGGTGGGGAAGTGGGGTCGGGTGGGGGGTCTTGCGGATTGCTTGAGGCAACGTCGGGTCTTTGCCGGGTGGTGGCTTGAGGTGGGGGGCGCAGAGTTCTGCTCATCACCCCGACCGGCCCGCTGGCCGGCTCCAGACAAGGACTCCCCTCATGGCCTCGAACACCTCCTCCCGCAAGTCCCTGACCCGCGTTGCTGCCTCGGTGGCCCTGGTCGCCGGTGCGACCGCGGTCGCTGGTCTGGGCACGTTCGGTTCGTTCACGTCCTCGACCGACGCCGCCGAGGTGGTGTCCTCGGGTGAGACGAAGATCGAGCTGGCCGGCCAGGGCGCGCAGGGCCTGGACGTGGCGGCGGTGAACCTGGTCCCCGGTGACACCGTGGAGCGTGCGGTGCAGCTGACCCGGGCCGGGACCACCGAGGGCTTCGGGTCGGTGGCGCTGAGCACGACCTCGGCGGCCGCGACCCCCTCGATCCTGACCACGAACGCCAAGGACGGTCTGCAGCTGAGCATCGACCAGTGCGCCACCCCGTGGGTCAAGGCCGCCGACTCCAAGCGGATGACCTGCGCCGGGCCGGTGACCTCGGTGCTGTCCTCGGTGCCGGTGATCGCCGCGAACCGCGACCTGGCCAAGGTCACCGAGACCCTCAACGGCGAGACCAAGGTCTCCAACCTGCGCATCACCCTGGCCCTGCCCCAGGCCGCGAACAACGACTTCCAGCTCAAGACCGACACCGTGAAGTTCGTCTTCGACGCCACCCAGCGCGCCGCCGAGGCCCGCTGACCCGGGCCACCACCCGAGCTCCTCCCGGGCCGGGGCGCCGACATCCGGCCCGGGGGGACACCACAGCCAGGTTCCGTGCTCGCACGGGGCCTGGCTCTGTCATCATGCGCTCGTGCGCCGCCAGGAACCGCCGGGGACCGACCCCGCGCTGCTGCTCCTGCGCGGCGCGCTGCTGTCTGCGGTCACGCTCTTCCTGGGGGTCGCCGGCCACGTGACCGGCGGTGGCCTACTGCCGGGGATCTCGGCGCTCGCCGTGCTGGTCGTCGCCACGACCGCGTCGAGCCTGGCGCTCCTGGTCCGGCCCGCCAGCACCACCCGGCTCGTCACCCTCCTGGTCGCCGGCCAGGGACTGGTGCACCTCGTGCTCAGCCTCGCCGGCGGCCACCACGGCGAGACCGGGGCCAGCGCTGCGCCGCCCGGCCTCGTCACCGCGCCGTCCTCGGCGCTGCCGAGCGTCGAGGGCCGTCGTACCGGCTCGTTGATGGACTCCTACGTCGACCACGTGCCCGCCGGCCACGACCTCGCGCTCGGCCTGCCCCTCGGCGGCCTGCTCGACGACCTGGCCGCGCACGCGCCGATGATGGTGGCCCACATGGCCGCCGCCGCGCTCGTCGGCCTCTGGCTGGCGGTGGGGGAGCGGGCCCTGTGGACCCTGGTCGCGCTCGCCTGCCGCGCGGTCGCGGCCCGGCTCGGTGACCTCGTCGGCCTCCTGGTGCCGCGACCGGTGGCCCGCGCCGCTCGCGTGCGTCGTACGCCGCTGCCGCCCCGGCCGCGGTTCCACCGGGTGCTCGCCCGGGCCCTGGCCCGGCGCGGACCGCCCCGCTCCTCGCCTGACCCGACGCGGTCAGGAGACGACGTCCCCGCCCGACCGGTCCCGTCCGGTCGGGCCGTCCTGCGCGCACCCAGGGTGCGCGCTGTCCCGAGGAGCACCCGCATGACCGATGTCCACGCGCCCGAGCGCGACCCCGCACGACCTGAGCAGCAGCGCCGTCCGGCCCGCGCGACCGGCCTGTTCCGCGCCGCCTGGCGCTGGCACTTCTTCGCCAGCTTCCTGGTCGCCCCCGTCCTGCTGCTGCTGGCCGGCACGGGGCTGATCTACCTGTTCCGCTTCCAGCTCGAGCCGCTGCTGCACGCCGACCTGATGCGGGTCGAGGTGCCGGCCGACGCCCAGGCGGCGGCCACCACCAAGACCTGGGAGACCCAGTTGGAGGCGGTGCGGGCGTCGTACCCCGACGCCGCGGTCGTCTCGATGACCGAGCCGGCCGAGGCCGACCACAGCAGCCGCTTCTCGATGTCGCTCGACGACGGCAGCACCCGCGACGCCTACGTCGACCCCTACACCGGCGAGGTGCTCGGGGCGCTCGACCCCGACACGACACTCTCGGGGGTCGCGGTGCGCCTGCACGGCGAGCTGATGACGGGCAGCCTCGGCGACCTGGTCATCGAGCTGGCCGCCTGCTGGGCGGTGGTGATGGCGCTGACCGGCTACTACCTGGTGGTCAAGGGGCGCAAGGCCCGGCGCCGCTCCCGGGAGAAGGGCCAGCCGGGGTCCCGGCTGCGCTCGCGGCACGCGAGCGTCGGCCTGGTCGCCGGGGTCGGGCTGCTCTTCCTGCTCGTCTCGGGGCTGCCGTGGACCGGCTTCTGGGGCGCGAAGGTGCAGGAGCTGGCCACCGACCGGGGCACGTCGCTGTGGTCGACCGACCCGGGAGCGGTCTCCGAGCCGACCTCGCGCCTCGACGAGTCGCTGCCGCACAGCCACGCCACCGACGTCCCGTGGGCGCTGGGCGGCTCGGAGGTCCCGACCTCGACCGGGGACGGTGAGGGCTCGGTCGCGAACCTCGACACCGCTGTCGTCCAGGCCGACCGCGAGGGGCTTCGCCACCCCTTCACGGTCGCGCTCCCAGCCGCCGACCCGAGCGAGCCGGGGGTCTACTCGGTGATCGGCTACGCCTTCGACGCGCCGTCCGACGAGCGCACCCTGCACGTCGACCGGTACGACGGCGAGGTGGTCGCGGCGTACGGCTACGACGACTACCCGGCGCTGGCGAAGGTCGTCTCGCAGGGCATCGGGCTGCACGAGGGCCGCAGCCTGGGCCTGGTGTCCTTCTGGGGCGCGGCGGCGATGTGCCTGGCGGTGGTCTTCACGAGCGTGACCGGGCCCTTGATGTGGTGGCGCCGTCGCCCGCGCGGCGCCGCCGCGCTGGGCGCGCCGCGGGGGCGGATGCCGCTCAGGGCCACGCCGGCGCTGCTGGTCGGTGTCGTGGCCCTCGGGGTGCTGCTGCCGCTCTTCGGGCTCTCGCTGCTCGCCGTCCTGGTCCTCGACCAGGTGGTCCTGCGACGGGTCCCGGCGCTGTCGCAGTGGTTCGCCACGAGCTGAGGGGCCGCGTCTTGCGAGTTCCTTGAGGCAACGTCGGGGTTCTCCCGACGGGTGGCTTGAGGTGAGGGGAGCAGAGTTCTGCTCATCGGTCGGACCGGTTCGCCGGCCCGGCCACGTGTGGCCGCCGCGGAGGGAGCGGCGGCCGCACGGCACCACCTCCCTCACCCACCGCCCGCCCCACCACTTGCAGGAGCCGGATCGATGAGCAGCCCCGCCGTCCCCCTGGTCGTCGGTCGCCACCGCGCCACCGGCCCCACGGTGCGCGTTCCCGCTCCGCACCGCGGCGCCACGTCGGGTGTCACCCGCGGCGCCCGGCCCCGGCCCCGGCGCCGCAGCGGCCCGTACGTCGTACGGCGCGGGTGCTGCGCGGCCTCGGCCGGGTCGTGACCTCCCTGCTGGTCGTCGTCGCCCTGGCCTTCTTCCTGTTCTTCGCCGTCGGCCCGCACGTGCTGGGCTACCGCACCGCCACCATGCTCACCGGGTCGATGGAGCCCGGCATCATGGTCGGCGACGTCGTCGTGACCGCCGAGCGGCCCGCCGCCGACGTCGAGGTCGGCGACGTGATCACCTACCACATCCCGGTCGAGGACCACCGCGTCGAGACGCACCGCGTCACCGAGGTCATCCGCGGCGACGACGGCTCGGTCGCCGTCCGCACCAAGGGTGACAACAACCCCAACGTCGACCCCTGGCTCGCGACCCTCGAGGGCGACAGCGTGTGGGAGGTGCAGGCCGTCATCCCCCAGGTCGGCTCGGTCATCCGCGCCCTGCGCACCCCGGTGGTCAACGACGTCATCCTGTACGGCGCCCTGGGCGCCGTCCTCCTCCTCGGCCTGGGCCGCATCTGGTCCAGCGACGACGAGGACGAGCCCGCCGGCGAGGCCTGAGCGGCATCCGCCGAACGCCCACGACACAGCACCGCCCGGGACCGACCAGGTCCCGGGCGGTGCTGTCTGTCGTGACCCGGTGGGCTCCCGCGCGAGTCGGCGTCGTGAGCCGCGAGCCGGCTGGTTCGAACGGGCCGGCTCGCGGGAAGTGGCGCCGGCTCGGTGGGGAACTGGCGCCGGGTCGGGGTCGGCCGTCCCGCGAGTCGTCGTGAGTTCCTGCGCGAGCTGTCGTGAGTTCCTGGTGTGTGCGGCGTACGGCGTGGGGGGTGTCGGGTCGGCTGGTTCAAACGGGCCGGGTCGCGGGAAGTAGCGCCGGGTCGGTGGGGAAGTGGCGCCGGCTCGGTGGGGAAGTGGCGCCGGGTCGGTGGGGAAGTGGCGCCGGGTGGGTGGGGAAGTGGCGCCGGGTGGGTGGGGAAGTGGGGTCGGGTCGGGGTGTCTTGTGGGTGGGTGGGGGGTCTTGCGGATTGCTTGAGGCAACGTCGGGACTTTGCCGGGTGGTGGCTTGAGGTGGGGGGCGCAGAGTTCTGCTCATCACCCCGACCGGCCCGCTGGCCGGCTCCAGACAAGGACTCCCCTCATGGCCTCGAACACCTCCTCCCGCAAGTCCCTGACCCGCGTCGCTGCCTCGGTGGCCCTGGTCGCCGGTGCGACCGCGGTCGCTGGTCTGGGCACGTTCGGTTCGTTCACGTCCTCGACCGACGCCGCCGAGGCGGTCTCCTCGGGCGAGACGAAGATCGAGCTGGCCGGCCAGGGCGCGCAGGGCCTGGACGTGGCGGCGGTGAACCTGGTTCCCGGTGACACCGTGGAGCGTGCGGTGCAGCTGACCCGGGCCGGGACCACCGAGGGCTTCGGGTCGGTGGCGCTGAGCACGACCTCGGCGGCCGCGGCCCCCTCGATCCTGACCACGAACGCCAAGGACGGTCTGCAGCTGAGCATCGACCAGTGCGCCACCCCGTGGGTCAAGGCCGCCGACTCCAAGCGGATGACCTGCGCCGGGCCGGTGACCTCGGTGCTGTCCTCGGTGCCGGTCATCGCTGCGAACCGCGACCTGGCCAAGGTCACCGAGACCCTCAACGGCGAGACCAAGGTCTCCAACCTGCGCATCACCCTGGCCCTGCCCCAGGCCGCGAACAACGACTTCCAGCTCAAGACCGACACCGTGAAGTTCGTCTTCGACGCCACCCAGCGCGCCGCCGAGGCCCGCTGACCCCCAGCGCCCGGCCCAGGGGGGACACCAGGGCCGAGCAGCGTGTGGCCGCCGCGGAGGGAGCGGCGGCCACACGACACCTCCCACGTCCTCACCCCAGCACCCAGAACCCAGCCAGCGACCGCCGAAGGAGCCCCACCGATGAGCATCCTCGACGCCGCTGTGATCACCCAGCTGGGCACCGACCTCGGTGACCCCGCCTTCGTGCAGCGCCTCGTCGGGACCTACCGACAGATGCTCCCCGGCCGGGTCGAGCGGGTCGTCGCAGCCCTCGAGGCCGACGACCACGACGACCTGATGGACGCCGTGCTCAGCCTGCGCACCTCCGCCACCACGATGGGCGCCACCGCCCTCGCGTCACTGGCCGGCGACGTCGAGCAGCACGTGCGCCTCGCCGACACCGTCGCGGCCCGTCGCGCCGTACGACGCCTGCCCGGCACCGCGCGGCAGACCTGCCAGGCCCTGGCACTCACCGCCAGCTGACCGCCCGCCGCCGACGCCCCTTGCGTCTTCCTTGAGCAAACCCACCGCCTGGGCGCGGCCTTCCCTGCGCCCGGCTTGAAGCCGCGGCGGCAGAGTTCCTCCCACCAGCCCCCCGCCTCTCGCCTGGAGCCACCTCATGACCCGCCCCGGATCGCACCGCCGCCCCAGCCCCCGCCGCCGCGCCACCCGCGCCCGCAGCGGCGCCGGCAGCCGGCTCGCGGCCTCGGTGGCGCTGGTGGCCGGAGCGGCGGCGGTCGCCGGCCTCGGCACGTACGGCTCCTTCACCTCCACGACCTCCGCGACCGAGTCGGTCTCAGCGGGTCGGATCGTGCTCGGGCTGGCCGACCAGAACCAGGGCCTGGCCGTCGCCGCGAGCGGCATGCTCCCGGGCGACACCGCCCAGCGCGCCGTCCAGCTCACCCGCGCGTCGGGCAGCGAGGCCTTCGGGTCGATCACGCTCAGCGTGAGCGGCGGTGGGGTGCTGGCGAGCGACGCCAACGGGCTCAAGCTCACCGTCGACCAGTGCACCGTGCCCTGGGTCAAGTCCGGCACCGGCTCAGCCGCTTCGGCGATGACCTGCTCGGGCACCAGCACCACGGTCCTGAGCCAGCGTGCCGTCACGATGACGGGTCAGGTGCTGCCGGCAGGTGTGCTGAGCGCCCTCAACGGCACCGGTGCCTCCGCCAACCTGCGGCTCACCCTGACGCTGCCGAGCGAGGCCGGCAACAACCTCCAGGGCGCCAGCGGCACCCTCAATCTCACCTTCGACGCGACCCAGCGCGCCGCCGAGGCACGCTGAGCGTGAGGCCGTCGGCCTAGGCGGGCAACGTCTCCATCCGGTAGCCGACGCCCCGCACCGTGCGGATCAGCTTGAGGCCCTTCTGGCCGTTCTCGATCTTGCGGCGCAGGTTGCCGACGTGCACCTCGACCAGGTGCGTGTCGGTGGCCCAGTCGGTGCCCCAGACCGAGCGCAGCAGCGCCTCGCGGGTCCAGACCCGCGCGGGGGTGCGCATCAGCTCGGTGAGCAGGTCGAACTCGGTGCGGGTGAGCGTGAGCTCGGTGTCGCCGTGGAAGGCCCGGCGCCCGTCGACGTCGACGCGCAGCACGCCGTGCTCGAGCAGCTCGTGGTCGGGCAGCGCCGGCGCGGGGGCGGGGGGAGGCTCAGGGGGTGTCGCCCCGTCGACGGGGTCGCCCGGCGCGGCGAGCGCAGGTGCGGCGAGCCCGCGCGGCTCGACCCGGCGCGGACGGCGGAACAGCGCGTTCACGCGGGCCTTGAGCTCGCGCACCGAGAACGGCTTGGTCAGGAAGTCGTCGGCGCCGGTCTCGAGCCCCAGCAGCCGGTCGATCTCGTCGTCGCGCCCGGTGATCATCACGACGTAGGCGTCGGTGAGCTCGCGCAGGCGCCGGCAGGTCTCGATGCCGTCGATGCCGGGCAGGCCCAGGTCGAGGGTGATCAGGTCGGGCTCCTGCGCCCGCACCACCTCGATCGCCTTGGGCCCCGAGTCGACCGCGGTCACCGCGAAGCCCTGCGTGCCGAGGGTGAACTCGATCAGCGAGCGGATGTCCTCGTCGTCCTCGACGACCAGGGCTCGGCGCTCGGGGGCGTCCTGGGTCATGGCGCGTTCCTCCTGGGCTTCGAGCCGTGGGGGCGGCTCGACGGGCTTGCGGAAACCTTGCGGTCAAGCACGTCGGGGCTTGAGCCGGTGACGACAGAGTAGGACCTGTTCCGGTGCACACCCGACAAGTACCCGACAGGAGAGCAGATATGTCCGCGTTCGACCGCGTACGGCGCGTCGTCACGGTGCTGCTCGTGGCCGCCACCCTGCTGGTGGCGCCCCAGGTCGCCCACGCGGGGTTCTCGCGGACCGTCGGGGGCTCGATGGAGGTGTCCACGGGGACGGTGCCGCAACCGAACGTGACGGGGACCTGGCAGTGCAGCAGGTCCCTGGCCGGGGGCGAGGGCCCGCGCATCACGATCACGGCGACCGCCACGCCGTCCGCGGGCCTCGCAGCCGGCGTGCCCACCTACGGGTGGACGCTGAGCGCGACCGGCGTCGCGACGGTCACGGCGACCGGCCCGGTGGTGCTGCTCGACGCCACGCGGGTGGCGAAGGAGGACACCACCTGGACGCTGGCGACGACGCTTCGTCCGCCGGGCTCGACCTGGACCAGCGCTGCGACGGTGCGGACCCTGACCTGCGACAAGAACGGCAACGGCGGCGGGGTCCTCTGACGCTGACCCTGACCCTGGCTCTGACCCTGGCTCCGACGCAGCCCGCGCCCGAGATGCGGGCTGCGTGAGTGGAGGCTGGGCCCGAGGCCCAGTCGTCCTTTACCCAGCCACCGCGAGGGGTCAAACCTCCGGCATGATGCACGGGTGGCCCGCACCCTGCTCGACCTGCTCTACGACGAGGCGCCGCGCGAGGAGTTCGACCGCCTCGTCGAGGCGGGCGGCGACGACCCCGAGACCCGGCGTGCGTACGACGTCGCGCTGCGCCTGCGCGAGCTGATCGCGCGCCAGCGCTCCCGCGAGGCCGAGCTCTCGGCCCTCTACGACACCGCCGGCGACCTCACCGCGATCCGCGACGTCGACACCATCCTGGCCGCGATCGTGCGGCGCGCGCGCCAGCTGCTCAAGGCCGACATGACCTACCTGTCCCTCAACGACGAGGCGGAGGGGGCCTCGTTCATGAAGGTCACCGACGGTGCCCTGTCGGCCGAGTTCCGCACCCTGCGTCTCCCGCTGGGCACCGGTCTGCTGGGCCTGGTCGCCCAGACCGGCGCCCCCTACTTCACCTCCGACTACCAGCACGACGAGCGCTTCGTGCACCGCCGCTTCGTCGACGACGCGGTGGGGAACGAGGGCATCCGGGCGATCCTGGGGGTGCCGCTGGTGCTCGAGGGCCGGGTGATCGGGGCGCTGATGGCCACCCACCGCACGGTGCGCCCGTTCCCGCCCGAGGAGGTCTCGCTGCTGACCTCGTTCGCCGCCCACGCCTCGGTCGCGCTCGAGAACGCGCGGCTCTTCGCCGACCTCGACGAGGCCAACACCCGGCTGCGCGAGCAGGCCGACGCGGTCGAGGAGGCGGCCCGCGTGCACGACCAGCTCACCGGTCTGCTGCTGCACCGCAGCAGCCTCGCCGAGGTCGTCGCCGTGCTCGGGGAGGTGCTCGGCGGCGGCCGGGTCGCGGTGCTCGACGCCGACGGCCACGTGCTGGCCGGTGACCCCGCTCCGGGGCCGGGGCCCAGCCGCGCCGCCCTCGCCGAGGCGGTCGCCTCGGGGCACTCGGTGGCGGTGGCCGGCGGCTACCTGGCGCCGGCGCTGGCCGGTCAGGAGCACCTGGCCACGGTGCTGGTGCACGGCGGCCCCGACCTCGACCGGGCCGGGCGCCGCACCCTGGAGCGCGGCGCGATCGTCGCCGGGCTGGTGCTGCTCTTCGCCCGGTCCGTCGACGAGGCCGAGGAGCGCCTGGGCGGCGCCCTGCTCACCGACCTGCTCGAGGGCAGCGACGCCGACCCGGCCCGTCTGCGCCAGCGCGCGCGGGGCCAGCGGCTGCGCCTCGACGCCGGCTGCGTGGTGACGGTGGCCGAGGTGCCAGCGGGGGAGCGGCACCGCGCGGTGCGCGCCGCGGCGCGCCTGGCCCGCGCGGTCGACGGGCTGGCCGTGGAGCACCGGGGCCGCCCGGTGCTGCTGGTGCCCGCCCACGACGACCCGCTGACCACCGGGCAGCGGCTGCGCGCCGCCCTGGCCGAGACCTGCGGCGAGCCGGTCACGCTGGGGGTCGCGGCGGGCCCGGCGCACCCCACCGACGGCGCCCTGCCGGCGGCGTACGACGAGGCGCGCCGCTGCCTCGAGGCGCTCCTGGCCCTGGGCCGCACGGGGGAGTGCGCCGACCCGGCCGCCCTGGGGGTGACCCGGCTGCTGCTCGGCACCAGCGGACCCGGCGACCTGGAGGACTTCGTGACCCGCTCCCTGGGCCCGGTCCTCGAGCACGACCAGCGTCGCGGCACCGAGCTGGTGGCCACCCTGGAGGCCTGGTTCGCCGAGGGCGGGCGGTCGCGGGCCACCGCCGAGCGGCTGCACGTGCACCCCAACACCGTCGCCCAGCGCCTCGACCGCGTCACCGACCTCCTGGGGCCGCGCTGGCGCGAGCCCGACGCGGCTCTCGACCTGCAGCTGGCGCTCCGGGTCGCCCGCCTGCGCTCGCCGCAGGACCAGGACTGAGCCCGCCGGGCCCCACACCCACCGCTGTGTGCGTCAGGCACACCCTGGCCGCAGCACGGTGGGTGACCCGCACATGGTCCGGCGGGCCCGGTCGTCCTACCGTGTCGCCATGAGCTCTGTGACCGCCACCACGCCCGCGCCCCTGGAGGGCCGCCGCGCCCTCGTCACCGGCGGCGCCGGCGGCATCGGCGCCGCCGTCGTCGAGGCCCTCGCCGCCCAGGGCGCCCACGTCGTGGTGGTCGACCGCGACGAGGACGCCGCCGCCAAGGTCGCCGCCCGCGTCGGCGGCAGCGCCGTCGGCGTCGACCTGACCGACCCCGCGGCCATCGACGGCCTCGACCTCGACGTCGACATCCTGGTCAACAACGCCGGCGTCCAGCACGTCGCGCCCGTGCACGAGCTCGACCCCGCCAAGTTCCAGCAGGTCCACGACCTGATGCTGCGGGCCCCCTTCCTGCTGGCCCGCCGCGCCCTGCCCGGCATGTACGAGCGCGGCTGGGGCCGGCTGGTGCACGTCTCCAGCGTCCACGGCCTGCGCGCCTCGGCCTACAAGTCGGCCTACGTCTCGGCCAAGCACGGCCTCGAGGGCTTGTCGAAGGTCCTCGCCGTCGAGGGCGCCGGCAAGGGCGTCACCTCCAACACCGTGTGCCCCGGCTACGTGCGCACGCCCCTCGTCGAGGGCCAGATCGCCGACCAGGCGCGGGTGCACGACCTGCCCGAGGACCGGGTCGTCGACGAGGTCCTGCTGGCCCGCACCCCCGTCAAGCGCCTCGTCGAGCCCGAGGAGGTCGCCGGCCTGGTGACCTGGCTGTGCGGCCCGCACGCCGCCTCGGTCACCGGCACCTCCCACGTCATGGACGGCGGGTGGACGGCGACGTGAGCCGCCCCGCGCCCGTACCCTGGCTCCGCCCCTCCAACCAGACAGGTCGGTGAACAGCAGATGATCGACAAGACGTTCGGGTCGGCGGCGGAGGCCGTCGCCGACATCGCCTCCGGCTCCACGCTCGTGGTCGGTGGCTTCGGCCTCTGCGGCATCCCCTCGGTGCTGATCCAGGCCGTCCTCGAGGCCGGCACCGACGAGCTCGAGCTGGTCTCGAACAACGCCGGTGTCGACGACTGGGGCCTGGGGCTCCTGCTCGGCGCCGGGCGCGTGCGCCGCATGGTCGCCTCCTACGTGGGGGAGAACAAGGAGTTCGCCCGCCAGTACCTCTCGGGCGAGCTCGAGGTCGAGCTGACCCCGCAGGGCACGCTCGCCGAGCGGATGCGGGCCGGGGGAGCGGGCATCGGTGCGTTCTTCACCCGCACCGGCGTCGGCACCCAGGTCGCCGAGGGCGGGCTGCCCTGGCGCTACGCCGCCGACGGCAGCGTCGCGATCGCCTCGCCGGCCAAGCAGACCCAGGTCCTGCCCACCCCCGACGGCCCGCAGGAGCACGTGCTCGAGCACGCGATCCACGCCGACTTCGGGCTGGTGCGCGCCTGGAAGGGCGACCGGCACGGCAACCTCGTCTACAAGGACGCGGCGCGCAACTTCAACCCGCCGGCCGCCATGTGCGGGCGCACCACCATCGCCGAGGTCGAGCACCTCGTCGAGCCCGGCGAGATCGACCCGGCCGACGTGCACACCCCCGGCGTGTTCGTGCAGCGGGTGGTCGAGCTGACCCCCGAGCAGGCCGCCGACAAGCGGATCGAGAAGCGCACCGTGAAGGAGGCCAGCTGATGGGCTGGAGCAGGGACGACATGGCCGCGCGTGCCGCGGCCGAGCTGGAGGACGGCTCCTACGTCAACCTCGGGATCGGGCTGCCCACCAAGGTGCCCGACCACGTGCCCGACGGCGTCGAGCTGGTGCTGCAGTCGGAGAACGGGATCCTGGGCGTCGGGCCCTACCCGGTGGCCGGCACCGAGGACCCCGACCTGATCAACGCCGGCAAGGAGACCGTCACGCTGCGCCGCGGGGCGTCGTACTTCGACTCCGCCACGTCGTTCGCGATGATCCGCGGCGGCAAGGTCGACGCCGCGATCCTGGGCGGCATGCAGGTCGCCGGCAACGGCGACCTGGCCAACTGGATGGTGCCCGGCGCGATGGTCAAGGGCATGGGCGGCGCGATGGACCTGGTGCACGGCGCCCGCCGGGTCATCGTGCTGATGGAGCACACCGCCCGCGACGGCTCGGCCAAGCTGGTGCGCGAGTGCTCGCTGCCGCTGACCGGCAAGGCCGTGGTGCACCGGGTCATCACCGACCTCGGCGTTCTCGACGTGACCGGCACCGGCTTCCGGCTCGTCGAGCTCGCGCCCGGCGTGAGCGAGGACGAGGTGCGCGAGCACACCGACGCCGACCTCGAGGTCGCGCTGGGCTGAGCCCGCCCACGAGGTGAGACGGCTCAGCAGCGGTGGGGCCACGCCCAGGCGTCGCCGCTGGGCAGGCTCCGCCGCGCAGGCACCCGGTTCTGCTCGGGTAGGCCCAGGGGTCGGCGGTGACCCAGCAACCGTCCGGCGCCCGCGCCCGGTTGCTGACGCACCGCCCACCCGGGTCGCTGGGGAAGTGGCGCCGGCTCGCTGGGGAAGTGGCGCCGGGTCGCTGAGGAAGTGGCGCCGGGTCGCTGAGGAAGTGGCGCCGGCTCGCTGAGGAAGTGGCGCCGGCTCGCGGTCGGATCCTCGGCTCGGGTCAGTGGCGACGCTCGGCGATGAACGCCAGACGGCGCAGCGTCTCGGTGTTGCGCCAGGCCAGCGGCAGGTCGCGCAGCGGCTTGGGCACCAGCCTGCCGGGGCCGCTGCGGGCGTCCTCCTCGATGGTGACCCGGGTGCGGGTGCCGCCGTCGAGCGGCTCGAGGCGCAGCGTCACGCCGGCCTCGCCGCTGGGCCACGCCTTGGCGTGCACCCGCAGCAGCTCCACGGGGCGGCACTCCACGACCTCGGTCTCGTCGTCCAGCAGCAGCGGCCAGCTGCCCACCGAGTGGTGCAGGCGGGCGCCCACGGCGGGCCAGTCGTCGTCGACCTCGCGCATCCGCGAGGCGCCCACCACCCACAGCGGGTAGAGCCAGCCGTCGGCCAGCACCGCCCACACGTCGTGCGGCGTCGCGGAGATCTCTCTGGTGTTGGTGCTCACGAGACCTATCGTGACCACCATGGTGGCTGCGCAAACCGACCGCGGGGGTGAGCACCCCGCCGACCGGCACGACCTGATCCGGGTGCAGGGGGCGCGGGTCAACAACCTGCGCGACATCGACGTCGAGGTGCCCAAGCGGCGGCTGACGGTCTTCACCGGCGTGTCCGGGTCGGGCAAGAGCTCGCTGGTGCACGGCACCATCGCCGCGGAGTCGCAGCGGATGATCAACGAGACCTACAGCGCCTTCCTCCAGGGCTTCATGCCGAGCCTGGCGCGCCCCGACGTCGACGTCCTCGAGGGGCTCACCACCGCGATCGTCGTCGACCAGGAGCGGATGGGTGCCAACCCGCGCTCGACGGTCGGCACCGTCACCGACGCCAACGCCATGCTGCGCATCCTCTTCAGCCGCATCGGCGAGCCGCACGTCGGCCCGCCGACCGCCTTCGCGTTCAACGTCCCCACCCGCACCGCCAGCGGTGTGATGAAGACGCAGAAGGGCGGGAGCGAGCAGCGCACCGTGGTCCGCGAGGCGGTCTACCAGGGCGGCATGTGCCCGCGCTGCGACGGCACCGGGCGGGTCAGCGACATCGACCTGACCGCGCTGTACGACGACTCCCGCTCGCTGGCCGAGGGCGCCCTGACGGTGCCCGGCTTCAGCATGGACGGCTGGTACGGCCGGATCTTCAGCGGGGCGGGCCTGCCGATGGACAAGCCGATCGCCAGGTTCAGCGACGAGGAGCTCGACACGCTCCTGCACGCGCCGCCGACCAAGATCAAGGTCGACGGGGTCAACCTCACGTTCGAGGGGCTCATCCCCAAGATCCAGAAGTCGATGCTCTCCAAGGACCGCGAGGCGCTGCAGCCCCACGTGCGCCGCTTCGTGGAGCGCGCCGCCACCCAGCAGACCTGCCCGGAGTGCGGCGGCACCCGGCTGCGCCGCGAGGCGCTGTCGTCGCGGATCCGCGGCCGCAACATCGCCGAGCTCTGCGCGATGCAGATCAGCGACCTGGCCACGTGGCTGCGCGACCTCGACGAGCCCGGCGTCGCGCCGCTCGTCGGCAGCCTGCGCCACCTCGTCGACTCCTTCGAGGAGATCGGGCTGGGCTACCTCTCCCTCGACCGCCCCTCCGGGACCCTGTCGGGCGGGGAGGCCCAGCGCACCAAGATGATCCGCCACCTCGGCTCGTCGCTGACCGACGTCACCTACGTCTTCGACGAGCCGACGATCGGCCTGCACGCCCACGACGTCGAACGGATGAACCGGCTGCTGCTGCGCCTGCGCGACAAGGGCAACACGGTGCTGGTCGTCGAGCACAAGCCCGAGGCGATCGTGGTCGCCGACCACGTCGTCGACCTGGGGCCCGGTGCCGGCTCGCAGGGCGGCACCATCTGCTTCGAGGGCAGCGTCGAGGGGCTGCGGTCCAGCGGCACCGTCACCGGGCGCCACCTCGACGACCGGGCCCGGCTCAAGGACACCGTGCGGACCGCGACCGGCGTCATAGAGGTGCGCGGGGCCGCGACCCACAACCTGCGCGACGTCGACGTCGACATCCCGCTCGGGGTGCTGTGCGTGGTCACCGGGGTGGCGGGCTCCGGCAAGACCTCGCTGGTGCACGGCTCGGTCGCGGTGCGCGACGACGTGGTGGTCGTCGACCAGGGCCCGATCAGCGGGTCGCGGCGCAGCAACCCGGCGACGTACACGGGCCTGCTCGACCCGGTCCGCAAGGCTTTCGCCAAGGCCAACGGCGTCAAGCCGGCGCTGTTCAGCTCCAACTCCGAGGGGGCGTGCGGGGCCTGCAACGGCGCCGGGGTGATCTACACCGAGCTCGGCATCATGGAGACCGTCGAGTCCACCTGCGAGGAGTGCGAGGGCCGCCGCTTCGACCGCGCGGTGCTCGAGCACACCCTGGGCGGCCGCGACATCGCCGAGGTCCTGGCGATGTCGGTCGACGAGGCGGCCGGCTTCTTCGCCGAGGGGCCGGCGCGCACCCCGGCGGCGCTCGCCGTGCTCCAGCGCCTGGTCGACGTCGGGCTCGGCTACGTGCGCCTGGGCCAGCCGCTCCCCACGCTCTCGGGCGGCGAGCGGCAGCGCCTCAAGCTCGCGACCCACCTCAAGGACAGCAGCGGCGTGCTGGTGCTCGACGAGCCCACCAGCGGCCTGCACCTGGCCGACGTCGAGCAGCTGCTGGCGCTGCTCGACCGGCTCGTCGACGACGGGCGCTCGGTCGTGGTCGTCGAGCACCACCAGGCCGTGATGGCCCACGCCGACTGGATCGTCGACCTCGGGCCCGGGGCCGGTCACGACGGCGGCCGGGTCGTCTTCGAGGGCACCCCCGCCCAGCTGGTCGCCGACGCCGGCACGCTCACCGGCCGGCACCTCGCGGCGTACGTCGGCGGCGAGCCGGCGCGCCGCTGACCAGCCAGAACCCTTCCTGAGGGTGGTGGTCGGGCCCCGGTGCCCGGTGGCTTGATGGGCAGCGGGCGCGGTCCCACGCAGCAGCGGACCGCAACCGGACACGGGGGACCGCACCCACGGCCCGGCGGCAGCACGCCTGTCGCCGGGTCGAGTGCGGTGCCGGGCCGCCACCAGGGCAGGATCGCCCCCGTGGGCACCCTGGTCGTCGTCGCGCTCGCGGCCGTGGCGATCTTCGCGCTGGCAGCCCTGGCCCAGGCCGCCAGCGGCTTCGGCTCGGCGCTGGTCGCGGTGCCCCTGCTCAGCTTCGTCGTCGGCCCCGGCGACGCACTCGTGGCCGCGACCCTCGCCGGGCTGGTCCTCACCGGCGGCGCCTGGCGCCGCGAGCACGGCCACACCGACGCGCCCGTCGTACGACGGCTGACCGTGGCGGGGGCCCTGGGGATGCCGGCCGGGCTGGCGGTGCTGCTGCTGGCCTCCGAGCGGGTGCTGACCACGGTGATCGCGGTGGTGCTGCTGCTCACCGTCGCGCTGCTGGCCGCGGGGGTGCGGCTGCCGACCGGCCGCCGGGCCCAGTGGGGCGCAGGCGCGACCAGCGGCGCGCTGCTGACCTCGACGGGCATGAACGGCCCACCGCTGGTGCTGGTGCTGCGCGACGAGTCTCCGCACCGCTTCCGGGCCACCCTGCAGGCCACCTTCTGCCTGCAGGACGCGGTCGCGGTGGTGGCCTTCGTGGCGCTGGGACAGGTCGGGGCGCCGGTGCTGGTGGCCGCCGGGGCCGGGGTGCTCGGGATGCCGCTGGGCTGGCGGCTGGGCGACGCGGTCTTCCAGCGGCTCTCGCCGCAGCGGTTCCGGGTGCTGGTGCTGGCCGGTCTGGTCGTCACGGGCGTCGTGGCCCTCGCCAAGGCGCTGGCCTGACCGCGAGCCGGCGCCAGTTCCGCGCCGAGCCGGCGCGAGTTCCGCGCCGAGCCGGCGCGAGTTCCGCGCCGAGCCGGCGCGAGTTCCTCGCCGAGCCGGCGCCAGTTCCGGACGTCGGCTCCGTGCCCGGACCCGTCGTCGTCTAGGTTCCGGGGTGTGAGCGCACAGGCCCCCTCCGCCGTCATCCTCGTCCGAGCCGAGAGGTTCGTCCCCAACCCCGCGACCGCGGCCGACAACGCCTTCCAGGCCGACGTGCCGTCGGGGCAGAGCGACGCCGAGACCTCCGCGGCGGCGCTGGCTGAGATGGACGCGGTCGCCGAGACGCTGCGCGAGGCCGGGGTGCGCGTGCACGTCTTCGCCGACAGCGACCACACCCGCCCCGACAGCGTCTTCCCCAACAACTGGCTCTCCACCCACGCCGGCGGCCAGGTCGCGGTCTACCCGATGTACGCCTCCAACCGGCGCCACGAGCGACGCTCCGACGTCCTGGAGATGCTCAAGTCGTCGTACCGCGTGCAGACGATCGTCGACTACTCCGGGCTCGAGCCCGACGGCATCTTCCTCGAGGGCACCGGCGCGATGGTGCTCGACCACGTCTCGCGGGTCGCCTACACCGCGGTCTCGCACCGCGCCGACACCCACGTGCTCGAGCGGTTCTGCACCGACTTCGGCTACGAGCCGATGGCCTTCGACGCCTTCGACTCCGCCGGCGTGCCGGTCTACCACACCAACGTGATGGCCTGCATCGGCACCGACGTGGCCCTCTTCGCCCTCGAGATGATCCCCGACGAGGTGCGCCGCGAGGCGGTGCGCGAGCGGCTGACGGTCAACGGGCGCCGGGTCGTGGAGCTGACCGAGGAGCAGGTGCGTGAGTTCGCCGGCAACGCCGTCGAGCTGTGCGGCCGCACGCCGGACGGCCGGCGCCGCTACATCATGGTGATGTCGGCGCGGGCCCGGCGCAGCCTGCGCCCCGACCAGGTGGCGGCCATCGAGGAGTCGTGCGAGATCGTCGCGGTCGAGATCCCGACGATCGAGCTGGCCGGCGGCTCGGTGCGCTGCATGATCGCGGGGGTCCACCTCGACCGCCGGCGCCCCGGCCTCGAGCCCGAGCGCACCCCGGCGGTCGAGGCGATCGACGAGGACCCGCACACCCCCGACGGCCGCGACGTGGCCGGCGACGACTGATCAGCCGGTGATGGCGTCGACGGCGCGCCCGGCAGCGGCCAGCGCCCCCTCGACGTGCCCGGCGTACGACGTCGCGGTCTCGGTCGAGGCCCAGTGCAGGCGGCCGTCCAGCGCCGGCGCGCTCAACAGCGGGTGGCCGTAGCGGGAGCGGTCGGCCGGCCGTGCGGCCGCGTCGGCCGGGCTGGTCCACCGCTCGCGGCTCCAGTCGGCGATGGTGAGGCTGCGGGGCTCGGCGCCGCGCGGGCCGAAGAGACGCCCGAGCTGGGCCCGCACCTGCGCCTCGGCGTCGGGACCCAGCAGCGCCGCGGGGGCGAACCCGAAGATCGCCGCGGGGTCGCCACCGGGGCCGGACAGGTCGTGCACCTCCTGGAGCGGCCCGAGCCGGCTGGCCGCGGCGCCGGCCAGCCCGGCGTGGCGCCAGAACGGCTCGTCGTAGACGGCCACGACCTTCGCGACCTGGCCCATCCACACCGGCACCGTCGCCGCGAGGCGCGCCACCGCCCCGGGCAGGTCGGGCAGGTCCACGGTGTCGACGGCGACAGACGGGGGCAGCGCGAGCACCACGTGGCGGGCCCGCCACCTCCGGCCGCGCGCGCCCACCTCGAGCCGGCCCCCGGCGCCCACGACGACGCGGTCGACGGGGTGCTCGAGCAGCAGGCTGCCGGCCGGCAGCCGACGGGCCAGGGCGTCGGTGAGGCCGGCCGCACCGCCGGCGTAGCGGTGCGCGGGCACGTCGATGAGGTTGCCGGGGTGGCGCAGCACCCCGCCCAGGTCCTCCACGACCGTGTCGCCGGCCAGGTGCTGGGCGTACGTCGCCACGCCGAGGCGCCGGGCCAGCGTCAGCACGCGCGCCTCGCCGTCCCAGCCCCACGAGGCCCCCAGGTCCAGGCCCTCGGGCGTGCTCAGCAGCCGGCCACCGGTGCGGGAGCGGGCCTCGAGGACCACCACGTCGGACCCGGCGCCGGCCAGGGCCTCGGCGGCGGCCAGCCCGCTGATGCCCGCTCCGACCACCACGACGTCGGTCTCCTGCGCCTCGCTCACCCCGTGAGTCTCCCCGGGCCGGGCGGACGGCCCCGGGCCGGGGCTGGCCGCAGATGCCCCGGATGGGGCATGGCCGGGCGGTGCCTCCGGGCGTAGCGTGCGGTCATGGACGGCGCAGCACCCGTCGTGCTCGGCCCCGAGGACGGCGACATCTCACCCGAGGGCCGGGTCCGGGACCGCTTCCTGCTGGAGGCGCACCAGACCGGCGGCCACTTCGCGCTCGTGGAGCACCGCTTCGAGCCGCACTCGCTCGCCGCGCCGATGCACCGGCACTCCCGCGAGGACGAGTACACCTACGTCGTGCGGGGCCGGATCGGCGCGATCACCGACGGCCGCGAGGTGCTCGCCGAGACCGGCGACCTGGTGCACAAGCCGCGCGGGCAGTGGCACACGTTCTGGAACCCCGGCGACGAGGAGGCGCGCGTCCTCGAGCTGATCTCGCCGGGCGGCTTCGAGCAGCTCTTCCGCTGGATGATGACCCACCCGGTCGAGGACCCCGCCGAGCTGGCGGTCGAGGCGGCGTCGTACGGCGCGGAGGTCGACATGGAGGCGACCGTGCGGCTGCTGCAGGAGCACGCGGGCGAGTTCGACTTCTGAGGACGACCAGGCACCTGGGGAGGACGGGCGTGGAGGAGCTGGACGCGGGGGAGTGCTGGCGGCTGCTGGGCGAGGCCGCGGTCGGCCGGCTGGCGTGGTGCGAGGCCGACGGGCCGGTGCTGATCCCGGTCAACCACGCCGTGGCCGACGGCGTCCTGCTGCTGCGCACCGCCCCCTGGACCTCGTTGGTGACCCACGTCGACGACAGCCCGGTCGCCTACGAGGTCGACGGCAGCGACCCGGGGACCCGCACCGGCTGGAGCGTTCTGGTGCGCGGGCGCGCCGAGGTGTCGTACGCCGCCGACCGCCACGCGAGCGACTCGCACGCCCCCGATCCTTGGCCCGACCCGTGGCCCGACCGCTCGCACGCCGCCCTGGTGCGCATCCACCCCGACGAGGTCGCCGGGCGCCGCCTCACCCGCTGACCCGGCCCATATCTCTCGCTGACCCGGCCCAAACTTCGCACCGACCCGGCGCGTACCCGCGCCCCGGCACCCTGCCGGATCCGCCCGGGCCCCCTCTCTGGGATGCTTGCCCGTCGTGTGCGCAGGCTAGAGCGGGCCGAAGCGGGGCCGGGGCAGGTCGAGGAGGACGAGGCAGTGAGCGAGATCGCGAGCGAGCTCGCCCGGGTCAAGGGCGCCTTCTCCCAGCCCACGCTGACCCTGCTGCACCAGCGCCAGGCGCCGGTGGTCATCACGATCTTCCGGGCCGTCTTCGGCCGCGACAACCGGCCGGTGCCCACCGCCCGGCTGCACGCGCAGGTCGAGGAGCAGCTCGCCCAGATCCGCCAGGCCGGCGAGGTCGAGGTGCCCAACGGCAGCGTGCGCGACCTGTGCCACCGCTGGATGCGCGGGCAGTGGCTGGTGCGCTCGCTCGACGAGCGCGGCCAGGAGGTCTACACGCTGACCTCGCACGCCCAGCAGGCGCTCCAGCTGGTCAAGAACCTCACCCGCGACCGCGCGACGCTCAGCGAGCACCGCATCGCCACCCTCCTGGGCACGGTGCGCCGCTTCAACGCCGAGGCCAACCCCGACCGCACCGCGCGCGTCAGCATCCTCAACGGCGAGATCGCGCGGTTGCAGGCCGAGCGCGACCGGCTCGTCGACGGCGCCGAGATGCCCAGCCCGACCGAGGACTACATGCTCGAGGGCTTCACCGAGCTGCTCTCGCTGGTCTCGGCGCTGCCCAGCGACTTCGCGCGCGTCGAGGAGCGCTTCACCCAGATCCGAGGCGAGATCCTGGCCGCCTTCCGGGCCGAGGACCGCCCGGCCGGCGAGGTGATCGACGACTACCTGGCCCGCGCCGACGCGCTGATGACCGCCACCCAGGAGGGCCGGGCCTTCGAGGGCGCCTTCGCCCTGCTGCGCGACGACGCGCTGGTCACCCGGCTGCGCGAGGACCTGGGCGCGCTGCTCGACCACCCTCTCTCCGAGCGGCTGCTGGGGGAGGCCGAGCGCGCCGAGCTGCGCGGCACGGTCCGCCTGGTCCGCGAGGGCCTCGACCGGGTGCTCTCGCAGCGCTCGCGGGTCACCGCGACCCTCAAGGAGTACATCGTCTCCCACGACGCCGTGCGCGACCGCCAGCTCGAGCAGACGCTGCGCCAGGTCGAGTCCGAGCTGATGACCTGGATGGCGTCGACCGGGCCGCGCGCCACCCACGACGTGCCCCTGCTGCCGGCCCGGGTCACCCTCGACCACCTGCGCGAGCGCTTCCACGACCCGGCCGACGACGTGCTGCCCGACCGCATCACCACCGCCGACCCCGACGACGCGCCCCCGGTCTCGCTCGACGAGCTGCTCGCCCAGGGCGGCCCGCAGCTCTCGGTGCTGCGCGGGCGCCTCGACGAGGCGCTGGCCGACCTGGTGCCGGCGGGCTCGCTGGGCGAGGTCTTCGACTCCCTCGCCCCCGCCCTGCGCCGGCCGGTGGAGATCTTCGGCCTGCTGCACCTGGCCGCCGACCGCGGCTGGCTCAGCGACGAGGGCCTCGAGGCGTACGCCGCCGTGCGCCCCGACGGCTCGACGCGCACGTTCACGGTGCCGCGCACCCCGCTGCCCGACCCCGACCTCGAGAGCGAGCACCACCGATGAGCACCTACCTCGAGCACGACCCGGGCGACGTCGAGGCGCTGGGCGAGGAGGACCTCGAGGCAGGCTCGGTCTCCCTCTTCGAGGGTGACGAGGGCGGTCTCGACCTCGGCCAGCGCCACGCCCTGGTGACCCTGCTCAAGCAGCGCTTCATCTCGGCCCGCACCCACCCGCGCGACTGGGCGGTGCTGGTGGAGCACGAGCGGCTGCTGCGCTCGCGCCTCAACGACCTGTTCCTCGACCTGGCCGTCGACCGCTCCCGCGAGGTGGCCTGGAAGCGCCAGGCGATCTCCGAGACCGGCAGCCGCTTCCCGACGCTGCTCTACGACGCCGCCTGGTCGCGCGAGGAGACGCTGGTGCTGATCCACCTGCGCGACCGGCTGCGCAGCGGCCTGGCCGGCGGCGAGACCCGGGTGCACGTGGACCGCGAGGACGTCGTCGACTACGTCGCCAGCTTCCGCCCCGCCCACGCCACCGACGAGTCCGGTGACGAGAAGCGGGCCCGCAACGCGGTGGCCAGCATCGTCAAGGCGGGCCTGCTGATCGGCGCGGTCGGCGACGACCGCTACGAGGTCAGCGAGGCCGTCGAGCCGCTGCTGCCGCTCGAGGTGCTCCAGCAGCTGCTCGAGTCGCTGCAGCGCGCCAACAGCGGCGAGCAGGCCGCCGACGACGAGACCCCCGACTCCGACCTCTTCGAGCCCGACGCCCCGAGCAACGCCACCACCGGAGGCCAGTGAGCATGTCCATCGACGAGACCGAGCAGCTCGACGAGAGCACCGGTGGCCTGTTCGAGCACCAGCTGGTCGCCACCCCCGGCGACGACACGATGCAGTGGCGGGCCGGGCTGCTGCAGATGGTCAACTGGGGCGGCTTCGCCGGCCTGACCACGGTGCCGCTGGGCGGCGACGCGACGATGATCTCGGGTGCCTCCGGCGTCGGGAAGTCCACCATCCTCGACGCCTACACCGCGCTGATGATGCCCTCGGACACCAAGTTCAACGGTGCCTCCAACGACGCGGTCAGCGGCCGCGCGCGCGGCGTGGGCCAGCGCAACCTGCTGTCCTACCTGCGCGGCGCCGTCGACGTGGTCGACGACCCGCGCACCGGCCGGCCGGTCGAGAAGCTGCTGCGCGGGCGCGGCGTCGACACCTGGGGCGCGGTCGCGATGACGTTCGTCAACGACCGCGGCGGCTCCTTCACCGCGCTGCGCACCTACTACGTGCCGCGTCGCGCGACCCGCTCCAGCGAGGTCCAGATGCAGCTGGTCAGCCACGAGGGGCCGCTCGACCTGGCCTCCCTCGAGGTCGCGGTCGCGGAGCGCTTCCACGCCAACACCCTCAAGAAGCTCTACCCCGGGGTGCGGGTGCACCGCACCTACGCCGAGTACGCCGAGGTGCTGCACGCCCGGCTCGGCATCGGGGCCGGTGGCGACGGCGCCAAGGCGCTGCGGCTGCTGGCGCGCATCCAGGCGGGCAACCAGGTGCGCAGCGTCGACGAGCTCTACAAGGACATGGTGCTCGAGCGCCCCGCGACGTACGCCGCCGCCGACCGCGCCATCGAGCACTTCGACGACCTCGACGCCGCGCACGCCGCGATGCGCACCGAGGAGGAGAAGCTGGCGCTCCTCGAGCCGGTCACCGGCCTGCAGGAGCGCCGCGTGGCCGCGGCGCACCGGCTCGCGCAGCTGGACTCCTACGGCGTCACCGCGCCGGGCGACACCCCGCTGCGGCTGTGGCTGCTGCGCACCCACCGGCGCCTGATCGAGGCCGCCGTCGAGCGCAACCGCGACGAGCGGGCCGCCACCTCCGAGGCGCTGGCCGGCGCCCGGTCGGCCGAGGCCGCGCTGGTCGCGGACTTCGAGGCCGCCAAGGACGCCCACCGCGACGCCGGTGGGGGAGACCTCCAGGCGCTGGCCGCGCAGGTCGAGCACGAGCGGGCCATCCGCGAGGAGCGGGCCGCGCGGCTGGCCGAGCTCGAGGAGCGGGTCTACCCGCTGGTCGGGCAGGACGACGCGCCCGACCTCGACTCGGCCCTCGACTCGGCCGAGGGCTTCGCGGCGCTGCAGCTGCACGCGCGCAAGCAGCTCGCCGCCGGCGACGACGCCCGTGCCCGGCTGCGCGCCGAGCGTGACGAGGTGCGCGACCAGCTGGTGCCGCTGAAGGAGGAGCAGGCCGCGCTGCGGCGCGAGCGGGCCTCGCTCGAGAGCCGCGCCGGCCGGGTGCCGTCGTACCTGCACGAGCTGCGCGCCGAGGTCGCCCGGGCCGCGGGCATGTCGCCCGAGGAGCTGCCCTACGTCGCCGAGCTGCTCGACGTGGCGCCCGAGGAGTCGCGCTGGCGCACCGCCATCGAGACCGTGCTGGGCGGCACCGCCCGCACGATGCTGGTGCCCCTCGACCGGCTCGCGCACTTCTCCTCGGCGATCGACGGGCTGCGCCTGCGCACCCGCTTCACCTTCCAGGGCGTCGAGCTCGACCTGCCCGGCACCGGCCCCTCCGACCCCGAGCGGGTCGCGGGCAAGCTGCTTTTCAAGGACTCGCCGTTCTCGGGCTGGGTGCAGCAGCACGTCGCCGAGCCGTCCCGCAACGCCTACTGCGTGGAGACCGCGGCGGGGCTCGACGGCCCCGGCTTCCGGGTCACCGAGGCCGGGCAGACCCGCAACGGCCGCCGCGGCGCCCACGGCCGCGGCGAGCAGCGCAGCATCATCGGCTTCTCCGGCGAGGAGGCCGTCGAGGAGGTCGACGCTCAGCTGGCCCGCCTCGAGCGGCGGATGCTCGAGGTCGACGACCGGCTCGCCGCGCTCGACCGCCGCGCCGGTGTGCTCGAGCAGCAGCGCTCGGCGTACGACGCCGTGGCGATGGTGCGCCACGACGACGTCGACGTGACCGGCTGCGACCGGCGCATCGCCGAGCTCGAGCAGCGCCGCGAGGCGATCCTGACCGCCGACGACCGGTTGCAGGTGCTGCAGGAGCAGATCGACGACCTGACCGCTCGCCTCGACACCACCCGCCAGCAGCGCTTCGCCCTCGAGCAGCAGCAGCGGGCGCTGGGCTCGCGGCACGGCGAGCTCGTCGAGGCCGAGGACCACGTCAACGACCGCCTCGACGCCACCCCGCGGCCCGAGGGCCCGGGCAGGACCGGGCTCACCGACGAGCAGGAGGTCGCGCTGGGCGCCGAGCTCGCCGCGGCCGCCGCCCCCGCCGACCCCGACGACCTCGACCGGTTCGCCGAGAACGCCAAGCGGCTCGAGGCCCGCCTGCACGCCGCCGTCGCCGACGCGACCGCCGAGGTGCAGCGGGTCGAGGACGACCTGGCGGCCGTGTTCCGCCAGTACAAGTCGCGCTGGGACTCGCCCAATCTCGGCGCCACCGCCGACTCCTACCCCGACTACGAGCGCATCCTCGAGGAGATCCGGGGCAAGGGCCTGGCCGACCGCCGCTCGGAGTGGCGGCGACGCCTGACCGAGTGGAGCGGGCAGGACCTCGTGCCGCTGGTGGGTGCGATGGCCGCCTCGGTCGAGGAGATCGAGGACCGGCTGGTGCCGATCAACGCGATCCTGCGCCGGCTGGAGTTCGGCGGCGCCGGCGACCGGCTGCGGATCAAGCTGCGACGCCTCTCGCCGGTGCACGTGCAGTCCTTTATGAAGGACCTGCGGGCGCTGTCGGCGGGCAGCGGGTCCACGGCCCCGCTCGAGGAGGCCGACCTCGAGCGCCGCTTCGCCGAGCTGAGCCGCTTCATGGAGCAGCTGCGCCCGCAGGCCCCCGGCGGGGCCCCCACCGACCGCGACCGGCTGCTCGACGTACGCCGCCACGTGGAGGTCAGCGCCGAGCGCTACGACCACCTCAGCGGCGAGCTGCGCGCGACGTACCGGACGCTGGGGGAGAAGAGCGGCGGCGAGAGCCAGGAGCTGGTGGCCTTCATCGTCGGCTCCGCGCTGCGCTTCCGCCTCGGTGACGAGATGCGCTCGCGGCCGCGCTTCGCGCCGGTCTTCCTCGACGAGGGCTTCGTCAAGGCCGACTCGGAGTTCGCGGGAAGGGCGGTGCGGGCCTGGAAGGGCCTGGGCTTCCAGCTGGTGATCGGCGTGCCGCTCGACAAGGTCACGGGTCTCGAGCCGCACATGGACGAGCTGCTCGCGATCACCAAGAACGCGACCACGCACCAGGCGTGGATCACCCCGATCACCGACGCCGCCGCAGCGCAGGGGAGCGCCGCGAGCGACGCCTGAGGCCCCGGTCCGCCGCCGGCAGGGCCGCGCGCGGCCTCAGTCGGCCATCGTGACGACCGACAGCGGGAGGCCCTCGATGGCGTGGGCCGACCCGGAGGTCCGCCAACCCTCGGGCAGCAGGTCGCCGCACACGTGGTGGCCGCTGTTGCTGGACAGGATGCGGCCGTCGTCGTTGACCACGGCGAGCCGGGCCCGCGCGGCGCACAGCGGGGGGAGCAGCAGCTGCTCGGCGCGAGGCACGGCGATGTCGGCGCCGACGACGCCGGCGAACCGGCCGCCGGTCGTGATCGGGGTGGTGAAGGTGAGGGTGTACTCCTCGGTGCACAGGTAGTCGACGTAGGGGCCGGTCACGTGCGGGTGGCCCGAGTCGCGCGGCACGACGTACCAGGGGAGCGACTCGTAGTCGTAGAAACCGATGCCCTGCGGCTCCGAGTGCGTGACCAGCCGCTGGACCCGTCCCTCGGCGTCGGCCGCGAACCACTCCAACCAGTAGGCGGCGTCCTCGAGCAGGCCGACGGCCGCGACGAAGCCGGCGCCCTGCACCGGGTGCGCCGGGTCGCCGAGGACCGGCTGCACCAGCCGCTCGACGGCACCGAGGTGGCTGCGGCGCGGGGTCGCCTCGGTCTCGAGGGCGGTGGTGAGCTCGGCGGCGACGCGACCGGTCAGCTCGAAGGCGTGCCGGGCGAGGTCCTGGACGGCGGCGCGCACCTGGGCGAGCTCGGCGGCGGAGGGCTGCTGGGTCATGGGCGGTGCTCCCGGAGTCGGTAGTCGATCAGGCGCGCGGTCGAGTCGGCGACCCGCCCCTCGGCGGCCTCGCGGGCCGCCGGGGGGTCGCGGCGCTCGATCGCGGAGACGACGGCACGGCAGCTGTCGACGAGCTGGGCGTGGCTGGTGTCGTCGCCGAGGGCGATCCACAGCAGGGTGCCGAACTCCGCCTGCAGCCGCACCTCCTCGTGGTAGAGCCCCGGGGACTGCGAGGCGGCCGCCATCTCGATGTGGAACTGCGCGTCGGCGCGGCGCCGGGCGTCGGGGGTCTCGGCGCTGGCCAGGACCTCCGCGACCCGGCTCAGCCGGTCGACGTCCTCGCTGCTCGAGCGCCGGGCGGCGAGGGCTGCGCTCGCGCCGCTGATCGCGGCGTACACGTCACCGAGGTCGCGCAGCTCGCTGAGCGCGAAGCCGTCGAGCCGTCGTCGGGCGAGCTGGACGATGCCGTCCTCGGGGGTCCGGACGAAGCTGCCGCCCCCGCGCCCCCTCCGCGTCTCGATCAGCCCCTCGCCGCGCAGCACCGAGAGGGCCTCGCGGACCGTGACGGTCGAGACCCCGAAGATGCTGGCGAGGTCGGTCTCCCCGGGCAGCTGCTCGGCGTCGGGGAGGAGCCCCAGGGCGATGGCGTCGGTGAGCCGGCGCACGACGAGCGCGGAGCGGCTCATCGACTCCAGCGGCGAGAAGACCGCCGCCGACGCACGCCCGTAGAACGGCACCGCCACGTCGAGCACTCCCTCTCGTGTTTCCGCCCGATGACAATTCGGGTCCATCCTGCCCGAACCCTTGTAACTATGAACTATGAAGTCATATGTTTCGAGAACTCCACGGCGTTCGACGAAAGGCAGCTGCGATGACCGTCCCCACCAGCGCTCCCGCGGAGGTGCGGTCCGCAGCCGGCACGCAGCCCGCGATCTCGCTGCGCGGCCTGCGCAAGACCTTCGGTGAGGTCGCCGCCGTCGACGGGGTCGACCTCGACATCGACGACGGCGAGTTCTTCTCGATGCTCGGTCCGTCGGGCTCGGGCAAGACCACGGTGCTGCGCCTGATCGCGGGCTTCGAGTCCGTCACGGCCGGGACGGTGGAGCTCGACGGCGTCGACGTGACCCGGGCGGCGCCCTTCGAGCGCGAGGTCCACACGGTCTTCCAGGACTACGCGCTCTTCCCGCACATGAGCGTGCTCGACAACGTCGCCTACGGCCTGCGGGTGCGCAAGATGGGCAAGCGCGACCGACGGGAGCGGGCCCGGCAGGCGCTGGAGACCGTGCGGCTCGACCACCTCGGCGACCGCAGCCCGGCCCAGCTGTCGGGGGGCCAGCGCCAGCGCGTCGCCCTCGCCCGGGCCGTGGTCCTGCAGCCGCGGGTGCTGCTGCTCGACGAGCCGCTCGGCGCCCTCGACCTGAAGCTGCGCGAGCAGATGCAGGTCGAGCTCAAGCAGCTGCAGCGCGACCTCGGCATCACCTTCGTCTTCGTCACCCACGACCAGGAGGAGGCCCTGACGCTGAGCGACCGGATCGCGGTCTTCGACCAGGGCCGGATCCAGCAGCTGGGCACGCCGCGCGAGATCTACGAGCACCCCACGTCGGCGTACGTCGCGGGCTTCGTCGGGACCACCAACCTGCTCGACCCGGAGACCTCGCAGCGCCTCCTCGGGGTGCGTGGTGACCACGCCGTGCGACCCGAGCGGCTGCACCTCTCGCCCGTGGGCGAGCACACCGACGTCTCCGCCGACGAGGTCCGCCTCGAGGCCGCGGTGGTCGAGAGCATCTACCTCGGGACCGGGCACCGCGTGCACCTGCGCACCGAGGAGGGTCTCGAGCTCGTCGTCCTCGAGCAGGCCGCCGGAGCGCTCGACACCCGCGGCCACCGGGGCGACACCGTGACCGTGCGGTTCGCCCGCGCCGACGTCGTGCCCCTCTCCACGTCCACCTGACCCCGACTTCCCCGACCTCCACCGCTGCGACCACGCAGCGGAGCCCCACCCCACCCCCTCACAGAGAGCGACACCCCACATGAACTCCCACTTCCGACGCGGCCGTCTCGCCGCGACCTGTCTGTCCCTCATGGCGGTCACGGTCCTGACCGCCTGCGGTGCCGGTGACGACGACAAGACGACCGAGGCGGTCGAGGAGCTCGGCGAGATGGAGGGGCAGGTCTCCATCCTGGCCTGGCCGGGCTACGTCGAGGACGGGAGCAACGATCCCGACGTCGACTGGGTCTCGGCCTTCGAGGAGGAGACCGGGTGCCAGGTCACCAGCAAGGTCTACGGCACCTCCGACGAGGCGCTGAACCTCGCCAAGTCCGGTGAGTACGACGTCATCGCGGCCTCGGGCGACCTGTCGCTGCGCCTCATCAGCTCCGGCGAGGCGCAGGAGGTCAACACCGACCTGGTGCCCAACTACGACCAGGTCTTCGACTTCCTCAAGGACAGCGAGTGGAACACCCTCGACGGGGTCAACTACGGGGTCCCGCACGGCTACGGCGCCAACCTGCTCATGTACAACGAGAAGAGCTTCGACACCGCCCCGACCTCGTGGGGGGCCGTCTTCGAGGAGGAGGAGCTCGAGCGCAACGCGGGCAAGGTGACCGCCTACGACTCGCCGATCTACATCGCCGACGCCGCGCTGTACCTGATGAAGACCCAGCCCGAGCTGGGGATCGAGAACCCCTACGCGCTCGACCAGGAGCAGCTCGACGCCTCGGTGGAGCTGCTCAAGCAGCAGCGTGAGTACGTCGGGGAGTACTGGTCGGACTACCTCAAGGAGATCCAGGCCTTCGAGACCGGCGACTCGGTGGTCGGCACCACGTGGCAGGTCATCAAGAACAACATCTCGAACAAGGACGTCGCCGTCACGCTGCCCGAGGAGGGCGCCACCGCCTGGAACGACACCTGGATGCTGTCCTCGCAGGCCGAGAACCCGAACTGCTCCTACGCCTGGATGGACTACATCCTCAGCCCCGAGGCCAACGCCCAGGCGACCGAGTACTTCGGGGAGGCGCCGAACAGCCCGGCCGCCTGCGAGGAGACGACCAACCCCGAGCACTGCGACATCTTCCACGCCGGTGACGAGGAGTACGCCGAGCAGCTGTGGTTCTGGCGCACGCCGATCAAGGACTGCCTCGACGGCCGCGACGTCGAGTGCACCGACTACGCCGACTGGACCCAGGCCTGGACGGAGATCAAGGGCTGAGCATGGCCGCCACCTCCCACGTCACCGAGACCGGTCCCGGCCGGGCCGCCGACCCCGCGCTGCGGGCGTCGGCGGCCCGGCCGGGCTCCCGGCTCCTGCACCGTCGCCCCTGGCTGCGCCTGGCGCTGCTGCTCTCGGCCCCGCTCGCGTGGATGCTGCTGGTCTACGTGCTGGCACTGGCGGCGCTGCTGATCACCTCGCTCTGGTCGGTGGACAGCCTGACCAGCGAGATCGACCGGTCGTGGACGTTGGAGAACTTCCGGACGCTGGTGGAGAACGAGGTCTACCGCAACGTCACCCTCCGCACCCTGGGCGTGGCCCTGGCGGTCACGGTCGTCGACGTCACGATCGCGCTGCCCATCGCCTTCTACATGGCCAAGGTCGCGACACCGCGGGTGCGCAACATGCTCGTCGTCGCCGTGCTCACCCCGCTGTGGGCCAGCTACCTGGTCAAGGCCTTCTCCTGGCGCGTGGTGCTGTCCGAGGGCGGGCTGGCCGAGTGGAGCGGCATCGGCTCGCCGGGCTACGGGCTGACCGCCGTCGTGATCACCCAGTCCTACATCTGGCTGCCCTACGTCATCCTCCCGGTCTTCGCCGCCCTCGACCGGGTGCCCGACTCCATGCTCGAGGCGGCGGGGGACCTCGGTGCCCCCACCGGGATGGTCCTGCGCACGATCGTGCTGCCGCTGCTCGTGCCGGGCATCGTGGCCGGGGCCATCTTCAGCTTCTCGCTGACCATGGGCGACTACATCACCGTCAACATCGTGGGCGGGGCCAGCCAGATGCTCGGCAACCTCGTCTTCGTCAACGCGGGCGCCGCCAACAACCTGCCCCTCGCGGCCGCCATCGCGATGATCCCCATCGTGGTGACGCTGGTCCTGCTGGCTGCCATCCGCCGCACGGGTGCCCTGGAGAACCTCTGATGAACCTGAGCCTCGCCGCCCGCCGCACCCTCGCCGGGGTCACCGTGGGCGTCCTCGCCCTGATCTACCTGCCGCTGTTCGTGGTGCTGGTGAACTCGGTGAACCCGAGCCAGACCATGACCTGGCCGCCGAGCGGGGTGACCTTCGAGTGGTGGCGTCGTGCGGGCCAGAGCGCCGGGGCGCGCGAGGCGCTGCTGACCAGCGTGCAGGTGGCGCTCATCGCGACGGCCATCGCCCTGGTGCTCGGCACCCTGCTGGCCATGGCGCTGCAGCGCTACTCCTTCTTCGGCAAGCACTCCGTCAACCTGCTGGTGATCCTGCCGATCGCCCTCCCGGGCGTGGTGACGGGCATCGCGCTCAACAACGGCTTCCGGGGGATCCTCGGCATCGACCTGTCGCTGTGGACCATCGTGGTCGCGCACGCCACCTTCTGCATCGTCACCGTCTTCAACAACGTGCAGGCCCGCCTGCGCCGGTTGGGCACCAGCCTCGAGGAGGCCTCCGCCGACCTCGGCGCCGGCGTCTTCACCACCTTCCGCCTGGTGACGCTGCCGCAGATGCGCTCGGCGCTGCTCGCCGGCGGGATGCTCGCCTTCGCCCTGAGCTTCGACGAGATCATCGTGACCACGTTCACCGCCGGCGGCGGCGCCAACACCCTGCCGATCTGGATCCTCAACAACATGTTCCGGCCCAACCAGGCGCCGGTGGTCAACGTCGTGGCCGTGGTCCTGATCGTGGTCTCCATCGTCCCTGTCTGGTTCGCCCAGCGGCTGTCGAACGACGTCGACCCCAGCCGCTGACCCCACCGTCGACCCCACCGTCGCCCCCACACCGCACCGTCCCCGAGGAGAGAGCCATGATCGAGTACGCCGTCCGCAACCCCGCCACCGGTGAGCTGGTGGAGACCTTCGAGGCAGCCACCGACAGCGAGGTCGCGGCCGCGGTCGACGCCGCTGCCGCGGCGTACGCGTCGTGGGGGAGGGCCTCCACGGTGGCCGACCGGACGGCACTGCTGCACCGGGTGGCGACGCTGCACCGCGAGCGCCGCGACGAGCTGGCGCGGACCATGATCGAGGAGATGGGCAAGCCGCAGGCCGACGCCGACGGCGAGGTGGACTTCGCCGCCGACATCTACGACTACTACGCCACCCACGCTGCGGACTTCCTCGAGGACGAGGTGATCGAGCTGGGCGCCGGCGAGGGCACCGCCCTGGTGCGCCGCGGGCCCGTCGGGGTGCTGCTCGGGATCATGCCGTGGAACTTCCCGGCCTACCAGGTCGCCCGCTTCGTCGCCCCCAACCTCGCCCTGGGCAACACCATCGTGCTCAAGCACGCACCCCAGTGCCCGCGCTCGGCCGCGCTGCTGCAGCAGGTCTTCCGCGACGCCGGCTTCCCCGACGGCGCCTACGTCAACGTGTACGCCACCCACGAGCAGGTGGAGGGGATCATCGCCGACCCGCGGGTCCAGGGCGTCTCCTTGACCGGCTCCGAGCGGGCCGGTGCGGCGGTCGCGGAGCTCGCCGGCCGGCACCTGAAGAAGGTGGTCCTCGAGCTCGGGGGCTCCGACCCGTTCGTGGTGCTCGGCTCCGCCGACCTCGATGCCACCGTCGAGGCCGCGGTGGCGGCCCGGCTGGAGAACACCGGCCAGGCGTGCAACGCCGGCAAGCGGTTCATCGTGGTCGACGAGCTCTACGACGACTTCGTCGCCCGCTTCGGCGAGGCGCTGCTCGCGGCCTCGCCCGACGCGCCGCTGTCCTCCGAGACCGCCGCGGAGCGCCTGGCCCAGCAGGTGGGCGCCGCGGTTGACGGCGGTGCCGTCCTGTCGAGCGCCGGCGAGCGCGCCGGGGCGTTCCACCCGGCGGGGGTCCTCACCGAGGTGGCCCCCGACAACCCGGCGTACCGGGAGGAGCTCTTCGGCCCGGTGGCGATGGTCTTCCGGGCCGCCGACGAGGACGACGCGGTCCGCCTGGCCAACGACACCCCGTACGGGCTGGGCTCCTACGTGTTCTCCGACGACCCGGACCAGGCGCAGCGGGTCGCGGACCGGATCGAGGCGGGCATGGTCTTCGTCAACGGGGTCGGGCTCGACGCCGCCGAGCTGCCGTTCGGTGGCGTGAAGCGGTCCGGGTTCGGACGCGAGCTGGGTCGCTACGGCATGGAGGAGTTCGTCAACAAGAAGCTGATCCGCACCGTGGGCTGAGCGCGGTGTGGCCGGGCGGCCCGGCGGGCATGCTCGACGCATGACCTCCGGCGACGCCCCGCCCGTCCACACCACCGCGTTCGTGCTCTCGGGCGGCGGCAGCCTGGGCGCGGTCCAGGTCGGGATGCTCCAGGCGCTGGCCGCCGCCGGGATCGAGCCGGACCTGCTGATCGGCACCTCGGCCGGTGGTCTCAACGCCACCTGGGTGGGTGCGCGGGGCACGTCGCCGCAGTCCCTGGACGAGCTGGCCCGGGTGTGGACCGGGCTGCACCGGCGCGACGTCTTCCCGTTCCGGCCGCTGCAGGTGCTCGGGGCGCTGCTGGGGCGACGTCGCGGACTGTTCCCCGGCGAGGCGCTGGGCGACCTGGTCGAGGAGCGGGCCGGCATCCAGGACCTCGGCCAGGCACGGATCCCCGTGCACCTGCTGGCCACCGACCTGCTGACCGGCTCCGACGTGCTGCTCTCGTCGGGCCCGGTGCGCGCGGCGGCCCGCGCCACGGCCGCGATCCCGGGGGTGCTGCCCCCGGTGCACCTCGACGGCCGGTGGCTCGTCGACGGGGCCATCGCCACCCGGGCCGGGGTCTCGCACGCGGTCGAGCTCGGCGCCACCCGCGTGGTGGTGCTGCCGGCCGGGGTGCCCTGCGCGATCGACGAGCCGCCACGCTCGGCGATCGGGATGGCCGTGCACGCGCTGTCGCTGCTGATCGAGCAGCAGCTCGTGATCGAGGTGTCCCAGCCGGTCGAGGGCGTGGACGTCGGGCTGCTGCCGCCCCCGTGCCCGCTCTCGGTCTCGCCCGGCGACTTCAGCCGCGCGGCCGAGCTCATCGAGCACGGTCACGCCGACGCCGCCGCCTGGATCGCCGACGGAGGCCTGGAGCGGCCCGACCCGGCCCGCTACCTCGCGCCCCACCGCCATGCCCACGACGTGCACCGCAGGCGCTGAGCGCGGCCGGGCTCAGTCCTCCGGCAGGTCGGCGAAGGCCTGCTTCATGTCCCGGTACCACCCCAGCGAGCGCTTGGGGTGGCGCCAGCGTGACTTCATCTCGTCGCGTGCCGGCTGGTGGCTGGCGTCGCCCGCCTTCTCGGCCTCCTTGAGGTGCCGGTCCTGGGCGTTGATCACGTCGTCGGCGCTCTCGCCGTGGTGGGCCAGGTCGCAGGGTCCGCCCAGCTGGTGGCAGGTCATGGTCTTCATCTCGGTCCTCTCGTGGTGGGGTGGCGGCGCGAGGTCCGCGCCAGCACGGTCGGGTCGGCCCGGAAGTCGATGCGCTGCACCAGGCCGTCGACGACCGTGAAGTCGAAGAGCACGCGGGCCGTGCCGCGGTCGTACCAGGCGGCGCCGGGTCGTCCGTCGACGAGCACCGGCAGCGCGGCCCGGGCCGCGCCGTCGAAGAACGCCGCCACCTCCCGGCGCCCGGCGATCCGCGCGGGCGTGCCGATGCCGACGGCCGCCTCGTCACCGACGACGACGGCGTCGGGGGCCAGCAGTGCCAGCAGCCGGGTGAGGTCACCGCCCCGGGCGGCGCCCATGAAGGCGTCGACGACCTCCCAGTCGGCCAGCGCGTCCTCGGGTGCGGGCTGGGCCACCTTCGCCCGGGCCCGGGAGGCCAGCTTGCGAGCGGCGGCCGGCGTGGTGCCCAGCGTCGCCGCCACGGTCTCGAAGGGGAAGCCGAAGCTGTCGTGCAGCACGAAGGCCACGCGCTCGCGGGGGCTGAGCCGGTCCAGCACGACCTGCAGGGCGACCCCGACCGTCTCGGCCAGGGCGACCTCGTCGGCCGGGTCCGCGGGCGGGTCGCCCCGACCGCCGCCCCGACCGTCCACGAGGTCGTCCGACCCGAGGTCGGCGTGCGGCAGCGGCGTGCGCGCTCGCAGGCGGTCGAGGCACAGGCGGCCGGTCACGGTCGTCAGCCAGCCGGCGAGGTTCTCGATCTCCGCGTCGGTGCGGTGCAGCCGCAGCCAGGCCTGCTGCACGACGTCCTCGGCCTCGCCCGGGTCGCCGAGCACCCTGGTCGCCACGGCCACCAGGCGTGGGCGTTCGGCCTCGAACTGCTCGGTCCGGTCCACGGCCCCCACCCTCTCATCGACGTTCCTCTCCCTCCTGACGTCCGGCGGCCCCGGGTTGTGACGGTCGCGGGCGCGGGGCGCGGCACTAGGGTGACCGCGTGGATCTGGGAGCGGTGCTGGGACGGGCCTTCGGGGGCGGGGCGAGCGGGGTGCCCGACGACGCGACGGCGACGAAGATCCTCGACGCGGCGGTCGCGGCCTGCGCCGCACAGGGGATCGGGGCGGTGACGATCGACGGGGTCGCGCGGCGTGCGGGGGTCAACCGGGTCACGGTCTACCGGCGCTTCGGTGACCGTGACGCGCTGCTCCAGGCGATGACGCTGCGCGAGGGCGAGCAGATGGCGCAGGGGATCCTCTCCGCGCTGGAGGGGTTCGACGACCCGGTCGAGCAGCTGGTCGAGGGCTTCGCGGCCGCGCTGCGGCTGGCCGAGGCGCACCCGGTGATCCGGCGCACCGCCGAGCACGAGCCGCAGGACCTCATCGCGGCCGGCCTCGCCGACGACGCGGCGCTGCTGAGGATGGGCAGCGCCTTCGCCGCGGCCGGCGTACGACGCCTGCAGGCCGACGGTCGCGCCACCCACCTCGACGCGGACGCGGTGGGGGAGACGATGGCGCGGCTCTTCGCCTCCTTCGTGCTGCTGCCGGCGCAGCACGCCATCGACGTGCGCACCCAGGAGGGGGCGCGGGCCTACGCGCGCCGCACGCTGGTGCCGTTGCTGCTCGGGTGAGCGCGCCGCACCCTTGACCTGATGTAACACTTGCGTCACTCTGTGTTGCATGACGCGCATCGAGCACCAGCCCCTCGACCACGGCATCTTCGGCCCCGGTTCGGTGACCTGGAAGGTCTACCGCTGCCCGACCTCGATGACGGTCGGCTTCGCCCGCACCGCGCTGACCGAGATGTTCGACCCCCTGGTCGTGGCCTCGGTGGCCGGCACCGGCTCGCTGCGCGAGCGGGCCTCCGACCGCTACGACCGCACCCTGGAGTACGCCGGCGCGCTGGTGCTGGGCGACAGCGCCACGGCCGCGCGGATGGCCGACACGTTGATGCGCATCCACTCGCGGGTGGGCGGCACCGACCCGGTGACCGGCCAGGACTACGACCCCAACGACCCTGCCGGCCAGCTGTGGATCCACCTGACCCAGTGGCAGTCGGTGCTGCACGTCTACGAGCGCTTCGGCCCCGGCCCGCTGAGCGAGGAGGAGGAGCGCCAGTACTGGGCCGAGTGCGCGATCGCCGCGAAGTTCCAGACCATCGACCCCGCCGACGTCCCGCGCGACCGCGCCGAGATGCGCGCTTATTACGAGCGGGTGCGCCCGCACCTGGTCGTCAGCGACGTCGCCGTCGAGCACGCGCTGCTGGTCCTCGAGGGCGGCAACCTCGCCAGCCGGCTGCCGGGGCGCCTGCGGGTGCTCAGCCCGCTGGTCCACCGGGTGCTGCGCCGGGCCACGATCGCCACGCTGCCGCGCTGGATGCGGGAGGCGATCGGGACCCGCCAGGGCCCCGTCGTCGACGCCCTGGTCACCGCCGTCGTCCGCCCGGCCCTGCGGCTCGCGGCCCGGCGGCCGCAGGCGCTGGCCCGGGTGCTCGCCGAGTCCTCACCCCGGGCCTACCCGGTGCTGGCCCCCGCAGTGCTCGACATCGAGCCCGAGCGTGCCGAGACCGTGACGGTCGAGGAGGCGTTCCGGCGCCTGGGGCGGCCGATGCCGCGCGAGCAGCACCTGGGCCGTGTCTAGGGCCCGTCGGGGCCTGCCGCCTCCGGCAGCGTCTCGGGTGCCCCGAGCCACGGCAGGAGCGCGACCAGGCTGACCAGGGCGGTGGTCGCCAGCGCCCACCCGAAGCCGGCCTGGTCGGCGATCACCCCGACCAGGATCGGCCCGACGATCGCTCCCGAGTCCTGCGCCATCTGGAAGGCCGCCAGCACCTTGCCCCCGCCGCGCTCGTTGCCGACGACGTCGGCCACGGCCGCCTGCTGCCCGGGGTTCACCAGGCCGGCGCCGAGCCCGGAGACGGCGGAGAGCACCAGCAGCACCACCAGGTCGTCGGCCAGGCCGAGGAGGCCGAAGCCCAGCGCGGTCACCGCGAGCCCGGAGATCACCAGCGGTCGCCGGCCCAGGCTGTCGGCGACCCGGCCGGCGACCTGCAGGCTCAGCGCGGTGCCGACGGCGGCGACGCCGAGGGCCGCCCCGGCGACCCAGGGCCGGTCGTGGACGGTGATCGCGAACTGGGGGAGCACCGCCACCCGCACCCCGAAGTTGCACCAGCCGTTGGCGAAGCCCGAGGCCAGCGCCGCGCGGTAGGCAGGGTGGGCCATCGCCTCGCGCACCGGCATCGGCGGGCGCTGCGGCTGGTCGGCGGCGGGCCGCAGCCGGGCCCCGCTGAGCCGGGTGCCGACCACGACGACGGCGACGACCAGCGCGCCGGCGTACACCACGAAGGGCACGCGCAGCCCGAGCGAGGCCAGCAGTCCGCCGAGCACCGGGCCGAGCATGCCGCCGACCAGGAACGCGCTGGCGTACGCCGACGACACCCGGCCACGGATGCTGGGCGGTGCGAGGCGCACCAGCAGCGCCATCGCCGAGACGGTGAACATGGTCGAGCCGAGCCCGCCCAGCCCGCGGAAGACCAGCAGCTGCCAGTAGGACTGGGCGAAGGCGGTCGCGAGCGACGACGCGGCGACCACCAGCAGGCCCGTCAGGTAGACCGGGCGCTCGCCCAGCCGCGAGACCAGCGCGCCGCCGGCCGGGGCGAAGACCAGCCGGAAGAACGCGAACGCCGAGACGACCACCGACGCGGCTGCCACGCCGACGTCGAAGGTGCGCGCGTACGCCGGCAGCACCGGCGCGATCAGGCCGAAGCCGATCGCGATCACGAACGCTGCACCGATCAGCACCCAGATCTCGCTGGGGATCGGTGGGCGTGCGCCGCCCCGCGGGCGTCGTGCTGTCCTCATGCGTCCTGCGCCCCGTGCTCCACGCGCAGACCCTACGCAGCCCGTTCGCACGGGGACGGGGCAGTGGTGCCGCCTAGGCTGGTCGGTGCCCACCGAGGACGGAGCACGACACCGAGGAGGAGAGCGTGTTCGAGCTGGTGCTGACCATCGTGGTGCTGCTGGGCGTGGCCCTGGCGATCCTGCTGTTCGAGCGGCCCCGGGCGCGGCGCATCGAGCGCGACCTGCGCGACCAGGCCGCCGAGCGCCGTGGGCCGGGCCCCGAGGCGGAGGCGGGGCCCGATGACCCGCCGGACCGTCACTGACGGGCTCGGTCGTCCAGCGTCGTGCAGCGTCGTCCAGCGCCCGTCAGCGTCGCGCGACGTAGTAGGCGTTGATGAAGTCCGTGGGGACGGACTCCACCCGGACGTCGGTGAACCCGGCCTCCGCGAGCATCTGCTGGGCCAGCTGGGTGCCCCACACGGTGCCCAGCCCGTCGCCGCCCAGCGCCAGGGAGACCGGCATGCAGTGCATCGTGGAGACGGCGTAGAGGAACGGCGCCCACGGGATCTCGACGTTGTCGTCGACGTCGCTCGAGGCGCGGATGTCGACCATCAGGAAGACCCCGTCGGGGGCGAGGTGCTCGGCGACCTGGCGCAGCACCCGGCCGGGGTGGGCCTGGTCGTGGACGGCGTCGAAGGCGGTGACCGCGTCGAACGTCCCGGTGCCGCTGAGGTCGGCGACGTCGCGCACCTCGAAGTGCGCGTTGGTCAGCCCCCAGGACGCCGCCTCCGCGCGGCCGACCGCGACCGCGTCGGTGGAGAAGTCGTAGCCGACGACCTCGCTGTCGGGGAACGCCCGGGCGATCAGGTTGACGGCGTGTCCCTGGCCGCAGCCGATGTCGGCCACGCGGATGCCGGACTCCAGGCGCTCGGTCAGCCCGGGCACCAGGGGCAGGATCGTGTCGACGAGGGAGGCGTCGTTGGTCTGCGCGCTCTGCTCGGCCATCAGCTGGTGGAACCGGTGGTAGGACTCGTAGCCGACCCCGCCGCCGTGGACGAAGCTGCCGACCACGGCGTCCTCGACCTGGGCGAGCAGCGGGATGAACTGCATGAGGGAAGCCATGTTGTGCGGTCCCGCGGCCCGGGTGAGCAGTGCGGCCTGCTCGAGGGGGAGACGGTAGGTGTCCGCGGCCGGGTCGTGCTCGACGATCCCCGCGGTGGTCATCGCGCCGAGCCACTCGCGCACGTAGCGCTCGTGCAGGCCGGCGGCCTCGGCGACCCGACCGCTCGTCGAGGCCGGCAGCGACGCCATCGTGTCGAAGAGGCCCGTGCGGTGCCCGAGGCTCAGCATGAGCGCGGTGGCGCCTGCCGTCAGCGTGGCGAACAGCTCGCCCGCGACCGCCTCGACGCGGTCGGCATCGGGCTGCGTGCTCCCCGGCGCGGTCGTCGTGCCGGTCTCCATCCTTCTCACCCTCCTCGTGTCACTGTCACCTCCTTCGCAGGCTAGGCAGCCAGGACGAGGCCGCGCATCGACCAGGTGGTGTAGCCCGGGCGTCCGGACCCGGTCGTCACCCGCGGTCGGGCTCCACCGACACGACGTCCCACTGCAGCGCCCGGGTCGGGCGGACGGCCCGGCAGGTCAGGCGAGCCTCCGGGCGGCGGGTGCTGTCCACGACCACGCGCACCCGCGACGGGAGCGGGGGCCGCCCGGCGACGTCGACGGTCCAGCGGCCCGCGTCGAAGGTGCCGACCTGCTCGACCAGACGAGGAGCCGGGGCCCCGACCGGGGCCGGGCCCCACCTCTCGAGCACGGTGCCGAGCGCCACCTGCTCGGCGGGGTGCAGGCCGGCGACGCCGCGCAGCCGGGTCGCGTCGACCCGCCCGGCGAGGTGCGACCCGACGGTGGTGACGGCCTCGTCGGGGCCCAGGCCGCCGTAGCAGGCGAGGTCGGGGAGCAGCAGCAGGTTGGGGGCGAAGCGGTCGCCCCCCACGTGGCTGCACTCGTACGTCGCCTCGGGCCACCGCTCGGCCAGCGCCCGCGCGACCGGGCGACCCTTGACCGCGCAGCACAGGTCGTGGCCCCCGTGGGTGCAGACCAGGAGCAGGGGAGCGTCGTACGTCTCGCCGGCATCCGGGCGCAGGCTGACCAGCAGGTCCTCGGGCCGCTGCCAGAGCCCGGTGCGCAGACCACCGGCGTCGCACCGGTACCAGCGCCGCGGCCCGGTCAGCCGGTCCGCGGCGCCGTCGCGGCCGTGGCGTCGGATGAAGAGGGTGCGCAGCTGCGGGTGCCCCAGCTCCTGCAGCAGCGGGGTGGGCAGGTCGGCGCCGAAGGGGGCGGTGACCGGCCACGGCCCGGGGTGCTCGACCAGCAGCCAGTCGTGCTGCGGGGGCGCGGTCCCGAGCATCGGGTCGTGGCGTGCCGCGGCCTCGTCGGAGCAACGGCTCGTCATCCGGCGACGACCAGTCCCGCCTCGACCAGTCGACGGGCGCGGTCGAGGCCCAGGTCCGCGGCGGTGACGGCCCCACCGGCCAGGAGCCTCTCCAGCGCGGCGTCGGGCACGCCAGCCACGGGCACGCTGCCGGCGCGGGTGGTCAGGGTTCCTTGCACGAGGGTGGCCTCGAGGTGGGCACGCAGCCGCACCGCGGTGTCGTCGGTCAGCGACGTGGCCAGCGCGTGCTGGGCGAGGGGGCCGACGGGGGCCGCGCGCTGGGCGTCGCGGCGCCGCGAGCGCAGCCGCTCGGCGACCTCGTCGGGATCGATCGACTCGAGCGCGTCGCGCAGCCGCTTGCCGACCAGGTCGAGGTCGAGCTCCTCGCCGGTCAGCGAGGTGCCCAGCCCCAGGGAGGCGCGTGCCTCCTCGTCGTCGCCGAGCCGCTGCAGGGCCAGGGCCACGAGCTCCTCCGCGACGGCGTACCTGGTCCAGCTGTGCACGCCGAGGGTGAGGTGGACGGTGACGCCGCCCAGCGCGGTGGCCGAGTGCAGGTAGCCGCGGGGCAGGTAGAGGACGTCGCCCGGCTCGAGGACGGCCTCGATGACCGGCTCCCGCTCGGCAGCGCGTCGTACGGCGTCGCGATGGTCGGTCCACGGCTGGTCGCGCAGCGGCGAGGGCAGCACCGGCGCGTGGATCGACCACTTCTTGCGCCCCGCGACCTGCAGCACGAAGACGTCGTGCACGTCGTAGTGGTCGTCGAAGCCCTGGTTCTGCGGTGGCGTGACGTAGGCGTTGGCCTGCACCGGGTGGCCGAAGTCGGCGGCCAGCTGCTGGCAGAAGTCGATGACCGGCGGCCAGACCCGGTGCAGCCCCTGCAGGACGAGGGTGGCGCCGGCGGCGAAGAGCGCGCTCAGCTTGTCGTCGCTGACCTGGTCGGCGATGCCGGCGCCCAGGCCACCGGGTGCGGTGAAGGCGCCGTGGGGGAGCGTCGAACCGGCCTTGGCGACCCGCAGGAACGGGGTGCGCAGGCCGCGCTCGGAGACCAGCTCGTCGACCGCCCGCTCGGTGAGCAGGTCGTCGAAGCCGGCCGCTCCCGCCGCCACCTTGGCGGTGTGGCGCAGCAGCGGCTCGCGGGCCCACGACGCCTCGGCGAACCGGTCGACGTCACCGACCAGGCGGGCCAGTGCCGGACGGGCGGGGACGGCAGGCCCCGCGGTGGGGGGCCTGCCGTCCTGGGGCTGGTGCGACATCAGGCGGAGCTGTCCGCCCCACCGTCGGCGCCGCCGTCCTGGACGCCCGGGGTGCCGTCGGCGCCACCGTCGGCGGGACCCTCGGCCCCACCGTCCGCGCCCCCGTCCTGGACGCCCGGGGTGCCCTCGGCGCCGCCGTCAGCGGGGCCCTCGGCACCCGAGTCGGCACCGCCGTCGGCGCCGCCGTCGTGCACGCCCGGGGTGCCCTCGGCACCGCCGTCGGCCGGGCCCTCGGTCTCGGACTGGCTCATGTCGTCTCCCTTGCACGTCAGGGCCGCGCGGGCCCGGTCACGCGGCGCCGGTCGACGCCGTCCCCTCGTGTATAGCCAGTTCCGCGACCGGTGCCCACCCCCCGAGGGTGGCGGTCCCGATCAGCCGGCTCCGGCAGGGGCGCGGACCCACGCCCCCCGGGACAGGACGCCGGTGACGGCGAGCCCGTCGTCGAGGACGACGGCGTCCGCGGGCGCACCCACGCGGAGGCCGGCCTCGGGCAGGTGCAGCGCCCTCGACGGGACGATGGAGGTCTGCCGCACGGCGGCGAGCAGGGCCGTGTCGAGGTCCGGGCCGGCCTGCGACACCGCGAAGCGGAACAGGGCGTCCATCGTGGCGGTGCTGCCGGCGAGCGTGTCGCTGCCGACCAGCCGGGCGGCTCCCTCGACGACGTGCACCGCGAGACCACCCAGCTCGTAGGCACCGTCCGGCATGCCGGAGGCCGCCATGGCGTCGGTGACGAGGGAGACGCGGTCGCTGCCGGCTCGGCCCAGCACCTCGCGGTAGAGCGCGGGGTGCAGGTGGATGCCGTCGGTGATCAGCTCGACCGTCACCCTGTCGTCCTCGAGCAGGGCGAGGACCGGGCCCGGCTCCCGGTGGTGCACCGGGCGCATCGCGTTGAAGAGATGGGTCGCGACGGTGGCACCGGCCGCGACGGCGAGGCGGGTCTGGTCGTAGGTGGCCTCGGTGTGCCCCACCGCGGCCACGGCGCCGGCGTCGACGACCTGCCTGATGGCGGCCGTGGCGCCGTCCAGCTCCGGGGCGAGGGTGACCATGCGGATGGTCCCGCGCCCGGCGGCCAGCAGCGCGGCGAGCTCGTCGGGGTCGGGGTCGCGCAGGGCCGACGGCTCGTGCGCACCACATCGCTGCGGCGACAACCACGGCCCCTCGAGGTGGACCCCGCGGACGAGCCCGTCCTCCACGTGCCCGGCGAGCCTGTCGACCTGACGCAGCAGCGCCTCCGGCGGAGCAGCCACCAACGACGCGACCATCGAGGTGGTGCCGTGGTGGCGGTGCAGGTCGGCGGCCGCACGTGTCGCCTCGCGCGTGGCGTCGGAGAAGGCCCCGCCACCACCGCCGTGCACGTGGGTGTCGACGAACCCGGGGACGACGGTCACGTCGCTGAGCGGGGTGTCCGCCGCCCGGGGTGGGAGGCCGGCGCCGAGGGCGACGACCCGGTGGTCGGCGACCTCGACCCACCCGGGCCGCAGGACCTGCTCCCCGGTGACGATGCAGTCGGCGGAGATCATCTGGGGAGCCCGTGTCACAGTCCCTGCCACCCCGGTTTGGCCGCGTACGTCTCCCGGTAGTAGCCGGCCATCCGGAGGTGGCTGGCGGCCCCGTCGTCGAGCAGCACGCTCACGTGCGGGTGGTGCTGCAGGACCGTGGCCGGCCACGACGCGCTGACCGCCCCCTCGGCTAGCTCGTGCACGGCCCGGGCCTTCTCCTCCCCGGTGGCGATGAGCACGATGTGCCGTGCGGCCATGATCGTGCCCAACCCCTGGGTGAGGCAGTGGGTGGGCACCGCGTCGAGGTCGCCGCCGAAGAACCGCGCGTTGTCGAGCCTGGTCTGCCGGGTCAGGGTCTTGATCCTGGTGCGCGAGGCCAGCGACGATCCCGGCTCGTTGAAACCGATGTGCCCGTCGGTGCCGATCCCGAGGATCTGCAGGTCCACCCCGCCCGCCTCGGCCATCGCCTCCTCGTAGGCCGCGCAGGCCGCCGGGACGTCCTCGGCCAGGCCGTCCGGCCCGTGCACGGCATCGCGGGCGATGTCCACGCGTGAGGTGAACTCGCGGTCGATGACGTTGCGGTACCGCTCCGGGTGCTCGGCGCCCAGGCCGACGTACTCGTCGAGGGTGAACCCCCGCGCCTCGGCGAGGCTCAGCTCGCCCCGCGCACAGCGGGCTGCGACCTCGTCGTAGAGCGACAGCGGTGACGAGCCGGTCGCCAGCCCGAGCACGGCGGCGGGCTTCTCGTGGAGGAGCGCGGCGATGGTGTCGGCCGCGAGTCGTGCGATCGCCCCGGGGTCGTCGAGGATCACGATCTCCATGGTCGGTGCGTCCTTTCGCGGTGGGTGGTCTCGGTCGATGGGCTGCGTGTCGTCGGTCGTGGGGACCTCACACGCGTGAGCGCTCGTCCGACGTGGGGTTCGAGGCCAGCGGCGCGTCACCGGCGTGGCGCAGCGAGAGCAGCCCGCCGACGACCAGGGTGACGACCACCCCGACCAGCGGGTACCACTGCCAGGCCACGATCACCTGCGGGACACCGTCGACGGCGAGCACCCACTTCTCCAGCACGAACATGGTCGTGGTCGTGGCGGCGGCGCAGACGAAGGCGACGTTCGCGTCCGCGGCCCGGGCGCGCTTGTTGACGATGCCGAGGGCAAAGGCGCCCAGCAGGGCGCCGTAGGTGATGCCCGCGATCCCCAGCGCCAGGACGACGATGCTCCCCGAGTCGCTGGTGAAGAAGGCGGCCGGGGCGATGAACGCCAGGCCCCAGCCGACCGTGGCCCAGCGGCCGACGCGCAGACCCTCCTCGTCGGTCATCGGGGTCTTGCGGATCAGCGCGTAGGCGTCGGTGACGGTCGAGGAGGACAGCGCGCTGAGCGACGACGACAGGGTGCTCATCGCGGCGGCGAGGATGCCGGCCAGCAGCAGGCCCGACACGCCGGCCGGGAGCCCCTCGATGATGAACTTGGGGAACACCTCGTCGTTGCGGGTCAGGCCCAGCTCCTCGGGGCTCTGCTGCCCGAAGTAGCCCCAGAGCGCCAGCCCCACGACGAGGAACACCGCGAACTGCAGGAGCACCACGACACCCGAGAAGACGACGGCCTTCTGGGCGTCGACCTTGGTGCGGCAGGTGAGCAGGCGCTGGACGATGATCTGGTCGGCTCCGTGGGAGGCCATGGCGAAGATCGCGCCGCCGATCAGCGACGGGACGAGGGTCGAGGCGTCCGTGATCGGGTTGCCCTGGAGCACGAGGAGCTGGAGCTTGTCGGCGCTGGCGGCCTCACCGATCCAGCCCCATCCGATGTCGCTGGTGATGACGATGATGGACAGCAGTCCGCCGACGACGTAGAGCCCCATCTGGGCGACGTCCACCCACACCACCGCGCGGATGCCGCCGATGAACGTGTAGACGATGGTGACGACGGCGAGGCCGACGATGATCGTGAAGTAGCTGAGGTCGACGCCGATCCCCGCGAAGATCAGCTTCAGCGGGATCGCAGCGGCCAGCACCCGGATGCCGTCGGCCAGCAGGCGGGTGAACATGAAGGTGACACCCGCCGTCGACTGGGTGCTCCTGCCGAACCGCTGGCCGAGGTAGGCGTAGGCGGTGACCATCTCGCCGTTGTAGTAGCGCGGCAGCATCAGGGCCGCGACCACGATGCGTCCGAGCAGGTAGCCGACGGCGACCTGGAGGAACGAGATGTTGCCGACGAAGCTCATGACCGGGATGCCGACGACGGTCAGCGCGCTGGTCTCGGTGGCGACCACCGAGAGGCACACCGCCCACCAGGGCAGGTCGCGCCCGCCGAGGAAGTAGTCGTTGAGTCCCGTCTGCCTGCCACTGAGCCTGAGGCCGAGGAAGGCGGTCGCGACGAGGTAGATGACGATGACCGCCAGGTCCAGGGGTTGCAGCATCACAGTTCTCCTTCGGTGGGTGCCTGGGGCACGGGGGTGTTCTTCGGTCGGAGGCGTTCGGGTGGTGCGACTCGCGGCTCGGGCAGGCGGAGCAGCTGGTGCCCGGGAGTGATCCGGCCGGCGACGGTGCCCCGCGAGGCGCCGGTGCAGCTGGGCAGGGTCGCGGGGAGCCCGTGCCAGCTCAGCCAGCCGACGAGCGCCATCAGGACCGCTTCCTTGGCGTCGCCCGGCAGGCCCAGGCTCGTCGTGTCCTCCAGCACGACGCCGTCGTCCAGGCTCCGTGCCAGCTCGGCCATGAGCACCGGGTTGCGGGTGCCGCCACCAGAGGCGACCACGCGTGCCACCGCGTGCCGGCGGCACTCGGCCGCCACGGTCTCGGCGCTCAGCCGGGTCAGCGTGGCGACCACGTCGTTCGCGGCGAGGTCGGGTCGGGTGGACAGCGCCCGGTCGAGGTACCCGGCGTGGAAGAGCTCCTTGCCGGTCGACTTGGGGGCCGGCTGCCGGTAGTAGGGCTCGTCGAGCAGCTGGGCGAGCAGCTCGGTGTCGACCTCGCCGGCGGCTGCCATCGCGCCGCCCCGGTCGAATCCCCTCGGGTCGCCGGAGATGCGTCGGGCCATGACGTCGATCAGCGCGTTGGCGGGGCCGGTGTCGTAGGCCAGCGGGTCGGCGCCGGGTGCCACCACCGTGAGGTTCGCGATCCCGCCCAGGTTCAGCGCCGCCGTCACCTCCGCGGGGTCGGCGAGCAGCAGGTGGTCGAGCATGCTGGCGAGCGGGGCGCCCTGGCCGCCGGCGGCCACGTCACGGGCCCGGACGTCGGAGAGGACGGGGCACCCGGTCCGTTCGGCTATCCAGGCCGGTTGACCGATCTGCAGCGTGGCCCGCACCTCGCCCCCGGCGAGGAGGTGCTGCACGGTCTGGCCGTGCGAGACCACGAGGTCGCAGTCGACACGGGTCTCTGCGAGGACCTGCCCGATGGCCTCGGCGCTGAGGATGCCGAGGCGGCTGTCGACGTCGGCGACCAGGCTCAGTGGGACCGGTCCCGGCTCCAGGAGGCGGAGCAGGTCCCGACCGAGGTCGTCGGGGAACGCCACCTCGCGGTGGTCGAGCAGCTCCATCGTGAGCTCGTCGCCGGGGGCGTCGTCCGGGGTCGTGAAGTCCACGAGAGCGACGTCCAGCGCGTCGGCCGAGGTCCCCGTCATCAGTCCGGCGACGATCATGGCTGCTCCTCGAGGAGACGTCCGAGGTGCCCGCCGGTCGCGGTGAGGCGGGCGGCGGCCTCGACCGCCGGCACCTGCAGCAGCAGAGCCGCGATCGCGGTCTTGGCGTGCCCGTCGGCGTCCGCCAGCACCCGCCGGGCCTCGTCCGCGTCGACGCCGGTGGCCTCGCAGACGATGCGCACGGTGCGGGCGCGCAGCTTCTCGTTGGTGGCGACGACGTCGACCATCAGCGTGCCGTGCACCTTCCCGAGCTGGACCATGGCGATGGTGGAGAGCATGTTCAGGACGCGCTTCTGGGCCGTCCCGGCGTTGAGACGGGTGGAGCCGGTGACGAACTCGGGTCCCGTCAACGTCTCGATCGGCAGGTCGACGGCCGCGGCGAGGGCCGTCCTCGGGTTGTTGGTGACGCAGACGGTGGCCGCACCCGCCGCGCGCGCCGCCTCGATCGCCCCCAGCACGTAGGGGGTGCGTCCCGACGCGCTGATCCCTACCACCACGTCGCCTGCGTCGATCTCCGCGCGGCGTACGTCGGCGGCGCCGGCCTCGGCGTCGTCCTCGGCGCCCTCGACGGCCTGGGTGAGGGCGACGTCCCCGCCCGCGATCACGGCATGCACGACGTCGGGGCCGACCCCGAAGGTGGGCAGGCACTCGGCGGCGTCGAGGACCGCCAGGCGCCCGGGGGTCCCGGCTCCGAGGTACACCATCCGTCCACCGGCGCCCAGCCGGGCGACCACGGCGTCCAGGGCCGCCGTGATCTGGTCGGCCGCGGCGTCGACGGCGTCCGAGACCCGTCGGTCGCACTCGAGCTGGGCGGCCACCAGCTCACCGGTGCCCAGGCGCTCCAGGTGGACGCCGGGGCGCGAGGCCTCGGTGTCGAGGGCGGCGAGCTCGTGGCCCAGCCGTGCTTCGGCGGTCATCGGACGTCTCCTTGTGGGTGGCGGTCGGGGAGGAGCTGGTGGTGCGGGAGGTCGGGCCGCAGTGCCATCAGGTGGCCGCCGGCCAGGGCGTCGCCCTCGGCCGGCTGCCGGGTGGACCCGGGCAGCAGCGACTCCAGGTGGTGGTCGAGGGGGTCGGTGAGCACAGCACCGGCGTGCAGCAGCCCACCCGTGGTGGCCAGGACGACCGGGGGGCCGAGCCGCGCTCCGAGAGCGGCGGCGGCCACCGAGCCGGCGAGCTGCTCGGCGGCCTCCTCGCAGATGTCGCGGGCTGCGGGGTCGCCCTCCCGCGCGGCGTCGAAGACGTCGCGGGCGAAGGAGGCGACCAGTCGCGCCGGGTTGGCCGAGCCCTGGACGAGCCCGGGGATCCGGCGCGCCTGGCCCCACCGGGCCTCGGCCCTGGCCAGCAGGGCCTCGCTGCCGCCGCGACCGTCGTGGCGCCGCAGCGCCTGGTCGAGGCCGGCTCGACCGATGGCGTACCCGCTCCCGGCGTCGCCCAGCAGGTATCCCCAGCCGTCCACGAGGTGGAACCGGCCCTCCGCGGAGAGGGCGAGCACACTGACCCCGGTGCCGGCCGCCAGCACCACCCCCGCCCGTCCGGCGAGCGCCCCGGCGTGCGAGGTGATCGCGTCGCTGGTCAGGACGACCCGGGCGCCGGGGTACCGCTGGGCCAGGCTGGTCCGCAGCCGCGGGGCGTGCTCGACGGCGCTCAGCATCCCGGCCAGGCCGGCCACGACCGTCTCCACGGGACGCGTGGCCTCCGGAGGCGTCTCCAGCGTGGCCTCGGCCTCGGCCATCCGGGCCAGCGCCTGCTCCACCCCGGCCGGGTCGGCGAGGCCCGAGGGGCCGGGACCCTCACCGCGCGCGACGCAGGACCCGTCGACCCAGAGACCGACCCGGCAGCCGGTCTTGCCGGCGTCGAAGACGAGGACGGTGGACATCAGGGAGTCGTCCCGCGAGCGGGCTCGGCGACCTGCGGCACCGAGAGCTCGGTCCGGATCTGGTAGCGGTCGCCGCGGTAGATCGACCGGACGAACTCGACCACGGCCCCCTCAGCGGTCCAGGAGGTCCGCTCGAAGAGCAGAGCCGGCGAGTGCAGCGGCACCCCGAGCTTGTCGGACTCCTCCTCGTCGGTGACCGTGGGCTCGATCGTCTGGACGCCGCGAGCGATCGTCACGTCGTAGCGGGTGCGCAGCATGTCGTAGTAGGAGGCGTTCTCGAGGTCCTCCGGGCTCAGCCCGGGGACCGTCCCCTCCGGGATGTACAGCGCCTCGATCGACATCGGCTCGTCGTCGGCGAGCCGGAGGCGGGTGACGTGGACGACGTCGGCGGCCGGCGAGACCTCGAGCCGCCGGCCGATCCTCGCCCCTGCGGCGCGTCGCTCGAAGGACAGGATCGCCGACCCCGGGCGCAGCCCGCGAGCCCGCATGTCCTCGGTGAAGGACGTCGCCGACAGTGCGGTGTCGAGCTTCGGGCCGACGGCGAAGACGCCGGCACCCGGGCGGCGTCGCACCACTCCGCTGGCGACCAGCTCGTCGGTGGCGCGGCGCAGGGTCATCCGGGAGACCCCCAGCTCGCGGACCAGGACACGCTCGGGAGGCAGCTGCTCGCCGGGAGCCATGGTGTCGAGGCGGTCCAGCAGCTGGTCGCGGATGGCGTGGTACTTGGTCACCGGGTCATTCAGTCATGACACCGCGCCAGAAACAAGACCATTGGACTAGAAATTTGGACCAATGAGAGGACGAATCGAGGCCAATCGTCGAGCGACGGACGACCTGCCTCCCGGTCGTCACCGCGCGACGTGCCTCGCCGACGGTCACGGGTCGCGCAGGCCGGTCCCCTCCGGGGGTGGGTCCGGGAGCGTCGGACCGCCGGGACAAGGTCTTTGCAAGGTCGCCCGGTGAGCGTGGGGCCATGTCTTCGTCCCCAGGTCTCCGGGCGCCGCTGGCGGCGCGTCTCCGCACGGCGCTGGTGGCGACCGCGGTCACCGCCTGCGCCGTCGCCTCGGGCACGCTCGGCGCCGGCCCGTCCGGTCCACCAGGCCCGTCCGGTGCCTCCGGCGAGGTCGTGGAGGGCGCGCTCCGCTCCGACGTGCGCGGCGTGGCGCTCCCGAGTGCGGGCAGCCCGGTCGTCCTGCCCGCCGGGAAGGTCGCCGGGAGCGGCGTGACCAGGCCGGTGCGAGGGGTCGGCGCCGCCGGGGGAGAGGGCGTCGGCAGCATCCCGCCGGTCGCCCTCCTGGCCTACCAGCGTGCCGACACCGTGCTGGCCGAGGCCGCCCCGGAGTGCGGCGTGCCCTGGAGCCTCCTCGCAGCGGTGGGCCGGGTCGAGTCCGACCACGGCCGGCTCGGGGGCGCCGAGCTCGACGAGGACGGGGTCTCGCGGCCGGCGGTCGTGGGTACGGCGCTCGACGGCACCGGGGGGACGTCCGTCGTCCGCGACACCGACGCCGGCCAGGTCGACGGCGACGCGGTCTGGGACAGGGCGGTGGGGCCGATGCAGCTGCTCCCGTCCACCTGGAGCGTCGTGGCGGTCGACGGGGACGCCGACGGCGAGCGGTCCCCGGACGACATCGACGACGCGGCCCTCGCCGCGGCGGTGTTCCTCTGCTCCGACAGGTCCGGGCTCGACTCGCGGGACGACGTGCGAGCGGCTCTGCTGCGCTACAACCGCTCCCGCGACTACGTCTTGCTCGTGATGTCCTTCGCCCGTGGGTATGCCGCCAGCGCGGCTCCGGAGCCGTTCGCCCCCTCCCCGACGGTCCGCGCGCTCGCCACGCCCCCGGCGAGCAGCGAGCCCCGAGCCGGTGACGACCCGGGGGTTCCCGGCCGGGGGCCTCGGCGGGACGGCTCCGCGAGCGACTCCGGCGCAGGGGTCCGAGCTGGTGCGGCCCCCGCACCAGCGGGTCCCGTCGAGGACGGGGGTGCGCCCGGGACGCCAGGACCGAGTGCGGCTCCCAGCTCGTCCGCGACCGCGTCCCCGACCGCGCAGGAGACGGCCCCGGGAGCAGCGCCGCCCTCGAGCGCCGGACCAGCGCCGGAGACCGGGGCGCCGCCGCCGGGGACCGCCACGCCTGCACCGGAGACCGGGGCGCCGCCGGAGACCGCGACGCCGGAGCCGTCGGCGACCCCGGAACCGGAGCCTGCGCCGTCGCCCCAGGTGGTCGAGGGGCTGTGGACCGAGTGCGCTGCGGGTCGGTGCCTCGACGGTCAGCCGCTCGTCCTGGGCATCCCCGACCCGGTCTGCGAGATCAACGACTACGACGGTGACGGGGTCGCCGAGCCGACCTCGGGCGAGCTCGACGGGCTCGCCGGCCAGACGGTGGCGCTCACGGTGCTCCCGGACCCGGCGGGGTGGCTGGTCCTCGAGATCCGCGGGCTGACCTGGATCTCCAGCACCGCCCCGCAGCCGACCGTGTCAGGCTGCAGCCCGGTGCCCTGAGCGCGGAGCGCTCAGAAGGAGTGCGGGCCGAACCGGCCCCAGGCCACGACGGCCGCCAGGACCAGCAGCACCCCGTTGACGACCACCGCCTGGTTCTCCTTGCGGCGTGCGTGCGTGATGGCGGCACCGACCATCAGCAGCGCCAGGCCGGTGGCGGCGAGGGGGACCAGCACGGTAGCCACGTCGAGGACCGCGGGGACGACCAGCCCGACCGCCGCCAGCACCTCGAGGGCGCCGATCGCCTTGATCGCGCCGGCGGGGAGGTTCTCCACCGCTTCCATGCCGGACGTCGTGAGCTGGTCCTTGGGCTGGGCGAGCTTCTTGGCACCGGCGGCCAGGAACACCAGGGCGAGGGCGACGGCGATGATCCACAGGACGATGTTCATGTGACTTCCTTGCATTGACTTAAAGGTTGAAGCAATACTAGGAGCCATGACTTCAAGGTGCAATTCATGCCCGCGACGGCACCCCGCCACCGACCGTGGTCGGTAGTCTCGGGCCGTGGACGACGAGACCCCCTGGTTGACGGCGGAGGAGCAGGACGCCTGGCGGGCGCTCGTGGGGGTGCTGGCCAGGCTGCCGCACGCGCTGGACTCCCAGCTGTCGCGCGACGCCGGCCTGCGGCACTTCGACTACGGGGTGCTCTCGCGCCTGTCGGAGGCGCCGGCCAGGACGTTGCGGATGGGCGAGCTCGCCGGGGCCGCGGAGGGGTCGCTGCCGCGGCTGTCGCAGGTGGTGGCCCGGCTCGAGAAGCGGGGCCTGGTCCGGCGCACCCCGGATCCGGCCGACGGGCGCTACACCCTGGCGACCCTGACGGACCAGGGGTGGGAGGCGGTGGTGGCGGCCGCTCCCGGCCACGTCGCCGAGGTGCGCCGCCTCGTCTTCGACGCCCTGGAGCCGGCCATGGTCGCGCAGGTCGCCGAGATCGGCAGCCGCATCCTGCAGCGCGTCGACCCCCAGAACCGGAGCGTGTGAGGGTCGTCCTCGCGCCGAGCCAGGAGCCGGGTGCCCTCAGGCCGGGTCGAGGGGGACCAGCTCGCCGGCCGTGCGTACGCCGCCCCAGCGGCGTACCTCGCCGGGCAGGTCGAGGTGCTCGACCGGTGCGGCGTTCTCGTAGACGCCCCACTCGGCCCTCGGCAGCATCCACATGACCTCGAACTCGTTGCCGTCGGGGTCGGCGGCGTAGACGCTCTTGGTCGCGCCGTGGCTCGACTCACCGCTCAGCGCACCCAGCTCGGCCAGGGTCAGGCGCGCCGCCTCGAGGTCCTCGATCGTGTCGACCTGCCAGGCCAGGTGGTAGAGCCCGAGTGCGCCACGGGGCCGGGGTGACTGGGCGCCGACCCCGAAGAGCCCGAGGTCGTGGTGGTTGCCCGAGCGGGGTAGGCGCAGGAAGGCGGCGCGCGCTCGTGGCTCGCGGGCAACGACCTCCATGTCGAAGGCGGCCCGGTAGAAGTCGACGCTGCGCTCCAGGTCGGCGACGAAGAGCACGGCGTGGTTCAGGCGGACGGCGCTGACGGTCATGACGCGCTCCCTCGTAAGTGATTGTTCTTTCAATCATAACCCCCCGTGAACCGCTCCCGCGGGTCAGTCCTCGCAGGTGAACCCGCAGCAGCGGTGCGCCAGCAACCGGAAGTGGTCGACGGATGGTTGCTGGCCCACCGCTGACCCCGGGCATGCGACGAGGGCCCCGGCGCAGCCGGGGCCCTCGTCCTCGAACGATGCGTTCGAGCTCTACGTGCACACGTGACTAGATGTCGTAGTACTGGTGCCCTTGTGGCGCTGACCTGCGAAAACGCGCCTACACGAGCGCGGTGGGGTGCATCTGGTACGCACAGGATCGAGAACAAATTGCTCACGTCACATCGTGCGGGCACGTGACGTTGAGTGCTTCTTGCAAGTGAAGATGGGCAGGTGTGCCGTCTTGGGCCGCGCGCGGTCAGTGGAGCGCGGATCGTCCTGCATTGACCTGACCAACGCGACCGTGTGCATCTCGTCGGCACCCTCGTAAGCGAGCACCGAATTCATGTGGTCGTGTCGCGGATCACGGGGTACGCCAAGGAGATTCGCTCGCGCCCAGGGCGGTCCGTGACGTCCGGCAGATGTCGATCCGCCCACACGCTGAGCGTCTGAGGCTCCCCTCCCGCCAAAGCAACCGGCCGTCGCCGTAGCACGCCACGGGCTGCAGGCGGGCATACCTGCGGCCATCGATACTGGAAGTGATCTTTTCAGAAGGTCATACGGTGGCCGTGATTCCTCGGTCGACGACGAGCGCCCCGCATGTCATGTAGGACGAGGCCGGATACGCAAGAGGCAAGAGCGCCGCGTCCAGCTCGTCCTGTTCGCCGAAGCGGTTAAGGACGCTCGAGTGGCAACCATCCTGCGCATTCCGCGCCATGGGCCTGTGCTTTACCAAGCGCTGGAAGACCCGGGCGCCAGTCGGGGGATTGCTGGCGCCCGGGTCGACGGGGGACGCTCCGAGCGTCGGGGGGAGATGCTGGTCAGGTGGGCTGTCCGGCGAGGCCGTAGGCCTCTGCAGGGTCGGCGTTGGGAATCTGCATCTCGAAGGTGTCGGTCACGACGGTGTAGTCGAAGTAGCCCATCCGGGCGATCGGCTTGATGCGGGGGATGTCGAGCCTGCCGTCGGGTGTCAGCACGTTGTCATCGATGTGGATCCGTTCGACCTTGGCGAAGACGATGTCGATGGTGCCGACGTTGGAGTCACCGGTCATGCGGTGGGTGGAGAGGTAGCGGCACTCGAAGTGCACCGGGCTCTCGGCCACGAGAGGGATCGGCGCGAGCTCGGCGTATCCCTTGGTAACCCCGCAGCGGTCGAACTCGCTTTCGTGCGGGGGCAGTGCCATGGCGCTGATGTTGACTGCTTCGCGCAGGTCCCAGGTGGCCATGTTCCAGACGAACCAGCCGGTCTGTTCGGCGTTGAGGACCGTGTCCTTGCGTCGGCCGTCGGGGTACTGGTTCGCGGAAAACATCACCATCGGGGGGTCGAAGGTGAGGTTCTGCCACTGGCTGTACGGGGCGAGGTTCTCCACGCCGTCGGGGGAGACGCTGGAGAGCCAGCCGATGGGACGCGGGACGGTGCAGCTCTTGAACGGGGAGAAGGGCAGCGGGCTCTTCTCGGTGGCGGGGTCAAACTTCATGGTGGAGGTCCTTGCTGGGTAGAAGTCGCGGTCAACGCTGGTCGGCGCGTCTGTCAGCGCTGGGTGGCGAGGACGCGGCGTGCGGCGATCTCGTTGCGGACGCGGCCGGAGAAGGCGTAGTAGAGGCCGCCGGCGACGACGAGGCCGAGGAGCCAGGAGATCTCTGCGCCGCCCATCCAGTCGGCGATGGGGCCGACGTAGAAGGTGCTGTTCATGAAGGGGATCTGGATGAGCACGCCGACGGCGTAGGCGAGCATGGCGCCCTTGTTGAAGCGGCCGTAGATGCCGTCGGGGTTGAAGAGTGCGTCGACGTCGTACTGCTCCTTGCGGACCAGGTAGTAGTCGACGAGGTTGATCGCCGACCACGGGGTCATGAAGTAGAGCAGGAAGAGCAGGAAGTCGGTGAAGGAGGCGAGGAAGTTGTCGGTTGCGGCGAGCGCAATGGCCAGGGCGGCTGCGGAGATCAGGGCAATGTAGATGACGCGGTGGCGTGGCTCGATGCGGGACTGGCGTGTGAGGCTGGTGACGATGGTGGCCACGGACATGTAGCCGCCGTAGGAGCTGAGCGTGTTCCCGGTGAGCTTGCCGCAGATGACGGCGAGCAGCACGACGACGGAGAACGCCCCGCCGAGGTCGGCCAGGAAGCCGACCTGGTTGCCGAGGAAGCCGACCCCACCCAGGGCGGCCGCGAGAGCGCCCAGGATCATCGCGGCCGAGGCGCCGACGACGCTGCCGAGGAAGGTCCAGCCGATGGTGGCGGACTTGGGGGTGTCCTCGGGCAGGTAGCGGGAGTAGTCGGCGATGTAGGGGCCGAAGGTCAGCTGCCAGGAGGCTGCCAGTGAGATGCCGAGGATGAAGGGTGCGGCCGCGAACGTGGTGTCGGACAGCGCGTCCCCGGTGGCGGGCTCGGTGAGCATCTTGATGAACAGGCCGGTGAAGACGACTCCGCTGAGCACGGCCGCGACGTGCGAGAACCGGTGGATGTGGCGGTAGCCGAAGATCGCGAGCGCGGTGGACATCAGGGCGAACAGCACCGAGCCGACCTCGGGGGAGATGTGCAACAGACGTGACATCGCCTGACCGCCGAGGACCAGGCCGGTGGCGTAGAACCCGAGGAAGATCATCAGCGCCAGGACGAGGGGAAGGATCGCGCCGAAGTAGCCGAACTGGGCGCGGCTCTGGATCATCTGCGGCACCCCGAGGCGGGGCCCCTGGGCGGAGTGCAGCGCGGTGAAGAATCCACCCACCACGTTGCCGAGGAGGATCGCCGGGATCGCCCACAGCGCGGTGTTGCCCAGGATGACGAACAGGGCTCCCGTCACCACGGCGGTGATGGAGGTGTTGGCGGCGAACCACACGAAGAGCAGGCTGCGGGGGGAGCCGTGGCGCTCGGCGAGGGGGATGTGGTCGATGGAGCGTTGTTCGATGGTCGAGGTCGTAGCCATGTCGGCTCCCTAGTGGTGGGCGTTCACGGTCGCATGAGCGCGGGAGTGTGAGCGGCGTCTCAGTGGTAGGCTCCGTATGCAACCAGTATATTGGCTGCATATCAAGGGTCGATAGAAAAATTTCGCCGTTGTCCTCAGTTGGGATCGCGGAGGCTGGTGGCCGGACACCTAGGATTCGGCAGAACGAAGGAGGCCGGGCAATGACCGAGATCGGCAAGGCAGCGCAGGCCTACCGAGACATCGAGCGCATGGTGGTGTTCGGCCAGATCGAGCCGGGCTCCCTGGTGTCCGAGTCGTTCCTTATGGAGCAGACGGGGTTGGGGCGCACGCCGGTGCGGGAGGCGTTGCAGCGGCTCTCGCGCAACCGGATGGTGGAGATCCACCCGAACAAGGGCGTACTCATCCCTTCCACGTCGGTGGAGGCGCAGCTGCGGATGCTGGAGCTTCGACGTGTGCTCGAGGCGCTCGCCGTGCGTCTGGCGTGCGAGCGGGCCGTTCCCGCCGATCGCGTCGGGATGGAGGAGATGGTGGAGCGCCTCGAGCACGGGGGTTTCGACCTCAAGGGCTACGCGGAAACCGTGCGCGGCACTCATGACCTGATCGTGGCGGGAGCTCATAACGAGTACCTCGCGGACGCGATGGCACCCCTCCAAGGCCTGTCTCGGCGGTTCTGGTTCACCCACGTCACCGACGTGGACACCGAGATCAAGGCCGGCGCAACCCTCCATGTGGCCATCTTGAGGGCGATCCTCGGACGCGATCCGGACGCCGCCGAAGCGGCCGCCTTGGATCTGAACGACTACCTGGTCGATTTCGCCTACGGCACGCTCAGTCCCCGGGGCAGGCGCCGGTGAGGGGGGGGCAGCCGTGCTCGGCGCGGACTGGTCGGCACGATAGGAGCACGCGTGGCGCAGGTTCCTGCGGGAGCTCACACGTTGAAGCTCTTGACCTAGTTGGCGCAGCAGGTCACGCCCGTGGCGGCGTCCATGTCCCGCGACCTGGCGTTGCCGCGCTCGGGCACCTATCACCTGCTCGACACCATGATCGACGCCGGTTACGTGACGCACTACCCAGATCAGCGGTCTACGGTCTGGGGCTCTCGGCCTACGAGCTCGCTAGCGGTTACATGCGTCAGGAGTCCGTTCAGCGTCTTGCTCGCCGACCACTGGCGGACCCTGCCGACCGCAGTGGGCACAGCGCCCATCTGTCGGTCCTCCATGGGCGCGAGATCGTGTACGTCATCGAGGAGCGCGCGCGGGGCGGGTACGGCTTATCACCGTTGTCGGGGCCAGGCTTCCCGCACACACGACGGCCTCGGGCCGCGCCATGCTGGCAGAGCTGCCACCGGCGCAGGTGCGGGCGCTGTACCCGAGTGCAAAGGACCTGCTTGGCAGTGCGCTGTCAGGCCCGCGGACACCGATCGAGCTGCGACGAGCGCTGAGCGACGTACGAAGCGCTGGTGTCGCCAGCGACGAGGGGGAGGTCACTCCGGGCCAGGCATCCCTGGCCCGCGACGGCCAACCGATCACGGCGCAGCTCACGGAGGAGCCGTCCCGCACCGCGGTCGCCGAGCAGAAGCTGGGCATGCGGCGACCGGCCGTACCCGTCCTGGTCACCGAGAACGTCCTCGACGACGTTATCCCGTATGCCGTGGGACGAGGGGTCGCCGAGCGTTGGTGGGACCGGGGCGCGACGGTGAGGTTGGCGACCAACACTGCTCCGACCCGCGTCGGCGGGGCGTTGCTGCTTTCCCGAGTCGTTCGCCTTCCTCGAGGCCCGCTTCGCCGGACTGCCCGCGATCAACAGCTGCTGGCGGATCTGAGCCAAATGCCCCCGCAGTTCGAGATGACGGGAGCGCTGAAGCGGGATTGCCGGGGGACGACGTATCCGAGGTCTCGACTGTCTGCCGATCCAGATCACCTCATCCCGACGCCGAGTCGGCCTCATAGCCGAGCTCAGATCCGTCGACGACGTACCAGCCCGTGCGGTCGGTGTCCTCCGCCGAGAACTGCCTCGTCGAGGTAGAACTGCCTCGTCGAGGTCGCTCTTGCGAGCGAGGAGGGGTAGAAGCCGTTGTCGTTGTCGACCCGGTGGACGAGAGTCGCGGGACCATGCAGGCAAGGGCGCGCCTGTCATCGGCTCCCGGCTGCGGCCAGCATGAGCCAGGTGTCGACGACGGTGTCGGGGGTGAGTGACATCGACGCGATGCCCTGGTTGAGCAGCCACGCGGCGAGGTCAGGGTGGTCGCTAGGGCCTTGGCCGCAGATGCCGACGTACTTGTCGGCGTCGCGGCACGCCTTGATGGCGCGTTCGAGCATGAACAATACGGCGGGGTCGCGCTCGTCGAAGGAGCCTGCGACGAGCGCTGAGTCGCGGTCGAGGCCGAGCGTCAGCTGGGTCATGTCGTTGGAGCCTATGGAGAAGCCGTCGAAGCGCTCGAGGAACTGCTCGGCCAGGATGGCGTTGGAGGGGACCTCGCACATCATGATGACCTGGAGGTCGTTCTCGCCGCGGACCAGGCCGTGCTGGGCGAGCAGGGAGATGACGCCGTCGGCCTCGGCGAGGGTGCGCACGAACGGGATCATGATCTTGACGTTGGTCAGGCCCATGTCGTCGCGCACGAACTTCAGTGCTTCGGCTTCCATGGCGAAGCAGTCCGCGAAGTCCTCCGACAGGTACCGCGAGGCGCCGCGGTAGCCGATCATCGGGTTCTCCTCGTCGGGCTCGTAGAGCTCGCCGCCGGTGAGGTTGGCGTACTCGTTGGACTTGAAGTCGCTCATGCGGACGATGACCGGTTCGGGGGCGAAGGCTGCGGCGAGCATCGAGACGCCTTCGGCGACCCGTTGCACGAAGTAGTCGCGGGGGCTCGGGTAGGCCTTGATGGTCGTGGCGATCTGGGAGCGCAGGGGCTCGTCAAGGGTCGTGTGGTCGAGCAGGGCCTTGGGGTGGATGCCGATCTGTCGGTTGATGATGAACTCCAGCCGGGCGAGGCCGACGCCGGCGTGGGGGAGCCGTGCGAAGGCGAATGCCTGCTCGGGGGTGCCGACGTTCATCATGATCTTGGTGGGGATGCCGGGCATGGAGGCCAGCTCGGTCTCCTCGACGGTGAAGTCGAGCCGGCCGTCGTAGACCAGCCCGGTGTCGCCCTCGGCGCAGGAGACGGTGACCTCGCGTCCGTCGGCGAGCTCGCGGGTGGCGTCGCCGGTGCCGACGACGGCGGGGATGCCGAGTTCGCGGGCGATGATCGCGGCGTGGCAGGTGCGTCCGCCGCGGTTGGTGATGATCGCGGAGGCCCGCTTCATGATGGGCTCCCAGTCGGGGTCGGTCATGTCGGCCACGAGGACCTCGCCGGGGTTGAAGTCGTGCATCTGGTCGATCGAGGTCATGACACGTACGGCGCCGGCACCGATCTTCTGGCCGATGGCGCGGCCTTCGACGACCACCGTGCCCGTGTCGGTCATCCGGAACCGCTGCTGCTTCCCGGCTCGCGACATCACGGTCTCGGGGCGGGCCTGGAGGATGTAGAGCTGTCCGTCGAGGCCGTCCTTGCCCCACTCGATGTCCATCGGACGGCCGTAGTGCTCCTCGATGGTGAGCGCGTGCCGGGCGAGCTCCTCCACCTCGGCGTCGGTGAGGCTGAGCAGTCCGCGTTCGGTCGGGTCGGTGTCGATGAAGGCGGTGGTCCTGCCGACCGAGGGGTCGTCGGTGTAGACCATCTTGGTGGCCTTCGACCCGACTCCGCGCTTGAGGATCGCGGGACGTCCGGCGCGCAGGGCCGGCTTGTGGACGTAGAACTCGTCGGGGTTGACCGCGCCCTGGACGACGGCCTCGCCGAGTCCGTAGGAGGAGGTCACGAACACCGCGTCGTCGAAGCCGGACTCGGTGTCCATCGTGAACATCACCCCCGACGCCCCGATGTCCGAGCGCACCATCTGCTGCACGCCTGCCGAGACCGCGACGCTGTCGTGTTCGAAGTCGTGGTGCACGCGATACGTGATGGCCCGGTCGTTGTAGAGGGAGGCGAAGACCTCGCGGATCGCCTGGAGCACGCTGTCGATGCCGGTGATGTTGAGGAAGGTCTCCTGCTGGCCGGCGAAGGAGGCGTCGGGGAGGTCCTCGGCGGTGGCGCTGGAGCGTACGGCGAACGAGACGTCGTCGCGCCCGTTCACCAATCTCTCGTACGCGGCACGGATGTCGGCCTCGAGGTCCTCGGGGAACGGCCGGTTGGCGACGGACTCGCGCAGGGACTTGCCGACGCGGGCGAGCTGTTGGGTGTCGTCGATGTCGAGACCCTTGAGGGCGTGGGAGATCTCCTCGGCCAGGCCGGTGTCGCCGATGAAGCGTCGGAATGCGTCGGCGGTGGTGGCGAATCCGTCGGGGACGTTGACGCCCAGCGAGGCGAGGTTGCTGACCATCTCGCCCAGGGAGGAGTTCTTGCCGCCGACCTGTTCGAGGTCGCCCAGGCCGAGCTCGGCGAAGGGGCGGACGTGGGGGGACTCGCTCATGGACGGCTCCTCGGGGTGGACCTGCGTGGGGCAGGGGAGTGCGGGGGACGGGCGACGGAGGGGGGTATCGAGTTCATCGTCTTGAGTCGCTGCAGGATGATGGTCGAGATCTCCTCCACCGACTTGGTCGAGGAGTCGACGACCGGCAGGCCGTGGCGCTGGAACATCTCGGCGGTGCGGCGCAGCTCGAAGCTGCACTGGTCGAGGGAGGCGTAAACCGAGTCGGGGCGACGTTCCTGACGGACCGCGGCGAGCCGCTGGGGTGTGGTGATCAGGCCGAAGCACCGCTCGCGCAGGCGTCGGACAGGTCGGGGCAGCTCGGTGTGGTCGAGGTCGTCCTCGACGATCGGGTAGTTGGCCACGAACAGGCCGTGCTGCAGGGCGAGGTACATCGAGGTGGGGGTCTTGCCGCAGCGTGAGGGTGCCACCAAGATCACGTCGGCCTCCTCCAGGCCGCGCACCCTCTGGCCGTCGTCGTGCTCGATGGTGTACTCGATGGCCTGCATCCGGCTGTTGTAGCGCTGGATGTCCCCGACGCCGTGCAGTCGAGCGGGCAGTCGTACTCCGCGGGTCGCCAGTATCGACTCCACCGACCGCATGTGCAGGTCGAAGAAGTCGATGACCGGGCAGCGGGTGCGCCGCAGCTCCAGACGCACCTCGTCGCTTGCGGCGGTGGTGAACACCAGTGGGGTGCGGGGGCTCTCGTCCAGGGCGCGATCGAGGCGGGCCACGACGTCACGAGCCTCTTGGACGGTGGAGATGAACGGGATCACGGTCCGGTCGAAGCGCAGGTCGGGGAACTGGATCAGCAGCGCGTTGCCCATGGTCTCCGCGCTGATGCCCGTGCTGTCCGAGAGGAAGAACACCGGCACCACGGCGCTCGCCGACCCGTGGTGCGCCTCCTCGCGCGTCATCACGCCGGCGGCAGGGGATGGTCGGTGCTGACAAGCAGGACGTGCAGGGTCCGGGGTCCGTGCACGCCCTCGACCCGCTCCAGCTCGATGTCACTGGTGGCCGAGGGGCCGCTGATCCACGTCAGGGGCCGGCCGGCGTCGACGGCGTGGCGAAGCGGCGCGATTGACTCGGGCACGTCGCCGACGAGCTGCGACTCGCGCACGACGCACACGTGCACGTCGGGCACCAGCGAGAGCGCGCGGCGGCCCTGGTCGGGGCCGTGGTCGAGCACGATGGTGCCGGTGACGGCGATGCCCACCGCGGCGGCGGTGACAACCGCGTCGAAATGGTCCAGTTCGTCGGGGGACAGGTCTCCGTCGTCGGCTACCACCTCCGCGCCGTCGAGGGCGGCTACCCACTCGCGCGGCAGCCCGGGCGGTACGACGACGCGTGTGGCTCGGGTCAGAGTTGCGGCCACAGCCGCAGTGATGCCTTCGGGATTGACCCGCTCGACGACGGCACGGTAGTCCTCGACGCGTTCGACGAAGGTCGCCGCGATGTCGGGGAGCGGGGTGGTGGCGCCGTACTCGCGCTGGGGTGGCGGTATCCGGTCGGCGCCCTCCAAGGCGGCGGCGATCCGGGTGAGCATGTCATCTCGGGTGCTCATCGGGGGTCTCCCTTCTCGCGCTTCCACCAGGATCGGAAGGACTCGGCGGGAGGTGTTGGTGCGTCGCGGGCGTCGCTCCAGGCCGAGAGTGGCCCGGGGAGGCGTCCGATGGTGTCCTTCTTGCCGAGGGCCCGGCCGCTCAGCTCGGCGCCCTTCTGGGCCTTCTCCCAGCGGCGGTGGTCGGAGAACATCCAGGCGGCTCCCTTCATGGCGATCTGCTCGCCCGAGGGGATGCCGCCGCGGTGCTCGTCGACCACGCGGGTGCGCAGGTGCACGAGGAGCTCGGGGATCTCGATGTTGACGGGGCAGACGTCGCCGCAGGCGCCGCACAGTGACGAGGCGTAGGGCAGTGACTGGTCCACGTCGCTGGTGGTGCCACGTAGCTGGGGGTTGAGGATGGCGCCGATGGGTCCGGGATAGACCGAGCCGTAGGCGTGGCCACCGACGCGTTGGTAGACTGGGCAGACGTTGAGGCAGGCCGAGCAGCGGATGCAGCGCAGGGCCTGTCGGCCGACCTGGTCGGCCAGCGCGTCGGTGCGTCCGTTGTCGAGCAGCACCACGTGCACGTCCTGGGGGCCGTCGCCGGGGGTGATGCCGGTCCAGGTGGAGGTGTAGGGGTTCATCCGCTCGCCGGTGGAGCTGCGGGGCAGGAGCTGCATGAACACCTCGAGGTCCTCCAGCGTCGGCAGTACCTTCTCGATGCCGACGACGCTGATCAGGGTCTCGGGCAGGGTGAGGCACATGCGGCCGTTGCCCTCCGACTCGACGACCACGAGGGTCCCGGTCTCGGCGATCGCGAAGTTCGCCCCCGAGATGGCGACCTTGGCGCGCAGGAACTTCTCGCGCAGGTGCACCCGCGCGGCCTCGGCGAGCTCGCGGGGGTTGGAGGTGAGCCCGGTGGGGGGCGGGGTGCCGACCTGGCCCATCTCGCGGAGGAAGATCTCGCGGATCTCGGCTCGGTTGCGGTGGATGGCCGGGACCAGGATGTGGCTGGGCTTGTCGTGCCCGAGCTGGACGATGAGCTCGGCGAGGTCGGTCTCCCAGGCGTTGATGCCAGCCACTTCGAGGGCCTCGTTGAGGCCGATCTCCTGGGTCGCCATGGACTTGACCTTGACGACCTCCTCCGCGCCCGTGGCCCTCACCAGTGAGGTGACGATGCGGTTGGCCTCCTCGGCGTCGGCCGCCCAATGCACGGTGGCGCCGGCTTGGGTGAGGGACTCCTCGAGCTGGACCAGGTAGGTGTCGAGGTGGGACAGGACGTTGTCCTTGATCGCCGCTCCCGCCTGGCGGAGCTCGTCCCAGTTGTTGAGCTCGTCGACGACCCCGGCCCGCTTGCGGCGGATGGTGCCGGTCGCGTGCTGCAGGTTGCGGCGCTGCTGGGAGTTGCCCAGCGCCTCCTTGGCCGCGGTCTGGAACTTCGGCATCCCGATGAACGTGCCGCTCATGCCGTCACCTCCTCCTCAGTGGGCCGGTCGGTGGGCTGGTTGGTGGGGTTGTCGCCTGCTGTGCCGAGCTCGTTCTCGGCGGCGAAGTCGCGTTCGGTGGAGGCGAGTACCTCGGCCAGGTGCATGACCCGGATGCCGGAGCGTTGCCGGGTGAGGAGACCGCCGATGTGCGCCAGGCAGCTGTTGTCGCCGGCGACCAGCACCTCGGCGTGGGTCTCGCGCACGTGCTGTGCCTTGTCGGCGCCCATGGCCACCGAGGTGTCGGCGTTCTTCATCGCGAAGGTGCCGCCGAACCCGCAGCACTCCTCGGCCTCGGGCAGGTCGACGAGGTCGATGCCGCGGACCTCCCGCAGCAGCTGTAGCGGTTTGTCGGCCACCCGCAGCATCCGCAGGGAGTGACAGGTGGGGTGGTAGGTGACGCGGTGCGGGAAGGTTGCGCCGACGTCGGTCACGCCCAGCACGTCGACGAGCAGCTCGCTGAACTCATATACCTTGCGGGCAGTCGTGGTGGCCTGGTCGGCGAGCGCCGGTTGTCCGCACCCCCGGGCCACGGTGGCGTGCTGGTGCCGGACGCTGCCGACGCAGGAGCCGGAGGGAGCGACGACGGCGTCGTACTCGCTGAAGACGTCGGCGAAGCGTTCCACCAGCGGCAGGGCCTCGCGGGCGTAGCCGGTGTTGGTGAACATCTGCCCGCAGCACGTCTGCTCCAACGGGAACTCCACGGTGACCCCGAGGCGCTCGAGGACGGTGACAACCGCCTTGGGCGTCTCGGGCCACATCGTGTCGTTGAAGCAGGTCGCGAAGAGCGCCACACGCATGCCGTGGCCGGGAAGCGAGGTCATCTGGGTCACACCATCCAGGAGAGCACGGTGGACTGCAGCCCGACCAGCAGGCACAAGGCCAGCAGCAGCCCGAGGCTCCAGAAGATGAGCTTGCGGAAGATGTCGGACTCCCGCCCGGCCAGGCCGACCGCCGCAGCGGCGATGGTGAGGTTCTGGGGACTGATCATCTTGCCGACCACGCCGCCGGAGGTGTTGGCGGCCACCATCAGAGTCGGGTCGAGGCCGGCCTTCTCCGCCGCGCTCTGCTGCAAGGTCGCAAAGAGCGCGTTGGCGCTGGTGTCGGAGCCGGTCACCGCGGTGCCCAGCCATCCCAGGATGGGGGAGAGGAACGCGAACGCGGCACCGGTGCCGGCGATCCAGTGGCCCATCGTCTGGGTCTGGCCCGACAAGTTCATCACATAGGCCAGCGCCAGCACGGAGGCAACCGTGAGGAACGCGAAGCGGAGCGTCTTGACAGTCTCGAGGAACGTGGTGGCGATACGTGCGACCTTCACGCCCTGCACCAGCCCGACGATGAGCGCGGAGATGACGAGCAGGGTGCCGGGGGAGGAGAGCCACTGCCACTTATAGACGGTGGAGGCCGACTCGACGGCTCCGTGCAGACCGGGCCACTCGACCAATCGGTCGGTCACGGCCAGGAAGTCGGTGACCGGGGGGACGAGCTTGGCGGTGGAGAAGACCGCGATGACCAAGAGGTAGGGGAACAGCGCCATCGTGATGCGACCGGGCGTGAGGAGAGCGGCACGCTGCGCGACCTGGTCGATCTCCTTCTTCGCCTGGACCGCGACGTTCCCGTCGCCGCCGAGCCCGCTGGCCTCAGCGTCGTCTGCACGCATGCTCGTCAGCCGCTCCGCGGCCTCGGTCGACCCCTTGGGCTGCCACACGCGGAGCATCGCCACCGCGGCGGCCAGTCCGGCGAGCGAGGCGATGATGTCAGTGAGCTCGACGGAGATGAAGTTGGAACTGACGAACTGGGCGAGACCGAAGACTGCGCCCACGGCCAAAGCCAACGGCCAGACCTCGCGAACGCCGCGACGACCGTCAGCCACGAAGACGAGAATGAGCGGAACGAACAGGGCGAGGAACGGCGTCTGGCGGCCGACGATGGCGCCGATGTCCTCGTACGGGATCCCGGTCAGGGTGCCGGCGGTGATGATCGGGATGGCCATCGCGCCGAAAGCCACCGGTGCGGTGTTGGCGAGCAGGACGACCATCGCGGCGCGCAGCGCGGGGAAGCCAACCGCGACCAGCATGACGCCGGAGATGGCGGCGGGGGCACCGAAGCCGGCCAACGCCTCCAGCAGGCCGCCGAAGCAGAAGGCGATGATGATTGCCTGGATGCGCGGGTCGTCGGAGATCAGGTGAAAGGTGGCGCGGAGATCCTCGAATTTCCCGCTCACGACCGTGAGCTGGTGCAGGAATAGGGCGCCCAGGACGATCCACATGATCGGGAAGAGACCGAAGACAGCACCCTCGGAGGCCGAGAGCAGAGCCAAATCCACCGGCATGCCGTACGCCACCACGGCCACCGCTACGGCCACCGCGACCGAAGCGAGGGCGGCGAAGTGGGCCTTCCATCGCAGCCAACCCAAGGTGACGAAGATCGTCATGAGCGGGAGCGCAGCCACGAGCGACGACCAAGCGAGGCTGTCTCCGATCGGGGCGAGATCGGGCACATACATGGGAACCTCCACAGGGCGATCAGTCGAAGATACTGGCCACGGTCGACCTCTGTGTGGTCTGACCATAGAGAGGACTGTAGAGTGACGTCCATCACCCGTCAAGAGTGGAAGGTCGCCGATGAGCGAGCGCGCATCGTTTGAGAACGTCCCGGGCAGCGATCAGGGGTCGTGGCAACCCATCGCCCGCAGTCGCTCACATGAATTGGTTGTGGACCAGATCGAGGAGCAGATCCTCGCGGGGACGCTGCGGGTGGGTGACCGGCTGCCGGGCGAGCGAGACCTGGCCAGCCACCTGCAGGTCAGCAGAGCCGCCGTGCGTGAGGCCATCCGCAGCCTGGAGGCCCAAGGGGTGGTGCGGTCGGCGGTCGGATCGGGCAAGGACTCCGGCACCCTCGTGTCAGCGATGCCCAGCGAAGCCCTCACCCGCCTGCTGCGGCTGCACGTTGCCCTGGCCAACTTCCCCATGGACGACGTCGTCGATGCCCGCGTCATGCTGGAACGCTCCAGCGCCACCCTAGCCGCGCACAACGCGGCTCCAGCGAATCTCCACGCTATGCGTGAGGCGCTGAACGGAATGGATAGTCCCGGCGTCGATCAAGAGACGTTCAACGACCTTGACACGGCATTCCACGTCGCGATCGCCGAGGCCAGTGGAAACCGACTGGTGGCGGACATGACCATCGCGCTGCGCGACTCCATGCGGCGCCCCATCCTGCAGGCGCTGCATGCGCTCGGTCCGGACTGGGAGGGGGTCGCCGATCAGCTGCGCGCCGACCACCGCGCCATCTACGCCGCCATCGAAAGCGGGCAAGGCGAGACCGCGGCCGAACTCGTCGACCAGCACATCCGGTCCGCCCGTGCCGCGCTGCCCATTGCGGGCACGGCCGGAGCGGTCCACTCGCCAACGCCGACGCACAGTCGCCGACCACGGTCCTGAGTTCGCTGTCCAAGAAATGTCCAGTGGGCCAGCGGGCATAGAGTGCGTAGCGATGCGGGGTTGGCGTGGGTGGTGGACCGGCCGGCCGCGAAAGTAGCCGTCGCTGTGCGGGTCTTCCACCGGGATCCGACGCCCAGCAAACCGTTGACCCAGGGCAGGCTCGCCAACCAGGTTCGCGGATTTCAGCGGCGACTGTGCATCGTCCACATCAGGTTTGCGTCGACGGTCCGACGGACCCTATTGACTCAGTCGAGTTCCGCGGCGGCCTGATCCTTGGCTTCGGTGAACCGCTGCCCGAGGTCGCTGAGCTGTTGGTTGGTCGCTGCGTCAGCGAATGCCGGGAGGATCTGTTCCTCCTCTTCCTCCACGTGGTGCCGTACCTCGCCGATCATCGCGGCGAAGAGTCCGTCCACGCCAGGGGCCTCCGATCCGCCGCCAGCAGTTCCTTGAGCGTCTCCTCGACGTGCTGGTGCTCGGCGAGCCCGTCATCGACGTCGGATCCTTCAGTCGGCACCAAACGCTTGATCGCGAAGTAGACGACCTGCTCCTCGGCTTTCGAGTGTGGGATGAGCAGCCGCGTGAACCGCCCTGGGTTGGTTGGAGTCTCCATCGTTTGGAAACGAGGATGGACTCATGCCCAAGGACACCACCCCAGGGAAGCCGACCACGCGTCGCTACAGCCCTGAGGAGAAGGCCGCTGCAGTGCGGATGGTCAGGACCCTGCGTGCCGAGCTCGGCACCGAGCACGGCACGGTCCAGCGCGTCGCCTCTCAACTCGGCTACGGCACCGAGTCGGTGCGCTCGTGGGTGCGCCAGGCCGATATCGACGAGGGCCACGTGCCCGGCGTGAGCACGAGCGACGCGGCGAGGATGAAGGCCCTGGAGCAGGAGGTTCGTGAGCTCAAGCGGGCCAACGAAATTCTGAAGCGGGCAGCCAGTTTCTTCGGGGCGGAGCTCGACCGCCAGCACAAGAGGTAGCCGCGTTCATCGACGCCAACCGCGACGATGTCGTCGCGGGCCGGCGGCTGGGGGTCGAGCGCATCTGCAGCGTGCTGCAGGTGGCCCCGAGCAGCTACTACGAGTTCAAGAACCGCCAGCCCTCGACGCGCTCGCAGCGCGATGAGGTCATGGGCCCGGTGGTGCGCCAGCTGTGGGAGGACAACTTCCGCGTCTACGGCGCACGCAAGGTCTGGAAGGCCGCCCGACGCGCCGGTCACGACCTCGGCCGCGACCAGGTCGCTCGGCTGATGCGCACTGCTGGCATCGAGGGGGTCCGGCGCACCAAACGGGTCCGCACCACCAAGCCCGAAGCCGGCGTGCCCCGCCACCCCGACCTGGTGGGCCGCGACTTCACCGCCACGGCCCCCAACCAGTTGTGGGTCACCGACCTGACGTTCGTGCCGACCTGGGCCGGGATCGCCTACGTCTGCTTCATCATCGACGCCTACTCGAGGATGATCGTGGGGTGGCGGGTCGCCTCGCATATGCGCACCACGATGGTCCTCGACGCCATCGAGATGGCCCGGTGGTCACGCGGCACGACCCTGACCGGGTTGCGGTGTCACAGCGATGCCGGCAGTCAATTCACATCGATTCGATACGGCGAACGCCTCGCCGAGATCGGCGCGGTCCCCTCGATCGGCACCGTCGGCGACTCCTACGACAACGCGCTGGCCGAGACCGTGAACGGCTACTACAAGGCCGAGCTGATCCGCGGCCCTGCACGCGAGGGGCGCCCCTGGAAGACGGTCGAGGACGTCGAGTTCGCGACCCTGTCCTGGGTCCACTGGCACAACCATGACCGCCTGCACGGCTACCTCAACGACGTCCCTCCCACAGAGTTCGAAGAGACGTTCTACGCTCAGACACGGACCGACCAACCCCTGGTCGAAATCCAATAGCCCGAGCCTCCATCAGACCCAGGGCGATTCACACACGCCGTGGCAGGCGGTGCGGTGCTGGTCAACATCATCAGGCCGTGGGGTGCACTGGGTACGCACAGCAGCGAAAAACGGCGCCTGACGCTGGAAGACGTCGGAAGACGTTTTCGCAGGTCAGGCGCCGTTTCAGGCACCTATCCGCAGGTCAGCGAGACCCAGGGATCAGATGTCGTAGTACTGACTGACTGACCCATGCTGACCTGCGCAAACGTCGAGGTTGGCCGGCTGTTTGTACCGGATGTGTAACAGGCTACCGCGTTGCTCTGGGCGTCCCCGGATGAGTGGGAGCGCCTAGATTGATCTAGATGTCAGCCGCTTTCTAGATCGGCTGAACGTCGCCAGCCCGGGGAGTCGCGCAGATCAATGAGAGCCATCCGTGCGCCGAGCGCTGATCCAGGTGAACTGCTGCTCGGAGCCGCCGGGGGTGCGGTGGATCCGCGTTTCGGCATGGGTAAAGGTGAAGGCACGCGCGACGAGGGCGGCGAGGTCCTCGGCGGAGTGGCGGGCCGTCGGCAGGCCCGAGCAGGACGTGGGTCCGTCGGGGCCGAATGTGGCCAGGACCAGCAGGCCGCCGAGGGAAATGGTGCGGGCGGCCAGGTCGACGTACGCCGCTTGGTTGGCCGGCTCGGTGAGGAAGTGGAGTACGGCTCTGTCGTGCCAGGCGTCGTAGGTGCGCGAGGGTTCCCAAGACAGGACGTCGCTGACGACGTAGGCGACCCGCCCTTCCGCGGAGCCGAGCCGTTCGCGCGTCACTGCGAGCGCTTCGCGGGAGATGCCGAGCACGGTGATGTCCTCGCGACCGTCGGCGGGGAGCGCGTCGGGGAGCCGGGACGCGCCGGCTCCGATGTCGATCACCGAGCCGGCCTGTTGGCGCAGGAGCTCAACGGAGTGGGTTGGCGTCTCTTCGAACCACGACACCTGTCGAGGTCGCGCGACGCGAAGACAGCATCCCAGTGGTGAGAGCCGTCGTCGCTCATCGGAAGGCGCACCCGCTGCTGACGCCGAGCCGGCGGAAGATGACGGCCGCGGGGCAGAAGCCGGTGATGGACGACTGGAGCAGGTTGAGCCCGACGAAGGCGGTCAGCAGCAGCCACCACGGTGATACGAGGGCCACCAGCAGGACGCTGAGCAGGGTCATGGTGCCGGCGAGGAGGAGAACGGCGCGGTCGAGGTTCATGCCTTGCCTCCGAAGATGCGGCTGAAGAACCCGGTTCCGGCCTCGCGGGGGTGGCCGGCGCACCGGTCGGCGCGTGGGACGCGGGCGAGGACCTGGTCGACGTGCTGGCCGCAGCCGGCCCAGGTGGTCTTGCCACACTTCTTGCAGGTGACTGCTCGGCACATGGTGGGGGCTCCTTCGGTTCGAGGTGATCGTGCAGAAAAAGTGAAGGTGACGCGAGGTGTGGTCCGGACACCCGCGGGGGACGGGCGCCCGGACCACGTGCCGCGGCTTAGGGGGCACGCCGCGGCGGTCGAGGGGTGATCAGCCGTGCGAGAACGTGATGGTCGGCAGCACCTTGCGCAGCCAGGCCGGCGACCACCATGCCGCCTTGCCGGTGAGGCGCAGCATGACCGGCAGCAGCACGAGCCGCACGAGGAAGGCGTCGAGGAGGACGGCGACGCCGAGCACGATGCCCATCTCCTTGGGCGGCAGGGGGCCGGAGAGCGCGAAGGTGAAGAACACCGCGACCATAACCGCGCCAGCGGCGAAGATGACCCGTCCTGAGTGGGCCAGCGAGCCAACCATCGCGTCCTTCGGGTCTCCGGAGTGCTCGTAGTGCTCCTTGGCCGATGCCAGCAGGAACACCGTGTAGTCCATCGCGATCGCGAAGATCATCGCGAAGAAGAACACCGGAGCCCACGCGTCAAGGAAACCTTGGCTCTCGAAGCCGAAGAACTCGGCGCCGAAGCCCTCCTGGAAGATCAGCCGTGCCACGCCGAAGGCCGCAGCCGTCGACAGCAGGCTGGCCAGCGTCCCGAGCAAGGAGATCAGTGGAGCCTGGAGCGCGACCAGCAACAGCAGGAACCCGAGCACCAGGACCACGGCGATCACCAGCGGCGTGGACTCGTCGAGCTGGGCCTTGAGGTCGAGGTTCTCCACCGCCGCGCCTCCGACCAGCGCGCTCGGCGGCAGGTCGGCGCGCAGCCGGTCGACGGTGTCGTTGAGGGCGGGGTCGGAGGGGTCGACGGTCGGCACGGCCTGGATGAGGACCAGCCCGCTGTCGTCGGCTGCCGGCATGGCCGGCATCGCTCCGGCGATGCCGGAGTCGGAGGAAAGCACGGTGCTCGCGGCCTCGGCGTCGGAGGCCTTCATCACGATCTGCAGCGTGCCGGGTGCACCTTCACCGAACGACTCCTGCACCAGGTCGTAGCCGATCCGGGCGCTGGCGTCCTCGGGCAGGACCTTGATGGAGGGCATAGCGGTCTTGAGGCCGATGACCGGTGCGGCGAGCGCGAGCAGCACGATGAGCGCGCCCAGGCCCCAGACGACGGGGCGCTTCCAGAGTCGCTCGCCCCACGCGGCGAACTTCGGGGAGCGGTGCTCCCCGGTCTTGACCCAGGGCAGGGACAGCTTGTTGATCTTGTGGTCGAGCTTGAACAGCACCAGCGGCAGCAGGGTGAGTGTGGCGGCCAGGACGAAGACGACCGAGAGCATGATCCCGCCGGCCATCGAGCGGAACGAGGGCGAGGGCACGAGCATCACGGCTGAGAGCGAGATCAGGACGGTGGCGCCGGAGAGCAGGACGGCCTTGCCGGCGGTGTCCATGGTCTCGGCGATGGCCTGCTTGGCGGAGTTGCCCGAGCCCATGCGGGAGGCGCGGTAGCGGACGACGAGGAAAAGCGCGTAGTCGATGCCGAGCGCGAGGGCGAACATCATCGCGAAGTTCATCGCCCAGATGGAGACCGGGACGAGCTCATTGATGAGGACAAGCGAACCTGCGGAGGCGACCAGTCCTGCGAGAGTCAGGATCAGGGGGAGGCCGGCGGCGACCAGAGCGCCGAAAGCGAGCACCAGGATCGCCATGGTGACGGGCCAGGAGACCATCTCGGACTTCAGCATCGCCTCAAGGTTGGCCTCGTTGAAGTCCGACCAGAGCAGCGAGGAGCCGGTCGGGTTGACCTGGATGCCCTCGACGGAAAGGTCCTGGAGGTCGCCCTTGAGGTCGGTGGCGACACGGACCATCTCGTTGGTGTCGGCACCCGCGCCCGCGAGGATGATCGCGGTGCTGCCGTCCTGGCTGAGGGTCGCGCCGGGCATCGGCTGGATCACGTCAGCGATGCGTGGTTCGGCTTCGAGCATCCGGGTGACCTGGGCGATGACCTCGGCGCCGGGACCCTCGGTAACGGGTCCGTCGGTGGAGTGCACGACGACCTGGATGGCCGAGGAGGCGTTGCCGCCGAAGCTCTCCTGGGCGAGCTCGCGTGCGGCGACGGACTCCGATCCGTCGGCCTGCCAGCCGGCGCCGGACAGGTTGTGCTCGACCTGGGGGGCGAAGGCGCCCAGGCCGACGATCAGCAGCAGCCAGACGCCGGTGACGAGCTTGGCGTGGTCGGTGACCCACAGGCCGAGGCGGCCGAGGGGGCCTGGGCGGAAGCCGGGAGTGAAGTCGGGGGAGGCGCCCTTCGATCGGGCGGGGGTAGTGCTCATGAGTGTTCCGTTCGATGAGGGTTGAGCGGTGGGTGTGATCAGAGAAGGGCGGGGACCGCGCGGGCTGCCGTGTAGACGGCGACGCCGAGGACCAGGACGGCGAAGGCGGCCTGGAGGCGGTTGGTGCCGACACGGTCGGCGAGGCGTGCCCCTACAACGGCTGCTGCCGCCGACGTCGCGGTGAGGACGGCGACGGACGTCCAGTCCGGCGCGGCGTTAGAGCCGGCCCGGACGGCCAGCGCTGCGGCGCTGGTGATGGTGATGACCACCAGTGACGTGCCGGCGGCGTACTCCATCGGCAGCGCGAGGGCGAGCAGGAGGGCGGGAACGACGAGGAAGCCGCCGCCCACGCCCAGGAAGCCGGTCAGTGCCCCGACGACGGTCGCGGTCACCAGCACCTTGAGCGCCCGGGGGCACTGGCAGGCGAAGGTCGGGCTGAACGTGATGATCGGGTCGTCCAGGGTGGGCCGCGCGACGTGCCGAGGGTCGTCTCCGCGACGGTGACGTAGCTGGCGCCAGGCCAGCATCCCGCCGACCAGCAGCATCAAGGCGGCGAAGGCGGCCAACAGGATGTCCTCGGGGACCCGGGTGGACGCCTCCGCTCCCGCCACCGCCCCGCCGATCGCGACCAGGCCGAAGACCAGGCCGCGGCCGAGCAGCACGTTGCCGGCGCGGTGTGCGGCGATCGCCCCGAACAGGGAGGTGACGCCGACGACCACCAGCGACCCGGTCGTCGCCTGGGAGGCGGACTGATCGAGCAGGTACACCAGCACCGGCACCGCCAGGATCGAGCCGCCGCCACCGAGTGCCCCCAGGGACAAGCCGATGAAGACGCCGGCGGCGACGGCGAGGAGCAGTGTCATCTCAGGCGTCGGGCCCGTCGGCACCGTCGGTGGTGTCGCCCTCGGGGCTCACCAGGTGCAGGCCGACCTTCTCGGCGTTCTCGAAGGAGTCGTCGACCGCGACCGGGGTGCGGCCGGCGGCGGCGACGAACGAGGCGGCGACCGAGGCGCGGTAACCGCTGGCACAGTGCACCCACACCTCACCGTCGGGCACATCACCGACGCGGAGGGGCAGCTCGTGGATGGGGATGTTGATCGCCCCGGCGATCGCTGCGCCCTCGTACTCGTCGGCGCGGCGCACGTCGAGCACGACGACGTCGCGGTGGTGTCGCACCTGCGCCAGGTCGGCGAAGGTGGCGGTGGGGAAGGTGCCGAGGTCGCCGTCGGTCCAGTCCTTCGGTCCGCCGGTGGCTTGGGCTGCGGGCCGGTCGATGCCGATCCTGACCAGCTCGCGCTGGGCGGTGGCTACGTCCTCGGCGGTCTCGCCGAGCAGGGTCACGGCGGTGCCCCACTCGATCAGCCAGCCCAGGTAGGTCGAGAAGGCGCCGTCGAGTCCGAAGTTGAAGGTTCCGGGGGCGTGCCCGGCGGCGAAGGCCTTGCGGTTGCGCAGGTCCACTACCCACTCGCCCGCCTCGATCCGGCGTCGCAGCTCGGTTGCGTCGGCCTCCTGCACCGGGGAGAGGTCGGGCGCGGAGGGGCCAGCGGCGTTGGCGGGTCCCATGTGCACGTAGTACGCCGGCCAGGCGCCGAGACCCTCTAGCAGCTCGCGGACGTAGGTTTCCTCGTCTTGGGTCAGGACCGGGTTCGAGCGTTTCTCGTCGCCGATCGTGGAGGCGGTGGCGTCGGACTGGGTGGCCGAGCAGAAGGACCCGAACCCGTGGGTCGGGTAGACCTCGGCCTCGTCGGGCAGCTGCTGGGCGAGCTTGTGTGCCGATGCGTGCTGGTGGCGCACCAGGGCGTCGGTGTGCTCCTCGCCGAGCAGGTCGGGTCGTCCGGTGGCGCCGTAAAGCAGCGAGCCGCCGGTGAACACGGCGTACGGCTCCTCGCCGTCAGGGCCGTCGACCGAGAGCGCGTAGGACAGGTGGGTGAAGGTGTGGCCGGGGGTGGCGATGGCGCGGACGCGCATCCGGTCGCCGACCTCGACGACCTCGCCGTCGGTGATCGGGGTGCGGTCGAAGGACACCTCGTCCTCGCCGTTGACCAAGTAGGCCGCTCCGGTTGTTTGCGCGAGCGCCAGGCCGCCGGTGACGTAGTCGTTGTGGATGTGGGTTTCGAAGACGTGGGTCAGTTGGACGCCGTCGGCCTCGAGCACCTCCACTACCCGGTCGATGTCGCGCTGCGGGTCGATCACGAGGGCGACCGCGCCGTCGTGAACCACGTAGGTGCGGTCTCCGAGCGAGGGGGTCTCAAGGGTGCGTACGGTCAGCCCCTCGGCTGGGTGCTGCTGCGTCTCCTCGGTCGCCGAGGCTGGCGCGGGTGTCTCGGTGGTGGTGTCGTCGGTCATGTTCGCCTCACTTCTCGATCGGTCGCCCGGAGCGGATCCAGGCGCTGGTCCCGCCGGCGACGTTGATCGCGTCGAAGCCGTTGGCGGTCAGGACGTCGGCCATCGCGCTGCTGCGGTTGCCCGAGGCGCACACCACGTGCACCGGTCGGTTCGGGTCGATCTCGCCCAGACGGGCGGTCAGCTGACCCATCGGGATGTTGGTCGCACCGGGCACGTGCCCCTCGCGGAACTCCGCAGGCTCACGGACGTCGACGACAGGCGCGCCCTGGTCGAGCGCTGCAGCGAGCTGGTCGACGGTGGTCTCACGCATAGATGGACTCCTTCGTTGGCTTGTCGATCTGCACAACATAACCCCCGGGGGGGTTATGCCCCGGACGTTAACACATCCCCCAGGGGGGTTGTATAGTTGTGGATGCAGGCCAACCACGGACCTCGTGATCGGTACCCGGGAGGGAATGACCTATGACGCAGTACACGCTCAAGACCACGGTGCGTCGGCCCTACGACGAGACGGTCGAGGCGGTGCGTGCCGAGCTCTCGGCCGCGGGATTCGGCATCCTCACCGAGATCGACCTGAAGGCCACGTTGAAGGCGAAGCTCGACGTCGACGTCGCACCCCAGGTGATCCTGGGGGCCTGCCGTCCCGAGCTGGCCCACCAGGCGCTGCAGGCGGAACCCTCGATCGCCGCGTTGCTGCCCTGCAACGTCGTCGTCCGCGCCGTCGACGACACCACCACCATCGTCGAGGCCTTCGATGCCGACGCCATGATGTCCTTCGCTGCTGATGACCGGGCCGGCGACACCCTCCGCACCGTCGCGACCCACGCAAGACAGCGGCTGACCGCGGCGCTAGCCGCACTGGAGAACAACTGATGGACCTCGAACCCACCGAGATCAAGGCGATCATCACCCGCATGAAGCGCGCCAACGGCCACCTCGCCAGCGTGATCCGCATGATGGAGGAGGGGTCGGACTGCGAGTCCGTCCTCACGCAGCTGGCCGCCGTCAACAAGGCGCTCTCCCGCGCCGGCTACGCCATCGTCGCCACCGGTCTGCAGCAGTGCCTCAACGAGTCCGACGAGGGTCTCGACGACGTGGACGTGAAGAAGATGGAGAAGCTCTTCCTCGCCCTTGCCTGAGACGGTCCACCCGGAGCGCTGGGGTGCTATCGGGAGCGCAGCTCCTCGTCGATCCGCTCGTGTGTCGGGGTAGACGCCGGGCCGTCGCTCCTCGAGCTGCCGCGTCGTCGGCGCCAGGCCACCACCAGTGCCGCAAGCAGGATGACTGCGGGCAACAGCCAGTCCGGCGCCGCGGCGGCCCACTTCGCGACTGCCTGCTGGGCGGTGAACTCCAGGTCGACGGTGTCGCCGATGCCGAAGGCCCCGGTGATGCCGGCGGTGCCGTCATAGCGGAGGAACACCACGCCGATGATCACGAAGAGGACTCCGGCGGCGGCAGATGTCGTGTGGACGCGCAGCGGCCCGCAGGTCAGGGTGCGCCCGCGCAGCCAGCGGCGGCGGCCGAGATCGAAACGATCCCAGATGGCGGCGAGCACCAGCAATGGTGCCGCCATCCCGAGTGCGTAGACCGCGAGGAGGGCTCCGCCTCGCCACGGCGAGCTCTGGGTGGCGGCAACTGTCAGAATGGCGCCAAGCACCGGACCGGAGCAGAAGCCCGCAAGACCGTAGACCGCCCCCAGGATCAGGGTCGAGACCCATCCCTCGCTCCCGCGAGTGGCAGACCAGGTCTGAAGGCGGCTAGCGAACGGCAGCGCGAAGCCCTTACCGACCAGCTGCAGGAGGCCCAGTCCGATGATGGTCCAGCCGGCGACCGCGATCAGTAGCGGTCGGTGGCCGTAGATCAGTCGCGACGCGGCTGCCGCGCCCGTGCCGAGCGGGACCAGGGTGATCAGCAGGCCGACGTAGAAGACCAGCGTCCTAGTCACCAGCGCGCGCTTGGTGGCGAACGCGTAGGCGAAGAACGACGGCAGCAGCAGTGCGCTGCACGGTGAGAGGAGCGCGAGGACCCCGGCGGCGAACGCCGCGACGACGCCGATCTCGATCATCCGGCAGCGGCTTCCTCGATGATGTCCTCGAACACTTGGGTCGGCTGGGCGCCGATGACCGGGACACCGTTGATCAGGAACGACGGGGTCCCCGTGATGCCCAGCGCCTGGCCCTCCTGGAAGTCGGCGTCCACCTGCTCCGCCGTCGCCTGGGACTTCATGTCCGCACGGAACTGCTGCACGTCCAGGCCGAGCTCCTCGGCGACTACCTCGACGTACTTCTGGTCCAGGTTGCCGCTGTTCGGGGGCAGCTGGTCGGCGTACATCGCGTCGTGGAACTCCCAGAACGCCCCTTGTGCGCCGGCCGCGCGACCGGCCAGGGCGGCGGTCGTCGACTCCGACCCGAGGTAGGGGAAGTCGCGCCACTCGATCCGCAGGGTGCCATCGGCGACGTACTTTTCCTCAAGGGCCGGGGCGGTGTCGCGAGCCCACTTGCCGCAGAACGGGCACTGAAAGTCGGAGTAGGCGATGAGGACGACGGGGGCGTCGACGTCGCCCTTTGCCATCGGGTCGTCGGCCTGGCGTCGTGCCAGAGAGTCACCGCTCGTGCTCGACTGCTGCGAGTCTGTTGAGGACTCGACTGATCCGTCGGCTTCGTCCTCGCCGGAGAACGCGCCGGCGAGCGCTGCGATCAGCGCGACGGCGGCAGCGAGCGCGACGATTACCGGCAGGATGGGGCTCTTGCGGGCGGGATGCGACTCAGGCATGAACTTCCTTCAGATCGGTGGGACAGGAGATCTCGCCGAGCAGACGTCGCCGTAGCGCCCAGGCGAGGACAGCGACCGCGGCAACTTGCAGCAGCGGCTGAATGGGCTCGAACCAGGTCATCGCTCCCGCGCTGCCGAGAGCGAGGAGCACGAGCTTGTTGCATACCGGGCAGCCGACGGCGAAGTACGTCAGCGCGCTGCCTATCCATCCACCGCGCCGGGCCCGGCGGTCATCGCCAATACGTGCCGGGGCCACCACATAGGACCCAACCAGCAGTCCGGCCAGGACCGAGGAGAGAACGAGGGAGGGCCAGGCCCACCACGTAGGAGGAACCTCACGGCCGAAGATCGGTGTGTCGACCAGGTCGGTTGGAATCGCCACGACAAAGACGAACGCGGCACTAGCAGCGAGTGCCGTCAGCCATCGCCGAGCAGGCCAGAGGCGTAGCGCCGATATCACGCGCCGACCTCCACCGGGAGCGCGTGAGTACGCCACTCCAGCATCCCGTCCTCCAAGCGGCGGGCGTGGATCCCTTCAGTCGCCAGCAACCGGACTGCATCGTGCGCAAGCACGCAATAGGCGCCCCGACAGTAGGTGATCACGTTGCCGGCGGACCGCAGTTCGGCCACAGCGTTAGTCAGCTCCCCGAACGGGAGGCTGCGGGCGCCCGGGATATGGCCCGCGGCGTACTCCTCCGACGGCCGGACGTCTAGCACCGCGGCTTGGCCACCCTCGAGTAGTTCGAGCAGCTCTTGCCGAGTCACGATGTCGACCTCACCTGAGCCTGGAACGCCAAGGTAGGCCGCCAACGCCTGCTCCACATCGGCCGACCGCGTCCGTGCGACGGTCAGCATTGCGCCGTACAGCGCCACCACGTCATCGCCCGCCAGTCGGTAATAGACGCGCGTACCGTCCCTACGCGTCCGCACCAGGTTCGAGGACTTCAACACCTGGAGGTGAGCCGACACCGTGCTGACCCCCATGTCGGCTGCACGGGCCAAGCCCTCGACCGTACGCTCCCCTTGAGCGAGCAGGTCCACCAACTCGAGGCGCTTGGGGCTACCGAACGCCTTACCGACCACTGCCAGCTCGGCAAACAACCCGTCCTTCGCGTCGCTCATCCAATCCTCCAAAGATCATTGGAGGAGGAGCGTAGCGGACGCTGGCTCGCCTCAATGCGGGCACCCCGACCAGCCGCCCGTAGCCGATCTCCGCGAGTGCGAGCACGAAGATGATGGAGGGTCGTGCGACGCGCCCCTGCTAGCCCTCCGGCTTTGCTCGCTCGCAACGAGGCAGTGACGCAACGAGGACCCCGGCGACGCCGGGGCCCTCGTTCGTCGAGCGGTGAGTTCGAGCAATACCTAAGAAGTGACTACAGGTCGTAGTAGTGACTGACTGACCCATGCTGACCTGCGCAAACTCTAGGAGAACTTGGCTATTTGTGCCACGCTTGTAACGGAGGGCGGTTTCTTCTCGGGCGGCGCCGGGTTGGCGTCGTCATCGATGGTTGCACCCCGAGGCGCGAATCTAGTTCGAACAGGGTGTCCGCCATCAGAAGGCGGCACCTACGTAGCGTTCGATCAGTTCTCGCTCGGTGGTGGGGTCGTCCACGGGCCAAGTGATCATGCTGAGTACGACTCGAATGAGCCATTCGGCGCCGAGATCGTGTTCTTCGCCGAGGTCCATCAGAGACGCAGCGAGACGGTTCAGCATTTCGGAGTGGGTGAAGTAGGTGTCGTCGAAAGCCGGGGGTGACTTGACGAACTCAGCCAGGGTGCGGTCGCTGCGAATCGCTTGGACTCCGGCAAGGATCGACTCGATGACCAGTTGTTTGCCCTGCATCCCGCGAGTCTGCGTTCGCACCTGTTCGACCACGGTAGTCGCGGCTAGGCCTACCAGTGTGTCCACAAGGCTGCGCTTGTTGCCCACGAACCGGTAGACGGTCGCGCGTGAGCACCCTGCTCTGCGGGCGACCTCTTCCAAGCTGAACGTCTTGGGACCGCGCTCGCGCAGGACGTCGCTGCCGGCTGCGTAGATGCGTTCCAGGGCGGCTTCCCTTCGACTGCCAGGAATGAGCCATGCGTCGGAATCTGGCATTTTGTACCCTGACGTTACTGAGCGATTTAGTCTCACGGTGAGACGATTGTAAGGCTAGCGAAGACCCCGGTCCCGGGCGGCCTGGTGGCCTCCAAGAGGCGGCGCGCTTGGTCTGAGACGGCCTCCCGATGACTCGTCCCCGCCAGGCGTCTCAGTCATTCAAGAGGCCTTGTGGGTGCACGTCTCCGCGGTTGAGGATTGCTCCTGAGACGGAGGATCGTGATGACAACCCGCACACGCACAGACGGTGCCCCTGACCTGTTCAAGGTGGTCGGCACTGCAGCATGGCTGAACTTCGAGGGTGCCGCGCGCACCGTGATCCGCGGCCGTCGCGGCTGGGTGGGGGCGGTCAATACCGACTACGATCCCTTGGATCCACGGACGGCGGCCCAGCCGCATGCGGCGTATCGACGCCTTCATGAGACGGGGCGGGTGCACTACAACCCGCGTCGGGCCATGTGGGTCCTCTCGCGCCTCGACGACGTCCGCGCCACACTGAGAGCCACCGACAAGGTGACCAGCAGTCAGGGGGTCACCCGGTTACGGATCCAGGCGCCGCTCGTCGTCCTCACTGACGGCGAGGAGCACGCCCGGCTACGCAAGCAGATACAGCCCATGTTCACCACAGGTGCGATGGCCTCCTGGCGCGCGATGGCGGAGAAGCTGGCCTCCGAGATGGTCGACGAACTCGTGCGTGCTCCCGGCTCGGACGTGATGACGACACTGGCCACTCCGCTACCGATGAGCCTGATCGCTCACATCATGGGTGTCTCCGATGGCGACTTCGACGACTTCCGCCGATGGTCGGAGACGACGGTGCGCATCATGGACGCGAATGCGACGCCGCTGGGCATCCGGCACGCACGAGATGCCGCGACAGGCCTGGCGTCCCTGCGGCGGTACTTCACCGAGCAGTTCGACGCTGGGAGGATTCGGGAGTCTGACTCGGCTCTCGGTCGACTCATGAACCACAGTGAGAACGGTGCTCTCACCGGCAACGACCTGTTCATGATCGCGATGCTGCTCCTCGTGGCTGGTAACGAGACCACGACGAACCTGCTGGGCGGGATGTTCGAGACGTTTGCTCGCAATCCGGAGGAGTACGACCGCGTTCGACAGGATCCTGGTCTGGTCCCGATGGCGATCGAGGAACACCTGCGGTTCTCCAGCCCCATCCAGAATCTGTACCGCTACACGCGCGCTGACTACGACATCGCCGGTGTCACCATCCCGCGAGGGTCCAGGGTGTTGCTGTCCTTCGGTGCTGCGAATCGGGACCCCGAGGCGTTCGAGGAGCCCGACACCTATCGGGCTGACCGCAACCCCAGGATGCACGTCGGGTTCGGGCACGGCGCACACCTGTGCGTCGGAGCACCGCTCGCTCGGATGGAGGCCCATGTCGTGCTCACCGAGCTCCTCGGTCGCGTCTCGAGGATCGAGCTGTCCGGTGACCCGACATGGTCGACCAACAGCTCGTTGCGCGGGCCCACCAGACTCCCCGTTCGACTGGTCACCACGTGATGCGCCTCGCCTGTCGCCGCTTCGCGGATAGCCCGCTCCGGTCGTAGACGTGGCGCCGAGTGCGCCGAGCTAAGGGCGGCCGCTCCCGCTCAGGACGGCCGACCCCCCTGGTCCGAGGCGCCCCACGTTGCGGAACTCGCTCGGCGACTGCCCGGTCCAGCGCTTGAAGGCGTGGGAGAAGTTCCCAGGATCGCCATAGCCGAGATCGACCGCGATCTGACTGATCGTCAGGGAGTGGTCGAGAAGCAGCACGATGGCTCTCTCGCGCAGCAGGGACTGTCGGACCTGACGGAATGTCGTGCCCTCGTCCTCGAGCCGTCTCTTCATGGTGCTGGTGGAGACGTCGAGGAGTGCGGCGATGTCCCGGCTGCTCGACCGTCCTGGGTCCTGCTCGAGCAGTCGTCGCACCCGCTCCGTCACGCTGGTGGCACTGGTACTGCGGTCGAGCATGCGGCGCAGCTCGGCGATGGCCAAGCCGTAGGCGACCGGGTCCGGGAACCGGCAGCGGACACGAAGGGCCTCGGCCGGCACGTCGATGAAGGACGTGTGCGCGTCGAAGTCCAACCGTTCGCTCATCAGGTCGGTGCGAGTCTCCACAACTCCGGGGGCAGGCCATGCCAGCTGCAACGTCACCCCTGGTAGCGGGCCGGCCAGCAGGTCGAGTAGTCGAAGCAGCGCCGCACCACCGTAGGTGATGACCAGGCAGTCGAGATCGGGATCGCCGGTCTGACCGCTCAGCCCCACTGTCAAGCCGTGCTCGCCCGGGTGGAAGTGAGGGCGAAGAGCGCCGGAGATCACGGGCAGATACCCCAGCAACTGGAAGATCTCGTCCACCGAGCCAGCGCTGACCAAGGGCAGGCTCAGCGGGCCGAACGAGGTCAGCTGGGCCTTCTCGGCGAAAGCGAGCCCGAGGTAGGTAGCACCGTCGGGGTCGAGGTCCGGGTAGACCTCGCGGAACCATCGGATGGGCACTTGCCGGTCGCGCTGTACCAGCTCGACCTCCGAAGTGCCCTGGAGTTCGATGATCCGACGGAAGTGCGCGACGGCGCTGGGCTCAAGCGCGTCGCTGTTGAGGAGCTGGACGAACGCCAGCGGAGGCACGCCGGGTTCGGGAACTCTCACTGCACCTCCTGAGCCGAAATCACAATATATTGACGTAGGTGACCATAGCCACAGCCTGACGGGGAGACACAGGATTGAGGGCCGGTCTACCAAGGAGTTTCTTCATGTCCGTTGTCACCTTCATCTCCCACGACGGGGAGAAGCACGAGACACCGCTGGAAGAGGGTGTCTCGCTGATGCAGGTCGCCGTCGACAACATGGTTCCTGGAATCGACGGGGACTGCGGCGGCGAAGCCGCCTGCGGTACGTGCCACGTGGTCGTCGAGGACGGATGGATCGACCAGGTCGGCCGTTCGGGTCCCGTGGAGGAAGAGATGCTCGCCATGAACCCCGAGCGCGAGCCGAATTCCCGGTTGTCGTGCCAGATGCGGTTGAGCGACAGCCTGGACGGCCTCGTCGTCCGGCTCCCCGAGTTCCAGCTGTGACTGTCGAGAGGAACATCGCACCATGACGACCCTGACCACCGTGACCGACGCCATGACCGAGCGAGCTCAGTCCATCGTCCCCATGAGCATGCAGATCCGCGGGGCGCACCTGTACGACCGGGCGCGTCGCTTCGTGACCCGTACCAACGGGCAGAAGATCTTCGTCGAGAAGCCGATCCCCCCCGTGGAGGAGGTTGCCCTGGTCGACATCGACCTGAGCAACCCGTTCCTCTATCGGCAGGGCAAGTGGCAGTCGTACTTCGAGCGGGTGCGCAACGAGGCTCCCGTCCACTTCCAGGCCAACAGCCCGTTCGGTCCCTTCTGGTCGGTCACCCGCCACGCTGACATCATCGCGGTCGACAAGGACCATGAGACGTTCTCGGCTGAGCCGTTCATCATCATCGGCGAGCCGCCGCGGTTCATGGATGTCGCCATGTTCATCGCCATGGACCCGCCCAAGCACGACCGGCAGCGCGCCGCCGTCCAGGGCGTCGTGGCTCCGAAGAACCTGCGCGAGATGGAGAGCCTGATCCGCTCGCGGGTCCAAGAGGTGCTGGACGACCTCCCGATCGGTGAGCCCTTCAACTGGGTCGACCGCGTCTCCATCGAGCTGACTGCGCGGATGTTGGCGACACTGCTGGACTTCCCCTACGAGCAGCGCCGCAAGCTCGTCGAGTGGTCGGACCTGGCCAGCTCCATGGAGCAGGCCAACGGCGGCCCCTCGGACAACGACGAGGTGTTCCGCGGATTCGTCGACGCAGCGCAGGGGCTGAGTGCTCTGTGGCGCGACAAGGAGGCGCGGCTGGCGGGGGGAGAAGAGCCTGGCTTCGACCTGATCACGATGCTGCAGCGCAACGAGGACACCAAGGACCTCATCGATCGTCCCATGGAGTTCCTGGGCAACCTCGTCCTGCTCATCGTGGGTGGCAACGACACGACGCGGAACTCCATGAGCGGTGGGATCCTCGCCATGAACCGGTTCCCGGACCAGTTCGAGAAGCTCAAGGCCAACCCGGACCTCATCCCCAATGCGGTCTCGGAGATCATCCGGTGGCAGACACCTCTGGCCTACATGCGGCGGGTCGCCAAGAAGGACACGGTGCTCAACGGACAGTTCATCCGCAAGGGCGACAAGGTCGTCATGTGGTACGCCTCGGGCAACCGTGACGAGCGAGTCTTCGACCGGCCCGACGACCTGATCATCGACCGCAGCAACGCACGCAACCACATCTCCTTCGGCTTCGGAGTCCACCGCTGCATGGGCAACCGGCTGGCGGAGATGCAGCTCAAGATCCTCTGGGAGGAGCTGCTGCCGCGCTTCGAGAAGATCGAGGTCGTCGAAGAGCCTGAGTACGTCCAGTCCAACTTCGTGCGCGGCATCAGCAGGCTGATGGTCACCCTGACGCCGAAGACCCAGGCGTGACCGAGGGGAGGGCGCTGGTCGTTGGCGCCAGCCACGCCGGTGTCCAGGTGGCCGCCGGCCTGCGGCAGCAGGGCTGGTCAGGAGAGGTCGTCGTGGTCGGCGACGAGCCAGCGCTGCCCTACCACCGTCCTCCCCTCTCCAAGGCCTACCTCGCCGGCACGAGCAGCCTGCAAGACCTCGCTCTGCGCAAGGCGGAGTTCTACGCCAAGCACGACATCCGCCTGGTGCAGTCGACGGTCACGCAGGTCGATCGTGCCGCGCAGCAGGTGGGGCTGAACGACGGCACCACGATGGGCTACACCCATCTCGCCCTGTGCACGGGTGGCCGGGTGCGCACCCTGGACGTGTCCGGTATCGACCTGCCCGGGGTGTTCTACCTTCGGACCTTCGCAGACGTCGAGTCGATCCGGGCCTTGGCGGCTTCCGGCAGCCACGCCGTCATCGTGGGCGGCGGGTACGTCGGCTTGGAGACAGCCGCGTCCCTGCGCGCTCTCGGCCTGGACGTGACAGTCCTGGAGGCCGCCGAGCGCGTGCTCGAGCGGGTCACAGCACCCGAGGTCTCGGCGTTCTACGAGCGGGTCCACCGCGACGCCGGCGTCGTGATCCGGACGGGCGCCCAGGTCAGCGCCATGGCCGGCGACCAACGCGTGCGTGAGGTGGTCCTGCGGGGTGGTGAGCGGATCCCGGCCGATCTCGTCGTCGTCGGGGTGGGCTTGGTTCCCAACACCGAGCTGGCAGCCGAGGCTGGCCTGTACGTCGAGAACGGGATCGTGATCGACGACCTGGCTCGCACCAGCGACCCCCGCATTGTCGCCGCCGGCGACTGTGCCAGTCACCGGATGGCTCGCTACGACCGCCTCGTGAGGTTGGAGTCCGTGCCCAGCGCCGGGGAGCAGGCGAAGACGGCCGCCGCGACACTGTGCGGCAAGGAGAGGCCGATCGCAGCGCTGCCTTGGTTCTGGTCCGACCAGTACGACCTCAAGCTGCAGATCGCGGGGTTGAATCTCGGCTACGACGAGCTTGTGCTGAGCGGCGACCCCTCTCGAGATCGCGACTTCACCTGCTACTACCTCCAGCAGGGACGGCTACTGGCCGCGGACTGCGTGAACCGACCGCGGGACTTCCTGAAGGCCAAGCAGCTGATCAGCCAGGGCCTCGGGGTCGACCGAGCCCAGCTCGAATCTGCCGCGGCCGCATCCTGACGACCCCTGTCCCCCGTCTTCCGGGTCCACCCGACGCGCTGGCCGACCGGCCGCGTCCCTGCCCCCGAACAGCTTCGATACCCAAGGAACCCCCATGCAGAGCACCATGATGAACGTCCCCCTCACCACCGCCGCTATCCTGCGGCACGGTTCGCGCGTGCACCCCACGGCCCGTGTCCGGACGATGCAGCCGGACGGCTCGGTCAAGGTCGGCACCTTCGCGGACGTCGCTCGCCGCTCGGCGCAGCTGGCTCACGCCCTGCGCGACTGCGGCGTCACGGGCGACGAGCGGGTGGCGACCCTGATGTGGAACAACCAGGAGCACGTCGAGGCGTACTGTGCAGTGCCCTCGATGGGCGCGGTCCTGCACACTCTCAATCCCCGCTTGACCCCTGAGCAGCTGATCTACATCGCCAACCATGCCGACGACCGGGTGGTCATCGTCGACGGCACGCTGGCTCCCCTTCTGGGGGCGGTCCTGCCGCACCTCGCCGGAGTGCGCACGGTCGTGGTGACGGGCGCCGTCGACCTGGCGCCACTGCAGCGTGAGGGCCTCAACGTGGTGGCCTACGAGGAGTTCATCGCCGGCCGGCCGGAGACGTTCGACTGGCCGGAGCTCGACGAGTTCTCGGCCGCGGCCATGTGCTACACCTCTGGCACGACGGGCAACCCCAAGGGCGTTGCCTACAGCCACCGCTCGACGTACCTGCACTCGATGGCGGCATGTGCCGCCGACGGGCTGAGTGTTACCGGTGACGACGCGATCCTGGCAATCGTCCCGATGTTCCACGCCAACGCCTGGGGTCTGGTCTACGCAGCGCTGATCGCTGGAGCGGATCTGGTCATGCCTGACAGGTTCCTCCAGGCGGAGCCGTTGGTCCGCCTCATCGCCAGCGAGCGCCCCACGATCGCCGGCGCGGTGCCGACGATCTGGAACGACGTGCTCCACTACCTCGAGGCCAACCCCGGGTCTGACATCTCCTCGCTGGGGCTGGTGGCGTGCGGGGGGTCGGCTGTGCCGCTGCACCTGATGCAGATCTTCCAGGAGAAGTACGGCGTGCAGATCGTGCAGGCATGGGGGATGACCGAGACCTCGCCGCTGGCTGCCATCGCCCGGCCTCCGGCGTCGGTGAGCGAAGAGGAGCACTGGACGCTGCGCGCCTCCCAGGGCAGGCCCGTCGCGGGCGTCGAGCTGCGGCTGGTGGACGACGAGGGCAACGAGGTACCGCACGACGGTGAGTCGGTCGGGGAGATCCAGGTGCGCGGTCCGTGGATCACCGGGGCGTACGTCGGCGGTGAGGAGACGGACAAGTTCGACAACGGGTGGCTGCGGACCGGGGACGTCGGTCGCATGGACGATCGCAGCTTCATCACCCTGACCGACCGCACCAAGGACGTCATCAAGTCAGGCGGGGAGTGGATCTCGTCGGTGGAGCTCGAGCTGCTGCTCGCCGGTCACCCCGCCGTGCTGGAGGCAACAGTCATCGGTGTGCCGGACGAGAAGTGGCAGGAGCGCCCTCTCGCGGTGATCGTGACGCGGGAGGGCGCCGACGTGACCCCCTCGCAGCTGAGGGACTTCCTGGACGGCAAGGTGGCCAAGTGGTGGCTGCCCGAGCGGTGGTGCTTCGTGCCCGAGGTCCCCAAGACCTCGGTTGGTAAGTTCGACAAGAAGGTGCTCCGTGCCCAGCACGCAGCCGGCGCCCTCACGGTCGTGGATATCTGAACTGCACCCCCTTGGCGGCGAGATCTACGCGAACGTGAATGCGCGGGCGGCCGTCCCCACTCACGCAGCAAGGGTCTCGGCGACAGATCAGGGCGCTAGCACTGCCGTCAACACCAAGCAGCCACGACCACGGTCTGCCCCGGGTCTACTCATCGCTGCTGTCCTGGAGGCCGCGTGAGTGAAGCCCATGAGCGCAGGCACCCCGGAGGGCCATGACTCGGTTGGCCGTGACGATAATCCCGGTCACGGCGCCAACTGCCCATTGTGGCTCAGTTCCAAGTGGCGCAAGGCGAGGGCCACCTCGCTGCTCGTCGGCCCCAGATCGCGGCCGAGGAGGGTGGTCGCCTTCTGGAGCCGGTAGCGAATGGTGTTGCGGTGCACTGAGAGTTCAGCTGCCGTCCGATCGATGCTGCCGCCCAGAGCCAGATACCTCGCGACGGTCTTCCGGAGGCTGACCTCATGGACCGCATGGCCGGCCAAGTTGCCTAGTGTGCGCCGCATGAAGTCGTCCACCTCCTCGTTGCATCCGAGGAGCACGAGGGCTTCGTGATGAGCGTGGAGGAAGACGCCCCGCTTGTCGGGATGCACGATGTCCAGTGTCCTCCGAGCCAGTTGATGAGAGGACGCGAAACCAGCCAGCCCAGGTCTACTCGGCCCTACAAGGACACGCAGATCGCCAACAGGGCTGTTGGACAGCGTCAGCTCCGCGTCGGGGGTCAGCTGTCGACTGGTCGAAGTCCACATCCAGGCCTGACGGCCGCCCGGACGCACTACCAGCGGCGGCCGCAGCCCCGCCTCCGCCGCCAGATGTCGGCACGATTCCTCGAGCGACTCGACAGCATCCTGCTCCTCGCCGGCTGCCAGGATGAAGGCAGTGTGGTACCCCGTCATGGGATATCCCCCCAGCTCGGCAGAGAGTCGCCGGATGTCCAGCGCCTCTCCGTCCAGCACCCGTGACACCGTTTCCATCCAGCGCGCGTTCTGCCCGATCTCAATGCGACGGCGCGCCTCGTGGTAGATCCGACTGGTCTCGTTGATGGAGCGATCGATCCAGTCGGACGCTCGCTCCCACAGGAAAATCAGCAGTTCTGTCCGCTCGGATCGGGCATCGTCGATCTCGGCGATCAGATCTGTGACATAGCCCCACGTGCTCTGCTGTGCGATGCGGTATACGCGATTGAGGGTCTCGAGCGGGAGCGACGTCTGTGCCGATTCGCGCGCGATGTGTACGGCGGTAGGAACCAGGACGAAGGCCGTTTGCGGCTGCGTCAGTTGGTCGAGGAAGCCGGTCCAGTGTTCGCGGATCGCTGCTTCGATCCCCTCGGGCAGGCCGGGTCGGGAAGCCAGTTCCGGGACCTCCTCCAGGATCGTGTAGGCGGTGCGCTCCACCCAAGCCTCAACCTGGCTGGCGCTCGACTCTTCGAGGACAAAGAGTGTCACCCATTCCTCGACCCACGGCAGTGGACGTGTCGGCATCTGGCTCCTGTGGTCGAGTCGACGGCTTAAGAACCGCCATGATTGTGCAAAGATACAAGAACTAGTCGCGCGTTGGGCATCATTGACGAGACATACGCCCCGCCCTCTCTGTGTAATCGCGGTCACATCGTGAATCGGAAGGGTGAGCGCATGGGGATGCGGGGTGGACCTGCCGCGACAGAAGCGTCGCCGAGGGCTGTTCGAGTGTTACCAGTTCAGCGGGGGTGTTGTTCGGTGGGCTTACATCAGTCGCCCCACGGTCTCGACGACCCTTCGTGGGCTGAGAGCATCCCGGGCCGCGTCGCACGATGGTGACGGCGACTACCCCCCGGGACGCGGTCCAGCGGCCCGGACCGTCCGGCTTGACGCCGAGCTCGCGAAAGATGGCCAACGAGGCCATGAGTTCGAGCGTGTTCGTCCAGGCGCTGAGCACGTTCGGCGACTTCTATTCGTTCACCGGCAATGTCTTCAAGCAGATGTTCACCCGTCGCTTCCAGTTCCGCGAGTTCGTCTCCCAGGCATGGTTCCTCACGACCGTCTCCTTCGCGCCGGCCATCCTGGTCGCCATCCCCTTCTGCGTCGTGATCATCTTCCAGGTCAACCAGTTGCTGATCCAGATCGGCGCCGTCGACCTGGCTGGAGCGGGCGCGGCCGTGGCGGTGGTCCGTGAGATCGGACCCATCGTGAGTGTTCTGGTGGTGGCCGGCGCCGGTGCCACCGCGATCTGCGCCGACCTCGGCTCGCGCAAGATCCGGGACGAGATCGATGCCATGGTGACCCTCGGCATCGATCCCATCCAGCGACTCGTCGTTCCGCGCGTCCTTGCCTCCATGCTGGTCGGCGTCGCGCTGAACGGAGTGGTGACCGTCGTCGGCATCGTGGGGGGCTACATCTTCTCGGTTGTCCTCCAGGGAGCCACGCCCGGTCTGTACGTCTCCGACCTGACCCTGCTCGTCGGTCTCGCGGACTTCATCACCTCCGAGATCAAGGCCGCTGTCTTCGGCATGTTGGCCGGTCTGACCGCGTGCTACCTCGGGCTGAATGCCAAGGGCGGCCCCAAGGGCGTTGGAGACGCCGTCAACCAGACCGTCGTCTTCGCCTTCATGCTGCTGTTCGCCGCCAACAGCGTGATCAGCGCCATCTTCCTCCAGATCAAGTTGGGAGCCTGACATGGCGGTCCACGCCACCACGCCGCGTCCGAGGCAGCGAGCGCTGCGCCTGGGCCACGTGGCGAGTCGACCGGCCCAGGGGCTTCGAAATCTTGGCGACCAGCTCGGCTTCCACACCTCGGCCTATCGTGCGATGCCGCGCGCGATCCGAAGCTACCCCAAGGAGATCATCCGGCTGCTCGCCGAGGTGTCCCTCGGCTCGGGTGCCCTGGCCCTGATCGGCGGCACCGTGCTGGTCATCGGCTTCCTGACGGCCGCATCCGGAATCGAGGTGGGGCTGCAGGCCTACACCTCTTTCGACAACATCGGGGTCTCCGCGCTGTCGGGCTTCTTCTCGGCGTACTTCAACACCCGTGAGGTCGCCCCCATCATCTCCGGCATCGCGCTCACCGCCACGGTCGGCGCCGGTTTCACCGCCCAGATCGGAGCGATGCGGGTCAGCGAGGAGATCGACGCGATCGAGGTCATGGCTGTGCCTCCCATCCCGTACCTCGTCACCACCCGCATCATCGCCGGCTTGATCGCCGTCGTGCCGTTGTTCACGATCGCCCTGATGTCCTGCTGGCTGGCCACCGAGCTCGTGGTGACGGTCGGTTACGGCCAGGCGTCCGGCACCTACGAGCACTACTTCGACACCTTCCTCGTGCCCACTGACCTCTTCCTGGCCGGCATCAAGGTCCTGATCATGGCGCTGGTCATCGTGTCCGTGTGCTGCTTCCACGGGTTCCGTGCCAGTGGAGGGCCGGCTGGAGTGGGTCAGGCGGTGGGGCGGGCGGTCCGCTCTGCGCTGATCGCCACCATGTTCGTCGACCTGATCTTCGCGCTCGCCGTCTGGGGCGGGCCGTCGGTCCACATCGCGGGGTGAAGACCATGGTGCAAGCTCGAGGGATCGACCGGCAGTTCCTGTCCGGCCTGACCATCATCGTCCTGCTGGCGGCGGTCGTCGTGGGAACGCTCATGCAGTACAACGGGGTCTTCCGGCCCAGCGTCGACGTCGTGGTCGAGGCGGACCGCGCTGGGATCACCATGGCGCCGGGGGCGCCGGTGAAGCTGTACGGCGTCGAGGTCGGCGCCGTGAGCGACGTCGATATCGACGGCGACCGTGCCGAGATCACCCTCGAGCTGGAGCCGGACCAGGCCGACTCCGTGCCACGCGACGTCACCGCGCAACTCGTGCCGCCGACCGCATTCGGTGCCAAGTACGTCCAGCTGACTGTCCCGGAGGGAGCGAGCTCGGAGTCGATCGAAGCCGGCGACGTCATCCCGGCGAGCGCCACCACGGTGGAAGTGGACGAGGCATTCACCAATCTCAGCGCCGTCCTCGAGGCTGCACGCCCAGCCCAGGTCAGCGAAGCCTTGAGCGCTGTGGCGGGGACTGTGGACCAGCGTGGTGAGATGCTGGGAGAGCTCATCACCCTGACCGATAACTACTTGACGTCCTTCAATCCCTCGCTCCCGGCCCTCAGCGAGGACCTGCGGCGCCTCGACGACGTGGCCGCGGTGTACGACCTGGCCCGGGACGATCTCATCACCACCTTCGATGGTGCGGCCACGACGTTGGAGACGGTGGTCGAGCAGCAGGCGTCGCTGCGCGCCCTGGAGCTGAGCCTCACCTCCTTCAGCAGCGAGGGCGATGCCCTGTTGAGGGACAGCGGTCAGGGACTCAGCACCTCCTTGCGGTTGCTCGATCCCGTGACCCGGTCACTGGCCCGGTACTCCCCGGAGCTGCCGTGTCTCATCGAGGGCCTGGCCCAGGGCAACGAGCTCGCGGAGCTCGCGGTGGGAGGCACCAATCCGGGCATCACCACCTTCACCCACGTGGTCCGCGGTCGGGAGCCCTACCAGTACTCGTCCGACCTCAAGCTGCTGGGCGAGAACCGGGGTCCCAACTGCTTCGGCCTGCCGTACGTGACGCCGGAGGAGGCGTCGCTCACCTATGAGCCGACCTTCGCGACCGGGGTGAATCCGTTCACACAGTCATCCGAGGGAGCCCCTGGCTCCGCCGACGTGCTCGATATTTTGGGAATAGGGGGTCGCTGACGTGGCGACGAGTCCAGTGCGAGCCAGGGAGCGGGCCGATCTGCTCAGGCTCGTCTCCTTCCTGGTGGTCGCCGCGCTCGTGACGTTCTGGGTGGGTGCCGTGACCAGCGAGTACCGCTCCGGGGGAGCGGCGCCTTACCGAGCCGCCTTCGCCGACGTGTCGGGTCTTCGTCAGGGAGACCAGGTCCGGGCCGCGGGCGTCAGGGTTGGCGAGGTGACGGACATCGACGTCCGGCCGGACAGCACGGTGGTCGTCTCCTTCGAAGTCGATGACGCCCTCGTCCTCGACGAATCGACCACGGCCACGATCGAGTACCGCAACCTCATCGGCGACCGGATCGTTCAGCTGGCCACGACCGGCGGAGCCAGTGCGGCCGAGCTGTCACCGGGAGGAATGATCTCGATCTCCAACACCGCCTCAGCGCTCGACCTCGACACCCTGCTCAACGGATTCAAGCCGCTGTTCGCCGGCCTCAACCCCGCCCAGGTCAACGATTTGTCGCAGCAGCTGGTGCAGGTGCTGCAGGGTCAGGAATCGGCCGTCGAGACGTTGACGACCCGCGTCGGCTCGTTCACCTCCGCGATCGCCCAGCGCGAGCAGCTGATCACCCAGGTGATCGGCAACCTGAACGAAGTCCTGGAGACCGTGGATGGGCGTCGCGACGAGCTCGGGCAGGTGATCGACGCGCTCGACATCGTGCTGACCCGCTTCGACGAGCAGGACACCGAGATCCTGATCGCGGCCGACAAGATCGATCGATTCGCCCGTGAGGCATCGGGACTGCTCGCCCGAGCCCGCGGCGACCTCACTCCCGACCTGCGTGCGCTGACGGTGGCGGCGCGCGGTCTGAACCTGGAGAAGGAGGAGCTGGTCGCCGTGCTGCAACAGCTTCCCCGTCACTATCGCAAGCTGCAGAACGCCGGTTCCTACGGCAACTTCTTCAACTTCTTCCTGTGCGGTGTCCGGGTCCAGACCGACGTCGTGGCCGGTGCCCCGGTCCTGACGCCCTGGATCAACTCCGATGCCGAGAGGTGCCAGGCATGAATGGCTTGCTTCGTGGTCGTGCTCGCCGCGGACTTGTGGGCACGGTGGTGATCGTGCTGGTGGTCCTGGCCAGCCTCAACTTGAACCGGTTGCCCCTGGTGGGCAACAGCGACGTCATCCATGCCCGGTTCGCTGAGGCGGGCGGTCTGCGCGGGGGGGACTCGGTGATGGTCTCCGGAGCCGAGGTCGGCAAGGTGCGCGACGTCGTGCTCGAGGGCGGCGTCGTCGAGGCTGACCTGGTCCTCACCGACGCCGATGTCGAGCTCGGCGACCTGACCGAGGCCCGCATCGTCACCACCACGCTCCTGGGGCGTGCGGCGGTCGAGCTCGTGCCCGCCGGAGACGGGGCACTCGAGGCGGGGGACACGATCCCCGTCGAGCGCACCGATGCGCCCTACAGCATCACCAGCGCTCTCAATCGGCTCACCACCGAGAGCGGGGAGATCGACAAGGCCGCCCTCCAGCGCGCCATCGACCAGGCCTCGGGCGTCCTCGAGGGTTCGCGGGACTCCGTCGGCCCCGCCCTACGCGGCATCACCGACATCTCCCGTGCGATCGCTGCCAACGACGAGCAGCTGGCCACCTTGTTGGATCGTGCCACTCGGGTCACCGACGTCCTGGCCGATCGCGACCAGGAGATCGCGTCACTGCTGACCGCGGGTGAATCGCTCTTCGCCGAGCTGGACGCGCGTCAGCGTGTCATCGAAGCGCTGCTGGAGAGTGCCCAGATGCTCGCGGATCAGCTGCAGGGCGTCCTGGAGGAGAACACCCAGGTCATCGGTCCCGCGCTGAGGCAGCTCAACAGCATCGTCGAGGTCCTGAACCGCAACCGCAAGGCGATCCAGGACACCCTGGTCGGTCTGCGGGGCTACGCCACTGCGTTCGGCGACGCCGCGTCGACCGGTCCGTGGTTCGACGCCTACATCCAGAACCTCACCGACCCTGCCACCTTGGCGCCCATCCTGTCTGGAATCCTGCCGTGACCGACATCTCCAAACGCGGCCTCGTGCGCCGCCTCGCCGTCCTCCTCGTCCTGGGCCTGCTCGTGGTATCGACCGCGACGCTCATCCGTGGCGGTGACACGACGATCAACGCGACCTTCACCAGTGCCGAGGGGCTCTACGTCGGAGACGACGTACGAGTGCTGGGCGTCCCAGTGGGCACCGTCAGCCAGATCACCCCGTCGGAGACGGGTGTCGAGGTGGAGCTCATCATCGAGGATGACCAGCCGATCCCGGCCGACGCACGGGCGGCCATTGTCTCGCCCAGTCTGGTCAGTGGGCGGTTCGTCCAGCTGGAACCCGCCTACGTCGGGGGCCCGCAGCTGTCGGACGGTGCTGAGATCAGCGTTGAACGCACCGCGGTCCCCGTCACCTTCGACGACGTCAAGCAGCAGCTGACCGACCTGACCGGCGCACTCGGACCCCAGGAAGGTGCCGATCGCGGCGCCCTGGGGCGTGCTGTCGTCGCGCTGGACGGGAGCCTGGCGAATGGCAACGCCCTGGAGCTGCGACGAGCCATCGCGGGGCTGCGAAACGCTACCGCGGCCCTGTCTGACCCCAGCTCCGACCTCTTCACCACCGTGGCTAACCTCGACACTTTCACACGTGCCCTGGCAGTGAACGACCAGGCCGTGCGTGGGTTCGCCGAAGAGATCGACGCCGTAGGTGAGGTCCTCGAGCGCAACCGGTTGACGCTGACCGCGGTGCTACGCGATCTTTCGGCGACGCTGCGGACCACGCGCGACTTCCTCGACACCAACCGAGCGGGCATCTCGACCGCGGTCCGCCGGGTGAACCTGCTCTCGGCAGCCCTGGCCGACCGCTCGGACGCGCTGGCGGGGTCCCTCCACCTCGGCACCAACGCGCTCATCAACCTGGCGAACATCGTCGAAGGATCCGCGCTGAAGGGGCGCGCCACCCTCAGCGCGCTGGACAGCCTTCCGCAGCTGCTGTGCGGGGCGATCCTGGGTGCGGGGGGCACCGCAGCTCAGTGTGACAAGGTGCTCAGTCCGATTCTCGAGGCTCTGGGTCTGGAGAGCTTGGACCAGGGCCTGGTCCCGGGCATCAACGTGGGCGAGCCTGGTGACGGTGACGACGTCCCGATCCCCGGGCTGGCGGGCGTCGAGATCGACCTCTTGCAGACCCTCGGAAGTCTGCTCACCGGCACCAACGGAGGCACGCCATGACGACCCGCTCCATGCTCAGGCGACGAGGCGCACACATGCGGCTGACCGCCGCCGGTACGCTGCTCGCCTGCCTGGCCACGGGATGCTCGCTCCAGCCGAACGAGAACACCTTGCCCGGCCAGGTGGCCACCGGGTCCGACGGCTACGGGGTCACCGTGCGCTTCGAGGCCGTGGAGAATCTCGTCCCGAACTCCCAGGTGCTCCTGGACGACGTCGTCGTGGGAACGGTGACGGCCATCAGGGTGGATGACTGGCACGCCGTGGCCGACCTCCGGCTCTTGGACTCGGTCCCGATCAGCGACCGGGCCAGGTTCACCATCGGACAGAAGACGCTGTTGGGCGCGCAGTACGTCGACATCGACTCCCCGCCCGTCGATGCCGCCGCCTCGCCCGTGGGACTGCTCGGTGACGGGGACGAGGTGCCCTTGTCTCGCACGGGCCAGGCTCCGGGCACCGAGCAGGTCCTCGCCGGCGTAGCCCTGCTGCTCAACAACGGCGGCCTCTCGCAGATCAGCACCATCACCAGCGAGCTGACCACGGCGCTGGACGAGCGGCAGCTGGACGCCCGCGACCTCGTCACGCGGTCCAACGAGCTGTTGACAGTGCTCGATGACACCAAGGGAGAGATCATCAACACGCTGGAGTCGCTCGAGAGCCTGAGTCGGGGCCTTGCCGACGACCGCGAGGTCATCGCGCGGGCCATCGACGAGGTGGGTCCGGGTCTGGAGGCGTTGGAGCAGGAGCGGGCGCGTCTGGTGGACGCCGTCACCACCTCGGGGCGAGCCAGCACGAGAGCTGTCGGTGTGATCCAGGCCAGCCAGGAGGCGATCCTGGCCAACCTCGACTCCCTGGGGCCCATCCTCAGTCAGCTCGGCAAGACGGCGACCCGACTCCCCGAGGCGCTCAAGATCGCGATCACGGTCCCCTTCCCGGCCATGACCACGGAGAAGACGCTTCGAGGCGACTACTCCAATCTCTTCGCCACGATCGACGTCAGCGCCCAGAGCCTCGCCGACCTGCTGCTCGGCACTGGTCAGCTCCCGTCCCTCCAGTCAGGGGATCCGTTGACTGACCCCCTGCAGCAGTCTGGAGGCAACGGCAACAGTGGTCAGGGAGGCCCGCGCGCCGAGGACGCCGAGGGGGGCAGCGGGTCGGGCGCCGACGGGAAGCCCCCCGTTGAACCGGACGATGGCCGCGGCGAGGGCGACGGGGCCTGCCTGCTCGGACTCCTGGGTGACTGCTGATGATCCTGACGACCCTGATCAAGCGACAGCTCCGGATCTTCGCGGTCCTCACGCTCGTGGCGCTGTTCTTCGCCGTGGTGGTCTACGCCCGCGTGCCGGCCCTGCTAGGTGTCGGCGTGTACGAGGTGCGCGCCGAATACGCTGACGCCAGCGGGCTCTACCCGAAGGCCATCGTCACCTATCGAGGCGTCCAGGTCGGCGAAGTGGCTGACCTCGAGGTGGGGGACGGCGGCGCGGTGGCTGACCTGCGCATCGACGACGAGCATGACATCCCGGCCACCGTGGTCGCGGAGCTCCACAGCACCTCCGCCATCGGGGAGCAGTACGTCGACCTGGTGCCCGCGCCCGGGGAGGACGCCGGGGAGGACTCCGCCTCGTTGGGGGAGGGAGATGTGATCCCGGTGGAGCGGACCGTAGAGATGCCCCAGATCACTCCGGTGCTGGAGTCCGTCAACGACCTCCTCGCGTCCGTGCCCCGCGCGCGGACCCGTCGCGTGCTCGACCAGGTCGACCAGGGTCTGGCCGGGAGCGGTCCCGACCTGGCCGGCACGATCGAGAACGCCGACAGCCTCCTCCGCACCGCGCAGGATCGACTGGCTGTCACGACGTCCCTCATCAGGACTGCCCAGCCGGTCCTGGGTACCCAGCAAGCCCTGCGGGGGACCACCCTCAGCTATGCCCAGTCCCTCGCGGCCTTCACCAGCGAGCTCGCTGGGCGGGATCGTGACCTCCGCGCCCTGCTGTCGCAGGGGCCGGCCGGGCTGCGAGCCGCCACCGAGCTGGTGAACGACCTCCAGCCGACGCTCCCTCTGCTGGTCACCAACCTCACGACCAACGCTGAGGTGCTCAACACCTACCTGCCGCAGATCCAGGAGGGTCTGGTGTACTACCCGGTGACCGTCGCGCGGCTGCAGTCCGCCATCAACCCGCGCGCAGAGTTCGGTGACGTCAACCTCGACCTGCGCGCCAACGTGAACAACCCGCCGGCCTGCTCACAGGGCTACCTGGCGGCGTCGGAACGTCGCGATCCCTCGGTCGCGCAGTTCCGTGACGTCGACCTCCTGGCCCACTGCACGGTGCCCGAGGCGGACCCCAAGTCCGTGCGCGGGGCCCGGTTGCTGCCCTGCCCCCAGGGAGGCGGGCGCGGACCCCTGCCCTCCTCGTGCGGCTTGGACTTCGGGAAGGGGGTCTGGCCGGAGGGCGCCGGCCCTTCGGGCCGACGTGACCTGAGCCGCGGCGTGACCGTCGGTGGCGACGCCTCCATGGAGCTGCCGGCCGAGCAGGGATGGCAGGCGCTCGTCCTCGGCCCGGTGAGCGTGCGATGACTGAAGAGCGGGACGGTTCGGAGCTCACGCCCTCAGCAGACTCCAGGCCTCGCGGGCGGCGCACCGCCATCGTGAGGACCTTACTGAGCGCAGTCCTGGTCGCCGCGCTCGCACTCGCGGTCGAGCGGGGCCTCGCCTGGCGTGACGCTGAGCGGCGCGAGCAGGCGCGCGCCGATGTGGTGGAGGCAGCCGGGGACGAGGTGGTGGGTCTGATCACCATCAGTGCTCGTACGACGGACGAGGATCTCGAGGAGCTGATCGAGGGGGCCACAGCGACTTTCCAGGACGACCTGCGTGAGCAGGCCGACCGCCTGCGTCAGGAGGTCGTGGAGAACGAGGTGGAGGCGACCGGCGAGGTCGTCTCGGCCGGCGTGGTGAGTCTGGAGGACGAGGAGGCCACGGTGATCGTGGCGGCGCGTGGCACGGTTGACAACCGCAGTGCTCGGCAACCCGAGCCGCGGAGTTACCGCCTCGAGGTGGAGCTGCAGCGCGTCGAGGACTCGTGGTTGGTCTCGGCATTGAGGTTCGTCGCATGACCTCGCGCGCACATACGAGGGATGCCCCCTCACTGTCCCTCGCCCCGGGTGCCGGCCGCCCGCCGCGTCGTCGAGTGGAGCTGCTTCTCGTGGTGCTGGCTGTGGTGGTCGCGACCGCAGCGGGCGCGGCCGCCTGGCGCGTCGACCAGCTTGAGGACCGCGACTCCGCCGCCCGTGACGCTGTGGCCGCCGTCCGCGAGCGCGTGCCGCTGCTGCTGAGCTATCGCTACGCCACGCTCGAGGAGGACCTTGACACGGCGTTGGACCAGACGACCGGTGCCTTCACCGACGAGTACGGCGACCTCATCGACGAGGTCGTGCGCACCGCGGCGACGCAGCGTCGGATCATCACCGAGGCGAACGTCAACGCTGCTGGGGTCGTCTCGGTCGACAGCGACGAGGAGGTCGTGGTGCTCGTCTTCCTGACCCAGTCCACCACGAGCCGAAGCTCGCCCGATCCAGTCGTCAGCGGAAGCAGGGTCGAAGTCACCATGCGTCGGGTGGGCTCCGCCTGGTTGGTCGCAGGACTCGACACCCGATGACGGTGGCCACTCCGGTGGTCCTCACCACCACCGAAACGATGGGAGAACGCTGACATGGGCGTGGAGATCAAGGTCGAGCACCTGAGCAAGTCTTTCGGCAAGCAGCTGATCTGGGGGGATGTCTCGCTGACGATCCCGGCTGGGGAGATCAGCGTGATGCTGGGTCCCTCCGGCACCGGCAAGTCGGTGCTGCTCAAGACCATCATCGGGCTGCTGAAGCCCGACCAGGGCTCGATCATCATCGAGGGCACCGACCTGGCCACGTGCTCGGAGAAGGAGCTTTACGAGATCCGCAAGCTGTTCGGGGTGCTGTTCCAGGACGGTGCGATGTTCGGCTCGATGAACCTCTACGACAACATCGCCTTCCCGCTGCGTGAGCACACCAAGAAGTCGGAGTCGGAGATCCGCGCCATCGTGATGGAGAAGCTGGACCTGACCGGTCTGCTGGGGACCGAGGACAAGCTGCCCGGCGAGATCTCCGGCGGCATGCGCAAGCGTGCCGGCCTGGCCCGAGCGCTGGTGCTGGACCCCGAGATCGTGCTCTTCGACGAGCCCGACTCCGGCCTCGACCCGGTCCGCACAGCGTTCCTGAACCAGCTGATCATCGACCTCAACGCCCAGATCGACGCCACGTTCCTCATCGTCACCCACGACATCAACACCGCGCGCACCGTGCCCGACAACATCGGCCTGCTCTACCACAAGCACCTGGCGATGTTCGGCCCGCGCGAGATGCTGCTGGCCTCGGAGGAGCCGGTGGTGCGCCAGTTCCTCAACGCCCAGCGCGTCGGCCCGATCGGCATGTCGGAGGAGAAGGACGCCGACGAGCTGGCGGCCGAGGTCGGCCAGGAGCTGCCGCCGTTGCCGCCGATCCCGATGCAACTCGAGCCCTCCAACGGCATCCCCCGGCGCTCCCAGCGCGAGCCGGGCGCCTGGTGCCGCGAGCACGGCGTGACCCCCCCGCCGGGCTCCTTCGACAGCGAGGTGGCGACGGCCTCAGACCCTCGCACTCCAGCGGAGGCCACTCGACGCACCAGCGGTCGACCTACGCCCGCCGTCGTCTGACGGCACAGCAACCAGGCCTCTCCAGACACCGTCACCAACCTAGAGGAATGCTCATGAATGCCCCTTCGGTCTCCACCCTGGAGATCCGCCGCCCCGCCGACGGCCGTGCACTCCGATCGATTCCGATCGTCGACGGCGACCGCGTGCGCTCCGCGGCCCTGGAACTGCGTGAGGCACAGGTCGCGTGGCACGACATCGGTCCCGCGGCGCGCGCCTCGTGGCTTCGCAAGTGGCGCGGATGGATCCTCGACCACACCGACGAGCTCACCGACCTGCTCGTCGAAGAGACCGGCAAGGTCCGCCCGGATGCCCTGGTGGAGACGACCGGCTCGTGCGAGTTCATCTCCTTCTACGCCGATCATGCAAAGGAGTTCCTCGCCCCTGAACGAGTCGGGGCAGGGGGGTTGCTCAGCCTCCCGAAGCGATTGACCCGCAGTTATCGACCCTACCCGTTGGTCGGACTGATCATCCCGTGGAACTTCCCGATCACTCTGTTCCTGATGGACGCAGCGCCCGCGCTCGCAGCAGGGTGTGCGGTGCTCACCAAGTCCTCGGAGATGACCCCGCTGACCTGCGCGCGCGTCATCGAGGGGTGGCAGGAGATCGGGGCCCCGCCGGTCCTGCGACACGTCGCCGGGGCGGGGGAGACCGGTGAAGCCGTCGTAGAGGCCGTCGACTTCGTCCAGTTCACCGGCTCGACGTCGACCGGCCGCCGGGTGGCGACGCGTTGCGCCGAGCTGCTCAAGCCGGTCAGCCTGGAGCTGGGAGGCAAGGACGCAGCCATCGTGCTCGAGGACGCCGACCTGGATCGGGCCGCACACGGGATCGTCTGGGGCGGGATCTTCAACTCCGGTCAGGTATGCATCTCGGTCGAGCGGGTCTACGTAGTGGACGAGGTCTACGACCGGTTCGTCGAGAAGGTGTCCGCGGCGCTCGAATCGTTGAAGCAGGGGTCTCGGGCCCGCGACGACGTCGGTGCCATGGTGACCCTCGGGCAGGTCGACACGGTCGAGCGGCACGTACGGGAGGCCGAGCAGTCCGGCGCACGCGTGCTCGTGGGCGGGGCGAGGGGCAAGGACGGGAACTTCTTCGCTCCCACGCTCCTCGTCGACGTCGATCACAGCATGACGTGCATGACCGAGGAGACCTTCGGGCCGACGCTGCCTGTCATGCGAGTCTCCGACGAGGCCGAGGCCGTAGCCCTGGCCAACGATTCCGAGTACGGGCTCTCGGCGACCGTGTGGACACGTGACGTCGCCCGCGGCCGCCGTATCGCCGCCCTGCTCGAGGTCGGCGCGGTCAACATCAACGACGTCTTCAGCAACCTCTTCGCTGTGGAGCTACCCCACAGTGGCTGGAAGTCCTCGGGCCTGGGAGCACGCCTCGGCGGCGCGCAGGGTCTGCGCAAGTACTGCCGGGTCCAGGCCATCACCGAGCCGAGGTTCCCGCTGACCACCAAGGAACTCACCTGGTACCCGTACTCCGCACGGCGTACGGCAATCGCCGCCCGAGTGCTGCGCCTGGCCGCCGGCCGTGGTCTGCGCCAGCGACTCGGCCTTTGAAAGGAACAGCAGCCATGACGACAACGAACGCGCGACGAGTGGTCGCCATCACCGGGGGTGCCCGGGGAATCGGCTACCACACCGCAGAAGAGCTCATCCGGCGCGGACACCGGGTGGCTATCGGCGACATCGACGAGCGCCAGCTCAAGGTGGCCGCTGAGGAGCTGGGCCTCGACGTCGCGGTGCGTCTTGATGTGACCGACCCGGCGTCCATCGAATCGTTCCTCGACGTGACCGAGGAGGCGCTGGGGTCCGTCGACGTCCTCATCAACAACGCGGGAGTCATGCCGACGGGTCACGTGCACGAGGAAGCCGACGAGGTCACTCGTCGGCAGGTGGAGATCAACGTGCTGGGAGTCATCTTCGGTACCAAGATCGCCTTGCAGCGGATGCTGCCCCGGCGCCACGGCCACATCATCAATACTGCCTCATTGGCCGGGGAGCTCCCGGTCCCGGGGCTCGCGACCTACTGCGGCACCAAGTTCGCAGTCATCGGGTTCACAGAGGCCGCCCGGCAGGAGTACCGCAGGTCGGGCATCACGCTGTCCACGGTGCGTCCGACCTTCACCAACACTGAGCTGGTCTCGGGGACGAGCGGGGCGAAGGGCATGCGCAACGCGGAGCCGCAGGAGATCGCGCGCGCTACCGCAGACCTCATCGAACGCCCGCGACCTTTCGTGCGAGTCACACGTGTTGCGGGGACGATGGTGGCGGCGATGAAGTTCGTCCCTGAGCGGATCGCGACCCAGCTCGGGACGATGCTCGGAACCGACACGGTCTTCCTCGACCGCGTGGACACCGCGGCGCGTCAGGCCTACGTGGAGCGGGTCGGTCGCAGCTGATGCCACCGGCGTAATCTCGCGCCACGGAGCCATCCGGGACGACCGCGAGCGGCGTGAGCCGCTCGCGGTCGTGTTCGTATGCTGCCCTGGGCTCACGCCGGGTGCTCACGCTCGTTACTGGTCGCGCTCGTCGACGGACGCTTCGGGGTGGGGCAAGGCCGGCCGCTCCGGCTCGATGGCGGAGAGCCGCTGGTAGTCGGCGCCCAGCGGGGGACGTGGGTCCGACTGGCCCTTGTTGGGCCACAAGGAGGCGGCCCGCTCGGCCTGCGCGGTGATCGTCAGCGAGGGGTTGACGCCCAGGTTCGCCGAGATGCTGGAGCCGTCGACGACGAAGATCCCGTCGTGGCCGTAGAGGCGGTGGTAGGGGTCGATGACCCCCGTGTCCGGGGTGTCCCCGATGGCGCACCCGCCGATGAAGTGAGCGGTCATCGGGATGTTGGCGATCTCCCCCGTGGATCCGCCGGCCACGCCGTTGATCTTTTCGGCGACGCGACGGGTGGCCTCGTTGCCCACGGGGATCCAGGTGGGGTTGGGTGCTCCGTGGCCGGGTCCCGAGGTGATCGTGTGGCGACCGAGGAGGTTCCTCTTCGACCGCACCGTGATGGAGTTGTCCAGCGTCTGCATCACCAGCAGGATCACCGTCCGCTCCGACCACCGTCGTGGACTGAACCAGGTCAGGTGCGAGGGCTGGGTGGCGATCGTTCGCAGCCAGCGCCACCACCGGGGGCCGCGGCCGTCCCCATCGGTGAGGGCGGTCTGAAGCAGGGACATGGCATTGCTGCCTTTGCCGTAGCGAACCGGCTCGATGTGGGTGAACTCATCGGGGTGGATCGAGGATGTGATGGCCACGCCACGCGTGAAGTCGCTGGATGGATCGCGGGACTTCGCCCCGAGGATTGATTCGGAGTTGGTGCGGGTCAGCGTGCCTAGCCGGTCGGAGATGTTCGGCAGGGAGCCAGTGGCCTTGAGTCGGTGGAGCAGCTTTTGGGTGTTGTAGGTGCCCGCTGCGAAGACGACCTGGTTGGCCGTGAATGACTGCCGGTTGCGGCGCCGGCGCACGGACCTGCCGGTGCGGACGGCGTCGACGACGTACCCGCTTCCCCTGCGCGGGCGCACGTCGACCACGGTGGTCAGGGGATGTAGTTCAGCCCCGAGCTTCTCCGCGAAGTACAGGTAGTTCTTGTCCAGGGTGTTCTTCGCCCCGACCCGGCACCCGGTCATGCACGACCCGCACTGGGTGCAGCCGGTGCGGCGCGGCCCCGCCCCGCCGAAGAACGGGTCGGGCACCTCTTTGCCGGGCTCTCCGAAGAAGACGCCGACGGGGGTGAGCGTGAAGGTGTGCTCCACACCCATGTCGCGCGCGACCTCGCGTAGCACCTCGTCCGAAGGCGTCACGTGGGGGTTCTGCGTGACACCCAGCATCTGCCGTGCCGTCCGGTAGTGCGGATCCAGCTCGGCGTGCCAGTCGGTGATATGCGCCCACTGTGGATCGTTGAAGAACGGGGCAGGGGGTTGGTAAAGGGTGTTCGCGTAGTTGAGCGACCCTCCACCGACCCCGGCGCCCGCCAAGATGACGACGTCGCGCAGCAGGTGGATACGCTGAATGCCGAAGCAGCCGAGCCGTGGCGCCCAGATGAACCGACGGGTGTCCCAAGACGAGGCGGGCAGGTCGTCGGTGTCGTAGCGCTTGCCCGCTTCGAGCACCCCGACGCGGTATCCCTTCTCCGCCAAACGCATGGCGGTTACCGAGCCGCCGAAGCCGGAGCCGATGATCAGCACGTCGTAGTGGGTCGAGGTCATGGGATGTGGAACCTTTTCGTGAGGGGGCGACATGAGCGGCGCACGAGAGCGGAAGGTCCGCCGATCTGACGGATCTGCGTGCAGTCAGGCAGTTGCTTCCGCCTACGAGAGCAGAGTGAAGCCGAAGGGATCGGGCAGCAAGCGCCGACGGCTGCAAGACCCATGTGGGTCACCCCCGACGCGGGGAGCGGCGACGCGGATGGCACACCCGGTAGAAGAAGTCGACTCGCTGGTTCATGTCACTCCTTTCAGACGATGACTGTCGAGGCTGTCACGCCGGCGGAGTCGGCGTCTTGTGCTCTCGTCCAACGCTGAGGCCCCCGGCGGGGCTCGGCGCACAACACCCGGCCCGCCGGCTCCCGCTCCGGCGGTGCCGCCGGAGCGGGGCCAGTCCTCACAGGGACCGGCTGATGATCTCCTTCATGATCTCGGAGGTGCCGGCGTAGATCTGCGAGACGCGCATGTCGGCCCAGATGCGGGCGATCGGGTACTCGTTCATGTACCCGTAGCCGCCGTGCAGCTGGAGGCAGGTGTCGGCGACGCGCTGCGCCCGCTCCGAGCACCACAGCTTCACCATGGCAGCGGTGGGGATGTCCAGACCCCCGGCGAGGTGGAGCTGGATGCACTCGTCGACGAAGGACCGTGCGACGCGAGCCTCGGTGGCAACTTCCGCCATCTTGAACTTGGTGTTCTGGAACCCCCAGATCGGCCGACCGAAGGCGCTCCGGTCATGCACGTAGGTCATCGTCTCGGCCAGGCAGAACTCCATGGCGGCGACGTTCGAGACCCCTACGAGCAGCCGCTCCTGGGGGAGCTGCTGCATGAGCTGTAGGAAGCCCTGGCCCTCGGTGAGGCCAAGCAGGTTGGTGACCGGGACACGAACGTTGTCGAAGAAGAGCTCCGAGGTGTCCTGTCCCTTCATCCCGATCTTGTCCAGCACCCGACCGCGGGAGAAACCCTCCGCGCTGGTGGGGACGAGCATCAGCGAGATACCGGCGGCGCGGTCGTCGGGATCGGTCTTGACCACGGTGAGCACCAGGTCGGCCTGCGAGCCGTTGGTGATGAAGGTCTTTGAGCCGCTGACAAGGTAGTCGTCACCCTCGCGCACCGCCTTGGTCTTGATGTTCTGCAGGTCCGAGCCGGTCCCGGGCTCGGTCATCGCGATCGCTCCGACGACCTCGCCGGACGCCATCTTGGGCAGCCAGTGCTGTTTCTGCTCCTCGGTGCCGTATGCGAGCAGGTAGTGGGCGACGATCCCGTTGTGCAGGGACGCTCCCCAAGAGCTGTCGCCGACCCGTGCCTGCTCCTCGATCAAGATGGCCTCGTGGGCGAAGGTGCCACCGCCGCCGCCGTACTCCTCGGGGATCGACAGGCAGAGCAGACCGACGTCACCAGCGCTGTTCCACAGTTGCCTGTCGACGTGCTTGTCGGCGATGAAGGTCTCGATGTGTGGCTTGATCTCCTTCTCGCAGAACGTGCGTGCAAGGTCACGGACGTCGTCGAGGTCGTCGTCCATCCAGGGGGAGCGGCGAGTGATCACGGGGAGCCTCCAGCGAATCGGGTACAGGATGTACCCATTCGACCATGGCGATGGTGCTGGGTACAAGGTGTCCCATTGACGCAGCCCGACCTGGTCAGGTCCGGCCCCTCGGCGCCCCCGGGCGTAGGCTGCGGTCTGTGGTCGAGGTAGGGCGATGGGTGGATTCGACGGTGCGGCGCCGGTCTTCCCGCGATGATGAGGTCCGCGACCGCCGGCGGCGTCACGTGGCCAACGCTGCTCTGCAGGTCGTCGACGAGACGGGCGCGGACGCGGGCACGGCACTGATCGCCGAGCGGGCTGGGATCCCGAGGCCGCACGTCTACCGCTACTTCGCCAGCCGCGAGGACCTCGATAACGAGGTGGCCCGCCTCGCCGCGCAGGACCTCATCCAGCGGGTCCGCCCGCACCTGGCTCGGCGGGGAACGCCCGGACAGGTCGTCGAGGGGCTGGTGCGCGCCTGCGCGACCTGGGCCGACGCCCACCCTCATCTCTACCGCTTCCTGGCGGCTCGGGGGCAGAGCCGGACCCTGCATCGCGCTCGGATGGGTCGTTCGCGTCTGCTGGACGAGATCGCCGTAGCGGCACGAGGGTACACCAAATCGGGGGACGAGTTGTTCCCTGAGGGCATCTTGGTTGGCGTGATGGGCATGGTCGACGCCACGGTCATCTGGTGGCTCGACCAGCGCGACGAGACCCTGGACGTGATGGTGCGTCGTCTCTCGCGCCACGTCACCCTGGTGCTCCAGGACGCCCTGGCCTCCCACGGCATCCACCTCGACCCGACAGTCGAGTTGGAGCCTTTCATCGGCGAGTGAGCTCCTAGCGCTTTGCGGAACTGCCCTGCTCGAAGTGCTCGACGTCCACGGTGACGAACGTCGCGTGCGCCGTCGCCACCTGCCGGCCGTCTTCGTCGGTGGCCGCAGCATCCACGTGGAGCCGCCGTCCCGTCCGGTCTCGGACATAGGCTGTGAACCCGTAGTCCAGCCCCAGCAGCACCGGACGGAGGTACTCCACGGTCAACGACCTGGTCACGGCGAGTTCGCCGACGCGGTAGAGGAGAAACCCGAACAGGTCGTCGAAGGCGGCGGCGACCAGGCCGCCGTGAGTGATCCCCGGTGCTCCCTCCTGGCGATCGTCGAAGCGGTGCACCGCGCTCACGCCGTGCTCGGTGGCGTCGACCTCTAGGGCGAGTCCGGCGGGATTGTCCTTGCCGCATCCCGCGCAGGTGGGGGAGTGCGAGGGCAGGCGGCCCACCGCCGTCGGCGCGGGCCGCGACATGGACCGGATCCATGCATCCAGCGTCGACGCAGTGCCGCCGTCGAGACGCATCTCTCGGTCCGGGGTAGGGGGCTCGGTGTCGTAGTCGCCTACCAGCGCATCACTCATCGGGGGCTCCTCGGGCTCCAGGACCACAGTGGCATCGAAACATTCTTGCATGTTTGTCCGCACGAGCGACGTAACGGCCATCAATGTCTACAATGGCTGAGATGCGAACGACCTTGGCCGTCCAGCGCCGCCCGATCCCTCATGACCGACGTGGCCTCGCCTGGTGGCTGGCGGTGGCGGTCTGCAAGCCAATCCTGGTGGTGCTGCGTCGCCCGGACTGGCGCGGGGTCGCGGGCATCCCCCGGGTGGGCGGAGCGGTGCTGGCCGCCAACCACATCTCGCACCTCGACCCGTTGCTGGTCGCGGAGATGGTGCTGGCCGAGGGGCGCGTGCCGCGGTTCCTGGCCAAGGCCAGCCTCTTCAGCGGGCCGGTCGTGGGCAAGTGGTTCCGTGCTGCCGGCCACGTCGAGGTCGACCGCGTCGCGGGACGCGCGGGGTACGACAACGCTGTGAGCGCGGCACGCGACGGGCGACTCCTCCTGGTGTACCCCGAGGGTTCCATCACCAAGCGGGAGGACGGTCTGCCGATGACGATGAAGTCGGGGGCGGTGCGGATCGCTCTGGAGGCATCGGTACCGCTCGTGCCGGTGGCTCAGTGGGGGGCGCAGGAGATCCTGCCCGCCTACAGTGGGCAGGTGCGCTGGGGGTGGCGGCGGCGGGTGAGCGTGCTCGTCGGACCGCCGATCCCGCTGGACGACCTGCGGGACCTGGAGCCTGCCCGTGCCATCGAGGTGGGTCGTCGACGGCTCGAGGACACCCTCTCCGCGATGGTGTGCGAGCTGAGCGGAGCCGACACGCTGCCGCAGTGAGTTGGGCCTTCACGCCCGGAAGCGGGGATCCTGGGGGCGCGGGGTGTCGGAGCCACGCACCATGGCGGGACCGTAGGTCTCCAGCAGCGTTGCCATGAGGTCGTCGAACGGCAGGTCCACGAACATGCCCCGTTCGCGGACGTACTCCATGTGACGTCGGCCGGCGCCGTCGGCTGCATGGAGCAACGCGTCCTGCGATCCGTCGAACTCCAACGGGGGTACTCCGAAGCGACGGCACAGCTCGGAGTTGAAGGCCGGCGACCCCTTGCGCCACTGGCCGTCGACGTACACCGCGCTCCACCCGTGGAACACGAACAGATCCGTGCCCATCAACTCCAGCAGCGCGGCGCTGTTGAGGTGGTTGCGAACGTCGGAGAATCCGAGCACTGAGGGGATCCCCGCAGCGCGCAGACTCGCGGTGAGCAGTACCGCCTTGGGCACACACCACGTGGGGCCACCGTCGAGGATCGCGCTGGCCTGGTAGTCAGGGGGTTCGGCGGTGACGCTGTAGGGGTCGTAGCGGAGCCGGTCCCGGACCGCAGTGAACAGCAGTCCCGTCCGTTCTCGCGGGTCCCGGATGCCACCCACGACGGACTCGGTGAAGTCCCGGACGTCAGGGTGGTCGCTGTCGACGAACCGGCTCGGGGCCAGGGCCTGCCGAGGATCGAGCTCGCCCCTCATCAGGTGGGGGTCCCGAGGTTCTGGCGCGCCCCCGCGATCTCAAGGGCGGTGACGAGGTCCCGCTCGAGGGAGGGGAGTGCGGCGGCCGAGCGAGCTGCCTGCTCCACCCGTCCTCGTGCTGGGCCGTCCTGGCGGGCCAGCGATGCGACCAGGGACCATGTCTCCGCGCACAGGTGCGCGGCGGCGGCAACCTCGTTCGCCCGCGCGTCCCCGGTCAGGCGCGCGATGTCGCCGGCGCCGCTGGACAGCAGTCGGCGAAACAGCCCGCCGCCGGTGCCGGCCTTCTCGACGAAGGCGCTGAGTCCTTGGAGGACCAGGTCCAGGATGTCGTCGGGGAAGACCTCCGGCCATTTTGCGAGGTCCTCGGCGAAGAGGTCGACGGCGGCCAGCCCGGTGGCCCCGACCGCCGAATCCCTCCCGGTGACGATAGAGCTGCCGGTGGAGGTGGTCATCGCCTCCGCCGCCTGGGCGAACGCCGTCTGCGCGATCTCGGCCAGGTCGGGCAGCCGGTCGGGCCAGGCGATGTCGAAGTAGGTGTGACGCGTCGGGACCGGGAACCCCTGGGAGGAGCGGGCTCGGGCCAGTGCCGAGTAGGGCACGAGCTGCACCTCGTCCCGGTCGTTGTCGACGACGTGCGCGACCTGCTGCTCGTCGTCGTAACCGATGACGACGATGTCGTGGCGACTCATCTGCAGGCGTACGCGGAGGTAGGGAAGCTCCGCGATGTCGGCCCACACCAAGGCGGGACGGCCCTCGCGCACGGCGTCGCGCACCCACGCCCAGCCCTCCTGTGGGTCATCCGTCGCATGCACGGAGACCTCGGCGCCCAGTCGCGTCGGGAGGTCCGTCTCCAAGTCGCCTCCCCGCCCGACGAGGTACACCGGTGGCATGAGTGCCGCGTCCCTGACGTACGCGAGATCCAAGGCGCCGCTCAGGGCAAAGACGAGGCCCTCGGCTGGGGGGCCGTCCCACCCCAGTCCGGCCCATTCCAGGAGGTCCCGCATGGCCCCCGAGCCGCAGTGCCCGCCGCGTCGGTGCGGGTACTCGACCACTTCGGTGTTGCTCGAGTTGACCATGAGGCTTCCTTCTGGAGACAACTAGTGACTTTTGTTCAAACCTAAGTCACCGCGCTGAGAATGTCATCACCGCGGTTCGGCTGACGCGTGTCCGCAGTCGGACAATGTCGATACTCTGTCCACCATGTCGTCCCCCTCCATGCGAGAGCGCTACCGCGAGCACGTCCGTGCAGCGGTGCTGGAGACTGCCCATGACCTGATCGCTGAGCGGGGCTGGGAGCGGGTGCGCATGGGCGAGATCGCCGAGGCGGTCGGCGTCTCGCGGGCACTGCTGTACAAGGAGTTCGGCGACAAGCCCGGTTTGGGAGAAGCCGTCGTCCTGAGGGAGGCGGCGCGATTCATCGAGGGCATCGAGAGCGTGCTCGCGCAGCACGGCTCCGACGCTTCAAGCGGCCTCGCGGCGTCGGTGGGCTTCGTGCTGGAGGAGGCCGAGAACAGTCCCTTGCTTAGAGCGGTCCTGATCTCCAACCGCGATTCCCCACCACCCGCCACGGGCATCCTCCCCCTCCTCACCACGTCGGCGCAGCTGTTGGAGCTCGCTTCCGGCTCCCTGGCCCGATGGCTCACCTCCCACGTGGCCGGTTTGCGGGCGGATGAGGTGTCCGACGCCGCCGAAGCCCTGGTGCGGCTCACCGTGAGCCACCTCGCCCTACCGACCAGGTCCCGGGCGGACACCGCCCGGAAGATCACTGAGGTGGGACTCAGGTGCCTCGGGCTTCCCATCACGCCGAAGCAGGGAATCGCGACGTGACGGTTGCTCAGGTTGCGGGATCGCCGGCGACCCCGAGGACCAGTAGTTGGTCAATGGCACGGTCGCGCCCAGGGGTGGCCCGGGGACTCGCTGCTGCCGCGGTTTCGCCGAGTGCGCGGCTGAGGCTGTTCTCCGGTGGTGCGGTGGCCCGCCAGCAGTCCCTCGGGGATCAGCTCTGCAAGTGAATCGCCTGGGTCTGGTAGAGGTTCTGGGGTGCCCCTCGGATCTGTCGTGATTGAGAGCCATGGCAGCGCCCAGGCGCACCACGACAAGCCTCGGGAAGCGCGCTACCGGGATGGCGGTCGATGCGCGGATGAGCCCGGTTATCAGGCTCTTATTACCTGAGGTGGGGGCTGGCGAGTCCGCCCCCGATCAGCAGCATCCGAAGGCGGTAGCTCTCGCGGTTGCGGAACCCGCGGGCGACGCGGTGGAGCTCGATGAGGCCGTTCATGGCTTCGGTGCCGCCGTTGTTCGAGCGGGCGGTGTCGAAGTAGGCCAGGAACGCCTGCCGCCAGCGCTTCAACGTGCGGCCCAGGCGGGCGATCTCGGGGATCGGGCAGGACGCGAACGTGGCGAGGACCTTCTCGGCGATCTTGCGGCCCTCGGCGGTGTTGGGGTGGCGGTAGGCCGAGCGGAGCTGCTAGGCGCACGACGCAACGTAGACGACCAGGTGTTCCTCGAGGCGGGCGGCGATCGCGTTCTCGAACCTGGTCCATTGCTTGTCGGTGAGCTTCTCCGCACCGGCGCGTAGGAGCTTCTGGATGCCGTAGAGCGGGTCGCCCTTGCGGCCACGGTGGCCGAGGGTCTCCTGCTGGACCCGGCGGCGGCACTCATCGACCGCGGCGGTGCCGAGCTTGACGACATGGAAGGCGTCGAGGACTGCGACGGCGTCCTCGAGCTGGTCATCGATCGCGCTCTTGTAGCCCTGGAACGGGTCCAGGGCCGCGATCTTCACACCGGCGCGGAACCCCTGACCGCGCTCAGCGAGCCAGTCGGCGTAAGCCTTCCCGGATCGTCCCGGGACGAGGCGAGGAGCCGGGCGCGGACGCGTCCGTGCTGGTCACGGCTCAGGTCGACCATCCCGGTCAGCTCCTTCGGCCCACGTCCACCCTGGTCGACGGGCTTGGTCGAGACGTGGTGCCAGATGTGCTCATCGACGCCCAAGACCTCGACGTTGTCGAACCTGGTCGGGTCGGCGGCCATCTGTTCGAGCAGGGGCTTGATCGAGCGCCACACCGTGCGCCACGAGGTGCCCAACTGGCGGGCGAGACCAGCCACCGAGGCGTGCTCGCGACGGATCTGAGCGATCGGCCACCAGCACGCCCGCACCGTGAGCAGCGCCCGCGGCCGGGCCAACCCGTCGTGCTGCTCGCTCCACCCGCCGGCCCTGCACTTCGGCTCAACGCAGCGCCAGGTCCGCTTGCGCCACACAAGTCGCACCGGGCGGCCGAAGGAGGGCACGTCGACCAGGCGGACCTCGCGCCGGCCATGGCTCGCGGCGATCACACCGCACGCGTGGCAGCCCGCCGGTGCGGGGTCGGACTCGACCACCACGCGTAGATGACGCAGCTGCTCGGTGACCTCGATGACGTGGAACCCCTCCAGGCCCACGAGGAGATCGCAGCGCTGTGAAGTGCCCCCGGTTCCCCGGACTACTGGGGTTGGGTGGATCTGATCATGCAGCGGTCTCGCTTGGGGGTCCAGCAGGCGTCCTCAATGCGTGCTGGGTCTCGTAGTCGGCGGGGCTGAGGTAGCCGAGCGTCGAGTGACGCCGGCGCGGGTTGTAGAAGCCGTGACGAAGCTGAAGATCGCGTTCGCCAGGACTTCACGGGTCGGCCAGGTCGGGCGGTCGAGCAGCTCGGTCTGCAGGGTCGCGAAGAAGCTCTCGGCCACGGAGTTGACGCCCCTATAGGTCAAGACTTCGGTGGGGTGCCTGCGTCGTGACGCTCTGGCGGGCGCGGTGGTCGGTCAGGACGGCTTGGTAGACCTCGCGGGCGAGGTAGCGCTTGAGGCAGCGGATGATGTCGCGTTTGGACAGGCCCTCGGCTGTGGGTCGGGCGACATAGTCGATGGTCGGCTGGTGGAACCTCATCCTGACGATGACGGCTCGGTAGAGCGCCGCGTTCGCCTCTCGGTGGCCAGCTCGTGAAAGCCGGTGGCGGTTCGTCATCCCCGATGAGGCTGGGACGGGGCTGGTGCCGCAGAGCTTGGCGAACGCGGCCTCTGAGCGGACGCGTTCGGGGTTGTCGCCGAAGACAATGAGCACCTCGGCTGCGGTGTCAGCGCCGATGCCCAGCCCTTCACGCAGCGTGGGTGCGTGGGCACGGGTGAGGTCGTCGAGGATCGCGTCGTGACCACGGATCTCAGCGTCCAGTGCCTGGTGACGCTTCGCCAGCGTCCGCAGCGCGTGCTTGGCGCTCGCGGTCGGGGAGGTGACCGCACCCGGACGTAGCGAGGCGCAGCGGTCGATGAGCACCTTGTCGGAGGTACCGGCCAGGTGCTCGCGCAGTTCCGCGGGAACGGTCACGATGAGCGCCTTGAGCGTGATGATCGCGCTGGTGCGTGCTTTGCGTGCGGTGTCGCGGGCGATCTTGATCTGCCGGATCATCTCCGCAGTGCCGTCAGCCGACTTCGGGATCGCCGTGGCCTGCCCGCCGAGCACTGCCCGTGCGGCGGCCTCGGCGTCGAGGGTGTCGCTTTTGCCGTTGCTGCGCCGGCTGCGGCGATCGCCGCGGTTGACTTCGATGACGCGGTGGCCGGTGCGGCGCAGGAAGCTGGCTAGACCCACGCCGTAGCTGCCGGTGCCCTCGACGCCGTAGGCCAGAACTCGACCGTTGCCGGCCAGTGAGGCGGCCCAGGCCTCGAGTTGCGCGTAGCCCTCGCGGTTGGCCGCGACGTGCTGAGCGCCCAGTCGGGAGCCGAGGTGGTCCAAAGCGACGGCGACGTGGGCGTACTTGTGGGTGTCGACGCCGATGATGACCTGCCGGCTGGCTACCTGCTCGGCGGGTTCGACGGTCATGCTGGTCATGGCTGCCCTTCCTGATGGCTGGGTTGTCGATGCCAGCTGGTCGGGCGGGTAGGACAGGACTGTGATGGGTCAGGTTTGGCGATCAGGCCCCTATTCGGTCACCGCACTCCCGGCCAGCCGGTGTGTGCGTTGATCGCCACCTGGCCGGCGCCGACAGATCAACGCCAAGGCACCACGGCCAGTCGTAAGCAAGGGTCAGGCCCCGACCAGGCAGCCCCTGATTCTGCTCACAGTCGAAACAGTCGCCGATCGTGCCCATCGATCCGAGCAACCCTGCTTCGCGCAGCCGGTGACCGAAGGCCCAGCTGGTGTAGGTCGACCCGTGGTCGCTGTGATGGACCGCCCCGGCCGGTGGGCGACGGTTCCAGATCGCCATCTGCAACGCATCGACCACCAGCTCGGAGCGGATGTGGTCCGCGATCGACCAGCCCACGACGCGGCGGCTGAAGCAGTCGATGACGACCGCGAAGTACAACCACCCCTCACCTGTGCGGTGCTGGGTCACGTCGGCGACGTAGAGCCTGTCTGGGGCATCGGGGCGGAAGTTCCGCTCGACCAGGTCCTCCGATGGTGTCGCGGCCTGATCGCGGCGGGTGCAGCCCCGCAGCCTGCGTCGGTGCACGCCCTGCAGGCCGGTGGAGCGCATCAGTCGCTCGACACGGCCGTGGCTGACCTCCAGACGCCGGCCCATGGTCAGCTCGGCATGTACCCGGCGGTGGCCGTAGGTGCCGTAGGAGGCGGCGTGCACGTCGTGGATCGCGGCCATCAGGTAGGCCTGCTCGAGGTCACGACGGCTCGCTCGGCGCCGCGCCCATTCGTAGTAGCCCGAGGTCGAGACGTTCAGCACCCGGCAGGTCACCGCGACCGGAACACCGTCCGCGGCAAGCTCCTGGACTACCGGGAACACTATTTTGGGAGCACGTTCTCCCGAGCGAAGTAGGCACTGGCCCGCTTCAAGATCTCGATCTCCATCTCGAGCACCCGCTTGTCACGGCGCAGCTGGACCAGCTCGGCCCGCTCATCAGAGGTCAGGCCGTCTTGGACGCCGTCGTCGATGTCGGCCTGCTTCATCCAGCGACGCAGACCGGACTCGGCAATGCCGAGATCCTTCGCGATCTGAGCGATCGGCTTCTCACGCAGCCGCGCCAGCTCGAATGCTCGACGACGGAACTCAGGACTCTTCGGTGCAGGCACAGAGACTCCTCTCGGGCGACCATCGTCGCCTCACTCAAGGTGTCCGGGCTAGCGGGGGCACTTCACTGGCAGTAGGACGGATCTGGACACGAACGCGCGCGATCGCACGCCGTAGGCTGCGACATCGTCGAGGCCTTCCGGTTCGGTTGCTTGGTCGCACCAAACTTTGGAAGGTCTCGACCCATGGTCAAGTCCCTGGGCGTGGTGTACGAAACGAATCCTTCGTCGGGCGTGTCGTTAGGCGCTGATGGCGACCTCCTTGTTGATCGGTGATTCGTCGGCAGGGTTGGTGATCAGGCTCATCCGGGAGCGGGCGAGGACGTCGAGTCCGAGGTAGCGGCGACCTTCGGCCCATTCGTCGTGCTGCTCGGCCAGGACGGCGCCGACGAGTCGGATGATGGCGTTGCGGTCGGGGAAGATGCCTACGACGTCGGTGCGCCGCCGGATCTCGCGGTTGAGCCTCTCGTTGGGGTTGTTCGACCAGATCTGTCGCCAGATCTCCTTCGGGAAGCCGGTGAAGGCCAGGATCTCGTCGCGGGCACTGTCGAGGTGCTCGAGGACTGCGGGCAGCGAGGTGACGAGCTCGGAGTCGAGGAGCTTGTCGAACTGCGCGTGGACCGCGACAGCGTCGGGCTGGTCGTAGACGCTGTGCAGCATCGCCTTCACCCCGGGCCACGCCGACTTCGGGCACACCGCCATCAGGTTCGCGGCGTAATGCGTACGGCACCGCTGCCAGCCCGCCCCGGGCAACGTGGCGTCGATGGCCTCAACGAGCCCGGCGTGGGCATCTGAGGTGACCAGTGCGACGCCGGACAGGCCGCGGGCGACGAGGTCGCGGAAGAACCCCAGCCAGCCGGCGTGGGTCTCACCGGTCGCGACCTGGATCCCGAGGATCTCGCGGTGTCCATCGGCGTTGACGCCGGTGGCGACCATGACCGAGACGTTCCTGACCCGGCCGCCTTCACGCACTTTCATGGTCAGGGCGTCGGCAGCGACGAATGTGTACGGACCCTGATCGAGGGGTCGAGTGCGGAAGTCCTCGACGTGAGCGTCGAGATCGGCGGCCATCACCGAGACCTGCGACTTCGACAGACCGGTGATGCCGAGCGACTGCACGAGCTTGTCCATCCGCCGCGTCGAGACGCCCAGGAGGTAGCAGGTCGCCACCACGCTCGTCAGGGCCGCCTCGGCGCGACGTCGTCGCTCGAGGAGCCACTCAGGGAAGTACGTCCCCGTGCGCAGCTTGGGGATCGCGACATCGATGGTGCCGACGCGGGTGTCGAGGTCGCGGTGGCGGTAGCCGTTGCGAGAGTTGACCCGCTCGGGCGCACGAGAGCCGTAGGCGGCTCCGCACACCGCGTCGGCCTCGGCACCGAGCAGCGAGTTGATGAACGTTGCGAGGAGCTCGCGCATCAGGTCCGGGGACGCCTGGGCGAGTTGCTCGTGGAGGAACTCGCCCGGGTCGAGCGTCTTGATCAGGGCAGGGTCGACCTGGTTGATACTGGATGAAGCGGTCATCGTGATGGCTCCGTTCGAGAGTGCTGTGAGAGGTTCACTCGAAGGATTCACCCGGTGGCCGCGCCTACGTTGGAGGCACGCGCTCACTCAGGTCGTCGTACACCACTCTGCTGGACTCCGCTCGACCCCCATCTCCGGGTCAGCTCAGCGGCGCGTGTCGCCTACCCCCACCGCAAGTACCAAGGGCCCCATTTCCTACACGACCACAGCGACTTCCGAGGGCTAGTGGTGCGCGTCGTAAGTTCCTGAACGGTTTGTGATCTGAAATCATGGCGGGGTGGCGAACCACCCTGCTCCTGCCCTGGCCCTGCGTGATGGCGATCGTGAAGAACTCGATGCGTGGCTGCGGTCGAGGTCGGTCTCAGCGGGACTGGCGAAGCGGGCTCGGATGATCCTGCTGGCCGCAGATGGGGTCGCCAATCAGGAGATCGCCGACCGTGTGGGCGCCTCGCGCACCACGGTCATCGAGTGGCGCGGGCGATATGAGGAACGAGGGTTGGCCGGGCTCGGCGACAAGGAGCGCTCGGGCCGGCCGCGGGAGCTGGATCACCGCAAGATCGTGGCCGAGACTCTGATGCCGCCGCCGAAGAAGCTCGGGGTGACGCACTGGTCGAGCCGGCTGTTGGCGGATCGGTTGAAGGTCTCGGCTACGGCGATCCAGCGGGCCTGGAAGGCTTACGGGGTCAAGCCGTGGAAGGCGGAGTCGTTCCGGTTCTCCACCGACCCCGAGCTGGTCGGGAAGGTCACCGACATCTGCGGGCTCTACCTGGGCACCAACGAGGACGTCCCCGCTAACGCGATCGTGCTCAGCGTCGATGAGAAGTCCCAGATCCAGGCACTGGACCGCACCGTGCCGATCCTGCCGATGCAGGAAGGCCGCATCGAGCGGCGCTCACACGACTACTACCGCCACGGCACCACCACCCTGTTCGCTGCTCTCGAGATCGCCACCGGCCAGGTCACCGCGGCGCTCAAGCCCAAGCATCGCCATCAGGAGTTCCTCGCTTTCCTGCGCCAGCTCGAGCGGACCTACCGCCACGCTGTCGACGAGGAGACCGGGGAGCCGGTCGAGCTGCACCTGGTGATGGACAACTACGCCGCTCACAAGCACAAGAACGTCCGCGACTGGTTGGCTGACCATCCCCGCTTCAGGGTCCACTTCACCCCAACCCACGCCTCCTGGATGAACCTGGTCGAGGTCTGGTTCGGGCTGGTCGAGCGCCAAGCCGTCCGACGCGGGGTCTTCAAGTCCGTGCCCGACCTCAACGCCAAGCTCCGCGCCTACATCGAGGGCTGGAACAAGCGCGCCCACCCGTTCGTGTGGACCAAGACCGCCGACGAGATCCTCAAGAAGGCCAACCGTCCAACAACTTCAAATCCGCGCCACTAGTCTCCAACACACGCCGAGCAGCTAGGCCTTGCGTCCCTACGTCGTCCCTACGTGCGTCACCATCGATCGGAGGACACTCGGCATGACTTGCAACGGCGCCACGGACTCTGGTCACGACAAGGCGGGGCGTGCTCTCCGGGACCACGGCCACGAACTCGGGCGCGGTCGAGGGCATGGCGCCGGCGCCCCGCTCCTTCGTGATCCGCTTGGCGGAGGTCAGCAGCAGTAGATCGGTGCGCCGCGCCGTTGTCAGGTGAACTGCTGGTCGGCGCCGCCGGGAGTGCAGTGCATCGCGTCTCCGCACGGGCCAAAGGGGAAGGCGGGCGCGAAGGAGACGGCGAGGCCGTCGGCCAAGTGACGGGCCGTTGGCTGGCCCGAGAAAGACGGGGTCCCGTCGGGGCCGAACGTGGCCGGGACAAGTAGGCCACCGGGGGAGAGGGCGCGGGGCACTGCCAGAGCCTGCTGCCAGCGCCAGCAGATGGCATTGTCCGCGGTCCGTTACCTAGCAACGGCTTTCGGCACGGTGTCTGGCGCGCTAGAAGTGCGAAGGCGAGGACTGCTCCACCTAGATGTTCTGACCACGGACGTTAGGTACGGCGGGTCGGCTGGACCATGACGAAGACCTCCGGGTGAGGTGTGGAGCTACCACAGCAACCACATCCACCACGGAGGTCTTCATGACCCACGCTAACGCCACCCTCACCCCAGCCGGGCGACTGCGTCTGGCCCAGCTCGTCGTCGACCACGACTGGACCTACGCCCGTGCCGCCGAACGGTTCTCCGTCAGCATCACCACCGCCCGCCGCTGGGCCCTGCGTTACCGCGAATCCGGCAGGGCCGGCATGGTCGACCGGTCCTCACGACCGCACCGCTGCCCAAACCAGCTGCCCCGACGAACCGAGCGTCGGATCGTGAGCCTGCGAGTCACCCGGCGCTGGGGACCGGCCCGGATCGCCTACCACCTCGGGCAGAACCCCTCGACCGTCCACCAGGTCCTGCGCCGCTACGGCTGCCCACGGCTGAAGTGGACCGACCCCGCCACCGGCACCCGGATCAAGACCTCCTCGCGGGACAAGCGACGCTACGAGCACGCCGCACCGGGCGATCTGGTCCACGTCGACATCAAGAAGCTCGGCAAGATCCCCGACGGCGGCGGCTGGCGCGTCCACGGCCGCGGATCAGCCCAAGACCGCAGCGCCGGCGCCACACGCGACCGGGCCGCCCGCTCCGGTGCCACACCCTCGCGCGGCTACGTCTACCTCCACCACGCCGTAGACGACCACTCCCGGCTGGCCTACTCCGAGATCCTCACCGACGAACGCAAGGAGACCGCCGCAGGGTTCTGGCAACGCGCCCGCGCCTACTTCGCCGAGCACGGCATCGCGGTCAGCGCCGTCTTGACCGACAACGGCTCCTGCTACCGATCACGGCTCTGGGCCGCGACCCTGGGCCAGGACGTCAAACACCGCCGCACCCGCCCCTACCGGCCCCAGACCAACGGCAAGGTCGAACGCTTCAACCGCACCCTGCTCGAGGAATGGGCCTACGCCTGCGCCTACACCTCAGAAGCCGACCGCGCGTCCGCCTACCCGGAGTGGCTCCATCACTACAATCACCACCGCGGCCACACCAGCCTCAAAGGCAAGTCACCCATCGACCGCGTGCCCAACCTCCCCGGGCAGAACACCTAGAGCGCATACATGCATGTATGTATGTACAGTGTTCAACATGACCGCTGGCATGCAGGATCGACAGGTTCGGGCGGTCGCAACCCGCCGGCTGCTGCTGGACACCACGGTGGCTTGCTTGGCGGAGCTGGGGTACGCGGGGACCACTGGCCCTGCCGTGGCCGAGCGAGCTGGCTTGTCGCGAGGCGCTCAGCTCCACCACTTCGGCACGCGAGACCAGATGGTCGTGGCGGCGGTCGAGCATTTGGCTCAGCAACGTCTCACGCATGTTCAAGACAGTCTCGAGCTATGGATCGGAGACAGTCTGGCCCCCTCGGCTCAACCGACCAGAGCGGCAGCGCTGGCGGCCCTGGAGCTCCTCGCTGAGGCGTTGTCCGGGCCGCTGTACGGAGCCACGTTGGAGTTATGGGCCGCGGCACGCACCGACGAGGACCTTCGACGCCAGCTGGTTCCGGCGGAGGAGCGGGTGCACGCCGAGCTTCGGGAGGTATGTCGCGTCTGGATCACCACGGATCCGGTTCTGATCCAGTTGACGCTGGATCTCCTGTTAGGTCGAGGAGTGAGCGGGATGCTCGTCCCGCACCCTTCTAAGTGGCAGCGTGATGTCCTCGAACGCTGGATCGACACTGTCATGGCAGGCGGGGTAGCGGGATGAGTCGATTTGACGACCTGATCGCGACGTTTGCAGAGAAGTTCCGTCCTCCTGACGACGGGGCTCGCCTTGCCTCACACCACGCCAACTGTCTGGGCTGCGGTGAGGACAATCCGCATGGTCACCATCTCGAGGTGCGACGTGCGGGGGACGGCGTGGTCGCTGCGCACGCCTTCGACCGCCGGCACGAGGGCGCGCCGGGGATCGCTCATGGTGGGGCGTTGGCGACGGTCATCGACGACCTCTATGGATTCCTCCAGTACTTAGTTGGCGGCCCGGCGGTGACTCGACGCCTCGAGATCGAGTACCTGCAGCCTGTCCTCTTGGACGTCACCTATCGGTTGGAAGCCCACCTCACCGGTCGCGATGGGCGTCGACTTCAGGTTGAAGCCACCATCACCGACCCGGAGGGGCAGAGGGTGCTCACCTCGACCGCCATGTTCGTGCTCGTTGACGTCGCCCACTTCGCTGCTGCGTACGCACGGACCCTGGAGAGCGCCATCACCAAGACCGCCGAGGAGACCGGCGGTCCGAGAGGCGTTGAGAGAGAGCCGAGGCCGTGATCGTTCAGCGAGCAGAGGTTGACTGCTACCGATCACCGTCCGACACGCAGGCTCGGATGCGAAAGACGGCTTCATGACTACTAGTCATGCCGCCGCACAGGTGTCGCCCTACCCGCATCGGATCGGTGGGCACTGTGGGTCCGGCGCTCTGCGAGACCTGCTGGAGTGGGCCGGACTCGGATGGGACGGCCCTCCCAGCGAAGGTCTGGTGTTCGCTCTCGGCGGCGCGCTCGGTCTCTCCTATGTGCGCTCGGTAGGCCTTTTCCCACCCCTGTACCTGGTTGGCCGTGGCGGAGAGCTCGAGCTGGATCTGCCTCGGGCAGTGCCCCGCGGGGTGGTGGGCTTTGAGGTGATCCTCGGTGCCTACATGTCGCTGCTCTCGATGGCGGCGACGGGCTCAGTATCGCTGGTCTTGTAGAGCTTGGCCATGGAGCCCTCGGAGAGATAGTGGCGGTCGCCGGCGATCCACTCGTCGTGCATGTCGATCAGCACCGCGCCGACCAAGCGGATGACCGCGGCGGCATTGGGGAAGATCCCCACGACACGGCTACGGCGCTTGATCTCCTTGTTGATCCGCTCGAGCGGGTTGGTCGACCAGATCTTGCGCCAGTGCTCGCGCGGGAGGCCGGTGAAGGCGAGGACCTCGGCCTTCGCGCCGTCCATCAGCGGACCGAGCTTGGGGAACCGGGTAGCGAGCTCGTCACGGGTCTTGTCCCACGCCGCGTCGACATCCTCAGGGGTCGGTTGGGCGAAGATCATCCGGAACGCCGCGGCCACGTAGTCGGCCTGCCCCTTGGGCACGTGGGCGAGCAGATTGCGGGCGAAGTGGACCCGGCATCGTTGGTGCGCGACACCCTGGAAGGCCCGCTTCAACGCCTTGACCAGGCCTGCGTGCTGGTCGCTGATCACGAGTTTCACGCCGGTCAGGCCGCGCTGCTTGAGCGACAGCAGGAAGGCGCGCCAGAAGACCTCGTCCTCGCTGTCGCCGACGTCGAGGCCGAGGATCTCGCGTTCACCGGTGGCGGTGACACCCGTGGCCACGACCACGGCCATCGAGACGACCTGTCCGCCCTTGCCGGGGGCGTTGCGGACGTGGAGATAGGTCGCGTCCAGGTAGACGTAGGGGAACTCGACGTGGTCCAGGGCACGGGTGCGGAACGCGCCGACGGTCTCGTCCAGCCCCGCGCAGATCCGCGAGACCTCAGACTTCGAGACCCCGGTGCCGCCCATCGCTTCGACGAGGTCATCGACGCTGCGCGTGGAGATCCCCTGGACGTAGGCCTCCATCACCACCGCGTACAGCGCCTGGTCGATGCGACGGCGGGGCTCGAGGATGATCGGGAAGAACGACCCCTTGCGCAGCTTGGGGATCCGCAGTTCGACGTCGCCGGCCTTCGTGGTCAGCATCCGCGGTCGGTGACCGTTGCGCTCGGTCACACGCTCCTCGGTGCGCTCATAAGGCGCAGCACCGATGCGTTCGGCTGCCTCGAGCTCGATGAGCTCCTGCAACGCGACACGGACTGACTCACGGACCAGGTCGACGCCCTCACCGGCGCGGAACGCCTCGAGCAGCTCGGACAGGGCAGACTGGGGTAAGGCCATCGGTGTGGTCTCCTTCAGTGCGATTCTTGGTCGTTTCACACCGAAGATCCCGCCGGTGGCCGCCTACGTCACGCAGCCCCGCCGCTGACCCTCAAAACCCCACCACTCCACGGGACGTACCTGCGAGCCAGGTCTTGAACACCTTCTTGGACCGGCCCTCGACCATGTCCAACAACCGTGCTGGACCGGTGCCGGCGCGCACCGCGGTCAGGTCGATGACCACGGTGACGTACTTGTCGCCGCGCCTGGTGTGGCGCCACACGTGCTCATCGACCCCGATCGCGGTGACACCGTCGTAGCGGTGCTCGCCTTCGATCAGCACGCGTCTGCCTTCGGCCAGGACGGCGTTGTTGGCGGTGCCCCACGCGACCGCGAGGGCCTCGGCGACGCGGCTCATGGACAGGTGACCGACCACGATCGCCTCTAGTGCCCACCGCAGCCCGCGGCGCGAGAGCTTCGCCCGGGGCTCGGCAGCACGGCTGGTGTCTTGACGCCACACGCGACCGCATCCGGTGCAGCGGTAGCGGCGCACGGTGATGCGCAGCGTGGTGGGGCGCCACCCGAACGGCTCGTGGGCCAGCTCGCGGGTCACGGTGTCGCGCGGACGGCCTTCGGCTCCGCAGCGACGGCACCACCGTTCCAGGGAGCCTTCGGGTTCGACGACCTTGCAGGCCAGGACCGCCCGCTTCGGTTCGAGGCGTTGTCCGGTCACCACCAGCCCTAGCTCATCGAGGCGGCAGAAGGTCGTCAGATCAGCGCAGGCGAAGGCGCCCGCACGGGTAGCGTCGTGCACGTCGAGGTCTTTCGGGTGGCTGGCGTAGGAACCGCCATCTTCGAAAGACCTCGACCTCTATCCCGGCATCGACGCGCCGACCCCAGCCGCGTCGTCCGCTACACCCTCATCTGCGAAGAGCCACTAACCGGGCCGGAAAGTCCAGGTTGTCCGCTGGGTGAAGGGTCTGTTCCCTCCGGCAGATGAGGTCGACGCGCATCACGGGGTGGCGAAGAGATCGCAGCCTCTTGCTCCGCGGCCTTCTCCGCGCAGCGGATCCTGGAGCGCGAACCCGGCCGAAGCACGACGCACCTTTGGCGGTCTGTTCTCCATCAGCCTGGGATCTTGATGTCCTATCGGTCAGTGACTCCGGCCTGCTCGTCGAGCATGGTCAGGAGCTTGTCGCCCTCGATGTCGAGGTCCGGCAGTAGCCGGTCGAGCCAGGGGGGAAGCCACCATGCTCTGTCGTCGAAGACGGCCATGAGCGCCGGTACGAGGGTCAACCGGACGATGAATGCGTCGATCAGGATGCCGGCGGCGAGTGCGAAGCCGACCTGCTTGATCATGATGTCGTGGCTGAAGATGAAGCCGGAGAACACCGCGACCATGATGATGGCGGCTGCGACGACGACCCGGCTGGCGTGGTCGAAGCCGTGGACGACGCTTGGTCGCGCTGCCTGGCCGTGGATGTGTGCCTCGCGCATCGAGGAGACCAGGAAGACCTCGTAGTCCATGGCGAGTCCGTAGAGGATGCCGGTCACGATGATCGGCATGAAGCTCATGAGCGGACCGCCGGTGTCGAAGCCGAAGAGTTCGCTGACCCAGCCCCACTGGAAGACTGCGGTGGTGGCACCGAAGGTGGCCAGGATGCTGAGCAGGAAGCCGGCTGTGGCCTTGATCGGGACGACCACCGAGCGGAAAACGACCATCAGAATCAGGACGGAAAGCACGATGATGATGCCGAGGTAGAGCGGAAGCACGCTGGCGATCTTGTCGGACATGTCGATTCCGATGGCGGTGAAGCCGGTCACGCCCAACTGCACCTGGTTGTCCTGGGCGATCGCGCTGTCGCGCTCGCGAAGTGACTTCACGAGGTCGCTGGTCGCCTCGTCGCTGGGGCCTGAGGTGGGGATGATGCTGAACACGGCGAGGTCGCCGGCCTCGTTGATGCCGACGGGGGTGGCCAGCACGATGTCGTCTCGGTCCTGGAACCCAGTGATCAGTTTCGCGGTCAGCTCGGGGGTGACACGTCCTGCGGTGCCGGTGGGCTCTGCGGTGACTAGGAGGGGGCCGTTGAATCCCTCACCGAAGCCTTGGGAGACGGCCTCGTAGCTCTGCCGAGCGGCGGTGTCCTGGTTCGCGGTCGCGCCGGAGGGGATGCCCAGGTTCATGCTGGCTGCGGGGATCGCCATCACGCCCAGGATCGCGACCACGCCGGCGATGACGGGCCACCTGAACCTGATCACAGTCTTCACCCAGTGGTCGGCGACGCTGTGCGACTCCGCGTCCTCCTTGGCGCGGCGCCGGCCTCGGGCCTTGTCCGAGCAGATCCGCTCCCCGACTAGGCCTAGCAGCGCGGGCAGCAGGCTGAGGGCGATGAGCACTGCCAGGGCCACCGTGGACGCAGCGACCAGGGCCATAGTCGACAACGTCGCGATGCCGATGACGGTCAGGGCGGTCAGCGCGATGAGGACGGTCAGGCCGGCGAAGAACACGGCGCTGCCCGCAGTGCCGACTGCTCTGCCGGCTGCCTCCCGGGCGGTGAGCCCTCGGTCGAGGATCAGCCGTCGCTGCCGGTTGACGACGAAGAGCGCGTAATCGATGCCGACCGCGAGGCCGACCATGAGACCCAGGACGGGGGTGGCGGAGTTCATCTCGAAGACCGTCGAGAGCGCGTAGGCGCCACCCACGCCGATTCCGACCCCGACGAGCGCTGTGATCAGGGGCAGGCCGGCCGCGATCAGGGAACCCAGGGTGAGCACCAGCACGAGGGCAGCGACGGCGAGACCGATCACCTCGCCGATGCCGACGGGGATCTCGAGTGCCTTGAGCGAGTCGCTCGGGAGAACGGTGATCCCCGTTCCCTGCTCGGCGCGCTCTACCACCTCGACCACCGAGGAGACGTCGTCATCGGTCAACGAGGTCGAGGCGACCGTGAACTGGAACTGGAACAAGGCGACCTGTCCGTCCGAGGACACCAGCACGCCAGGCACTGGGGCCCCGTCCACCACGAGCGGCTGATACGGAGGCGCCTGCTGGTCCGACCCGGCTTGGGGATCGACCGGTGCATTCTTTCGCGGAGTGTCCGCTGGGTCCTCTTCAGCGCCACCCAGCGCGGCGTCGAGGGGGTTGACGACCTTCTCGAGGTCGTAGACGTCGCTGACGGTGCCGCTGATGACCGCGAGTCGCTTTGGAGTGTCCAGGCGCTCACCGTCCGGTGCAGTGAAGACCACGCTGGCCTGACCCCCCGAGGCCTCAGGGAGCTCATCGGCCACGCGGTCGAGCACGGTCTGGGCCTGGGTGCCCTCGATCTTCATCTCGGAGCTGACGCTCACGCCGTTGATTGCCACGGCACCGACGACCGCGGCGAGGACCGCGACCCAGCCCGCGATGAAGAGCCACGGCCTGCCGAACGCGGTTTGTCCGAGCCGGTACAAGATGGTGGACATGGGTCGGGTTCTCCTTGGGGGCGAGAAGCGGCGGGCGTCTAGAGGCCGTGGCGCAGGTAGTCGAAGGTGAGGTCGAGGAACGAGCTGTAGTCCATCGACGTAGGGGTGGCGTCGCTCTCGCCGTCCAGGTGCACGTCGAGAGTTCCTTCCAGGGCAGCCATGACAGCGCCGTACACGGCGCCGAACAGCAGAGGTACGTAGACGGCGGGGTACCGGTCCCCGGCTGTCGACCCCAAGAGTTCCTGGGCAGTGTGGCGCATGCGTTGCTGAACGCCTAGGACGTAGGGCTCCAGGGTCGGGTACTCCCGCGCCATCGCCATCAGCTCGCGCATCCTCACCAACGTGTCCGCAGTGAGCTGATCCTTCATGACGGCCAGGAGGGCATCGAGCAACGGCAGATCCGCGGGCAGGCCGGCCAGGATCGCGCTGGCGTCCTCGACACCACCGAACGCGACTGACGCGACTGCCTCCTCCTTGCAGGAGAAGTGGTTCGCAAACGTGCGACGCGAGTAGCCAGCACGCTGCACGAGATCCGCGGTGACGAACCCGAACAGCCCGCGCTCACGGGTCAGCTCGAAGGCGGCTTGGGCGAGCGCCCGTCCCGTCGCCTCGCGCTTGAGGTCCCGCAACCCACGATCCATGCCCTGAGTATGACGCCTGTTGCCCAATAAGCAACATTGCCTATTGAGCAGTTAGATACCCATTGTTGCCGCTGGCCCAGCAGTTGTCCGTCGAGGGCAGGCCGGTAGCGTGACGCCACATATGGTCGCCGATCGCCCTCGGCGCCGGTGTTGTCAATGAGTGGCCATGGACTACGGGAGCTCGTATGGGTGCTGGTGGTGAAGTGGTCAGTGCGGACAGCGGAAGCCAGTTCGCTGATGCGGTGCTGGCTCTGCTCGCGGTCGCGCGGCGGACCAGGGGACGCCTGCAGCCGCTCTGCGAAGACGTCACCGTGCCGCAGTTGGTCTTGCTGGATGCTGTGCAGATCTGCGGCCTTGAGGGCATCGGCGCCATTTCGACGTACACGCTGTTGAGCCAGCCGACGGTGACCCAACAGGCGGCCAGCCTGGAAAGCGCAGGTCTGCTGCGCCGCATCCCGGCTGAGGACGACCGCCGACGGCGGGTGCTGACGCTCACCGAACGAGGCCAGTCCGGCTGCGATGGCCATGGCAGCCCAGTCGTTACGAGCGGTGGCCAGCACGGCGTGGGCAATGACGTCGGTGGGCGGGTCCCCCGCCATCTCGTCTATGACTTTGCGTACGCCCGAGTAGATCCGGGAGGCGTGCCGCCAGGCTTCGATGACGGCCTCCCTGCGGTCTTCAGGGTCGTCGACGAGGCCGCGTTCTAGGGATGCCACGAGACGGGTGTGCCAGCGGAGCAGGAGCGCGTTCGCGAGGTCCTCCACATTGTTGAAGTAGGTGTCGGTGCCTTCGATGTTGGTGGGGATTTGCCCATCGTTTCGGGTGAGGATGGCCTCGATCAGATTGTGGAGGACTGTTGCGCGGCTCGGCTTGGGTCGGTCCTTCGCGGGTACTCTTTCGTGGGACTGGATGGTGAGTGGCTGACCTACTGAATGGGTAGCGATGCGAACCCGCGGATCGGGCCTGAGCGGAGTCGGACCGCGGAGTCGATGTCGACATCCCAGTCACGGCGGCGGGTGAGGAGTGCTCGCAGAGCGATGCGTGCTTCGAGGCGGGCCAGGGATGCGCCGAGGCAGAAGTGGATGCCGCGCCCGAACGCGACTTGTCGTTCGGGGCCACGGTGGATGTCGAAGTGGTCTGCGTCGGGGAACGCGTGGTCGTCGCGGTTGGCTGAGCCGAAGAGCAGCAGCGCGGTGTCGCCGGCTGCCATAGCCTGCCCGTGCAGATCGACCTGTCGGGTCAGGGTGCGTGCCAGGCCCTGGACCGGTGAGTCGTAGCGAAGCAGCTCTTCGACGGCTGCTGGCACGAGTTCGGGCTCGTCGGCCAGAGCGCGTCGGTCCTCAGGGTGTTGGGCGAGGATGACAGCGCTGTTGGACAGCAGGTTGGTCGTCGTTTCGTGCCCGGCGACGAGCAGCAGCAGGCAGAAGCCGAGAAGTTCTTCCTCGGTGAGGTGCTCGCCGTCCACCTCGGCTTGGACGAGCGCTGTCATGAGGTCGTCTTGGGGGTGCGCGCGTCGGTCAGCGAGGAATGCGGAGAAGTACTCGTAGAGGGCTGCAGCGGCGTCCAGCCCGGCGCCGAATTCGCCTCGCACCGGGTTGGACTGGATCAGGGTGGTGGACCAGGTCCGAAAGCGGTCGCGGTCTTCACGCGGCACGCCGAGCATGTCGGCGATCACGATCGCGGGCAGAGGTCCGGAGAACTCGGAGACGAAGTCCCAGGTGCCGGTCTCGGGGGTTGTGGCGAGGAGGTCGTCGACAAGGGTCTGGATGTGTCCTTCGAGCCCTGCGATGCGACGCGGGGTGAAGGCCTTGCTGACGAGTTGGCGCAGCTGCGTGTGCCGGGGTGGGTCGCTCATGATGAGCATGGGCAGGAACAGCTCGGTCATGTCCACGCCGGGTGGGGTGGGGAAGATGCCGGACGCCGAGGAGTACGTCGTTGGGTCGGCCAGGGCCGCCGAGACGTCTTCGTGCCTGCTGAGCACCCAGGTGCTTGCCTCCGGCGACCAGTGCGCCGGGGCGTGATCGCGAAGCTGCCGATAGACGGGGTAGGGATCCTCCATCACTGTGGGGTCGAACGGGCTGTAGGTGAGCTGCTGGCTAGTCATGACTTCTCTCTGGTCATCGGGTTCACGGGTGCCTGGGAGGTGTTGGGGCTGGCTCTACGGCTGCCGGTGCGTGGGCCGGCCGGGGGTGTGGCCACCAGCTGCCCTCCTCGAACAGCGCGGCGCAAGCCGGGACGACGAGAGTGCGCACGACGAACGTGTCGAGAAGGAGCCCGGCCGCGACAGCGAAGCCGGTCTGGGCGAGCGCATCGACCGGTGAGAACAGCAGTCCCGGCCCGATCGTCTCGACTCACTGAACACAACCGATCGTCTAGATCACTGGTTTGTACTTCCAGTACAACATACGATGTGCACGACGTCGATACCGCACGGCCGCACCGGCGGGCGGCAGAGAACAGAGGTGCGTGATGAGGAAGCTGCCGGCGAAGCTGGCCAGCCAGTTGTACGGCGCGGCCGAGCTGATCGCGGAGCGCGGTCTGGACGGCACCAAGATCGAAGACATCGCCGAGGCCACCGGCATCCCGAAGGCCACGATCTACTACCACCTCGACGGCAAGAACGCCGTGCTGGAGTTTCTCCTCAGCGACCTGCTGGACATGATCGCCGGCGCCGTCGGCGTTGCCGTCTTGAGCGCCGAGGATGCGCGGACTCGACTCGAGGCCGCTGTCGTGGCGCAGCTGGGGGTAATGCTCGAGCACCCGTTCCTGTGTCGGGCACTGGTCGGCGACCTTGGGCGCGCGACTCGGCTGCCCGAGCTGGCGCTGGCATTGCGGGCTGCGTTCTACGAACCGATCGAGCAGTTGTTGGCCGACGGCGTGGCTGATGGGTCGCTACGCCAGGTCCCCAACCCGGGCGCCGTGGCCTTGAGCGTCTTCGGTGCCATCACGGTCGCCGGCCTCACTGCGGCGGTGGAGGGGCCATCTGACGACCCGTCCGCAGACGCAGTGCGCTTGTCTGCGTCGATCAGCGAGTTGATCTTCGACGGCCTGGCGACGCGTCCCCGTCGCGCTGACGACAAGCCCCAGTGACCAACCGGAGTGATCTCCGCACGTTATCGACAGCGGAAGCGGCTTCCGTGCGCTCCGGCCGGAAGGGCTTTCCAGGCAATGACCGGGCCTTCGTGCAGGACAGGTGCGGGCGCGCATGCTGGTCGGAGGACTTGTCCATGCGAGTCGCGGAGGCGACCAGGTCAAACCGAGCTACGAGCACCGAGCCGAGTCGCATATAGTAGGCGTATCGCGGCGCCGGGCGTTCGTTCGGGCCGAGGTGCTTCAGGATCCGGCCGGTCGAGTCAGCTGTGCGCAGCGTGATGGGCACCCGTCCGTCGAGTTGGGTGGCGTTCCAGTTCATCTTGGAGAGAGTGGAGTCCAGCAGAGTGGTGTACGACGACCTGAGTGAGCGCGTGCCTCCAACGTAGGCGCGGCCACCGGGTGAATCCTTCGAGTGAACCTCTCACAGCACTCTCGAACGGAGCCATCACGATGACCGCTTCATCCAGTATCAACCAGGTCGACCCTGCCCTGATCAAGACGCTCGACCCGGGCGAGTTCCTCCACGAGCAACTCGCCCAGGCGTCCCCGGACCTGATGCGCGAGCTCCTCGCAACGTTCGTCAACTCGCTGCTCGGTGCCGAGGCCGACGCGGTGTGCGGAGCCGCCTACGGCTCTCGTGCGCCCGAGCGGGTCAACTCTCGCAACGGCTACCGCCACCGCGACCTCGACACCCGCGTCGGCACCATCGATGTCGCGATCCCCAAGCTGCGCACGGGGACGTACTTCCCTGAGTGGCTCCTCGAGCGACGACGTCGCGCCGAGGCGGCCCTGACGAGCGTGGTGGCGACCTGCTACCTCCTGGGCGTCTCGACGCGGCGGATGGACAAGCTCGTGCAGTCGCTCGGCATCACCGGTCTGTCGAAGTCGCAGGTCTCGGTGATGGCCGCCGATCTCGACGCTCACGTCGAGGACTTCCGCACTCGACCCCTCGATCAGGGTCCGTACACATTCGTCGCTGCCGACGCCCTGACCATGAAAGTGCGTGAAGGCGGCCGGGTCAGGAACGTCTCGGTCATGGTCGCCACCGGCGTCAACGCCGATGGACACCGCGAGATCCTCGGGATCCAGGTCGCGACCGGTGAGACCCACGCCGGCTGGCTGGGGTTCTTCCGCGACCTCGTCGCCCGCGGCCTGTCCGGCGTCGCACTGGTCACCTCAGATGCCCACGCCGGGGGCTCGTTGAGGCCATCGACGCCACGTTGCCCGGGGCGGGCTGGCAGCGGTGCCGTACGCATTACGCCGCGAACCTGATGGCGGTGTGCCCGAAGTCGGCGTGGCCCGGGGTGAAGGCGATGCTGCACAGCGTCTACGACCAGCCCGACGCTGTCGCGGTCCACGCGCAGTTCGACAAGCTCCTCGACTCCGAGCTCGTCACCTCGCTGCCCGCAGTCCTCGAGCACCTCGACAGTGCCCGCGACGAGATCCTGGCCTTCACCGGCTTCCCGAAGGAGATCTGGCGACAGATCTGGTCGAACAACCCCAACGAGAGGCTCAACCGCGAGATCCGGCGGCGCACCGACGTCGTAGGCATCTTCCCCGACCGCAACGCCATCATCCGACTCGTCGGCGCCGTCCTGGCCGAGCAGCACGACGAATGGGCCGAAGGTCGCCGCTACCTCGGACTCGACGTCCTCGCCCGCTCCCGGATGAGCCTGATCACCAACCCTGCCGACGAATCACCGATCAACAAGGAGGTCGCCATCAGCGCCTAACGACACGCCCGACGAAGGATTCGTTTCGTACACCACGCCCAGGGACTTGACCGTCCGACGGCGGCATGGGAGCGATCACGTCGGCGGAAACGATGTGGCAGCAAGATGACTCGGGCATCGCGGCGGTGGTTGCCCAACTGTGCGATGCCAGGCTGGTGGCTCGGGCAACCGACCCGGGCCGCGACCTACCCGAAGAGTCCCCTGAGGACCGTGTGGCAGGAGATGGCGCTACCCAAACTGGTACCGGATTTGTAACAGACGAGCGGCTACCAACAGCAAACGCCGCCGAACGACCGAAAGGTCGTTCGGCGGCGTTTGTGCAGGTCAGCGCCTGTTCTTTGCGGTCGTTCGGCGTTCCTGAATGACCGCAGCCGGAGGCCCGGTTAGATGTCGTAGTACAGCTCGAACTCGTGCGGGTGCGGGCGGGCCTGCACCGGCGCGATCTCGTTGGTGCGCTTGTAGTCGATCCAGGTCTCGATCAGGTCGGGCGTGAAGACGTTGCCGGCCGTCAGGAACTCGTGGTCGGCCTCGAGGGAGTCGAGGACGGCGTTGAGCGAGGTCGGGACCTGGTCGATGTCGGCCATCTCGTCCGGCGGGAGCTCGTAGATGTCCTTGTCGACCGGGGCGGGCGGCTCGATCTTGTTCTTGATGCCGTCGAGGCCGGCGAGCAGCAGCGCCGAGAAGGCGAGGTAGGGGTTCGCCGACGGGTCGGGGCAGCGGAACTCGACGCGCTTGGCCTTCGGGTTCGAGCCGGTGATCGGGATGCGCACGCAGGCCGAGCGGTTGCGCTGGGAGTAGACCAGCGAGATCGGGGCCTCGAAGCCGGGGACCAGGCGGTGGTAGGAGTTCACCGTCGGGTTGGTGAAGGCCAGCAGCGACGGGGCGTGCTTGAGCATGCCGCCGATGTAGTAGCGCGCCATGTCGGACAGGCCGCCGTACCCGGTCTCGTCGTAGAACAGGGGCTCGCCCTCGTTCCAGATCGACTGGTGCACGTGCATGCCCGAGCCGTTGTCGCCGAAGATCGGCTTGGGCATGAAGGTCGCGGTCTTGCCGTTGCGCCAGGCCGTGTTCTTGATGATGTACTTGAACTTCATCACGTCGTCGGCGGCCTTGAGCAGCTCGTCGAAGCGGTAGTTGATCTCCGCCTGGCCGGCGGTGCCGACCTCGTGGTGGGCGCGCTCGACCTGCAGGCCGGCCCGCTCGAGCTCGATGACCATCTCGTCGCGCAGCTCGCCGAAGTGGTCGGTGGGGGCGACGGGGAAGTAGCCGCCCTTGTACTTGACCTTGTAGCCGCGGTTGTCGTTCTCGAACGCGTCACCGGTGTTCCAGGCGCCGGCCGAGGAGTTGATCTCGTAGAACCCGGCGTTGGCCTTGGTCTCGAAGCGCACGTTGTCGAAGACGTAGAACTCGGCCTCGGGGGCGAAGAACGCCTGGTCGCCGATGCCGGTGGTGGCCATGTAGGCCATCGCCTTGCGGGCGATGTTGCGCGGGTCGCGCGAGTAGGCCTCGCCCGAGATCGGGTCGTGGATGAAGAAGTTCACGACCAGCGTCTTCGCGGCCCGGAAGGGGTCGATGTAGGCCGTGGTCGGGTCCGGGAACAGCGACATGTCGGACTCGTGGATGGCCTGGAAGCCACGGATGGACGAGCCGTCGAAGCCGAGGCCGTCGTCGAAGACCGACTGGTCGAAGGACGACACCGGGACCGTGAAGTGCTGCATGACGCCGGGCAGGTCGCAGAAGCGCACGTCGACCATCTCGACGCCCTCGTCCTTGATGTACTTGAGCAGCTCCTCGCTGTTCTGGAACATTCGTCCTCCTTGGCCGTCCCCGTCGGACGACCGGCAGATCTGAGAGTGGACACCCGCGGCGACGATGCCTCGGACGATGCGCTCACCCTACGAGTGAGGCAGTTTCCAGACCGTATCGGACGTGTTTCCCCCATGTAACAGACGTCCAAGTCTCCCGCCCGGTCCGAGCCGCGGCACCGGTCTCTAGGCTGGGCGGGTGAGCCCCACCAGCGCGCCGAGCGTCGAGACCGCCTCCTGGACCCGCCGCGTCGTCGCCCTCGTCGTCGACTGGGCCGCCTGCACGCTCGCGGTCACCCTCTTCACCCCGGTGTACGGCGCCGACGCCGACCCGGCGTCCGGCTTCTACGTGCTCGGCGTCTTCGTGCTCGAGTCGGCGCTGTTCACCGCGCTGCTCGGCGGCTCCTTCGGCAAGATCGTGACCCGCCTGCGGGTGGTGCGCTCGTACGGCGACCCGCGGCCCCCGGCGCTGCTGCCCGCGCTGGCCCGCCAGCTGCTGGTGGCCCTGGTCGTCCCGCCCCTGGTCTTCCGCCCCGACGGCCGGGGCCTGCACGACCTCGCCGCCGGCACCTCCACCGTCACGATCGAGACGTTTCGCCGCCTGGCCGGACGGTGAGACTCTGGGGACAGCACCCCCTCCGAGAGGCACACCATGAAGCGCACCCCGACCTGGCGGCGTACCGCTGCCGCCGCCGTCCTCCCGCTGGCCCTCACCGGCCTGGCCGCCTGCGGCGGTGACGACGAGGCGGAGAACGCCGAGGACACCAGCGCGTCGGCGCAGATCGAGGACGAGGCCGACGAGGAGGCCGGCGAGGAGGTCGGCGACCTCGTGGCGGGGGAGACGGTGCCCAACCAGGAGTTCGTCGACCTGATGACCTCCTCCTTCGAGGACTCCACCACCGCCCGCACCACCATGACCTCCGAGACCGCCGGCGTGGAGGTCAGGGCCGAGGGGGTCGTCGACTACACCAGCGGCACGCCGGCGGTGCAGATGACGATGACCAGCGCCGAGATGGGCGACGAGCCGATCGAGATGATCATGGTCGACAACGTGATCTACATGCAGGTGCCCGACCTGGGCGGCAAGTACCTGTCGATGGACCTCGACGAGCCGGGCAACCCGCTGGGCCCGATGATGACCGACTCGATGGACCCCTCGAAGCAGGCCGAGATGATGGAGGCCGGGCTCGAGAGCGTCACCTTCGTCGGTGAGGAGGACGTCGACGGCGAGTCGATGGAGCGCTACACCGCCGTGGTCGACCCGAGCGCCACGCTCCGCGACATGGAGGGCCTCGAGGACCTCCCGCAGGACATGCTGCCCGAGGAGATGTCGTACGACGTGTGGTTCGACGACGAGGGCCACATGCGGAGGATGGTCGTCGAGATGGGCGACCTCGGCGCCACCGACATGCGCATGGACGACTGGGGCACCGAGGTCGACATCGAGGCGCCGCCGGCCAAGCAGGTCACCACGATGAAGGACATGATGGGCGGCTCGAGCCAGATGGGCTGAGCCCGTCGGGGCGACCCGAGGACGACGAAGGGCGGCGAGGTCGATGACCTCGCCGCCCTTCGCTGCGTCTTGCTGGTGCTGCCGGCGTCGTACGACGCTCAGCGCCCGCGCATGTTCTGGCGCATGCCCTTCATGCTGGTCGGCACCGGGCCCTTGGGCAGCGGCACCGCGGGGCGGCTGGCGTCGAGCGCCTTGAGCCGGGCACGGATGTCGGTGATGTCGGCGGGGCGGACCTCGCGCTTCATCTTGCGCAGCTTCTTCATCAGCTGCGGCAGCGGCACCTGGCCCTCCTCGCGGCCCACGACGATCTCGTGGACGGGGGTCTCGGCGACGACCCGCTCGTGCTTGCGCCGCTCACCGGCCATCAGCGCGCGCAGCCGCGAGCCGTTGCCCTCGCCGACCAGGATGATGCCCGGAGGGCCCACGACGCGGTGCACGACGTCCTGCTGGCGGTTGAAGGCCACGGCGGTCTCGGTGTGCCAGCCGCGCTTGAGCATGTTGAGCGAGGCCGCGGCGGCGCCGGGCTGGCCCTCCATCTGGCTGTACGCCGAGGCCTGGGCGCGGCGGCTGAAGAGGATCAGCGCGCCCAGGGTGCCGAAGAGGATGCCGCCGATGACGGAGAGCACCCACTCGATCGCGCCGCTGCCCGGCAGGATCTTGAAGACCAGGAAGCCGAGGGCGCCGGTGACGAGGAACGTCAGCAGGAGCCACAGCCCGATGCGCGGGTCGGTCCTCTTGGTGATCCGGTAGGTCTCGGCGAACTGCTGGCGGCGGTTCATCGACGACGCGTCGGTCTGCTTGGCCATGCGGAAGCGTGCCTCACTCGGGTCGGCCCGGGGACGTCCCGCGGGCGGGGTTCAGACGGCGGCGCCCTCTCGCGCCTCCATCGCCTGACGGTACAGGCGCCCGGCCCGGTACGACGAACGGACCAGCGGTCCGGACATGACGCCGGAGAACCCGATCTCGTCGGCCTCGTCCTTGAGCTCGACGAACTCCTCGGGCTTGACCCACCGCTCGACGGGGTGGTGGCGGGCCGAGGGGCGCAGGTACTGGGTGATCGTGATGAGCTCGCAGCCGGCCTCGTGCAGGTCGCGCAGGGCCTGGCTGACCTCCTCGCGGGTCTCGCCCATGCCCAGGATCAGGTTCGACTTGGTGACCAGGCCGAAGTCGCGGGCCTGGGTGATGACGTCGAGGGAGCGCTCGTAGCGGAACGCGGGACGGATGCGCTTGAAGATCCGCGGCACCGTCTCGACGTTGTGGGCCAGCACCTCGGGACGGCTCTCGAAGACCTCCTGGAGGAGGTCGGGCTTGCCGTTGAAGTCGGGGATCAGGTTCTCGACGCCGGTCTCGGGGTTGAGCTCGTGGATCACCTTGACGGTCTCGGCGTAGAGCCAGGCACCGCCGTCGGGCAGGTCGTCGCGCGCGACCCCGGTGATGGTGGCGTAGCGCAGCTGCATCTTCTGCACCGACTCAGCGACCCGGCGCGGCTCGTCGCGGTCGAGCGGCTGGGGCTTGCCGGTGTCGATCTGGCAGAAGTCGCAGCGCCGGGTGCACTGGTCGCCGCCGATGAGGAAGGTGGCCTCGCGGTCCTCCCAGCACTCGAAGATGTTGGGGCAGCCGGCCTCCTGGCACACGGTGTGCAGGCCCTCGCCCTTGACGAGGTTCTGCAGCTCCTTGTACGCCGGGCCCATCTTGGCGCGGGTCTTGATCCACTCCGGCTTGCGCTCGATGGGGGTCTCGGCGTTGCGGACCTCGAGTCGGAGGAGCTTGCGGCCTTCGGGTGCAGGTGCCTCAGTCACGCGCTCGACTCTACGCCGCCGCCCCAGCAGCGGCCGAGTCGGCGTGCGCTCGGGGCACCCGGCGCTCAGGGCACGTCGCGGCGGCGGTAGGAGACCAGCGAGACCACGCCGGCGCCGAGCAGCAGCACGCCCAGGTAGGCGCCGCCGTCGGTGGCGGTCAGGACCCGCTCCCCGTCGCACTCGAGGCCCCGGCCGCCCCGGCGCGAGAAGCACTCCTCGGGCAGGCTGCTCTCGTCGTAGTAGCGCAGCTCGTTGGTCACGAACGCCACCAGGTTGAGCTGCGGCTGCCAGCGCTCGGTGCTGCCGCCGCCGCTGCCGAGCAGGCCGATCAGGGTGCCGCCCAGCACCGAGACCGCGAACAGCACGCCGATCGTGGCGACGGTGCTGCGGAAGAGCATGGTGAGGGCGTAGCCGCCCAGCGCGGCGGCCGCCGCGAGCACGGTGCCGCGGGCGACCAGCTCGAAGCCGTCGCCGACGACGCCCTCGCCGACGGGGAGGCCGCGGGACCCTGCGAGCGCCCACAGGCCCGCCCAGTACGCGGCGAGCACGACGCCGGCGACCAGCAGCCCGGTGAGCGTGACGACGACGGCCTTCGCGGCCCACACCCGGGAGCGGCGTGGCTCGAAGAGCAGCTGGTTGCTCATCGACCCCGAGCTCCAGTCGTGGCCCACGAAGGTGGTGCCCACCAGCAGCATCAGCAGGCTCACGACGGCGACCACGCCGAGCACCGAGCCCTCGCGGGTCTCGGCGTCGAGGCGCAGCGTCGGGCGGCCGCCGTACCACTCGAGGACCTGGGCGCGGCAGGCCTGCTCGACCAGCGCCGTGTCGGTGGAGGCGGGCGCGGGGTAGAGGTAGTTGCCGGGGTCGCGCCCGCAGCGGCGCACCTCCTTGGCGGCGTACCGCTCGGAGAGGAGTCGCTCCTGCTCGGCCTCGGAGACCGGTCGGGTGTCCCAGGCGGTGGCCGCGAGGACCAGCGCCGGCACCCCGACCGCGGCGACGAGCAGCAGCACGACCGCGCGGCGCCAGCGCAGCCGGGTGGCCTCGACCGCGACCAGCGCCCTCATGCCGCACCGCCCGTGGTGGCCTGCCCCAGCGTGTCGTCGGCGGTCAGCTCGAGGAAGTAGCTCTCGAGGTCCTGGCGCTGGGCGGAGAGCCCGGCCAACCAGATCCCGGCCTCACCCAGCAGCCGGGTCACCTCCGCCGGGGCCTCGGTGTCGACCAGCAGGGAGTGCTCGTCGGGGCCGGGGCGGGTGGTGTGGCCGGCCGCGTCGAGCAGCCGCCGCGCCTCGCCGGGCGAGGCCACGTCGACGCGGTACGCCGACCCGCCGGCCAGCAGGTCGGCCACGGTGCCCGAGGCCAGCAGCCGGCCGTTGCCGATGATGGTGGCCGAGGTGCAGACCTGCTGGACCTCGGCGAGGATGTGCGAGGAGAGCAGCACCGTGACGCCGCGCTCACCCAGGTCGCGGATGGTGTCGCGGATCTCGCGGATGCCCGCCGGGTCGAGACCGTTGGTCGGCTCGTCGAGGATCAGCAGCGCCGGGTCCTTGAGCAGCGTCGCGGCGATCGCCAGGCGCTGCTTCATGCCCAACGAGTAGGCGCGGAACCGGTCGCCGTCGCGGCCGGTGAGCCCGACGGTCTCGATGGCCTCGTCGACGCGGGCATCGGGCCCGCCGATGGAGCGGGAGAGCAGCAGCAGGTTCTGCCGAGCCGTGAGGTTGGGCGAGAACTTCGGCGACTCCACCACCGCTCCCACCCGTCCGATGACGGCCGGCAGCTCGTCGGGCACCGGGCGCCCGAAGAGACGCATGGTGCCGCTGGTGGCGGCCGCCAGGCCCAGCAGCATCCGGATGGTGGTGGTCTTGCCCGAGCCGTTGGGGCCCAGGAAGCCGTGCACGCCACCGGCCGGCACCGCCAGGTCCAGGCCCTGCACCGCCACGCGGGTCTGCCCCTTGCGGGTGCGGAACTCCTTGCGCAGCGCGGTGGTCTCGATGATCAGGTCGTGCCGGGTGTCGACGACCCCGAGGTCGCTCGTGGTGCTCACCAGCGGAGCGTGGCAGAGCCTCGTCCCTTTACCCGGGCGACGCGCCGGACCGGCTCAGCCGCCGGGGGTGACCAGCTCGATGCGCGGAGCGCGGCCCGGCTCGGGGCGCGGCTCGTAGTCGGGGGTGGCGGTGTAGTCGCCCCAGGCGAGCATCTCGGTGAGGTGGTCCTGCAGCACCGGCAGGGCCTCCTGGACGCCGACGCGGCGGCCGGTCTCGAGGCTCAGGGTCGTGACCCCGGCGTCGGCGATCCCGCAGGGCACGAAGCGGTCGTACCAGCCCAGGTCGACGTCGCAGTTGAGGGAGATGCCGTGCATGGTCACGCCCCGGCTGACCCGGATGCCGATCGCGCCGATCTTGCGCTCGCCGGCCCGCTCGTCGGCGCGCAGCCAGGCGCCGCTGCGGCCCGGGACGCGGGCGGTCTCGACCCCGAAGTGCGCGCAGGTGGCGATCATCGCCTCCTCCATGCGGCGTACGAAGTCGACGACCTTGACGTGGTCGGGCAGCGCGACGATCGGGTAGGCCACCAGCTGGCCGGGGCCGTGGAAGGTGATCTTGCCGCCGCGGTCGACGTCGATGACGGGCGCGCCGCCGGGGTCGAGGGGACGCTCGTGGGCGTCGGTGCGCTTGCCGGCGGTGTAGGTCGGCGGGTGCTCGAGGAGCAGCACGGTGCCGGGCCGCTCGCCGGCCACGACCTGCGCGTGCACCTCGCGCTGGAGCTCCCAGGCGGCCAGGTAGTCGACCGCGTCGGGCCCCAGCCCGGCCACCTCGAACTGCACGCTCTCCTGCTCGCTCATGCCGGCGAGCCTACGCCTGTGGACAGCGTTGTTGGCCGCGGGCTCGGCCGGGTAGGAGGTGGGGCATGGGTCCCCTCGCCGCGCTCGTCCGCGCCTGCTCGCCGCTGCTGCTGACCGTCGTCCTCGTCGGCGTCGGCACCGCTCCCGCCGCCGCGGTGCCGGGTGGCCCGGAGGTCCGGGCGGTCCCGACCCGGGGAGCGGCACGCGCGCTCGGTGCTGGCCGCGTGGGACGAGCAGCGGGCCGCCGCCTGGGGCAGCGGTGACGGCGCCGCCCTCGCCCGGCTCTACGTCGCGGGCTCGGGGGCCGGCCGGCGGGACCGGCAGATGCTGGCGGCCTGGAGCGGGCGGGGCCTGCGGGTGCGCGGGATGGCCACCCACGTGCTGGCGCTCGACGTGGTCGAGCGGCGCCCGGCGTACCGGCCGAGGCTGCTGCGGTTGCGGGTCACCGACCGGCTGGTGGGCGCGGTGGCCGTCGGCGGCGGCGTACGACGGGTGCTGCCGACGGACCGGGCGACGACCCGGTCGGTGGTGCTGCGGCGCAGCGGGGGAGCGTGGCGGGTGGAGTCGGTGCGGCTGCTGGGCTGGTGAGGGCTGGTGAGGGCTGGTGGACGCCCTCAGTCGCGGGCCGCGAGACCGGAGGACACGACCGCCGCGACGTCGGGGTCCTGGAAGCCGTAGCCGACCTCCCGCAGCGCCGCGGGGCTGACGTTGAGCGAGCCCAGCAGCTCGGGGGCCATCTTGCCCGCGGCGACCCGCAGCAGCGGTGCCGGCACGGTCGCGAAACTGGGCCGGCTCAGCGCCGAGGCCAGGGTCTCGGTGAACTCGGCGTTGGTCGGCGTCGTCTCGCAGCACAGGTTGAACGGCCCCGAAGCGCTCTCGTGCTCGGCCAGGTGCACCACGGCGCCGATCCAGTCGCGCAGCGAGATCATCGCCATGTGCTGGCGCCCGCTGCCCAGCCGGCCGCCCAGGCCGAGCTTGAAGAGCGGCACGAGCTGCTTGAGGGGAGGGCTGCGCCGGTCCATCACCGGGGAGGTGCGCAGCACGCAGACCCGCGAGCCCGCGGCGGCCGCGGGCTCGGTGACCTCCTGCCACTCGCGGCTGACCTGGGTCAGCAGCGCGTCGCCGCGGCTGTCGGAGGCCTCGGTCAGCGGCTGGTCGCCGTGGTCGCCGTAGAACGCGATCCCGTTGCCGGCCAGGAACGCCGGCGGCTCGTCGGCCCCGGCGATCACCTCGGCGAGCAGCCGGGTGGTGCGCACCCGGCTCTCACGCACCTCGCGCGCCCACTTCTGCGAGTGCACGTTGCCGATCAGCGGCGCGCCCGCCAGGTTGACCACCACGTCGGCGCCGGCGACCAGGTCGCGGTCGACCACGCCGGCGTACGGGTCCCAGGTCGACGCGTCGGGCTTCTCGCTGGGACTGCGCACCAGGCGGGTGACGCGGTGCCCGCGCTCGCGCAGCGCGGCGGTGAGGTGGGTGCCGAGGAAGCCGGACGACCCGGCCATGACCACATGCAGGCTCATGCCCCGAGCCTGCCACGCCTCGTCGCCACCCACCCTCACCCGGCCCAAACTTCCCACCGACCCGGCCCATACTTCCCACCGACCCGGCCCGAACTTCCCACCGACCCGGCCGAAACTTCCCACCGACCCGGCCCAAACTTCCCGCTGACCCGGCCCGAACTTCCCGCCGACCCGGCCCGAACCTGCCGTCCGGAGGTTCGGGCCGGCTCGACGCGAGATTCGAGCCGGGTCGGGGTGAAGTCTGGGCCTGGTCAGCGTGAGATCTGCGCCGGGTCAGCCGGCGAGGTGGCGCCAGCGGGGGGCCAGCTGCGACCAGGGCCCGCTGGCGGCCACGGTGCCGTCGACCAGCACCACGACCCGGTCGGCGCGGGCCAGGGCGGCGGTCTTGGAGGTGGCGCCGACGACGGTGGTGCCGCGCTCGCGCAGCGACTCCCACAGCTCGACCTCGGTGGCCGCGTCGAGCGCCGAGGACACGTCGTCGGCCAGCAGCAGCTCGGAGTCGCAGGCCAGCGCCCGCGCCAGCGCGACGCGCTGCACCTGCCCGCCCGAGAGGCGTACGCCGCGGTGCCCGACCAGCGAGTCGGGCCCACCGGCCTCCTCGACGTCGCGGCCCAGGCGGGCGGCCGCGATGGCGGGCTCGACCTGCCGGTCGGGGTGGTCGAGCCGGATGTTGTCGCGGAACGTGCCCGACAGCACCCGGGGCACCTGCGCCACGTGGGCGACCCGGCCGGGTCGCAGCTCGGTCTCGGGGTCGTCGAGCAGCCGGTCGTTCCAGCGCACCTCGCCGCGGGTGCTGACCAGCCCGGCCAGCGCCGCGAGGAGGCTGGACTTGCCGGAGCCGACCTGACCGAGCAGCAGCACCAGCTCGCCCCGCTCGACGCGCAGGTCGATGTCGTGGGCGCCGACGGTGCCGTCGTCGTGCACCGCGGTGAGCCCGCGCACCTCCAGGGTGCGCAGCTCTCGCGGCCGCCGCGGCGGGGGCGGGGGAGACGCCGGCGACCAGGTCGACGCCCGGCGGCTCGGCCATCAGGTCGCCGCCGCCGGCCAGGCGGCTGGTCTCGTGCATCCAGGCGCGGGTGCCCGGGGCCTCGGTGACCACCGAGCCGGCCACCCGGCCGAACCAGTCGAAGCCGGCGACGGCGTTGGCGACCAGCAGCGCGGTGGCCAGCCCCCAGCCCTCGGCGACGTAGACGCCCCACGCGGCGACCACGCCGAGCTGGACCATCACGATCGGGACGCCGTCGAGCAGCGCCTGCACCCGGTGCTCGCGCACCGCGGCCTCGACGCGCCCGGAGTCGACCTCGCGCAGGTGCTGGTGGACCGCCGGGGTGGCGGCGGCGAGCTTGACGGTGCGCACCGACTCCAGCGCCGAGACCAGCGAGCGGCCGAAGCGCGCCCGGGCGGCCGACGACGCGGCGGCGGAGCGACCGGCGACCCGGCGCCCAGCGAGGAGGCCAGCGCCGAGGCGACCATACGGTCAGCAGCACCCCGCCGGCCAGCAGGCTGCGGGCGAGCGCCGCGGTCAGCGCCACGATGATCAGCCCGTTGACCAGGTCGACCCAGCGGTCGGCGTAGCGCGCGAGCCGGTCGGCGTCCATGGCGCGGGCCACCACCTCGCCCGGCGGCGTGCGGGTCAGCCGTCGCTGCTCGGTCTGGCCCTGCAGCACCGCCGCGCGCACGCGCAGCATCACCGCGACCCACCAGCGTGGGTAGACCTTGAAGGCCAGGGCCAGCAGCAGCGGCGCGACCATCAGCGAGGCCACCAGCGCCACCACCAGCCCGAGCGGGCGACCGCCCTGCTGCAGGTCGGTGACCAGCAGCCCCCAGACCCACCCGGTGACCGCGCCGAAGGCACCGGTCAGCGCCGAGACCGTGAAGAGCCCGGCGCCGACGAGGCCCCAGCGCGGCTCCACCAGCAGCGCGTTCCAGATGGTGCGGCTCAGGCTGGGCAGCGGTCGCAGGGTGGGCGCCTCCGGCGCCTGGCCCGTACGCCGCGCGCTGCCGATGTCGGCGTCGCGTGCGGCCTGGTGGGCCGCGGCGTGGCTGTCGTCGAGGTCGTGCTCGTGCGCCTGCTCGGTGGCCGAGGCCTCGAGCAGGTCGCGGAACGCGCCGGGCTCGCGGGCCAGCACGGCCCGGGGGCCCTGCTGCACGACCCGGCCGGCCTCGAGGACCGCCACCTGGGAGGCACGCTCGGTGGTGCCGAGGCGGTGGGCCACCAGCAGGCCGGTGCGACCGGTCAGCAGCCGGTCGGCGGCCCGCACCACCCGGGCCTCGGTGACCGGGTCCATCCGGGCGGTGGCCTCGTCGAGCACCACCACCCGCACGTCGCGCACCAGCAGCCGCGCGAAGGCGACCAGCTGCTCCTCGCCGGCGGACAGGGTGGTGCCCCCGGGGCCCAGCGGGGTGTCGAGCCCCTGGGGCAGCCCGGCGACCCAGCTCTCCAGCCCGAGCTCGGTGACCGCGGCCTCGACGTCGGCGCGCGAGCCGTGCGCGAAGAGGGCGATGTTCTCGGCGAGGGTGCCGGCCAGGATCTCGGTGCGCTGGGTGACCACGCCGACGGCGCTGCGCAGCGCCTGCAGGTCGAGCTCGAGCACGTCGCGCCCGCCGAGCAGCACGCTGCCGGGCTCGGGGTCCACGGCGCGCGAGACCAGCGAGGCGAGCGTCGACTTGCCGGAGCCGGTGCGGCCCACGAGCGCGCAGGTGGTGCCGGCGGGCACGGTGAGCTCGACGCCCTGCAGGGCGAACGGGCCGGTGCCGTAGGAGAAGTGCAGGTCGCGCAGGTGCAGGTCGAGCGGGCCCGGCGCCAGCGCCGCGCCGCCGGTGGGCTCGGCCTCGGCCCCGAGCAGCTGGCGCAGGCGCAGCACCGCGCCGTAGCCGGCCTGCAGGTCGGGCAGGTGCCGGGCGAGCTGGTCGACCTGGCCCACGAAGGTGGTGGTGACTAGGAACAGCGTGACCAGCGCGGCGGTGCTGAGCCGGTCGTCGAGCACCAGGGCGACGCCGACGACGGCGGTGCCGGCGAGCATGGCGTGCAGCAGCGTGCCGGTGCGGCGACCGACCTGGCTCTCCAGCGTGAGGACCTCGGCGAAGCGGGCGTGCACGGTCGCGGCGAGCTCGGTGCAGCGGCGTACGAGGTGGGCTTGGCCCAGCGTGGTGCGCAGGTCGTCGCGGGCGGCGATGCCCTCCTCCATCGCGGCCGCGTGGTCGGTCCAGGCCATCTCCTCGACGACCTTGCGCTCGGAGATCTGCGGCAGCAGCGGGCGCACCACCGCGACGGCGGCGACCCCGGCGAGCGGGAACAGGATGAACGCCGGCCACCAGGTCAGGCCGGCGACCAGCCACAGCGGCCCCGAGGCCAGCAGCGTGCGGATCGCCATCCACACGCTCTGGCGCAGCAGCGAGCCGACCTCGTGGGTGTCGTCGTCGACCCGGTCGAGCACCTCGCCGACCGCCTGCTCGTCGAGCGCGGCCAGCGGCTGCAGCATCGCGGCGTCGAGCAGGTCGGCGCGCAGGCGGCCCTCGGCCCGGTCGGTGACCCCGGCCCAGATGGTGCGCCCCACCGAGTCCAGCACCGCCGCGCCGACCACGCAGAGCGCCAGCAGCCACACCAGGGGGACCGTGGCCTCCTCCGCGAGCCGGCCGGCGACGGCCGAGCCGACCGCCGTGCCGACGGCGCCGAGCAGGGAGCCGAGCAGCGCGAGCACCGCCCACGGGCTGCGCATCCGGCGCCAGTCGACGGGTCGTCGCTGGGCCGGCGGGCTGGTGGGCGGAGGGGTCTGGGTAGGCGCGGGGTGGGCGCCGAGATCGGTCACAGTCACGGTGCCCCCGACGGTATGCCCTGACCGGCCCGGGGCGCCTCTCAATTTCAGGGCACCGCCCGTCTGCGACGAGAGCCGTCCGGGGCCGCTGGGACGCACCACGCCCCGCCCGGGTGGCCCGGGCGGGGCGTGGTGGGTGCTGCTGGGTCGTGCTGGGGAGCGGTGCTCAGACCTCGAACTGGCCGCTCTCGAGGCGCTGCTTGACCTCCTGCAGGAACCGGCCGGCGTCGGCGCCGTCAACCAGGCGGTGGTCGTAGGTCAGCGCCAGGTAGACCATGTGGCGCACCGCGATGGTCTCGCCCAGGTTGGGGTCGTCGATGACGACCGGGCGCTTGACCACGGCACCGGGGCCCAGGATCGCGACCTGCGGCTGGTTGATCACGGGGGTGTCGAAGAGCGCCCCCACGCTGCCGAGGTTGGTGATCGTGAAGGTGCCGCCCGACAGCTCGTCGGGGCCGATCTTGTTGGTGCGGGTGCGCTCGGCCACGTCGCCGATCTTGCGGGCCAGGCCCGAGATCGACAGGTCGCCGGCGTCCTTGACCACCGGGGTGATCAGGCCCTTCTCGGTGTCCACCGCGAACGCGAGGTTCTCGCGGTCGTAGTAGGTGACCTCACCGGCCTCGGTGTCGATCGTGGCGTTCAGCGAGGGGTGCTGCTTGAGCGCGTCGACCGTCGCCTTGGCGAAGAACGGCAGGTAGGACAGCTTGACGCCCTCACGGGCCAGGAAGTCGGCCTTCTTGGCGTCGCGCAGACGGGCGATGTTGGTGACATCGACCTCGATGACCTGCGTGAGCTGGGCCGAGACCTGCAGCGACTCGACCATGCGCGAGGCGATGATCTTGCGCAGCCGCGAGAGCTTCTCGGTCTTGCCGCGCAGCGGCGAGGGGCTCGAGGGCGCCGGGGCGCCGCCCGAGGACGCCGCCGGGGCGGCGGGGGCCGACGAGGCGGCCGGGGCGACCGGCTCCTCCTTGGCCTTCGCGGCCTCGAGCACGTCCTGCTTGCGGATGCGCCCGCCGACACCGGTGCCGGTGACGTCGTTGAGGTCGACGCCGTGCTGGCCGGCCAGCTTGCGCACCAGCGGGGTCACGTAGCCGGGACCGTCGCCGGAGCTGCTCGAGGAGCTGCTCGAGGAGCTGCTGGTGGAGGAGTCGGGCTTCTCCTGCTCCTTGGTCGGCTCGGGCGCCTTCTCCTGGGCCGGCTTCGCCTCCTGCTTCGGCTCGGGCTTCTTCTCCGGCTCGGGCTCCGGCTCGGGCTCGGGCTCGGGCTCCGGCTCGGGCTCCGGCTCGGAGTCGCCGCCGGCGGACCCGTCGCCGATGACGGCGAGCTCGGCGCCGATCTCGACGGTCTCGTCCTCGGAGACCTTCACCTCGAGCAGCGTGCCGGCCACGGGGGAGGGGATCTCGGTGTCGACCTTGTCGGTGGAGATCTCCAGCAGCGGCTCGTCGACGGCGACCTCGTCACCGACCTGCTTGAGCCAGCGGGTCACGGTGCCCTCGGTGACCGACTCGCCCAGCTCGGGCAGGGTCACCGTGGTGCCGCTGCCGCCGGACCCCGACCCCTTGGTGGCGGCGGCCGGCTTCTCGGTCTCCTCGAGCGGCTTGTCGTCGGACTTGGCCGACTCGGGGGTCTCGTCGCCGGGGGGCAGGTCGCCGGTCTCCTCGGCGACCTCCTCCTCCTGCTCGGCCTTCTTCTCGGCCTCGTCGTCGTCGGCGGGCTCCGCCTCGGGCGTGGCGGTGTCGTTGCCGGAGTCGCCGGCCGACTCGCCCTCGTCGCCGATCACGGCCAGGAGCGCGCCCACCTCGACGGTGTCGTCCTCCTCGGCCTTGATCTCGAGCAGCGTGCCCGCGACCGGGCTGGGGATCTCGGTGTCGACCTTGTCGGTGGAGATCTCCAGCAGCGGCTCGTCGACGGCGACCGTGTCGCCGACCTGCTTCAGCCAGCGCGTGACGGTGCCCTCGGTGACGGACTCACCCAGTTCCGGGAGGTTGACTTCGGTGGCCAATGCAGTTCCTTCGCTCGCGGTCTTCGATGGGGTGCTCGGTGTGGCGGGGTGGTGCGGGTGTGGCGGGGTGTGCCGGGCTCCAGGCTAGGAGGCGGTCACGAGTGCGCGTGCAGCGCCTTGCCGGCCAGGGCGAGGTGCGCCTCGCCGAGAGCCTCGTTCTGGGTGGGGTGGGCGTGCACCAGCGGGGCGACGTCCTCGGCGTGGGCCTCCCAGCCGTAGATCAGCTGTGCCTCGCCGATCAGCTCGCCGACCCGGTCGCCGACCATGTGCACTCCCACGACGGGCCCGTCGGTGACGCGCACCAGCTTGACGAAACCCTGGGTCTTGAGGATCTGGCTCTTGCCGTTGCCGCCCAGGTCGTAGGTCAGCGTCTCCACGGCGTCCTCGCCGTACGTCGAGCGCGCGGTGGCCTCGTCGAGACCGACCGAGGCGACCTCGGGGTGGGAGTAGGTGACGCGGGGGATGCCGGCCTCGTCGATGGGCGCGGGGTCGAGCCCGGCGATGTCCTCGGCGACGAAGATGCCCTGCTGGAAGCCGCGGTGGGCCAGCTGGAGCCCGGGGACGATGTCGCCGACGGCGTACACGCCCTCGAGGTTGGTGCGGCAGCGCTCGTCGGTGCGCACGAAGCCGCGCTCCATCTCGACGCCCTGCTCGTCGTAGCCCAGGCCGTCGGTGACGGGGTTGCGACCGACGGCGACGAGCAGCAGCTCGGCCTCGATGGTCTCGCCGCCCTCGACGGTCACGACCACGCCGTGGTCGGTGGTCTTCACGCTCTCGAAGGGGGTGCCGGTGCGGGCCTTGATGCCGCGCTTCTTGAAGGTGCGCTCGAGCACCTTGGAGGAGGCCTCGTCCTCGGCGGCCACCAGCCGGGGCAGCGCCTCGACGATGGTGACCTCGGCGCCGAAGGAGCGCCACACGCTGGCGAACTCGCAGCCGATGACGCCGCCGCCGAGCACCACGACCGAGGACGGCACGCGCTCGAGGCGCAGCGCGTGCTCGGAGGTGAGGACGCGCTCGCCGTCGACCTCGAGGCCGGGCAGCGAGCGGGAGTAGGAGCCGGTGGCCAGCACGACGTGGCGACCGGTGTAGGCGGTGCCGTCGACGGTGACCTCGCGCGGCCCGGTGAGGCGGCCCTCGCCGGCGACCACGGTCACGCCACGGCCCTTGACCAGGCCGGTGAGGCCCTTGAAGAGCCGCGAGACGACGCCGTCCTTGTAGGAGTTCACCCCGGCCATGTCGATGCCCTCGAGCGTGGCGCGCACGCCGAACTGCTCGGAGTCACGCGCCGAGTCGGCGACCTCCGCGGCGTGCAGCAGCGCCTTGGTGGGGATGCAGCCCACGTGCAGGCAGGTGCCGCCGAGGTCGCCCTTCTCCACCAGTGCGACCCGCATGCCGAGCTGGGCGGCGCGCAGCGCGCACGCGTACCCCCCCGAGCCAGCGCCGAGAATGAGTACGTCGAAGTCGGTGTCGGCCACCGTGGTCCTTCCGTGGGTGATCCATGTCTCGGGGCTCATCCTTGCACTTCCCCCGGACGTGTCCACACCGACCTTCGGGTGGCCGGTGCGGGGTCTCTTGGCAGACTGGTGCCCATGGGACTCATGGACCGCTTCCGCCGGGGCTCGAAGCAGCGCATGCGCAAGCCCGCGCGCGACGCCGCGCGCACCGGCTCGACGAGGGTGCGCGCCTCCGACGCCGTCGACCGCGAGCACCTCAGCTCGTGGGTCTCCGAGCGCCGCGGTGTCGAGGGGTTCGTCGAGCCCCGCACCGCGGTCAGCGACGTGACGCTGCTGCTGGTCGCCCACGACGGTGAGTGGACCCGGCGCCGGGTGCCCTCGATCGACTGGGCGCACGACTTCTGCAACCGCTTCCAGGTGCCGTCGTACGACGCCGGGCTGGTGGGCATCCCGCAGCGGATGCGCGACTACAACAGCCGGGTGAAGAAGCAGGGCCGGCAGGACCCGTAGGTCCCGCCGGCCCCGCTGGCCCCCGCTGGCGCCCCGTGGTGGTGGGGAGCGCTCAGGCCAGGCCGCGCGCCAGGTCGACGAGGGTCGACACCGCGAAGCCGGTGCCGCCGTTGGTCAGGTGGCCGTCGGGGCCGCCGGCGTTGAACGACGGGCCGGCGATGTCGAGGTGCGCCCAGGGGCGCCCGTCGGTGAACTCGCGCAGGAACGCGCCGGCGAAGAGCCCGCCGCCCCAGCGCACCCAGTCGTGCTGGGCGAGGTCGGCGATCTTGCTGGAGGTGACGCGCTGCTTCATCTCCTCGGGGATCGGCATCGCCCAGATCGGCTCACCGGCGCTGGCGCCGGCCTCGACGACCTTGGCCACGACCTCCTCGGAGCCCATCACGCCGGCCATCTTGTTGCCGAGCGCGACGACCATGGCACCGGTGAGCGTGGCGACGTCGACGATCAGGTCGGGCTCGGTCTCGACGGCGCGCACCAGCGCGTCACCGAGCACGAGACGACCCTCGGCGTCGGTGTTGAGCACCTCGACGGTCTTGCCGCCGTACATGCTCAGGATGTCGCCGGGCCGGGTCGCGTCGCCGGAGACCATGTTCTCGGCCATCGGCGCGAAGCAGGAGACCTTGACCGGCAGGCCGAGCTCGGCGATGGCGAAGGTGGCCTGGATGACCGCGGCGGCGCCGGCCATGTCGGACTTCATCTCGTGCATGCCCTGCGCGGGCTTGATCGACAGGCCGCCGGAGTCGAAGGTGATGCCCTTGCCGACCAGGGCCAGGTGGGTCGTCGCGCCCTTGGGCGTGTAGCTGATCTCGACCAGGCGCGGCGGGGCGGAGGAGCCGACGCCGACGCCGAGGATGCCGCCGCAGCCGAGCTCGGCGAGCTCGACCTCGTCGAGGACGCGCAGCGTGATCTTGGGGGCGCCGCGGCCCTTGCCGAGCTCCTTGGCGCGCGCCTGCGCGGCCTCGGCGAACGCTGGCGGGCGCAGGTCGCCCGGGGGAGTGTTGACCCAGTCGCGGGTGGCCGCGACCGCCCGGGTGACGACCTGGGCCTCCTCGAGGGCGGCGACGACCTGCTTGTCGCGTGCGGCGCTGCTCAGCAGCACCACCTCGCCGGCGGTGGTGGCGTCCTTGGCGGTGTCCTGCTTGTACGTCGTGAACGTGTAGGCGCCGAGCGCCCAGCCCTCGGCCACGGCCCGCACGTCGGCGGCGGTCTCGGCCGGCAGCGCGAGCGCGACGTCGGCGGCGTTGGTCACGGCCCGGGAGGCGGCACCGGCGGCGCGGCGCAGGTCGGCGGGCTGGGGGTCCTTGCCGAGGCCCACGAGCACCAGCAGCGGTGCGCCGATCGTGCCCGAGGTGGGCACCCGGGTGACCTCGCCGACGGAGCCCTTGACGTCGAGGGAGGCCAGCAGCGGGCGCAGCTTGCGGCCGTAGGCCCTGGCGACGTCCTCGGCGCCGGCGGCGAGCTCGAGGACCGGGCCGTCCTCCTTGCTCGCGCGGCGGCCGGTCGGCTCGCTCTGCACGACACCGACGACGACGGCGTCGGTCTTGGTCTTGGCGGGGCTGGCACTGCTCAAGGTAAACGAGGTCACCGCGCCACACTAACCATGGCACCGCCACCCCGCGGCGCGACCCACGTCACCCCCGGTGGGGCTGCCGCGGCTGGGGTAGGTTCGCGCCATGGCCGACCTGCTGACCTCGCCGCTGCACGACCGTCACCTGGCGCTGGGGGCCAAGACCGCCCCGTTCGGCGGCTGGGAGATGCCGCTGGAGTACCCCACGGGCGTCGTGGCCGAGCACACCGCGGTCCGCTCGGGCGTGGGCGTCTTCGACGTCAGCCACCTCGGCAAGGCCGAGGTCACCGGCCCCGGCGCGGCGGCGTACGTCAACGCCTGCCTGACCAACGACCTCGACCGCATCGGCCCCGGCCAGGCGCAGTACACGCTGTGCTGCGACGACGAGACCGGCGGCGTGGTCGACGACCTGATCGTCTACCGCTACTCCGACGAGCGGGTGCTGCTGGTGCCCAACGCCGCGAACACCGCCGAGGTCGTGCGCCGCCTGGCCGCCACCGCCCCCGCGGGTGTCGAGGTCGTCGACCGGCACCGCGACCTGGCCGTGCTGGCCGTCCAGGGCCCCCTCAGCGACGAGGTGATGACCGCGATGGGGCTGCCGGTCGACCACGACTACATGAGCTTCGTGGAGGCGACGTACGCCGACGCCACCGTGGTGGTGTGCCGCACCGGCTACACCGGCGAGCGCGGCTACGAGCTGCTGGTGCCCAACGAGGCCGCGGGCGCGGTGTGGGACGCGCTGCTCGCGGCCGGCGCCGAGCACGGCGTCGCCCCGTGCGGGCTGGGCGCGCGCGACACCCTGCGCACCGAGATGGGCTACCCGCTGCACGGGCAGGACATCTCCCTCGACGTCACGCCGGTGCAGGCGCGGATGGCCTGGGCGGTCGGCTGGGACAAGCCGGCCTTCTGGGGCAAGGACGTGCTGGTGCGCGAGCGCGCCGAGAAGCCCAAGCGGGTGCTGCGCGGCATCGTGGCCACCGGCCGGGGCATCCCGCGACCGGGCATGAGCGTCTCGCTGAGCGCCGACGTGCTGGTCGGCGAGGTCACCTCGGGCACCTTCAGCCCCACGCTGCGCAAGGGGGTCGGGCTGGCCCTGGTGGCCGCGACCGTGCACCCCGAGGCGGAGGTCGGGGTCGACATCCGCGGCCGCCGCGAGATCTTCCAGCTCACCAAGCCCCCGTTCGTCGACCCGTCGGTGAAGGAGTCCTGATGAACCTGCCCGAGCAGCCCCCCACCTTCCGCCCGCCCTCGCCCAGCGAGCGCCCCTGGTGGTGGCGTCTCGAGGACGCCGCCGGCAACGAGGTGGCCGTCGAGGGCGAGCTGGCCGACCAGCGCTTCACCAGCCAGGCCGACGCCGAGTCGTGGGTGGGCGAGGCCTTCGCCGACCTGGCCGACGAGGGTGTCGACGCGGTGGTCCTCTTCGAGCTCGAGCGCCGGGTCTACGGCCCGATGTCGCTGCATCCCTGACCCGCCTGGCCCACCCTCCCTCCCCGTGCGCGCCGTCGACGAGCAGGACTTCGCGGCGTACGTCGCCGCGAGACGCACCGCGCTGGTGCAGGCGGTGGCGGTGCTGGGCAGCCCACCGGGCCACGCCGCCGCGCTGACCGACCGGGCGCTGGCGCGCGCCGGGCGCGAGTGGCACGACCTGCGGGAGGGGCCGGGCCCCGACCTCGAGGTGTGGCGGCTGGTCCTGGAGGAGCGGGCCCGCGACCGCACCCCCTGGTGGCGCCAGGAGCCGACGCCGCTCGCGCCGCTGCTCGACCGGCTCGAGCCCGACCGGCGCACCTGCGTGGTGCTGTCGGCGGTGGCCGGGCTGGCCGACGAGGAGGTGGCCGCTCTCTCGGGCTGCTGGCTCAGCCCCGGTGACCCCGCGACGCCCGGCCTCGAGCAGGAGGCCCGCGAGCTGGCGGCAGGAGTGGAGGTGGTCGGGCGGCCGGCCGCCGACATCGCGGCGCAACGCCCGGCCCGGCGGGTGCCGCGCGGGCTCGTGGCGCTGCTGGCGGTCCTCGCGGTGCTGGTGGCCGTGGGCACGTGGCGCGCAGGTGGGCCCGACGGGGCGCCCGACGGGGCGCCGGGGGACGAGGCCCTGGGCCCGGCGCAGGTGCGCGAGCTGGTCACCTCGGTGCCGCTGCCGTGGTCGGCGGCCGGCGACCTGGTGATCGGCGACCGGGCGCTGCGGGTGCCGGGGGTGCGCCGGCTGGTGGGCCTCGGCAGCCGGCTCGACGTGGTCGTCTACGGCGACTCCGAGGGACGGGTGGTGCGCGCCGAGGCCACCGGTGAACGGCTGCTGCTGGGGCGCTCGGCCCCCGGGGCGACGCTCGTCGGGGAGCGGGAGCGCGGCTGGGTGGCCTGGGTCGAGGCGCCGAGCGGCGACCTGGTCGTCGTCGACACCGCCGACGGAGCCGAGCTGGGCCGGCGCCCCCTGGTGCCGCTCGGGCCGGGCGACGAGCCGCCGGCCGGCGTCGGGCCGCTCTCGCTGGAGGGCCCGACCCTGCACTACGTCGACGGCGCCGGGTCGCACGAGTGGCGCCCGCTCGACGACCCGAGCGGTGAGCAGGTCCCGGCCGCGGGCCCCGCGACGCTGCTCGACGTCGACGGGCTGACCACGGTGGTGCAGAGCAGCCCGACCACCATCACCTTCGACGGTCCCTTCGGGCCGGCCGTCACCCGGCGTGGGGTGGGCGCCCACCTCTCCCCGGGTGGCGGCTACGTGCTGACCCGGGTGGGGCCGGGCGGCACGGCGCCGGTGCGGGTCTACGACACCGACGACGGGCGGCGCGGCCGGCCGGGGTGCGTGGCGGCGAGGTCGCGCTGGACGCCGTCTTCAGCACCACCGGCGCGATCACCTACGTCGTCGGCGACGGCACCCAGGTGCCGGGGGCGGGCGAGTTCCGTCGGCTCTCGGAGGCGCGCGGCTGGCTGCTGCGCACCTGCTTCACCGGCTCGGGCTCCTGCACCGACCACGTGCGGGTCTCCAGCGCCGACGGCGAGCCGGTGCTGGCCCGCTGAGGCACCCGGCCGCAGGCTCCCGGTTCCGCCGCTGTCCAGAGTCGGCCTAGGGTCGGGGCCGTGCGGATGAGCCAGGTCGACGTGTTCAGCACCGAGCCGCTGCTCGGCAACCCGGTCGCGGTCGTCCACGACGCCGACGACCTGACCACCGAGCAGATGGCGGCCTTCGCGCGCTGGACCAACCTCTCGGAGACCACGTTCCTGCTGCGGCCCACGCTGCCCGGCGCCGACTACCGGTTGCGGATCTTCACCCCCGGCGAGGAGCTGCCCTTCGCCGGCCACCCCACCCTCGGCTCCGCCCACGCCTGGCTCGAGGCCGGAGGGCGGCCCCGGGGCGAGCGGGTCGTGCAGGAGTGCGGCGCCGGTCTCGTCGCCGTACGCCGCGACGGGGAGCGCCTGGCCTTCGCCGCGCCGCCGCTGGTGCGCTCGGGCCCCGTCGACGAGGCCGACCTGGCCCGGGTGCGTCGCGCGCTGGGGGTCGCGCCCGACGAGGTCGTGGCCTCCGCCTGGGTCGACAACGGCCCGGGCTGGGTGGCGGTGCTGCTGCGCGACGCCGACGCGGTGCTGGGCCTGCGCCCGGACTGGTCGGCCTTCGACGACCTCGAGATCGGCGTCGTGGGCGCCCACGCGCCGGGCTCGGAGACGGCGCTCGAGGTGCGTGCCTTCTGCCCCGGCATCGGCGTGCCCGAGGACCCGGTCACCGGCAGCCTCAACGCCGGCCTGGCCCAGTGGCTGCTGGGGGAGCGGGTGCTGGGCGAGCGCCTCGCGTCGTCGTACGTCGCCGCGCAGGGCACCGCGATCGGCCGCCGCGGCCGCGTGCACGTCGACCGCGTGGGTGACGGCGACGACGACGAGGTCTGGGTGGGCGGCGCGACCCGCACCACCATCACCGGCGAGCTCGACCTGCGGCGCTAGGGTCGAGGCGTGCAGGCCTACCTCGACCTCCTCCGCCGCATCCTCGACGAGGGTGTCGAGAAGTCCGACCGCACCGGCACCGGGACGCTCAGCGTCTTCGGCCACCAGATGCGCTTCGACCTGCGTGCGGGCTTCCCGCTGGTGACGACGAAGAAGGTGCACACCCGCTCGGTCTTCGGCGAGCTGCTGTGGTTCCTGCGCGGCGACACGAACGTGGCGTGGCTGCAGGAGCGCGGCATCAGCATCTGGGACGAGTGGGCCGACGAGAACGGCGACCTCGGCCCGGTCTACGGCCACCAGTGGCGCTCGTGGCCCACGCCCGACGGACGCCACGTCGACCAGCTGGCGCAGGTCGTGGAGCAGATCCGCACCAACCCCGACTCGCGGCGCCACATCGTCTCGGCCTGGAACGTCGCCGACGTCGACGACATGGCGCTGCCGCCGTGCCACACGCTCTTCCAGTTCTACGTCGCGCCCTCGCCCGACGGCGGGCCCGGCCGGCTCTCGTGCCAGCTCTACCAGCGCTCGGCCGACACCTTCCTCGGCGTGCCGTTCAACATCGCCTCCTACGCGCTGCTCACGCACATGGTCGCCCAGGTGACCGGCCTCGAGGTCGGCGACTTCGTGCACACCCTCGGCGACGCGCACCTCTACACCAACCACCTCGAGCAGGCGCGGCTGCAGCTGACCCGTGAACCGCGGGCCCTGCCGACGCTGCGCCTGGACCCCACGGTCACCGCGCTCGACGCCTTCGAGCTCGAGCACATCGCCGTCGAGGGCTACGACCCGCACCCGGTCATCAAGGCACCGATCGCCGTATGACGCACCCCTCCCTGCGGCCCGGCCAGCGGGTGGTGCTGGTGGCGGCGTACGGCCGCAACCGCGTCATCGGCGCCGACGGCGACATCCCCTGGCGGATCCCGGAGGACTTCGCGCACTTCAAGCGCGAGACGCTCGGCCACACGCTGGTGATGGGCCGACGCACCTGGGACTCCATCGGCCGGCCGCTGCCGGGACGCACCACCGTGGTGCTGACCCGCGACCCCGGCTTCGACCCCGGCTTCGAGGGCGTGCGTGTCGTGCGCAGCCTCGACGAGGCGCTCGAGGTCGCGGCCGGCCTGCCCGGCGACGTGGTGGTCGCCGGGGGAGGGGAGGTCTACCGCCTGGCCCTGCCCCTGGCCACCCACCAGGTCCTCACCGAGGTCGACCTGGAGCCCGCGGGCGACGCGACCTACCCCGAATTCGACGCCGAGCAGTGGGTCGAGACCCGTCGCGAGCCCCGCCCCGACCTCGGTCTCGACTGGGTCTGGTGGGAGCGCCGGTGAGGCGCATCGGCCTGATCGGCGGGATGAGCTGGGAGTCGACGGCCGAGTACTACCGGCTGCTCAACACCCTGGTGGCCCAGCGCCTCGGCGGGCTGCACTCCGCCGACCTGCTGCTGGCCTCGGTCGACTTCGCGGTGGTCGAGCAGATGCAGTCGCAGGGGCGTTGGGACGACGCGGCGGCGCTGCTGGTCCGCGAGGCGCGGGTGCTCGAGGCCGGCGGCGCCGACTTCCTGGTGCTGTGCACCAACACGATGCACAAGCTCGCCGACCGGGTGCAGGCGGCCGTGGGCATCGACCTGCTGCACCTCGCCGACGCCACGGCCGAGGCGGTCGTGGCGTCGGGCGTGCGCCGGGTCGGGCTGCTCGGCACCCGCTTCACGATGGAGCAGGACTTCTACACCGACCGGCTGCGCGGGCACGGGCTCGACGTCGTGGTGCCGGGCGCCGACGACCGTCGGCTCGTCGACACCGTCATCTACGACGAGCTGTGCCGCGGCGTCGTGCGTGAGCAGTCACGGCGCGAGTACGAGCGGGTGGTCGCCGCGCTGGTCGACGAGGGCTGCGCGGCCGTGGTGCTGGGCTGCACCGAGATCGAGCTGCTGCTCGACCCGTCGGAGCGCCCCGCTGGCGCGCCGCTCTTCGCGACCACCCGGCTGCACTGCGAGGCCGCCGTCGACCGGGCCCTGGCCCCATGACTGCGGAGTGCATCGTCGTCGCAGCGGTCGCCTTCGTGCGCGACGGGCAGGTGCTCACCGTGCGCAAGCGCGGCACCACGCGCTTCATGCTCGTCGGCGGCAAGCCCGAGCCCGGCGAGTCGGCGTACGACGCCGCGGTGCGCGAGACCCGTGAGGAGGTGGGGCTCGACGTCGGCGGCCCCGGCGCGCTCTCCCCGCTCGGCGTCTACCTGGCCCCGGCCGCCAACGAGCCGGGTCGCGAGCTGCACTCGACGGTCTTCACCGCCTCCCTGCCGGGGGAGCCCCGAGCCGCCGCCGAGATCGCCGAGCTGCGCTGGATGTCGCTGGACGGCGAGGGTCACGACGACTTGGCGCCCATGCTGGAGCACCACGTGCTGCCGGCCCTGCGCGCCCTGGAGGCGTCCGCGACCGCCGTCCGCACCCACCCCTCCTCCTGAGTTCGTCGATCGGTCGACCAACGGCTCGCCGCGTTGTTCAACCGATCGACGAATCGGTGATGCGGGGTGCGAGACAGCGGATGACAAGCACGCTTGACAGGCTCGGTGCGAGTCAAGCACCCTTGACAGGTGCAGAACACCGTCCGGTCCCTGCGCGTGCAGCGGGGGCTCTCCCAGGGCGACCTGGGTGCGGCCCTGGCGGTCTCGCGCCAGACCATCAACTCGATCGAGACCGGTCGGTACCTGCCGTCGCTGCCGCTGGCGATGGCACTGGCCCGGTACTTCGAGACCACCGTGGAGGAGATGTTCGATGACGAGGAATGACACCGTCCGCACGCGCCGCTCGGGCGCACGCTGGCTGGTCCCGGTGGTCGCGGCCCTGATCGGCCTGGCCTACCTCGTGGCCGGGCTCGTCGCGGGTGACGAGGTCTTCGGGATCGGCGGGCTCGTGCTGATGCTCGGGCTGGGGGGCGTGCTGCTGCTGCTCAGCGGGCGCAGCGAGACGATCGCCGGTCTGCTCGACCGCCGCGACGAGCGCATCAACAAGCTCGACGCCGACGCCAGCCTCTTCTCCGGCATGACGCTGGTCGCCGCGGTGCTGGTGATGTTCGTGGTCGAGATCGCACGCGGGCAGGACGGTGCGCCGTACTACCAGCTCGGCGCACTGGCAGGGGTCTCCTACGTGGTGGCGCTGGTGCACCAACGCCTGCGCGGCTGACGAGGGCCGGTCGCCGACCTGGCAGGCTGGGGGCCATGGAGCTGCGCATCTTCACCGAGCCCCAGCAGGGCGCCACCTACGACGACCTGCTGCGGGTGGCCCAGGAGGCGGAACGACTCGGGTTCGGGGCGTTCTTCCGCTCCGACCACTACCTGGGCATGGGCACGCCGGGCCTGCCCGGACCCAGCGACGCCTGGATCACGCTGGCCGGGCTGGCCCGGGAGACCAGCACCATCCGCCTGGGCACGATGATGACCAGCGCCACCTTCCGCCACCCCGGGCCGCTCGCCATCTCGGTCGCCAACGTCGACCAGATGAGCGGTGGGCGCGTCGAGCTCGGCCTGGGAGCCGGGTGGTTCGAGGCCGAGCACCAGAAGTACGCCATCCCCTTCCCGCCGCTGGGGGAGCGCTTCGACCGGTTCGAGGAGCAGCTCGCGGTCGTGACCGGGCTGTGGTCCACCGAGGGCGGGTTCACCTACGAGGGGCGCCACCACTCGGTGCTCGACTCGCCCGGCCTGCCCAAGCCGGTCCAGCGCGACGGGCACCGCGGTGGCCCGCCGGTGCTGATCGGCGGGCGCGGCCACCGACGCACGCCGGCCCTCGCGGCGGCGTACGCCGACGAGTTCAATCTGCCGTTCGTGCCCTTCGAGGAGGGGCTGGCCCAGCACGACCGGGTGCGGGCGGCCTGCGAGGCGATCGACCGCGACCCGGGGTCGCTGGTGTACTCCGCGGCCCTCGTGCTGTGCGTCGGCGAGACCGACGCCGAGGTGGCGCGCCGCGCCGCGGCCATCGGTCGTGAGCCCGACGAGCTGCGGGCGAACGGGCTGGCCGGCACGGTGGAGGAGGTCGTCGACACGATCGGGCGCTACCGCGACTCCGGGCAGTCCCGCCTCTACCTGCAGACCCTCGACCTGGGAGACCTCGACCACCTGCGCCTGGTCGCCGAGCAGGTCGTGCCGCTCGCTGGTTGAGGAGGCGCGCAGCGACCCTCTCGAAACCAGCGATAACCTGCTCCCATGACCTCGACCCCCGCGCCGACCCCCGCGCCGTTCGGCCGAGTCCTCACCGCGATGGCCACCGCGTTCCACGCCGACGGGAGCGTCGACCTCGACGCCACGGCGCGCATCGCCGTCCACCTCGTCGAGCACGGCAACGACGGGGTCGTCGTCTCCGGCACCACCGGCGAGTCGCCGACCACGACGGTCGCCGAGGACGGACGGATCCTCGCCGCGGTCAAGGACGCCGTGGGCGACCGCGCGGTCGTCATCGCCGGGGTCGGCACCAACGCCACCGCCCACTCGATCGAGCTAGCCCAGCAGGCCGAGAAGATCGGCGTCGACGGGATGCTGCTGGTCACCCCCTACTACAACAAGCCCGGCCCGGCCGGCGTCCTGCACCACTTCCGCAGCGTCTCGCAGGCCGCCGACCTGCCGGTGATGCTGTACGACGTGCCCGGCCGCACCGGCACCACCATCGACATGGCGACCTACGAGGAGGCCATCACCTGGCCCACCGTGGTCGCGGTCAAGGACGCCGTGGGTGACCTGGTGCGCGCGGTGCGCCTGGGCCAGCTGGGCTACGCCGTCTACTCCGGTGACGACGAGGCCAACCTCGGCTTCCTGGCGCACGGTGCCGTCGGCTTCGTCAGCGTCGTGGGCCACGTCGCCGGGCGCGAGCTGCGCGCCATGGCCGACGCCCACGCGGCCGGCGACAACGCCGGTGCCCTCGAGATCTTCACGCGGCTGCTCCCCGCGATCGACGCCGTGATGGGCGTCGCCAACTACGGAGCCACCACCGCCAAGGCCGCGCTGCAGCTGCTGGGCGTGCTCGAGAACCGCAACGTCCGCGCGCCCCTGGTGGCGCTCGACGACGACGAGGTCGCGGCGCTGCGCGTCGGTCTCGTGGCGGCCGGGCTCCTGCCGGCCAGTGCGACCGAGGCCTGACGCACCGGACAGGACCTGCATGTCTCACCCCCACCCCGAGCTCTCCGCACCCCCCGCACTGGCCGACGACGGCCTGCGGGTCATCCCCTTCGGGGGACTCGGCGAGGTCGGGCGCAACATGACCGCCTTCGAGCACCGCGGGCGCCTGCTCATCGTCGACTGCGGGGTGCTGTTCCCCGAGGACCACCAGCCCGGCGTCGACCTGATCCTGCCCGACTGGTCCTCGATCCGGGACCGGCTCGACGACGTCGAGGCCCTGGTGCTCACCCACGGGCACGAGGACCACATCGGCGCGACGCCGTACCTGCTGCGCGAGCGCGGCGACATCCCGCTGGTCGGCTCCGAGCTGACCCTGGCGCTGCTCGGCTCCAAGCTGCGCGAGCACCGGCTGCGCGAGACCGTGCACCACGTCGTCACCGAGGGCGACCGGATCACCTTCGGACCCTTCGAGCTCGAGTTCGTGGCGGTCAACCACTCCATCCCCGACGCGCTGGCCGTGGCGATCCGCACCAGCGCCGGGATGGTGCTGCACACCGGCGACTTCAAGATGGACCAGCTGCCCCTCGACGGTCGCATCACCGACCTGCGCGCCTTCGCGCGGCTGGGGGAGGAGGGCGTCGACCTCTTCCTCACCGACTCCACCAACGCCGAGACCCCCGGGTTCACCCCCACCGAGAAGGCCATCACCCCGGTCATCGACCAGGTCTTCCGCGAGTCCGAGCAGCGGATCATCGTGGCCTGCTTCGCCTCCCACATCCACCGGGTCCAGCAGGTCCTCGACGCGGCGTACGCCCACGAGCGCCAGGTGGCGTGGGTGGGGCGCTCGATGGTGCGCAACATGGGCATCGCCCGCGACCTGGGCTACCTCAAGGTGCCGCCCAACACGGTGGTGGAGGCCAAGCAGCTCGCGCAGCTGCCGGCCGAGCACCAGGTGCTGATCTCCACCGGCTCGCAGGGCGAGCCGATGAGCGCGTTGAGCCGCATCGCCCAGCGCAACCACCACATCGTGCACATCGAGGAGGGCGACACCGTCCTGCTCGCCTCCAGCCTGATCCCCGGCAACGAGAACGCGGTCTACCGCGTCATCAACGGCCTGGCCCGCTGGGGCGCGCGGGTCGTGCACAAGGGCAACGCGATGGTCCACGTCAGCGGCCACGCCTCGGCCGGCGAGCTCCTCTACTGCTACAACATCGTCAAGCCGCGCAACGTGCTCCCGGTGCACGGCGAGATCCGGCACATGCAGGCCAACGCCGCCCTGGCCCGGATGACCGGCGTCCCCCACGTGGTGATCGCCGAGGACGGCGTCGTGGTCGATCTCGTCGACGGGGTCGCCGAGATCGTGGGCAAGGTCGACTGCGGCTACGTCTACGTCGACGGTTCCTCGGTCGGCGACGTCACCGAGTCGGACCTCAAGGACCGCCGCATCCTCGGTGAGGAGGGCTTCATCTCCGTCATCGTGGTGATGGACTCGGTCACCGGCAAGGTCGCCAGCGGCCCCGAGATCCACGCCCGCGGCAACGCCATCGAGACCGCCAGCTTCGAGGAGGTCAAGCCCGCCATCATCGAGGCCCTCGACCTCGCCGTGGCCGAGGGCAACACCGACACCTACCAGCTGCAGCAGACGGTGCGCCGGGTGATCGGGCGCTGGGTCTCCGGCACCCACCGCCGCCGCCCGATGATCATCCCGGTGGTCATCGAGTCCTGAGGGCGGCCGCGGCTCGGGGTGGTCGCGGGAGTTTCATCGGGTCCCCGATGAAGGTGGCGGCACCCGGCTGAAGTTTCAGCCAGGTAGCGCGAGTTCCATCGGGTACCCGATGAAACTCCCGCAGCGCACAACCCTCAAGCGACACGTGAGGGTGGGACGGGTGTTAATCCCTGGGACGGGAGAGGCGTTCGCCTAGGGTGGCCAGCATGGCGACCCGTACGTCTTCCCCGCCGGGGTCGCGGAGCACGAGCACGTCCACGAACGGGTCCTCGACCCGGTCCGGCAGCTCAGGCACCCGACCTCGGAGTACCTCCACCACCAGCGCTGCGCGCGCGAGCTCGACCGGCAAGCGCCCGTCGACCTCCAAGCGCACCCCGACCAAGAAGAGCAGCACGGCCAAGCGGCCGGCCCCGCGCGCGGTGCGCAGCGGGCCCAGCCCGGTGCTGCTGACGCTCGGCGCGATCGCGCGCGGCATCGGTGCCGTGTGGCTCGCCGTCGCGCACGCGATCGGTGCGGTCGCCCGGGGGATCGGGCGCAGCGCCCGCGACCTCGACCCCGAGCACCGCCGCGACGGCGCCGGTCTGCTGCTGCTGGCGCTGGCGGTCGTGACGGCCGGTGCGGTGTGGTTCCAGATCCAGAGCCCGGTCACCGACCCGGTGCGCACCGCCGTGGCCGGCTCGGTCGGCAAGCTCGGCTGGTTCGTGCCGATGGCGCTGGTGTGGGTCGGGTGGCGCACGATGCGCGACCCGGTCAGCAACGGCCCCGCCGGCCGGCAGGTCATCGGGTGGACCGCGCTCGCCTTCGGCCTGCTCGGCATCGTGCACATCGCCAACGACAGCCCCCAGCCGGTCGCCGGCGACGCGACCCCGCTGCAGGCCGGCGGGGGAGCCGTGGGCTACGTCGTCTCCTCGCTGCTGCTCGACCTGCTCCGCTCGACGTACGTCGTCGTGCCGCTGCTGCTGATGCTCGTGGCCTTCGGCGTGCTGGTGGTCACCGCCACCCCCGTCTACCAGGTCCCCGACAAGCTGGCCGCCCTGCGCGACCAGGCCCTGGGCCGCCACCTCGACGAGGACGACCGGGCCCCGGGCGGGCGCGCTCGCCGGGGCGACGACGAGATCGACCCCGACATGGGCGACCCGGCGTACGACACCCCGGTGCTCAGCGACCGCGAGATCGACAAGCGCAAGCGCAAGCGGGAGCGCGACGCCCTCGACGTGGCCCTGGACGAGGACCTCACCGTCGAGCAGCAGGCCGCGCGCGGCGAGCGCGAGGACAGCAGCGTCGGCGTCGACATCTTCGCCCCGGCACCGCCCCCGGTCGTCGCCGAGCCCGCGGCCGCGAAGGAGGAGCTCGAGCCACCGCCGCACTCGCCGCTGCCCCCGCGCGTGGAGCAGCTCTCGCTCTCGGGCGACATCACCTACTCGCTGCCCGCCAACGAGGTCCTCAAGCCCGGCTCGGTGCACAAGGCCCGATCGAAGGCCAGCGACGACGTCGTCGAGCGGCTCACCGGGGTGATGGACGAGTTCGGCATCGACGCCCAGGTGACCGGCTACACCCGCGGACCGACCGTGACCCGCTACGAGGTCGAGCTCGGCGCCGGCATCAAGGTCGAGAAGGTCACCGCGCTCAGCAAGAACATCGCGTACGCCGTCGCCTCGGCCGACGTGCGGATCCTCAGCCCGATCCCCGGCAAGTCCGCGATCGGCATCGAGATCCCCAACATCGACAAGGAGATCGTCAGCCTCGGCGACGTGCTGCGCTCGGGCGCCGCGCGCGGCGACCACCACCCGATGGTCTGCGGCCTGGGCAAGGACGTCGAGGGCGGCTTCGTGGTCGCGAACCTCGCGAAGATGCCGCACCTGCTGGTCGCCGGTGCCACCGGCTCGGGCAAGTCGAGCTTCATCAACTCGATGATCACCTCGATCCTGATGCGCTCCACGCCCGACGAGGTGCGGATGATCATGGTCGACCCCAAGCGGGTCGAGCTGAACGCCTACGAGGGCGTGCCGCACCTGATCACCCCGATCATCACCAACCCCAAGAAGGCCGCCGAGGCGCTGGCCTGGGTCGTGCGCGAGATGGACATGCGCTACGACGACCTGGCCAACTTCGGCTTCCGCCACATCGACGACTTCAACAAGGCGGTGCGCGCCGGCAAGGTCGAGGTGCCCCCGGGCAGCGAGCGCGAGCTCTCGCCCTACCCCTACCTGCTGGTCATCGTCGACGAGCTCGCCGACCTGATGATGGTCGCCCCGCGCGACGTCGAGGACGCGGTCGTGCGGATCACCCAGCTGGCCCGCGCGGCCGGCATCCACCTGGTGCTGGCCACCCAGCGCCCCAGCGTCGACGTGGTCACCGGCCTGATCAAGGCCAACGTGCCCAGCCGGCTGGCCTTCGCCACCTCCAGCCTCTCCGACAGCCGGGTCATCCTCGACCAGCCGGGTGCGGAGAAGCTGGTCGGGCAGGGTGACGGGCTGTTCCTGCCGATGGGCGCCTCCAAGGCGGTGCGCGTGCAGGGCTCGTGGGTCACCGAGGCCGAGATCGCCCAGGTCGTCCAGCACTGCAAGACCCAGCTGGAGCCGACCTACCGCGAGGACGTCACCGCCCCGGCGGCCGCCAAGCGCGACCTGGACGACGACATCGGCGACGACATGGACCTGGTCATCCAGGCCATCGAGCTGGTCGTCTCCACCCAGTTCGGCTCCACCTCGATGCTGCAGCGCAAGCTCCGTGTGGGCTTCGCCAAGGCCGGTCGCCTCATGGACATCATGGAGTCCCGTGGCGTGGTCGGTCCCTCCGAGGGCTCGAAGGCACGTGACGTGCTGATCAAGCCCGATGAAGTCGACGGACTGATCGCGATCCTGCAGGGGGAGATGTGAGCGAGCACCAGATGGACCCGACCCGCACCGACGAGGCCACCACCGAGGAGACCAGCGGTCCCACCGTCGTCGAGGTGCGCCGCGACGTGCGCGTGGCCGCCCCGCTCGGCGTGGTCGCCGCGCTGGTGGCGGCGGCGTACGTCGCCCGCGTCGCCGGCGGCGGCAGCCCCCTGGACTGGGCGCTGCTCACGCTGGTGGGCGCGATCGCCGCGGTGCACCTGGCCACCCTGGCTGACAGTCGGGCGCCGCTCTTCGTGGCCGACGAGCACGGGGTGCGGCTGCGCCGCGGACGCACCTGGCACGGCCTGCCCTGGACGGACATCGACGCGGTCGAGGTGCTGCCGCGCCGCAGCTGGTGGCGCGACGGGTCGCTCGACGTGCTCGCCGGCGAGGACGAGCCGCGCAGCGTGCCCCTGGCGATGTCGACGACCGTGACCGGCGTGACCGAGGGCTCCGACCTGGTCGCCGCGCTCGACGAGCTGGCCGGCGGCGCGACCGAGGTCGCCCAGATCGAGGGCTACGAGTACGTCGACGAGGACGAGTGGGCCGCCACCCGCGCCGACGTCGAGCCGGAGTCAGAGGTCGTCGACGTCGACGACCAGGTCGCTCTCGAGGCCGACGTGAAGGACGCGACCGAGGTGGTCGCCGACGAGGAGACCGAGCCGGCGCGCCACCACCTGCCCGACCCGCGGCCGCTGCTGGCCCACGCCATCGAGCGGGTCGCCTCCGGCCTGCCCGACCGGTTCCGCCCCGGTGCCAGCCCCGCTGGGGTCCCGGCCGCCGGTACGGCCACCGGGAGCGAGCCGGCGCAGGCGCCGGCGGCGTCGTACGCCAGCGCCACCCCCGCGCCCCTGCGCGACCCGGTGACCGCGGTGCGGGCCGAGATCCGCAGCGACGTGACCGTGGCCCGCGACGACCAGGACCAGACCCAGGTCTTCGGGGCCAACGCGCTGCGCCTGGACGCCCACGCGAGCGACGACACCGCGCTGCGGCTGCCCGAGGCCCGTGAGCTGCGCCGCCCGGGCAGCGTCTCGCTGGTCGAGGACACCGTGCAGTGGAGCCAGCGCGACGGGCGCGTGCGCCCGATCGCCACGGAGGGCTCGGCCGTCGAGCCGATCGTGCTCGACGACCTGGGCGAGCCGGCCGCCGACCCGGTCGTCGGCCCCGAGCTGGCCGCAGCGCGCACCCGGCTGGGGCTCACCGTCGACCAGCTGGCCGACCGCACCCGCATCCGGCCGCACGTGATCGAGTCGATCGAGGTCGACGACTTCGCGCCCTGCGGCGGCGACTTCTACGCCCGCGGCCACCTGCGCACGCTGGCCCGCGTGCTCGGCATCGACGCCACCCCGCTGCTGGCGCACTACGACGAGCGGTACGCCGACGCCCCGATCAACCCGCGCCGCGTCTTCGAGGCCGAGCTCGGCTCGGGCGGCGCGATCCGCGCCACCCGCGGCGGCCCGAACTGGTCGGTGCTGATCGCCGCGGTGATGGCGCTGGTGCTGGCCTGGTCGGTCGCGCGCCTGATCACCGACAGCCCGGTCGAGCTGCGCGACCCCGTGCCGCAGCTGTCGACGGCGGGCTCGACGAGCGCCGGCGACCCGGTGCCCGTGGTGCTCACCGCGGCGGGCGGCGGCGCCGAGGTCGTCGTGCGTGACGGCGTCAACGAACTGGTCTACAAGGGCGCCCTGTCCTTCGGCGAGACCAAGGTGCTGACCAAGGTCTCGCAGCCGGTGCGCGTGCAGTCCAGCGACGGCTCGCTCGAGGTCAGCGTCGACGGCGTCGACCAGGGGGCGCTGGGCAGCACCGGCCAGGAGGCGCAGAACACGTTCGTCGCCGGTCGGTGAGCGCTGGTTCGCGCCGCTGGGCGCCCGGCCGCCATACTCGAGGCAGCCATGAGCACCCAGACACCAGCCGCCCCTGACCAGACCGCCGCCACCGACCACGCAGGCCCCGACCTGCTGTCGGTGGCGATGGTGACCCTCGGGTGCGCACGCAACGAGGTCGACTCCGAGGAGCTCGCCGGCCGGCTCGAGGCCGGCGGGTTCCGGCTGGTCGACGACGCCGCCGAGGCCGACACGGTCGTGGTCAACACCTGCGGCTTCGTCGAGGCGGCCAAGAAGGACTCCGTCGACACCCTGCTCCAGGCCGCCGACCTCAAGACCGAGCACGGCGGCAGGGCGCAGGCCGTGGTGGCCGTGGGCTGCCTGGCCGAGCGCTACGGCAAGGACCTGGCCGAGTCGCTGCCCGAGGCCGACGCGGTGCTCGGCTTCGACGACTACCCCGAGATCGCGGCGCGGCTGCGCTCGATCGTGGCGGGGGAGACCCACCAGGCGCACACGCCCCAGGACCGGCGCCGGCTGCTGCCGATCAGCCCGGTCGACCGCGCGGCCACCGAGCTGGCCGTGCCCGGCCACGGCGACGTCACCACGGTCGGCCAGGGCGGTCCCGCGACCGGTCCGCGCGCCGTACGCCGCCGGCTCGACTCGGGCCCGATGGCACCGCTCAAGCTGGCCTCGGGCTGCGACCGGCGCTGCTCGTTCTGCGCCATCCCGGCCTTCCGCGGCTCGTTCGTCTCGCGGCGGCCCGCCGACGTGCTGGCCGAGGGCCGGTGGCTGGGCACCCAGGGGGTGCGCGAGCTGTTCCTGGTCTCGGAGAACTCCACGTCCTACGGCAAGGACCTCGGCGACCTGCGCCTGCTCGAGACGATGCTGCCCGAGCTGGCGGCGATCGAGGGCGTCGACCGGGTGCGGGTCTCCTACCTGCAGCCCGCCGAGACCAGGCCCGGGCTGATCGAGGCGATCGCCACCACGCCCGGCGTGGTGCCCTACTTCGACCTCTCCTTCCAGCACGCCAGCAACGCGGTGCTGCGCCGGATGCGTCGCTTCGGCGACCCCGAGAGCTTCCTGGGCCTGCTCGAGCAGGTCCGCTCCTTCGCCCCGCTGGCCGGGGTGCGCTCCAACGTGATCGTCGGCTTCCCCGGGGAGAGCGAGGACGACCTCGAGACGCTGTGCGACTTCCTGGTCGCCGCGCGGATGGACGTCACCGGCGTCTTCGGCTACTCCGACGAGGACGGCACCGAGGCGGCCCGCCTCGACGGCAAGCTCGACGAGGACGAGGTGCGCGCGCGCACCGAGCACGTCACCGCCCTGGTCGAGCAGCTCAACGCCGAGCGCGCCGAGGAGCGCATCGGCGAGCGCGTCGAGGTGCTCGTCGAGGGCCTCGTCGACGAGGACGGCGACCCGCTGGTCGCCGGCCGCGCCGCCCACCAGGGTCCCGAGGTCGACGGCACCACCTACCTGCCCGACTCCACCGGGCTGCGCATCGGCGACCTGGTGCCGGCCCTGGTGACCGGTACCGACGGCGTCGACCTGATCGCGGAGGAGATCCGATGACCGAGCCCACCAGCGAGCAGGCGGCGCCCCCCAGCAACTGGAACCTGCCCAACGCGCTGACCACGCTGCGCATCGTGATGGTGCCGTTCTTCGGCGCCGCGCTCCTGGTCGACGGGGGCGACTCCGCCACCTGGCGCACCGTGGCCTACGTGATCTTCGCGCTGGCGATGATCACCGACAAGATCGACGGCGACATCGCCCGGGCCCGCAACCTGGTCACCGACTTCGGCAAGATCGCCGACCCCATCGCCGACAAGGCCATCACCGGCATGGCGCTGATCGGCCTCGCGATCGTCGGTGACATCTGGTGGTGGGTGGCCATCGTCGTGCTGCTGCGCGAGTGGAGCGTCACCCTGATGCGCCTCTCGATCGCCAAGCGGGTCGTGCTGGCCGCCAAGGACCTCGGCAAGTGGAAGACCACGGTGCAGGCGCTGGCGCTCGGTGGCCTGACCCTGCCGCTGCGCGACCCCGACCTGCCCTCGGCCCTCGAGGTGCCCGGCGAGGTGCTCTTCTACGTCGCCCAGGTGCTGCTGGCCGTGGCCGTGGCGCTGACCCTGTGGTCGGGCTGGGAGTTCTTCCGCGACGTGTGGAAGCAGCGCCACACGTTGCGCGGCCCCCGCGCCTGAGAGGGCTCTTTGCCCGCCAGGGCCATGGTGAGAACTGTCGATCCTGACCGGTCGATTTGGCACTGGTTGACCGGATTGCGCCAAAGCACGCCCTGGACACGTGTGGTTCATGTGGCGGTCGTGATTCTGCGAGCCCAGGGGGATACCTTGCGCTCGTCGTATCCGGTAAACCGTAAGGACCCTCACACGTGTCGTCTCGCACATGGGCAGGGCGGGCCACCCGCCCCCTCGCTGCTGGGCTCGGGCTCGGCCTCGCGGCCAGCGCCCTGACCCTCACCACCTCCACGGCGGCCTACGCCGCCGACTCCGTCACCATCACGCTGCTGAACATCAACGACTTCCACGGTCGCATCGACGCCAACACCACCAAGTTCGCCACGACGATCGAGCAGATCCGTGCCGAGCAGGGCGAGGCGAACACCCTCTTCCTCTCCGCCGGCGACAACATCGGTGCGTCGGTCTTCGCCTCGAACGTCCAGGACGACGAGCCGACGATCGAGGTCCTCAACGTCCTCGAGCTCGCCTCCTCCGCCGTGGGCAACCACGAGTTCGACAAGGGCTTCGACGACCTCACCGGTCGGGTGGGCGCGCTCGCCGACTGGAACTACCTCGGCGCCAACGTCTACGCCGAGGGCACCCAGACCCCTGCCATGCGCGAGTACGACACGTTCGAGGTCGACGGGGTCACGGTCGGTGTCATCGGCGCCGTCACCCAGGAGACGCCGACCCTGGTCAGCGCCAGCGGCGTGGCCGGGCTCGAGTTCGGCGACCCCGTCGAGGCCGTCAACCGGGTGGCCGAGCAGCTCTCCGACGGCGACGAGACCAACGGCGAGGCCGACGTGATCGTGGCCGAGTTCCACGAGGGCGCCGGCGCCGGCATCCCCGACGGCTCCTCGCTCGAGGAGGAGGTCGCGGCCGGCGGTGCGTTCGCCGACATCGTGAACGAGACCGACGCCGAGGTCGACGCCATCTTCACCGGGCACACCCACAAGCAGTACGCCTGGGACGCCCCCGTCCCCGGTGAGGCCGGCACCCGCCCGATCGTCCAGACCGGTTCGTACGGCGAGAACATCGGCCAGATCGACCTGAGCGTCGACCCCGCGACCGGCGACGTCACGGCCTCGACGGGCACCAACGTGGCCCGTGCCGCCGAGGAGGACCTGTCGTTCCCGCGGGTCGCCGAGGTCAAGGAGATCACCGACGCGGCCCTCGCGTTCGCCGCCGAGGTCGGCAACCAGCCGGTCGGCCAGATCACCGACGACATCACCACCGCCTTCGGCGGCGGGTCCTACGTCGACGGTGAGTGGACCGGCGGCGGGCGCGACAACCGTGCCGAGGAGTCGGCCATGTCGCACCTGGTCGCCCAGGCGCTGCTCGACGGGCTGCCGTTCGGTGAGCCGGACATCGGCCTGACCAACCCCGGTGGCCTGCGCGCGGACTTCCGCTTCGCCGGCAACACTGCCGAGAACCCGCAGAACACCGACGGTGTCGTCACCTTCGCCGAGGCGAACTCGGTGCTGCCGTTCGGCAACACCATCGTCACCGCGGAGCTCAGCGGCGCCGACCTGATCACGATCTTCGACCAGCAGTGGCAGACCGCCGAGACCCCGGAGGACCCGGCTCCGAGCCGTCCCTACCTGGCGCTCGGCGCCTCCGAGAACGTCGACGTGGTCGCCGACCCCACCGCGGAGACCGGCGAGCACATCCTGTCCCTGAAGATCGACGGCGAGGAGGTCGACCCTGAGGCGACGTACTCGGTGGCGACCTTCAACTTCCTGGCCGAAGGCAACGACAACTTCCGCGCCTTCCGCAACGCCGAGGTCACCGACTCGGGAATCAGCGACGCCGAGCTCTTCCGCGACTACATCGCCGACAGCTCGCCGATCAGCCCCGACCACGACCAGCGCCAGATGCTCGTCGACACCGACGAGAGCGGCGTCAACGCCGGTGCCACCGAGACCATCGAGGTGTCCAAGCTCGGTCTCACGTCCCTCGGGTCGCCCGAGGACTCCTCGGTGACCGTGACGGGTGGCGGCGCCGAGCTCGGCACCTTCCCGGTCACCGACCGCAGCGCCAGCATCGTCGTCGACGTCCCCGTCGAGCTCGCCGGGGACTCGATCACCCTGACCAGCGAGCAGGGCGTCACCGCGGAGCTCCCCGTCGTCAAGGCCCAGCCGACGCTCAAGCTCAAGCGCAAGCCCGGCAAGGTCGTGGCCCGCAAGACCAAGATCAAGGTCATCAGCCGGGTCCTCGTCGGTGACGAGGCCGCCGACGGTCGCGTCCGGGTCCGCGTCCCGGGCGGCCAGACGTTCGCCGGCCGCCTCAACGACAACGGTCGCGTGGTCATCAAGGTCACCAAGACCTTCGGCCAGCCCGGCAGCAAGAAGGTCGTCGTGACCTACCTCGGTGACGACACCACGGAGTCGGTGGCGCAGAACCTGCGCTTCACGGTCCGCAAGTAGCTCGGTCGGGGGCCCGTCGCCACACCGGCGGCGGGCCCCTCGTCCATCCCCCCGGCGGCTTGACGCCGCCCCTCCCTCCTCGGAAGGCTTCTCCATGCCCATCTCCACCCGGGCCGGCCGTCGGCTGGCACCGCTGCTCGCCGGTTCGCTGGGCCTCGCCGCCCTCGCCACCGGCGTCGGCACCGCACCGGCGTACGCCGTCAGCACCGGCCTCGTGATCAGCGAGGTCTACGGCGGCGGCGGCAACTCCGGCGCCTCCTACACCCACGACTTCATCGAGCTCTTCAACCCCACCGACGAGGCGATCTCGGTCGACGGCTGGTCGGTCCAGTACCGCTCGGCCTCGAGCACCAGCACCGCGCAGACGACACCGCTGACCGGCTCGGTACCGGCCGGTGAGCACTACCTCGTCCGGGGTGCCGGTGGCAGCACCGGCGCTGAGCTGCCGGCCCCTCAGGCCTCCGGGTCCCTCAACCTCTCCGCGACCAACGGGCAGGTCTTCCTCGTCGACTCGACCGCTGGCCTGACTCCCGCCGACGTCCCTGCCGGCAGCGTGGCCGGTAGCCAGGCCTTCGTCGACATGGTCGGCTACGGCACCGCCAACGTGTTCGAGACGACTGCCGCCCCGTCGCCGGGTGGCAACGTCGCTTCCTTGAGCCGCGGCGACGAGACGTCGGACACGGACGTCAACTCCGCCGACTTCTCGGTGACGCAGTCCCCGACCCCCAGCGCCGCGACCGCGGAGCCCGAGCCGGAGCCGGAGCCGACCGCGGTCTCGATCCCCGAGATCCAGGGCGACGGCGCGACCTCGCCGCTCGACGGCGACGCCGTCACCACCACCGGCGTCGTGACCGCGGCCCCGCAGTACCTCTACGGCTTCTACGTGCAGGACCCCGAGGGCGACGGCGACGCCGCCACCTCCGACGCCGTGTTCGTGTACTACCCGCAGGGCTCGGGCAGCATCACCGTCGAGCCCGGCGACCACGTCGAGGTCACCGGTGAGGTCGACGAGTACGCCGGCCAGACCCAGGTGGTCTCCTCCGCCGCCGGCACCGTCGAGCTCACCGAGGCGGCCGGCCCCGTGGAGGCGTACGCCGGTGAGTGGCCGGCCACCGACGCGGCCAAGGAGTCGCTGGAGGGGATGCTCTTCAGCCCGCAGGGCGAGTTCACCGTCACCAACACCTACTCGACCAACCAGTACGGCGAGGTCGGCCTCGCGGTCGGCGACAAGCCGCTGATCCAGCCCACCGAGGTCGCCGACGCCCAGGACACGGACGCGATCGCCGCGGTCGAGGCCGACAACGACGCGCGCGCCATCACCCTGGACGACGCCTCGAGCACCACCTACACCAGCAACAGCTCGCTCACGCCGCCGTACGTCTCCAACGAGGCGCCCGTGCGCGTCGGGGCGTCGGCGACGTTCACCGAGGACGTGATCCTCACCCAGGGCGGCTCGCCGAGCTCGCCGACGTACCGCTTCCAGCCGCTGGTCACCGTCAGCGGCCCGGACTACACCGCCACCTCGCCGGCGACGTTCGAGAACACCCGCACCGAGGCCCCCGACGCCGAGCAGCTCGCGGCCGACGGCACCCCGGACCTCAAGGTCGCCTCGTTCAACGTCCTGAACTACTTCACGACCCTGGGCGACGCCGACGACGACAACGTCGGCGACGACGGCTGCACGTCGTACAACGACCGGGACGGCGACGGCACCACCGTGCGCGGCGGCTGCGACCTGCGCGGCGCCTGGGACCCCCAGGACCTCGCGCGCCAGCAGGAGAAGATCGTCGCGGCGATCAACGCCCTCGACGCCGACGTCGTGGGCCTGATGGAGATCGAGAACTCGGCCGCGCTGGGCGAGGAGGCCGACGAGGCCACCCAGACCCTGGTCGACGCCCTCAACGCCGACGCCGGCGAGGGCACCTGGGCGGCCAACCCGTCCTCCGACGAGCTGCCCGCCGCCAGCGAGCAGGACGTCATCACCAACGCCCTGATCTACAAGCCGACCGCCGTCGAGCGCGTCGGCGAGGCCCGGGCCCTGGGCGACCAGAGCGCGAGCGGGCAGGCCTTCGGCAACGCCCGCGAGCCGATCGGCCAGGTCTTCGCGCCGGTCGGCGGCGGCGAGGACGTCCTCGTCGTGGTCAACCACTTCAAGTCCAAGGGCTCCGGCACCGATGACGGCACCGGCCAGGGCAACGCCAACCCCGACCGCGTCGCGCAGGCGACGGCGCTCGAGGAGTGGGTGCCCACGGTCCAGGACGAGACCGGCACCGAGGCCGTGCTGCTCGTGGGCGACTTCAACTCCTACTCGATGGAGGACCCGATGCAGGTCCTCTACGAGGGCGGCTACACCAACGTCCAGGAGCTGTCGCCGGTGCAGGAGTGGTCCTACTCCTTCAGCGGTCTGTCGGGCTCGCTCGACCACGTGCTCGCCAACGACGCGGCGCTCGAGCTGGTCACCGGCACCGACATCTGGAACATCAACTCGGGCGAGTCGATCGCGCTGGAGTACAGCCGCTTCAACATCCACGGCACCGACTTCCACGCCCCGGGGCCCTTCCGCTCCAGCGACCACGACCCGGTCGTGGTCGGTCTCGACGCCACGGCCGACGCCCCCGAGCTGCTCGACGCCGACATCGCCGTGAAGGTGGCGCCCAAGCGTCCGCGCGCCGGTCAGCACCGGGCCACCTTCAAGGTCGTCGTCACCGCCGAGGGCGCGACCCCCGGTGGCCGGGTCGTGGTCGACCTGCCCGGCAAGCAGGACCTCGTCGGCGAGCTCAACGCCGCCGGCAAGGTCGTGCTGAAGATGGTCAAGCCCTTCGGCAACGCGGGGGAGAAGACGGTGGTCGTCAGCTACGCCGGTGACGACTCGGTGGCACCCGCCGACCTCACCACCGCCCTCGAGGTCCGCGAGGCGAAGAAGAACAAGAAGAAGTAGCAGCACTCCGCGTCACCCACGACCCGCCCGGGCCTCCTGGGCGGGTCGTGGTGCGTCCGGCCCCAGCCGGCCGAGCAGTCACTTCTGAACCACCGAGCGGTCAGTTTGGAACCCTCGACCGGTCACTTCCGCGCTCTCGAAAAAGTTTTCGATCCGCCTGTGGAAAACGGGGTTTGACCTGGTGCTTTGTCGGTGGACCCTGAGATACTTCACTCATGTCCACCACCGCCGCGCACCCCGTCGGGAGTGCTGTCGCGCGGGCCCATGCGCTCCTCGACGAGGCGGCCGGGGTGCAGTTGTGGTCGATGAGCCAGAGCGAGACCGCGCAGGCGTTGGTGGAGGCCTCGCGGCTCCAGGCACGGCTGGCCGCAGTGCAGTCCCGGCTGCTGGAGCACGCCGAGACCGTCGCGGTGCACGAGCGCAACGCCTCCGCGTCGTTGGCGGTGTGGCACTCCAACGTCACCAGGACCACCAAGCGGGAGTCGTTCCGCCAGGTACGCCTCGCCGAAGGGCTCGCCCGACACGTGCTGGTGCGCGAGGCGCTCGGGTCTGGGGACCTGATCGCGGAGCAGGCCTCGGTGATCTGTACGTCGCTGGATGCGCTGCCCGACGACCTCGAGGCGTCGATCCTCGAGCAGGCCACGACAGCGCTGGTCGAGTTCGCGCGGGTGCACGACGCGAAGGCGCTGCGGGTGCTCGGGCGTCGGATCCTCGACGTCGTCGCACCCGAGGTCGGTGAGGCGTGGGAGGCCGAGCTGCTGGACCGTGAGGAGCGCGAGGCGGAGAAGTCGTCGGTGTTCCGGATGCGTGAGGACGGCCACGGCCGCATCAAAGGCTCCTTCACCGTCCCAACCCTCGTGGGGCAGATGCTCGAGAAAGCCCTGATGGCGTTCGCCGCCCCCAAACACCAGATCGCCAACCGGGCAAGCACGGACGAGGTGTCGGAGCCGGTACGCCGGCCGACCGCGCGGCGGCTGGGGGATGCGTTTGTCGAGCTCATCGAACGACTCGACCCCAAGCGACTGCCCCGCGCTGGTGGGGTCAACGCGACCGTGGTCGTCACCATGACCCTCGCCTCGTTGCAGGGTGGGCTGGCGGCGGCTGCGCTGGACACCGGCGGCCGGATCAGCGCCGGGGCCGCGCGCCGGTTGGCGTGCGAGGCCGGCATCGTCCCCGTCGTCCTCGACGGGGAGAGCAAACCCCTCGATGTGGGTCGGGCGAAGCGGTTCTTCACCAAGACCCAGCGGATCGCGATGGGGATCCGCGACGGCGGCTGCACCGCCAGGGGCTGCGACGCCCCACCCGCGATGTGCCACGCCCACCACGACGACCCCTGGGCCCACCACGGCCTCACCGACCTGGCCCGCGGCCGCCTGCTGTGCCCGTACCACCACCGGCGCATCCACGACCCGGACTACGAGACCAGCATCGGCGCCGACAACCAGGTCACCTTCCACCACCGCACCTAGACCCCGCTCTTCCCTGCGCGAACACCCAGGACGGCGTACGCCCCGAGCCGTCCGGTTCAAACGAGCCGACTCGGCGTACCGCCGTGGGTCGAGCGACCGTCGAAACCCGGTGACCCCACTGCGTACAGCGAGGTCCGCGCGGTTCTTGCGGGGTCTCGGCGACGCGCGTCGCTGGCGCTCCTTGCTGCTCGACCAACGGGGCGATGTATGCCCCCCCGCCGCGAGTCGGCCGGTTCGAACGAGCCGACTCGGCGCTCGACTAGCTGCTCGACCACGGAGCGACGTACGACGTGAGCGGGCGCCGGCTCGTCCGGGGGAGGCGTCAGCCGGCGCCGTGGCGGGCGAGCGCGAAGGCGGCCTGGGTGAGGGTCAGGTGGCTGAAGGCCTGGGGGAAGTTGCCGACCATGCGCCCGGTGGCGGGGTCGTACTCCTCGGCGTAGAGCCCGACGTCGTTGGCCAGGCCGACCAGGCGGTCGTAGAGGGCGGTGGCGTCGTCGAGGCGACCTGCGGCGGCGTACGCCTCGACCAGCCAGAAGGAGCAGGCCAGGAACGGGTGCTCGTCGCCGTCGAGGCCGTCGACCCCTGAGCTCGTGCGGTAGCGCAGCACCAGGCCGTCGCGCAGCAGGTCCTCCTCGACCGCCTTGATCGTGCCGAGCATCCGCGGGTCGTCGCCGTCGACGAGCCCGAAGGAGGCGAGCACGAGCAGCGAGGCGTCGACCTCGTCGGTGTCGTAGTGCTGGGTGAAGGTGCCGCGCTCCTCGTCGTAGCCGCGGGTCAGGACCTGCTCGCGCACCTCGTCGCGCAGTCGCCGCCACTCCTCGACCGGCCCCTCGAGACCGTGCTCCTCGACCGCGCGCACGGCCCGGTCGAAGGCCACCCACACCAACGCCTTGGAGTGGGTGAAGTGCTGCAGGTCGCCGCGCATCTCCCAGATGCCGCAGTCGGGCTCGTCCCAGTTCTCGGCCAGGCTCGAGAGCAGGGCCTTCTGCAGCTCCCACGCGTTCGCGTCGGGCTCGTCCATCACCTGGCGGACCTTCTCGAGGGCGTCCATCACCTCGCCGATCACGTCGTGCTGCAGCTGGTCGACGGCACCGTTGCCGATGCGCACGGGCAGCGAGTCCTCGTAGCCCGGCAGGTGTTCGAGCTCGTGCTCGACCAGGCGCCGCGACCCGTCGACGGCGTACATCACCTGCAGGTCGTGCGGGTCGCCGGCCACCGCGCGCAGCAGCCAGTCACGCCACAGCATCGCCTCGTCGGTGTAGCCGGCCTCGAGCAGCGAGCCCAGGGTCAGTGCCGCGTCGCGCAGCCAGCAGTAGCGGTAGTCCCAGTTGCGCGAGCCGCCGAAGGTCTCGGGCAGCGACGTCGTCGGCGCAGCCACGATGCCACCGGTCGCCTCGTGGGTCATCAGCCGCAGGGTCAGCAGCGAGCGCTTGACCGCCTCGGGGTGACGCAGGTCGGTGCGGCACAACCGGGCCCAGTCCTCGTCCTTGTCGATCGTCTCGCGGATGCGGTCCTCGAGGTCGCCGAGCTCGTCGAGTCGGCTGTGCGAGGGCACCCAGGTCATCGAGTACGTCAGCTCGTCGCCGGCCTCGACGTCGAACTCGTCGTTGTGCGTGTGGTCGCGCGCCTCGGGCATCCGGGGGCCGCGCAGGACCAGCCGGTCGGGTCCCGCGACCGCGGTGATGACCTTCTCGCCGCCGATCTCCTCGCGGCGCACCCACGGGGTCACCTCGCCGTACTCCATCCGGACCCGCCACTGCAGGCACAGCCGCACCGTGCCCTCCACGCCGCGGATGCGGCGCACCAGGTCGGCGCGCCCGTCGCCGCGCGGCATCAGGTCGGTCAGGGTCACCGTGCCGGTCTCGGTGCGGAAGGTCGTCTCGAGCACCGACGACGCGGACAGGTAGCGGCGGCTGGTCTCATAGTCGCCCTCCGGCTCGATCTGCCAGTGCCCGTGCTCCTCGGTGCCGAGCAGGGCCGCCATGCATGCGGCGGAGTCGAAGCGGGGCAGGCACAACCAGTCGATCGATCCGTTGCTGCCGACCAGGGCGGCGGTGCGCCGGTCGCCGATGAGGGCGTAGTCCTCGATGCGCAGAGCCATGCCGTGACACTACGTGTGCCACGCTCACCTGCATGGACGAAGAGCACGACCGGGCGGAGCGCCCAGCGGCGGCGCTGCACGCCGTCCTGCGCTCGCGCGGGGAGACGCTGGCGACCGCCGAGTCGCTAACGGGCGGGCTGCTCGCCGGGCTCCTCACCGACGTGCCCGGCGCCTCCGCGACGTACGTCGGCGGCCTGGTCACCTACGCCACCGAGCTCAAGCAGGGGCTGCTCGGTGTGCCCGCCGAGCTGGTCGCGGAGCACGGCGTCGTGTCGGCGCCCTGCGCGGAGGCGATGGCCGGGGGAGCGCTCGCGGCGACCGGTGCGACGTGGGCGCTGAGCACCACCGGGGTCGCGGGCCCCGACCTCCAGGAGGGGCACCCGGCCGGCACGGTCTTCGTCGGGGTCGCGGGGCCGGGGGTGCTCCGGTCGGTGCGCCTGCAGCTCGACGGCGGGCGCGCCGAGGTGCGCCGCGACTCCTGTGCGGCAGCGGTGTCGGTGCTCACCGACATCCTGGAAGGGTGTGGCGGGGAAGAACGGGTGCTCCGCTAGTGTTGGCCCCCACGAACGCCGGACCTCCGAGGTCGGGCACTCGCAGTCAGGAGATCCGCATGGTGCTGTTTCGTCGGTTGCTCGGCGACGTGCTCCGCGCGCAGCGCGTCGAGCGCGGGATGACCCTGCGCGAGGTCTCGGCGCAGGCGCGCGTCAGCCTCGGCTACATCTCCGAGATCGAGCGCGGCCAGAAGGAGGCCTCCTCCGAGCTCCTGGCCTCGCTGTGCGGCGCGCTCGACGTGCCGTTGTCGTCGGTGCTGCGCTCGGTCTCCGACGCGGTGGCCCTCGAGGAGGCGCTGAGCGCCGCCACGCCGATCGTGCCGCGCCCCGCCGCCGCGAGTGCCGCCGCCGGCCGTTCCCGCGACGACGTCGTCGCCTCCGCCGCCTGAGCAGGCGGGTCCTCCGGCGCCCCGTCGCGGCGCCACGGTAAAAACTGGCCGGCTCGACGCCGGATCGGTGCGATCTCCCACCTGGTCACGCGTGACCGGGTGGACTGGTGCCTCGTTGTCGGACCGGCGGCTCCTCGGGGTCGTCGCTGCGAGCGCGTCGCCGGGCGCGCCGCTGACGAGAGGACTCCATGCGTCGTCGTTCCATGACCCTGCCCTGCGTGCTGACGGCGGGGGCGCTGGCCCTCGGGGTCGGCGCCGCCCAGCCGCCGGCCTCCGCCTCACCGGGGTCAGGGATGTCAGGGGCCTCGCACTCCGCGTCCGTCGTCTCGACGGTCGTCGTCGCCGGTGGGCTCTTCGAGGAGCTGACGGGCTTCGCCCTGCCCGAGGGCGTGGACGCCCCCGTGCGCGTGCGCCCCGAGGAGTTCAGCGCCTACGACGTCGACGTCGCCGCGCTCGGGGCCCGGCTGGCCCAGGCGCCCTCCCCGCGCGCCGCGCGCCGCGGTGCCGAGCCGCTGGTCGTCCGGCTGCCCGACCCCGACGGCACCACCCGGGCCTTCGAGGTGGTCGAGGACCCGGTCCTGCAGAGCGGCCTCCAGGCGGCCCACCCCGAGATCCGCACCTTCGCCGGCCGTCAGTCCGACGACCCGACCCGCACGGTGCGCCTCGACGTCACGCCGATGGGCGTGCACGCCTCGGTGCGCGGCCTGGCCGGTCGCGACACCTGGTACCTCGACCCCGTGGTGACCGCTCCCGGCACCACCGAGCACCTGAGCTACCACCGCTCGGCCCTGCCCGAGACCCCGCACCTCGAGGAGTCACCGTTCGTCGAGTCCCTGCTCGAGGACACCGCTGTGGCGCCCACGGCCGCCGCCCAGGCGCGCACCGAGCCCGGTGCGGCGGTCACCCGGCGCACCTACGCCCTGGCCCTCGTCACCGACCCGGCGTACGCCGCCTACTTCGGCGCCGACGGGCAGCCGGGCGACCCGCAGGTGGTGCTGGCCGAGAAGGCCACGCTGATGAACCGGGTCAACCAGATCTACAACGACGACATGGCCATCCACCTCGAGATGGTCGAGGGCAGCGAGGACCTCAACCTCGACACCGCCGCCAAGGCCACCGAGCCCGACGGGCCGTGCGGCGAGAGCGCCTGCTTCGACCCGGCCGACCTCGACCCCGAGACCGGCGGCTGCACCGGCACCCTGCTCGACCGCAACATCTTCGTCACCGGCCAGATCATCGGGGCCGACCGCTTCGACATCGGCCACATCATGCTCGGCATCAACGGGGGCGGCGTGGCCTACCTCGGCGTGGTGGGCGAGCAGCTCAAGGCCGGCGGCTGCACCGGGCTGCCGTTCCCCGAGGGCGACTTCATGGCCGTCGACTACGTGGCCCACGAGATGGGTCACCAGTTCGCCGGCAACCACACCTTCGACGGCGCCGAGGGCGCCTGCTCGGGGCTCAACCGCAACCAGGGCACCTCGGTCGAGCCGGGCTCGGGCTCGTCGGTGATGGCCTACGCCGGCATCTGCGACACCGACGACCTCCAGCCGCACACCGACCCCTACTTCTCCCAGCGCACCATCGACGAGTTCACCGCCCACGTCACCGCCGCCCCCAGCAGCTACAGCGAGGAGCAGACGCTCACCTTCGACGGCTTCGACACCAACGGCGACACCGTCAACCTGCGCTACCAGGGCCGGGTGGCCTCGATCGTGCGCGGCACCGCCTCCTACAACGTCCTCAACGTGACCCAGCAGATGCGCACCCTGACGGGCGCCAACGTGAGCGTCGCGGGCTACGACGGCAGCGCGCTGAGCCTCAACGACGGCGGCTTCACGGTGCGGTGGCCCGACGCCACCGACCACCCCCGCATCGTCGTCACCGACGTGAGCGACGCCGGCGGCGACCCGCTGTCGGCGTACGTCGGCGTGCCGGTCGAGGGCGGCCCCGCGACCAACCAGGGCTCCACGACCAACGTCACCACCAACCACGCCCCGACGGTGACCGCGCCGGCCGACCGGACGATCCCGGTCCGCACGCCCTTCACCCTCACCGGCTCGGCCACCGACGTCGACGGCGACGAGCTGCTCCACCTGTGGGAGCAGAACGACACGGGTGGCACCACCGGCACCGCGCTGACCAGCAGCGGCCGCACCTCCGGCCCGCTGTTCCGGGTGTTCGGCACCTCCGCCGACGTGTCGCTGGAGGAGTCGCTGGAGTACGAGTCGCCGGGCCAGAACCTGGCCACGACCAGCCCCTCGCGCACCTTCCCCGACCTGGCCCAGGTCGTCGCCGGCACCACCAACGCCGCCACCGGGTCGTGCCCCGCGGTCACCGGTGACGTGGTCGAGCCGGCGGTCCTGGACTGCTACTCCGAGCTGCTGCCCACCGCCGCGCGCACGATGCGCTTCCGGCTGACGGCGCGCGACCAGTTCCCGACCGGCGGCGGCACCCAGTACGACGACGTCGTGCTCACCGTGGGCTCCGCCGGCCCCCTCCAGGTCGCCTCCCAGCCGGCCGACGTGGTCGGCGGCAGCACCGGCACCGTCACCTGGGCCGTCAACGGCACCGACGCGGCCGCCTACGCACCCCAGGTGCGGATCAGCCTGTCCACCGACGGCGGCCTGACCTTCCCCACGGTGCTCGCCCAGAGCACCGCCAACGACGGCAGCCACCAGGTCACCTGGCCCCAGGAGCGCACCGAGCGCGCCCGGGTGCGGGTCGAGGCGGTCGACAACTACTTCTTCGACGTCGACGACGCCGACTTCGCCATCGAGCCGTCGCTGGAGCTGAGCGCCTCCTCGAGCGCCGTGGAGGTCCAGTACAGCGACTCCCTCGACGCCCCCGTCGAGGTGCGGCTCAGCGCCGCCCGCACCGACGGCGACCAGCTCGCGCTCGACGTCACCGGGCTCGCCGGCCTGGGCGCGACCCTGGTCTCGGCCAGCGCTGACGGCGTCCGGCCCGGCACGGCCCGCTTCGAGGTCGACGGCCCGGTCACCGGGCCCGTCGGCGAGCAGGCCGTCACCCTGACCGCCACCGCCGGCACGGCGCCGGGGGCCGAGCAGGTCACCGCGCCGCTGCAGGTCACGGTCCTGCCCGAGGACGCGACCGTCGCCTACACCGGGCCCACCACCGTGCGGGCCACCCAGGACCCCCAGCCGGTCGCCCTCAGCGCGACCGTGGCGCAGGCCGCCGACGGCGAGCCCGGGGACCTGGGCCTGGCCCGGGTGGCCTTCGTCGACCGCGACAACGGCGAGGTGCTGTGCACCGACACCCCCGACGCCTCGGGCGCCGCGGCGTGCGGCGCGCTGCTCGACGTCGACGGGGCCGCCACGTCGTACACGGTGGGCACCACGCTCGTGGACCGCTTCGCCCGCGACGAGCGCTCCGACGACGCGGTCGTCACGCTCCTCACCGAGGACGCCGCCGCGCCCGGCACCACCATCAGCAGCGGCCCGGGCGAGGGCTCCTTCCCCCGCACGGACACCGTCACCTTCGAGCTCTCCTCCGACACCGTGGGGGTCACCTACGACTGCACCCTCGACGGGGTGGGGGTCGACTGCGCCGACGGCGAGGTCACGCTCGACGGCCTGACCCAGGGCACCCACCGCTTCAGCGCCGCCGCCCGCGGCGAGGGCGGGGCCACCGACCCGACGCCGGCGACCCGGACCTTCGGGACCCCGTTCTCGGCCGACCGCCTAACCGAGGAGACCGACGGCTGGACGCTGCGCCGCGGCGGGCGCTACTACGACAAGCGGTTCCTGCGCACCGACCGGCGCGCCGAGGTGCTCGGTCTCGACGTGACCCGCGCGACCTCGATCGTGCTGGTGGCCACCAAGGCCCCCGACCACGGCCGGGTCCGGGTGTTCCTCGACGGCCAGAAGCTCAAGAAGGCCAACCTGGCGCGCTCGCGGACCAGGAACGGTGCGGTGGTGAAGGTCGTCGAGAGCAGCAGCCCGCTCACCGGTCGCCTCACGATCAAGACCCTGCGCAACCGCACGGTCAAGATCGAGGGCGTCGGCGTCATCAGCGCGGCGCCGGCCCGCCCGGTCCGCGACGCGGGGGTGTGACCGGCTCGGGCTGGCAGCGCGGGCACCAGTAGATCGCGCGCTCGCGTCCGGGTGGGCCCTGGCGGTCCACCCGGATCGAGGTCGCGCAGCGCCGGCAGGGGGACCGCTCGCGCCGGTAGACCCAGGTGCGCTCGCGCTCCCGCAGGTCACCGGTGGTCGACTGGACGGCCCGCTCCTTGTTGAGCTGGAGCATCTGGCGGCCCCGGCGCACCGCGCGCGCCAGGTCGGGCACGTCGCCGACCGGCAGCCGCGGGTGCAGCCCGGAGACGAAGCACAGCTCGGCGACGTACATGTTGCCGAGCCCCGCGAGCCTGGTCTGGTCGCGCAGCGCGTCGCCGACCTCGCGCTCGGGCTCCTCGCGCAGCCGGCGCAGCGCCTCCTCCTCGTCCCAGTCGGGACCCAGGAGGTCGGGGCCCAGGTGGCCCACCACCTCGTGCTCGTCGGCGGTCGGCAGCAGCTCGACCACGCCCAGGGAGAAGCCGACGGTGGTCACGGTGTCGTCGCCGAGGACCGCCCGCGCCTGGTAGGCGGGGCGCGGCCAGCGCCGACCGGGCGCCAGGGCGCGCCACGCGCCCTCCATCTTCAGGTGGGTGTGCAGCGTCAGCGGGGGACCGACGGGCGGGTGCAGCCGGGTCAGCAGGTGCTTGCCGCGCGAGACGGTGCCCTCGACCCGCGAGCCCACCAGGTCGGCGGTCGCGTGCTGGGGGACCCGCAGCTCGGCGACGGTCAGCACGTGGCCGGCCAGCGCCCGGTCGAGCAGCCGGGCGGCCCGGTAGACGGTGTCGCCCTCAGGCACGACCGCTCCTGAGCCGCAGCCCGCGCGGGGTGGAGACGAAGCCGGCGGAGGTCAGCGCCTCGCGCAGCGGGGTGTCACCCCGGCCGAGGAGCTGCTCGCCGTCGGCCTTCTCGACGGTGAGGCGGCCCAGCGCCCCGCGACGACGGCCTCGGCCAGGGCGGCGGTGGCCGGGCCGAGCAGCGCGGGCTCCTCGCTCCAGGTCAGCAGCGTGCGCCCGCCGCGCTCGACGTAGAGCACCAGGCGCCCGTCGACCAGCACCACCATCGCCCCCGCCTTGCGGCCGGGCCGGTGGCCGCTCTCGGACTCCTCCGCGCGGGCCAGCCCAGCGCCGCGCCGTAGGGGTTGGCGGGGTCGGTGGCCGCCAGTGCGATCGCCACCGGCTCCTGCTCGGCCCCCGGGAGCGCGCCGGTCTCGGCGCCCACGGCCCCGTCGGCGAAGGTGCGCAGCCGGTCGACCGCGCCGGCGGTGCCGAACTGGGCGGCGCCCAACCTGTCGACGAAGTACCCGCGCCGACAGCGACCGGTGTCCTCGAAGGCCGAGAGCACCTTGTAGACGGCCGCGAAGCCGCCCGGCACCCGCTCGCTCACCACGGCCCCGCGGGTCACGACCCCGTGGCGGTCGAGCAGCCGCTCGGCGACGGCGTGGGCGCGCCTGGTCGGGTCGGGGTCGACGCCTGGCAGCAGCGACCACCGCCCGGCGGTCTCCGGCGGGCCGGTGCGCGCCGTCGCGAGCCGGGCCCCGGCCCCGGTGGTCGAGGCCATCCGCGGCGAGCCCATGCGGGCGCGCGGCGGGGGACGCCGGGTGCGGTGGCTGGCGGTGCCGGTGCGGGTCAGGGCGCGCAGCGGCGTGAGCGTGTCGTTGCTGACCCGGCCGGCCCACACGAGCTCCCACAGCGCGGCCGACAACGCCTGGTCGGTGACCTCCACCCCGGCCCCGCGCACCGCGTCGGCGAGCTGGCGGAAGAAGTAGGCGCCGCCGCCGGCCAGCGCGTCGAGCACCGCCTGGCCGGCCTCGGAGTGCTCGGGCGCCTGCGGCTCGGGCAGCGTCAGGTCGGCGGAGTCGGCCAGGTGCAGCGAGACCCAGCCGTCGGAGCCCGGCAGCGTGCCGTGGCCGGCCCACACCACCTCGCCCGAGGCGGTCAGCTCGTCGAGGTACGACGTCTCGTAGTCGCGGACCCGGGCGGCGAGCACCAGCGGCTCGAGCGCCGAGGCCGGGACCGGGCAGCCGGCCAGCTGGTCGATGGCCGACAGGACGCCGTCGACCCCGCGCAGCCCGCCGCGGGCACCGCCCGCCCGACCGCCCGCGGAGGGCGCGGCGGCCCAGACGTGCTGCCAGGCCCCGAGGAAGCGACCGAGCGCGTCGGGCTCGACCGGCTCGACCTCCTTGCGCAGCCGCGCCAGCGACCGGCGGCGCAGCTTGCGCAGCACCTCGGCGTCGCACCACTCGGTGCCCGCGCCGGAGGGGCGGAACTCGCCGTCGAGCACCCGCCCCTGGGAGGCCAGGCGCTGCAGGGTCTGGCGCACCACGGCCGAGCCCAGGCCCAGACGCGCGGCCACGTCGTCGACGGTGAACGGCCCGTGCGTGCGGGCGTGGCGCGAGACCAGGTCGCCGATCGGGTCGTCGACGGGGTCGGTGAACGCGTCGGGGGTGCCCGGCGGCACCGGCACCCCGAGCCCGTCGCGCAGGCGCCCGACGTCCTCGATGGCGCTCCAGCGCTCGGTGCCGCCCATCCGCAGCGCGACCACGCGCCGGGCGGCGACCAGCTCGGCGGCCCATGCGTCGACGTCGGCGTCGGGCACCGAGCGGGCCACCACCTCCTCGCGCGAGAGCGGGCCGAGCAGGCGCAGCAGGTCGGCCAGGCCCTCGGCGCTGCGGGCGCGTCGCTCGTCGGTGAGGCGCTGCAGCTCGGCCTCGACCTCCTCGAGCACCGCCGGGTCGAGCAGCTCGCGCAGCTCGGCGCGCCCGAGCAGCTCGGCGAGCAGGCCCTGGTCGAGCGCGAGCGCGGCGGCCCGGCGCTCGGCGATGGGGGAGTCGCCCTCGTAGACGAACTGGGCCACGTAGCCGAAGAGCAGGCTGCGGGCGAACGGCGAGGGGGCGTGGGTGGTCACGTCGGCGACCTGGACCTCGCGGCGGTCGACGCGGCGCATCAGGCCGATGAGGCTCGGCAGGTCGTAGACGTCCTGCAGCACCTCGCGCACCGCTTCGAGCACGATCGGGAACGAGGGGTAGCGCGAGGCCACCTCGAGCAGCGCCGCCGAGCGCTGGCGCTGCTGCCACAGCGGCGAGCGGCGCCCGGGGTCGCGGCGCGGCAGCAGCAGGGCCCGGGCCGCGCACTCGCGGAAGCGCGAGGCGAACAGGGCCGACCCGCCGACCTCCTGGGTGACCAGGTCGTCGATCTCGTCGGGCTCGAAGACGAACACCTCGGCGCCCGGGGGCTCGGCGTCGGTGTCGGGGATGCGGATCACGATGCCGTCGTCGGAGGCCACCGCCTGGCCGTCGACGCCGAGCCGCTCGCGCAGGCGGGCGTTGATGGCCAGCGCCCAGGGTGCGTGCACGGGGGTGCCGTAGGGGGAGTGCAGCACCAGTCGCCAGTCGCCGAGCTCGTCGCGGAAGCGCTCGACGAGCAGGGTGGTGTCGGTGGGCAGCAGGTTGGTGGCCTCGAGCTGCTCGTGCAGGTAGGTGACCAGGTTGCCGGCGGCGTAGTCGTCGAGCCCGTTGGCCCGGGCGCGCGCCTCCGCCTTGGCCCGCGGCATCGAGCCGAGCTCGCGGGTGAAGGCGCCGATCGCCTCGCCGAGCTCGGCGGGTCGACCGAGGCTGTCGCCCTTCCAGAAGGGCAGGCGCCCCGGGATGCCGGGCGCCGGGGTGACCAGCACCCGGTCGTGGGTGATGTCCTCGATGCGCCAGCTGGTCGCGCCGAGCGCGAAGACGTCGCCGACGCGCGACTCGTAGACCATCTCCTCGTCGAGCTCGCCGACGCGGCGCCCGGGCCCCTCGCCACCGACGAGGAAGACCCCGAAGAGCCCCCGGTCGGGGATGGTGCCGCCGCTGGTGACCGCGAGCCGCTGCGCCCCCGGACGGCCGGTCAGCTCGCCGGTGACCCGGTCCCACACGATGCGCGGGCGCAGCTCGGCGAACTCGTCGCTGGGGTAGCGCCCCGCCAGCAGGTCGAGCACGCCGTCGTACGCCGAGCGCGGCAGCCCCGCGAAGGACGCGGAGCGCTTGAACAGCTCGAAGAGCTCGTCGACGCCCCACGGCTCGAGCGCGGTGGCGGCGACCACCTGCTGGGCCAGCACGTCGAGCGGGTTGGTCGGCACCCGCAGCGACTCGATCGCGCCGGCGCGCATCCGCTCGACCGCCACCGCGGTCTGGGCCAGGTCGCCGCGGTGCTTGGGGAACAGCACGCCGCGGGAGACCTCGCCGACCTGGTGGCCGGCCCGGCCGACCCGCTGCAGCGCGCTGGCGACGCTGGGCGGCGACTCGATCTGCACCACGAGGTCGACGGCGCCCATGTCGATGCCGAGCTCGAGGCTGCTGGTCGCGACCACGGCGGGCAGCCGGCCGCGCTTGAGGTCGTCCTCGATCAGCGCCCGCTGCTCCTTGGAGACCGAGCCGTGGTGGGACTTGGCGATCACCGGAGCGCCCTCGGCGGTGGTGTCGACCGTCTTGTCGCCGGGCGCGGGCTCCACCCCGGCCCGCTCGGCCGCGATCTCGTTGAGCCGTGCGGTCAGCCGCTCGGAGAGCCGCCGCGAGTTGGCGAAGACGATGGTCGAGCTGTGCTGCTCGATCAGGTCGACGACCCGCTCCTCGACGTGCGGCCAGATGCTCGAGACCCGCTCGCCTGCGCTCTCGTCGTCGCCGTCGGCGGAGTCGTCGAAGGCGCCGCCGGGGCTGGTCATGTCCTCGACCGGCACCACGACCGTGAGGTCCCACTGCTTCTCGCTGGGGGGCGAGACGACCTCGACCGGCGCGGTGCCGCCGAGGTAGCGCGCGACCTCCTCGACCGGGCGCACCGTGGCGGAGAGCCCGATGCGCTGGGCGGGCCGCTCGAGCAGCGCGTCGAGCCGCTCGAGGGAGACACCCAGGTGGGCCCCGCGCTTGGTGCCGGCCACGGCGTGCACCTCGTCGACGATGACCGTCTGCACACCGCGCAGCGCCTCACGGGCCTGCGAGGTCAGCATCAGGAACAGCGACTCGGGGGTGGTGATCATGACGTCGGGCGGCGCGGTGACCATCTTGCGCCGGTCGGCGGCGCTGGTGTCGCCCGAGCGCACCCCGACCCGCACCTCGGGCAGCTCGGTGCCCAGGCGCGAGGCGGTGTGGCGGATGCCGGTCAGCGGCGCGCGCAGGTTGCGCTCGACGTCGACGGCCAGTGCCTTGAGCGGGGAGACGTAGAGCACCCGGCAGCGCTGCTGCTTGTCCTCGGGCGGCGGGTCGGTGAGCAGCCGGTCGATGGACCACAGGAAGGCGCTGAGCGTCTTGCCCGAGCCGGTCGGGGCGACGACCAGGGCGTGGCGCCCGGCCCCGATCGCCTCCCACGCCCCCTCCTGGGCCGGCGTGGGCTCGGCGAACGCGGCCGCGAACCAGGTGCGGGTGGGCTCGCTGAAGCGCTCCAGCGCGCGGTGGGGGGCGACGACGTCGGGCACCCGCCAAGTCTGGCCCACGCCACCGACAACCGGGCCCACCCTCAGGGCCCACCCGTCGGGGCCCTCAGCCCAGGTGCAGCTTCATCCCGTCGTGCGAGGCGACGTAGCCCAGCCGCTCGTAGACCCGGCGCGCACCGGCGCGGGAGCGGTCGGTGGTCAGCTGCACCATGCCCGCGCCGTGGCTGCGGGCGTAGCCGGTGACCCACTCGAGCAGCTGGGTGCCCAGCCCCAGGTGGCGCACCGCCGACGCGACGCGCACGGCCTCGACCTGCAGGCGCAGCGTGGCGCCGCGCGAGAGCCCCGGCAGCATCGTCAGGTGCACCGTGGCCACGACCTCGTCCTGGGGCGAGCGCACGGCGACGAGCAGGTGGTCGGGGGAGCGGTCGATGCGCGCGAAGGCCCGCAGGTACGGCTCGAGGTCGGCGTGCTCGCGCTCCCGGCCCAGCTCGTCGTCGGCCAGCAGCGCCACCAGGGCCGGCACGTCGGCGCGCCGCGCGCGGGTGACGGCGTACGCCGTGCCGTCGACGTGGAGGGTCGCCAGGCGGGAGGCGTCGTCGGTGATGCCCATCAGTCGGTCTCCTCGGGGGTGCGGTCCACCCGCGCGAACCTAGTCGCTCGGGGCCGCGGTGTCTGTCCGGGCCGGTCGGCTGGTTGTGCCTAGAGTGACGGCGTGAGCGACCTCCCGCCCGACCGCACCGCCGTCGCGGACCCGATGATCGAGGCCCGCGGCCTGCGCAAGAGCTTCGACGGGTTCGAGGCCGTGCGCGGCATCGACGTCGACGTGCGGCGTGGGGAGGCCTTCGGCTTCCTGGGCCCCAACGGGGCGGGGAAGTCCTCGACGATGCGGATGGTCGCGGCCGTCTCGCCCGTCACCAGCGGGCGGCTGCGGATCCTGGGCCTCGACCCCGCGGTCGACGGCCCCGCGATCCGGGCCCGGATCGGGGTCTGCCCCCAGGAGGACACCCTCGACACCGAGCTCTCGGTGCGCGACAACCTCTACGTCTACGGGCGCTACTTCGGGATGGGGCGCCGCGAGGTGCGCGAGCGCGTCGCCGAGCTGCTCGACTTCGTGCAGCTCTCCGACAAGGCCGATGCCCGGGTCGAGGGCCTGTCCGGCGGCATGAAGCGCCGCCTGACGATCGCCCGCTCGCTGGTGAACTCGCCCGAGCTGCTGCTCCTCGACGAGCCCACCACCGGGCTCGACCCGCAGGCGCGCCACGTGGTGTGGGAGCGGCTCTTCCGGCTCAAGCAGCAGGGGGTGACCCTGGTCCTGACCACGCACTACATGGACGAGGCCGAGCAGCTCACCGACCGGCTGGTGGTGATGGACAAGGGCCTCGTGGTCGCCGAGGGGTCGCCGCTGCAGCTGATCCGGGAGCACTCGACCCGCGAGGTCGCCGAGCTGCGCTTCGGTGTCGCCGAGCCCGGGGCGGGCCACGAGCGGCTCGTCGAGCGGGTCGCCGACCTCGCCGAGCGGGTGGAGGTGCTGCCCGACCGGCTGCTGCTCTACACCGGCGACGGCGAGGAGACCCTGGCCAAGGTGCACGAGCGCGGGCTGGAGCCGGTGGCCACGCTCGTGCGGCGCGCCTCGCTGGAGGACGTGTTCCTGCGCCTGACCGGACGGACGCTGGTCGAGTGACGAGCAGCGCACCGACCGGCACCCTGGACGGCGCCCTGCGGCTGGTCGACTACTGGGCCACCGTCTACCGCCGCACCTGGCGCGGCAGCATCGTGACGTCGTTCGTCACACCGTTGCTCTACGTGCTGGCGATGGGCGTCCTGCTGGGCGGCTTCGTCGAGGCCGACGCCGAGGTGCTGGAGGGCGCGACGACGTACCTGGCCTTCGTGGTGCCGGGCATGGTGGCGGCGACCACGATGACCACGGTGGTGGGCGAGGTGACCTACCCGGTGATGGCGATGGTGAAGTGGAACAAGACCTACTACTCCATGACCGCCACCCCGCTCGCCGTGCCCGACATCGTGCTGGCCCACCTGGGCTTCGTGGCCTTCCGCGTCACCGTCACCGCGGCGGTCTTCCTGGCCGTCACCGCGCCCTTCGGGGTCTACGAGTCGCTGCCCGGGGTGCTGGCCGCGCTGGTGGTGCAGGTGCTGCTCGGGATGGCCTTCGCGGCCCCGGTCTACGCGTTCGCCGCCGGGCTGCGCGACGAGACCGCCTTCGCGCTGGTCTTCCGGCTCGGGATGATCCCGATGTTCCTCTTCTCCGGCGCCTTCTTCCCCGTCGCCAACCTCGACGCGCCCCTCGAGGCGCTGGCGCGCGCCACGCCGCTGTGGCACGGCGTCGACCTGACCCGGATGCTGGTGCTGGGCGTGCCCGACTGGTCGATGGTGCTCGTGCACGTGGGCTACCTGCTCGCCCTCGTGGCGCTCGGCTGGTGGTGGGCCCTGCGGCGCCTGACCCGGAGGCTCGCCCAGTGATGGTGACCGCGAGCACCGGGCTCATCCTGCAGCGCAACTTCCTGGCCTACCGGAGGGTCTGGTGGATCTTCGCCACCGGCTTCCTCGAGCCGGTGCTCTACCTGTTCTCGATCGGCGTCGGCGTCGGCGCGCTGATCAGCGGCTTCGAGGTCGGCGGCCGCGAGATCGCGTACGCCGAGTTCGTCGCCCCCGGCATGCTCGCGGCCTCGGCGATGAACGGCGCGGTGCTCGACTCGACGTTCAACTTCTTCTTCAAGCTCAAGTACTCCAAGCTCTTCGACCAGATGCTCGCCACCCCGCTGACCACCAGCGACATCGCCCGCGGCGAGCTGGCGTGGTCGCTGCTGCGCGGCGGCCTCTACTCGCTGGGCTTCCTGCTGGTGATGCTGGCGATGGGGCTGGTCTCGTCGTGGTGGGCGGTGCTGGTGCTGCCGGCGGCGCTGCTCATCGGGCTGGCGTTCGGGGCCGTGGCCATGGCCCTGACCACCTTCATGCGCTCGTGGCAGGACTTCGAGCTGGTGACCCTGACGACGCTGCCGATGTTCCTGTTCTCGGCGACCTTCTTCCCGGTCACGACCTACCCGGGCGCGCTGCGCTGGGTGGTGGAGGCGACGCCTCTCTACCGGGGCGTGGTGCTGTGCCGCGAGCTCACCACCGGTGCCGTCTCGTGGGACTCCGCGGTCTCGGTGGTCTACCTGGTCGCGATGGGCCTGGTCGGCCTGGTGGTCGCCCGCCGGCGGCTCGACTCGCTCCTGCTGACCTGAGCCACGCACAATGAGCCCGTGAGGCACACGGAGTTCTGGGCACGGCTCGACGAGGCGCTGGGCAGGGAGTCGGCGGGCTCGTGGGCCGAGCTGTTCGTGCTCCAGGAGCTGGGCAGCCGCACCACCCGGCAGGCGCTCGACGCGGGCGTCCCGCCCAAGCAGGTCTGGGCCGCGGTCTGGCGCGCCCTCGAGCTGCCCGAGCGCTACCGGTGACCGGGGTCGTCCCGCAGTCGTCCTCGACGGCGGCCGCGCAGCGCCGCACGGTCGCGACCCTGGTGCTGACCCAGGCCGTCGGCGCGGTCGGCATCACCATCGGCATCGCCACCGCCTCGCTGCTGGCGCGCGACATCTCCGGCAGCGAGGGGCAGGCCGGCCTCGCGCAGACCTTCCAGGTGCTGGGCGCGGCGCTGGCGTCGTACGTGCTGGCGCGGGTGATGGCGGTGCGCGGGCGCCGCCCGGGCCTGACGACCGGCTACCTGCTGGGGGCCACCGGGGCGGTCCTCGCCGTGGTCGCCGGCAGCATCGGCTCGATGCTGCTGCTCCTGGTCGGCGCGGTGCTGCTGGGCTCGACCACGGCGGCCAACAACGCCGCCAGGTACGCCGCCACCGACCTCGCCGAGCCCGCCCAGCGCGGCCGGGCCCTCGCGGTCGTGGTGTGGGCGACCACCATCGGCGCGGTCGCCGGGCCCAACCTGACCGGCCCGGCGGCGGCGCTGGCGCGCTGGCTGGGCCTCCCCGAGCTGACCGGCCCGTTCGCGCTGGGCAGCGTGGGGATGCTGCTGGCCGCCGCCGTGGTCAGCACCTTCCTGCGCCCCGACCCGCTGCTGCTGGCCCGCGAGGTCGCCGGCACCGCCGGGCAGGTGCCGGCCGGCACCTCCTGGAGCCGCGTGGAGGCCGCGGTGCGCGAGCGCCCGGTCCTGCTGGCCGCGGTCGTGGCGCTCGCGGGCGCGCACGCCGCGATGGTCGCGGTGATGGTGATGACGCCGCTGCACATGGAGCACGGTGGGGCCGAGCTGCGGGTGATCGGTGTCGTCATCAGCGTGCACGTGCTGGGCATGTTCGCCTTCGCGCCGCTGGTGGGCTGGCTCGCCGACACCGCCGGTCGCCCGGTCACCCTGGGCGCCGGGGGAGTCGTCCTCGTCGTCGCGCTGGTGCTCTCGGCCGCCGCCCCCGAGGGGTCCTCGCCGCAGATCTTCGGGGGGCTCTTCCTGCTCGGGCTGGGCTGGTCGTTCGCCACCGTCGCGGCCTCGACGCTGATCGCCGACCACGCGCCCCTCGAGGCGCGCGCCGACGTGCAAGGCTCCGCCGACCTGGTGATGAACCTGGTGGCCGCCGCCGGCGGCGGCCTGGCCGGGGTGGTGGTCGCGCTGGCGGGCTACCCCGCGCTGTCGCTCGCCTCCGTCGTGCTGGCGCTGGCCGTCCTCGGCGCCGGGGTCGCCGCGCACCGCCTCACCCCCGTGGCGGGCCCGGGCGCCCTGCCGGACCTGACAGAGTGAGCGCCATGAACGAGACGCGTGCTGACGTCGCCGTGATCGGCGGCACCGGCTTCTACTCCTTCCTCGAGGACCCCGAGACCGTCCGGGTCGAGACGCCGTACGGCGACCCCTCGGCGCCGGTCTCGATCGGCACGGTCGCCGGTCGACGGGTGGCCTTCCTGCCCCGCCACGGCACCGCCCACGAGTACGCGCCGCACACCATCCCCTACCGCGCGAACCTGTGGGCGCTGCGCTCGCTGGGCGTGCGCCAGGTGCTGGCCCCCTGCGCCGTCGGCGGGCTGCGCGACGAGGTCGCCCCCGGCGACGTGGTGGTGCCCGACCAGATGGTCGACCGGACCTACCGCCGGGTGCCGTCGTACGTCGAGGGCGGCGCGGTGCACCTGCCCTTCGGCGACCCCTACTGCGACCGCCTGGCCGGCGCGGTGACCGGCGCGGCCGACGACGTGCGCCACGGCGGCACGATGGTCATCGTCGAGGGCCCCCGCTTCTCCACCCGCGCCGAGTCGCGCCACTACGCCGACCAGGGCTGGTCGCTGATCAACATGACCGGGCACCCCGAGGCGGCGCTGGCCCGCGAGATGCTGCAGTGCTACACCCCGATCGCGCTGGTCACCGACATGGACGCGGGGGCCGAGAGCGGCGAGGGGGTCGGCCAGGCCGAGGTCTTCGCGCGGTTCAAGGCCAACCTCGAGCGGCTCACCGGCCTGCTCACCGCCGCCATCGAGGCGCTGCCCGACCCCGAGGGCTGCTCCTGCTCGACCTGGGCGGACGACATGGAGCTCACCTACCAGGTGCCCGGGCTGTGAAGGTCCTGCTGACCGGTTCGGCCGGCTTCATCGGCGGCGCGGTCGCCGAGCGGCTCGAGGCCGACGGCGACGAGGTGGTGCGCGTCGACCTGATGCTCGACAAGGCGCACGGCGCCAGCGCCGCACCCGAGGGCACCCACCAGCTCGACGTGCGCGACGCCGACGGCTGGGGCGACCTGCTGCACGGCGTCGACGTCGTGTGCCACCAGGCGGCGATGGTCGGCGCCGGCGTCACGGTCGCCGACCTGCCGCTCTACGCCGGCCACAACGACCTCGGCACCGCCATGCTGCTCGCGGCGATGCACGAGGCAGGGGTGCACCGGCTGGTGCAGGCCTCGAGCATGGTCGTCTACGGCGAGGGCCGCTACACCTGCCCCGAGCACGGCGAGCAGGTGCCGGCCACCCGCCCCCGCGAGGCGCTCGAGGCCGGCCGCTTCGAGAACCCCTGCCCGGTGTGCGGCGAGCCGCTGGGCTGGGCGCTGGTCGACGAGGACGCCCGGCTCGAGCCGCGGTCGAGCTACGCCGCCAGCAAGGTCGCCCAGGAGCACTACGCCATCGCCTGGGTGCGCCAGGCCGGCGCCGCCGCGGTGTCGCTGCGCTACCACAACGTCTACGGCCCGCGGATGCCCCGCGACACGCCGTACTCCGGGGTGGCGGCGATGTTCCGCTCCTCGCTCGAGCGCGGCGAGGCGCCCCAGGTCTTCGAGGACGGACGCCAGGTGCGCGACTTCGTGCACGTCGACGACGTGGCCCGGGCCAACGTGGCGGCGCTGCACGCGGTCCGCGAGGCGCCCGAGGGGCACCACCGGGCCTACAACGTGGCCTCGGGCCACCCGGTCGGCATCCGCGACGTCGCGGCCCTCGTCGCGCGTGGCACCGGCAGCGACATCGAGCCCGAGGTGACCGGCGGCTACCGCCTCGGCGACGTGCGGCACGTCGTGGCCTCGCCCCAGCGGGCCACCGACGAGCTCGGCTTCACCGCGAGCGTGCACCCCGACGAGGGGCTGCCCGCCTTCGCCACCGCGCCGCTGCGCGACTGAGGGGAGGCCCGAGGGGGGGCACCGGGCCTCCTCACCAGGACGTGTAGAGCAGGTGCTGGACCACCAGCGCCCAGCCCACCTGCAGCCCCAGGCCCCAGCGCCGCCAGGCGCCGGGCAGCAGGGCCGCGGCGATGGTCAGCCACGGCATGAACGGCAGCCAGATCCGCTCGACCTCCGACTTGCTCATCCGCGACAGGTCGGCGACCGCGACCGCGACCACCGCCCCGAGCACCAGCACGGCCACGGTGCGGGTGCCCGGCCCCAGCGCGTCGTCGCGCAGCAGCCGCGCCCGGGCGCCGGCGTGGGCCAGCGCGGCGCCCACCAGCGGTCCGGCGCTGACCGCGAGCGCGGCCAGGTTGCCCCACATCCAGTACCAGGCCGGCCGGTCGCCGGCGATGCCGTCCCAGTAGCGCTCGGTGAGCACCGGGTAGGCCTCCCACCACGCGAAGCCGGCCGCGGCCATCGCCAGCACCGGCACCAGCGCGGCGAGCACGGCCACGGGCAGCGGGCGCCACGAGCGGGCCGCGACGAGGACCGCGAGGGCGACCGCGCCCATCAGCCCCATGCCGTAGGAGAGCAGCACGCTGCAGCCCAGCACGAGGCCGGCGGCCGCCGACCAGCCGATCCAGGCCCGGCCGCCGGCCACCGCCCCGCGGGCCAGCAGGGCGAGCCCGGCCGCGGTGATGGCGGTGAAGACGGCGTCGGCCGAGACGGCCATGAAGACGGCCGTGGGGGAGAGGACCAGGAAGGGGGCCGCGCGGCGTGCCAGCGCCTCCGCGTCGAGGGTGCGCAGCAGCGCCAGCACCGACAGCGCCGTCGTGGCGCCCACGAGCGTGACCACCATGCCGGCGGCGAAGGAGCCGCCCAGGCCCACGCGCACCAGCCCGACGAAGAACAGCAGCGCCAGCGGCGGGTGGCCGGCCGCCTGCGTGGGCCAGTTGTCGGGGTGGCTGTAGGGGATCCGGTCGACGTAGGTGCGCAGCATCTCCGGCACGTCGTCGACCTCGCGGGCGCTGGGCAGGTACTCCGAGGAGTGGTCGAGCACCCGGGCGACACCCTCGGTGCCGTCGACGAACGCGAGCGAGAGCATCCACGCCAGCGCGACGGCGTACGACGCCACGAGCAGCCGGCCCCACGACGCCGTCGCGGCGAAGCGGGGGAACCAGCCCAGCCCGACGACGGCGACCAGGACGGCCGGGGCGGTGCCGGGGCCGAGCAGCTTGGGGTCCCAGAAGCCGTGCAGCGGCGGTGAGGCCCACGGGTGCGCCGAACGGCTCGCCCGGCTCCAGGTCTCCCAGTCGAGCAGGACCGGCAGCGCGAAGGCCGCCACGACCAGCACCAGCGTCAGCACGAGCCCCGTGGAGGCGGCGCGGGAGCGCTGGGCGGGCTCGGTGGCTCGGGTGGGCATGCCCAGACCCTAGAGGCGCGGCCACGAGGGGGGTGGGACGCGCCCGTCTAGGCTCCCAGCCATGCCCCTCGCCGACCTCGTCCTGCCCTGCCGCGACGAGGCGCCCGCCCTCGAGGCGCTGCTGCCCCGCGTGCCGTCCGAGTTCGCGGTCGTCGTCGTCGACAACGGCTCGCGCGACGCGACCGCCGAGGTCGCCGCGCGGCTGGGGGCCACGGTGGTGCACGAGAGTGTGCCGGGCTACGGCGCCGCGGTCCACGCCGGCCTGCTCGCCGCCACCCACGACTACGTCGCGTTCATGGACGGCGACGGCAGCTTCGACCCCGACGAGCTGCTGGTGCTGCTCGACGACGTGGTCTCCGGTCGGGCCGACGTCGCGGTGGGGCGGCGCCGACCGGTCACCCGGGGGGTGTGGCCCTGGCACGCGCGGATGGGCAACGCTCTGATCGTCGCCTGGCTGAGACGGAGGATCACGATGGACGCGCACGACATCGCCCCCATGCGGGTCGCCCGCCGGCAGGCGCTGCTCGACCTCGGCGTCGAGGACCGTCGCTTCGGCTACCCCGTCGAGCTGCTGCAGAAGCTCACGCTGGCCGGCTGGCGCGTCAGCGAGCACGACGTCGCCTACCACCCCCGCGCCGAGGGCACCCGCTCGAAGGTCTCCGGCTCGGTCAAGGGGACCCTGCGCACCGCCCGCGACTTCTGGCGGGTGCTCTCGTGACCGGCGGGGCGCCGCTGCGGGTCCTGGTCGTCGCCAAGGCCCCGGTCGCGGGTCGCGTCAAGACCCGCCTCGGTGCCGACGTGGGCGACGACGTGGCCGCCGAGGTCGCCGCCGCCTGCCTGCTCGACACCCTCGAGGCGGCCAGCGCCGCCGTCGGCGCCGAGCACTGCCACCTCAGCCTCGCCGGCGACCTAACGGGGGCCGTGCGCGGCGAGGAGATCCTCGCCGCCACCCGCGGATGGCGCACCACCGCCCAGGTCGGCGACGGCTTCGACGAGCGCCTCGCCCACGCGCACGCCGCGGTGGCCGCCAGCGGACCCGGCCCGGTGGTCCAGGTGGGCATGGACACCCCCCAGGTCACCGCCGGGCTGCTGCTAGACGCTGCCGCACCGCTCGCCACGCACGACGCCGTGCTCGGGCCCGCCGACGACGGCGGCTGGTGGGTGCTCGCCCTGCGCGACCCGGCCGCCGCCAGCGTGCTGGCCGGCGTCGAGATGTCCACCCCGACGACGTACGACGACACGCGGGCGGCGCTGGAGGGCGCCGGGCTGTCCGTGGGCGGCACCCGGGTGCTGCGCGACGTCGACACGGTCGACGACGCCGAGGCCGTGCTGGGCGAGATCGCCCCCGGCAGCCGGTTCGCCGGCGCGTGGCGGGGGCTGGTGGCGCCGTGAGCGTGCGCGACGAGCCCTTCACCAGCGTCTTCGCGATGGCGCTGCAGGGCACGCCCTGCCGGGTGGTGGGCCTCGACGGCGGGCCCTCCGACCTGCCGATGGGCGAGTGGACCCGGGAGGCCGACGCCGACGACCTGGCCCTCCTCGCCCTGTGCCAGGGCCCCACCCTCGACATCGGCTGCGGGCCCGGTCGGATGGCCGCGGCCCTGGCGCGCCTGGGCCACGCCGTGCTCGGCATCGACGTGGTGCCCGAGGCCGTCGAGCAGACCAGGCGTCGCGGGGCGCTGGCCATGCTGCGCGACCTCTACGACGACCTCCCCGGCGAGGGGCGGTGGCACACGGCCCTGCTGGCCGACGGCAACGTCGGCATCGGTGGCGACCCGGTGGCGCTGCTGCGCCGGGCGGGCGCGCTGCTCGGCCCCGGTGGCCGCGTCGTGGTCGAGGTGGCGGCGCCCGGGGTGGCGCTGAGCACCCGGTGGGTCAGCCTCGAGACCGGCGAGGCGCGCAGCCGACCGTTCCTGTGGTCGGTGCTCGGCGTCGACGACGTCCACGACGTCGCCGCGCAGGCAGGCCTGCGGGTCGAGTCGTGCCGGTCGGTCGGCAGCGGGCGGCGCTGGGCCGCGGTGCTGCAGGCCGACCGATGACCCCGCCGCGGCTGCCGAGCCCGGCGGCACTGCCCGACGAGACGTCGTTCTCCTCGCGGCTGCGCAGCGCAGCGGTCTCGGCGCGGGTGGGCACCGTGCTCGGCGTCTGCTTCGCCGTGGCCTTCCTCACCGGCCTGGTCAGCCACTACGCGCAGAACCCGTCCCAGCCGGTGCCCTTCCCGACCAGCCCGGCCTGGGGCTACCGCCTCACCCAGGGCCTGCACGTCATCAGCGGCACCGCCGCGGTGCCGCTGCTGCTGGTCAAGCTCTGGACCGTCTACCCGCTCCTGCTGGCCCGGCCCTCGCTGCGGCTGCGGCGCCTGGTCGTCGAGCTCGCCGAGCGCCTGTCCATCCTGCTGCTCGTGGGGGCCGCGCTCTTCCTGCTCGTCACCGGGCTGCAGAACGTCAGCCACTGGTACCCCTGGGCCTTCTCCTTCCGCTCCACCCACTACGCGATGGCCTGGATCGCCATCGGGGCCCTGGTGCTGCACGTCGCGGTGAAGCTGCCGGTCATCCGGCACGCGCTGGGCCACGACGTCGACGACACCACCCACGACCGCAGCGAGCACGGCGACCACGAGGGCCGGTTGAGCCGCCGCGGGCTGCTGCGTGCGACCTGGGTGGCCACCGGGGCGGTGGTCCTGGCCACGGCGGGCTCGACCGTGCCGTGGCTGCGCCGGGTCTCGGTCCTGGCCGTCCGCTCGGGCGAGGGCCCGCAGGGCGTGCCCGTCAACAAGACCGCGGAGGACGCGGGCGTCACCGACCTGGCGCGCGACCCCGGCTACCGCCTCGAGGTCGTCAACGGCGCGCGCAGCGTGTCGCTGACCCGCGAGGACCTGCTGGCCCTGCCGCAGCGCAGCGAGGAGCTGCCGATCGCGTGCGTCGAGGGCTGGAGCGCCTCGGGCACCTGGAGCGGGGTGCGCCTGCGCGACCTGCTCGACCTGGTCGAGGCGCCCCCGGGCTCCGAGGTCGTGCTCCGCTCGCTGCAGGAGTCCGGGCCCTTCCGGGTGACGCTGCTGCCGGCCAACTTCGCCGACGACGACCGCACCCTGGTCGCGCTGGGGCTGGCGGGGGAGGAGCTCGACATCGACCACGGCTACCCGGCCCGGCTGATCGCCCCCAACCGTCCCGGGGTGCTCCAGACCAAGTGGCTGGGCACGATCGAGGTGCGCACGTGAGCGGGGTGCGCGCGGTGGGCCCGGGGCGCCTGGTGCTCGGTGCCCTCGGTGCTGCCGTGACGGCGTACGGCGCCTGGCTGCTGTGGTCGCGCCGCGAACCGGCCGACGTGCTCGACGCGGCCGTGTGGGCCGGCGGCGCGGTGCTGGTGCACGACGTGCTGCTGGCGGCGGTGCTCGTGGTGGCAGGCTTCGTGCTGGCCCGCCTGGTGCCGCGCGTCGCGCGGGGGCCGGTGGCGGCCGGGGGCGTGGTGCTGGGCAGCCTGACGCTGGTGGCGGTGCCGGTGCTGGGCGGGTTCGGGCGGCGCACCGACCCGACCAACGAGACCCTGCTCGACCGCGACTACGTCGCCGGCTGGCTGGTGCTCGCGGGGCTGGTGGTGCTCGTGGTGCTGCTGGTGGTGGCGGCCCGCGTGCTGGTGACCCGGCGCACGCGACGCGGCGGCGACACGCCGACCTGACGTCCCACCTCGAACAGGTGTTCGGCATACTGTGGTCGTACAGGTGGCGTGTGGGACACCGTTCTCCACAGGCCCGGGTCGACAGGTCCGGGCTTGTCGGTGGGCCCCTCTAGCGTCGGCCACGACGACAGACAACTGGAACGACCGCGGTGCCGCAGGCGCCGCCCACGGACGGAGACATCATGGCTGGTGCAGACCGCGACAAGGCGCTCGACGCCGCACTGCTCAACATCGAGAAGCAGTTCGGCAAGGGGTCGGTGATGCGCCTCGGTGACGAGACGCGCGCCCCCCTCGAGGTGATCCCGACGGGCTCGATCGCCCTCGACGTGGCCCTGGGCCTCGGTGGCCTGCCGCGCGGGCGCGTGGTGGAGATCTACGGCCCGGAGTCCTCGGGCAAGACGACGGTCGCCCTGCACGCGGTGGCCAACGCCCAGCGTGCCGGCGGCATCGTGGCCTTCATCGACGCCGAGCACGCCCTCGACCCCGAGTACGCCAAGAACCTCGGTGTCGACACCGACGCCCTGCTGGTCTCCCAGCCCGACTCCGGTGAGCAGGCGCTCGAGATCGCCGACATGCTGATCCGCTCGGGCGCGCTCGACCTGATCGTCATCGACTCGGTCGCGGCGCTGGTGCCCCGCGCCGAGATCGAGGGCGAGATGGGCGACAGCCACGTCGGCCTCCAGGCCCGCCTGATGAGCCAGGCGCTGCGCAAGATGACCGGTGCCCTCAACAACTCCGGCACCACCGCGATCTTCATCAACCAGCTGCGCGAGAAGATCGGCGTGATGTTCGGCTCGCCCGAGACCACCACCGGTGGTCGCGCGCTGAAGTTCTACTCCTCGGTGCGCCTCGACGTGCGCCGCATCGAGACGCTCAAGGACGGCCAGGACATGGTCGGCAACCGCACCCGCTGCAAGGTCGTCAAGAACAAGGTCGCGCCGCCCTTCAAGCAGGCCGAGTTCGACATCATGTACGGCAAGGGCATCAGCCGCGAGGGCGGCCTGATCGACGTCGGCGTCGAGGCGGGCCTCGTGCGCAAGGCCGGTGCCTGGTACACCTACGACGGCGACCAGCTGGGCCAGGGCAAGGAGAACGCGCGGACCTTCCTGCGCGACAACCCCGACCTGGCCAACGAGCTGGAGAAGAAGATCCTCGAGAAGCTGGGCGTCGGCCCGCAGGTCGACGCCGAGGCGCCCGCCGAGGCCGACCCGGTGGGCGTCGACGACTTCTGAGCCGGAGGCACGACGACGTGGGTGACCTGCGCGAGGACCGTCCGCCGCCCGACTGGGCGGGGGACGTGTCCCTCGGCGTGGACGCCTGGACCCAGCGCGAGGAGCCGGCGGGCCCACCACCGGCGGTGCCGGCCGACCCGGCCGCCGACGGCCCGGAGGCCGACCCCGAGTCGGTCGCGCGCACCATCCTGCTCGACCAGCTGACCGGGCGGGCGCGCAGCCGCAAGGAGCTGGCCGACAAGCTGGCCGCCAAGCTGGTGCCCGAGGAGATCGCGACCCGGCTGCTCGACCGCTTCGAGGAGGTCGGGCTCGTCGACGACGAGGCCTTCGCCCGGGCCTGGGTCGCCGCGCGCGGGCCGGGGGAGCACGCGACGGGTCGGCGGCTGGCGCCGCGGGCCCTGGCCCAGGAGCTGCGCCGCAAGGGTGTCGACGACGCCCTGGTCAAGGAGGTGCTCGAGGACGTCGACCCCGACGACGAGGAGCAGTCGGCGCGGGTCCTGGTGCGCAAGAAGCTGCGCTCGGTGGCCCGGGTCGACGACACCACCGCGACCCGACGCCTGGTGGGGATGCTGGCCCGCAAGGGCTACGGCTCCTCGCTGGCCTTCTGCGTGGTGCGCGAGGAGCTCGCCGGGCGCGAGCGCCCCGACGAGCAGCAGCCGGACCAGCCGGAGGAGTGAGACGGCAGGTGGCAGGATGCCCCGCGTGATCGCCGAGCACCTGCGCCTGTCCCCGGGCCCCGTCGACCTGACCGCGCTGCCCACCGACGCCACCCCCGGCTTCGACGGCGGCAAGTCCGAGGGCAAGGAGGCGCTCGAGGAGCTGGGCTCCGAGCTCAGCGACCTGCAGGAGCGCCTCTACGCCGAGGGCCGCAGCGGCGGCACCCGCAGCGTGCTGCTGGTGCTGCAGGGCATGGACACCTCGGGCAAGGGCGGGGTGGTGCGCCACACCGTGGCGCTCGTGGACCCCCAGGGCATCGAGGTCACCGCCTTCGGCCCGCCGACCGAGGAGGAGCTGGCCCACGACTTCCTGTGGCGGGTGCGACGGGCGCTGCCGGCCCCGGGCCGCATCGGCGTCTTCGACCGCTCCCACTACGAGGACGTGCTGGTGGCCAAGGTGCGCGGGCTCGTGGAGGCCGACGAGGTCGAGCGGCGCTACGACGCCATCAACGAGCTCGAGGCCGAGCTGCTCGCCCAGGGCACCCCGGTGCTCAAGTGCTTCCTGCACATCTCGCCCGACGAGCAGCGCGAGCGCCTGCTCAAGCGTCTCGACCGGCCCGACAAGCACTGGAAGTTCGACCCGGTCGACATCGACGACCGCCAGCTCTGGCCGCAGTACCGCGCCGCCTACGAGACGGCGCTGGAGCGCACCAACACCGAGGTCGCGCCCTGGTACGTCGTCCCGGCCGACAAGAAGTGGTACCGCAACCTCGCCGTCGGGCTGCTGCTGCGCGACACGCTGGTGCACCTGGGCCCGACCTGGCCCGACGCCGACGTCGACGTCGAGGCCCAGCGCCGGCGGCTGCTCGACGAGGAGCCGGTGAGGTGAGCGGGCTGTCGCGGGTGGCGGTCTCGCGCTACGTCACGCCCCTGCGGGAGGGCGGCAGCCTGCCGGGCATCGTGGAGGCCGAGGACCTGGGCACCTACGTGTGCAAGTTCCGCGGGGCCGGTCAGGGCCTGCGGGTGCTGGTCGCCGAGGTGGTCGTCGCCGAGCTCGCCCGCCGGGTCGGGCTGCGCACCCCGCGACTCGTGGTGCTCGACCTCGACGAGGAGCTGGCCCGCTACGAGGCCGACGAGGAGGTCCAGGACCTGCTGCGGGCCAGCGTCGGGGCCAACCTGGGTGTCGACTTCCTGCCCGGCTCGTTCGGCTTCGACGGCACCCTGCCCTCGGGGTCCGGGCCCGACGAGGCCGCCCGCGTGCTGTGGCTCGACGCCTTCACCGCCAACGTCGACCGGTCCTGGCGCAACCCCAACCTGCTGGTCTGGCACGACGACCTGTGGGTCATCGACCACGGCGCGTCCCTCTACTTCCACCACGGCTGGCCCGGCGGCAGCCTCGAGCGCGCCGGTGCCGCCGAGCGCTTCGCCCAGCAGCCCTGGAACGTCGACGACCACGTGCTGCACGAGCACCTCGACCGTCTCGCCGCGGTCGACGAGGCGGTGCGCGCCGAGCTCGGCGCCGACGACCTGCCCGAGGTGCTCGCGCAGGTGCCCGACGAGTGGCTCGAGCCGGTGCCGGGCGCGCGGACGCCGGCCGAGGTGCGCGCGGCGTACGTCGAGCTGCTCACCGCCCGGCTCGCGACGCGTGCCTGGCTGCCGACCGCGGTGGGGGGCGCCCGATGAGCCCGACCGGCCCCGTCGCCTACCAGTACGTCACGCTGCGCTGCGTGCCGCGCGTGGACCGCGAGGAGTTCCTCAACGTCGGCGTCGTCGTCTACGCCCAGGCCCACGACTACCTCGACGCGGCCTGGCACGTCGACCGCGAGCGCCTGGCCGCGCTCGACCCCGGTCTCGACCTCGACCGGGTGTGCGAGGCGCTCGAGACCGTGCGCGGGGTCTGCGCCGGTGACGCCGCGGCGGGCGCGGCGGCCGGCCACCCGCTGAGCCAGCGCTTCGGGTTCCTCAAGGCGCCCCGCAGCACCGTGCTCCAGCCGGGGCCGGTGCACGGTGGCCTGACCCGCGACCCGGCCCGCCAGCTGGAGCACCTGCTGGAGCGGCTGGTCCGCTGAGCTGCGCCCCGCCGCGAGGCACGGGTCAGCGGTGAGCCGGCCACCGTTCGGTCGTCGAGAACGGTTGCCGGCTCACCGCCGGCGCTCAGACCGGGACGAGCTCGACCGCGCCCACGGCGTAGCGCGCCAGCACCGTGCGGGCGATCTCGGGGTGGGCGCCCAGCGGCTCGGAGACCGCGATCGCGCCCGCCTCGAGCGACAGCTCGGCGGCGCGGTCGGGCAGGAAGCCGGGGGCCAGGAAGAGCGAGGCGACGGCGATGTGGCGTCGGCCCTGGGCGCGGAAGGCACGCACTGCCTCGCCGGCGGCCGGCGGGGCGGCCGAGGCGAACGCCGCGGTCACCGGCAGCTTGTGGTGCGCGCCCCACAGCCGGGCCATCCGGGCGACGCTCTGGTTGGCCAGCGCGTCGCTGGAGCCCGCGGCCGCCAGCACCAGGGCGTCGAGCTCGCGCACCCGGGAGCGCTTGAGCGCCTCGCGCATCCGCACGTCGAGGACCTCGAGGAAGGAGCTCTCCAGGCCCAGCACCTTGGTGGCGCGGATCCGCAGGTGCGGGTGCCGCGCGGTCGCGGCCTCGATGACGGCCGGCACGTCGACCGTGGCGTGGTGGGCCTCGGTGAGCAGCAGCGGGACGACCACGATCTCGTCGTGGCCGGCGCGCACCAGCTTGTCGACGACGGTCTGGAAGGAGGGCTTGGCCAGCTCGAGGAAGGCCTTCTCGATGCGCAGGTCGGGGCGCGAGGCCCGGACCTCGTCGACGAGGGCGCCGATCGTCGCGGCGGAGCGGGGGTCGCGGCTGCCGTGGGCCAGGGCCACCAGGGCGGGAGCGGTCATGCGAGGGACCTCCTCGGGTCGGTCGTGCGGTGCTGGAGCGCGGGGTGGCGGGGGGTCATACGTGGATCCCGCACTCGGTCTTGGTGGTGCCGGCCCACCGGCCGCTGCGGGCGTCGTCGCCGGGGGCGACGCGCCGCGTGCAGGGCCAGCAGCCGATCGAGGGGTAGCCGTCGTGGACCAGCGGGTTGACCAGCACGCCGTTCTCGGCGATGTAGGTCTCGACCTGCTCGTCGGACCAGCGGGCGATGGGGGAGACCTTGACCTTCTGCTTGCGCGCGTCCCAGCCGATGACCGGGGCGATCACGCGGTCGTGGGTCTCGGCGCGGCGCAGCCCCGTGGCCCAGGCGTCGTACGACGCGAGCGTGCGGCGCAGCGGCTCGACCTTGCGCATCGCGCAGCAGCGGTCGGGGTCGGTGCGGAAGAGGTCGGCGCCGTGCTCGGCGTCCTGCTCGGCGACGCTGAGCTCGGGGTGCACGGTGCGCACGGTGACGTCGAGGGTGGCCTCGACGGCGTCGCGGGTGCCGATGGTCTCGACGAAGTGGTAGCCGGTGTCGAGGAAGACCACGTCGATGCCGGGCACGACCTTGGAGGCGAGGTGCGCCAGCACCGCGTCCCCCATCGAGGAGGTGATCGCGAAGCGGTCGCCGAAGGTGGCCGCGGCCCACTCGATGATCGTCTCGGCCGGGGCCAGCTCGAGCTCGGCCCCCCAGTGCGACACGATCTCGCGCAGCTGCTCGGGGCTGCGGCCCTCGGTGCTGGTGGCGCGGTTGGCCCGCGCGGCACGGGTGGCGGCGGTGCTCACGAGGGGCCGCCGTCGACGAGCGACTCCGGGCGCAGCTGGCCGATCATCTTGAGCGAGAAGGCGCGCAGGCAGGAGCGGCAGGCCCACTGCCCGTGCGGGGAGCTCACGGTGCCGTCGGCGTCGACCACCTCGTGCGGGCGCAGGTCGTCGTCGCCGCAGTAGGGGCACTGGTAGGGCACCGCGCGCTCGCTCATGCGGGCACCTCGGGGGCGTCCCCGCGCAGCCTGGCCTCGTCGGCGCGCGCCACCCAGTCGGCGAACGGCTCGGTGGGGCCGGTGCGGTCGAGGAGGTAGTGCGAGACGACGTTGACGACGTAGTCGCCGAGCCCGGCGCTGGTGACCTTGTGGGCGCGCAGCTTGCGCCCGAAGTTGGCGCCCAGCCCGGTGGCGCCGCCCAGGTGCACCTGGAAGCCCTCCACCTGGGCGCCCTCGTGGGTGACCAGCTGGCCCTTGAGCCCGATGTCGGCGACCTGGGTGCGCGCGCAGGCGTTGGGGCAGCCGTTGACGTTGATGCTGATCGGCACGTCGAGGTCGGGCAGGCGCTGCTCGAGCTCAGCGACCAGGTCGCGGGCGCGGTTCTTGGTGTCGACGATGGCCAGCTTGCAGAACTCGATGCCGGTGCAGGCCATCGTGTTCTGGCGCCAGCCCGACGGGCGCGCCGAGAGCCCGATGGCGTCGAGCCGGGCCACGAGGTCCTCGATCCGGGCCGGGTCGGCGCCCAGCAGCACGATCTTCTGGTAGGCCGTGAGACGGGCGCCGGCGAGCCCGAACTCCTCGATGACGTCGGCGAGCTCGACCAGCGTGGTGCCGGAGATGCGGCCCACGACCGGGGCCACGCCGACGTACTTGAGCCCGTCGACCTGGTCGTGCACGCCGATGTGGTCGCGGTGGGCCCGCGGGGTCTGCGGCGACTCGCAGTCGACGAGGCGGCGGTGCAGGTACTCGTTCTCGAGGACCTCGCGGAACTTCTCGACGCCCCAGTCGGAGACCAGGAACTTCAGCCGGGCCCGCGAGCGCAGCCGGCGGTAGCCGTAGTCGCGGAAGACCGCGGCGACGCCGGCCCACGCGTCGGCGACCTCGTCGAGCGGGATCCACACGCCCAGCTTCTGGGCCAGCATCGGGTTGGTCGACAGGCCGCCGCCGACCCACAGGTCGAAGCCGGGGCCGTGCTCGGGGTGCACGGTCCCGACGAAGGAGATGTCGTTGGTCTCGGGGGAGACGTCGTGCGAGGGGTGCCCGGTCAGGGCGGTCTTGAACTTGCGCGGCAGGTTCGCGTACTCGGGGTCGCCGATGTAGCGGCGGTTGATCTCGGCCAGGGCCGAGGTGCCGTCGATGATCTCGTCGGCGGCCACGCCGGCCAGCGGCGAGCCGAGGAAGGGACGGGGCGAGTCGCCGCAGGCCTCCAGCGTGCTGAGCCCGGCGGCCTCGAGCCGCTCCCAGATCTGCGGCACGTCCTCGATGCGGATCCAGTGGTACTGGATGTTCTGGCGGTCGGTGACGTCGGCGGTGTCGCGGGCGAAGTCGACGCCCACGCTGCCCAGCGCCCGCACGGCCTCGGCGCCCAGCAGGGTGCCGTCGGTGCGCACCCGCATCATGAAGAAGCGGGCGTCGAGCTCCTCCTCGGACAACGTCGCGGTCTTGCCGCCGTCGAACCCGGGGGCGCGCTGGGTGTAGAGGCCCATCCAGCGGAACCGGCCGCGCAGGTCGGCGGGGTCGATCGAGTCGAAGCCGCGGCGCGAGTAGGTGTGCAGGATGCGGGCCCGCACGTTGAGCGGGTTGTCGTCCTTCTTGGCCTGCTCGTTCTTGTTGAGCGGCTCGCGGTAGCCCAGGGCCCACTGGCCCTCGCCGCGCTTGGGCCGCGGGCGAGCAGGAGAGGCCGGGGGAGTGAGGAGCTCGGTCATCAGGTTGTCCTTCGGGAGCGGGGTGCGCGGCCGACGTGGGGGCTGCGCGGGAGTGGGGCGGCTCAGGAAGGTCGACACATGGCGCTGCGGGTGCGCCCGAGGTCCACGTGGCGGCGGACCACCAGGTAGATGTGGGTCTCGGCGAGGCTCATGGCAGACAGTCTCAACTTCTGGACCCTGGTCTCACAAGACGAAATCTCATGCAGTGAGATGGCGATCCCGACATCTGGACTCCACGCCCGGCGGTTGCGCTCAACGGGCGCCCGACTGCGGCGCAGGTCACACTGCCGGGACCGCCGTACGCCGCCGGGCCGCGAGCCCGCGCCCCGCGCGCTGCGTAGGCTGTGGGCCATGACCGACGACCTGTCCCGCCTGTCCAGCAGCGCCTACTCCCAGGCACTCGAGGTCATCGCCTCGGTGGAGCCGCGGATCGCCGAGGCGACCCGCGCCGAGCTCGCCGACCAGCGTGCCTCGCTCAAGCTCATCGCCAGCGAGAACTACGCCTCGCCGGCCGTGCTGATGACGATGGGCACCTGGTTCAGCGACAAGTACGCCGAGGGCACCGTCGGCCACCGGTTCTACGCCGGCTGCCAGAACGTCGACACCGTCGAGTCGATCGCCGCCGAGCACGCCCGGGAGCTCTTCGGTGCCGAGTACGCCTACGTGCAGCCGCACTCGGGCATCGACGCCAACCTGGTCGCCTTCTGGTCGATCCTGGCGCACCGCGTCGAGGGCCCGTGGCTGGAGAAGGCCCAGGCCAAGAATGTCAACGAGCTCACCGACGCCGACTGGGAGGAGCTGCGCCGCGAGCTGGGCAACCAGCGCCTGCTCGGCATGAGCCTCGACGCCGGGGGCCACCTGACGCACGGCTTCCGCCCCAACATCAGCGGCAAGATGTTCCACCAGCAGCAGTACGGCACCGACCCCGGGACCGGGCTGCTCGACTACGACAAGGTCGCGGCCAAGGCGCGCGAGTTCAAGCCCCTGGTGCTGGTGGCCGGCTACTCCGCCTACCCCCGCCGGGTCGACTTCGCGAAGATGCGCGAGATCGCCGACGAGGTCGGCGCGACGCTGATGGTCGACATGGCCCACTTCGCCGGCCTGGTGGCCGGCAAGGTGTTCACCGGCGACGAGGACCCCGTCCCGCACGCCCACATCGTCACCTCGACCACCCACAAGTCGCTGCGCGGCCCGCGCGGCGGCATCGTGCTGGCCACCGAGGAGTACGCCCCCAGCGTCGACCGCGGCTGCCCGATGGTGCTCGGCGGCCCGCTCTCGCACGTGATGGCCGCCAAGGCCGTCGCCTTCGCCGAGGCCCGCCAGGACTCCTTCCGGGGCTACGCCCAGCAGGTCGCCGACAACGCCAAGTCGCTGGCCGAGGGGTTCCTGACCCGCGGCACCGACCTGGTCACCGGCGGCACCGACAACCACCTGGTGCTGGTCGACGTCAGCAAGTACGGCCTCACCGGCCGCCAGGCCGAGTCGGCGCTGCTCGAGGCCGGCGTGGTCACCAACCGCAACTCGGTGCCCGCCGACCCCAACGGCGCCTGGTACACCTCGGGCATCCGCCTGGGCACCCCGGCGCTGACCACCCGCGGCTTCGGCCACGACGAGTTCGACGCCGTCGCCGACCTGATCGTCGAGGTGCTCTCGAACACCCAGCCCGGCACCACCAAGGCCGGCGGGCAGTCCAAGGCGTCGTACGTGCTCGCCGACGGTGTCGCAGACAAGGTCAAGGCACGCTCGGCCGAGATGCTCGACAAGCACCCGCTCTACCCGGGCCTCGAGCTGAGCTGACCCGAGCTGACCCGGGCTGACCCGGGCTGACCACCCCGGCCCCGGGCTCAGCCCAGGGTCGGGGTGGTGCGCTCCACGACCGCGCGCAGGTCGCCGCCGTCGAGCGCACCCAGCACGCCGTCGTACGACGGGCTGAGCCGGGAGGCGCAGAAGATGTCGGCCACCTCGGGCGGGGCGAAGCGCACCAGCAGCGAGCCCTGCAGCACCGCGGCCATCCGCGAGGCCAGGCGGCGTGCGCCCCGCTCCATCGCCTCCGGCTCGCCCATCAGTGAGCCGATCAGGGCCAGGGTGTCCTCGATGGCGCGGTCGAGGCGCGCGTCGCCGCCCCGGGCCCGGCCGACCTCGGTGATCCAGGCGTCGAGCACCTCGGGCTCGCGGCCCAGGGCGCGCAGGACGTCGAGGGCGTTGACGTTGCCGGAGCCCTCCCACACCGAGTTCAGCGGCGCCTCGCGGTAGAGCAGCGGCATCACCGACTCCTCGACGTAGCCGTTGCCGCCCAGGCACTCGAGGGCCTCGGCGACCATCATCGGGGTGCGCTTGCAGACCCAGAACTTCGCCAGCGGCAGCGCGATGCGCCGCAGCGCCGCCTCGTGCGGGTCGGCCAGGCCGTCGACGGCCGAGGCCAGGCGCAGCGCCAGGGCGGTGGCGGCCTCCGACTCCACGGCCAGGTCGGCCACGACGTTCTGCATCAGCGGCTTGTCCACCAGCCGCGAACCGAAGGCCGAGCGGTGGGTCACGTGCCAGGAGGCCTCCGAGACCGCGCGGCGCATCAGCGAGGCCGATCCGAGGACGCAGTCGAGGCGGGTGGCGGCCACCATCTCGATGATGGTGCGCACGCCGCGGCCCTCGTCACCGAGGCGCACCGCGACCGTGCCGTCCATCTCCAGCTCGGAGGAGGCGTTGGAGCGGTTGCCGAGCTTGTCCTTGAGGCGCACCACGTCGAGCTGGTTGCGGGTGCCGTCGGGCAGCACCCGCGGCACCACGAAGCAGGTGACCCCGCCGTCGGTCTGGGCCAGCACCAGGAAGACGTCGTTCATCGGCGCCGAGGTGAACCACTTGTGCCCGTGCAGCGTGTAGGTGCCGTCGAGGCCGCCCGAGGGCTGCGCCCGCGTCACGTTCGCGCGCACGTCGGAGCCGCCCTGCTTCTCGGTCATGCCCATGCCCGCCAGCGCCCCGAGCTTGTCGCTGGGGTTGCGCACGCCCGGGTCGTAGCGGCGCGAGGCCAGCAGCGGGGTCCACTCCTTGGCGATCGCCTCGTCGGCGCGCAGCGCCGGCACCGCGGCGTACGTCATCGAGATCGGGCAGCCGTGGCCCGGCTCGGTGTGCGACCACGCCATGAAGCCGGCGGCGCGGCGCAGGTGGGCGTGCTGGGCGCCCTCGGCCTGCTCCTCCCACGGGGTGGCGGCCAGGCCGTGGCCCACGGCGCGCTCCATCAGCCAGTGCCACGAGGGGTGGAAGGCGACCTCGTCGATGCGGTGGCCGTAGCGGTCGTAGGGGACCAGCTCGGGGTGGTGCTCGTTGGCGAGCTGGCCGTGCTCGCGGGCCTCGGCCGACCCGGCCTCGGCGCCCAGACCCACGATGCTGTCGAGCGTCTCCTGGGTGCCGTGGCGCAGCACGCCCTCGGTGAGGGCGGCGTCGGCGGTGACCACGTTGTGGCCGGTGAGCGGGGGAGCCTGGTTGGTCACGACGCGCAGGTCCGCGCGCGCGCTGCTGGAGGTCTGCATGCGGATACCGTAGGCGCATGGCCTCGCAGACCGGTGGGACCTTCCAGCTGCGCGAGGCGCTCGAGGCCCGGGCACGACGGGTCGCCCACCTCGTGTGGCGTCTGGTGGTCACCACCGCCGGCGCCTGCCTGCGCTACCGGGTCACCGGTCTGGCGGCGGAGGCGGCCTTCTTCGCGGTGCTCTCGGTGCCGCCCCTCATCTTCGCCCTGGCCGGCGGCGTCGGCTACGTCTCCGACCAGTTCACGCCCGCGCAGGTCGAGGACGTGCGCCGGGCGATCCTCGAGGTCTCCTCGCGGCTGCTCACCGAGCGCGCCGTCGAGGACGTCATCGCCAAGACCATCGACGACGTCCTGGAGGGCGGCCGCTTCGACGTCATCTCGCTCGGCTTCGTGCTCGCGCTGTGGTCGGGCTCGCGGGCGCTCAACGTCTTCGTCGACACCATCACCGTGATGCACGGCCTGGGCGGGCACCGGGGGATCGTGAAGACCCGGGCGCTGTCCTTCGTGCTCTACGTGCTGGCGATGCTCACCGGCGTCATCTCGCTGCCGCTGGTGGTGGCGGGGCCGACCATGGTGCGCCAGGTGCTGCCCAACCGCGTCGACGTGCTGATGGCCTTCTACTGGCCGGTGGTGGTGGCGGTGTGCATCTGCTTCCTGGCCACGCTCTACCACCTCTCGGTGCCGGTGCGGACCAACTGGAGCTTCAACCTGCCCGGGGCCACCTTCTCGCTGCTGGCCTGGATCGGCGGCTCGTACCTGCTGCGCTGGGTGCTGACCGTCACCGCGGCCGAGTCGCGCTCGATCTACGGTCCGCTGGCGGCCCCGATCGCGGTGCTGCTGTGGCTCTACCTGCTGGCGCTGGCGGTGCTGATCGGCGCGGCCGTCAACGCCGCCTTCGACACCGTCTTCCCGCAGTCGGCGACCACGCGCGCCCGCCTCGAGCTGGTCCAGCGGCTGCGGGCCCGCATGTCGCGGGACCGCCTCGCACCGCTGGAGGAACCCGTCGAGTAGGTTCGCCCGTGTGACCGAGCAGCCCCGTGACCCCACCGAGGGCCGCGAGCGGGGGACCATCTCCCTGCCCGAGCCGGTCCGCTCGCCGTGGTTCGAGCTGTCGCGACGACTCCTGGCGGCGCTCGCGATCCTCGTGGGCACCGTCCTGCTGGTCTACCTCGACCGCAAGGGCTACCGCGACGGCACCGGTCCCGACCCCGGCATCAGCCTGATCGACGCGATCTACTACACGACCGTCACCCTGAGCACGACCGGCTACGGCGACATCTCGCCGGTCACCGACTCGGCGAGGCTGATCAACGCCTTCGTCATCACCCCCGCCCGCATCGCCTTCCTGGTCCTGCTGATCGGCACGACCATCGAGGTGCTGGCATCGCAGGGCCGCGAGATGTTCCGCGTCGCCCGTTGGAGGAACAAGATGGACCACCACGTCGTCGTCATCGGCTACGGCACCAAGGGCCGCAGCGCGGTGCAGACCCTGCTCAACAACGGTCTGCAGCGCGAGGCGATCGTCGTCGTCGACCCCAGCGAGGTGGCGATGCAGGACGCGCACGCCGACGGGCTGGCCGTCGTCTCGGGCGACGCCACGCGCCGCGGGGTGCTGCGCCGCGCCGGCGTCGCCGACGCCGAGCAGGTCATCATCACCACCGACCGGGACGACTCCAACGTGCTGGCCACCCTGACGGTGCGCCAGCTCAACCCCGACGCCTACATCGTCACCGCGGTCCGCGAGCACGAGAACTCCCCGCTGATGCGCCAGTCCGGCGCCGACTCGGTGATCACCTCCTCCGACGCGGTGGGGCGCCTGCTGGGCCTCTCCAGCGTCTCCCCGACGCTCGGCACCGTGATGGAGGACCTGCTCAGCTACGGCGACGGGCTCGAGGTGGCCGAGCGCGAGCTGCTCGTCAGCGAGGTCGGCCGCCAGCCGCAGTCGCTGCCCGACCAGGTGATCTCGGTCGTGCGCGACGAGAAGGTCTACCGCTACTTCGACCCGGTGGTCAGCCAGCTGGCCCGCGGCGACCGCCTGATCGTCGTGCGCCCGGCCAAGGAGCTGCCGTGGGCACCGCGCCCGGGCACCCACAACGAGGACGCCGCCACCGACGCGGAGTGAGGCCTCAGCAGGTGGGGACGCGGTCCCAGGAGAAGTAGGTGAACCGCTTGGAGCCGTGGTGGGTGCGCATCTTGACCCGCACCTTCTGCTTGGCCAGGTCACCGGTGCTGCTGAAGCGGGCGAACACCTTGCGCTTGCCGGCCGCGGCCCAGCCGCTGTGCGCCGCCGCCGTCCAGAAGGGAGCGGTCGAGGCGTCCTTGACCCAGACCTCCACGCGGCGCTCGGAGGTGCGGTGCTTGTTGTTCATCCGCACCAGCAGGTGGGAGTAGCCCTCGGCCGTCGCCGGTCGGCAGGCCTGGAGCTTGGCGCGCTTGTAGGTCTTCATCGTCGACCAGCTCTTGCCGCCGGCGGCGACCCGGTCGATCTCCCGGGTGCGGTCGTCGGGGGCGTCGTCGGAGGTCGCCAGGCTCGGCACGACCAGCACGGCCGCGACCAGCAGCGCCACCGCGACGGGGGCCAGCCAGGTGACCGCACGGGTCGGGTGGGGTGTGCTCGGCACGGGTGTTCCTCCGCTGATCGGGTCTGTCGGCTCGGTCGGCTCGGGGCAGGACGCCACCGACGGTATCGGACCGGTCGCGCGGTCCACGGACCGCCCCGAGGGTCGAACGCACGTTCGATCTTGTGGGAGGATCGGGGGATGGCCGGCGGGATGAACAAGCGGGGGAGCGGGGTGCCGCTCGGGGAGCGCCGACGCAGCGACCGCGCCGCTCCCGCGGCCGCCCCCGCGCGGCGTACGCCGACCTCGCCCTGCCCGGCGCGGCACTGCTGGGTGGGCGACCCGCTCGACGAGGAGGGCGAGAAGCGGCCCGGGCTGCTGCTGGAGTGGCGGCAGAGCCCCGACGGCTGGCAGGGCCTGGTCGTCTACGCGGCCCGGGTGCGGCCGGGCTCGTGGGGCCTGGTGCAGGAGTGGCTCCCGGGCTCGAGCCTCACCCCGTTGTGAGCCTCAGTGGCGCCGGCCGCGCCGGCACGTCGGCACGTCGCTCCAGCGCAGCGAGCGCGCGGGGCTCACGTCGTGGCGGGTGCGCAGGCGGACCCGGAACCGCTGGGTGACCAGTCGGCCGGTGGTCGAGACGTGCGCGAGCGGGGCGGCTCGGCCGGCGCGCACCCACGGGGTGCGGCTGTCGCCGCTCCAGGGCAGCGAGTAGGCCCGGTCCTTGAAGGTGACCTCGGCGCGCCGCAGCCGCTTGTCGTGGGCGTTGCGCAGGCGCAGCACGAGGCGACGGAACGCGCCGTCACGCGGCGGTCGGCAGCCCTCGAGGATCGCGCGCCGGTACGTCGTCAGCTCGGCCCAGCCGCGGTCGTGCCGCGCCTTGGCGCGGACGGGTGCCATCGAGGTCGCCATCGAGGTCGCCATTGCGGTCCCTGGGAGTGCCGGGGCGGGGGCCGCCATTGCGGTCGGTGCTGCCGGCGCGAGGCTGAGCGCCACCGCGGCGGCGGTGGTGGCGAGGGTGGTGCGGAGCGCGGTGGACCTGGGCATCCCCGCAATGTAGTGCGTGGTGTGACTCAAGTGACGCATGTGACTGGCGCGGTGCAGCTGTGTCGGCCTCGATGGCCGACGGGCCACGAGCGCTGACCCGTCTCCGGCGGGGACGCGCCGGAGACGGCCGGGTGAGCGCCTCGGACCGCTACCACCAGGGGGGACTGTGGTGGCGGCGTCGGCACCGATCCTCACCCGTCGGTGCCGTCCCGCGCAGGGAGTTCTCCACCTCGACGGCAAAATCCAGGGAGCTGTCCAGACGGCCTCGCGGCTCGCCAACGTGCACCGGGGCCGGCGCCCACCCTGTGGGCAGCCAGGGCCCGCCGTACGCCTCTGACAACTCCCTCTCGGTTAGGGAGAAGCCCTTGTGGTCGAACATTTGTTCGAGTAAAATCGGGTCATGGACCAGCCCAGCCACGAGCAGCTCTCCGAGGTCGACGACCTCGACGCTGACCGGCTGCTCGAGGTGGCCCGCGAGGCCGAGGTCGAGGTACGTCGCGCCGAGCGCCGCCGGTTGCGGCTGGTGCTGCGCTGGTGCGACCTGCACCCCGCTCTCGACGACTCCCAGCGGCTCTCGTGGGGCGAGCAGGACCGGGTCTGGGACTGCGATGCCTGGATCGGTGGCGAGGGGGTCCCGGCGGTGGCGGAGTTCACCGCCGAGCCGTTGGCGGCGGTGATGCGGATGTCACCGGCCGCGACCACCTCGCTGATGGGCGAGGCGCTCGAGCTGCGGCACCGGCTGCCCAGGATCCACGCCCGGGTGGAGTCCCTCGACGTCGCGCTGTGGCGCGCGCGTCGGGTCGCGAAGGCCACCCAAGGCCTCTCGGTCGAGGCCGCCGCGCACGTCGATGCGGTCCTGGCACCCCTCGTGGACTCCGTGGGCCCCACCCGCATCGACCGCGCGGTCGCCGAGGCGGCCGCCCTGTACGACCCCGAGACCCTCACCGACGCCGAGGAGCACGCCCGGGTCCACGAGTGGGGCATCACGCTGCGCCACCACCGCGCCGGTGAGGGCCGCCAGTGGGCCGGGACGTCCTGGCTCGCGATCACCGGCGACACCCCGACCCTGCAGCGCCTGCACGACCTGATCACCGACACCACCGCCCCACCCGCAGACCCCGACGCAAACCCCGACAGTCAGCGCGACCTCGGCGTACGCCAGATCCGGGCCCTGGCCGAGGTCCTCGACGGCCTCGGCGCACCCCGCCCCCGGGTACGGCTGGCCATCGACATCACCACCGACGACCTCACCGGCGACCTCACCGGCCACAGCGCCCAGGTCGGGCGGGTGCTCGGGCTGGGCCCCGCCACCCTCGCCACGATCCGCGACTGGCTGGCCGGGGCCTCGGTCACCGTGCTGCCGGTCCTCGACATGGCCCGCACCGACGCCATCGACGCCCACGACCCGCCCCGGTGGATGCGCGACCTGGTCACCCGCCGCGACACCCACTGCGTGCACCCCTTCTGCGACACCCCCGCCACCCGCTGCGACCTCGACCACATCACCGCCTACATCCCCATGGACGAAGGCGGCCCACCCGGCCAGACCCACCCAGCCAACCTGGCACCCCTGTGCAGGCACCACCACCGCAACAAGACCCACGGCCACTGGACCTACCACCGCACCAACCACGGCGACTACCTCTGGCACGACCAGCACGGACACACCTACGCCGTCACCCGCCAAGGCACCCTCGAGCTCGAGACCCGCTGACCGCTGCCGGTGGTAGGGGTGTCTCAGTGCCCGGCGGTGGTCGTCAGCAGCACGACGCTGTCCTCGCTGGCGGCGACGCTGTGCGCCGCAGCAGGGACGACGGCGTGGTCGCCCGTGCGCAGCCGCACCGTCTCGTCGGAGGTCACCAGGTCGACGGTGCCGTGCACGACCTGGAGGGTGGCCTCGCCGGTGTGGCGGTGCTCGTCGAGCCCGTGCCCGGCCGCGAGGGCGATGAGGGTCTGGTGCAGGGCGTAGCCCTGACCGCCGTGGACGGTGACGCTGCTGCGTCCGGCGGTCGCGCCGGCGGCTCTGCTGAGGTGCTCGTGGCCCAGTCGGACGAGGGAGACGGCTTCCATGCCACCAGTCTCGGACGGCCTCGCCTCGAGGGGCTCGGGTCGGAGGGCACCGGGTGGCGGGACCAAGGTCCAGGAACAGCAGACCCAGCTCGTGTCAGGGACTGCTCCAGCCGGGGTGCCAGGGGCTCGCCATCATCCCGGGTGCTGGGCCCGTCCCGAAGCGTTGTACCTGCTCGGACGGAGGCTGTGAAGACCGTCCTTCTGTGCCTCGTCCACTGACGTCGCCCTCCTCGGCGCAGCTGACCTCTACGAGGGGAGGCGGTCAGGGATGCTGCCTGCCTGAAGGTGAGGTGCGCGCGACCTCGAACCGTCTAGTAGGCCTTGACCAGCTTGCCCGGCAGGGCCTTGGCGCCAACTTGCGCCGCCGACTTGTTCCCGTTCCTGGCTGTGACGAGTGCTCCCTTGCCGTTGGCCCACCAGTGATCACTGGGCAGAGCCACCTTGGCCGCACCGTTCCACTCACCCTGCTGCACTGCGCCCTTGAACGTGATGACGTTGACGCGTTTGCCCTTGAGCCAACAGACGCCCGAGTCCTTGTTGAGCTCGCCGCCCCCGTTGCCGGAGAACTTCTTGCATCCGATGTGCTTTGCCACGCTGCGTGCGGAGTCGCCGTAGTAGTTCGCGTGATGAGCCTGCGCGACGCCGTTCGTGCTGGCGACGATGGAGGTGGTGAAGATGAGTGAGGCCCCCAAGGTGGCCATGCGGCTACGCGTCATAAACGTACGGTAAAGCCTGAGGGGTCGACGACGTGCTTTCGCTGAGTGGACCGCCGGCGTGATCGTGCGTGGCCTTGATGTGACCTCGAGGGTGTGGGTCAGCTGGCACAGGAAAAGCAGAAGGCCGGCATCCCGAAGGAGACCGGCCTCTGTGTGGAACTGGTGGGCGATACTGGGTTTGAACCAGTGACCTCTTCCGTGTCAAGGAAGCGCGCTACCGCTGCGCCAATCGCCCGAGGTGGAGACGGGATTTGAACCCGTGTAGACGGATTTGCAGTCCGTTGCCTCGCCTCTCGGCCACTCCACCACGGAGGTCTAACCAAGAGAGAGACCTCTCCGAGCGGACGACGAGGCTCGAACTCGCGACCTCAACCTTGGCAAGGTTGCGCTCTACCAACTGAGCTACGTCCGCTTGCCGCCTGGGGTTTCCCCCGGGCTGCGACAGGAACATTAGCCCAACCCCCAGGACGTGCCAAATCCGGGTGTCGGCGGCGTGGCGAGCCGGCCAACAACGCCCGTGGAGCGGGCTTCTGCTCCCTGCAGGGGCGCCTACAGTGGCTCTTGTGCGCGCCTGGGTGAACGGACATCAGCTCGCTGACCCCCACCAGCCGGTGGTGCAGGTCAGCGACCACGGCTTCACGGTGGGGGACGGGGTGTTCGAGGCCGTCAAGGTCGTCGACGGCCGGCCCTTCGCCCTCGACCGCCACCTGGCGCGCCTGCGGGTGAGCGCTCTCGGGCTCGGGCTGCCGGCCCCCGACGACGCGCTGGTGCGCCAGGGGATCGCGGCCGTGCTGGAGGGCGAGCCGCTGCCGCTGGGTCGCCTGCGCATCACGGTCACCGGGGGCCCCGGACCGCTCGGGTCCGGCCGCGGCGACGCCGAGCCCACGGTCGCGGTCGTCCTGGTGCCCCTCGAGGAGGCCGCACCGGCCGCCCGGGTCGCCACGGTGCCCTGGCCCCGCAACGAGCGGGGGGCGCTCGCCGGGCTCAAGACGACGTCGTACGCCGAGAACGTGGTGGCGCTCGCGGAGGCGAAGCGGCGCGGGGCCGACGAGGCGGTCTTCGCGAACCTGGCCGGACACCTGTGCGAGGGCACCGGGTCCAACGTCTTCTACGCCGTCGGCGGCGAGCTGCGCACCCCCACGCTGGCCAGCGGCTGCCTGGCCGGTGTCACCCGGGCGCTGGTCATCGAGTGGGTGGGCGCCCGCGAGGTCGACGAGCCGATCGAGGTCCTCGCCGAGGCCGAGGAGGTCTTCCTGGCCTCCACGACCCGCGACGTCCAGCCCGTCTCCCACTGGGACGGGCGCGACCTGGGCGCGCCGGGACCGCTGACGCTGGCGGCCGCGGCGACCTGGCGCAGGCGCGAGCCGGAGCTGCTCGACCCGGATGTGAGTGCCTCGCCCGGCATGCGCTAAAGTCTGCGACCGCACCCCCGGGTGCATCCGGCGGAGCGATCCGTCGGGCAGAAGGGCGATTGGCGCAGTGGTAGCGCGCTTCGTTCACACCGAAGAGGTCACTGGTTCGAACCCAGTATCGCCCACCTCAACACGATCCCCTCCGACCTCGTCGGAGGGGATCGTCTGTTCTGTGGCCCTGCTCGTCCACCACGCTGGACTCGCCGGCGACTCACCGAACCTGCATGATGCGTCCGTGGGAATCGAGCTGCTCCCCCTGGCCCAGGGGCCGGCGCGGCCCGAGGACACGCTGGTCCACGAGCTGGCCGACGTGCTGAGGGACTGCGTCGACGGCGGGGCCAGCGTCGGGTTCGGGCGTCCTCTCGCCCTCGACCGGGCGCTCGACTGGTGGCGTACGTCGCTGTGCGCACCCGCGACCCGGACCTGGGTGGCTCGCGGGGGAGCGGGCCGCATCGAGGGGTGCGTGCAGCTCTCGCTCGCCGGGCAGGACAACGCCCGGCACCGTGCCGAGGTGGCCAAGCTGCTGGTGCACCGCAGGAGCCGCGGCTCCGGGCACGCCGCGGCGCTGATGGGCGCCCTGGAGCAGCACGCCCGGCACGTGGGGCGGACCCGGTTGCTGCTCGACACCCAGACCGGCAGCGTCGCCGAGCGCGTCTACGAGCGCTGGGGGTGGGTCCGGGTCGGGGTCGTGCCGGACTACGCCGCGGACCCCGACGGGGTGCTCGCGCCGACGACGTTCATGACCAAGGACCTGCGCTGAGAGGCGTGGGTCCGGTGCCGCGCGACGCGGGCCGGATTCACGCCGCCGACGTACGATGGCACCACATCACTCACGGATGGGTGATCTCATGTGGTGGTTGTTCTGGCTGGTGACAGCGGTAGTCCTCGGCGTGGCCGAGTTCTCCACGCTGACGCTGGTCTTCGGCCTCCTGGCGGGCTCGGCCCTCGTCGCCGCCGTCGTGGCCGGGCTCGGGGCGTCGTTCCCCCTGCAGCTCCTGGCCTTCGCCGCCACCGGCGGAGTCGGGCTCGTCGCGCTGCGCCCGGTCGCCAAGCGGCAGCTGACCCGGCCCCCGCCCACCCGTGACGGCAGCGACGCCCTGGTGGGCCGGTCGGCGTACGTGACCCGCGAGGTCAGCGCGACCGGGGGACTGGTGCACCTCTCGGGGGAGGACTGGTCGGCGCGCGCCTACGACGAGGACCTGGTCATCCCGGCAGGGGTCCGCGTCGACGTCCTCCAGATCGAGGGCGCCACCGCCCTCGTGCACCCGCGCGACCCACTGCCCGACCCACTGCCGGAGCCGCTGCCGGAACCCGAGCACAGAGAAGAGTGAGACCGATGGACCTGCTGATCCCGATCGCCGTCCTTGCCGCCCTCGTCGCCTTCGTGGTGGCGTCGTCGATCCGCATCGTCCCGCAGGCCCGGCGCTACAACATCGAGAGGTTCGGCCGCTACCAGCGGACCCTGCAACCGGGTCTGAACCTGCTCATCCCGATGGTCGACCGGGTCAACACCAAGCTCGACGTGCGCGAGCACGTCTACTCCTCCGACCCCAAGCCGGTGATCACCGAGGACAACCTGGTCGTGGCCATCGACACGGTCCTCTACTACCAGATCACCGACCCGCGGGCGGCGGCGTACGAGGTGGCCGACTACCTGCAGGCCATCGACCACCTCACGGTCACCACGCTGCGCAACCTGATCGGGTCGATGGACCTCGAGAGCACGCTCACCTCCCGCGAGACCATCAACTCGCGGCTGCGCGAGGTGCTCGACGAGGCCACCGGGCGCTGGGGGATCCGCGTCAACCGGGTGGAGATCAAGGCCATCGACCCGCCGAGCGGCATCAAGGAGGCGATGGAGAAGCAGATGCGCGCCGAGCGCGACAAGCGCGCGCTGATCCTGCACGCCGAGGGCGAGCGCCAGTCGCTGATCCTCACCGCCGAGGGCCGTCAGCAGGCCAAGATCCTCGAGGCCGACGGCGAGGCGCAGGCCCTGGAGCGGGTCTTCCGGGCCGTGCACGAGAACCAGGCCGACCCGCAGGTGCTGGCCTACAAGTACCTCGAGATGCTGCCCCGCCTCGCCGAGAACGGCAACGGCTGGTTCGTGATCCCGGGCGAGCTCACCGAGGCGGTCAAGACCGTCACCTCCGCCTTCGCCGCCGACCACGCCCGGGAGCAGCGCGAGGTCGAGCCCCGACCCGAGCCCGGTGTCGAGCAGGTCCAGACCCGACGGGCGGGCTGAGGGGCGGGTCGAGGGCAGGGTCGAGGGCTGGGCAGCTCATCGCCGGCCGGTGACCAGGTAGGCGCGCATGGTTGCGGTCACCGGACCGGCGCCCAGCAGCTCCTCGGTGACCGCGGCGACCTCGTCGGTCAACCCGGTCAGGTCACCGCGCTCCTCCAGCGCCACCCGCAGGGGGCTGCCGGTGCACACGCCCAGCGCGACGTCGCGTGCCGAGCCAGCGGTCCCGCTGAGCTCGACCGGCTCGACGCTCACCGACCGCAGCCCCGCTGCGCACGCGTCGGCCTCGATCTGACCGGGGTCGTGGTAGCCGTGGGGCACCCGCACCACGAAGGTCGGCGGGTCGTCCAGGACCCGCTCCAGGGCGGTGACGACGGCGTGGGCGAAGGGGTGGGTCTCGACGGAGTCCCAGGTCGTCAGCAGCGCGGTGCCCCCGGGCACGAGGACGCGGACCACCTCGGCCAGGGCGCCGACCCGGTCCGGGAAGAACATCACGCCGAAGGAGCAGACCACCGCGTCGAAGCGACCGTCCTCGAAGGGCAGCGACAGCGCGTCGGCCTGCTGCCAGCTGGCCCCCGGCACCCGGCTCGCCCCGAGCGCCACCATCGCGGGGTTCAGGTCGGTGGCCACGACCTCTGCCCCGGGCAGCGCCGCGACCAGCGCACCGGTCACCCGACCGGTGCCGGCCGCGAGCTCGAGCACCCGGCGCGGGGCGAGCGGCACCAGCGCGGCGGCGAGGTACTCGCCGTACGGCGCGAAGAAGACCGGGCCGAGGTGCCGGTCGTAGGCGGCCGGCATGTCGGCCACCCACGTGCTGTCGGCGTCGGGGGCCACCCTCGAGACAGTAGTCCCGGCGAGGGCCGCTGGGAACGGGCGCGCAGCGTCGAGAGACCGGTGCGCGCCCACCGAGGTCTCCGAGCACCCACCACCTGCCGTCTACCGTGACGAGATGACCTTGCACCACGTACGACGCGGCACGGGCGCGCCGCTGCTCCTCGTCCACGGGCTCGGCGCGGGCTGGCGCTCGTGGGAGCCGATCATCGACGCGTTGGCGGCCGAGCGCGAGGTGATCGCGGTGGACCTGCCCGGCTTCGGCCAGAGCCCGCCCCTCGCCGCGCTGTCCATCGCCAAGCTCGCCGACGCCGTCGCCGACTTCATCGAGGAGCAGGGGCTCGGCGAGGTCGCGACGACGGGACAGTCGATGGGCGCGCGGATCGTGCTCGAGCTGTCTCGCCGCGGCGTCGGGGGTGACACCGTGGCCCTCGACCCGGGCGGCTTCTGGACCGATCGCGAGCTGGCGCTCTTCGGCGCCACGCTGCGGCCCTCGATCGCCCTGGTCCGCGCCCTGCGCGGGGCGCTGCCCTCCCTGCTCGCCACCCGCGTCGGCCGGACCGCCTTCCTGGCGCAGCTCTCCGCGCGGCCCTGGGCGTTGGACGCCGACACCGTGCTGCCCGACGTGCTGGGGCTGGCCGACGCCCCGTCGACCGACGCGGCCCTGGACGCCCTCACCAAGGGACCCAAGCAGGAGGGCGCGCCCGCGGGGACCGTCCCCGGCCTGGTCACGATCGGCTGGGGCCGCCGCGACCGGGTCACCCTGCCGCGTCAGGCCGAGCGCGCCGTCCGTGCCTTCCCCGACGCCGAGCTGCACTGGTTCGAGAAGTGCGGGCACTTCCCGCAGTGGGACGCGCCCGACGAGGCGGTCCGGCTGATCCTCGACCGCACCTCCTGAGGGTCCCGGCCCAGCGCGCCCGCGCCCTCGCGCCGGGAGTCGCAGAAACCGATGCGTCGATCGCCTCCCGTGCTGGATACGATCGCGCGGTCAGCCCACCCGGGCCCCACCACGAACGGAGCACCCCGTGTCCGACCTCAAGATCACCCTCGTCCACGCCGGTGAGCGTGAGGTGCGGGAGGTCACGACGGGCACCAAGGCGTGGGAGCTCTTCGCCGACGACCCGGCCGTGATCGTGGCCCGCGTGGGCGGTGAGTTGAAGGACCTGGCCCACGAGCTGTCCGACGGCGACGAGGTCGAGGGCGTGCTCATCGACAGCCCCGACGGCCGCGACGTGCTGCGCCACTCGACCGCGCACGTGCTGGCCCAGGCCGTCCAGGACCTCTTCCCCGACGCCCGGCTCGGCATCGGCCCGCCGGTCGTCGACGGGTTCTACTACGACTTCGACGTCGAGACCCCCTTCGTGCCCGAGGACCTGGCCAAGATCGAGACGCGGATGCGCAAGATCATCAAGGAGGGCCAGAAGTTCTCGCGTCGCGTCACCACCGACGCCGACGCCCTCGCCGAGCTGGCCCACGAGCCCTACAAGGTCGAGCTCATCGGGCTCAAGGGCTCGGGCAACGCCGAGGAGGCCGCCGAGGGCGCCTCCGCCGAGGTCGGCGCCGGCGAGCTGACGATCTACGACAACCTCGACCGCAAGGGCGAGACCGCCTGGTCCGACCTGTGCCGCGGCCCCCACCTGCCCACCACCAAGCGCATCCCGGCCTTCAAGCTGATGCGCTCCGCGGCGGCGTACTGGCGCGGCGACGAGAAGAACAAGCAGCTGCAGCGCATCTACGGCACCGCGTGGGAGTCCAAGGAGGCCCTCGAGGAGCACCTGCACCGCATCGAGGAGGCCGAGCGGCGCGACCACCGCAAGCTCGGGCGCGACCTCGACCTCTTCAGCTTCCCCGACGAGATCGGCTCCGGCCTGCCCGTCTTCCACCCCAAGGGCGGGGTGATCAAGCGGGAGATGGAGGACTACGTCCGCCGCCGGCACATCGAGGAGGGGTTCGAGTACGTCGGCACCCCGCACATCGCCAAGGAGGGGCTCTTCCACACCTCCGGGCACCTGCCCTACTACGGCGAGGGGATGTTCCCCGCGCTCGACGTCGACGGCATGGACTACCGCCTCAAGGCGATGAACTGCCCGATGCACAACCTCATCTACCGCTCGCGGCAGCGCTCCTACCGCGAGCTGCCGCTGCGGCTCTTCGAGTTCGGCAGCGTCTACCGCCACGAGAAGTCCGGCGTCGTGCACGGGCTGACCCGGGTGCGCGGCTTCGCCCAGGACGACTCGCACTCCTACGTCACCGCCGAGCAGGCGCCCGACGAGATCCGCCACCTGCTCGACTTCGTGCTCGGGCTGCTGCGCGACTTCGGGCTCGACGACTTCTACCTCGAGCTGTCGACCCGCGACGCCTCGAAGGACAAGTTCATCGGCTCCGACGAGGACTGGGAGGTCGCGACCAAGGTGCTCGAGGACGTCTGCGTCGGCACCGGCCTCGAGCTGGTCCCCGACCCGGGCGGCGCGGCGTACTACGGCCCCAAGGTCTCGGTGCAGGCGCGCGACGCCATCGGCCGCACCTGGCAGATGTCGACGATCCAGTACGACTTCAACCAGCCCTCGGCCGAGCGGTTCGCGCTCGAGTACGTCGCCCCCGACGGCAGCCGCCAGCAGCCGGTGATGATCCACTCCGCCAAGTTCGGCTCCATCGAGCGGTTCATGGGCGTGCTCGTCGAGCACTACGCCGGCGCCTTCCCTCCGTGGCTGGCCCCGGTGCAGGTGCAGGCGATCCCGATCGCGGAGCGGCACGCCGACTACCTGCACGACGTGGCGAGGCGGATGAAGCCGCTGGGCCTGCGGGTCGAGGTCGACGACTCCGACGACCGGATGCAGAAGAAGATCCGCAACGCGCAGCTGCAGAAGGTGCCGTTCATGATGATCGCCGGCGACGACGACATCGCCGCCGGGGCCGTCTCGTTCCGCTACCGCGACGGCCGCCAGGACAACGGGGTGCCGCTCGAGGAGGCCATCGAGCGGGTGCGCGCCGCCGTGGAGTCGCGCGAGCAGGTCTGAGCCGGTGAGGCGCGCGCCCCGCACCGCGGCGGGTCTGGCCCCGGGACTCCTCCTGGGGCTGGTCCTCGCCGCCTGCGGCGGCGTCGCCGAGCCGCCCGCCGACCCGGCGCCCGACGCGCGGCCCGAGCGCTCGCAGCCGGCCGAGGAGCTGACGGTCCCCGACGTCCCCGACGACCTCGAGGAGCAGGCCGAGCGTGCCGCCATGTCCGACCTGGCTGCGCTGGCCGAGCAGAAGGCCGCCGAGCTCCCGCCCGGGCTGCGGGCCCCCGTCGAGGGCGGCGACATCAGCTGGCCGCAGTGCCCGCGCGGCCAGGGCATCCCCGAGCGGCGCACCCTGGGGCTGCCGATGCCGCTCGACTCGGCCCGCTTCGTGGTGATGGGCCTGACCAACGGCCCGGCCTTCTTCCCCAACCCCTGCCTGGCCGACCAGGTCGCCTGGGTGCGCGAGCGCGGCCTGCTCGCCGGCGCCTACGCGGTGGCCAGCTACCCCGACGCCGAGACCCTCGAGGAGCTCGGCGGGCGCGGGCCCTACCCGACCGACGACCCCGACGACCCGTACGCCGCCCAGCGCAACGTCGGCTACCAGCAGGCGCTCTTCAACATCACCACGATGCGCGACGCCGGGCTCCCGGCGCCGTTGATCTGGATCGACGTCGAGCCGGTGCGCGACTGGGAGTGGACCGACGACCTGGCCGCCAACGCCGCCGTCGTCGAGGGCCTGCGCAACGGCCTGGTCGAGAAGGGCTACCGGATCGGCATCTACTCCACCGCATACCTGTGGAGCCAGGCCGTCGGCGACCTGACGCTGGGCGACGTGCCCGAGTGGCGGGCCGCCGGGCCGACCTCGCGCGCCGAGGCGCTGCGCCGCTGCGGGGCGTCGTACGTCGTGCAGGGCGGCAGCGCGGCCATCGGCCAGTGGGTCGAGGACGACCGCGACCTCAACGTGACCTGCCCGGGCACCGACACGGAGGCGCCGACCTGGTTCCACGCCTTCTGAGGGTCGCCCCGAGGGGCGTCTGCGACATCGTGTCGCGCTAACTATTTACACCGACACGGTGTCTCACTAACCTCGGAGCATGACCGTTCTCCGAAGCGACGCCACCCCCACCTACGAGCAGCGGCTGCGCACCCTCTCCGAGGCCTCGGTCCACCAGCACTTCGACGCCTTCCTCGACATCGACTGGGACGCCCCCGAGAACACCGTCGACCCCGAGGACCCCCGCTGGGTGCTGCCCAGCCACGACGTGATGGGGCGCACCGAGTGGTACCGCTCGCTGCCGCTGGAGCACCAGGTGCGGATCGGGCTCTACCACCAGGCCCGGATCACCAAGGTCGGCCTGCAGTTCGAGCAGATCCTCATCAGCGGCCTGATGAACTACGCCTTCAGCCGCCCCAACGGCTCCGCGGAGTTCCGCTACGCGACCCACGAGGCGACCGAGGAGTGCCACCACACGCAGATGTTCCAGGAGTTCGTGAACCGCACCGGCGTGGACGCGCGGGGCGGCTCCCGGTTCTTCCGGGCGATGGCGCCCGTCCTGCCGCTCGCCGCGCGCTGGGTGCCCTTCGGCTTCTTCTTCGGGGTGCTGGCCGGCGAGGAGCCGATCGACCACGTGCAGAAGTCGGTGCTGCGCGCCGGCGACGACATGCACCCGCTGCTGCGCCGCATCATGCAGATCCACGTCGCCGAGGAGGCCCGCCACATCGGCTTCGCCCACCAGTACCTCCAGCACAACGCCGAGCGCCTCTCCCGCGTCGAGCGGGGGGTCATCTCGGTCGCGGTGCCCGTGCTGATGAAGTGGCTGTGCAACGAGATCCTCGTGCCGAGCCGCAGCGTGCGCCGCGAGCTGGCGATCCCCGACGACGTGGCCGCGGAGGTCTACTGGGACTCCCCGGAGTCGCAGAAGTTCCTGCGCGACCTCTTCGGCGACGTGCGGATGCTCGCCGACGAGACCGGGATGCGCCGCAACCGGGTCGCCCGCTGGCTGTGGCGGCGCATGGACATCGACGGCCGCCCCTCGCGCTTCCGCGGCGAGCCTGCCTCCGCCGCGGCCTGAACGGGGAGCACCGTGCCCTACGTCGTCACCCGCTCCTGCTGCGCCGACGCCTCGTGCGTGGTGGCGTGCCCGGTCAACTGCATCCACCCGGCGCCGGGGGAGCCCGGCTTCGCGACCGCCGAGATGCTGTACGTCGACCCCGACGGGTGTGTCGACTGCGGAGCGTGCGCCACGGCCTGCCCGGTCGACGCGATCAAGCCGCACACCGCGCTCGGTGACGACGAGCTGGCCTACCTCGACATCAACGCCGGCTACTTCGACGTCTTCCCGCACCCCGACCGCACCCCCGTGGCGGTGGTGCCGCCGCAGCGACGCCTGCGCCAGCCGCGCCCCGTGCGGGTCGCGGTGGTCGGGGCCGGCCCCGCCGGTCTGTACGCCGCCGACGAGCTGCTCAAGCACCCCGAAGTCAGCGTCGACGTGCTCGAGCGGCTGCCGACGCCGTACGGCCTGGTGCGCGCCGGCGTGGCGCCGGACCACCAGGACACCAAGCGGGCCCAGCAGCTGTTCGCGCAGATCGAGACCGAGCGGGGCTTCCGCTACCGCCTGGGCGTCGACGTCGGGCGCGACGTGAGCGCGGCCGAGCTGCAGGAGCGCTACGACGCCGTGGTGTGGAGCGTCGGGGCGGCGACCGACCGGTCCCTGGGCCTGCCGGGGGAGCAGCTGCCGGGCTCGCTCTCGGCGACCGAGCTCGTGGGTTGGTACAACGGGCACCCCGACCACCAGGACCACGCCGTCGACCTGTCGGCCACGGGCGCCCGCGCGGTCGTCGTCGGCAACGGCAACGTTGCCCTCGACGTGGCCCGGGTGCTCACCACCGACCCCGACGTGCTGCGCACCACCGACGTCGCCGGTCTGGCCTGGGCCGCGCTGGCCGGCAGCGCGGTGCGCGAGGTCGTGGTGCTGGGCCGCCGCAGCGCCGCCCACGCGGCGTACACCCTGCCCGAGCTGCTGGGCCTGGCCGCGCTGGCCGAGGCGGGCCGCCTGAACGTCGTGGTCGACGACGGGGGAGCCGGGCTGGGCGACGACCGGCGGGCCGAGGTGCTCGCGCGCCTGGCCGCGCGGGAGCCCGACCCGTCGCTGCGCACCGTCGTGCTGCGCTTCTGCGCCGCCCCCGTGCGGCTGCTTGGCGAGGAGCGGGTCACCGGCCTCGAGGTGGTGCGCACCGACGCCGACGCGCGCCCGACCGGGCAGAGCGAGGTGGTCGCGACCGGGCTGGTGCTGCGCTCGATCGGCTACCGCTGCGAGCCGGTGCCGGGCCTGCCGTTCGACGAGACCAGCGGCACCGTGCCCCACGACGGCGGCCGGGTCGTCCCCGGCACCTACGTCGCCGGCTGGCTCAAGCGCGGTCCCTCCGGCTTCATCGGCACCAACAAGACTTGCTCGGCCGAGACCGTCGCGTCGCTGCTCGACGACCTCGACGCCGGGCTCGTCCCCCCGCCCGCCGTCGACGCCGAGGGGCCCGACGGCCTGTCCGCCCTGCTCGCCGCGCGCGGGGTGGTCGAGCTCGACCGGGACGACTGGCGCGCCATCGACGCCGAGGAGCGGCGCCGCGGTGCCGCGACCGGGAGGGTGCGCGCCAAGATCGTCGAGCGCGAGGAGCTGCTGCGCGTCGCCCTCGAGGCCCGCGGTGCCGACGGGTACGCTCCGGCCCGGAAGGCGGGCGACGGCGAGAGGGGGGCACGATGGCGGACGACCCGACGTCGCGCCCCGACGGCCGCCAGGCCCGCTGGGACCGGCACAACCAGGAGCGCCGCCAGCGCATCCTCGACGCAGCGCTGAGCGTCGTCGAGGCCGGTGAGCCGGGCGCCGAGGTGCACGTGCAGCAGATCGCCGACGAGGCGGGGCTGAGCCGCACCGTGGTCTACCGCCACTTCGCCGACCGCGCCGACCTCGACCGGGCCGTGCAGGCCGAGATCGTCGACGCGCTCTACGCCCAGCTGCTGCCCGAGGTGACCCTCGAGGGCACCATCCCGCAGATCGTCGAGCGGATCGTGGCGACGTACGTCAGCTGGGCGGTCGCCCACCCCGCGCTGCACCGCCTGGCCGAGCAGGACTCCTCGACCAACGGCCCGGGCCCCCTGACCCACGGCATCGAGCGGATCGCGCTGGCGGTCTCCGAGCTGATCACCACCGCGCTCGAGCTGCTCGACGTCGAGCTCGACGAGGAGGTCCGGCCCGCGGTCGACCCGCTGGTCTTCGGTCTCGTCGGCGCGGTCTTCAGCGCCGTACGTCGCTGGATGGCGCGCGAGGAGCGGGAGCCGTCGGCCGAGCTCATGGTCTCCCTGGTCACCGACTCGGTCTGGTACCTGGTCAAGGGGCACGCGCGCATGCTCGGGGTGCACCTCGAGCACGACCAGGAGATCCAGGCGCTGCTCGCACAGCCGCGGGCGGCGCGCCGGGGCTGACCCCCCGCGAGGTCCCCAGAAGAGGGCATCCCGCGACCCTTGCCGCCCCCGGTGCCCGGGAGGAGAGTCGGAGGGGAGCGGCCGTGCCGCTGGGGCGCGCTCGCGGAGGAGGGAGCACGTCATGCACGCACGATCCACGACCATCACCGGAGACCCGGGGGCCGTCGACGCCACCGTCGAGTTCGTCCGCGACGAGGTGATGCCGATGCTGACCGGGATGGACGGCTGCGTCGGGATGTCCCTGGTCGCCGACCGCGACCTGGGCAGGATCATCGCCACCAGCTCGTGGCGCGACCTCGAGGCCCTGCACGCCAGCGACCAGGCGCTGGGCCCGATGCGTGCCGAGGGCGGCAAGATCCTCGGCGGCAGCCCGCACGTGGAGGAGTGGGAGGTGGCGGTGATGCACCGCGACCACCCCACCGCGCCGGGGGCCTGGTGCCGCATCACCTGGGCCCGCCCCGGCGACCTCGACATGCTGGTCGGTGCCTGGAAGGAGCAGATGCTGCCGCGCATCGAGGCGATGCCGGGGTTCGCCGGCGCGAGCCTGATGACCCACGAGGAGTCCCGGCGGGCCTGCGGCACCGTCGCCTTCGACTCCCGCGAGTCGATGCTGGAGACCCGGGAGGACGCCGCCCGGCTGCGTGAGCACGCCGTGATCCACCTCGACACCGAGATCCTCGACCTGGCCGAGATGAGCCTGGAGATCGCCCACCTGCGGGTCCCCGAGCTGGTCTGAGGCGACGCTCCTAGGATCGGTGGGTGACTGACGAGACCCTGCGCCAGGACGGCATCGGCCACCCCGACGACCTCGACCGGCTGTGGACCCCGCACCGGATGGCCTACATCCGTGGCGAGAACAAGCCGGCCGACGGCTCGTCGGGGGAGTGCCCCTTCTGCCGGGTGCCACGTCTCGACGACGCCGAGGGCCTGGTGGTCCGGCGCGGCGAGCTGGCGTTCGTGCTGCTCAACCTCTACCCCTACGCGCCCGGGCACCTCATGGTCTGCCCCTACCGCCACATCGCCGACTACACCGAGACCACCGACGAGGAGGCCGCCGAGATCGCCGACCTGACGCGCGCGGCGATGCGCACCGTGCGTGCCACGTCGGGCGCCGGCGGCTTCAACATCGGGATGAACCAGGGCCACGTCGCGGGCGCCGGCATCGCCGCCCACCTGCACCAGCACGTCGTACCGCGCTGGCCCGGGGACCAGAACTTCATGCCGATCATCGGGCGCACCAAGACGCTGCCCGAGCTGCTGGGCCAGACCCGTGACCTGCTGGCGCAGGCCTGGGCCTGACCCTCAGGCGGTCGCGAGCACCCGGTGCGGGTGGGCCGGGGAGCGGTCCTGGAAGGCGAGGATGGCCGGGTTCACCACCTGGCCGTCCCGGATCTCGATGGCTCGCGAGATGGTCTCGTCCGCGTCCCACCCGTCGGGCCCCGAGAGCACCGTGCGCAGGAACGGGGTGAGCGCCTGGCTGTTCTCCCAGGTCGCCGACTCCCACAGGTAGGACGGGCTGTGGTCGACCGCGTAGTAGGTGACGTGGTCGCCGACCTCGAACGTGGGCGACTCGAAGCTCGTCGGCCGCGCCCAGTCGAACCCCATGCCCTCGTCGCAGGAGACGTCGACGACGACGCTGCCGCGGCGGAAGGCGCCCAGGTCCGACTCCGTCAGGTACATCCACGGCGCTGCGGGGTCCTGCAGGGTGCAGTTGACCGTGATGTCCCGCTCGGCCAGGAAGTCCGCCAGCGGTTCGCGACCCCTCTCGGTGATCACGCCCAACGACGGGTCCTGACCGTCCGGGTCGAGGTGACGGATCTGGACGGAGTGGATCGGGGACCCCACCGCTGCGACGTCCCGGCTCGTCAGCACCGTCACGTCGTGCACCCCGAGCGCGTTCAGGGCGGTGACCGCGCCCCGGGCGGTCGCCCCGAAGCCGATGACCGTGGCCGACAGGCGGCGTCCGTAGAGGCCGGTGCGCCCGACCAGCCGGAGGGCGTGGACCACGGAGCAGTAGCCCGCGAGCTCGTTGTTCTTGTGGAAGACGTGCAGCCCCACGCCCCCGGTGCGGGTCCAGTGGTTCATGGCCTCGAAGGCGATGAGGGTGAGGCCGCGGTCGATGGCCACCTGCGTCAGCTCCGGGTCCTGCACGCAGTGGGGCCAGCCCCACAGCACGCCTCCGGGGCGCAGCGCGCGCACGTCGGCGATCTGCGGCTTGGGCAGCAGCACCACGTCGGACGTGGCCAGGATCTCCGCCCGAGGTGCCAGGGCGGCCACGAGGTCGACGAGCTCGGTGTCGGGGACGCCGAAGCGCTCGCCGTACCCGGTCTCCAGCGTGATGCGCTCGCGCAGGTCTGCGTCGAGCCCGGCGATGAGCATCGGGTGCAGGGGCAGGCGGAGCTCGTTCTCCTTGGCCGAACCGGCCACGACGCCGAGCGTGAGGAGGGGCGCAGGGCCCGTCATCGGCGCCTGTCGGTCGGCTTCACGATCGGGTCGGCGATGGTCGAGGAGGGCTTGTCCCGCTTCTCGGCCCGCTTCTCCTTGATCGACTTGGTGGACTTGGGGGACTTGCCGTGCCGCGGCGACTTGTCGCTCATGTGCGGACTCCCTGATGGCGGGCCTGGATGGCCCGATCCCTCGACTGTACGCCTGTTCCGGCGCACCCGACGCCACGCCGCGACGCAGGACCGATAGCCTTCGCCCACCATGTTGGACAGGTTCAAAGGCTTTTGGCAGGGCGTCGTGCTCGCCCCCTTCGTCACGCTCTTCATCAGGCTGGGCATCAGCCCCGACGCGGTGACCCTCGTCGGCACCCTCGGGGTGGCCGCGGGCGCGCTCATCTTCTTCCCCCAGGGCGAGCTGCTGATCGGTGTCCTCTTCATCACCGCCTTCGTCTTCAGCGACCTCGTCGACGGCCAGATGGCACGCCGGCTGGGCCGCTCCTCGAAGTTCGGCGCGTTCTGGGACTCCACGCTCGACCGGATCGGCGACGGCGCCGTCTTCGGCGGCCTGGTCCTCTACTTCGCCGGCCCCGGCGACTCGATGCTCTACCTCTCGCTGTCGCTCTACTGCGTGGTGATGGGCTCGGTCACCTCCTACGCCCGGGCCCGCGCCGAGTCGCTGGGCATGGACGCCAAGGGCGGGATCGCCGAGCGCGCCGACCGGCTGGTGCTGATCCTGGTCGCCACCGGCCTGGGTGCGATCTTCGGCGTGCCGGTGCTGATGTACGCCGCCCTGTGGATCCTCGCCGTGGCCAACACCGCGACCGTGGTCTACCGGGTCGACAAGGTGCGCAAGCAGGCCGTGGCGGCCGACGCCGCCGCGGGTGCCCAGGGCCCGACGCAGAATCGGTCGGCTGGGTAAACGCCCGTAGAATCGGGGGTATGACGCAGACGCCCCAGCAGCCCACCAGCGACCAGCCCACGACCGGCACCGACCGGGTCAAGCGCGGCATGGCCGAGATGCTGAAGGGCGGCGTGATCATGGACGTCGTGACCGCCGAGCAGGCGAAGATCGCCGAGGACGCCGGAGCCGTCGCGGTGATGGCCCTCGAGCGCGTGCCCGCCGACATCCGGGCCCAGGGCGGCGTCTCGCGCGCCTCCGACCCCGACATGATCGACTCGATCATCGAGGCCGTCTCGATCCCGGTCATGGCCAAGGCCCGCATCGGCCACTTCGTCGAGGCGCAGGTGCTGCAGAGCCTCGGTGTCGACTACGTCGACGAGTCCGAGGTGCTCACCCCGGCCGACTACGCCAACCACATCGACAAGTGGCAGTTCACCGTGCCCTTCGTCTGCGGTGCGACCAACCTCGGCGAGGCGCTGCGCCGCATCACCGAGGGCGCGGCGATGATCCGCTCCAAGGGCGAGGCCGGCACCGGCGACGTGTCCAACGCCGTCACCCACATGCGCACCATCCTCGGCGAGATCCGCCGGCTCTCGGCGATGTCGAAGGACGAGCTCTACGTCGCCGCCAAGGAGCTGCAGGCGCCGTACGAGCTGGTGGCCGAGGTCGCCGAGCGCGGCAGCCTGCCCGTCGTCCTCTTCACCGCCGGCGGCATCGCCACCCCCGCGGACGCCGCGATGATGATGCAGCTCGGCGCCGACGGCGTCTTCGTCGGCTCGGGCATCTTCAAGTCGGGCAACCCCGCCCAGCGCGCCGAGGCGATCGTCAAGGCCACCACCTTCCACGACGACCCGGCGATGGTCGCCAAGGTCTCGCGCGGCCTGGGCGAGGCGATGGTCGGCCTCAACGTCGACGAGATCCCCGCTCCGCACCGCCTCTCCGAGCGCGGCTGGTGACCCGGCCCGAATCTCCCGCTGACCCGGCGCAGATCTCGCGCTGACCCGGCGCAGATCTCGCGCTGAGCCGGCACAGATCTCTCCTCGACCGGTCGGTGGTGCGCCACCGACCGGTCGGTGGGTCATTTGTGACTGCTCGATGGTGCAGAAGTGACCGCTCGGCCCTCACCTGAGCTCGGGGCAGTCCAGCTGTTCGCGGTCGGCGGCGCCCAGGGCGTCGTAGTCGCCGACCAGGTCGAGGACCCGGTCCCGGGCGTCGAGGTAGGCGCGGAAGTCGTACTGGTCCTGGGCCCACCACAGCTGCGGCTCGCCGCCGTTGTCGATGGTGTACTCGCCCGACGGCTCACCCATCTGCTCCACCACGGAAGCGCGGTCGGCGCCCACCTCGAGGTCGCACCACACGCGCACCCAGCGCTGCGGGGCGTCGGGGAGCGCCCCCTCGGTGGCCTCGACGCGTGACTCGGTGCTCAGCACCCGCCACTGCGCACGGTGGTAGACCAGCTGCGCCGTCTCCGACCCGCCCTCGAAGCGGGCGGCGACCGTCGCCTTCTCGCCCGTGTCCTGGGTGGTCTCGACCTCGACCGGGACGACCTCGCGCAGCGGGTCCTCCCACAGCAGCGCGACGAACCCCGTGCACGGGTCACCGAGCTCGGCGCGGTCGAGCAGGATCGCCTCGTAGCGCAGCGCGATCGTCAGCTCCGGGTGGTGCCGCTCGCACGCCGCCTCCGCGTCCTGCGACTCGAGCGCCGCGAGCCAGGCCAGGTACGCCGCCTGCGGCTCGTCGGCGGCCTCGACCGCCGGCCCGGAGCCGGTCGGGCTGGTCGAGCCGGTCGAGGTGCTGCTCATGAGGCCACGTGGCTCGTCCTGGGACGAGGTGCCGTCGTCGCCGCAGGCGCCGGTGAGCAGTACCGCCACGGCGAGGACGCCGGTCAACCGGGAGCTGGGCATGGGTCCACTCTGCCACCGGCCCCGGACCGGTGGGGGAGGGTCCCTAGACTCCGCCCGTGCCCGCTGCGAACCCACCCACGATCGGCGTCCTGGCCCTCCAGGGCGACGTGCGCGAGCACGTCGCCGCTCTCGAGCTGCTCGGCTGCGCGACGCTGCGCGTACGCCGCCCCGAGGAGCTCGCGGCCTGCGACGCCCTGGTGCTGCCCGGGGGCGAGAGCACCACGATGGCGCGGCTGGCCCGCACCTTCGGGCTCATGGAGCCGCTGCGCGAGGCGGTCGCCGCCGGGCTGCCGGTGCTCGGCACCTGCGCCGGGATGATCCTGCTCGCCGACCGGGTCGTCGACGGCGCGGAGGGCCAGGAGACCCTCGGCGGCATCGACATGACGGTGCGGCGCAACGCCTTCGGGCGCCAGGTCGCCTCCTTCGAGGGACCGGTCGAGATGGCCGGGCTCGACGAGCCGGTGCACGGCGTCTTCATCCGCGCCCCCTGGGTCGAGGAGGTCGGCCCCGGGGTCGAGGTGCTCGCCCGTGTCGACCACGGCGAGGCCGCAGGTAGGATCGTCGCGGTCCGTGAGGGCCACCTGATGGCGACGTCGTTCCACCCCGAGGTGGGGGGCGACTCCCGGGTCCACCAGCTGCTCGTGGACCTGGTGCGGCCACGCAGCAGAGCCGAGTAGACGGGAAGACGCATGTCTGGACACTCCAAGTGGGCGACCACCAAGCACAAGAAGGCGATCGTCGACGCCAAGCGCGGCAAGATGTTCGCCAAGCTCGTCAAGAACGTCGAGGTCGCGGCCCGGATGGGCGGCGGTGACCCCACCGGCAACCCCACGCTCTACGACGCGATCCAGAAGGCCAAGAAGTCCTCGGTCCCCAACGACAACATCGACCGCGCGGTCAAGCGCGGCTCCGGCGCCGAGACCGGCGGCGCCGATTACCAGACGATCATGTACGAGGGCTACGGCCCCAGCGGCGTCGCGATGCTCATCGAGTGCCTCACCGACAACAAGAACCGGGCCGCTATGGAGGTCCGCACCGCGATGACCCGCAACGGCGGCTCGCTGGCCGACCCGGGCTCGGTCTCGTTCCTCTTCCACCGCAAGGGCGTCGTCGTGGTGGCCAAGGACCAGGAGGGCCGCACCGTCGCCGAGGACGACCTGCTCGAGGCCACCCTCGACGCCGGCGCCGAGGACGTCAACGACCTGGGGGAGTCCTTCGAGGTCGTCTCCGAGGCCACCGACCTGGTCGCCGTGCGCACCGCCCTGCAGGCCGCCGGCATCGACTACGACTCCGCCGAGGCGCAGTTCGTGCCCGACATGCAGGTGGCCCTCGACAAGGACGGCGCCGCCAAGATGTTCCGCCTCGTCGACGTCCTCGAGGACCTCGACGACGTGCAGAACCTCTACGCCAACTTCGACGTCCCCGACGTCGTGATGGCCGAGCTCGAGGACTCCGAGGACTGAGCACCCGGCCGAAGGCCGCGCGCCCCCGCGTGTCGTACGACGAGCGGCCGGGCCGGTCGCGTACCGTCGAGCCGTGCGAACAGACGTTCGACGGAGAGGTGGACCGATGCGCGTGCTGGGGATCGACCCCGGGCTGACCCGCTGCGGGATGGGCGTGGTCGACGGCTCGGTCGGGCGTCCGCTGAGCCTGGTCGACGTCAACGTGCTGCGCACCAGCAGCGACCTGCCGGTGGCCCAGCGGCTGGTGACCATCGAGAAGGGTGTCGAGGCCTGGATCGAGGAGCACCGGCCCGACGCGGTGGCCGTCGAGCGGGTCTTCGCCCGCTCCGACGTCTCGACCGTGATGGGCACCGCCCAGGCCAGCGGCATCGCCATGGTGGTCGCCGCACGCCGGGGGCTGCCGATCGCGCTGCACACCCCCAGCGAGGTCAAGGCCGCCGTCTCCGGCAGCGGCCGGGCCACCAAGCAGCAGGTGGGGGCGATGGTGACCCGCATCCTGCGCCTCGACGCCCCGCCCAAGCCCGCCGACGCCGCCGATGCGCTGGCGCTGGCCATCACCCACATCTGGCGCGGCGGCGCCCAGGCCCGCCTCGAGCAGGCCGTGGCCCGCCAGACCCGAGCCGTCCCTGCCCGCGCCGTCCCCGCCCGCGCCGTCCCCAGGAGGACCCCGTGATCGCCTACGTCCGAGGCCCCGTGGCCGCGGTGACCCTCAACAGCGCCGTGCTCGAGGTCGGCGGCGTCGGCCTCGAGCTGATGTGCACCCCCGGCACCCTGGCCACGCTCTCGCCCAAGATCGGCACCGGCCAGCAGGCCACCCTGCCGACCTCGATGGTGGTGCGCGAGGAGTCGCTGACCCTCTTCGGCTTCCTCGACGACGACGAGAAGGCCTGCTTCGAGCTGCTGCAGACCGCCTCCGGGGTGGGGCCCAAGCTGGCGCAGGCGATGCTCGCGGTGCTCGCCCCCGACGACCTGCGCCGCGCCGTGGGCGCCGAGGACGTCAAGACCCTGACCCGGGTGCCCGGCATCGGCCAGAAGGGCGCCCAGCGGATCATCCTCGAGCTCAAGGACCGCCTCGGTGCGCCGGTCGGCACTCGCGGGACCGCGGCCCCGGCGGCCAGCGCCGAGCCCTGGCGCGACCAGGTCCACCAGGGCCTCGTCGGGCTCGGCTGGTCGGCCAAGGACGCCGACCGCGCGGTCGACGAGGTGGCGCCCGAGGCGGGGCAGAGCCCCGACGTCGCGACCCTGCTGCGCTCGGCCCTGCGCATGCTCTCGAAGGCCTGATCGCTCGTGCACGAGGACCCCTACGACGAGTACGCCGCCGCGGAGGAGAGCCACCTGCGCTCCCTGACCGTGGCCGAGGCCGACGGCGACGAGCGCGCCGTCGAGGCGGCGCTGCGCCCGCGCACCCTCGACGAGGTCGTGGGCCAGCAGCGGGTGCGCGACCAGCTCGGGCTGGTGCTGGAGGCCGCGCGGATGCGCGAGCGCGCCCCCGACCACGTGCTGCTCTCGGGCCCTCCGGGCCTGGGCAAGACGACCCTGGCGATGATCATCGCCCACGAGATGAGCGTGCCGCTGCGCCTGACCAGCGGCCCGGCCATCACCCACGCCGGCGACCTGGCGGCGATCCTGTCGGGGCTCAACGAGGGCGACGTGCTCTTCATCGACGAGATCCACCGGATGTCGCGCCCCGCCGAGGAGATGCTCTACATGGCGATGGAGGACTTCCGGGTCGACGTCGTCATCGGCAAGGGCCCCGGCGCCACTGCCATCCCGCTCGAGATCCCGCCCTTCACCCTCGTCGGCGCCACCACCCGCGCCGGGCTGCTGCCGGGTCCGCTGCGCGACCGCTTCGGCTTCACCGCGCAGCTGGAGTTCTACGAGCCCCGCGACCTCGACACGATCGTGCACCGCTCGGCGGGGCTGCTCGGCGTCGAGCTGACAAGCGAGGGCTCGGCCCAGATCGCGTCCCGCTCCCGCGGCACCCCGCGCATCGCCAACCGGCTGCTGCGCCGGGTGCGCGACTACGCCCAGGTGCGCGCCGGGGGCGTGGTGACCCTCGAGGTCGCCGAGGCCGCGCTCGACCTGTACGAGGTCGACGCGCTGGGCCTCGACCGGCTCGACCGCGGGGTCATCGACGTGCTGTGCCGACGCTTCGGCGGCGGTCCCGTCGGGGTCTCCACCCTGGCGGTCGCCGTGGGCGAGGAGCGCGAGACCGTCGAGGAGGTCGCCGAGCCGTTCCTCGTGCGCATCGGCTTCCTGGCCCGTACGCCGCGTGGCCGGGTGGCCACCCCGGCCGCCTGGACCCACCTGGGCCTGGCCCCGCCGGCGGGCGGCGAGGAGACCCTCTTCGGCTCCGACGCCGACTGAGCGGCGCCCGGCAGGGCGGCGATGCCGTGGGCCACACCCCCGCGGCTACACTTTCGCGCGGCCGTCCCCGGGCCCGAGCCCGGCGGTCACCCCTGTCGTCGTACGTGGAGAGGTCCTTCGTGGAGGCCATCGCCCCCTTCCTGCCCCTGCTGGGCATCGCGTTCGTGTTCTGGCTGCTGATCATCCGTCCGCAGTCACGGCGCAACCGCGAGCTCATCTCGATGCAGCAGTCCATCGCCGTGGGTGACGAGGTCATGCTGACCTCGGGCATCCAGGGCACCGTGCGCGGCCTCGCCGACGACACCTTCGAGCTCGAGGTCAGCCCCGGCGTGGTGCTGCGCGTCGCGCGCGGCGCCGTCGGCCGCATCGTCTCCCGCGTCGACGAGCCGGCCGACCCCGCCGGTCCCGAGGAGCTCTGAGGTGGCCCGACGCCCCTCCAACCCCGGGCGCACCCTGGTCGCCTTCTTCGCCTCGGTCGCCGTGCTCTTCGGCCTGGTGGCCCTGGCCGGCAGCTGGACGCCCCAGCTCGGCCTGGACCTGCAGGGCGGCACCAGCATCACGCTGCGCGCCGAGGGCGACCCGACCGACGAGTCGCTCGAGGAGGCCCGCAAGATCATCGACGACCGCGTCAACGGCTCGGGCGTCGCCGAGGCCGAGGTGACCACGCAGGGCGGCAAGGACATCGTGGTGGAGGTCCCCGGCGAGAACCGCCGCGACCTGCTCGACACCGTCCAGCGCACCGCCCAGCTGCGCTTCCGCCTGGTGGCCTGCTCGCAGGTCGACGGACGCTGCCAGAGCACCACCGGGCTGCCCGAGCAGATCATCCCCGAGGCGCCCACCACGAACGGCGGCGGCAACGGGGCCGACGGCTCGAACGGGTCCGACGGCTCCGAGGGCACCGACCAGCAGCAGGGCAACAACCGCCCCGCACTCGGCTTCGGCGTCAAGGCCGGCGGCGAGGGCGAGCAGCCCACCGAGGAGCCGACCGAGGAGCCCACCCAGCAGGGCGGCACCAAGAAGAACAACCAGGCCGACGTCTACGAGCAGTGCGTCACCGCCGCCGCCGACGACCCGCTGACCGACGAGCCGCTGCAGTGGGTCGACCAGCCCACCTCCGAGTGCGTCGCGGCCTTCGCGCAGTACCAGTGCCCCGCCGACGGCTCCGGCTCGCCGATGGCCGACGACCCCGAGACCCCGTTGGTGACCTGCGACGAGGACGGCGTGGCCTACCTGCTCTCGCCGGCCATGATCGAGGGCACCGAGCTCTCCGACGCCTCGTCGGCGATCCCGCAGGGCCAGGTCGCCTACGCCGTGCTGCTGTCCTTCGACGGTGGCGGCACCCGCACCTTCGCCGAGATCTCGCGCTCGCTCTTCGGCACCGAGAAGCAGTTCGCGATCGTGCTCGACGGCCAGGTGCTGTCCGCGCCGACCATGGACGGCGTCATCGTCGACGGCAACGCCCAGATCACCGGCGACTTCAACGAGGAGCGCGCCGCCAGCCTGGCCACCAGCCTGAAGTTCGGCGCGTTGCCGATCGCCTTCGAGGACGACCCGCTGACCCAGGTCGTGGGCCCCACCCTCGCCGGTGACCAGCTCTCCGCGGGCCTGCTGGCCGGCGGCATCGGCCTGGGCGTCGTGATGCTCTACTGCCTGCTCTACTACCGCGGGCTGGGCACCGTCGTCATCGCCTCGCTGGTGGTGGCCGGCGCCATCACCTACGGGATGGTGCTGCTGCTCAGCGAGACCGCCGGCTTCACGCTCACCCTGCCCGGCATCGCCGGGCTGATCGTGGCCGTCGGCATCACCGCCGACTCCTTCATCGTGCTCTTCGAGCGGATCCGCGACGAGATGCGCGACGGCAAGTCGATGCGGGTGGCCGTCGAGTCGGGCTGGAAGCGGGCCCGCAACACCGCGGTGGCCGCCGACGTCGTCTCGATCCTCGCCGCAGTGATCCTCTACATCTTCGCGGCCGGCGTCGTGAAGGGCTTCGCGTTCGCGCTGGGCCTGACCACGATCATCGACCTGGTGGTGTTCTTCTTCTTCACCAAGCCGGCCGTCTCGTGGCTGGCCCGCTTCCCGTTCTTCCACAGCGGTCACAAGCTCTCGGGCCTCAACCCCGAGACGCTCGGTGTCGACCGCGTCCCGGCAGGAGGGACCGCCTGATGGGCCGGTACTCACGACTCGGCAACGACCTCTACACCGGCAGGCGCTCCGTCGACTTCGTCGGCAAGAAGTGGCTCTGGTACGCCATCTCCGCGGTGCTGGTCGCCGTGGCGGTGCTCGGCCTCAGCGTGCGCGGCCTCGACCTCGGCATCGAGTTCACCGGCGGCACGCAGTACCGCGTCAGCCTCGGCACCGAGGCGACCCAGGAGCAGGCCGACGACCTGCGCTCGACCGTCGCCGACACCGGCGTCGAGGGCGCTGCCTCGCCCGTGGTCAGCACCCTGGGCGAGGACTCGCTGCTCGTCCAGACCGGCCAGCTCTCCCAGGAGGAGAGCACCGAGGTCGCCCGCGCGATCGTCGAGGCCACCGGCATCGACGCCGCCGCCGACCTCTCGCAGGAGGACATCGGGGCCAGCTGGGGCGCCGACGTGGCCCGCTCCTCGCTGATCGGTCTCGCGGTCTTCCTCTTCTTCGTGGTGCTCTTCATCTGGGCGTACTTCCGCGAGTGGAAGATGTCGGTGGCGGCGCTGGTCGCGCTGGCCCACGACGTGGTGATCACCGTCGGCGTCTACGCGCTCTCGGGCTTCGAGGTCACGCCCGCGACCGTCACCGGTCTGCTGACGATCCTGGCGTTCTCGCTCTACGACACCGTCGTGGTCTTCGACAAGGTCCGCGAGAACACCGCCGGGCTCGGCCGGGGCGGCACGACGTACGCCGCCGCCGCCAACCTGGCGGTCAACCAGACCCTGGTGCGCTCGATCAACACCTCGCTGGTCGCGCTGCTGCCCGTCGGGGCGATCCTCTACGTCGGCGCGATCCAGCTGGGTGCCAGCTCGCTGCAGGACCTGGCGCTCGCGCTGTTCGTCGGCATGGCCGCCGGCACCTACTCCTCGGTCTTCATCGCCACCCCGTTCCTGGTGGACCTGAAGGCGGGGGAGACCGAAGTCGTGATGGCCGAGCGCCGCGCCAAGGCGCGCGCCCGCCAGGGCGACCGGTACGCCGCGGTGCCGGGCTACTCCGAGGGCATGGCCGTCACCGACGAGTCGGGCACCCGACCCGCCCCGGGCGCCCCCGGCGCCCCGGTGCCGGCGACGGTGCCGGCCGAGCCGCGCACCGCGCCGCCGCGCGCCCAGGAGCCGATGGGCCGGGGCCGCACCCTGCCCCAGGCCCGTGGCGAGGTGCGCCGCAGCGGCGCCGCCGGGCGCCAGCAACCGAGCCGCCAGACCCGCTCGAAGCGCGGCAAGAAGTGAGCCTCGACGCGGCCCGCGAGGCGCTGGGCCGGCTGGTGCGCGACGTGCCCGACTACCCCGAGCCCGGGGTGGTCTTCAAGGACATCACGCCGCTGCTGGCCGACCACGACGGCCTCGCGGCCGTGGTGGCCGGGCTCGCGCACGCGGGCCGCGACGCCGACGGCCGCCCGGTCGTCGACGTGGTGGTGGGCATGGAGGCGCGCGGCTTCATCCTCGGCGCCCCGGTGGCGCTGGCCCTGGGCGCCGGCTTCGTGCCGGTGCGCAAGGCCGGCAAGCTGCCCCGCGAGACCCACGCGGTCTCCTACGACCTCGAGTACGGCTCGGCCACGCTGGAGATGCACACCGACGGTGTGCGCGCCGGCCACCGGGTGCTGCTGGTCGACGACGTGCTGGCCACCGGCGGCACGGCCCGCGCCACCGTCGACCTGGTCGAGCGCTGCGGCGCCGAGGTGGTGGGGGTCGCGGTGCTGATGGACCTGGCGTTCCTGCCCTGGCGCGAGGCGCTCGGCGAGGTCGCCGTCACGACGTTGATGAGCGTCGGCGCCGACGCCCCCGAGACCGAGTCCTAGACTGAGTGACGTGAGCCAGGACCGACCCGCCCCGACGCCCGAGGCGGGGTCGGAGCGCGCCCACGACGCCGTACCGGCCTCCGCTCGCAGCATGCGCGCCCGCCTGGCCCGGATGGGCCACCGCGGGCAGGGCGCCAACCCGGTCCTGGAGCCGCTGTTCCGCGCCGTGCGCGCCAACCACCCCAAGGCCGACCTGGCCCTGCTGGAGCGTGCCTACGTCACCGCCGAGCGGCTGCACGGCACCCAGATGCGCAAGAGCGGCGACCCCTACATCACGCACCCGCTGGCGGTCACCACGATCCTGGCCGGCATCGGCATGACCGAGCCGACCCTGGCGGCCGCGCTGCTGCACGACACCGTCGAGGACACGCCGTACACGCTCGAGGAGCTGACGGCCGACTTCGGCGAGGAGGTGGCGCTGCTGGTCGACGGGGTGACCAAGCTCGACAAGGTCGTCTACGGCGACTCCGCGCAGGCCGAGACGATCCGCAAGATGATCGTCGCGATGTCGCGCGACATCCGGGTGCTGGTCATCAAGCTCGCCGACCGGCTGCACAACATGCGCACCCTGCGGTTCGTGCCGCAGAAGAGCCAGGAGCGCACGGCGCGCGAGACCCTCGACATCTACGCCCCGCTGGCCCACCGGCTGGGCATGAACACCATCAAGTGGGAGCTGGAGGACCTCGCGTTCGCCACCCTGCACCCCAAGATCTACGACGAGATCGTGCGGATGGTCGCCGAGCGGGCGCCCTCGCGCGAGCAGTTCATGGCCCAGGTCATCAGCCAGGTCGAGACCGACCTGCGCGAGGCACGGATCAAGGCCAAGGTCACCGGCCGGCCCAAGCACTACTACTCGATCTACCAGAAGATGATCGTGGGCGGTCGGGAGTTCTCCGACATCTACGACCTGGTCGGCATCCGGGTGCTGGTCGAGGAGGACCGCGACTGCTACGCGGTGCTCGGCATCCTGCACTCGCGGTGGAACCCGGTCCTGGGCCGGTTCAAGGACTACGTCGCGATGCCGAAGTTCAACATGTACCAGTCGCTGCACACCACGGTGATGGGCCCGCAGGGCAAGCCGGTGGAGATGCAGATCCGCACCTTCGCCCAGCACCGCCGCGCCGAGTACGGCGTCGCCGCGCACTGGAAGTACAAGGAGAACGGCCGCACCGGCGTCGACACCGAGAAGCGCGCCGACCTCGACGACATGTCGTGGGTGCGCCAGCTGCTCGACTGGCAGAGCGAGGTCGAGGACCCGGGGGAGTTCCTGGAGTCGCTGCGCTTCGAGATCAACCGCGCCGAGACCTACGTCTTCACCCCGCGCGGCGACGTGATCGCGCTGCCCTCGGGCTCGACCCCGGTCGACTTCGCCTACGCCGTGCACACCGAGGTCGGCCACCACACCATCGGCGCCCGCGTCAACGGGCGCCTGGTGCCGCTGGAGTCGAAGCTCGAGAACGGCGACGTGATCGAGGTCTTCACCTCCAAGTCGGTCAACGCCGGCCCCTCGCGCGACTGGCTGGGCTTCGTGAAGTCCCCGCGCGCCCGCTCCAAGATCCGCCAGTGGTTCACCAAGGAGCGCCGCGAGGAGGCGATCGAGCAGGGCAAGGAGCAGATCGCCAAGCTCATGCGCAAGGAGGGCCTGCCCCTCAAGCGGCTGCTCTCCCACGAGTCGCTCACCCTGGCCGCCGAGCACTTCAAGATCGCCGACGTCACCGCGCTCTACGCCGCGGTGGGGGAGAACAACCTCTCGGCGCAGGCCGTGGTCAAGCAGGTGCTCGACCTGCACGGCGGCGCGCAGGGTGCCGAGGAGGACCTCGCCGAGGCCGTCACCATCACCGGCCGGCGCGCGCACCGTCGTACGTCGGGCGGCGGCGACGCCGGCGTGGTCGTCAAGGGCGCCTCGGACCTGTGGGTCAAGCTGGCCAAGTGCTGCACACCGGTGCCGCCCGACCCGATCCTGGGATTCGTGACCAAGGGCGGCGGGGTCTCGGTGCACCGCCAGGACTGCACCAACGCCCGCTCGCTGCAGTCCCAGCCCGAGAAGCTCCTCGAGGTCGAGTGGGCGCCCACCACCACCTCGACCTTCCTGGTCAACATCCAGGTCGAGGCGCTCGACCGGGCCCGGCTGCTTTCCGACATCACCATGGCGCTCTCCGACGCCCACGTGAACATCCTCTCGGCGCAGCTGGCCACCAGCCGCGACCGGGTGGCCAAGAGCCGCTTCACCTTCGAGATGGCCGAGACCAAGCACCTCGACACCGTGCTGCGCGCCGTGAGAGGCGTCCCCGGCGTCTTCGACGCCTACCGCGTCACCCAGTAGCGCCCGCGCACCGTCGGTCGAGCAGCGAGGAGCGCCAGCGACGAGCGTCGTCGAGACCCGGTGACGTGCCCGGTTGCAGTACGCCGTGGAGTCACGGGGTCTCGGCGACGCTCGAACCTTCGGCCCTCGCTGCTCGACCAACGGGGAGGGCGCTCGCTGCTCGACCTGCGGCGGTGGTGCGCCGAGCCGGCTGGTTCGAACGGGCCAGCTCGTGGGTCGTTGGTCGAGCAGTGAGGAGCGCCAGCGACGAGCGTCGTCGAGGCCCGGTGACGTGCCCGGTTGCGGTACGCCGTGGAGTCACGGGGTCTCGGCGACGCTCGAGCCTTCAGCCCTCGCTGCTCGACCAACGGGGCGGGTCCTCGCTGCTCGACCAACGGGGCCCGCCCTCGCTGCTCGACCAACGGGCGAGCCCGGTGGTGCGACCTACGGGGTGCTCAGCTCCCGTACTCGGCGGAGGCGCGGCGCGCCATCTCGAGGAAGGCGTGGCGCGAGGCGAGGTTCTCCTCGAGCTCGGCGACCTTTTTGTCGTTGCCGGCCGCACGCGCCTTCTCCAGGTCGGCCTCGACGTCGTCGATCGCGGCCTGGAGCTTGGCGACCATGTCGTCGGCACGGGCCGACTTCTCGGGGTCGGAGCGGCGCCACTGCTCGTCCTCGTGGCCGCGGATGGTCTGCTCGACCTTGCGGATGCGGGCCTCGAGCTCCTTCATCCGCGAGCGGGGGACCTTGCCGGCCGCGTCCCAGCGGTCGGCGATGTCGCGGAAGGCGCGCTTGGCGGCCTCGATGTCGCCGCTCTCCTCGAGGGCCGGCAGCAGGGCCTCGGCCTCGACGAGCAGGGCGTCCTTGACGACGGCGTTGGCGGCGAACTCCTCGTCGAGCGCGGCGTTGGCGGCGTCGCGGGCACCGAAGAACCGGTCCTGCGCGCCCCGGAACCGCTTCCACAGCTTGTCGTCGATGTCCTTGGGGGCCGGGCCGGCGGCCTTCCAGTCGCGCATGAGGTCGCGGTAGCGGCCCGCGGTGGGGCCCCAGTCGGTGGAGTCGGCGAGGGCCTCGGCCTCGGCGGCCAGGCGCTCCTTGACCGCCTTGGCGCCCTCGCGCTGCTCGCTGAGCTGGGCGAAGTGGGCCTTGCGGCGGCGGGTGTAGCCGGTGCGGGCGGTGGAGAAGCGGCGCCACAGCGCGTCGTCGGAGGCGCGGTCGATGCGCGGGATCGCCTTCCACTGCTCCAGCAGGTCGCGCAGCCGGTTGGCGCCGTGGCGCCAGTCGTCGCCCTCAGCGAGCTTCTCGGCCTGGGCGACCAGCTTCTCCTTGGCCTCGCGGGCCTCGGCGTTGCGCTTCTCCTTCTCGGCACGACGCGCGTCGCGCTGCGTGGCCAGGATCGGCGCGAGCGCGTCGAGGCGCGCCTCGAGGCCGGCGAGGTCGCCGACGGCGTTGGCGTCGTGGACCTGGGCGCGCACGGTGCGCACCGACTCGGCCGCCTCCTCGGGCGACATGACCCCGGAGTTCACCCGCTTCTCGAGCAGCTCGACCTCGAAGGCCAGCGCTGCGAAGCGCTCGGTGAAGAAGGCGAGTGCCTCCTCGGGCGTGCCGGCGGGGTAGGACCCCACCGACCTCTCGCCGTCGGCGGTCCTGACGTAGACGGTCCCGTCGTCGGCGACGCGTCCCCACTGGTGGCTCGTCACAAAGATTCCCTGTGTCCTCGGTGCCCCGGTGCGAGAGGCAGGTGCAGATGTGAGGTCACATGCTAGTGGCGACGTCTGGGTTCGGCTCCGGGCGCCCCGGTCGATAGTGTGGCGCCGTGTTCATCGCCGGCTTCCCCGCAGGTCCCTGGGGCACCAACTGCTACGTCGTCGCCACCGGAGCGGGCTCCGAGTGCGTGGTGGTCGACCCCGGCAAGGACGCCGCCCAGGGCGTCGCCGAGGTGGTGCGCGAGCACCGCCTCAAGCCCGTCTCGGTGCTGGTCACCCACGGTCACGTCGACCACATGTGGTGCGTGGCCCCGGTCGCCGGCAGCTACGACGCCACGGCCTACATCCATCCCGCCGACCGGCACCTGCTGACCGACCCGATGGCCGGCATGTCGCGCGAGACCACCCAGATGCTGCTGGGCGGCTCCTACGAGTGGGCCGAGCCCGACGACGTGCGCGAGCTCTCCGACAGCCAGGAGCTCGAGCTGGCCGGGCTGCGCTTCGTGGTCGACCACGCGCCCGGGCACACCGAGGGCTCGGTCACCTTCCGCACGCCGTACGACGCCCAGGACGTCTCCGAGGTGATGTTCTCTGGCGACCTGCTCTTCGCGGGCTCGATCGGGCGCACCGACCTGCCGGGAGGCGACCACCCCACGATGCTGCGCAGCCTGGCCGCCAAGGTGCTGCCGCTGGCCGACGACATCGTGGTGCTGCCGGGCCACGGCGAGCAGACCTCCATCGGTCGCGAGCGCGCGACCAACCCGTACCTCCAGGACCTCTGAGGACCCATGAGCGCCAAGATCCGCCCGCTGAGCGGGTTCCCCGAGCTGCTGCCCGCGCAGCGCGTCGTCGAGCAGCAGGTCGTCGACACCCTGCGCCAGACCTTCGAGCTGCACGGCTTCGCCGGCATCGAGACCCGCGCCGTCGAGCCGCTCGACCAGCTGCTGCGCAAGGGTGACACCTCCAAGGAGGTCTACCTGCTGCGCCGGCTGCAGGAGGAGTCGCCGGAGGGCCACGCCGGCCTCGGCCTGCACTTCGACCTGACGGTGCCCTTCGCCCGCTACGTCCTGGAGAACGCGGGCCGGCTGGAGTTCCCCTTCCGGCGCTACCAGATCCAGAAGGTCTGGCGCGGCGAGCGGCCGCAGGAGGGCAGGTTCCGCGAGTTCACCCAGGCCGACATCGACATCGTCGGTCGCGACACGCTGGCCTTCCACCACGACGTCGAGGTGACGCGGGTGATGCTCGACGCCCTCTCGCGCATCGACCTCCTGCCCAGCCTGCGCCTGCAGGTCAACAACCGCAAGCTCATCCAGGGCTTCTACGCCGGGCTCGGCATCGCCGACACCGACGAGGTGATGCGCCTGGTCGACAAGCTCGACAAGCTGCCGGTCGAGCAGGTCCGCGCGCTGCTGGTCGACGAGGCCGGCGCGAGCGACGCCCAGGCCGAGCAGGTGCTGGCCCTGGCCACGATCCGCAGCGCCGACGCCTCCTTCGTCGACCGGGTGCGCGCGCTGGGCGTGGAGCACCCGCTGCTCGACGAGGGCCTCACCGAGCTCGCCGCCCTGGTGGCCGGCTGCGCCGACCTGGTCGACGACCGGGTCCGCATCGAGGCCGACCTGTCGATCGCCCGCGGGCTCGACTACTACACCGGCACCGTCTTCGAGACCCGCCTCGACGGCTACGAGTCGCTGGGCTCGATCTGCTCGGGCGGCCGGTACGACGCCCTGGCCAGCGACGGCCGCACCACCTACCCCGGCGTCGGCATCTCGCTGGGGCTGAGCCGGCTGGTGGTCACGCTGCTGGCCCGCACCGGGATGACCGCCGACCGCGCGGTGCCCAGCGCCGTGCTGGTCGCGGTCAACGACGAGGACAGCAGGTCCGAGTCCGACGCCATCGCCACCGCGCTGCGCGCCCACGGCGTGCCCTGCGAGGTGGCGGCCAGCGCCGCGAAGTTCGGCAAGCAGATCCGCTACGCCGAGCGCCGCGGCATCCCCTACGTCTGGTTCACCGGCGAGGCCGGTCACCAGGTCAAGGACATCCGCACGGGGGAGCAGGTGGCCGCTGACCCGGACACCTGGGCCCCGCCCCACGACGACCTCCGACCGAAGGTCGTCTCCCGCACAGATCAGGAGCAGAAGCAGTGATCCGCACCCATGACGCCGGCGCCCTCCGCGCCGAGCACGTCGGCCAGACCGTCACCCTCGCCGGGTGGGTGGCCCGGCGGCGCGATCACGGCGGGGTCGCCTTCCTCGACCTTCGCGAGGCCAGCGGTGTCGTCCAGGTCGTCGTGCGCGACGAGGCCGTGGCCCACCAGCTGCGCAACGAGTTCTGCATCAAGGTCACCGGTGAGGTCGGCCTGCGCCCCGAGGGCAACGCCAACGCCAACCTGCCGACCGGCGAGATCGAGGTCGTCACGACCGACCTCGAGGTGCTCAGCACCGCCGCACCGCTGCCGTTCCCGATCGACGAGCACGTCGAGGTGGGGGAGGAGGTGCGGCTCAAGCACCGCTACCTCGACCTGCGCCGCTCGGGCCCGGCCCACGCGCTGCGCCTGCGCAGCAAGGTCAACAAGGCCGCCCGCGACGTGCTGGACCGCCACGACTTCGTCGAGGTCGAGACCCCGACCCTGACCCGCAGCACCCCCGAGGGCGCCCGCGACTTCCTGGTGCCGGCCCGCCTGCACCCGGGCAGCTGGTACGCCCTGCCGCAGAGCCCCCAGCTGTTCAAGCAGCTGCTGATGGTCGGCGGCATGGAGCGCTACTACCAGATCGCGCGCTGCTACCGCGACGAGGACTTCCGCGCCGACCGCCAGCCCGAGTTCACCCAGCTCGACATCGAGATGTCCTTCGTGGAGCAGGAGGACGTCATCGAGCTGATGGAGGACGTGCTCTCGGCGATGTGGGCGCTCATCGACGTCGAGATCCCGCGCCCGATCCCGCGGATGACCTACGCCGACGCCATGGCCCGCTTCGGCTCCGACAAGCCCGACCTGCGGATGGGCCAGGAGCTCGTCGAGTGCACCGCCTACTTCGCCGAGACCCCGTTCCGGGTCTTCCAGGCCGAGTACGTCGGCGCGGTCGTGATGCCCGGTGGCGCCTCGCAGCCGCGCAAGCAGCTCGACGCGTGGCAGGAGTGGGCCAAGCAGCGCGGCGCGCGCGGGCTGGCCTACGTGCTGGTGGGCGAGGACGGCACGCTCGGCGGCCCGGTCGCCAAGAACCTCAGCGACGCCGAGAAGGAGGGCCTGGCGGCCCACGTGGGCGCCGAGCCGGGCGACTGCGTCTTCTTCGCGGCCGGTGCCACCAAGCCCAGCCGGGCCCTGCTGGGCGCTGCACGGCTGGAGATCGGCCGCCGCTGCGGGCTGATCGACGAGTCGGCCTTCGCCTTCACCTGGGTCGTCGACGCCCCGCTCTTCGAGCCGGCCAGCGACGCGGTCGCCAGCGGCGACGTCGCCGTGGGCGCCGGCGCGTGGACCGCGGTCCACCACGCCTTCACCAGCCCCCAGCCGGAGTTCATGGACTCCTTGGAGTCCGACCCCGGCGCGGCGCTGGCCTTCGCCTACGACATCGTCTGCAACGGCAGCGAGCTCGGCGGCGGGTCGATCCGTATCCACCGCGAGGACGTGCAGAAGCGCGTCTTCTCCGTGATGGGCATCGGCGAGGAGGAGGCGGCCGAGAAGTTCGGCTTCCTGCTCGACGCGTTCAAGTACGGCGCGCCGCCGCACGGCGGCATCGCCGTGGGCATGGACCGGATCTGCGCGATCCTGGCCGGGGCCGACTCCATCCGCGACGTCATCGCCTTCCCCAAGTCCGGTGGCGGCTTCGACCCGCTGACGGCCGCACCCGCGCCGATCACGCCCGAGCAGCGCGCCGAGGCCGGCGTCGACGCCGAGCCCGAGCCCGAGGACGAGGAGTCGGAGGCGGGGGAGCCCGCCACCGCGCAGGCCTGAGCCTCCTAGGACAACTCCTTGACGACCCCCCTGCGCCACGGGCGCAGGGGGGTCGCTGCGTCTCGAGGCCCGAGACCAGATCGTTACTCCCGAGTGACCGACGACGCGTCGCGGGTCACATAGAGTCTCGCTCGGCGCGCAGCGAGCGCGCGCCGGGAGACCCCCGGCGAACCAACCAGATGGGGTGAGCATGTCGTCGGCACAGACCGCCGGACCCGAGACGCTGGGTCACATGAGCGACGAGCCCCCGGGCAAGGACCCGAGCACCAAGAAGGCGAAGTCGATCACCGGCAAGTCGCCGATGCGGATCGCGATGGGTCGCCTGATGCGCGACAAGATCGCGGTCGTCTGCCTGGCCACGGTGCTCTTCTTCGTGCTGATCGCGATCTTCTCGGGCGTGCTGCAGCGGCTCTTCGGTGTCGACACCGAGACCGTGCTGTCCGCGCAGTTCCTCGACCTCGACGGCGTCCCGCGCCCCGAGTACGGCCCGCCCTACGGCGCCTTCACGATGGAGCACCCCTTCGGCATCGCGCCCCGCACCGCGACCGACAACCTGGCCTACTGGCTCGAGGGTGCGCGCAACTCGCTCCAGATCGCCACCCTGGCCACCATCGTGGCCACGGTCGTGGGCATCACGCTCGGCCTGCTGGCCGGCTTCCTGGGCGGCGTCGTCGACAAGGTGATCTCGTTCATCACCGACTTCTTCCTCACCCTGCCCTTCCTGCTGGCCGCGCTGACCATCGCGCCGATCGTCAGCGAGCGCTTCCGCGACAACCCCAACTACGTGACCATCCAGGTCGCCCAGCTGGTGATGGTGCTGGCCTTCTTCGGCTGGATGGGCCTGGCGCGACTGATCCGCGGCGAGGTGCTCTCGCTGCGCGAGCGCGAGTTCATCCAGGCCGCCCGGGTGCTGGGCATGCCCACCCGCCGGGTGCTGCTGCGCGAGCTGATGCCCAACCTGGCGGCGCCGATCGTGGTCAGCACCTCGCTGATGCTGCCGGCCTTCGTCTCCGCCGAGGCGGGCCTGGCCTTCCTGGGCATCGGCATCACCTCGCGCCCGTCGTGGGGCCAGACGCTGACCCAGGCGACCAGCTTCTTCAACGACTACTCCCTCTACCTGTGGCAGCCGCTCCTCGGCATCGTGGCGCTCGTGCTGGCACTCAACCTCTTGGGCGACGCGGTTCGTGACGCGCTCGACCCGAAGACCCGTCGCTGACGGGGCTCGACGTGGCGCGAATCCTCCTCGCGTCTCGATCCAAGTAACAAGAAAGGCTGGACCATGAGACGGACCAAGCCGCTGGCGGTTGTCGCCGGCGCTGCGCTGTTGACCCTTGCCGCGTGTGGTGGCTCGGGCGACGGTGGCGAGACCAACGCGGGCGAGCGCGAGTTCGACAACGCCGCGGAGACCATCGACAAGGACCCCGAGGCCCAGGGCCCGGCCGAGGACATCGAGGGCGCCACCGCTGGTGGCACCATCACCGTCTTCCTGCCCGGCGACCCCGGCCCGGACGACCTCGACCCCACCAACGGCTGGTCGGTCACCGGAAACTCGATCCAGCAGGCGCTCACCAGCCGCTCGCTGACGCAGTACAAGCGTGACCCCGAGTCGACCACCGGCGAGATGATCCTGGTCCCCGACCTGGCCGTCGACCTCGGTCAGCCCAACGAGGACTTCACCGAGTGGACCTTCGAGATCCGCGACGACGCCACCTGGGAGGACGGCTCCCCGATCACCGCGGAGGAGGTCGCCTGGGGCATCACCCGGTCGATGGACTCCGAGCAGTTCCCGTCGGGTCCCGGCACCGAGTACTCGCAGCAGTACTTCCTGGGTGCGGGCGAGTACGAGGGCCCCTACACCAGCAAGAACGCTGACTGGGAGGGTGTCGAGTTCGACAACGACGCCTCGACCGTCACCATCAAGATGGCCAAGACCTTCCCCGACATGGACTACTGGGGCGCCTTCATGGCGATGGGCCCGGCTCCGCTGGGCAAGGAGAGCCAGCCCCCGGCCTACGGTCAGAACATCAAGTCGAACGGCCCCTACAAGGTCGACTCGTTCCGCCCCGGCGACGAGCTGGTGCTGGTCAAGAACGACCAGTGGAACCCCGAGTCCGACCCGGCGCGCCACCAGTACGCCGACAAGTGGGTCTTCAAGTTCAACGCCGACGGCGACCAGACCGACCAGATCATGCTCAGCGACAACACCGAGTCGCAGACCGCGCTGTCCACGCAGCTCGGCTCGAGCAGCTACACCGACGGCTCCGAGGTCCTCGGCGACCGCCTGGTGCAGCAGTCCTCGCAGTGCACCAGCTTCCTGTACCCCGACTACGAGTCGACGGACCTGAACTGGCGCAAGGCTGTCGCCTACGCGATCCCCTACGAGTCGGTCTGGCAGGCCGGCGGCGAGGTGCCGGGCGTGACCCGCGTCCCCGCCAACTCGATCATGCCCCCGGGCATGTCGGGCAAGAGCGACTACTTCGTCGACGGTGAGCAGTTCACCTACGACCCGGAGAAGGCCAAGGAGCTCCTCGCGGAGTCCGACACGCCCGCCGAGATCTCGATGATCTTCTACGAAGCCGACCCGCTGGCCGTTGCCTCGCAGCAGCAGCTGGAGAAGGGCTTCGAGGAGGCCGGCTTCACGGTCAAGGCGACCGGTGTCCAGGAGTCCCCGTACTCCACCTGGACCAACCCGGACGACAAGCTCAACAAGAGCCTGAACCTGCGTGGCGTCAACTGGTGCTCGGACTGGCCCTCGGGCCTGACCATGGTCCCGCCGCTGACCCGCACGGGCGCGACCTACAACACCGGTTTCTTCTCCGAGCAGTCGATGGACGACCGCATGGACGAGATCCCGACCCTGCCCCTCGAGGAGCAGGCCGAGGCCTGGGGCGAGCTCGACGAGACCATGTCGACCGAGTTCTTCCCGATCATCCCCACCGCGTTCCGCAACGACCTCTACGCGTTCGGTTCCAAGATCGGCAACCCCACCGGTGACGGCTCGATCGGTGCCCCGAACTACAAGGACCTCTACGTGATGCAGTGATCGACCCCGTCGATCAGCACCACGTGAGCCCTTCGGTTCACCGCACCACCAGCTAGTGCACGATCAATAGCACGACTGCGGCGGGGACCCCCGAGAACCGGGGGTCCCCGTCGCCCCGCACGACCTCCCCACGGAAGAGAGATCCTCGATGTTCGCCTATGTCGTCAAACGGCTCCTGGCCGGCGTGCTGGTGCTGTTCCTGGTGTCCATGTCGATCTTCCTGCTCTTCTGGTACGGGCCCAACGAGCCCGCCCGGGTCATGTGCGACACCAAGACCTCCAACCGCTGCAACGCCGAGCGCCTCGACCGCTTCACCGAGGAGCTGGGCTACAACAACGCCTGGTACGCCGAGTACGGCGAGTACGTCAAGGGTGTCTTCGTCGGGCGCGACATCACCGTCGCGGCCCAGACCACCCGCTGCGACGCCCCCTGCTTCGGGCTGTCCTACAAGAACGGCCAGCCGGTCTGGGAGGACATGAAGTCCCGCCTGCCGGCCACCTTCTCCGTCGCCGTCGGCGGCGCGACCCTCTACCTGCTGCTCGGCGTACCCATCGGGGTGGCGGCCGCGCGAAGACGCGGCACCGTGCAGGACAAGGCCCTGGTCTCCAGCTTCCTGTTCCTCAGCTCGGTGCCCTACTACCTGTTCGCCCTGCTGACCTGGCTGTACTTCTCACTGAAGTGGGAGGTACCCCTCATCGGCAACACCGGCTACGTGCCACTGACCGAGTCACCCACGGCCTGGTTCGGTGGTCTCGCGCTGGCGTGGATCTGCCTGGGCATCTTCGGCTGCACCCAGTACACCCGCTACGCCCGCGGCGCGATGGTCGAGGCGCTGAGCGAGGACTACATCCGCACCGCCAAGGCCAAGGGCCTGCCGACCCGCACGGTCGTCTACAAGCACGGCCTGCGCGCCGCACTGGTGCCGATCGTGACCATCTTCGGCATCGACTTCGGCACCCTGCTGGCCGGCACCATCTTCACCGAGCGCATCTTCGACATCGAGGGCATCGGCCTGTGGAGTCTGCGCGCCGTCGGGCAGCGCGACCTGCCGATCGTCTCGGCCACCGCGCTGTTCAGCGCCGTGATCCTGATCCTGGCCAACCTGATCGTCGACCTCGTCTACTCCATCCTCGACCCGAGAGTGAGGCTCTCGTGAGCGCCACCGACCCGTTCCTCGTCGTGGAGGACCTCACGGTCCGGTTCCCGACCGAGGACGGCCTCGTCACCGCCGTGCAGGACCTGAGCTACTCGGTCGAGAAGGGCAAGACCCTCGGCATCGTGGGTGAGTCGGGCTCGGGCAAGTCGGTCTCCTCGATGGCCGTCCTGGGCCTGCACGACGCTCGCACCGCCCGCATCACCGGCTCGATCCGGGTCGACGGCCAGGAGGTCGTGGGCCTGAACGAGTCCGGTCTGCGCAAGCTGCGCGGTCGCCAGGTCGCGATGATCTTCCAGGACGCCCTGGCCGCGCTGCACCCCTTCTACAAGATCGGCGGCCAGCTCGCCGAGGCCTACCTGGTGCACCACCCCAAGGCCACCAAGCGCGAGGCGCGCCGCAAGGCCATCGAGATGCTCGACCGCGTCGGCATCCCGCAGCCCGACCGCCGCGTCGACGACTTCCCGCACCAGTTCTCGGGCGGCATGCGCCAGCGCGCCATGATCGCCATGGGCCTGATCAACGACCCGTCGCTGCTGATCGCCGACGAGCCGACCACCGCGCTCGACGTGACGGTGCAGGCGCAGATCCTCGACCTGCTGCAGGACCTGCAGAGCGAGTTCGACTCCGCGGTCATCATCATCACCCACGACCTCGGCGTCATCGCCGAGATGGCCGACGACGTGCTGGTCATGTACGCCGGTCGCGGCGTGGAGTACGGCACCGGCAAGGAGATCCTGACCCGGCCGCAGATGCCCTACACCTGGGGCCTGCTCTCCTCGGTGCCCGACGTCACCGGCGACACCGACTCCAAGCTGATCCCGATCCCCGGCAACCCGCCGAGCCTGCTGAACCCGCCGACCGGGTGCGCCTTCCACCCCCGGTGCGTGCACTCCGACAAGGTCGAGGGCGACCTGTGCGCCACGACGATGCCGGCCTTCGAGCAGGGTGGCTCGAACCCCCGACACCTCAAGCGCTGCCACCTGCGCGACCCCGAGGCGATCTACGAGCGCGAGGTCCTGCCCGTCATCGCCCCCGAGCTGCTCGAGGAGAGCTGATGTCGAACATCAACCTGGACACCGACCCCGAGCGCAACCCCGAGAACCCGGAGGCCAAGCACGCCCCCGAGCTGGCCAAGCCCGACGACGTCTCGCACCTGAGCTTCGCCGAGATCGCCGCGCAGGGCCACGGCGCCACCAAGCTCGACCCCGACGCCCCCGCGGTGCTCTCGGTCGACGACCTCAAGATGTACTTCCCGGTGAAGTCCTCGGGCGTCGTGCGCCGCACCATCGGGCACGTGCAGGCCGTCGACGGCATCAGCTTCGAGGTGCCCCAGGGCGGCTCGCTGGGCCTGGTGGGGGAGTCGGGCTGCGGCAAGTCGACCACCGGTCGGCTGATCACGCGCCTCTACGAGCCCACCGGCGGCGCGATGTACTTCGGCGAGGACCGCACCGACCTGGCGAAGCTGTCGAACCGGGCCATGAAGCCGCTGCGCCGCGACGTGCAGATGATCTTCCAGGACCCCTACACCTCGCTGAACCCGCGCCACACCGTCGGCGCGATCGTCGGTGCGCCGCTCTCGGTGCACAACGTGGTGCCGAAGAACAAGATCAAGGACCGGGTCAAGGAGCTGCTCGAGGTCGTCGGCCTCAACCCCGAGCACTACAACCGCTACCCCAACGAGTTCTCCGGCGGTCAGCGCCAGCGCATCGGCATCGCCCGGGCGCTGACCCTGAACCCCAAGCTGCTGGTGGCCGACGAGCCGGTCTCGGCGCTCGACGTGTCGATCCAGGCGCAGGTGATCAACCTGCTCCAGGAGCTGCAGGCCGAGATGGGCATCGCGTTCCTCTTCATCGCCCACGACCTCGCGATCGTGCGGCACTTCTGCCCCGAGGTCGCGGTGATGTACCTGGGCAAGATCGTGGAGATCGCCGACCGCGAGACCATCTACGGCTCGGCGCACCACCCCTACACCCAGGCGCTGCTCTCGGCCGTGCCCGACGTCAAGCAGGCCGCGGTCGGCGGGCGTCGTGAGCGGATCCGGCTCGAGGGCGACGTGCCCAGCCCGATCAACCCGCCCTCGGGCTGCCGCTTCCGCACCCGCTGCCACCTGGCCCAGGACATCTGCGCCAAGGTCGAGCCGCCGCTGCTGCAGATCGGCCCGCGCCACAAGGTGGCCTGCCACTTCGCCGGTGAGCTGGGCGACGCCCCGCGCACCCCGGTCACCTCGGGCCTGCTGGGCGTCGACGGGCAGGGCAGCCCCGACCCCTCGGTGACCCCCGAGGAGCTCGCCACCGGCCCGGGCTACGAGAAGCGCTGGTTCGACGTGAAGTCCAGGCAGATGGTCTCGGCCTGAGCACCGGCTCCTAGGCTGTCGGGGTGGACGCACTGTTCGACGCCCCGACAGCCGGCTCTGGCGGCCCCGGCCGCTCCGGCGGCGGCTCCCTGGCCGCGACCTCGCACGCCTCGGCGCCGCTGGCGGTGCGGATGCGTCCGCGCACCCTCGACGAGCTGGTCGGGCAGTCGCAGCTGCGCGAGCCCGGCTCGCCGCTGCACCAGCTGATCGAGGACCAGCGCTCGTTGTCGCTGCTGCTGTGGGGCCCGCCCGGCACCGGCAAGACCACGATCGCCTCGATCCTGAGCCAGCAGACCGACCGGCGCTTCGTCGAGGTCTCCGCGGTCTCGGCAGGGGTCAAGGAGGTGCGCGCCGCCATCGACAGCGCGCGGGCCGAGCTGGTGGCCACCGGCCACGAGACGGTGCTCTTCGTCGACGAGGTGCACCGCTTCAGCAAGGCCCAGCAGGACGCCCTGCTGCCCGGGGTCGAGAACCGCTGGGTCACGCTGGTGGCGGCCACCACCGAGAACCCCTTCTTCTCGGTCATCTCGCCGCTGCTCTCGCGCAGCCTGCTGCTGCGCCTGGAGTCGCTCAGCGACGCCGACGTGCGCGCCGTCATCGACCAGGCTCTGGTCGACGAGCGGGGGCTGGCGGGGGAGTACACCCTGGCCGAGGACGCCGCCGAGCACCTGGTGCGGCTCGCGGGCGGCGACGCCCGCCGCAGCCTGACCTACCTCGAGGCGGCCGCCGGGGCGGCCCGCGCCCGCGGGCGCGACCGAGGTGGACCTGGCCACCGCCGAGACCGCCGTCGACCGGGCCGCGGTGCGCTACGACCGCCAGGGCGACCAGCACTACGACGTCACCAGCGCCTTCATCAAGTCGGTGCGCGGCTCCGACGCCGACGCCGCCATGCACTACCTGACCCGGATGATGGAGGCCGGCGAGGACCCGCGCTTCATCGCCCGGCGCCTGGTGGTGCTGGCCAGCGAGGACATCGGCCTCGCCGACCCCACCGCGCTGACCACGGCGGTGGCGGCCGCGCAGGCCGTGCAGCTGATCGGGATGCCGGAGGCGAAGTTCAACCTCGCGCACGCCACCATCGCGCTGGCCGTGGCCCCCAAGTCCAACGCCGTCACCACGGCGCTGGCCGAGGCGTCGGGCGACGTGCGCGCCGGCAAGGTCGGCCCGGTGCCGGCCCACCTGCGCGACGCGCACTACGCCGGCGCCAAGGACCTCGGCCACGGCAGGAGCTACACCTACAGCCACGACGAGCCCTACGGCGTCGCCGAGCAGCAGTACGCGCCCGACGTCGTCGCGGACGCCACCTACTACCGCCCCAAGGAGATCGGCGCGGAGGCCGCGATCAAGGAGCGGTGGGAGCGAGTTCGTCGCATCATCCGCGGACGGTAGGGTCGGGCCCCATGACCGAGCAGTGGAGCGTGCCCGCCTGGGCGCTCGTCGCGACCACCGTCGCCGTGCTCCTGCTGGGCGCGCTGGCCGCGACCGCGCTCGTGGCCGTGGGCCGCGCCCGGCGCCGCGCCGCCGCCGAGATCGACGCCGTGCGCGCCAGCGCCGAGGAGCTGCTGGGCCGTGTCGAGGAGGTCGAGCAGCGCCTCGCGCGCCAGCACCGGCGCGAGGAGCTCGACGCCCACGAGTACGTCATCACCCACGTCGGCGAGCACGACGACACCGAGGTCGACGAGCCGGACGCCCCCACGGTGCCCGCCCCGCTCTTCGCCGACCTGGTGCTGCGCGAGAGCGCCGTGCAGGCCGCCTCGCTGGCCCACGGCCTGCGCCGGGCGCTGGCGCCCGAGACCCGCCACCGCATCCGCTTCGAGATGCGCCGCGAGGTCAAGCGGGCCCGCAAGCAGCGCCGCGCCGACCTGCGGGCGGCGCGCCGCGACTGGGCGGCCCGTGGCCGTGCCGACCAGGCGGAGCCGGCCGCATGAGCCGCGGGCTCTGGTTCGTGGCCGGAGCCGGCGCCGGGGTCTACGCGATGGTGCGTGGTCGCCGTGCCGCCGAGGCCCTGAGCGCCGACGGCCTGCGCGACCGCGCCGGGGCCCTGGCCCTGGGCGCCCGGATGTTCCGCGACGAGGTCGCGCAGGGGCGCGCCGAGGCCGAGGACCAGCTGCGCCAGCGGCTCGCGGCCGCGCGGCCACGCGAGATCGACAGTCCCCACCCCACCGAACGCACGACAGAACAGGAAGGCACCAGCTGATGGAGACCGCGGAGATCCGGCGCAGGTTCGTGGCGCACTTCGAGCGTCACGGTCACACGGTGGTCCCGTCGGCCTCGCTGCTGCTCGACGACCCCAACCTGCTGTTCGTCAACGCCGGCATGGTGCCGTTCAAGCCCTACTTCCTGGGCCAGGAGACCCCGCAGTGGGACCGCGCGACCAGCGTGCAGAAGTGCGTGCGCACCCTCGACATCGAGGAGGTCGGCAAGACCACGCGCCACGGCACCTTCTTCCAGATGTGCGGCAACTTCTCCTTCGGCGACTACTTCAAGGAGGGGGCGATCCGCTTCGCCTGGAGCCTGGTCACCGGCTCGGTGGAGGACGGCGGCTTCGGCTTCGACCCCGAAAAGATCTGGGTCACCGTGCTGCCCAGCGACGACGAGGCCAAGCAGCTGTGGCACGAAGTGGCGGGCCTGCCCTTCGAGCGCATCCAGGAGCGCGGCCTCGAGGACAACTACTGGAACATGGGCGTGCCGGGCCCCGGCGGCCCCTGCTCGGAGATCTACGTCGACCGCGGGCCCGAGTACGGCCCCGACGGCGGTCCCAACGCCGACGAGGACCGGTTCCTGGAGATCTGGAACCTCGTCTTCATGCAGGAGTCGCTGAGCCAGGTGCGCTCGAAGGCCGACTTCGACGTCGAGGGCCCGCTGCCGGCCAAGAACATCGACACCGGCATGGGCCTGGAGCGGGTGGCCTACCTGCTGCAGGGCAAGGAGAACCTCTACGAGATCGACGAGGTCTTCCCGGTCATCGAGCGCGCCGCCGAGCTGAGCGGCAAGAAGTACGGCGCCGACCCGGCCGACGACGTGCGCTTCCGGGTCGTGGCCGACCACGTGCGCAGCGCGCTGATGCTCATCAGCGACGGCGTCACCCCCGGCAACGAGGCCCGGGGCTACGTGCTGCGCCGGCTGCTGCGCCGCGCGATCCGCTCGATGCGCCTGCTCGGCTACGACGGCCCGGCGCTGCCCGAGCTGCTGCCGGTCAGCCGCGACCGGATGAAGCTGTCCTACCCCGAGGTCGAGACCGGCTTCGACCGGATCAGCCGGGTCGCCTACGCCGAGGAGGAGGCGTTCGCCAAGACGCTGCTCGCCGGCACCCAGCTCTTCGACCGCGCCGCCGAGGAGGTGCGCAGCACCGGGCAGGGCCGCCTCTCCGGCGCCCAGGCCTTCACGCTGCACGACACCTACGGCTTCCCCATCGACCTGACCCTCGAGATGGCCTCCGAGGCCGGCCTCGGCGTCGACGAGGAGGGCTTCCGCGGGCTGATGGCCGAGCAGCGCGAGCGCGCCAAGGCCGACGCGAAGGCCAAGAAGGGCCAGCACGCCGACACCGGCGTCTACCGCGGCATCCTCGACGCCCACGGCCCGACCGACTGGCTGGCCTACGAGACCCTCGAGACCGAGTCGCGCGTCCTCGCGGTGCTCTCCGGCGGCGCCGGGGTGCCGGCGCTGGGCGCCGGCCAGGTCGGCGAGGTCGTCCTCGACCGGACCCCGTTCTACGCCGAGTCGGGCGGCCAGGCCGCCGACGCCGGTGTGCTGGTCGCCGACGGTGCGCGCCTGGAGGTGCTCGACGTCCAGCGCCCCGTGCGCGGGCTGGTCGTGCACCAGGTGCGCGTGCTCGAGGGCGAGCTGGTGGCCGACGCCGTGCTGCACGCCCAGGTCGACCCCGAGTGGCGCACCGGCGCCCGCCAGGCGCACTCGGGCACCCACGTGGTGCACGCCGCGCTGCGCGAGGTGCTCGGCCCCTCGGCGCTGCAGTCGGGCTCCTACAACCGGCCCGGCTACCTGCGCCTGGACTTCGGCTGGACCAGCGCGCTGAGCCCCGAGCAGGTGCGCGACATCGAGCAGGTCTCCAACCAGGCGCTGCGCGCCGACCTGCCCGTGGGCTGGCAGTACATGACGCTCGGCGAGGCCAAGGACTGGGGCGCGATCGCGCTCTTCGGCGAGACCTACGACGACTCCAAGGTGCGCGTCGTCGAGATCGGCGGCCCCTGGTCGCGCGAGCTGTGCGGCGGCACCCACGTCGAGCACTCCTCGCAGATCGGCACCGTCGTGGTGACCGGCGAGTCGTCGGTGGGCTCGGGCAACCGGCGCATCGAGGCCTTCACCGGCGTCGAGGGCTTCGCCTACCTGGCCCGCGAGCGCGACGTCGTGGCCCAGCTGACCGGGCTGCTCAAGACCCAGCCCGACGACCTGGTGCCCCGGGTCGCCGACCTGGTCGAGCGCCTGCGCGCGGCCGAGAAGGAGGCCGAGAAGGCACGGCTGGCCCAGCTGCTCTCCGGCGGCGCCGCGCTGGCCGCGGGCGCCCAGGACGTCGCGGGCGTGGCCGTGGTCGCGCACCGGGTCGACGGTGCCGGCGGCGGCGACGTGCGCACCCTGGCCACCGACGTGCGCGGCCGGCTGCCGCAGGGCCGCCCCGGTGTGGTGGTCGTCGTCGGCGCGCTCGACGGCAAGGTCTCGGTGGTCGCGGCGACCAACGAGGAGGCCCGCGCCCGCGGGCTCAGCGCCAACGACCTCGTCCGGGCCGTCGGCCCGTTCGTGGGCGGCAAGGGCGGCGGCAAGGCCGACGTGGCGCAGGGCGGCGGCACCGACACCTCGCGCCTCGACGAGGCGCTGGCCGCCGTCGGCACCGAGGTCGCCCGCGCGGTGGGGGCCTGAGCGGGTGCGCCACGGCGTACGGCTGGGCCTCGACCCGGGTGATGCCCGGATCGGGGTCGCGCGCAGCGACCCCACGGGCTTCCTGGCCACGCCGCTGGAGACCGTGCGCCGCGGCGGGGGAGACCTCAAGCGGCTGCAGGCGATCGTGGGTGAGATCGCCGAGGACTCCGAGGTGCTCGAGGTGGTCGTCGGCCTGCCCCGCTCGCTGAAGGGCGGCGAGGGCCCGGCGGCGGCCAAGGTGCGCGACTTCGCGGCCTCGCTGGCCCGCAGGCTCGACCCCGTGCCGGTGCGCCTGGTCGACGAGCGGCTCACCACCGTGTCGGCCGAGGCTATGCTGCGCGACCGAGGACGCAAGGGCAGCAACCGACGTGCGGTGGTGGACATGGCCGCGGCCGTGGTGATCCTCCAGCACGCACTGGACACCGAACGCGCCACGGGCACCGCTCCGGGCGAGATCGTCGAGGAGCAGAGATGAGCGAGCAGCACCCCACGGAGGAGTCGGTCCTGCCGGCCGAACCGGAGTACGTGCCCGGTGGCTCGCGCCGTCGCAAGCGCAGCCGGCTGCCCGGCTGCCTGGCGGTGCTGGTCGCGCTCGCCCTCATCGGCGGCGGCGTCTGGTTCGCCGGCAGCAAGGTCACCGACTTCGTCTCCGACCGCTTCTCCTCCGCCCCCGACTACGACGGCCCCGGCCGCGGCCGGGCGCTCGTCGAGGTCAGCAGCGGCGACTCCGCCGCCGCGATCTGCCGGAGCCTGAGGGAGCAGGACGTCGTCGCCTCCGTCGACTCCTGCATCGCCGCCGCCCAGGCCAACAGCGAGTCGGCCGGCATCCAGGTCGGCTTCTACGAGCTGCAGAAGGAGATGGCCTCCGCCGACGCCATCGACGTGCTCGTCGACCCGGCCAACCTGCTGACCAGCTCGGTGACGGTGCCCGAGGGCCTCAACGTCGACCAGGTCGTCGAGGTGCTCGCGAAGGGCACCGACTTCGGCGCCGGCCGCTTCCGCAACGTGCTGGAGCAGCCCGAGAAGATCGGGCTGCCCGACTATGCCGACGGCAACCCCGAGGGCTACCTGTTCCCCTCCACCTACGCCTTCGGGCCCAAGGACAAGCCCGCCGACATGATCTCGGCGATGGTCGACCGCTGGGAGCAGGCCGCCGAGGAGGCGGGTCTCGAGGCGGCTGCCGAGGAGCTGGGCTACACCCCGCACGAGCTGATGACGGTGGCCAGCCTGGTCGAGGCCGAGGGCCGGGGCGACGACATGCCCAAGGTCGCGCGGGTGATCTACAACCGGCTCGAGAACCCCGAGAACGGGGTGACCAACGGGCTGCTGCAGATCGACGCGGCCGTCAACTACGCCCTGGACAAGTCGCCCATCGCCCGGCTCACGCTCGACGAGATCGACTCGGTCGCCGACTCGCCGTACAACACCTACACCCAGCAGGGGCTCCCGCCGGGTCCGATCGAGGCGCCCGGGGACGCTGCCATCGCGGCGGCGGCCAACCCCGACGAGGGGCCCTGGCTGTTCTACGTCACGGTCAACCTCGAGACCGGCGAGACCAAGTTCACCGAGTCCTACGACGAGTTCCTCGGCTTCCGCCGCGAGCTCGACGAGTACTGCGCCACCCAGTCGGACCGCTGCTGAGCACGGCGGTGGCTCCTGTGCGCTGTGCCGTGCTCGGCGACCCCGTCGACCACTCGCTGTCCCCGGTGCTGCACCGCGCGGCGTACGACGCGCTGGGCCTGGCGGGCTGGACCTACGAGGCGGTGCGGGTGCCCGGCGGCACCCTCGCCGAGCTGCTGCGCGGCCTGGACTCCTCGTGGCGCGGGCTGTCGCTGACCATGCCCCTCAAGCGCGAGCTGCTCGGCCTGGCCGGCGAGGTCACCGCGCGGGCCCGGCTGGCCGGGGCCGCCAACACGCTGGTGCTCGGCCCCGACGTCGCCCCCGGCGGCCTGGCCGACAACACCGACCTGCCCGGCGCCGCGGCCGCGGTGCGGGAGCGCTGGTCGGGCGGCGTCGACGACGTGGTCGTGCTCGGCGGCGGCGCCACCGCCGCCTCCACCGCGCTGGCCCTGGTCGACGAGGGCGCCACCCGGGTGCGGGTGCTGGCCCGCTCACCCCAGCGCGCCGCCGAGACCGTCGACGCCGTGCGGGCGCACCCGTCGGCGCCGCAGGTCGAGGCGCTGGCGCTGCCGACCCTCCCGGTGCGGGCCGACGTCGTGGTCTCCACGGTGCCGGTCGCGGCCCAGACCCCCGAGCTCGTCGCCCTGCTCGAGGCGCCCGTGCTCTTCGAGGTGCTCTACGACCCCTGGCCCACCCCGCTGGCCCGCACCGCCGCGGAGCGCGGGGCCGTGCTCGTCGGCGGCCTCGACCTGCTGGTCCACCAGGCGGCGCTCCAGGTCGCGCTCTTCACCGGGCAGGACGCACCGCTGGAGGTGATGCGCGCGGCCGGCGAGCGCGCGCTGGTCGCGCGGGCACGGGGCTGACGTGGAGCCGCTGGTCGCGCTCCTCGCGGTCGCCGTGGCCGCGGCCGGCGGTGCGCTGGGGCCGGCCGTGCTGCGCCGGCTGCCCGACCCGCCGCCCGACGACCACCCGGCCGACGAGCCCGCGCCGCCGGCGTACGCCGCCCTCGCCGACGCGCCCCGCCTGGGTGCCGGGCTGGCGGCGGTCTCGGCGACGGTCGTGGCGCTGGCCGCGCTGGTGCTGGGCACCGGCTGGGTGCTGGCCTACGTCGTCCTGGCCACCCCGGTGTGCGTGCTCCTGGCCCACGTCGACTCCCGCACCCGGCTGCTGCCCAAGCGGGTCGTGCTGCCGGCCACCGGGGCGCTGGTGCTGCTGGCGCTGGGGGAGTGGGCGGTCACGGGCGAGGCCGGCGAGGTGCTGCGCGCCGGGGTCGCGATGGTCGCGCTGCGCTCCTTCTACTGGTTCCTGTGGTTCGTGAACTCCGCCGGGATGGGCTTCGGCGACGTGCGCCTGGCCGCCCTGCTGGGCCTGGTGCTGGGGCGCGCCGGGGCCGCCGAGGTGCTCGTCGGCGCCTACGCGGCGTTCCTGGTGCTGGCGCTGCCGGCGCTGGTGGTGGCGCTCGTGCGCCGCGACCGGTCGCGGCTGCGCCAGGCCAAGCCGTTCGGCCCGGCCATGATCGCGGGTGCACTGGTTGGACTGCTGGCAGGACCCGTCCTGCTGCCGTGAAAGACTGGGGCCATGCTGCGTTGGCTCACCGCGGGCGAGTCCCACGGCCCCTCTCTTGTCGCGATCCTGGAAGGGCTCCCCGCCCACGTCCAGGTCACCTCCGACGACGTCGCCGAGTCCCTGGCCCGGCGCCGCCTCGGCTACGGGCGCGGGGCCCGGATGAAGTTCGAGCAGGACGAGGTCACCTTCACCGGCGGCGTGCGCCACGGGCGCACGCAGGGCGGACCGGTCGCGATCATCGTCGGCAACACCGAGTGGCCCAAGTGGGAGAAGGTGATGTCGGCCGACCCGGTCGACCAGGACGAGCTCGACGCGCTGGCCCGCAACGCGGCCCTCACCCGGCCCCGCCCCGGCCACGCCGACCTGGCCGGCATGCAGAAGTACGACTTCGAGGAGGCCCGCCCGGTCCTCGAGCGCGCCTCGGCCCGCGAGACCGCCGCCCGCGTCGCCCTGGGCCGGGTCGCCACCAACTTCCTCGAGCAGGCCTGCGGCGCCGGCGTGGTCTCCCACGTCGTCGAGCTCGGCGGCGTGCGCGCCCCCGACGGCTCGTGGCCGGCTGACGCCTCGGCGGCCACCGTCAAGGCGCTGGACGACGACCCGGTGCGCTGCCTGGACCCCGGCACCTCCCAGGCCATGGTCGAGCGCATCGACGCCGCCCACAAGGACGGCGACACCCTCGGCGGCGTCGTCGAGGTCGTCGTCCACGGCCTGCCGCCCGGCCTCGGGTCGCACGTGCACTGGGACCGCCGCCTCGACTCGCGGCTGGCCGGCGCCCTGATGGGCATCCAGGCCATCAAGGGCGTCGAGGTCGGCGACGGGTTCGCGCTCGCCGCGACCCCGGGCTCGCTCGCCCACGACGAGATCGTCCCCGGCCCCGACGGCATCCGGCGCACCAGCGGACGCGCCGGCGGCACCGAGGGCGGGATGACCACCGGCGAGGCCCTGCGCGTGCGCGCAGCGATGAAGCCGATCGCGACCGTGCCCCGGGCGCTGCGCACCGTCGACGTCGCCACCGGCGAGGAGGCCGTGGCCCACCACCAGCGCTCCGACGTGTGCGCCGTGCCGGCCGCCGGCATCGTCGCCGAGGCGATGGTCGCGCTCGTCGTCGCCGACGCGCTCCTGGAGAAGTTCGGCGGCGACTCGGTCGCCGAGACCCGCCGCAACGTCGAGGGCTACCTGCAGGCGCTGAGGTACCGGTGAGCGCTCCCCGGGTGGTCCTCGTGGGCCCGATGGGCGCCGGCAAGACCACCGTGGCGACCCTGCTGGCCGGTCGCTGGGGCGTCGCCGTGCGCGACACCGACCACGACGTCGAGGCCACCGCCGGGCGCGAGATCTCCGAGATCTTCGTCGACGACGGCGAGGCGGCCTTCCGCGAGCTCGAGCGGGCCGCGGTCGCGACCGCGCTGGCCGAGCACGACGGCGTGCTCGCCCTGGGCGGGGGAGCGGTGCTCGACCCCGCCACCCGTGAGCTGCTCGCCGGACACACCGTGGTCTTCCTGAGCGTCGGGCTCAGCGACGCCGTCAAGCGCGTCGGGCTCGGCGTCGGCCGCCCGCTGCTGCTGGGCAACGTGCGGGCGCGCATCAAGGCGCTGCTCGACGAGCGCACCCCGGTCTACGAGCAGGTCGCCACCCACACGGTCAGCACCGACGCCCGCAGCCCCGAGGACGTCGCCGACGAGATCGACGCCCTGCTCGAGGCGGCGCAGCGATGAGCACGCCGGCCCCGCCGAGCACCCTGCACGTCGGCGGCGCGTCGCCGTACGACGTCGTGGTCGGCCACGGCGTCGCCGACCGGCTGCTCGGCCTGCTGGGGGAGGCCCCCCGCCGCGTCGCGGTGGTGCTCACGCCGAGCCTGCGCGAGCTGGCCGGGCCCGTCCTCGAGGCGCTGCGCAGCGCCTACGACGTCACCGAGCTGGTGGTGCCCGACGGCGAGGCCGCCAAGACCGCCGAGACCGCCGCCGGCTGCTGGGAGCAGCTGGGCGCGGCCGGCTTCACCCGCTCCGACGCCGTGGTCACCTTCGGCGGCGGCGCGACCACCGACCTCGGCGGCTTCGTGGCCGCCACCTGGCTGCGCGGGGTGCGGGTCGTGCACGTGCCGACCACGCTGCTGGCGATGGTCGACGCGGCGGTGGGCGGCAAGACCGGCGTCAACACCGCCGCCGGCAAGAACCTGGTCGGCTCCTTCCACGAGCCGGCCGGCGTGCTCTGCGACCTGTCGCTGCTCGAGACGCTGCCGCGCGTCGACCTGGTGGCCGGCCTCGGCGAGGTCGTCAAGTGCGGCTTCATCGCCGACGAGCGGATCCTCGAGCTCGTGGAGGGCACCCCTCCCGAGGAGCTGCTGGCCCCCGGCTCGCCGGTGCTGCGCGAGCTCGTCGAGCGCTCGGTGCAGGTCAAGGTCGACGTCGTCGTCGCCGACCTGCGCGAGACCGGCGGCGCCGGGGGGCACCCCGGGCGCGAGGCGCTCAACTACGGCCACACCATGGCCCACGCCATCGAGCGGGCCGAGGGCTACACGATGCGCCACGGCGAGGCCGTGGCCATCGGCTGCGTCTTCGTCGCCGAGCTGGCCCGCCGCGCCGGCCGCCTCGACGACGCCACCGCCGACCGGCACCGCAGCGCCTTCGCCCGGGTGGGGCTGCCGGTGGGCTACGCCGGCGCCGACTACGACACCCTGCGCGCGGCGATGGCCGTGGACAAGAAGTCGCGCGGCGACCAGCTGCGCTTCGTGGTGCTCGAGGAGGTCGGGCGGCCCGTCGTGCTCGCCGGGCCCGAGGAGTCCCACCTGCGCGGCGCCTACGAGACGATGAGGGGAGCGGCCTCGTGAGGGTGCTCGTGCTCAACGGTCCCAACCTGGGCCGGCTCGGCCGCCGCCAGCCCGAGATCTACGGCACCACGACGTACGCCGAGCTCGCGGAGCGCTGCGTGGCCTGGGGCGCCGAGCGCGGCCTCGAGGTCGAGGTGCGCCAGACCAACCACGAGGGGGTGCTGGTCGACTGGCTCAACACCGCCGCCGACGAGGAGACCCCCGTGGTGCTCAACGCCGCGGCCTGGACCCACTACTCCTACGCCGTGCACGACGCCTGCGCCCAGCTGGTGGCGCCGCTGGTGGAGGTGCACCTCTCCGACCCGCGCACGCGGCCCGAGGAGTTCCGCCACCACTCGGTGGTCACCCCGCACGCCGTCGAGGTCGTCGCCGGGCACGGTGTCGAGGGCTACCGGATGGCCCTCGACGTGCTCGCGACCCGCCCCGGCCCGTAGACTGCCACGCTGTTGATCCGACCCCTCGACGACAAGGCTGACGTACGCGCATGGCATCGACCAACGACCTGAAGAACGGCATGGTTCTCTCCATCGACAACGGGCTGTGGTCCGTCGTGGAGTTCCAGCACGTCAAGCCGGGCAAGGGCCCCGCCTTCGTGCGGACCAAGCTGAAGAACGTCGAGTCCAACAAGACCGTCGACAAGACCTTCAACGCCGGCACCAAGGTCGAGACCGCCACGGTCGACCGCCGCACCATGCAGTACCTCTACAACGACGGCACGTCGTACGTCTTCATGGACATCAGCACCTACGACCAGCTCGAGATCGCGCCGGAGATCGTCGGCGACGCCGCCAACTTCCTGCTCGAGAACAACGAGGCCATCGTGGCCACCAACGAGGGCCGGGTGCTCTTCATCGAGCTGCCGCCCTCGGTCGAGCTCGAGATCACCTTCACCGAGCCCGGCCTCGCCGGCGACTCGGCGACGGGTCGCACCAAGCCCGCGACCCTCGAGACCGGGCACGAGATCCAGGTCCCGCTCTTCATCAACCAGAACGAGAAGGTCAAGGTCGACACCCGCGACTCCTCGTACCTGGGCCGCGTCAAGTCGTGACCGCCTGATGTCGGCACGGACCAAGGCGCGCAAGCGCGCCCTCGACGTCCTGTTCTCCAGCGAGCTGCGCGACGAGACCCCGCTCGAGGCCCTCGAGCGGGTGCTCGCCGACGGCGAGCGCCCCACCACCGAGTACACCGTCACGCTGGTGCGCGGGGTGGCCGAGCACCAGGCCCAGATCGACGAGCTGCTCTCGTCGTACTCGCAGGACTGGACGCTGTCGCGGATGCCCGCGGTGGACCGCAACGTGCTGCGCCTGGGAGTCTTCGAGCTGCTGCACGTCGACGACGTGCCCGACGCCGTCGCGGTCTCCGAGGCGATGGCCCTGGTGCGCGAGCTGTCGACCGACGAGTCGCCGCAGTTCGTCAACGGGGTCCTGGGCACCATCCAGCGCAACAAGCCGAGCATCCTCGGCGCCTGAGCCCGGCCCCCGGCCCAGGGGGGTGACCCGGCACCACCGGGGGTGGGGTCCATGCTGGTCGCATGAGCGAGCAGCAGAGCACGGACGTTGACCTCGTCGTCGTCGGGCTCGGGCCCGGCGCCGAGTCGCTGGCCACCGGGGCCGCCGCGGCCGGCCTGCGGGTCGTCGCGGTCGACAAGCACCTGGTGGGCGGCGAGTGCCCCTACTACGGCTGCGTGCCGTCGAAGATGATGCTGCGCGCCGCCGACAGCCTGGCCGAGGCCCGCCGCGTCTCGCAGCTCTCGGGCGAGGCGCAGGTCGTGCCGTCCTGGGCGCCGGTGGCCCGGCGCATCTCCGAGGAGGCCACCAGCGGCTGGGACGACCAGATCGCGGTGCAGCGCCTCGAGGACGCCGGCGTCACCTTCCACCACGGCGTCGGGCGCCTCGACGGCCCCGGTCGCGTGGTCGTCACCCTGCCCGACGGCGCCACCCGCGCCTACGAGGCGGCCCGCGGGGTCGTGCTCAACCCCGGCACCCGCCCCGCCGAGCTGCCGATCGAGGGTCTCGCCGGCACGCCGTACTGGACCAACCGCGAGGCGGTGCAGGCCACCGAGCTGCCCGGCTCGCTGATCGTCGTCGGCGGCGGCCCGATCGGCGCCGAGATGGCCCAGGTCTTCCAGCGCTTCGGGGTGCGCGTCACCCTGCTCGAGGCCGGCCCACGCATCCTGGGCCCCGACGAGCCCGAGGCCGCGCAGGTCCTCGAGGAGGTCTTCGTCGAGGAGGGCATGCGCGTGATGACCGGGGTGGAGATCACCTCGGTGAGCCACGCCGACGGCGGCTTCGAGATCACGCTCGGCTCCGGCGACACGCTGCGCGCCGACAAGCTGCTGCTCGCAGCGGGCCGCACCCCCAACCTCGACGACATCGGCCTCGAGACCGTCGGTCTCGACCCGCAGGCCCGCACCGTCGAGGTCGACGAGCACCTGCGCGCCGGCGAGCGGCTCTGGGTGATCGGCGACGTCACCGGCAAGGGCGCCTTCACCCACGTGGCGATGTACCAGTCGGCGATCGCGCTGCGCGACATCACCGGCCAGGACGGGCCGCCCGCGCAGTACCACGCGGTGCCGCACACCACCTTCACCGATCCCGAGGTCGGCGGGGTCGGCCTGACCGAGGAGCAGGCGCGCGAGGCCGGGCTGCGGGTGCGCGTCGGCACCGCCCCGATGGAGTCGTCCTCCCGCGGCTGGCTGCACGGCCCCGGCGGCCGGGGGCTGGTCAAGGTCGTCGAGGACGCCGACCGCGGCGTCCTGGTCGGCGCCACCGCGATGGGACCCTCCGGCGGCGAGGTGCTCGGCTTCCTGGCCGTCGCCGTGCACGCCGAGGTGCCCGTCGAGACCCTGCAGCAGATGATCTACGCCTACCCGACCTTCCACCGCACCATCGAGACCGCCCTCGGCGCTCTGGAGGAGACCCGATGAACCGCTCCGCGTCCGACCTCGGCCACCAGGCCGAGGACCACCGCTGGGTCGACCACGCGGCGCGAGCCGGCATGGTCGCCTACGGCGTCGTCAACCTGCTCATCGCCTGGCTGGCCCTCCAGCTGGCCTTCGGCGACCGCGAGGGCAGCACCTCCAGCAGCGGCGCGATGTCGCAGCTGGCCCAGCAGCCCTTCGGCAAGGTCCTGGTCTGGCTGGTGGCGGTCGGGATGCTGCTGCTGGTCGGCTGGCGCGCCATCGAGGCCGCCTTCGGCCACGACGACGAGGACGGCGCCAAGCGCACCGCCAAGCGGGTCTTCTCGGGCGGCAAGGCCCTCATCTACCTGGCCATCGCGATCTCCGCGATCCGGGTGGCCACCGGGTCCAGCGGCGGCGGGGGCGGCGGCACCGACTCCACGACCAAGAAGCTGATGGACCTGCCGGCCGGCCAGACCCTGGTCTTCCTCGTCGGCGCCGGCATCGTCGGCTACGGCATCTTCCAGATCTACCACGCCTGGAGCGGCAACTTCCGCGACAACCTGACCGCCGAGGGCGAGCGCGGCGGCTCCGGCACGGCGTACGTCGCCTTCGGCACCGCCGGCTACACCGCCAAGGGCATCGCCATCGGCATCGTCGGCTCGCTGTTCCTGTACGCCGCGTGGACGCACTCGGCGAAGAAGTCCGGCGGCCTCGACGTGGCCCTGCAGAAGGTGCTCCAGCAGCCCTTCGGCCCGTTCCTGCTCGGCGTCCTGGCCCTGGGCATCGGCGCCTACGGGCTGTTCTGCTTCGCGCGAGCCCGGCACCTGTCGCGGTGAGCAGCACCCACCGCGTCGTCGACGTCGTCGTCCTCGGCGTCGGCTCCGGGGGCGAGCACGTCGCCCGCAAGCTGGCCGCGGCCGGGCTGCGGGTCGCGGCCGTCGACTCCCGGCTGGTCGGCGGCGAGTGCCCGTTCTACGGCTGCACGCCCTCCAAGCTGCTCATCCGCGCGGCCGACGCCCTGGCCGAGGCGCGGCGCGCCGACGACCTCGGCGGCCGGGTCGAGGTGCGCGCCTCCCTCGGGCCCGCCGCACAGCGGATCCGCGAGGCCACCCACGACTGGCACGACGACGACCACGCCGGCACCCTGGAGGAGGCCGGGGTGCGCGTCGTGCGCGGCCACGGCCGCCTGGCCGGCCCCGGGGTCGTCGAGGTCGACACCCCCGGCGGGCTGAGCCGGCTCACCGCCACCCGCGGCGTGGTGCTGAACACCGGCACCGAGCCGACCGTGCCCGACGTCGAGGGCCTCGCCGGGACGCCGTACTGGACCAACCGCGAGGTGCTGACCGTCTCGGAGGCGCCGGCCTCGCTGGCGCTGGTCGGCGGCGGTCCGATCGGCGTCGAGATCGCCCAGGCGCTGCACCGCTTCGGCACCGAGGTCACGATCGTCGAGGCCGGCCCGCGGCTGCTGGGCTCGGAGGAGCCCGAGGCCGGCGACCTGCTGGCCCAGGTGCTGCGCGAGGAGGGCGTCGACGTGCGCACCGGCGCCGACCTGACCCGGGTCGAGCACGACGGCGAGCGCTTCCACCTGCACGTCGACGGCGAGCAGGTCGTCGTCGAGAGGCTCCTGGTGGCGGCCGGCCGCGCCGAGAACCTGGGCGACGTGGGGCTCGACACGGTGGGCCTGGACCCCGCCGCCGACCACGTCGAGGTCGACGAGCGGATGCGCGCCGGCGAGCGGCTGTGGGCGGTCGGCGACATCACCGGCAAGGGCCCGTGGACCCACGTCTCGCTCTACCAGGGCGAGCTGGTCGTGCGCGACGTGCTGGGCGACGACGAGGGGCCGTGGGCCGACTACCGCGCGGTGAGCCGGGTGACCTTCACCGACCCCGAGGTCGGCGCGGTCGGGCTGACCGAGGCCCAGGCGCGCGAGCAGGGCATCGACGTGGTCGTCGGCACCGCCGACCTCGCGCGCGGGCCCCGCGGGTGGATCCACCAGGCGCAGGGGCTCGTCAAGGTCGTCGCCGACCGCGAGCGCGGGGTCGTGGTCGGCGCGACCACGATGGCGCCGTACGGCGGGGAGGTGCTGGGGCTGCTGAGCACCGCGGTGCACGCGCAGGTGCCGGTCGCGGTGCTGCGCACGATGCACTTCGCCTACCCGACCTTCCACCGCACCATCGAGGTGGCGCTCAAGGAGACCGGTCTGTAGCTGGTGTGACCGGGGCACCATCGGGGAAGGAACCCCTCAGCACCCCCATGGCTGAGGAGGAAGCATGACCCAGGGGCACTTCCAGGGCCGTTCGGACACGAGCGACCGGCTCTACACCCGCGAGGAGCTCGACCGGTTCGCCGCCGGGGTCGGCGACCCGCTGACCGACCCCCTGGGACCGCCGCCCAGCTGGACGCCTGAGGAGGTGTCGGAGGCGACCCGGGAGGTACCGGTCGTGGCGCCCGCGGCGCCCCCGGCGCCCGCGGCACCCGCGGCACCCGCCCGCGCGGAGGAGCCGCGCCGCTTCATGACCGCGACCGACTTCCTCGACCGGCGCGCCGAGGAGACCGGCCAGGGCCCCGCGACGTGGGGCTGGCGCGGCGTGCTCAACCGGATGGGCGCCCGGCTGCCGATGGGCCCGGCCGAGCAGACCCACGAGCAGCAGCGCTCGGTGATCCAGCGCGACTTCGACGGCCCGCGCACCATCGCCTTCATCAACCCCAAGGGCGGCGCCGCCAAGACCACGGGGGTGCTGGCGGCCGGCTACACCTTCGGCACCGTGCGCGGCGGCGGCGTGGTCGCCTGGGACAACAACGAGACCCGCGGCACCCTGGGCATCCGGGGCACCCGCAGCACCCACCGCAACACCACCCGCGAGCTGCTGGAGGACCTGGGCCGCTTCAGCGACGTCTACCAGTCGCGCATCGGCGACCTGGGGGCGTTCGTGCGCTCGCAGGGCGACGCGCACTTCGACGTGCTGGCCTCCGACGAGCGCCCCGACGTCACCGGCATGATCCACGCCGACGACTTCGCGGCCGTGCACGCGCTGCTCGAGCGCTTCTACCGCATCATCCTGGTCGACACCGGCAACAACATGCGCGCCGAGAACTGGCTGGCCAGCGCCGAGCAGGCCGACCTGCTGGTGGTCACCAGCACGGTGCGCGAGGACACCGGCTACTCGGGGCTGTGGATGCTCGACGCGCTGCAGGACGCCGGGCACACCGACCTCAAGCACAAGTGCGTCACGGTGCTCTCCGACCCCTCGCCGAAGGTCGACGACAAGCTCGCGGCCGACCTGGTCGACGTCTACGAGCAGCGCACCCGCGCGGTCTACCGGGTGCCCTACGACCCGGCCCTGGTCGCCGGGTCGGTGGTCCCGTACGCCGAGCTCTCGGCCGCCACGCGCCGCTCCTGGCTGGCGGCGTGCGCCGGGATGGCCGAGTCGCTCTGAGCGAGCCGTCGCGGGCCGGGAACAACGGCACGCACCGCGGTGCTGGGCCTGGCATGCGAGCAGTCGTCTACAGCCAGACCGGTCCCTCCTCCGTGCTCTCCGTCGAGGAGCGCCCGCTGCCCGAGCCCGGGCCGGGCGAGGTGCGGGTGCGCGTCGTGCGCGCCGGGGTCAACCCGACGGACTGGAAGTTCCGCGCCACCGCCATGAACGGCCCCTGGGACGAGGTGGTCCCGGGCCAGGACGCCGCCGGCGTCGTCGACGCCGTCGGTGAGGGCGTCGAGGGCTTCGACGTCGGCGACCGGGTCTGGACGATCCTGGCCCAGTGGGCCCGCCCCGGCGGCACCGCCGCGGAGCACACCGTGCTGCCCACGGCCTGCGTGGTCCCGCTGCCCGACGAGGCGTCGTACGACCTGGGTGCCTCGCTGGGCGTGCCCGCCGTGACGGCGCACCGCGCGCTGACCGCCGGCGAGGGCGCCTCGCGCCTGGCCCCCGGCACCCTCGCGGGCAGCACCGTGCTGGTCGCCGGCGGTGCCGGCGCGGTCGGCAACGCCGCGATCCAGCTGGCCGTGTGGGCCGGGGCCACCGTGGTCACCACCATCAGCAGCGACGAGAAGGCCGACCTGGCGCGCGCCGCGGGCGCCCACCACGTCGTGAACTACCGCACCGACGACGCCGCCGCCCGCATCAAGGAGATCGCCCCGCAGGGCGTCGACCTGGTCGTCGAGGTGGCGCTGGCCGAGAACCTCGCGCTCGACGTCGAGGTGCTGCGCAACCGCGGCACCGTGGCCTACTACGCCGACAACGGCGGCGCCGAGGCGACCCTGCCGGTGCGGGCGAGCTTCGCCAAGAACCTGCGCCTGCAGGGCCTGCTGCTCTACACCCTGGGCGAGGACCTGCTGGCCGCCGCCGCCGAGGACGTCAGCGCCGCCGTGGCGGCCGGGGCCCTGCGCGTCGGCGCCGAGGTCGGGGTGCCGCTGCACCACTACCCGCTTGAGGAGACCGCCGCCGCCCACGACGCCGTCGAGGCCGGCGCGGTCGGCAAGGTGCTCATCGACGTCGCGACCGACTGAGCCGACGACTGAGCAGGCTCAGTCGGTCTTCGCCGCGCCCCAGCCGTGCCAGCGGTCGATGCGCATCCACGCGCTGGTGCGCGGCGACTCGCGGTCGGGGTAGTCGCGCCCGCCGTAGTGCTGCGAGAGCCGGTCGATGTCGACCAGTCCCTCGTCGGGCTGGATCTCGACGACCTCGCCGATCAGCGTCACGTGGGTGTACCAGCTGTCCGCGTCGAGCACCGAGAGGCTCAGGCGGGGGTCGCGGCGCAGGTGCCCCAGGCGCACCCGGGTGTCGTCCATGTTGACCAGCACCGTGCCGGCGCGCGGGCCCTCGGTCTCCAGCAGGTACCAGGTGGGCACCGTGACGGGCGTGCCGTCCTTGCGCAGCGTCGCCACGACGCTCGGGTTGGGTCGACGCAGCAGGTCGACGACGTCGTCGGGAAGGGGAGCAGTGGACATGTTTCCAGCCTAGGCGAGCCCCGACCCGCGTAGGCTCCGGCTCGTGCTGCACGAACGCGACCGGACCGGTTGGTCGGACTCGTCGGCACGTGACGTCCTGCAGCTGATGGTCGAGTCGGTCGCGGAGCTGGTCGGCTTCCGGGTCGCGGCGCTCTCGGTGGTCCTCGACGGCCAGCTCGTCACCACGGCGTACACCGGCCCGGTCGAGAAGGATGAGGACGCCTGGGCCAGCGACCCGGTCTCGGTGCTCGATCAGGTCCTGGCGGTCGCCGAGCCGCGCGGGCGGCTGCACTTCATCGACGGCGAGGCCACCGGCGGCGACCTCGCCGGGCACTGGGTGGTCACCCTCGAGGAGCAGGGCGAGGGCCCCGACGCCTGGCACCCCTACGACGGCCTGATCGGGGTGCTGCGCGACGACGACGGGACCCCGGTGGGCGTCCTCTCGGTCGACCAGCCGGTCTCCGGGCGCCGTCCCGACGAGGCCCAGACCCGGCTGCTGGAGCGCTACGCCGCGCAGGCCGAGCGTGCGGTGCTGACCACCCTGGAGCGCGAGGCGCTGCTGCAGCGCGTCGAGCACGCCGAGCGCGCCCGCAGCCTGGTGCGCAGCGCGGCCCTGGGCAGCCACGGGTCCCTCGACGAGGTCGTCGAGAGCACCCACGCACCCCTGGTGGAGGGGTTCGCCGCGACCGCCTCGTGGGTGCAGGTGGGCCGGGGCGACGACGCCGAGGGGTGGACGGCCGAGGACCGGGCGCGGCTGCGGGACGGCAGCGTGGTGACGCTGCCGCCGGTGGTGCCGGCCGTGGCGCGCCGGCTCGCGCCGCTGCTGTGGGCGCGCCAGGAGGTGCTGGTGCTGGACCCCACCCTCGACGGCGCCCTGCCCGAGCACCTCCTCGACGCCCTGGACCTGCCCGAGGAAGTGGTGCGGGAGGCAGGGGAGGGCCTGTCGTGGCTCGGCCCGGCCCGGCTGCTGGGTGTGCCGCTGGGTGCCGGCACCGAGTCCGTGGGCTTCCTGATGCTGACCCGCCGCAGCCAGGACCCGGCCTGGTCGCCGGCCGAGACGGCCGCTGCGCTCGAGCTGGGCCACGACCTCGGATCGGCGCTGACGACGGTCTGGGCCCTCGAGCGGGAGCGCCGGGTGGTCCACGAGCTGCAGGAGCTGGCCGAGGAGCGGGCCCGGCTGGTGGCCACCCTGACCCACGAGCTCCGCACGCCGCTGACCGTGGTGGCCGGCAACCTGGAGATGCTGGAGGACCTCGGGCTGCGGCCGGAGGCCGAGCGCCACCACACCGCCCTGGCCCGCGGCACCGCGCGGATGCAGCAGATCGTCGACGACATGCTGCTGCTGGCCCGGGTCAGCGACCCCACCCACCCGCTGCTGGCCGTCGACGTCGACGTCACCACCGTCGTGGCGGGCATCGAGGCCCTCATCGCCCCCACGGCGCGTGCCGAGGGCCTGCGGCTCGAGGTCGACGTCGAGGGCGAGGACCTGGTCGTGGCCGGCGACCCCGACGAGGTCGACCGGGCGCTGGGCAACCTGGTCAGCAACGCGGTCAAGTACACCGCCGCGGGCGGCACGGTGCGCGTGGGCGCGCACCGCGAGGGCGACCTGGTGGTGCTCGAGGTCGGCGACGACGGCATCGGCATCAGCGACGACGACCAGCGCCGGCTCTTCCGGGCCTTCTACCGCAGCAGCAACCCGGCCGCGCTGCGCCAGCCCGGCACCGGGTTGGGCCTGGTGACGGTGGCCCACATCGCCGAGCGCCACGGCGGCAGCGTGGGCGTCAGCTCGGTGCTCGGCGAGGGGACGGTCTTCACGCTCCGGCTGCCGGCGGCCCACTGCTAGGGTGCTCCCGATCGACATCCTTTAACGAGCCGTCCCGTGAGGCGGAGAAGGAGGTCCGGCCACGTGAGTGCGCCTCCCGAGACCACCGACGAGGGCCGCGTGGTCCTCGATGCCCGTGACATCGCCCGGGCGCTGACCCGCATCTCCCACGAGATCCTCGAGCGCAACAAGGGCTCCGAGGACCTCGTGCTGCTGGGAATCCCGACCCGCGGTGTGGGCCTGGCCCGGCGCGTCGCCGACCGGATCGCGGCCACCGAGGGCGTCCAGGTGCCGGTCGGCTCCCTCGACATCACCCTCTACCGCGACGACCTGCGCAAGCAGCCGGCGCGCGGCCCGCAGCACACCGAGGTGCCGCCCGGCGGCATCGACGGGCGCACCGTGGTGCTCGTCGACGACGTCCTCTACAGCGGCCGCACCGTGCGTGCGGCGCTCGACGCGATGCGCGACCTGGGCCGCCCCGACGTGGTGCGCCTGGCGGTGCTGGTCGACCGCGGCCACCGCGAGCTGCCGATCCGCGCCGACCACGTCGGCAAGAACCTGCCGAGCGCGCGCACCGAGCGGGTCATGGTCCGCCTCGAGGAGTACGACGGCCACGACGAGGTGCGCATCGCCGGCAGCGGTCCCGACGGGGGGAGCCAGGCGTGAGGAAGCACCTGCTCTCCATCGACGACCTCTCCGTCGACGACATGGACACGATCTTCGCCACCGCCGCCGAGATGCACGACGTGCAGCGCCGCGAGGTCAAGAAGCTGCCCGCGCTGCGCGGGCGCACGATCATCAACCTGTTCTTCGAGGACTCCACCCGGACCCGCTCGAGCTTCGAGATCGCCGGCAAGTGGCTCTCGGCCGACACCATCAACATCACCGGCAAGGGCAGCTCGGCCTCCAAGGGCGAGAGCCTGCGCGACACTGTGCTGACCATCACCGCCATGGGCGTCGACGCCCTGGTGATGCGCCACGCCGCCAGCGGCTCGGCGCTCCAGGTCTCCCAGTGGGTCGACGCCAGCGTCATCAACGCCGGCGACGGCACCCACGAGCACCCCTCGCAGGCGCTGCTCGACGCCTACACGCTGCGCCGCACCCTCGGCACGCTCGAGGGCAAGCGGGTGCTGCTGGTCGGCGACCTCACCCACAGCCGGGTCTTCCGCTCCAACGTCAAGTGCCTGACCCGCCTGGGCGCCGAGGTCACGGTCGTCGCGCCGCCCACGCTGATGCCCAGCGGCGTCGACACCTGGTCGCGCGAGGCCGGCTTCGCGACGTCGTACGACCTCGACGAGGCGCTGCCGAAGGCCGACGCGGTGATGATGCTGCGGGTGCAGCGCGAGCGGATGAGCGGCGGGTTCTTCCCCAGCGCGCGGGAGTACACCGTGGGCTACGGGCTGACCCGCGACCGCCTGGCGGTGCTCGGCCCCGACGTCCCGATCTGCCACCCCGGCCCGATGAACCGGGGCCTCGAGATCGCCGCCGACGCCGCGGACGCCGCGCAGTCGCTGGTGCTCGACCAGGTCTCCTCGGGGCTGGCCGTGCGGATGTCGATCCTCTACCACCTGCTGGCCGGCGAAGGAGCCTGATGATGACCGAGCAGACCCCGGGCACGATCCTCCTGCGGGGCGCCTCGCTGCTGGGCGAGCGCAGCGCCGACGTGCTGGTCGTCGACGGCGTCATCGCCGAGATCGGCAGCCTCTCGGCCGAGGGCGCCCGCGTCGTCGACGCCGACGGGCTGGTGGCCCTGCCGGGCCTCGTCGACCTGCACACCCACCTGCGCGAGCCGGGCCGCGAGGACGCCGAGACGGTCGTGACCGGCTCGCGCGCCGCTGCGATGGGCGGCTTCACCGCGGTGCTGGCGATGGCCAACACCTCGCCGGTCACCGACACCGCCGAGGCCGCCGAGCGGGTCCACGACCTGGGCCTGGCCGCGGGCCTGGTCGACGTGCAGCCCGTCGGCGCCGTCACCAAGGGGCTCGGCGGCGAGGAGCTCGCCGAGCTCGGGCTGATGGCCCGCTCGCGGGCCCGGGTGCGGGTCTTCTCCGACGACGGCCGCTGCGTGGCCGACCCGCGCGTGATGCGCCGCGCGCTGGAGTACGTCAAGGCGTTCGGCGGGGTCGTCAGCCAGCACTCCCAGGACCCCGACCTCGCCGGGCCGCAGTCGTGCTGCCACGAGGGCGAGCTCTCCGGGCGGCTGGGCCTGCCCGGCTGGCCCGGCGTCGCCGAGGAGGTCATCGTCGCGCGCGACGTGATGCTCGCGCGCCACACCGGCTCGCGGGTGCACGTCGCGCACGCCTCGACCGCCGGCACCGTCGAGGTGCTGCGCTGGGCGAAGTCGCAGGGGATCGCCGTCACCGCCGAGGTGACCCCCCACCACCTGCTGCTGACCACCGACCTGCTCAGCGGCTACGACCCGACGTACAAGGTCAACCCGCCGCTGCGCCCGGCCGAGGACGTCGAGGCGCTGCGCGCCGCGCTGGCCGACGGCACGATCGACGCGGTGGCCACCGACCACGCCCCGCACGCGCGCCACGACAAGGAGCACGCGTTCGTCGACGCGGCCTTCGGGATGCTCGGGCTCGAGACCGCGCTGCCGGTGGTGGCCTCGGTGATGGTGGAGAGCGGACTGATGACGTGGGCCGACGTGGCCCGGGTGATGTCGACGACGCCGGCGGCGATCGCCGGGCTCGAGGGCCACGGTCGAGGCCTCGAGGTCGGCGCGCCGGCCAACATCGTGCTGGTCGACCCCTCGGCCGACCTGACCGTCGACCGCGACGCCTCGGTCTCGCTCTCGCGCAACAACCCGTGGCACGGGCGCACCTTCGGTGCCGCCGTGCGCCACACGCTGCTGCGCGGGCGGCCGACGGTGCTCGACGGGTCGCTGGTCTGAGCGGTGCCGACCTGAGCGGCGCCCTGCAGCGGCTGCTCGCCGACCCTCCGGACCTGCCGGTCGTCGGCGGGCTCGACGCCCTGCGCGCCGCGCTCGCCGAGCGGGGCAGCGCGGTCGTGCAGGCCCCGCCGGGCACCGGCAAGACCACGATGGTGCCGCCGGCGGTGGCGGCGCTCTGCGAGGGCCGGGTCGTGGTGACCCAGCCGCGCCGCATCGCGGCACGGGCTGCGGCGCGCAGGCTCGCGTCGCTGCTCGGCGAGCCGGTCGGGCAGACGGTCGGCTACGCGGTGCGCGGCGAGCGGCGCACGTCGGCGGCGACCCGCATCGAGGTCGTCACCACCGGCCTGCTGCTGCGGCGGCTGCAGCGCGACCCCGAGCTGCCCGGCGTGGGGGCGGTGGTGCTCGACGAGGTCCACGAGCGCGGCCTCGACGCCGACCTGGCGCTGGCGCTGCTGGTCGACGTGCGCGCGGTGCTGCGCGAGGACCTGCTGCTGGTGGCGATGTCGGCGACCGTCGAGGCGGGCCGCACGGCGGCGCTGCTGGGGGAGCGGCCGGTGCCGGTCGTCGACGTGCCGGGGGCCCTGCACCCGGTCGAGCGGCGCTGGGCGCCGCTGCCGCCGGGGGTGCAGCGCCTCGACGACCGGGGCGTCACCCCGGCCTTCCTCGACCACGTCGCGGCCACGACGAGGGTGGCCCTCGGCGAGGGCTCGGGGGACGTGCTGGTCTTCGTGCCTGGCGTGGCCGAGGTCGACGGCGTCGTTCGCCGCCTGGCCGGGGTCGAGGCCGACGTGCGGCCGCTGCACGGCCGGCTGGGCGGGGAGCAGCCAGGACCTGGCGCTGGGTCCCGGGCCGCGGCGCCGGGTCGTGGTCTCGACCGCGGTCGCGGAGTCGTCGCTGACGGTGCCGGGGTGCGCTCGGTCGTCGACGCCGGGCTCTCGCGGGAGCCGCGCACCGACCACCGGCGCGGCCTGGGTGGGCTGGTCACCGTGCGGGTGTCGCGGGCGGGCGCCGAGCAGCGGGCCGGTCGCGCGGGGCGAGAGGGCCCGGGGCGGGTGCACCCGTGCTGGTCGGAGGCCGAGCACGCCCACCTGCCCGCGCACCCCGAGCCCGAGATCGCGGTCGCCGACCTGACCGGGCTGGCGCTGGAGCTGGCGGTGTGGGGGAGCCCCGACGGTGCGGGCCTGGCCCTGATGGACCCGCCACCGGCACCGGCGCTGGCGACGGCGCGCGCCACCCTCACCGACCTCGGCGCGGTGGACGCCGCCGGCCAGGTCACCGACCGCGGCCGCGCGATCGCCGGGGTGCCGGTCGACCCGCGGCTGGCCCGCGCCCTGCTCGACGGGGCCGCGCTGGTCGGGGCGAAGCGGGCCGCGGAGGTGGTGGCGATGCTCTCGGAGGACGTGCGCCCGCCCGGCGGCGACCTGGTCGCGGGGCTGCGCTCGCTGCGCCGCGGCGGACCCGGCTCAGGACCGTGGCGCGCTGCCGTGCAGCGGCTGTCGGGGTACGTCGAGGAACCGCGCTCACCGGCCGAGCGGCTCACCGACGACCTGGCGGTGGGTCTCGTGGTGGCCCTGGCGCACCCCGACCGGGTGGCGCGCCGCCGCCCCGGCGGGACGGCGTACCTGATGGTGGGCGGGACGGGCGCGACCCTGCCGCGCGGGGAGTCGGCGCCGGGGCTGGAGTGGCTGGCGGTGGCCGACGTCGACCGGCGGGCGGGGGAGCGGGAGGCACGGGTGCGCTCGGCGGCCCCGATCGACGCCGACCTGGCGCTGGAGGCCGCGGCCGCCCGGTGGGGCGAGGACGACGAGGTGACCTGGCGCGAGGGCCGGGTGGTGGCGCGCAGGGTGACCCGGCTGGGCGCGATCGAGCTGGCGTCGTCACCCCTGGCTGAGCCGCCGGTGGAGGCGGTCGGGGCGGCCGTGCGCGAGGGGCTGCGGCGCGACGGGCTCGACGCGCTGCCCTGGAAGGAGTCGGCGCGCGAGCTGCGGGCGCGGCTGGCGTTCCTGCACGCGGCGGTGGGGGAGCCGTGGCCCGACGTGGGTGACGAGGCGCTGCTGGCGGGCGTGGACAGCTGGCTCGACCTGTCGCGGGTGCGCTCGGGGCGTGACCTGGCGAGGCTGGACGTCGTCTCGGGGCTGCGCGGGCTGCTGCCCTGGCCCGAGGCGGCCCGGCTCGACGAGCTGGCGCCCGAGCGGGTCGTCGTACCCAGCGGGTCGGCGGTGCGGGTCGACTACGCCGACCCCGGGCAGCCGGTGCTGGCGGTGAAGCTGCAGGAGGTCTTCGGGTGGGCGGCGACGCCGCGGCTGGCCGACGGCCGGGTGCCGCTGCTGCTGCACCTGCTCTCCCCGGCGCGACGCCCGCTGGCGGTGACCGCCGACCTGGCGTCGTTCTGGGAGTCGGCCTACCCGGCCGTGCGGGGCGAGATGCGGGGGCGCTACCCGAGGCACCCGTGGCCCGAGGACCCGTGGAGCGCGCCGGCGACAGCGAGGACGAAGCGGCGCGACAGCACCTAGGGTGGCGCCATGATCTCGGTGCTGCTGCTGGCCTTCTCGGGGCCGAACGACCCGCCTGCCAAGTGCTTCCGCACGAACGAGTTCGGCGACCTGCCGACCTGCACGTACAGCGGGGGTGAGTGGGTGCGCAGCTACCCGTCCTCGGGGTTCGGCCCGGGGCCCGGCGGGGGCGGCGGCTTCGAGGGCGTCTTCGTGCTGTTCTTCGTGGTCGCGCTCGTCGCTGGCGTGGCCGGCACGGTCTGGAAGGTCTCGACGGCCCGGCGGATGGCGCGGGAGTCGGGGATGAGCGAGCGCGACGCCACGGCGATGTCGCTGCTGAGCGACGACGGCTTCGAGGCGACGTACCTGGCCTCGAACCTGCGGGGGCGCCCGACGACGCCGATCCCGGCGGCGACCCCGGGTCGCTCCACCGCCGACCGGTTGCGCGAGCTCGACAAGCTGCGCGCCGAGGGCCTGGTCAGCGACGAGGAGCACGAGACCGCGCGGCGGTCGATCCTCGAGGAGCTGTGAGGTTCAGCGCGCGCGGTAGGTGAGGTGGCCGCCGGTCACCTGGGTGCCGCGGCGCAGCCCGTCGCGGTAGGACAGCTCGATGCCGCGGACCTCGACGACGCCGGGCTGCGCGGCCTGCACGCGGATGACGAGCTCCTGGTAGGGCTCGCCCCCGCCGACGACGAGGCGGGTGCCGTCGGTGACCCGCTCGAACGTGGAGCAGACGTCGGTGGGCGCCGTGCGCTGGCTGCCGACCCCGACGGCGCCCTGGCCCGGGTCCACCTCGCAGAGGTAGACCTCGAGGTCGGCGTCGGCGGTGTTCTTAGCGACCACCGGGGTGGCCGAGCGCAGCTCGAGCTCGCGGCGCTCCGCGTCGAGAGGTGGGCTGACGAGCCCGGCGTAGTAGGAGGTGCCGACCTCCTCACGGGCGGTGGACAGGGAGTAGCCGCCGGCGTCGCCGAAGACGTCGGGGTGGGTGACCCACCAGGCTGCACCGCCGGCGCCGAGCGCCAGGGCCAGGCCGACCGCCGTCCAGCGGAACCGGTGGCTGGTCGTGCTCTCCATGTGACCTCCTGGGTCAGCGGGCGCGGTGGGTGAGGTAGCCGCCGGTCAGCTCGGTGCCGCGTCGCAGGCCGTCGCGGTAGGACACCTCGGCGCCCTTGACCTTGACCACACCACGTCGGGTGGTGCGCACCTCGAGGACGAGCTGTTGGTGGGGGGAGCCCTTGCCGGTGAGGAACCGGGTGCCCTCGGTGACGGGCTCGAAGGTGCTGCAGGTCTTGGTCGGCGGCACTCGCTGGGCCATGACGCTGCCGAACCGGGCGTCGGGGTCGATCTCGCAGAGGTAGACGGTGAGCTCGGCATCGGCGGTGTTGGCGCGGACGACCGGTCTGACCGATCGCAGCTCGAGGTCGCGACGCTCGTCGTGCAGCGAGGTGGTGACGATCCCGAAGTACATGGTGCGCCCGCTGTCACGCTCGGAACGGAAGCCGTAGCCGCCCACGTCGTCGAACACGTCGGGGTGCGTGGCCCACCAGCCGGCGCTGCCGACGCCGATGAGCAGCGCTGTGACCAGCGCGAGCGGCCAGGCGCGGCGGCGTACCCAGTGCAGGGTGGTGCTCCCCATGGTTCCTCCCGAGATGAGGGTGGGCGCAGCGTAGCCCGACGGCTCAGGCGGTGAGGACCCAGTGGCCGGGCCACTGCTCGACCCAGGTGGGTTGGGGTGGGAGGAGGCCGGGTGGGTCGGGGGCGCGGGAGTGGGTGGTCTGGCCGGCGGGTGAGGTGATCTCGACGTCGTGGGGGTCGAGGTCGTAGTGGTGCAGCACTTTGTGGTGCCAGCCGGGTTCTTCCTTGAGCTGGTTGCAGGCTGCGCAGAGGCCTTGGCCGTTGAGGGTGCTGGTGGGGCCGCCGGCGTGGTCGGGGGTGATGTGGTCGTGGTGGCGGATGGGGGCGTTGCACCACGGGGTGCGGCAGGTGCGGTCGCGCAGGGTGATGAACTGGCGCAGCAGTCCGTCGAAGGTCCGGCTGGTGGATTCCATGGCGACGAGCTGGTCGGTGTCGGCGAAGAGGCGGCGTACCCGGGTGCCCATTTCGGGGGCGCAGGCCAGGAGGTTGCGGGCCACGGAGGCGGGGATGGGTCCGCCGGCGCCGCCGTACATGGGCACGACCTCGGCCGGCTCGTCGGCGTCGGAGCCGTCGCCGAGGAGTGCTTCGGCGGAGATCACGATGTTGAGGGCGATGGGGGTGTGGGTGGCGGTGATCTGGCCGGTCAGGCGGGCCACGAACAGGTCGGCGATGATCTGGGCGTGGGTGCGGTCCTCGTCGGGTTGGGCCTTGAGCTGGGTGGCGCGTTGGTGCAGGGACTGCATGACCGCGGCCGCTTGGACATCGGAGATGACGGCGGTGATCTGGGCGGTGCCGTCCTCGCGCCGTTGGTAGGTGAGGTGGCGGTTGCGGTGGGCGCGTTCGCGGCGCCGGGCTGCGGCGTGGTCGTCGAGGCGGATCGCGATCCGCTGCGCGGCGAGTCGTAGCGCCCGATCCCCCAGGGGTGCGCCGGTGGCGAGGAGCTCACCCAGGGCGGTGTCGAAGGCGGGACGCAGCGCGGAGTGGACGTGGTCGGCCTCGGTGGCGAGGATCTCGGCGCGGTGCTCGTTGATCAGCCCGTCATCGAGCGCGGCGAGCACGTGGGGCAGGTCATCGACCAGGGTGCAGGCCATCGCGCGCAGCCGGGCACCGCGGTGTGGTGACTCGTGGCGTGCGAGCGCGACCTGCGCACCCACCGACCGATCACTGGCGTCGGCCTGGAGGTCGTCGAGGTGCGCGGTCAACCTGGCCTGGCGAGCCGCCAGGTGCGCTTTCAGCGACTCCAGCTCCTCCAGCATCGCGACACACTCACCCGCGGTGGCGGGGAGGGCGTCGCTCGAGGTCATGTCCTCGACCCTAGACGCGACCACCGACAACGACGTCCGACCGAGCCCGGCTCTCCACACACCGGGCGCTGCGGTCACTTCGCCGCGTTGCCCCGCCTCGGGTACATGCACGAAGAGCCCCGGCCGCGCGTGCGGTCGGGGCTCTTCGGGGTGGAATCAGGAGACGCGGACGTTCTCCGCCTGGGGGCCCTTGGGCCCCTGAGCGAGGTCGAACTCGACCTTTTGGTTCTCGTCGAGCGACTTGTAACCGCCGGACTGGATGGCCGAGAAGTGAACGAACACGTCCTCGCCGCCCCCGTCCTGCGCGATGAAACCGAAGCCCTTGTCGGCGTTGAACCACTTGACAGTTCCCTGAGCCATGATCTGTTCCTTTGCTCGGTACCGAGAGCAATGTGCTCTCAAGCCGCTGAAGACATCCACCTGTGCTGATGTCCAGCGAACCGAAAACCAGGAGTGCAAGATACGAGCCGCGACATCTTGCGCGGCCAGGACGGCTCGCAGAGCCATCCCTTCAACAGGACCCACCATAGGGCATCGGTCGCGAGTCCTGGGTGTTGGCGAAAACTTGTGCAAGCCAGGCGAATGTCCTCGCGCTGCTTCACTCGCACCAAACCGCCGTCTGCTGGCGACGGAGGAGCCTCGGGCTCTAGACGTGGGGCGCGCCGGCTGTCGCTGTTCGCGCCGAGATCACCAAGCGTATCTGGCTTTACGTCCGAGGTGCGGCTCCCCATCTGCAGGTGGGATCACCGTGTAACCAGCGTCGCGGAGCTCGGCGGCCGCCACTGACGCCATCGCACGGACCGCGGCGCGGGTCTGAATCGCGCGCCATTCCGCCCGTCTCTCGTCGACGGCGTCCTGCCAACCGTCAAGGCTGTCGAACCCGCACTCGGTTATGACGAACTGAACGACATCCTCGAGGTCAGGACGAAAGCGAGCGCCTCCCGTAGGCAAGTGGAGAGCGGACATGTCGTGCGAGCGCCCATGGCCAGTACGGGTAAGCAGATGACTGAGGGTGCCCCGTTCAGCATGCACCTGGATGTGTGAGTGTGGAGCCGTGCGAGAGTCATAGTTGTACTCGAACCGAAAAAGCGGCGACCGGTCACGGGTAGACACGATCCACAGCTTCGAGGTGTCGACGGCAAGGTACTTCCGGGTGCTGTCGGACCGGCATGAGTAGTTGATCCGCAACCAGGCGAGCGGCGTGCCGTCCACGTGGAGGGGGACGCCGCCCTGCTCACCCGTTTGACCGTCCGGTCGGATTCTGACCTTCCCTCCAACCACGCTCACTCGCATACTTGGCGCGTCCGGAAGGCATTGCGTGAGGAGTGTCCCGATCTTGTCGCTGAAGCTCCGTGCTTGATCCTCCAGCGAGGCGTCGGCGTCACTCACCGAGGAGGTATCCCAGTTCCTCAACCTCGGCCCAAGCTGACCACTCTTCGCCCACCAGCTCACCGGACGCTGCTCGTTCGGCAAGCTCCTCCGCCGACAGTCCGACGGCATTAAGGATCGCATCACGCTGTCGCTGAACTTCTTCCCGAGTCGGGTGATCGATGGTGGTCATGGCAAAACCGTAGACCGGAGGACCGACAGACCCCAGCAAGCATGGCTAGACCGAAGAGCACTACTTCGCGACGCGTCATCTTGTGACGGCGTCTGAAGGCAGCTCGTCGGCACTTGCCTGCCTCTATCCGCCGCTTATGTGGGCGTGGGCGTTGGCGTTGGCGTGGGCGTTGGCGCTCGCTCGTAGGCTGTCGAACACCCGCGGCACGGTCTACGGTGACCGGGTGCCCCCGACCGCAAGACGACGGCTCCGGGAAGCGTTCGCAACCGGGAGCGGGGCTGCGCGCTGGGGAGCGCTGGCGCTCCTCGTGCGACCGCTCTACATCGCGACCGAGTACGTCGTCGCGGCGGCGACGACGGGTGGCTACAGCTTCGTCTCCGACTCGGTCAGCCGGCTCGGGGAGGTCGGCTGCACGGCGGCGTACTGCTCACCGCGCCATGAACTGATGAACGGCTCGTTCATCGTCTTCGGGGTCCTGCTGGCCGTCGGCGCGCTGCTGCTGCGTCGGTCGCTGGGGCCGTGGGTCACCGGGCTGCTCGTGATCTCCGGGTTGAGCTCGGTAGCGACGGGACTGGCGCCTCTCGACCAGGACGCCACCTTGCACGCGATCGCCGCGACGCCGCTGTTCGTGACGCAGCCGGTCGCGCTCGTAGTCCTGGGTGCGCGACTGCGTGGTGTCCGGCCGCGCATGGCCGGGGCGCTGTTGGTCGCGGGGGTGGTCACGGCGTCGGCCGCCGCGGCGTTCGTGCTGTCCGGTGACGGCTCCGCGGCGGGTGCCCTCGAGCGGCTGGCCCTGTGGCCGGTGCTGATCGGGTTGGCTGCGTTCGCTTGGACGCAGCTCGCTTCCGACGGCCGCTCGACGGAGCAGTCCTCGAGCATCGATGGTGGCGCCCTCACGACCAGGTAGTGCGTAGCAGCGGGTTGGCTTACGTGAGCCGGCCGCTCATCGCGGCCACCAGCGCGGTCCGCACCACCACGTGTGGGGGAGGGGGCAGGTCGGCCAGCCCGAACCACGCGACCTCGTCGTGCTCGTCCGGCGCCTGGTTGGTCGGCGTGCCATCCCAGCGCGAGACCAGCCAGGCGCTCAGCAGCACCGGGTCGTCCGCGGGGCCGACGCGCACCCGAGCCAGATGAGTCGCCGAGTCCGTCGCGATGTGGACGCCGAGCTCCTCGTGCAGCTCGCGTGACAGCGCCTCGAGCTCGGACTCGCCGGCCTCGATGACGCCGCCGGGCAGGTCCCAGAGTCCGGCGCGCGCCTGCTTGTCCGGGCGTCGGTGCCCGAGGAGGACCCGGCCGTCAGCGACCAGCGCACCGACGACGACCCGGAGCACGCGGCTCAGCCAGTGGCTGCGGTGGGCTCCACGGCCGAGCGGGAGCCGACGTACGGCTCCAGCTGGGGCGCGGCGGACATCAGCAGGCCGCGTCGCCACAGCCGGTGCACGACGACGCCGGCGACCACGGCGCCGATCGATCCGAGGGCCAGGTCACCGAGGGTGTCGGCGTAGGCGTGCCGCTTCTCGGAGGACTTGCTGATGAAGGCGAAGTACTCCGCGATCTCCCACCCGACGGCGGCGGTGACGCCGAAGGCCAGCGACCGCTCGACGACCGCGGCGAGGGTCGAGCTGTGCCGCATGGTCAGCAGGATGATGGCCGCGGTGATCAGCCCGGTGTTCATGAAGTGCATCAGGTCGTCGAACCAGACGACCGAGTCGTAGAGGTCGAGCCGGTTGCCGAGGGTGTCGGTGAAGCACGTGGAGGTGATCAGCAGGTCGGCCACCCACGGGAACGACGCCCGCTCGCGCCAGAACACCCACCACACCAGCGGCACCGTGAACGCGAGCATCGGGTAGGCGGCCGCGCGCAGTCCGGCGGCCTTGTCCTCGACGTTGCCCAGGTCGGGGTAGAGCAGCGACATCACGAGGAGCATCACCAGGCCCGCCTTGGCGGTCACGTCGAGCGCCGCCACCAGCGGCGGGGTGTCATGGCGCAGGGCGTTGCTCTCGATCATCGGGCGCCACGGTATGCCACCGCCGCGCCACGACCGATTGCGCGTGGGCGAGCCGACCCTGTCCCGGGCCCGGCTCCGGATAGCGTCCGGGGGTGGCCAGCTCCCGCCGTTCCCGACCCCGCCGCCGCGGCGCAGCCCCGCGGCCACTGCCGGTCGCCGGGCCGGGGGAGCGGCTTTGGGTGCTCGACGTGCCGTACGGCACCCAGGTCGACGGCGCCTCCTGGCACCCCGCCGTCAAGACCCACCTGTACGTCGGGCGCGCGCTGCCCGCGCACCTCACGCCGTACGCCCCGGGCCCGCACACGCTCGGCCGCTTCATCGAGAACACCCTCAACCCCGACGACCCGACCCCCCACCCCGACCCGGACGACACTCTCGAGCCCCGACGGCTCCAGTTCGAGGCCGCCGACGCGATCGCCGAGCGCGCCGCGGCCGGCGGGCGGCAGTTCCTGCTCGCCGACGAGCCCGGCGTGGGCAAGACGATCTCGGCGGTCCTCGGCGCCAGCGCGGTCGGCGACCTGCGCGGGGCCCAGCGGGTGCTCGTCGTCGCCGACCGGCCCGCGGCCATCACCATCGGCCACTGGTGCCGCACCATCACCGCGCTCGGCGACAGCGGCCTCGAGTGGGTGGTGATCACCTGGGACCGCCTCGAGAAGGTCAAGGACCACACCTGGGACGTGATCATCGCCGACGAGGCCCACGCCCTGCGCCGCACCACGACCAAGCGGTGGAAGCACTGGGCCAGGATCTCCAGCCACGCCAAGCCCCACGACAAGGCCCCCTTCGTCATCGCCACCACCGCGACGCCCGGCCACACGCCGTTGGAGCTGCCCTACCTCGCCCCCGCCTACGCCCAGGTGCTGGGTGAGCCGATGAAGGAGTGGACCTCCGCCACCCAGCCCGGGCCGGCCTTCGCCTCCGCGCTCGAGCGCCACGGCGTCGGCGTCGAGCAGGGCCGCTACGGCGCGACCTGGACCTCCGACCCGGGCCGCCGGGCCGCCGACCTCAAGCTCGTGCGCGGCTGGCTGGCCGACGAGCGGCCCCCGGCGATGCTCCACCGCGCCGCCCCGTGGGGGCCGGTGCCCATCTCCGGCATGCCGGTGACGCTCACCCCGGCCGAGCGGGCGGCGTACGAGGCCGAGTGGGGTGAGTTCTGCCGCGAGATGGACATCGCCCGCCGCGGCCGCAACACCGCCAAGGGCCGGGCCGCGCTGCTGCGCTTCCGGCAGAAGGCCGGCCTGGTCCGCGTCGACTCCACCGTCGACTGGATCGTCCAGCAGGTCCAGGCGGGGCGGCAGGTCGCCTGCTCGGTCGAGTTCGTCGCCACCGCCGCCGACCCGATCACCGACCGGCTGCGCGACGCCGGCATCGAGGTCGCCACCATCTACGGCCGCGACCGCTTCGACCCCGAGGCCGAGCGGCTGCGCTTCCAGACCGGCCAGGCGAAGGTCTGCGTCTTCACCACCGTCGCCTCGATCAGCCTGCACGCCGGCGAGAGCCTCGCCGACGGCCGCCAGGCCAGCACCGAGCCCCGCGTCGGCGTCTTCCACCAGGCCCGCTTCTCCGGCATCGCCGGACGCCAGGTCACCGGTCGCACCCACCGCGACCACCAGGTCTCGCCCTGGCACATCGCCTACGCCGAGGGCACCGTCGAGGAGGAGGTCGGCAAGGTGATGGTCGAGCGGATCGCCGCCGCCTCCGACACGGTCGGCAGCGACACCACCGGTCTCGCCGACCTCGCCGAGCTGCTCGGCGCCGACTGGCTGCCGGCCGCGGCGCTGACCGAGGACGCCTGAGGAGCGGAAGAAGACGACCGGGTCGCTGGTTGTCGAGACATGAAGAAGATCGGCTTCCTGTCCTTCGGCCACTGGAACCCCTCGCCGCAGTCGCAGACGCGCTCGGCCTCCGACGTGCTGCTCCAGTCCATCGACCTCGCGGTCGCCGCCGAGGAGCTCGGGGCCGACGGTGCCTACTTCCGGGTGCACCACTTCGCCCGCCAGCTCGCCTCGCCGTTCCCGCTGCTCGCGGCTGCGGGCGCCCGCACGAGCCGCATCGAGCTCGGCACCGGCGTGATCGACATGCGCTACGAGAACCCGCTCTACATGGCCGAGGACGCCGGCGCCGCCGATCTGATCTCCAGCGGCCGGCTCCAGCTCGGCATCAGCCGTGGCTCACCGGAGCAGGTCGTCGACGGCTTCAAGCACTTCGGGTACGACCCCGGCGAGGGCGACGACCACGCCCAGATGGCCCGCGACCACACCGCGCGGTTCCTCCGGGCCATCAGCGGCGAGCGGTTCGCCGAGCCCCACCCACGCCCGATGTTCCCCAACCCGCCCGGCCTGCTCGGCATCGAGCCGCAGTCACCGGGCCTGCGCGAACGGATCTGGTGGGGTGCCGGGACCCGCGCCACCGCCGTGTGGACGGGGGAGCAGGGCATGAACCTGATGAGCTCGACGCTGCTCACCGAGGACACCGGCGTGCCGTTCCACCAGCTCCAGGCCGAGCAGATCCGGATGTTCCGGGACGCGTGGAGCGAGGCCGGGCACCAGCGCGAGCCGCGGGTGTCGGTGAGCCGCAGCATCTTCCCCATCGTCAACGGCACCGACCGGGCGTACTTCGGCGCCGAGGCGGGCAGCCGCGACCAGGTCGGCCACATCGACGGTGGCCTGGCCCGGTTCGGCAAGTCGTACGCCGGCGAGCCCGACCAGCTCGTCCGCGAGCTCGCCGAGGACGAGGCGGTCGCGGCCGCCGACACCCTGCTGCTGACGGTGCCCAACCAGCTCGGCGTCGACTACAACGCGCACCTGCTCGACAGCGTGGTCAGGTACGTCGCCCCCGAGCTGGGCTGGCGCTGAGGCGCCCGCCGACGTCGCTCGACAGGTGGGCTGGGGCCCCGTGATTGCTGCTCTGAGAAGCGGGTCGTGGTCCGGGTCGCGGCCTGGGTCGTGTGCCTGCTGACGCGCCAGGCCGCGGCCATGGGCCACGACCTGAGCCACGACCTGAGCCACGACCCGGGCGGCCTCGCCAGCCCGGCGGGCGCCGCCCGACGCACGGACACGTGGTCGGCGGGAGCGTCGTGCGCTGCTAGGCTCAGCGCGCTGATCACATCCTTTAACGATCCGTCCTGTGAGGCGGAGAAGGAGGTACGGCGTGCCCGTGCATGCCCCTGCCCCGGCGATCCTCGTGCTCGAGGACGGCCGCACCTTCCACGGCGAGGCGTACGGCGCCCCCGGGGAGACCTTCGGCGAAGCCGTCTTCAACACCGGCATGACCGGCTACCAGGAGACGCTCACCGACCCGTCCTACCACCGCCAGGTGGTGGTGATGACCGCCCCGCACGTCGGCAACACCGGCGTCAACGACGAGGACCCCGAGTCGCGCCGCATCTGGGTCTCCGGGTACGTCGTGCGCGACCCCGCCCGGGTGCCCAGCAACTGGCGCTCGGTGCGCTCCCTCGACGAGGAGCTGCGCCAGCAGGGCGTCGTGGGCATCAGCGGGGTCGACACCCGCGCCCTGACCCGCCACCTGCGTGAGCGCGGCGCGATGCGCGTGGGCATCTCCACCACCGAGACCGACCCCGCGGCGCTGCTCGCCCGGGTGCAGGCCTCGGGCGAGATGGCCGGCACCGAGCTGGCCAGCGAGGTCTCGACCACCGAGGCCTACGTGGTGCCCGCCCACGGCGAGAAGCGCTTCACCGTCGCCGCCCTCGACCTGGGCATCAAGACGATGACGCCGCACCGGATGGCCGAGCGCGGCGTCGAGGTGCACGTGCTGCCCGCCACCGCGACCCTCGACGACGTGCTCGCCGTGCAGCCCGACGGCCTCTTCTACTCCAACGGCCCCGGCGACCCGGCCGCCACGACCCACCAGGTCGAGGTCCTCCAGGGCGCCCTCGAGCGCGGGGTGCCCTACTTCGGCATCTGCTTCGGCAACCAGCTCTTCGGCCGCGCGCTGGGCTTCGGCACCTACAAGCTCACCTACGGCCACCGCGGCCTCAACCAGCCGGTGATCGACCGCACCACCGGCAAGGTCGAGGTCACCGCCCACAACCACGGCTTCGCCGTCGACGCGCCGCTCGACGGGCCCACCACCACGGCGTACGGCGAGGCCAGCGTCAGCCACGTCTGCCTCAACGACGACGTCGTGGAGGGCCTCGAGCTGCGCGGCGCCGATGGGGAGCTCAAGGGCTTCTCCGTGCAGTACCACCCCGAGGCCGCCGCGGGCCCGCACGACGCGGCGTACCTCTTCGACCGGTTCACGACTCTCATGGAGGGCAGGGCCTGATGCCCAAGCGCGAGGACATCAAGAGCGTCATGGTGATCGGGTCCGGCCCGATCGTCATCGGCCAGGCCTGCGAGTTCGACTACTCCGGCACCCAGGCGTGCCGGGTGCTCAAGGACGAGGGCCTGCGGGTCATCCTGGTCAACTCCAACCCGGCCACGATCATGACCGACCCCGAGTTCGCCGACGCGACGTACGTCGAGCCGATCACGCCGGAGTTCGTCGAGAAGGTGATCGCCAAGGAGCGCCCCGACGCGCTGCTGGCCACCCTCGGCGGGCAGACCGCGCTCAACGCCGCGATGGCGCTGGACGCGGCCGGCGTGCTCGAGAAGTACGGCGTGGAGCTGATCGGTGCCTCCATCGAGGCCATCGACCGCGGCGAGAACCGCCAGGTCTTCAAGAAGATCGTCGAGGACCTCGGCGGCGAGTCGGCCCGCTCGGCGATCTGCCACTCGATGGACGACTGCCTCGGCGCGGTCGGGGACCTGGGCTACCCGGTCGTCGTGCGCCCCTCCTTCACCATGGGCGGTGCCGGCTCGGGCATGGCCTACGACGAGACCGACCTGCGCCGCATCGCCGGCGCCGGCCTGGCCGCGAGCCCCACCACCGAGGTGCTCCTCGAGGAGTCGATCCTCGGCTGGAAGGAGTACGAGCTCGAGGTCATGCGCGACACCGCCGACAACGTGGTGATCATCTGCTCCATCGAGAACCTCGACCCGATGGGCGTGCACACCGGCGACTCGATCACCGTCGCCCCGGCGATGACGCTGACCGACCGCGAGTACCAGCACATGCGCGACATGGCGATCGGCATCATCCGCGAGGTCGGCGTCGACACCGGCGGCTGCAACATCCAGTACGCCGTCAACCCGCGCGACGGGCGCCTGGTCGTCATCGAGATGAACCCGCGGGTCAGCCGCTCCAGCGCGCTGGCCTCGAAGGCGACCGGCTACCCGATCGCCAAGATCGCGGCGAAGGTGGCCATCGGCTACACCCTCGACGAGATCCCCAACGACATCACCCTGCGCGCCGACGGCTCCAGCACCCCGGCAGCCTTCGAGCCGACCCTCGACTACGTCGTGGTCAAGGTGCCCCGCTTCGCCTTCGAGAAGTTCCCCGGCGCGGACCCGACCCTGACCACCCACATGAAGTCGGTGGGCGAGGCGATGGCGATCGGCCGCAACTTCACCGAGGCGCTGCAGAAGGCGCTGCGCAGCCTGGAGTCGAAGGACGCCGTCTTCGACTGGGAGAAGGACGAGGTCGACCTCGACAAGCCGGCCCTGCTCGAGGCCGTGCGCACCCCCCACGACGGCCGGCTGCGCAAGGTGATGGACGCGATCCGCGCCGGCGCCAGCCCCGAGGAGGTCTTCGAGGCCACCGGCATCGACCCGTGGTTCGTCGACCAGCTCACCCTGATCAACGAGATCGCCGTCGAGGTGACCGCGGCCCCCGAGCTGACCCCGACGCTGCTGCGCAAGGCCAAGCGGCACGGCTTCTCCGACCACCAGATCGGCAAGATCCGCGGGATGAGCGCCGACGTGGTGCGGGGGGTGCGCCACGCGCTGGGCATCCGCCCGGTCTACAAGACCGTCGACACCTGCGCCGCCGAGTTCGCCGCGGCCACGCCGTACCACTACTCCTCCTACGACGAGGAGAGCGAGGTGCTGCCGCGCGAGCGGCAGGCGGTGATCATCCTCGGCTCCGGGCCCAACCGGATCGGCCAGGGCATCGAGTTCGACTACTCGTGCGTGCACGCCTCGCTGGCGCTCTCCGAGGCCGGCTACGAGACCGTGATGGTCAACTGCAACCCCGAGACCGTCTCCACCGACTACGACACCTCCGACCGGCTCTACTTCGAGCCGCTCACCCTCGAGGACGTCCTGGAGGTGGTGCACGCCGAGATGGCCGCCGGCCCCGTCGCCGGCGTCATCTGCCAGCTCGGCGGGCAGACCCCGCTGGGCCTGGCCCAGGGCCTGGCGCGCAACGGCGTCCCGATCGTCGGCACCAGCCCAGACGCCATCGACCTGGCCGAGGAGCGCGGCGCCTTCGGCCGCGTGCTCGCCGAGGCGGGCCTGGTCGCGCCCAAGCACGGCACCGCGACGTCGTACGTCGAGGCGCAGCGCATCGCCGCCGCGATCGGCTACCCGGTGCTGGTGCGCCCCTCCTACGTGCTCGGCGGGCGCGGCATGGAGATCGTCTACGGCGACGAGTCGCTCGAGGCCTACCTCGAGAAGTACGTCGCGGCCGGGCTGATCAGCCGGGAGGCGCCGGTGCTGGTCGACCGCTTCCTCGACGACGCCGTCGAGATCGACGTCGACGCCATCTTCGACGGCGAGGAGCTCTTCCTCGGTGGCGTGATGGAGCACATCGAGGAGGCCGGCATCCACTCCGGCGACTCCTCCTGCGCGCTGCCGCCGATCACCCTGGGCGAGCTCGAGATCGGGCGCATCCGCGAGGCCACCGAGGCGATCGCGCGCGGCGTGGGGGTGCGCGGGCTGCTCAACATCCAGTTCGCGCTCGGCTCCGACATCCTCTACGTGCTCGAGGCCAACCCGCGCGCCAGCCGCACGGTGCCGTTCGTCTCCAAGGCCACCGCGACGCCGCTGGCCAAGGCCGCGGCCCGGGTGATGCTCGGCGAGAGCGTCGCCGACCTGCGCAGGGCGGGGCTGCTGCCGGTCACCGGCGACGGCGGCACGCTGCCGGCCGACCAGCCGATCGCGGTCAAGGAGGCGGTGATGCCCTTCAACCGGTTCCGCACCCCCGACGGCGCCCAGGTCGACACCGTGCTCGGCCCCGAGATGAAGTCCACCGGCGAGGTGATGGGCTTCGACCGCGACTTCGGCACCGCCTTCGCCAAGGGCCAGGCCGCCGCCTTCGGGCCGCTGCCGACCTCCGGCAAGGTCTTCGTCTCGATGGCCAACCGCGACAAGCGCTCGATGATCTTCCCGGTCAAGGTGCTCGCCGACATGGGTTTCGAGATCCTCGCGACCCAGGGCACGGCCGAGGTGCTGCGCCGCAACGGCGTGGCCGCCACGGTCGTGCGCAAGCACTACGAGGGCCCCGGCCCGGCCGGCGAGAAGACCACCGTGCAGCTGATCCACGACGGCGAGATCCAGCTGATCGTCAACACGCCGTACGGCGCCGGCGGCGGCGGGCACGCCCGTCTCGACGGCTACGAGATCCGCACCGCGGCGGTGATGGCCAACGTGCCGTGCCTGACCACGGTGCAGGGCCTCGGGGCGGCGGTGCAGGGCATCGAGGCGATGCGCCGCGGCGACATCGGGGTGCGCTCGCTGCAGGACTGGGCCCGCCGCTCGTGAGCCCCGTGAGCCCGTACCGGGTGCTCTTCGACCGGGTCGCGACCCGCGTCGACCCCGAGCGCGCCCACCACGCGGGCTTCCGCGCGGTGCGGGCCGGGGCGCCGGTGCTGGGTCTGCGGGGGCTGCCGGGGCGGCCGGTGCAGGCGCTGGGCACCACCTTCCCCAACGTGCTCGGGATGGCGGCCGGCTTCGACAAGAACGCGGTCGGCATCGACGCGCTGGGGGCGCTCGGCTTCGGCCACGTCGAGGTCGGCACCGTCACCGGGCTGGCCCAGCCCGGCAACCCGCAGCCGCGGCTCTTCCGGCTCGTCGAGGACCGTGCGGTGCTCAACCGGATGGGCTTCAACAACGACGGTGCCGAGGTGGTCGCGGCCCGGCTCGCCCAGCGCGCCCGCCGCCGCGGCGACCGGCCGGGGCCGGTGCTGGGGGTCAACATCGGCAAGTCGAAGGTGGTGCCCGAGGACGACCAGGCCGCGGTCGAGGCCGACTACGAGACCAGCGCCCGGCTGCTGTCGCCGTACGCCGACTACCTCGTGGTCAACGTGTCCTCGCCCAACACCCCGGGGCTGCGCTCCCTGCAGGCCGTGGAGCGGCTCGAGCCGCTGCTGGCCCACGTGCGCCGCACCGCCGACGCCGCGACCGGTGGGCGCCGGGTGCCGCTGCTGGTCAAGATCGCCCCCGACCTCGCCGAGGCTGACATCGACGCGGTCGCCGACCTGGCCGTGGCGGGCCGGCGCGACGGGGTGCTCGACGGCCTCATCGCCACGAACACCACGATCTCGCGCGAGGGCCTGCGCACCCCGGCCGCCGACGTCGAGGCGCTCGGGGCCGGCGGCCTCTCCGGGCGCCCGCTCACCGCCCGCTCCACCGAGGTGGTGCGCCGGCTGCGCCAGCGGGTCGGCCCCGGGCTGACCCTGGTCGGCGTGGGCGGCATCAGCACCGTCCAGGACGCCCGCGACCGCCTCGCAGCCGGGGCCGACCTGCTGCAGGCCTACACGGCGTTCGTCTACGAGGGGCCCGGGTGGCCGCGCCGCCTGGTCACGGGCGCCCAGGCATGAGGGACCAGGCGTGAGCGTGCCCGTCCACGTGGTCGCGGAGGTGCTGGCCAGCAAGCGCATCGGCGCCTTCCAGCACCTGACGCTGGTCGCGCCGGGGGTGGGGGAGCGCTTCCGGCCCGGCACGTTCCTGGCCGCCTCGGTCGGCTCGCCCGGCGACCCCGCCGGCCGCAGCCACCTGGGCCGCCGGGCGCTGTGGATCCACCAGGTCCGCCCGCTGGCGGGTACGCCGCCACCGTGCAGGTCGTCGTCGAGCCCGTGGGGCCCGGCACCCGGTGGCTGGCCGGCCTCGAGCGCGGCGACCGCCTCGAGGTGACCGGACCCCTGGGCCGGCCCTTCGCGCTGCCCAAGGAGCCGGTGCCCACCGTCCTGGTCGGCGAGGGGTACGCCGCCGCCGCCCCGCTCTTCACCCTCGCCGAGCGGCTGCGCGAGCGCGACTGCCCGGTGACGCTGGTGCTCGGCGCCGTCGACGAGGGGCACCTGCTCAACGCCCTCGAGGCCCGGCGCACCGCCCGCGCGGTCACCGTCGTGACCCGCGACGGCTCGGTCGGCGCCCGAGGCGGGGTCGTCGACGTCATCGACGACGTGCTGCGCCGCGCCGGCGCCGACGTCGTCTACGCCGCCGGCCCGGTGGCCACGCTGCACGCGGTGGCCCGGGCCGCGGAGGCTCACGGTGCCTGGAGCCAGACCGCGCTGGAGCAGCCGCTGACCTGTGCCACCGGGCTCTGCCAGGGCTGCCCGGTGCCGGTGGTCGGCGAGGACGGCGTGGCCCGCACCGCCGCGCCTGCGCCGACGGGCCGGTGCTGCGCGGCGACCGGGTGCGCTGGGACGACCTCGTCGCCGCCGGGAGCCCGTCGTGACGCTGCTCGCCGGGCTGCGCCTGGCCTCCCCGGTGCTGGTCGCTCGCCGGCTGCGGCGGCACGGCGCGAGCTCGCGGCGTACGGGCCGCTGGAGGCGCTGGGCGCCTTCACCACCCGCACCGTCACCCTGGACGCCCGCGCCGGGGGAGCGCTGCCGCGCCTGGTGGAGACGCCCTCGGGGCTGCTGCACGCCACCGGCCTGCCCAACCCCGGCGTCGACGGGTTCCTGGCCACCGAGCTGCCGTGGCTGCTGCAGCAGCGGGCCCGCGTCGTGGTCTCGGTGGCCGCGCGCAGCCTCGCCGAGCTCGCCGAGCTGGCCCGCCGGCTCGGGACCGCCCCCGGCGTCAGCGCCGTGGAGGTCAACCTCTCGCCGCCCGACACCGGGCCGGAGGGCGACCTGATGACCGCGCGCGAGCCGTTCCAGGTCGGGGCCGCGGTCGCCGCCGTCGAGCGCGACTGCCCCGCGGCGTGCCGGTGCTGGCCAAGCTGCGCCCCGACGCGGTGCGCGTGGTCGAGGCGGCCCGGGCCGCGGTCGACGCCGGCGCCGAGGCGCTGGTGGTCGGCCAGGCGCTGCCGGGCGCGATGCCCGACGGTCGTGACGCCGGGCTCAGCGGGCCCGCGGTCGGTCCGCTGGCGCTGCGCTGCCTCACCGAGGTGCTGGCCGCGCTCGACGTGCCCGTCGTGGCCGGTGGCGGCATCACCACCGTCGCCGACGTGCGGGCCCGCCTCGCCGCCGGGGCCGTCGCCGTGCAGGTCGGCGCCGCGCTGCTGCACGACCCCACCACCGCCGCGCGGCTGGTCGCCGCGCTGAGCCCCGACGCGACGAGCGAGGAGACACCGTCATGACCAGCACCTTCGGGAGCCGTCTGCACGCCGCCATGGCCGAGCGGGGGCGCCTGTGCGTCGGCATCGACCCGCACGCCTCCCTGCTGCACGAGTGGGGCCTCGACGACGACGTCGCCGGCCTCGAGCGCTTCGCGCTGTCGGTGGTCGAGGCGGTCGCCCCGGTCGCCTCGGTCGTCAAGCCGCAGTCGGCGTTCTACGAGCGATTCGGCAGCCGGGGCGTGGCGGTGCTCGAGCGCGTCGTCGCCGAGTCGCGCGCGGCCGGCGCGCTGGTGCTGCTCGACGTCAAGCGCGGCGACATCGGCTCCACCTCGCAGGCCTACGCCGACGCCTACCTCGACCCGGCCTCCCCGCTGGCCTGCGACGCGGTGACCGTCAGCCCCTACCTCGGCCTGGGCTCCCTGGACCCCTTCGTGGAGACCGCGCGCCGCCACGACGGGGGCGTCTTCGTGCTGGCCCTGACCTCCAACAAGGAGGGCCCCGAGGTGCAGCACGCCGTCGGGGCCGACGGTGTGCGGGTGGCCGACCGGGTCCTGGACCACCTGCGCGCCCTCAACGCCGGCGCCGAGCCGCTGGGCTCCTTCGGCGCGGTGGTGGGCGCCACCATCACCCAGCCCGAGGACGGCCCCGCCTTCGACCTGGCCTTCGGCGGGCCGGTGCTGGCGCCCGGGTTCGGCGCCCAGGGCGGCACCGTCGCCGACGTGCGCCGCATCTTCGGGGCCTCGGCCGCCCACGTGCTGGCCAGCTCCTCGCGCGACGTGCTGCGCCTGGGCCCCGACCGGGTCGCGATGCGCGACGCGGTGCGGGCCACCAACGACGAGCTGGCGGCGCTCGGGTGAGGCCGCGCGTCGGCGCCCTCGGCACCGCCGGGCTCGCGCTCCTGCTCACGGGGTCGCTGTCGGCCTGCGCCGAGGACCGCTTCGAGGCCTACTGCGAGCGCGTCGAGGAGCACCGGGTGGCGCTGACCGAGGCCGTCGCCGCGGGCGGGTCCGACGCGCTGCTGGGCGTGCTGCCGCGCCTGCAGGAGCTGCGCGACGAGGCGCCGCGCGACATCGCCGACGAGTGGCAGCAGGTCGTGGGGCGGCTCGAGGCGCTCGAGCGGGCGCTCGAGGACGCCGGTGTCGACCCGGCCTCCTACGACCGCGAGGCGCCGCCGGAGGACCTCGACGACCAGCAGCGCGCCGCGATCGACGGAGCGGCGCGCGAGCTGGTGCGCCCGACCACCGTCGCGGCCCTCCAGGCGGTCGAGACCCAGGTGCGCGACGTGTGCGGCACCCCTCTGTACCAGTGAGCCCCGCGACGCCCGCCTGGGCCCGTGGCGTTGCCGCCCGCTGAGAAGTCTGACTAGATTGGCCCCTCCTTGCACCGCTCCCGCACCGACACGAGGACCGAGACGACGTGGCACTCCCACCGCTGACACCCGAACAACGCCAGGCGGCCCTCGACAAGGCAGCCGCGTCCCGTCGGGAGCGGGCCGAGGTGAAGAACCGCCTGAAGAACTCCGGGGCCTCGATCGTCGACGTCCTCGCCGAGGGCGCGACCAACGAGGTCATCGGCAAGATGCGGGTCGTCGACCTGCTGCAGTCGATGCCCGGCCTGGGCAAGGTGCGCGCCAAGCAGATGATGGAGCGCATCGGGATCGCCGAGAGCCGCCGCGTGCGCGGCCTGGGCACCAAGCAGGTCGCCGCCCTCGAGAAGGAGTTCAGCTCCCGAGAGGCCCGGTGAACCCCCCGGAGCCCGCGCGTCGTACCCGTCTGGTCGTGCTGGCCGGCCCCACCGCGGTCGGCAAGGGCACGGTCGCTGCCGCCGTGCGCGACCTGCACCCCGACGTGTGGATCTCGGTGTCGGCCACCACCCGCGCCCCGCGCCCCGGTGAGGTCGACGGCGTGCACTACCGCTTCGTCGACGACGCCGAGTTCGACCGGCTCGTCGAGGCCGGCGAGATGCTCGAGTGGGCGGTCGTGCACGGCGCGGCGCGCTACGGCACCCCGCGCGGGCCCGTCGAGGAGGCCCTGGGCGCCGGACGCCCCTCGATGCTCGAGATCGACCTGCAGGGCGCGCGCCAGGTGCGGGCCACGATGCCCGACGCGCTGTTCGTCTTCCTCAAGCCGCCCTCGTGGGAGGAGCTGGTGCGCCGGCTGGTCGGTCGCGGCACCGAGACCGCCGAGCAGCGCGAGCGCCGCCTGCTCACCGCGCGCGAGGAGCTGGCCGCCGAGCCGGAGTTCGACGTGACCATCGTCAACCACGAAGTTCACGCCGCGGCCCACGACTTGGTAACCTTGATGATGCTCGACCCGAGCGCCAACCCCAACGATCTGTGAGGCCTTCTTGTCTGCCCCGAACATCGACGCCGTGGGAGTCACCAACCCCTCGATCGACGACCTGCTGACGAAGACCGACAGCAAGTACAAGCTCGTGCTGTACAGCGCCAAGCGCGCGCGCCAGATCAACGCCTACTACTCCCAGCTCGGCGAGGGCCTGCTGGAGTACGTCGGCCCCCTCGTGGAGACCCACGTGCAGGAGAAGCCCCTCTCGATCGCGCTGCGCGAGATCAACGAGGACCTGCTGACCTGTGAGGACGTCGACCCCGCGGAGCTCGCCGCCGAGGAGGCCGCCGCCAAGGCCGCTGCCGCCGACGCCGCCGCGTTCAGCCAGGGCGAGTGAGCTGAGCACCCACTCCGACATGCAGGCCGCTTCCCCGACGGGGGAGCGGCCCGCTGCCGTTCCGGGGCCGCGCGTGGTCCTCGGGGTCGCCGGCGGGATCGCGGCGTACAAGGCCTGCGAGCTGCTGCGCCGCCTCAGCGAGTCGGGCCACGACGTCACCGTCGTCCCGACCGCGGCCGCGCTGCGCTTCGTCGGCGCCCCCACCTGGTCGGCCCTGTCGGGCAAGCCCGTCAGCGACGAGGTGTGGAGCGACGTGCACGAGGTCCCGCACGTGCGCATCGGGCAGCAGGCCGACCTGGTCGTGGTGGCCCCGGCCACCGCCGACCTGATGGCCAAGGCCGCCCACGGGCTGGCCGACGACCTGCTGACCAACACGCTGCTGACCGCCCGCTGCCCCGTCGTGCTGGCCCCGGCGATGCACACCGAGATGTGGGAGCACCCCGCCACCCGCGCCAACGTCGCGACGCTGCGCGAGCGCGGGGTGCTGGTGCTGGAGCCCGCCGAGGGCCGCCTGACCGGCGCCGACACCGGCAAGGGGCGGCTGCCCGAGCCGTCGGAGATCTTCGAGGCCTGCCGCGAGGTGCTGGTCGGGGGCGCGCGCCGCGACCTCGCCGGGCGCCACGTCGTGGTCTCGGCCGGCGGCACCCGCGAGCCGCTCGACCCGGTGCGCTACCTGGGCAACCGGTCCTCGGGGCGCCAGGGCTACGCGCTGGCCCGCGCCGCGCTGGCCCGTGGGGCCGAGGTCACCCTGGTCAGCGCCAACGCCACCCTGCCCGACCCCGCCGGGGTCAAGGTGCTGCACGTCGAGACCACCGCCGAGCTGCGCGAGGCCGTCGTGGGCGCGGCGCCCGGCGCCGACGCGGTCGTGATGGCCGCCGCGCCGGCGGACTTCCGCCCCGTCGACGTCAGCGCCGCCAAGATCAAGAAGCGCGAGGACGGCTCGGCCGCCCCCGTCGAGCTGGTGCAGAACCCCGACGTGCTGCTCGAGATCAGCCAGGACCGCGCGCGGCCCGGCCAGGTCGTGGTCGGCTTCGCCGCCGAGACCGGCGACGAGAGCGGCGGGGTCCTCGACCACGCCCGCGCCAAGCTGGCCCGCAAGGGCTGCGACCTGCTCGTCGTCAACGACGTCAGCGGGGGAGCGGTCTTCGGCAGCGAGGACAACCAGGGCATGATCCTGAGCGCCGACGGCGAGGCCGTCGACGTACCCCTGGGCTCGAAGTCGCAGCTGGCGCACGCGATCTGGGACCAGGTCACCATCCGGATGAGGGACTGAGCAGTCCCACCCGGTAGAAATGACACGCCCAGCCGATGACCGGTTGGGGTACCGCACACGAGGAGCCGAGATGTCCGGACGCCTGTTCACCTCCGAGTCGGTGACCGAGGGTCACCCCGACAAGATCGCCGACCAGATCAGCGACGCCGTCCTCGACGAGATGCTGCGCCAGGACCCGCACAGCCGGGTGGCCGTGGAGACCCTGCTGACCACCGGCCTGGTCGTCGTGGCCGGCGAGGTCGCGACCACCGGCTACGTCGACATCAAGTCGATCGTGCGCCAGCGCATCCTCGACATCGGCTACGACCACTCCGACAAGGGCTTCGACGGCACCACCTGCGGCGTGATGGTCGCCATCGGCGGCCAGTCGGGCGACATCGCCCAGGGCGTCGACACCGGCTACGAGTCGCGCCTGGAGTCCTCGGTCGACGCGATGGACAAGCAGGGCGCCGGCGACCAGGGCCTGATGTTCGGCTACGCCTGCGACGACACCCCCGAGCTGATGCCGCTGCCGATCAAGATCGCGCAGACGCTCTCGGAGAAGCTCTCGGCGGTGCGCAAGGACGGCACGCTGGCCTACCTGCGCCCCGACGGCAAGACCCAGGTCACCGTCGAGTACGACGAGGACAACAAGCCGGTGCGCATCGACACCGTCGTGCTCTCGACCCAGCACGCCGAGGACGTCGACCTCGAGACGATGCTCCAGCCCGACATCAAGAAGCACGTCATCGACCCGGTGCTGGCCTCCTTCGACATCCCCAGCGAGGGCTACCGCCTGCTGGTCAACCCCACCGGGCGCTTCGTGGTCGGCGGCCCGATGGGCGACGCCGGCCTGACCGGCCGCAAGATCATCGTCGACACCTACGGCGGCATGGCCCGCCACGGCGGCGGCGCCTTCTCGGGCAAGGACCCCTCGAAGGTCGACCGCTCCGCGGCCTACGCGATGCGCTGGGTGGCCAAGAACGTCGTCGCCGCGGGCCTGGCCCGCCGCTGCGAGGTCCAGGTCGCCTACGCCATCGGCAAGGCCCAGCCCGTCGGTGTCTTCGTCGAGACCTTCGGCACCGGCACCGTGGCCGACGACGTCATCCAGAAGGCCGTCCTCGACGTCTTCGACCTGCGCCCCGCCGCGATCATCGACGCCCTCGACCTGCTGCGCCCGATCTACGCCCAGAGCGCCGCCTACGGCCACTTCGGCCGCGAGCTGCCCGACTTCACCTGGGAGCGCACCGACCGTGCCGACGCGCTGAAGGCGGCCGTCGGCGCCTGAGGCCGCCTGTGCATGAGTCCCCGGTCGACCGGGGACTCATGCACTTGTCAGGGGTTGCAACACCTGACAAGTGAGCGACTCGCCCGTCCAGCACGGCGCTCGGTGCTGCCCGCTCCGGCGTCGGCGGCGGCTGCTAGACAACACCCATGCCCGCCCGCCCCGAGGATGCCCAGCCCGAGCTGCTGCCCGGGCTGGTGCGCGCCACCCTCAAGGAGTCGCAGGCCAAGGCCCGGGCCACCCGGGAGCGCAAGGCGGCGCAGGCCGAGACCGCTGCCGAGCTGCCGGTGGCGCGGGTGCTGGTCGACGTGCCGCTGGCCCACCTCGACCGGCCCTTCGACTTCTCGGTGCCGGCCTCGATGGCCGACGACGCGGTGCCGGGGGCGCGGGTCAAGGTGCGCTTCGCCGGCAAGGAGACCGACGGCTTCCTGGTCGAGCGGGCCGCGACCAGCGAGCACACCGGCGCCCTGCTGCCGCTGCGCCGGGTGGTCAGCGCCGAACCGGTACTCACCCCCGAGGTGGCCGCGCTCACCGCGGCCGTCGCCGAGCGGTACGCCGGCAGCCGCGCCGACGTGCTGCGCCTCGCGGTGCCGCCGCGGCACGCCACCACCGAGAAGGCCGAGGTGGCCACGCCGCCGCCGGCGCCGGCGCACCCGCTCGACGACGCCCGGGCCGCGTGGGCCGAGCATGCCCACGCCGCGGCCTGGTTGGGCCACCTGCGCGACGGCGGCGCCCCGCGGGCGGTGTGGAACCCGCCGCCGGGCGCCGACTGGCCGCTGATCGTGGCCCACGCCGCGCTCAGCGCCCCGGGGGGCGTGGTGGTGTGCCTGCCCGACGGCAAGGACGTCGAGCGGGTCGACGCCGCGCTGACCTCGCTGGCCGGCGAGCGGCCCGAGCACGCCGTGCTCACCGCCGACCTCGGCCCCGCTGCGCGCTACCGCTCCTTCCTGCAGCTGGCCCGCGGCCACCGCCGCATCGCCGTCGGCACCCGGGCCGCGGCCTTCGCCCCGGTCGCCGACCTGTCCCTGGTGGTGGTCTGGGACGACGGCGACGACCTGCACGCCGAGCCGCGCGCCCCCTACTGCCACACCCGCGAGACCCTGCTGCTGCGCGCCGAGCTGGCCGGGGCGGCCGCCCTGGTCGGTGGCTTCGCCCGCAGCGTCGAGGCCGACCACCTGCTGCGCAGCGGCTGGGCCCACGAGCTCGTCGCCCCGCGCGAGCGGGTGCGGGCCGCAGCCCGGGTCGAGGTCGCCGGGGCCACCGACTTCGACCTCGTGCGCGACCCCGGGCCCGCACCAGCCGGCTGCCACGCCAGGTCCTCGACCTGCTGCGCTCGGCCCTGCCCGAGGGCCCGGTGCTGGTGCAGAACCCGCGCCAGGGCTACGTCGCGTCCCTGGCCTGCGAGCGCTGCCGCACCCCGGCGCGCTGCACGACGTGCTCCGGCCCGCTGCGCCTGCCCTCGCCGACCACCCCGCCCTCGTGCCGCTGGTGCGGCACCGAGGCGGCCACCTGGGCCTGCTCCGAGTGCGGCCACCGCGGCCTGCGGGCGCCGGTCCTGGGCGAGGCGCGCACCGCCGAGGAGCTCGGTCGCGCGTTCCCGTCGGTGCGGGTGCGCACCTCCGCGCGCGACGGCGTGCTGGCCCGGGTCGACGCGGAGCCCGCGATAGTGGTCGCGACCCCCGGCGCCGAGCCCGTGGCCGAGGGCGGGTACGCCGCCGTGGTGCTGCTCGACGCCTGGCTGCTGCTGGCGCGCCCCGACCTGCGCACCGACGAGGAGGCGCTGCGCCGCTGGGCCAACGCCGTCGGTCTGGTGCGGCCCGGTGGCCGGGCGATGGTGGTCGCCGACGCCGCCCTGGCCCCGGTGCAGGCGCTGGTGCGCTGGGACATGGGCGGCTTCGCCGCCCGGGAGGCCGACAGCCGGGCCGAGGCCCACCTGCCGCCGGCCTCGCGGCTGGCCACCATCACCGGCGAGCCGGGCGCCGTCGACGACGCACTGGTGCTGCTCGAGGTGCCCGAGCCCGCCGAGGTGCTGGGCCCGGTCGAGCTTCCCGACGACGAGGGCCGCAGCCGGGTGGTGGTGCGGGTGCCGCGGGTCCAGGGGCACGCGCTGTCGCGCGCCCTGGGCGACCTGCAGCGGATGCGCTCCTCGCGCAAGCTCGACCCGGTGCGGATCCAGGTCGACCCGCCGAGCCTGTGACCCGGCCCGGGCTCCTAGGATGCTGGCCATGCCCACCCAGCCGATCCGCCTGTTCGGCGACCCCGTCCTGCGCAAGCCGGCCGTCGAGGTCGTCGACTTCGACCGCGAGCTGCGCAGGCTCGTCGAGGACCTGACCGACACCATGCGCGAGGCCCCGGGCTCGGGCCTGGCCGCACCCCAGATCGGGGTCGGGCTGCGGGTCTTCACCTGGTGGGTCGACGGCGAGCTGGGCCACCTGGTCAACCCCGTGCTCGACCTGTCGGAGGAGGAGCAGGACGGCCCCGAGGGCTGCCTGTCGCTGCCCGACCTGGTCTTCGACACCAAGCGCGCCCTGCGCGTGGTCGCCAAGGGCCAGGACATGCACGGCGAACCGGTGACGATCGAGGGCTCCGAGCTGCTCGCCCGCGCCATCCAGCACGAGACCGACCACCTCGACGGCATCCTCTTCATCGACCGGCTCGACACCGCGGCCCGCAAGGCCGCGATGCGCGAGATCCGCGAGTCGGAGTGGTTCGGCCTCGAGAAGCCCACCGTCAAGCTCAGCCCGCACGCCACGCGCGGGCTGGGCCTGTGAGGAGAGAGACCACCTGATGCGCGTCGTCTTCGCCGGCACCCCCGAGGTCGCCCTGCCCGCCCTGGACGCGATCGTCGCCTCCGACCACGAGCTGGTCGGGGTCGTCACCCGTCCCGACGCTCCGGCCGGGCGCGGCCGCAGGCTCGTGGCCAGCCCCGTGGCGCAGCGCGCCGAGGAGCTCGGTGTCCCCGTCCTCAAGCCCGAGCACCCCCGCGAGCCGGAGTTCCAGGAGGCGCTGCGGGCCCTGCGGCCCGACTGCTGCCCCGTCGTGGCGTACGGCGCCCTGCTGCCGCAGTCGGCGCTCGACATCCCCGAGCACGGCTGGGTCAACCTGCACTTCTCGTGCCTGCCGGCCTGGCGCGGCGCCGCCCCGGTGCAGCACTCCATCTGGGCCGGCGACGAGGTCACCGGCGCCACCACCTTCCGCATCGTCAAGGCCATGGACGCCGGCCCCACCTTCGGTGTGATGACCGAGCGCATCCGCGAGCACGACACCGCCGGCGACCTGCTGACCCGCCTCGCCGAGGGCGGGGCCGGCCTGCTGGTGCAGACCCTCGACGGCATCGAGGACGGCTCCCTGGTGGCACGCGAGCAGCCCGAGGACGGCGTCTCGATGGCGCCCAAGATCCTCGTCGACGACGCGCGCGTCGACTGGAGCGAGCCGGCCGTGGCCGTCGACCGGCGGATCCGCGCCTGCACGCCGTTCCCCGGCGCCTGGTCGCTCTTCGAGGGCGAGCGGATCAAGATCGGCCCCGTCACCCTCGTCGAGGGCAGCCTGCCCGCGGGCGAGATCGCGGTCGGCAAGAACGACGTGGTCGTGGGCACCGGCACCCAGGCGGTGCGGCTCGGCGACGTCAAGGCGTTCGGCAAGAAGCAGATGGCGGCGGCCGACTGGGCGCGCGGCGCCCGGCTGACCAGCGGCACGCGTCTCGGCGACTGACGTGGGGCGCTCCCGGGTCGACCCGGCCCGCACGGTCGCCTTCGAGGTGCTCAAGGCGGTGCGCGTCCACGACGCCTACACCAACCTGGTGCTGCCCTCGCTGCTGCGCAAGCACCGGCTGACCGGGCGCGACGCGGCCTTCGCGACCGAGCTGGCCTCGGGCACGCTGCGCCGGCTGGCGACGTACGACGCGGTGCTCGACGCGTGCACCGACCGCCCGCTGCGCAAGGTCGAGGCCAAGGTGCTCGACGCGCTGCGCCTGGGCGCCCACCAGCTGCTGGCGATGCGGGTGCCGCAGCACGCCGCGATCGCCACCACCGTCGACCTGGTGCGCTCCGAGGTCGGCCCCGGCGCCGGCGGCTTCGCCAACGCGGTGCTGCGCAAGGTCTCGCAGCGCGACCTCGAGGCCTGGTTCGCCGAGCTGGCGCCCGCGCGCGACGCCGACCCGGTCGGCCACGACGCGCTGGTGCACAGCCATCCCGCGTGGGTCGTGGAGGCGCTGGGAGCGGCGCTGGAGGGCGTCGGTGCCGGTGACGAGGTGGCCGACCTGTTGGCCGCCGACAACGTCGCGCCCGCCGTGACCCTGGTGGCGCGCCCCGGGCGCAGCAACCGCGAGGAGCTGCCCGGCGAGCCCACGCCGTACTCGCCGCACGGCGTGGTGCTCGGCTCCGGGGACCCCGGCCAGGTGCCGGCGGTGGCCGAGGGCCGAGCGGGCGTGCAGGACGAGGGCTCCCAGCTCGTCGCGGTCGCCCTCGCCGACGCCCCGCTCGAAGGCCGCGACGAGCACTGGCTCGACCTGTGCGCCGGCCCCGGCGGCAAGAGCGCCCTGCTGGCCGCGCTGGCCGCCGGCCGCGGCGCCGACCTCCTGGCCGTGGAGCGCCAGCCGCACCGCGCCGAGCTGGTCCGCCGCGCGCTCGCCGGCGCCGACGGCGTACGCGGCGTGGTCACCGCCGACGGCACCCGTCCGCCGCTGGAGCCGGGGTCGTTCGACCGGGTGCTGGTCGACGCGCCCTGCACCGGTCTCGGGGCGCTGCGACGCCGCCCGGAGTCGCGGTGGCGGCGCAGCCCCGACGACCTCACCGTCCTCGTCGACCTGCAGCGCCGGCTGCTGGCCTCGGCCCTGGACCTGGTGCGGCCCGGGGGAGTGGTGCTCTACGCCACCTGCTCCCCGGTGCTGGCCGAGACCCGGGACGTCGTGGCCGCGACCCTCGAGCAGCAGCCCGGCGCGCAGCTGGTCGACCTGGCGCCCCAGCACGTCCAGGTGCCCACCAGCGCCGGACCGCTGCCCGGCACCGTGCAGCTGTGGCCGCACCGGCACCGCACCGACGCGATGTTCATGGCGGTGCTGCGCCGCGCGGGTGAGCCCGCCGGCGACTAGTCTCGCGGCCATGGCCTCCTCCTCGCCCGCCGTCGAGATCGAGGTCGACGACAAGGTCGTGCGGGTCAGCAACCCCGAACGGGTCTACTTCCCCGAGACCGGCGCCACCAAGCTCGACCTCGTCGAGTACTACCTGGCCGTCGGCCCCGGCATCGTCAACGCGCTGTGGGAGCGCCCGTGCATGCTGCACCGCTTCCCGAAGGGGCTGGCGGGCCCCAAGGTGCACCAGAAGCGGCTGCCGAAGGGCGCGCCCGACTGGGTGGAGACCGTCGAGCTGCACTTCCCGCGCTGGGACCGCACCGCCGACGAGCTGTGCGTGACCGGGCTGGCGCCGGTGATCTGGGCGGTGCAGATGTCGACGGTGGAGTTCCACCCCTGGAACAGCCGCCGCGGCGACACCGAGAAGCCCGACGAGTGGCGCATCGACCTCGACCCCGGCCCGGAGTGCGACTACGCCACCGTGCAGCGCGTCGCGCACGTGGTGCACGAGGTGCTCGACGAGCTGGGCGCGGTCGGGTTCCCCAAGACCAGCGGCAGCAAGGGCCTGCACGTCTACGTGCGCGTCCCGCCCGCGCACGGCTTCACCGAGGTGCGCCGCGCGGCCCTGGCCTTCGCGCGCGAGGTCGAGCGGCGCAGCGACGAGGTCACCACCACCTGGTGGACCAAGGACCGCGACCCGGCGGCGGTCTTCGTCGACTACAACCAGAACGCCCGCGACCACACGATCGCGGCGGCGTACTCGGTGCGCGGGCTGCCCGACGCGCGCGTCTCCACACCGCTGCGCTGGGACGAGGTCGACGACGCGGACCCGCGCGACCTCACCATCGCGACCGTGCCGCAGCGCTTCGCCGAGCTCGGTGACCTGCACGAGGCGATCGACGAGCACCCCTTCGACATCGCCCCGCTGCTGGAGTGGGCCGACCGCGACGACCTGCCCGTCGACGACGACTGACGCGGTTTCACCCCCAGGGGTTGATCGGGGCGGCCCCGCGCGGGGCAGAGAGGGGGAGTGAGTGCCTCCCGGAAGACCGCCGCCGCCCGCCCCGCCCTCGACCGGGTGCGCCGCACCGCCAGCGAGGTGTTCGGCCGCGACGAGCTGCGGCCCGGGCAGGCCGAGGCCTCGACCTCGCTGCTCGAGGGCCACGACGTGCTGCTCATCGCCCCGACCGGAGCCGGGAAGTCACTGACCTACCAGGTGCCCGGGCTGCTGCTCGACGGTTTCTGCGTGGTCGTCTCACCCCTGATCGCGCTGCAGCAGGACCAGGTCGGCGGGCTGCTCGAGGCGGGGGTGCGCGCCGCGCGGCTCAGCTCGGCGGAGACCGGCAAGGAGCGCGAGGAGGTGCTGGTGGCGGTCGAGGAGGGCGAGCTGGACTTCGTCTTCCTCTCGCCCGAGCAGCTGGCCGTCGACGAGGTGCGGCACCGGCTCGCGGCCGCCCGCCCTGGCCTGGTCGCCGTCGACGAGGCGCACTGCGTGTCCGCCTGGGGCCACGACTTCCGTCCCGACTTCTTCCGGCTCGGCGAGCTCATCGACGACCTCGGCGAACGCCCGGCCCGGCCGCGGGTGGTCGCGATGACCGCCACCGCCGCGCCGCCGGTGCGCGAGGACATCACCGAGCGGCTGCACCTGCGCGAGCCCCGCACCGTGGTCACCGACTTCGCCCGCGAGAACCTGTCCTTCCGGGTCGTCCCGGTCGCCGACGCCGCCGCCCAGCAGGGCGCGGTGCTCGAGGCCGCCGAGGCGCCCGGCTGCGGCATCGTCTACTGCCGCACCCGCCCGGCCACCGAGGAGTACGCCGAGCTGCTGGCTGCCCGCGGGCGCCGGGTGGCGGCGTACCACGCGGGGCTCTCGCAACGACGCCGCGCCGAGACCCACGAGGCGTTCCTCGCCGGGGATCTCGACGTCGTCGTCGCCACCTCGGCCTTCGGGATGGGCATCGACAAGCCCGACGTGCGGTGGGTGGTGCACGCGCAGGCCCCCGAGTCGCCCGACACCTACTACCAGGAGGCCGGCCGCGCCGGTCGTGACGGCGAGGAGGCGCTGGCCACGCTGGTGCACCGGCCCGAGGACCACGCGCTGGGCCGGTTCTTCGCGCCCTCGGTCCCCAAGCGGGGAGAGGTGCGCCGGGTGCTGGCGCTCGACGTCGACCTCGACGTCGCCACCGCCTCGGAGGAGACCGGGCTGAGCCGCCGCAAGATCCAGCGGATCCGCAACCTGGCCGGCCTGGCCGCCGAGACCGGGCGTGGTGAGGGCGCCGAAGCGGTGATCGAGTTCGCCGAGGCGCACCGCAGCCTGGAGAAGTCGCGGGTCGAGATGATGCGCGCGTACGCCGAGACCTCGCGCTGCCGCGAGGAGCAGCTGCTGGCCTACCTCGGCGCCTCGCTCGACGAGCGCTGCGGGCGCTGCGACACCTGCCTCGACGGTCGCGCGGACGTCGACGAGGCGCCCGCGGACTCGCCGTACGAGCTGCAGCAGCGGGTGGTGCACCCCGAGTTCGGCACCGGGGTCGTCAGCGACCTCGAGGCCGACCGGCTCACCGTGCTCTTCGACGAGGTCGGCTACCGGACCCTGGCGCTGGCGCTGGTGGAGCAGGAGGAGCTGCTGACGCCGGCGGGCTGAGGCGACACCATGGAGGCCCGACCACAGACCGGAGCCCACCGTGAGCCTCGCCGCCGACCTCTCCTACGAGTTCCGCCCCGCCAACCCCGTGCAGCGGGCCCTGCAGGCCCTGGTGGCCTCGCGTCCCGGCGCCTGGGTCTTCGCGCGCACCCTGCCGCACCTCGACTCTCTGGTGCTGCGGCTCTCCGGCGGGCGGCACACCGTGCCCGGGCTGCTGGCCGGGCTGCCGGTGGTGCAGGTGACCACCACCGGGCGGCGCTCGGGGCTGCCCCGCCGCACGCACCTGATCGGCATCCCGTACGGCGACACCCTCGCGCTGCTCGGCACCAACTTCGGCCAGCACGACACCCCGGCGTGGGTGCACAACCTCGAGGCCGATCCGCGCGCCGTCGTCGCCTACCGCGGCGCGCAGGTCGACGTGGTGGCCCGCCCGGCCGACGAGGAGGAGGCCGAGCAGGTGCTGCGGCGCTCCGAGGAGCTCTACGTCGGCTACCGGCGCTACCAGTCGCGGCTGGGCCACCGGCGCCTGCGGGTCTTCGTGCTGGAGCGGGCCGCCGGTTGAGCGGGGCGGTCTGAGAGGATGCGGCCTCGTGGGCATCCAGATCACTCCGAGCATCCTCAACGCCGACTTCGCGAACCTCGGGGCGGAGGTGGCCCGCATCCCCAGCGCCGACTTCGTGCACGTCGACGTGATGGACAACCACTTCGTGCCGAACCTGACCTTCGGCCCGACCATGGTCGAGGCGATCGCGCGCTCGACCGACACCCCGCTCGACGCGCACCTGATGATCAACGACCCCGACCGGCACGCCCCGACGTACGTCGAGGCGGGCTGCGCGTCGGTCACCTTCCACGTCGAGGCCGCCGCGGCGCCGGTGCGGCTGGCCCGGGAGATCCGCTCGGCGGGCGGCCGGGCCAGCATGGCGCTGAAGCCCGCGACGCCGGTGGAGCCCTACGAGGACCTGCTGCCCGAGCTCGACATGCTGCTGCTGATGACCGTCGAGCCCGGCTTCGGCGGCCAGAAGTTCCTCGACCTGGTGCTGCCCAAGATCCGCCGGGCCCGTGCGCTGATGGACAAGCACGGCGTCGAGACCTGGCTGCAGGTCGACGGCGGCGTCTCGCTCGAGACGATCGAGCGGTGCGCCGAGGCCGGTGCTGACGTCTTCGTGGCCGGTTCGGCCGTCTACTCCGCCGACGACCCCGACGCGATGGTCGAGAAGCTGCGGGCCGCGGCCGCCGACGCCGCGCCCTGATCCGTCCCGTGTGGTGGGTCTCACTCCCGGGCGGCCGACGGCGTGTGGGAGACTGCCATGGACGAGTGAACATTGCTCGCGTGCTCTGGGGTCGGTGAAAATCCGAGCCGGCGGTGACTGGCCGAGAGGCCGGAAGTCCGCGACCCGGTCACCGCCAGTGACCGGTTGACCAGGTGTGAGTCCTGGACCGACGGTCAAAGTCCGGATGGGAAGTGCACGCACAGCAGGCTCATCCGCCGACGCTCCGCGCGCGGCGAGGGTCCGCAGTCAGCCCCGGGGTCCGCGACGGACCGAGAAGGGCGGCGGACATGGCCGGCACCAGCAGCCACGAGCACGACGCGATGCGTCGCGCGCTCGTGCTGGCTGCGGGCCCCGACGCGCCCCTCCACCCCAACCCGCGGGTCGGCTGCGTGCTCCTGGCCCCCGACGGCCGCGTGGTCGCCGAGGGCGCCCACCGCGGCGCCGGCACCCCGCACGCCGAGGTCGACGCCCTGTCCCGTGCCGGCGCCGAGGCGCGCGGCGCCACCGCCGTGGTCACCCTCGAGCCCTGCAACCACACCGGGCGCACCGGCCCGTGCGCCGAGGCCCTCGTCGCCGCCGGCGTACGCCGCGTGGTGCTGGCCCAGCGCGACCCCAACCCGCTCGCCGCGGGCGGGGCCGCGACCCTGCGCGCCGCCGGCATCGAGGTGGCGACGGGGCTGCTGGAGGCCGAGGCCCGTGAGCTGAACCGGGTCTGGACCTTCGCCGTCGAGCACGGGCGTCCCTTCGTGACCTGGAAGCTGGCCACGACCATCGACGGGCGCAGCGCCGCGGCCGACGGGACCAGCCGCTGGGTCAGCGGCACCGCCTCGCGCCGCGACACCCACCGGCTGCGGGCGCTGGCCGACACGATGCTGGTCGGCACCGGCACAGTCGCGGTCGACGACCCGCTGCTGACCGTGCGCGACGCCGAGGACCGTCCCCTGGCGCGCCAGCCGCTGCGCGTGGTGATGGGGGAGCGCGACCTCGACCCGGCGGCCCGGGTGCTCGCCCCCGTCGACGGGATCGCGTCCCCGAGCCTGCACCTGCGCACCCGCGACCCGCACGAGGCGCTGGCCGAGCTGGCCGCCCGCGAGCGTCGCCACGTGTTCCTCGAGGGCGGCCCGACGCTGGCCGCCGCCTTCGTGGCCGCCGGACTGGTCGACGAGGTCGTCGCCTACGTCGCCCCGTTCCTGCTCGGCGCCGGTCGCAGCGCGGTCGCCGACCTCGGTATCACCACCATCACCGACGCCTGGCGCCCCGAGGTGCTCGACGTCGCCGTCCTGGAGCCGGTCGTGGCGGGCGAGCAGCCCGACGTCCGGTTCACGCTCGTGCCACCCGTCCGCACCCCCGCAGCAGGAGACGCCTGATGTTCACCGGCATCGTCGAGGAGCTCGGCACGGTCGCCGCGATCGACGACCTCACCGACGCCATCCGACTCACCATCACCGCCAGCGAGGTGCTCGAGGGCACCGGGCTCGGCGACTCGATCGCCGTCAACGGCTGCTGCCTGACCGTCGTCTCCACCGACGGGGCGGCCTGGACCGCCGACGTGATGAAGGAGTCGCTCGACAAGACCTCGCTGGGTGGCCTGCGCGCCGGCGACCCGGTCAACCTCGAGCGCGCCGTCACCGCCGAGAAGCGCCTGGGCGGCCACATCGTGCAGGGCCACGTCGACGGTGTCGGCGAGGTGCTGCGCCGCGAGCCCAGCGAGCACTGGGAGGTCGTCGAGATCTCCCTGCCGCCGGCGCTGGCGCGCTACCTGGTCGACAAGGGCTCGATCACCGTCGACGGCGTCAGCCTCACCGTCGTGGAGGCCGGGCCCGCCAGCTTCACCATCAGCCTCATCCCCGAGACCCTCGCCCGCACCACCCTGGGCCGCCGCGAGCCCGGCGCCCGGGTCAACCTCGAGGTCGACATCCTCGCCAAGCACGTCGAGAAGCTGCTGGCAGCACAGCTGTCCAGCGGCCAGCAGAAGGAGCAGGACGCATGACCGAGCAGAACCCCACGCTGCAGCGCATCCGCCTCGACAGCGTCGAGCGCGCGGTCGCCGACATCGCCGCCGGCAAGGCGGTCGTGGTCGTCGACGACGAGGACCGCGAGAACGAGGGCGACATCATCTTCGCCGCCTCCAAGGCGACCCCCGAGCTGATGGCCTTCACCATCCGCCACTCCAGCGGCGTGATCTGCGTGCCGATGCCCGCCGACATGCTCGACCGGCTCGAGATCCCGCTGATGACCCCGCACAACAAGGACAAGCTGCGCACGGCGTACACGATCTCGGTCGACGCCCGCGACGGCGTCTCCACCGGCATCTCGGCCGCCGACCGGGCGCACACCGCGCGGGTGCTGGCCGACTCCGCGACCGAGCCGTGGGAGATCACCCGGCCCGGCCACGTCTTCCCGCTGCGCTACCGCGAGGGCGGCGTGCTGGTGCGCCGCGGCCACACCGAGGCCGCGGTCGACCTGGCCCGCCTCGCCGGGCTGACCCCGGCCGGCGTGCTGGTCGAGGTCGTCAACGACGACGGCACCATGAAGCGCGCCGTCGAGCTGCGCGAGTTCGCCGACGAGCACGGCCTGGCGATGATCTCGATCGAGGACCTGGTGCGCTACCGCCGCCGCCACGAGACGCTCGTGGAGCGCGCCGCGGTCACCCGGCTGCCCACCCGCCACGGCGACTTCACCGCCTACGGCTACCGGATCACCGTCGACGGCTCCGAGCACGTCGCCCTGGTGCACGGCGACCCCGCCGACCTGGCCACCGACGAGCCGGTGCTGACCCGGGTGCACTCGGAGTGCCTGACCGGCGACGTGCTCGGCTCCGACCGCTGCGACTGCGGCCCCCAGCTCGACGAGGCGCTGGAGCGGGTCGTGGCCGAGGGCCGCGGCGTCGTGGTCTACCTGCGCGGCCACGAGGGCCGCGGCATCGGCCTGCTCGGCAAGCTGCAGGCCTACCAGCTCCAGGACGGCGGCCGCGACACCGTCGACGCGAACCTCGACCTGGGCCTGCCCGCCGACGCGCGCCACTACGGCACCGCCACCCAGATCCTGCGCGACCTCGGGGTGCGCTCGGTGCGGTTGATGACCAACAACCCCGACAAGGTCAGCAGCCTCGAGGACTTCGGGGTGCCGGTGGCCGAGCGGGTGCCGCTCACCCCGCACCCCAACGACCACAACCTGGCCTACCTGCTGACCAAGCGCGACCGGATGGGCCACGTGCTGCCCGACCTCGTCGACGCCGCTGTCGACCCAGCCGTCGACCCCGCTGTCGACCCCGTTGTCGACCCTGCCACGAACGGAGCCGTCTGATGAGCGGACACGGAGCCCCCACCGCCGAGCCCGTCGACTGCAGCGACCTGCGCGTCGCCGTCGTCGCGGCGTCCTGGCACACCGAGGTCATGGACGGGCTGCTCGCCGGTGCGCAGCGCGCCGCCGACGACTTCTCGGTGCGCGACCTCGAGGTCGTGCGGGTGCCCGGCACCTTCGAGCTGCCGGTCGTCGCCTCGGCGCTGGCCGAGCAGGGCTACGACGCCGTCATCGCCCTGGGCGTCGTCATCCGCGGCGGGACCCCGCACTTCGACTACGTCTGCAACGCCGCCACCGACGGCCTGGGCCGGGTCGCGCTCGACCACACCGTGCCCGTCGGCTTCGGTGTGCTGACCTGCGACGACGACCAGCAGGCGCTCGACCGCGCCGGGCTGCAGGGCTCGAAGGAGGACAAGGGCTACGAGGCCACCTCCGCCGCCCTGCACACCGCGCGCACCTTGCGCTCGCTGCGCGGCTGAGGCCCCCTCTCCCGCCCGCCAGTTCCGTGCGCCCGGCGGGAGATTCATCGGGTGCCCGATGGAACTCGCGCCGGGACCATGAAGCTTCGTGGTCCCGGCGCCAGTTTCGTACGGCCGGCCCCGTGCTGCCAGGTGCGTACAGCCGGGCTCTGACAGGCCGGCCCCATGAGTGCGGGACTGACGGGACTGCTCGTGGCCGCCACTGTCGCCCTCGCCGTGCTCGGCTGGCTGGTGGCCGAGAGCGCGCTGGGCCGCGGTGCCGACCGGGCGCAGGCGCGGCCCACCCCTGCCGAGCGCTGGCAGCGTCGTACGCCGCTGCGCACCGCGGGGCTGGTCTCGCTCGGCCTGGGGGTGGGGGCGGGCGCGCTGGGCGCGGCCGCCCTGGCCTCGGACGGTGCCGACCGCGGGGGAGGCCTCGACCTCGTCGGGCTGGCCGTGGCGCTGGTGCTGGTCGGCCTCAGCCTGCTGGCGACGTGGTGGCGGCTGGCCGGCCGGCGCCGCTGACCCGCTCGTCGGCCAGCAGCGCGTAGGCGTAGGAGTCGAGCCACCCCAGCTCGCGGTGCAGCGACTCGGCCACCAGGTGCGCCTCGCGGCGCATCCCGACCCGCTCCATCAGCCGCCACGACGGCTCGTTGGCCGCGAAGCAGCCGGCGGTGACCCGGCGCAGGCCCAGGCCGCGGGGTGCGGGGGAGAGACACAGGTCGAGCAGCGCCGCCACGGCCTCGGTGCCCAGCCCGCGCCCGCCGTACGCCGGGTCGAGCACCCAGCCGAGCTCGGCCTGCACGCCGGCCGCGGCTGCCGCCACGTCGCTCTGCGCCCAGCCGTCCGCCACCCGCACCATCAGGTCGCCGACCAGGCGGCCCCGGTGCTCCACGACAAGCGTCCTGGCCAGGCGTTCGGGGCGGCCGAACCAGGTGGTGAACGCGGCCAGGTCACCCTGGCCGCCGCCCAGCCAGCGGCTCACCCCGGGCGCGTGGCGGTAGGCCCACACGGCCTCCACGTCGCCGGCCAGTGCGGGCCGCAGCAGCAGCCGGGGCGTGCGGTGCGGCCAGGTCAGACGGGTCAGGGGAGCGGGAGGGGGAGAGGCAAGAGGTGCGGCGTCCACGGGGCCATGGTGTCGTGCAGGTCTCGTTCGCGCGATGCGATATCGGGCGCCGGCACCCCACCGCCTAGGCTTGCGCCTCGTGAAGACGTTCGAGGAGCTGTGGACCGAGCTGGCCGAGAAGGCCCGGACCCGTCCCGAGGGGTCGGGCACCGTGCGAGAGCTCGACGCGGGGGTCCATGCGATCGGCAAGAAGCTGGTCGAGGAGGCCGCCGAGTCCTGGATGGCCGCCGAGCACGAGGGCAAGGAGCGCGCGGCCGAGGAGATCAGCCAGCTGCTCTACCACGTGCAGGTCCTGATGCTCGGGCTCGGTCTCGAGCTCGACGACGTCTACACCCACCTCTGAGAGGCACCCCCATGTCGTTGTTGCGAGTAGCGGTCCCCAACAAGGGGTCGCTGTCCGTCTCCGCCTCCGAGATCCTCAAGGAGAGCGGCTACCGCCAGCGTGAGGACTCCAAGCAGCTCACGCTCACCGACGCCGACAACGGCGTCGAGTTCTTCTACCTGCGCCCCCGCGACATCGCCCTGTACGTCGGCGAGGGCACCCTCGACGTCGGCATCACCGGGCGCGACCTCCTGCGCGACTCCGGGGCGAAGGCCGAGGAGGCGCTCGAGCTCGGCTTCGGCCGCAGCCGCTTCCGCTTCGCGGGCCGCCCCGGCCGGTTCAGCGAGCTCGAGGACCTCGCCGGCGCGCGGATCGCCACGTCGTACACCGGCGTGGTGCGCACCTTCCTCGAGGAGCGTGGCATCGACGCGAGCGTCACCCGCCTCGACGGCGCGGTCGAGACCAGCATCCAGCTCGGGGTCGCCGACGCGATCGCCGACGTCGTGGAGACCGGCAGCACGCTGCGCCAGGCGGGGCTCGAGGTCTTCGGCGAGACGATCCTGGAGTCCGAGGCGGTGCTGATCACCCGCTCCGGCGACGTGCCCGAGGGCTTCGAGTCCCTCAAGCGCCGCATCGAGGGCGTCCTGGTGGCCCGCAGCTACGTGATGATGGACTACGACATCCCGACCGACCAGGTCGCCGACGCGGTGCGGCTGACCCCCGGCATCGAGAGCCCGACCGTGGCGCCGCTGCATCGCGAGGGCTGGTCCGCCGTGCGGGCGATGGTCCCGCGCTCGGGCGCCCAGCGCCTGATGGACCAGCTGTGGCAGATCGGGGCCCGCGGCATCCTGCTCACCGACATCCATGCCTGCCGCCTCTGAGCCCGGGGCGCCGGCCCTCCCGGTGACCTACCGCCCCCTGGGCCCCCGCATCGTCGGCATCGGCCTGGGCCTGGGGCTGCTCGTGGTCTTCGCAGCCGCCTGGATCAGCTTCGGGCCCGACGTGCGGGCGCGCTTCACGTTCTTCCAGCGCAGCACCCTGGTCTTCCTGGGGGTGCTCGGCTTCGGCGCGATCTTCGCGCTGGTGCGCTCGCGCGTGGACGCCGAGCGGGAGCGGCTCGTGATCGTCAACGGCTTCCGGCGCCGCGAGCTGGCCTGGGAGCAGGTCGTGAGCGTGCGGCTGCCGCCGGGGGCGCCCTGGGCGACCCTCGACCTCAGCGACGGCACCACCGTCTCGGCGATGGGCATCCAGGGCTCCGACGGCGCCCGCGCCCAGCAGGCCGTCCAGCAGCTGCGCGCCATCGCGGCCGACCCGCCGCACTGACCCCTCGGTCGGCCGCTCAGTCGACTGCGCGGATGCCCCAGGAGCCGGAGTGCTCGTCGCCGGGGCTGCCCGCGGGGGCCAGCACCACCAGGTCGGTGCCCGAGCGCAGCGCGTCGGGCGGCGCCGTCATCGGCTCGACCGCCAACGACCGGCGGGCGCTGGGCCCGGCGTCGTCGGCGGTGTAGAGCTGCAGGTGGGTCCAGGCCGGGTCGACCCACAGGCTCACGCCCTCGCCGGTGCGCGGGTCGCGCAGCGTCGTGGTCGCCCGCCCCCACTCGTCGCGCTCGAGGTCGGTGAAGGCGGTGTCGAGCACGGTCGAGCGCAGCGGCCGCGAGACCCGGAAGTCCAGCTCCCCGCCCTCGACGGGGGCCGAGCCCACCGGTCGCAGGCGCTCGTCGGTGATCAGGGAGGTCGCCGCCGGCAGGGTCAGCTCGAGGCCGTCCACCGGCCCGTCGCCCACGCACAGGTAGGGGTGCGCGCCGGCGGCGTACGGCGCCGGCTCGCCCGACATGTTGGTCGCGGTCATCGTCACCGTCAGCCCGTCGGCCGACAGGTCGTGCACCACGTGCAGGTCCAGGGTCCACGGCCACCCCGACCGCGCCATCAACCGGTAGGTCAGCGAGACCGAGTGGGGGGTGTGCTCCTCGAGGCTCCAGGCCGCCCAGCGCACCAGCCCGTGGGTGGCGTTGCGGGTCTCGTGGTCGGTCAGCGGCAGGCTCAGCGACCGGCCGCCGAACTCGAAGCGGCCCTCGCCGAGCCGGTTGGGCCACGGCACCAGCAGCTGGCCGCGCCCGCCCCAGGAGCGCTCCTCGGGGCCGAAGCCGTCGACGAGCGGGCGGCCGGCGTACGACAGCTCGCGCAGCGCGGCGCCGCTCTCGGTGACGACCGCGCGGTAGCCGCCTGCGGCGATCTCGAACTGGTCACCGCTCGGAGCAAGCATGGGCGTCACCCTAGTGGCTGGGCCGCCTGGGCCGCCTCGCTCCCGGGTACGACGGTGCGGGGCGCGTGGCGACCGGTGCCGTCGACCAGGATGTCGGCGCGACCCCGGGTGCCCTGGCGCTCGAAGTGGTGCGCCTCGGCCTCTGCCCAGGCCTCCCAGTGCGGCGCGAAGGAGTCGCCGTCGCGCTCGAGCCCGCGGCGGCGGCGCACCTCGGTGGGGGCGTCGACCCAGACCAGCACGGTGGTCAGCGGGGTGAGGCGCGCCGATCCCGCCCCGACGCCCTCGAGGACCAGCAGCGGCACCGGGGCCACCGTCACGTCCTCACCGGGCGCCCCGGCCTCCCAGTCGTAGCGGGTGTAGCTGCCCGCGGCGTCCCGGTCGAGCGGGCTGAGCAGCTGCTCGAGCTGGTCGGGCACCCGGGGCAGGCCGTCCCAGCCCTCGTACATGTCGTCGAGGTGCACCACCCGGGTCTCGATGGTGGCGGCGTCGGCGACGGCCTCGGCCAGCGTCGACTTGCCGGCGCCGGAGGGGCCGTCGATGCAGACCAGCAGACCGCTGCCACCGAGGGTCGCGGGCCGGCTGGTCGCCAGGTCCAGGACCAGGCGGGCCACCTCAGAAGGCGAGACCGAGGCCACGGTAGGTCTCCACCTCCTCGACGAAGCGGTCCCCGGAGAGCAGGTGGACCGTGCGCGCGTGCTCGAAGAGCTCGCCCGACTTGGCGTGGCGGAACCAGACCAGGTCGCCGATCGCGAGCATCGGGGCCGACGGGCCGACCAGCGGGGTCTGCACCTCGCCGGCGCCCTCGAGCCCGGTCAGGCGCAGGCCGGGCGGGGCCCACGGGGTCGGCAGCCGGTCGGCGCCGGCCGCGCCCGAGGCGACCAGGCCGCCGCCGTGGACGGTCGCGACGTCGGGGGAGGGGCGCCGGGTCACCGGCAGCCCGAAGAAGGCGGCGGGTCGCGGCTCGAAGGAGCGGTAGTGGTCGAACAGCGTCGGCACCAGCAGCCCCGAGCCGGCCGCGACCTCGGTGACGACCGGGTCGGCGGCGCTGGCCTCGACCGACCCGGAGCCGCCGGCGTTCCACAGCTCGAGGCCGTCGGGGCCGACGAGGTCGACCAGCGCGTCGCGCACCGCCCGGCGCCGCTCGCCGAGCTGGGCCACCGACGCGGACTTGAGCCGGCGCACCGCCAGCGAGCGGGCCCGGGCGGTGGGCACGTCGTCGGGCACCCCGGCGACCTGGCCCTCGTAGGTCATCGCCCCGACGAGGGTGAAGCCGGGGCGGGCCACGACCTCGCGGGCCAGGGCGAGCACGCCGGCGGCGTCGCGCAGCGGCGAGCGCTTGGGGCCCACGTGGCGCCCGCCGACCTGCAGGCCGGCGTCGACGTCGATGGCGACCCGCACCGGCACCGCTCGCGAGGAGCGCACCGAGTCGACGACGTCGAGGTGGGCCACGTCGTCGACCATCAGCGTGACCCGGGCCGCGGCGCGGGGCGAGACCACCAGCTCGCCCAGGGCGGCCCGGTCGACGGTGGGGTAGGCCACCAGCAGGTCGTCGGCGACCTCGTGCTCCTCCAGCCACAGCGCCTCGGCCAGGGTGTAGGCCAGCACGCCGTGGAAGCCGTCGCGGGCCAGGGCGCGGCGCATCAGCGCCGGCACCCGCACCGACTTCGAGGCCAGGCGCAGCGGCGTGCCGCCGGCGCGGCGCTCGAGGTCGGCGGCGTTGGCGTCGACGGCGTCGAGGTCGACCACCAGCAGCGGCGTCGACGGGGGAGCAGCCAGCCCGCGCACCGCGGCGTCCAGCCGCGCCCAGAGCCGGCTGCGCGCCGCTGCGCTGCCCGGGTCGCCCGGGCCGGTGCCGCGACCCATCAGGAGATGCCGCGCTTGCGCAGCAGGGCCTCGATGTCGGCCAGGTCGTCGTCGATGGCGGGCTTGCCCTTGCCCGCCCGGTCGACCTGCGGGGGTGCCTCGCCGCTCGGCGGTGCGACCTCGCGCCGGCGCGGTGCCCGGCGGGACAGCAGGCCCGCGGCGACCATCAGCAGCACCGAGGTGCCGGCCAGGGCCGCGCCGATCCACACGACCGGGCTCAGCACCAGGCCGAAGGCCCAGTCGCCGACCGCGTCGACGATGCGGGTGAACATCTCCAGCGTCCCGGTCAGGTACGCCGCCGGCACCAGCAGCGTCAGCGCCGCGGCGCGCAGCGCGGTCACCGCCCCGCGGCTGCGCCAGGCCCAGACCGTGACGAGACCGCCCACGACGGTCAGGGTGATCGCGAGCGCGGTCCAGGCGGCCTCGTCCATGCCTCCAGCCTGTCACAGGACGCCAGCACGCGCCCGCTGGTGCGGCCCCGGGACGGGCCGGGGATGATGGGGACGTGGACGACCAGCACCAGCGCCTGCTCGCGGGCCCGGGCTTCCCCGGCGACACCGGTGGGGCCGAGCCGGCGCTCGCCGCCGCGCTGGCGGCGTACGACGCCGCCCCGCGCGACCCCGACACCTACCTGGCCTGCCTCGACGCGCTGCGCACCGCGCGCCTGCTGGTGCCGGTGGTGGCGCTGCTCGGCGAGGTCGAGATCGACGAGCACGGCCTGGCCCACGACAAGACCAGCGACATGGCCGCGGTGCTGCTCACCGGCGCCGACGGCCGCACCGCCCTGCTCTCCTTCACCGGCACCGAGGCGATGACCGCCTGGGACCCGCAGGCACGCCCGGTGCCGGTCACCGCGCCGTACGCCGCCCAGGCCGCGGTGCAGGAGGGTGCAGCGGCGCTGCTCGTCGACGTGGCCGGCCCCGCGCGGCTGGTGGTGCAGGGCGGCGACCTCGAGGCGCTCGGGGCCGGGTGGCGCCCGGTGCGGCTCGGCACGGGCATCGGCTGGCTGCGACCCGGCGAGGGCTGAGCCCGACGGGGTTTGGGCGCACGGCGCGGTCTCGGCTAGAGTCTGGTCTCGACCGACCGGTTCGTCATGCGCTCGCGAGGGTGCACGTCGCGCCGGTCCTCAAGCGGAGGCCAGGCACGATCGTCTCCCACCCGCATCGACCGCCAGCACCACAGGTCGTCGGGTCCGGTCCCGGGAGCGCACCCGTGCACTCCCGTAGATGTGGAACCCCGCGTAGGGGGGACGTGTCGCGACTGGCTTCCGCTGCTTGCAAGCGGAAGCCTTTGTTCATTTCCGGCCCTCTTCCACGGCCGGGACGGCACAAGGACCTCCGAGGACATCCCCACCAGGAGGACACATCAGCACCGAGCTTCGAATCAACGACCGGATCCGCGTCCAGGAGGTCCGCCTCGTTGGCCCCAGCGGCGAGACCGTCGGCATCGTTCCCACCGCCGACGCGCTGCGCCTTGCCCAGGAGGCTGACCTCGACCTCGTCGAGATCGCCCCGATGGCCCGCCCCCCGGTCTGCAAGCTCATGGACTACGGGAAGTTCAAGTACGAGAACGCCCAGAAGGCCCGCGAGGCGCGGCGCAACCAGACGAACGTGATCATCAAGGAGATGAAGCTTCGTCCCAAGATCGACTCGCACGACTACGAGACCAAGAAGGGTCACGTGGTCCGGTTCCTCAACGCCGGCGACAAGGTCAAGATCACGATCATGTTCCGCGGCCGCGAGCAGCACCGCCCCGAGCTGGGCTTCCGGCTGCTGCAGAAGCTGGCCGAGGACGTCACCGAGCTCGGCTTCGTGGAGTCCTCGCCCAAGCAGGACGGCCGCAACATGACCATGGTCCTGGGCCCGCACAAGAAGAAGGCCGAGGCCAAGGTCGAGCACAAGGCCGCCAAGGAGGCCAAGGCCGCCGAGCGCGCCGCCGAGGAGGCCGAGGAGCGCGCCGAGCGCACCGAGCGCAACGCCGGTCGCCAGGCAGCCCCCAAGAAGGAGCGCGGTCGCTCCGAGAACCTCGATCCCGAGATCGAGGCCTGAGCGCCGCCCGGGACCCGTCCGGGTCCCGCCCCGAACTGCCGCAGCACGCAACGAGAGAGAGACACAGATGCCCAAGAACAAGAGCCACTCCGGCGCCGGCAAGCGCTTCCGCGTGACCGGCTCCGGCAAGATCCTTCGCGAGAAGGCCGGCAAGCGCCACAACCTCGAGAAGAAGCCCTCGAAGGTCACGCGCCGCATGACCGGCACCGTCGAGGTGGCCAAGGCCGACACCGCGCGCGCCAAGAAGATGCTCGGCATCTGAGCCTCGCCCACCCGTCAACCACCGGGCCGGCGACACGGCCCTGACGTCGACCACACCGGTCGGCAGAGCACCAAGGAGACACCATGGCACGCGTCAAGCGCGCAGTGAACGCCCAGAAGAAGCGTCGTACCACCCTCGAGCGGGCCAGCGGCTACCGCGGCCAGCGCTCGCGCCTGTACCGCAAGGCCAAGGAGCAGGTCACCCACTCCCTGGTCTACAACTACAACGACCGGCGCAAGAACAAGGGCAACTTCCGCAAGCTGTGGATCCAGCGGATCAACGCTGCGGCCCGTGCCCAGGGCATGACCTACAACCGCTTCATCCAGGGCCTCAACCTGGCCGGCGTCGAGGTCGACCGCAAGATCCTGGCCGACCTGGCCGTCAACGACATCGCGGCGTTCAACGTCCTGGTCGAGACCGCCAAGAACGCCCTGCCCGAGGACGTCAACGCGCCCAAGGCGGAGGCCTCGGCCTGACCACCTCCTGGGGCCCCTCGGGCCCCTCGGCTCCCCTCGTCGCGGGCAACGCCCGCGTCAAGGACGCACGCAGGCTCAGCCGCCGCTCGGTCCGTTCCGAGCGGCGGCTGTTCCTCGCTGACGGCCCCAAGGCGGTCGAGGGCGCCCTCGAGGTGCCCGGGCTGCTGGTCGAGGTCTTCGCGACCCCGGCGGCCACCGAGCGGTACGCCGAGCTGGCCCGCGCCGCGCAGGAGTCCGGCGCCGCCTGGACCCCGGTCGAGGAGCGGGCGCTGGCCTCGCTCAGCGACGCCGTCAGCCCCGCCGGGCTGGTCGGGGTGTGCCGCTTCCTCGACACCGACCTCGCGTCGGTGCTCGCCACGGGTCCGCGCCTGGTCGCGGTCTGCGCCGACGTGCGCGACCCCGGCAAACGCCGGCACCGTGATCCGCTGCGCCGACGCCGCCGGCGCCGACGCGGTCGTGCTGGCCGGCAGCTCGGTCGACGCCTACAACCCAAGACGGTGCGGGCCTCGGTCGGCTCGCTGTTCCACCTGCCCGTCGTCGTCGCCCCCGACGCCGCGGCCGCGGTGCGCGAGCTGCAGGGCGCCGGCCTGGCCGTCCTGGCCGCTGACGGCGCCGGTGAGCGCGACCTCTACGGCACCGCCCCGCTGGAGGGGCCCGTGGCCTGGCTCTTCGGCAACGAGGCCTGGGGCCTGCCCGACGAGCTGGCGGCACTGGCCGACCACCGGGTCTCGATCCCGATCCACGGTCGCGCCGAGAGCCTCAACCTCTCCACCGCGGCGGCGCTGTGCCTCTACGAGACCGCCCGCACCCAGCGTCGTACCTGACCGGACGCACTGTCCGCGGGGTCAGGGCTCTCCTAGGGTGGGGCCATGTCTCCTCACCCGGCCCGGGCCGTGCTCGACGACCTGCCCGACGGCGTGGTCCTCGCCGGCGGCGACGGGCTGGTGCGCCTGGTCTCGGCGCCGGCCGCGCGGATGCTCGGCATCGATGCCGACGAGGCCCCCGGGCGCCCGCTGCCCGACGTCCTGCGGCTCCAGGACCGTGAGGGCGCGTCGTGGTGCGCCTGCAACACGCCGTACGAGGGCCTGGCGACCCGCACCGCCGTCCCCGAGCAGCCGTGGCTGCTGCCCGACGGCAGCGAGGTGCTCGTCGCCGCCCGCATCCACCGCACCTCGCTGCGCGACCCGGTCGACCGGGTCGCGGTCACCCTGCGCTCGGGCCGCGGCCGGGCCCGCCTCGACCGCGAGCGCTCCGACCTGGTCGCCACCGTGGCCCACGAGCTGCGCTCCCCGCTGACCGGTGTGAAGGGGTTCGTGCAGGCGCTGCTGAACCGGTGGGACAAGCTCAACGACGACCAGAAGAAGCTGATGCTGACCACCGTCAGCTCCGACTCCGACCGGTTGAGCCGGCTCATCGCCGAGCTCCTCGACGTCGCCCGCATCGACACCGGCCGCCTCCAGCTCTACCCCCGGCCCACCGACGTCGCCACGATCGTGGGCCGGGTGGTGACCTCGGTGCAGGCCGCGACCTCGCGCCCGGTGGTCCTCGAGGAGCCCGGCGACCTGCCCGACGTGCTCGCCGACCCCGACAAGCTGTCCCAGGTGGTGACCAACCTGGTCGAGAACGCGGTGCGCCACGGCGACGGCACCGTGCGGGTGCACCTCGAGGCCGTGGCGCCCGGCGGCGCCGAGGCGGGGGTCGCGGTGCGGGTCACCGTCGACGACGAGGGCGAGGGCATCCCCGAGGAGCTGCGGCGGCGCGTGTTCACCAAGTTCTGGAAGAGCGGCGCGCGCGGCGGCTCCGGCCTGGGCATGTACATCGTGGGTGGGCTGACCCGCGCCCACGGCGGCTCGGTGACGATCGCCGACGCACCCGGCGGGGGAGCGCGGGTGCAGGTGACCTGGCCGGTCGGTCCCGAGGCCTGAGTCGGGCGCGGTCGTCCGTAGACTGCGCCCGAGCTACCAGCGAGAGGCAGTGATGTCGGGCCCGAACACCGATTACGACCCCGTCGAGGTCACCCCGCTCCAGGCGGAGGAGGTCGAGGCGTCGCGCGACGCCGCGATCGCCGCGATCGAGCAGGCGAGCGACCTCGAGTCGCTCAAGCAGGTGCGCCTCGAGCACGCCGGCGACCGCTCACCCCTGGCGCTGGCGAACCGCGAGATCGGCGCCCTGCCCCCGCAGGCACGCAAGGAGGCCGGGCAGCGCATCGGCAAGGCGCGCAAGGACGTCGGCACCGCGCTCGCCGCGCGGCAGGTCGTGCTCGAGGCCGAGCACGAGGAGCGGATGCTCGTCGAGGAGACCGTCGACGTCACGCTGCCCACCGACCGGCGCCGCGCCGGCGGCCGGCACCCGCTGACCCTGCAGTCCGAGCTGATCGCCGACCTGTTCGTGGCCATGGGCTGGGAGGTCGCCGAGGGTCCCGTCGTCGAGGCGGAGTGGCTCAACTTCGACGCCCTCAACCTGGGCCCCGACCACCCGGCGCGCACCATGCAGGACACCTTCTGGACCGAGCCGGCCGACCACCACGTCGTGCTGCGCACCCAGACCTCGCCGGTGCAGGCGCGCACCATGCTCGCACGCCCCCGATCTACGTGGTCTGCCCGGGCCGGGTCTTCCGCACCGACGAGTACGACGCCACGCACAGCCCGATGTTCCCACCAGGTCGAGGGCCTCGTGGTCGACGAGGGCATCACCATGGCGCACCTCAAGGGCACCCTCGACCACTTCGCCGGGCAGCTCTTCGGCGACGGCATCGACACCCGCTTCCGCCCGTCGTACTTCCCCTTCACCGAGCCGTCGGCCGAGGTCGACGTGCGCTGCTTCGTGTGCCGCGGCGTCGACGCCGAGTCCTGCCGCACCTGCCGCGGTGAGGGCTGGATCGAGTGGGGCGGCTGCGGCGTGGTCAACCCGCGCGTCCTGACCGCCTGCGGCGTCGACCCCGAGGTCTACAGCGGCTTCGCGTTCGGCATGGGCATCGACCGCTCGTTCATGTTCCGCCACGGCCTGGAGGACCTGCGACCGCTCTTCGAGGGCGACGTCCGCTTCAGCGCCGCGTTCGGAACCGAGATCTGAGGAATCATGAAGGCACCCGTCTCCTGGATCCGTGAGCACGTCGACCTGCCCGCCGAGGTGGGCACCGAGGAGCTCACCGACCGACTGACCATGCTCGGGCTCAAGCTCGAGGCGATCGAGCGCCCCGGTGAGGAGATCACCGGCCCCCTGGTGGTGGGCCGCGTGCTCACCATGGAGCCCGAGCCGCAGAAGAACGGCAAGACCATCAACTGGTGCACCGTCGACGTGGGCGAGGCCAACGGCTCCGGCGAGCCCCAGGGCATCGTCTGCGGCGCCCACAACTTCGCGCCCGGCGACCTCGTCGTCGCCGTGCTGCCCGGGGGAGTGCTGCCGGGCGGGTTCGCGATCAGCGCCCGCAAGACCTACGGCCACGTCTCGGCCGGGATGATCTGCTCGGCCGCCGAGCTGGGCCTCGGCACCGACCACGACGGCATCATCGTGCTCCCGCCCGACGCCGGGGAGCCGGGCCAGGACGTGCGCCCGCTGCTCGGCTTCGACGAGGAGATCATCGAGTTCGAGATCAACCCCGACCGGGCCTACGCCCTGTCGCTGCGCGGCATCGCCCGCGAGGCCGCGCTCGGCTTCGACGCGCCGTTCCGCGACCCGGTCGAGCGCGACCTGCCCCCGGCCGACGACGCCGGCCACCCCGTCGAGGTCGACGACCCCGAGGGCTGCCCCGTCTTCGTCGCGCGCACCGTCAGCGGCTTCGACCCGACCGCCGAGACCCCCGCCTTCATCGCCGACCGGCTGCGGATGGCCGGCATGCGCCCGATCTCGCTGGCCGTCGACATCACCAACTACGTGATGCTCGAGACCGGTCGACCGATCCACGGCTACGACCTCGACAAGGTGCAGGGCACCGTGCGGGTGCGCCGGGCCCGCGAGGGCGAGCGGCTCACCACCCTCGACGGCACCCGGCGCGACCTGACCCCCGAGGACCTCGTCGTCACCGACGACTCCGGGGTCATCGGCCTGGGCGGCGTGATGGGCGGCGAGGCCACCGAGATGTCCGCGACCACCACCCGCGTCCTGGTCGAGGCCGCCCACTGGGAGCCGGTCGCGATGTTCCGCACCGGCAAGCGCCACAAGATCTCCTCCGAGGCCGGCAAGCGCAACGAGCGCGGCGCCGACCCGACCACCTGCGAGCCGGCGGCCGACCGCGTGGTCGAGCTGCTGACGACGTACGGCGGGGCGACGGCGGAGCCCGGCGTCACCGTCGTCGGCGCCCCTCGCCCCCGCGAGGCGGTGCGCCTCGACGCGGGCCTGGCCCGCCGGGTCAGCGGCATGCCGATCGACGACGAGACCGCCGTCGCGCACCTGCGTGCCGTGGGCTGCGACGTCGTCGAGGACGGCGACGCCCTCGCCGTCACCCCGCCACCGTGGCGCCCCGACCTGACCGACGCCCAGGACTTCTCCGAGGAGGTCGTGCGGGTCGTCGGCTACGACAAGGTGCCCTCGGTGCTCCCGACGCCCCCGTCGGGGCGCGGCCTGACCCGTGAGCAGCGCCTGCGCCGACGCGTCGGTCGCACCATGGCCGGCCAGGGCTTCGTCGAGGTGCTCACCTTCCCCTTCATCGGGGTCGAGGAGCTCGACCTGCTCGGTCTCGACGCCGACGACGACCGGCGCAGCCTGCTGCGGCTGAGCAACCCGCTCAGCGCCGAGGCGCCGTACATGACCAGCACGCTGCTGCCCGGTCTGCTGCGCGCCGCCGCCAAGAACGTCGGGCACGGCACCACCTCGTTCGCGCTGTTCGAGAGCGCCCCGGTCACCGCGCCCCGCGGCAGCGGCCCGGCCCCGATCCTGCCCGTCGACCGGCGCCCGACCGACGCCGAGCTCGAGGAGCTCGAGAAGGCGCTGCCGGCCCAGCCGACCCACCTCGGCCTGGTCGCCGTCGGCGAGGCCGACGCCTCCGGCTGGTGGGGCACCGGTCGCCACGTCGACTGGTCGGACGCCGTCGAGGCCGTCCGTGGCGTGGGCGACGCGCTGGGCCTTCCGCTGCAGACCCGCTCGACCGCCCTGGCGCCCTGGCACCCCGGCCGCTGCGCCGAGCTGGTCGTCGACGGCGTCGTCGTCGTCACGCCGGCGAGCTGCACCCGCGGGTCTGCGCCGCCTTCGGGCTGCCGCCGCGCTCGGTGGCCGCCGAGGTCGACCTCGACCTGCTGCTGGAGCGCGCGGTCGACCTGCGCCCGGCCCCGGTCTTCTCGACCTACCCGGTGGCCAAGGAGGACGTCGCCCTGGTCGTCGACGCCTCGGTCCCGGCCGGGGACGTCGAGGCGGCGCTGCGCGAGGGGGCCGGCGAGCTGCTCGAGTCGGTGCGCCTCTTCGACGTCTACGCCGGCGACCAGGTCGGCGAGGGCCGCAAGTCGCTGGCCTTCGCGCTGCGGCTGCGCGCCCACGACCGCACCTCTCGTCGAGGGCGAGGCCGCGGCCGCCCGCGACGCCGCCGTCGCGCTGGCCGCCGAGCGCACCGGGGCCACCCAGCGCTGACCCACCCGCGCTGACCCGTCCCAAATCTCGCGCTGACCCGTCCCAGATCTCACGTCGACCCGGCTGAGATCGACCCGCCGTCGAACTCGGCCGGGTCACTGCGAGATTCGGGCCGGGTCAGCGCGAAGTTTGGGCCGGGTCGGCGCGAAGTATGGGCCTGGTCAGGTGAGGGGCTGGTCCACGACCGCGGCGAAGCGGGCGTGCACGTCGGGGTCGCCGGAGACGTCGGGGCCGGCGGCCGGGTCGTCTCGGTCGGTACGCCGCCACAGCCAGGTGAGCAGGAGGGTGGCGGGCCCGGCGACCACCGCGTCCGGGGCCCGGCCGGGGTCGGCGACCACGCCGATGTCGGTCTCGTCGTACGACGTGGCGGTGCGCGGGTCGGTGCCGGTGAAGCGGCCCAGCTCGACCCAGACCCGGTCGCCGGTGTCGGTGCAGTCGACCCGCACGTGCTGGCCCGCGCCGTCGAAGCGGCCCCAGGGCGGGGTGCCGCCGAACATCACGTCGAGCGCCTCGAGCACCCCGTCCGCGGCCAGTTCAGGGTCGATGGGGCTCGCCCGACCGGCGGTCTGCTCGGCGTCGACGCGGTGCACCAGCGCCTCGAGCGCCTGGCGGCGGTAGGTGAAGCCGACCGTCTGCTCGCTCGACCAGGTCCAGGCCGGGTCGGCGGGGTCGGCGCTCCGCAGCTGCGCGAGCAGGGCGGCGCTGTGCTGGTCGAAGGCCGCGAGCAGCGCGTCGTACGACGCCGGGCGCTCGGGCCCGGGCGCGTCCTCGACGGGCGCCGAGGGCCGCGTCCGCACCACCTCGGCCCAGAACCACTGCACCTCGGCGAGGTGCCACAGCAGGTCGGCGGCCGACCAGTCCGGGCAGCCGGGCACCCGCGCGTCCGCAGGGGTGGTGGCGAGCACCTCGCGGAAGCGGGTTGACTCACGTTGCAGGTGAGCCAAGTAGTCAAGGGGTGCGAGTGCCATGCCCGCGAACCTAGGCCGCGCCGCCGCCGTCGGCCAGCTGTTTCCCGCCGCACCCGACCCCCACTTGCACATGAACATGCAGGTCTGCGTATAGTCATGCATATGGCGAGAGTGCGAGTGGCCGTGGCCGGAGCGAGCGGGTACGCCGGGGGTGAAGTCCTGCGGCTGCTGCTGGCCCACCCCGAGGTCGAGATCGGTGCGCTGACCGGCGCGTCCAACGCCGGGCAGCCCCTGGGCGCCCTGCAGCCGCACCTGGTGCCACTGGCCGACCGGGTGCTCGAGCCCACCACGATCGAGGTCCTCAGCGGCCACGACGTCGTCTTCCTCGCCCTGCCCCACGGCCAGTCCGGCGAGGTCGCGGCCCAGCTCGGCGACGACACCGTCGTCATCGACTGCGGCGCCGACTTCCGCCTGCGCGACGCGGGGGAGTGGGAGAAGTTCTACGGCGGCGAGCACGCCGGCACCTGGCCCTACGGGATGCCCGAGCTGCCCGGCCAGCGCGACGTGCTGCGCGGCGCGCGCCGGATCGCCGTCCCCGGCTGCTACCCGACCGTCTCGACGCTCAGCCTGGCGCCGGCCGTGGCCGCCGGGCTCGTCGAGCCGCGGGTCTCGGTGGTCGCCGCCAGCGGCACCAGCGGCGCCGGCAAGGCCGCCAAGGCCCACCTGCTGGGCTCCGAGATCATGGGCAACGCCAGCGCGTACGGCGTCGGCGGCACCCACCGCCACACCCCCGAGATCACCCAGAACCTCTCCGCGCTGGTCGAGGGCACCGTGGCGGTCAGCTTCACCCCGCTGCTGGTCCCGATGCCGCGCGGCATCCTGGCCACCTGCTCGGCCGACCTCGTCGGCGAGGTGAGCGCCGAGCAGGCCCACGAGGTGTACGCCGAGGCCTACGCCGACGAGCCGTTCGTGCACCTGCTGCCCGCCGGGCAGTGGCCCCAGACCAAGTCGGTGACCGGTTCCAACGCCGTGCACCTGCAGGTGACCGTCGACGAGACCGCCGGGCGCCTGGTCGCCGTCGGCGCCGTCGACAACCTCGCCAAGGGCACCGGCGGCGCCGCCGTCCAGTGCATGAACCTCGCGCTCGGCCTCGACGAGGGCACGGGCCTGACCACGATCGGACTGGCACCCTGATGAGCATCACCACCCCCCAGGGCTTCACCGCCGCGGGCGTCCCCGCCGGCCTGAAGTCGACCGGCGCCAAGGACGTCGCGCTGGTCGTCAACCACGGCCCGCGCTTCGACTCCGCGTCGGTCTTCACCGCCAACCGCTGCAAGGCCAACCCGATCCTGTGGAGCCAGGAGGTCGTCAAGGACGGCACCGTCAAGGCGGTCGTCCTCAACTCCGGCGGCGCCAACTGCTACACCGGCCCCGAGGGCTTCCAGACCACGCACGCCGTGGCGGAGCGGGTCGCCGAGCACGTCGGCATCGGCGCCGGCGACGTGGTCGTCTGCTCGACCGGCCTGATCGGGCTCACCAACGACCGCGAGCAGGTGCTCGCCGGCGTCGACGCGGCGTACGGCGCCCTGTCGCCCGAGGGCGGCAACGACGCGGCCGAGGCGATCATGACCACCGACTCGGTGAGCAAGCAGGTCGTGGTCGAGGGCGCCGGCTGGAGCATCGGCGGCATGGCCAAGGGCGCCGGCATGCTCGCGCCCCAGCTGGCCACGATGCTCGTGGTGATCACCACCGACGCCGTGGTGCCCGCGGACGAGCTCGACACCGCGCTGCGCGCCGCGACCCGGGTCTCCTTCGACCGGCTCGACTCCGACGGCTGCATGTCGACCAACGACACGGTGACCGTGCTGGCCAGCGGCGCCAGCGGCATCACGCCCAGCCCCGACGACTTCGCCGCGGCGCTGACCCAGGTCTGCACCGACCTGGCCATGCAGCTGCTCAAGGACGCCGAGGGCGCCGACCACGAGATCGCGATCACCACGCTCAACGCCGCCACCGAGGACGAGGCCGTGGAGGTGGGCCGCAGCGTGGCCCGCTCCAACCTCTTCAAGGCCGCGATCTTCGGCAACGACCCCAACTGGGGGCGCGTGCTGGCCAGCATCGGCACCACCGACGCCACCTTCGACCCCGCCGACCTCGACGTCGCCATGAACGGCGTCTGGGTCTGCCGGCAGTCCACCCCCCACGCCGACCCCGAGAGCGTCGACCTGACGCCGCGCGAGGTCAGCGTGACGATCGACCTGAAGTCCGGGTCCGAGCGGGCGACCGTCTGGACCAACGACCTGACCCACGCCTACGTCCACGAGAACAGCGCCTACTCCTCATGAGCACTCCTGCGAACGACCCCGACCAGATGATCCGTAGCGAGGTCCCGCCCGCCGACCCCGACAAGGCGGAGATCCTCTCCGACGCCCTGCCGTGGCTCAAGCGCTACCACGGCAAGGTCGTGGTGGTGAAGTACGGCGGCAACGCGATGACCGACGACACGCTCAAGCAGGCCTTCGCCGAGGACATCGCGTTCCTGCGCTTCGCCGGCTTCCGGCCCGTCGTCGTGCACGGCGGCGGCCCGCAGATCTCGGCGATGCTCGACAAGCTCGACATCAAGTCCGAGTTCCGCGGCGGGCTGCGGGTGACCACGCCCGAGGCGATGGACGTCGTGCGCATGGTGCTCGTCGGCAAGGTCCAGCGCGAGCTGGTCGGGCTGATCAACGAGCACGGCCCGCTGGCCGTCGGCCTGTCCGGCGAGGACGCCGGGCTCTTCACCGCCGAGCCCGCCAACACCATCGTCGACGGCGAGGAGGTCGACCTCGGCCTGGTCGGCGAGGTCGCCAAGGTGCGCCCCGAGGCGGTGCGCGACCTGATCGAGGCCGGCCGCATCCCGGTGGTCTCCAGCGTCGCCCCGGACGTCGACGGCCTGGTGCACAACGTCAACGCCGACACCGCCGCCGCGGCGCTCGCGGTCGCCCTGGGCGCCGAGAAGCTCCTGGTCCTGACCGACGTCGAGGGACTGTTCCGCGACTGGCCCGACAGCGACGACGTGATCTACGAGATCAGCCCCGAGGCGCTCGCCGACATGATGCCGAGCCTGGCCAGCGGGATGGTGCCCAAGATGGAGGCCTGCCGCAAGGCGGTCGCCGAGGGCGTCCCGCGCGCCACCGTGGTCGACGGCCGCGAGAAGCACGCCGTGCTGCTGGAGCTCTTCACCAACGAGGGCGTGGGCACCCAGGTGCTGCCCGGCGTGGAGACGAAGGTGCGCAAGGCGCGGTCGAAGGCGGTGCGCAAGTGAGCACCTCCTCCAACCAGGGCCTGGGGGAGCGCTACTCCCAGGCGCTGATGAACACCTTTGGGCCGCCCAAGCTGGCGCTGGTGCGCGGCGAGGGCGCCCACGTGTGGGACGCCGACGGCAAGGAGTACGTCGACCTGCTCGGCGGGATCGCGGTCAACACGCTCGGCCACGCCCACCCGGCGCTGGTCGCCGCGGTCACCGAGCAGATGTCGACGCTGGGCCACATCTCCAACTTCTTCACCTCCGGCCCGCAGGTCGAGCTCGCCGAGACGCTGCTGCGCCTCGTCGGCGCCGGCCCGGGCAAGGTCTTCCTGGCCAACTCCGGCGCCGAGGCCAACGAGGCGGCCTTCAAGCTGACCCGGCGCACCGGTCGCACCCACGTCGTCGTCGCCGAGGGCGGCTTCCACGGGCGCACCATGGGCGCGCTCGCGCTGACCTCGAAGGCCGCCTACCGCGAGCCGTTCGAGCCGCTGCCCGGTCACGTCACCTTCGTGCCGTACGGCGACGCCGACGCGCTGCGCGAGGCCGTCACCGACGCCACCGCGGCCATCCTCCTCGAGCCCATCCAGGGCGAGGCGGGCGTCGTCCCGGCCCCGGAGGGCTACCTGCAGGCGGCCCGGGCGCTGGCCGACGAGTCCGGCGCGCTGCTGTGGCTCGACGAGGTGCAGACCGGCATGGGCCGCACCGGCGAGTGGTTCGCCCACGCCGGCCAGGTCGTCCCCGACGTGCTGACCCTGGCCAAGGGCCTGGGCGGCGGCTACCCGATCGGGGCCGTGGTCGGTCTCGGCCGGGCCGCCGACCTGCTCGAGCCCGGCAACCACGGCACCACCTTCGGCGGGAGCCCGGTGGCCTGCGCCGCCGCGCTGGCCGTCATCCGCACCGTGGAGTCCGAGGGGCTCCTCGAGCACGCCCGCCGCGCCGGCGAGCGCCTGCGCGAGGGGCTGGCGGCCGACCCGCGGGTCACCGAGGTGCGCGGCCACGGACTGCTGATCGGCCTCGACCTGGTCAGCGACACCGCGGGCGCGGTCGTCGACGCGGCCCAGGAGGCCGGCTACATCGTCAACATGCCGACGCCGAACCGGATCCGCCTGGCCCCGCCGCTGGTGCTCACCGACGCCGACGTCGAGGGGTTCCTGGCCGCCTGGCCGGCGATCCTCGACAAGGCCGGCACCTGATGGCGCGCCACTTCCTGCGCGACGACGACCTCACCCCCGACGAGCAGGCCCGGGTCCTGGACCTGGCGGCGGCGATGAAGCGGGCGCCGTACGACGCCAAGCCGCTCGCGGGCCCGCAGTCGGTCGCGATGATCTTCGACAAGCCGACGCTGCGCACCCAGACCTCCTTCGGCGCCGGCATCGCCGAGCTCGGCGGCAACCCGATGCTGGTCGAGGGCAAGCTGGCCGGCATCGGGATCCGCGAGTCGGTGGAGGACGTCGCCCGGGTGCTGGGCCGCCAGGTCTCGGTCGTGGTCTGGCGCACCTTCCACCAGTCCGACCTCGAGCTGATGGCCGCGCACGCCGGCGTGCCGGTGGTCAACGCGCTGACCGACGACTTCCACCCCTGCCAGCTGATCGCCGACCTGCTCACCGTGCGTGAGCAGCGCGGTCGGCTCGCCGGCCTGAGCGTCGCCTTCGTCGGCGACGCCGCCTGCAACATGGGCAACTCCTGGCTGCTGGCAGGCGCCACCGCCGGCATGCACGTGCGGGTCAGCGCCCCCGAGGGCTTCATGCCGCGCACCGAGATGCTGGAGCGGGCCGCCGAGATCGGGTCCGTCACCGGCGGCTCCGCCACCGCCGAGCCCGACCCCGTCAAGGCGGTCAGCGGGGCCGACGTCGTGGTCACCGACACCTGGATCTCGATGGGCAAGGAGAGCGAGGAGCAGGCGCGCGAGGCGGTCTTCGCCGACTGGTCGCTGACCACCGAGCTGCTCGCCCACGCCGCCCCCGACGCCGTCGTGCTGCACTGCCTGCCGGCCTACCGGGGCAAGGAGATCGCCGCCGAGGTGCTCGAGGGTCCGCAGAGCGCGGTCTGGGACGAGGCCGAGAACCGCCGGCACGCGCAGAAGGCGGTGCTGGCCTTCCTGCTCGCCGACGGTGGGCAGCCCGCGGTCGGAGGTGTCACGTGACCGAGTTCGCGATGCGCCCCACCACCAAGAACGCGCGCCACCAGCGCATCGTCGAGCTGGTGAGCACCCACGAGGTGCACTCCCAGGGCGAGCTGGCGCTGCTGCTCGCCGAGAGCGGCGTGCGGGTCACCCAGGCCACGCTCTCGCGCGACCTCGTCGAGCTCGAGGCCGTCAAGGTCCGCGCCGCCTCCGGTGCCCTGGTCTACGCGGTGCCCGCCGAGGGCGGCGACCGCCGACCGGTCGCCCCGACCGACTCCTCGGCCGGGCGTGCGCGCCTGGCCCGGCTGTGCGCCGAGCTGCTCGTCAGCGCCGACGCCACGGCCAACCTCGTGGTCCTGCGCACGCCCCCGGGGGCCGCGCAGTTCCTCGGCTCGGCCTTCGACAAGGCCGAGTTCCCCGACGTCCTGGGCACCATCGCCGGCGACGACACCGTCCTGGTCATCGGTCGCGAGCCGACCGGGGGAGACGCCCTCGCGCGCCGCTTCCTCGAGATGGCCGACCACCCGACGTACGACCCGACCTTCACCACCCCCCAGATCGAGGAGCACCCATGAGCAAGGTCCTGACCACGCTGCCCAAGGGGGAGCGCGTGGGCATCGCGTTCTCCGGAGGTCTTGACACCTCCGTCGCCGTCGCGTGGATGCGCGACAAGGGCGCGGTCCCGTGCACCTACACCGCCGACATCGGCCAGTACGACGAGCCCGACATCTCCGGCGTCCCCGGCCGGGCCAAGGAGTACGGCGCCGAGATCGCCCGTGCCGTCGACTGCCGCACCCAGCTGGTCGAGGAGGGCTTCGCCGCGATCGCCTGCGGCGCCTTCCACATCCGCTCGGGCGGGCGCACCTACTTCAACACCACGCCGCTGGGCCGCGCGGTCACCGGCACGATGCTGGTGCGCGCCATGCACGAGGACGGCGTCGACATCTGGGGCGACGGCTCGACCTTCAAGGGCAACGACATCGAGCGGTTCTACCGGTACGGGCTGCTGGCCAACCCAGACCTGCGCATCTACAAGCCCTGGCTCGACGCCGACTTCGTCCACGAGCTCGGCGGGCGCGACGAGATGAGCCAGTGGCTCACCGAGCACGGCCTGCCCTACCGCGACTCCAAGGAGAAGGCCTACTCCACCGACGCCAACATCTGGGGCGCCACCCACGAGGCCAAGACCCTCGAGCACCTCGACACCTCCCTCGAGGTGGTCGAGCCGATCATGGGCGTGAAGTTCTGGGACCCCGAGGTGGAGATCCCCACCGAGGACGTCACCATCAGCTACGAGGCCGGCCGCCCGGTCGCCATCAACGGGGTGCGCTTCGACGACCCGGTCGCGCTGGTGCACGAGGCGAACGCCATCGGTGGTCGCCACGGCCTGGGCATGTCCGACCAGATCGAGAACCGCATCATCGAGGCGAAGTCGCGCGGCATCTACGAGGCGCCGGGCATGGCGCTGCTGTGGATCGCCTACGAGCGGCTGCTCAACGCGATCCACAACGAGGACACGATCGCCTCCTTCCACAACGACGGCCGCCGCCTGGGCCGGCTGATGTACGAGGGCCGCTGGCTCGACCCGCAGGCGCTGATGATCCGCGAGGCGATGCAGCGCTGGGTGGCCTCGCTGGTCACCGGTGAGGTGGTGCTGCGGCTGCGCCGGGGCGAGGACTACACGATCGTCTCCACCGACGGCCCGTCGTTCTCCTACCACCCCGACAAGCTGTCGATGGAGCGCACCGAGAACGCCGCGTTCGGCCCGCTCGACCGGATCGGGCAGCTCACGATGCGCAACCTCGACATCGCCGACAGCCGCGCCAAGCTCGAGCTGTACGCCGACCAGCCGCTCGACCAGGGCCAGGTGCTGGTCGAGAACGGCACGCTCTACGGCGAGATCGAGCCCGGCGGCTACGACCGGATCACCCAGAACCCGCGCTCGGCCGACGAGATCGACGACGAGGCGCTCGACGCCGCCGCGATGGAGTCCGGCACCGACTGATGGGTGCTTGCTGATGGACCCCGTGCTCCGCGCGACCGCCCGGGTGCTCCCGGTCAGCCCGGTGGGCGAGTGCCTGCTGCTGCTCGACCAGGACCCCGGGCGGCCGGGGGAGCTGCGCTGGGGCACCATCGGCGGCGCGCTCGACCCGGGGGAGGACCACGTCGCCGCCGCCCTGCGCGAGCTGCGCGAGGAGACCGGCGTGGTGGTCCCCGCGCAGGCGCTGGTGGGTCCCTTCCACCGCGACCGGCGCCACTTCACCTACGACGGCCGGGCGTTCATCGGCGACTCGACCTTCTTCGCGCTGCACCTGGAGCGCGAGGTCTCGATCACCTTCGAGCACCTCGAGCCGGGGGAGGTCGGCAACGTCATGGAGGCCCGGTGGTGGACGCCGCAGGGCGTCGCCGCCGACGGGCGGCTCGTGGCCCCCGACCTGCCTGAGATCATGAGCGCCGCGATCGACGCGGCGAGAGGAGCAGCACCAGCATGACGAAGCAGGATGCGACCAACACCGGCAAGCTCTGGGGTGGCCGCTTCGCCGGGGGCCCCTCGCCGGAGCTCGAGGCGCTCTCGCGCTCGACGCACTTCGACTGGCGGCTCACGCCCTACGACCTGGCCGGGTCGCGGGCCCACGCCAACGCGCTGCACCGCGCCGGGCTGCTCACCGACGCCGACCACGCCGAGCTGCTGCGCGGCCTCGGGGTGCTGGGGGAGCGGTACGCCGCCGGCGACCTGCGCCCCGACCCCTCCGACGAGGACGTCCACGGTGCGCTCGAGCGGCTGCTGCTCGAGGAGGTCGGCCCCGACGTGGGCGGTCGACTGCGGGCCGGGCGCTCGCGCAACGACCAGATCGCGACGCTCTTCAAGGTCTTCCTGCGCGACCACGCCCGGGTCGTGGCCGGCCAGGTCCTCGACCTGGTCGACGCGCTGGCCCAGCAGGCCCGCACGCACCTGGGCGACGGCGGCACGGAGCCGACGATCATGCCCGGGCGCACGCACCTGCAGCACGCCCAGCCGGTGCTGCTGTCCCACCACCTGATGGCGCACGCCTGGCCGCTGCTGCGCGACGTCGACCGGCTGGCCGACTGGGACGCGCGCGTGGCCGGCGACTCGCCGTACGGCTCGGGTGCGCTGGCGGGGCAGAGCCTGGGCCTCGACCCGACCCTCGTGGCCGCCGAGCTCGGGTTCACCGGCTCCAGCGCCAACTCCATCGACGGCACGTCGGCGCGTGACTTCGTGGCCGAGCTGGCCTTCGTCGCCGCCCAGGTCGGCATCGACGTGAGCCGGCTGGCCGAGGAGGTCATCCTGTGGGCCACCAAGGAGTTCGGGTTCGTGACGCTGCACGACTCCTGGTCGACCGGGTCGAGCATCATGCCGCAGAAGAAGAACCCCGACATCGCCGAGCTGGCACGCGGCAAGGCGGGGCGCCTGGTCGGCAACCTGACCGGCCTGATGGCCACCCTCAAGGCGCTGCCGCTGGCCTACAACCGCGACCTGCAGGAGGACAAGGAGCCGGTCTTCGACTCCGTCTACACCCTCGAGGTGCTGCTCCCGGCCTTCACCGGCATGGTCGCCACGCTCGAGTTCGACGCCGAGCGCACCGGTGAGCTGGCCCCCCAGGGGTTCTCCCTGGCCACCGACGTCGCCGAGTGGCTGGTGCGCCAGAACGTGCCGTTCCGCATCGCCCACGAGGTCGCCGGTGCGTGCGTACGCCGCTGCGAGGAGCTCGGCATCGAGCTGAACGAGCTCACCGACGAGCAGTTCGAGGAGATCTCGCCGGCCCTGACGCCGCAGGTGCGCGAGGTCCTCACCGCGCCGGGCTCGGTGGCCTCGCGCGACGGTCGGGGCGGCACCGCCCCGGTGCGGGTGCGCGAGCAGCTCGACGAGCTGGTGGCCCGGGCGGGCGTCCTGCGTGGCCGCCTCGCCTGAGCAGCCTGGGCCGGCAGGGCTGCTGCCGCTCCTGGACGGTGCCCCGGAGGAGGTCGCACCGCGGCTCCTCGGTGCCGTCCTCCGCCACGGCGAGGTCGCGCTGCGGCTGACCGAGGTCGAGGCGTACGCCGGTGAGGACGACCCCGGCTCGCACGCCTACCGCGGCCCGACCCCGCGCACCGAGGTGATGTTCGGCCCGGCTGGGCGGCTCTACACCTACTTCAGCTACGGCATGCACGTGTGCGCCAACGTGGTGGTGGGCCACGAGGGCCGGGCAGCGGCCGTGCTGCTGCGCGCCGGCGAGGTGGTCGAGGGCCACGACGTCGCCCGGGCCCGGCGCCCCCGCTCCAGCGAGCGCGACCTGACCAGGGGACCGGCCCGCCTGTGCCAGGCCCTGGCGATCACGCTCGAGCACGGGGGCAGCGACCTGGTGGCCGGGCCGGTCACCCTGGAGCCGGGGCCGGCGCCCGAGCACTGGGAGAGCGGACCGCGGGTAGGTCTCCGCGGCGCACCCGAGCGCCCCTGGCGGTTCTGGCTGCCGGGGGAGCCGAGCGTGTCGACCTACCGGCCGGCGGCAGCGCGACCGGCTCCGTCGACGGGGCCCGGAGGCCGCCGCTAGGGGGTTGCGACCACCCGATTTTGGCGTCCGTCCACCCGTGTGTAATGTTCCTTCTCGCCGGAGCACGCAGCTCCACTCGCGGCCCAGAGGGTCGAAACCGAGTGGCTGAGGCATGTCCCGGCAAAGAAACACCGAGAAGGACGAAGACCAGCTCCCCGGAGTTGACTCGGACAGGCCGGATCGGTAAGTTTCTGCAGGTTGCCCCGCCGCTGGTGCTGAGAGGTGCTGGGACGGTGTGCGTCTGATTCTTGAGAACTCAACAGTGTGTCATAGTCGACGAATTAGTTTGTTATGCCCCGTCGATCATGGATGTCTTCGGACTGATGTGGTTGATGGTTTCTTTGGTAAGACGATAATTCTGACAATTGTCAGTTTTGTTCTCTTGTCAGGCATCTCTTTTTCCGCATCCTGCTCTTTTGGGTGGGTGTGGTGTTGTTTTTCAACGGAGAGTTTGATCCTGGCTCAGGACGAACGCTGGCGGCGTGCTTAACACATGCAAGTCGAGCGGTAAGGCCCTTCGGGGTACACGAGCGGCGAACGGGTGAGTAACACGTGAGTAATCTGCCCCTCACTTCGGGATAAGCCTCGGAAACGGGGTCTAATACCGGATATGACCGCTTCTCGCATGAGATGGTGGTGGAAAGTTTTTTCGGTGGGGGATGTGCTCGCGGCCTATCAGCTTGTTGGTGGGGTAATGGCCTACCAAGGCTTCGACGGGTAGCCGGCCTGAGAGGGTGACCGGCCACACTGGGACTGAGACACGGCCCAGACTCCTACGGGAGGCAGCAGTGGGGAATATTGGACAATGGGCGGAAGCCTGATCCAGCAACGCCGCGTGAGGGATGACGGCCTTCGGGTTGTAAACCTCTTTCAGTAGGGACGAAGCGCAAGTGACGGTACCTACAGAAGAAGCACCGGCCAACTACGTGCCAGCAGCCGCGGTAATACGTAGGGTGCGAGCGTTGTCCGGAATTATTGGGCGTAAAGGGCTCGTAGGCGGTTTGTCGCGTCGGGAGTGAAAACACCGGGCTTAACTCGGTGCTTGCTTTCGATACGGGCAGACTAGAGGTATTCAGGGGAGAACGGAATTCCTGGTGTAGCGGTGAAATGCGCAGATATCAGGAGGAACACCGGTGGCGAAGGCGGTTCTCTGGGAATGACCTGACGCTGAGGAGCGAAAGTGTGGGGAGCGAACAGGATTAGATACCCTGGTAGTCCACACCGTAAACGTTGGGCGCTAGGTGTGGGGTCCATTCCACGGATTCCGTGCCGCAGCTAACGCATTAAGCGCCCCGCCTGGGGAGTACGGCCGCAAGGCTAAAACTCAAAGGAATTGACGGGGGCCCGCACAAGCGGCGGAGCATGCGGATTAATTCGATGCAACGCGAAGAACCTTACCTGGGTTTGACATACACCGGAAAGCTGTAGAGATACGGCCCCTTTTAGTCGGTGTACAGGTGGTGCATGGCTGTCGTCAGCTCGTGTCGTGAGATGTTGGGTTAAGTCCCGCAACGAGCGCAACCCTCGTCCTATGTTGCCAGCACGTCCTTCGGGATGGTGGGGACTCATAGGAGACTGCCGGGGTCAACTCGGAGGAAGGTGGGGATGACGTCAAGTCATCATGCCCCTTATGTCCAGGGCTTCACGCATGCTACAATGGCCGGTACAAAGGGCTGCGATCCCGTGAGGGGGAGCGAATCCCAAAAAGCCGGTCTCAGTTCGGATTGGGGTCTGCAACTCGACCCCATGAAGTCGGAGTCGCTAGTAATCGCAGATCAGCAACGCTGCGGTGAATACGTTCCCGGGCCTTGTACACACCGCCCGTCACGTCACGAAAGTCGGCAACACCCGAAGCCGGTGGCCTAACCCCTTGTGGGAGGGAGCCGTCGAAGGTGGGGCTGGCGATTGGGACGAAGTCGTAACAAGGTAGCCGTACCGGAAGGTGCGGCTGGATCACCTCCTTTCTAAGGAGCACACGCCCCGATACCAGACGACTGTTCTGGTACGCATGGTGGTGTTCACTAGTGGAATCGTCGATGATGTCTCCGTTCCTGGTGGGCGGGGTCTTCTCAGTACTACCCGTATGCACGCTCTGCTGAGCGTGTGTGGGGGTGTGGAACCTGGAGATCTCTGCTGGTCGGGTCGGGGTTGGCACACTGTTGAGCTTTGAGGGATCAGGTGACTGGTTGCTCGTTGCCTCCTGGTATCCCAGGTCCACCGGATGGTGGGGTTGGGGGCTTGGTGGGCTGGTTGTTTGTGAATTGGATAGTGGACGCGAGCATCTGACGCGATCAATGTGCCTGCCTCTTGTGTGGGGTGGGTGTGGTTGGTCGTGTCTTTCTAGATGTGTAATTAATCTAGTCTTTGTAGTTTTTGTTGAGTGTTTGTGAGACAAGCTATGAAGGGCACATGGTGGATGCCTTGGCATCAAGAGCCGATGAAGGACGTAGGAGCCTGCGATAAGCCCTGGGGAGTTGGCAACCAAGCTGTGATCCGGGGGTGTCCGAATGGGGAAACCCAGCTGGAGTCATGTCCAGTTACCCGCGCCTGAATATATAGGGTGTGTGGAGGGAACGTGGGGAAGTGAAACATCTCAGTACCCACAGGAAGAGAAAACAATAGTGATTCCGAGAGTAGTGGCGAGCGAAATCGGATGAGGCCAAACCACGTACATGTGATACCCGGCAGGGGTTGTGTATGTGGGGTTGTGGGATCGCATGGGTGGGTCTGCCGGCCTACCACACAGTAAGAAATCGTCTGTGAAGTTGAAGTCCGCTGGAAAGTGGCGCCGTAGAGGGTGATAGCCCCGTAAGTGTAAGCAGTCGACTGTGATGCGACATCCCAAGTAACACGGAACCCCTGAAATTCCGTGTGAATCTGGCGGGACCACCCGTTAAGCCTAAATACTCCTTGATGAACGATAGCGGACAAGTACCGTGAGGGAAAGGTGAAAAGTACCCCTGGCGGGGAGTGAAATAGTACCTGAAACCGTGTGCCTACAATCCGTCGGAGCCTTACTCATCCTTGTGGTGATGGGGTGACGGCGTGCCTTTTGAAGAATGAGCCTGCGAGTTTGCGTTGTGTTGCGAGGTTAACCCGTGTGGGGAAGCCGTAGCGAAAGCGAGTCCGAATAGGGCGTCTGAGTAGCACGATCAAGACCCGAAGCGAAGTGATCTATCCATGGGCAGGTTGAAGCGCGGGTAAGACCGCGTGGAGGACCGAACCCACTTAGGTTGAAAACTGAGGGGATGACCTGTGGATAGGGGTGAAAGGCCAATCAAACTTCGTGATAGCTGGTTCTCCCCGAAATGCATTTAGGTGCAGCGTTGCGTGTTTCTTGCCGGAGGTAGAGCACTGGATAGCCGATGGGCCCGACCAGGTTACTGACGTTAACCAAACTCCGAATGCCGGTAAGTGAGAGCGCAGCAGTGAGACTGCGGGGGATAAGCTCCGTAGTCGAGAGGGAAACAGCCCAGACCATCAGCTAAGGCCCCTAAGCGGTGACTAAGTGGAAAAGGATGTGGAGTCGCACTGACAACCAGGAGGTTGGCTTGGAAGCAGCCACCCTTGAAAGAGTGCGTAATAGCTCACTGGTCAAGTGATTCCGCGCCGACAATGTAGCGGGGCTCAAGTCATCCGCCGAAGCTATGGCATTCACATAAGCCCAGCACCCACTTGATGGGTGTTCAGGTGTGTGGATGGGTAGGGGAGCGTCGTGTCGCGAGTGAAGCGCCGGAGTGATCCAGGTGTGGATGCGACACGAGTGAGAATGCAGGCATGAGTAGCGAATCACGTGTGAGAAACACGTGCGCCGAATGATCAAGGGTTCCAGGGTCAAGCTAATCTGCCCTGGGTAAGTCGGGACCTAAGGCGAGGCCGACAGGCGTAGTCGATGGACAACGGGTTGATATTCCCGTACCGGCAAAGTAGCGCCCATGACGAACCCGGTGATGCTAACCATCTGAAACTCAGCCGACCGGACCCTTCGGGGCGAGGCGGTTGAGCGTAGCGTGGGACCCGAACTGGTAGTAGTCAAGCGATGGGGTGACGCAGGAAGGTAGTCCAACCGTACCGATGGTTGTGTACGGCTAAGCATGTAGGGCGAGATCTAGGCAAATCCGGATCTCTGACTTTGATGTCGGGCTTGAGATGTGATGGGGACCCCGTTGGGGGGAAGTGGATGATCCTATGCTGTCGAGAAAAACCTCTAGCGAGCTATGCGCCGCCCGTACCCCAAACCGACTCAGGTGATCAGGTAGAGAATACTAAGGCGATCGAGCGAACCACGGTTAAGGAACTCGGCAAAATGCCCCCGTAACTTCGGGAGAAGGGGGGCCCGGAACGTGAACACCCTTGCGGTGGGAGCGGGAAGGGCCGCAGAGACCAGGCCCAAGCGACTGTTTACTAAAAACACAGGTCCGTGCGAAGTTGTAAGACGATGTATACGGACTGACTCCTGCCCGGTGCTGGAAGGTTAAGAGGACCTGTTAGAGCAGCAATGTTCGAAGCGGAGAATTTAAGCCCCAGTAAACGGCGGTGGTAACTATAACCATCCTAAGGTAGCGAAATTCCTTGTCGGGTAAGTTCCGACCTGCACGAATGGAGTAACGACTTGGGCGCTGTCTCAACCGTGGACTCGGCGAAATTGCACTACGAGTAAAGATGCTCGTTACGCGCGGCAGGACGGAAAGACCCCGGGACCTTTACTATAGTTTGGTATTGGTGTTTGGTTCGGCTTGTGTAGGATAGGTGGGAGACTGTGAAGCATTCACGCCAGTGAGTGTGGAGTCATCGTTGAAATACCACTCTGGTCGTACTAGATGTCTAACCTAGGTCCGTTATCCGGATCAGGGACAGTGCCTGATGGGTAGTTTAACTGGGGCGGTTGCCTCCTAAAGAGTAACGGAGGCGCTCAAAGGTTCCCTCAGCCTGGTTGGCAATCAGGTGGCGAGTGTAAGTGCACAAGGGAGCTTGACTGTGAGACAGACATGTCGAGCAGGGACGAAAGTCGGAACTAGTGATCCGGCGTCGGCATGTGGAAGCGACGTCGCTCAACGGATAAAAGGTACCCCGGGGATAACAGGCTGATCTTCCCCAAGAGTCCATATCGACGGGATGGTTTGGCACCTCGATGTCGGCTCGTCGCATCCTGGGGCTGGAGTAGGTCCCAAGGGTTGGGCTGTTCGCCCATTAAAGCGGCACGCGAGCTGGGTTTAGAACGTCGTGAGACAGTTCGGTCCCTATCCGCCGCGCGCGCAGGAAACTTGAGAAAGGCTGTCCCTAGTACGAGAGGACCGGGATGGACGAACCTCTGGTGTGCCAGTTGTCCCGCCAGGGGCACGGCTGGTTAGCTACGTTCGGAAGTGATAACCGCTGAATGCATCTAAGCGGGAAGCACGTTTCAAGATGAGGTTTCCCACCGGGTCAACCGGGTAAGGCCCCCAGCAGAACACTGGGTTGATAGGCCGGAGGTGTACAGCAGCAATGCCTAGCCGACCGGTACTAATAGGCCGAGGGCTTGTCCCACAACCACTCAGCTGAACCTGCAAAGGCTGTTCGCGTCCACGAATCCAACACACACAACACACGTGTCATCACATGTGAATAATGGCTTGGCACACACACCACCCAGTGATCATCTACCTGGGGTGTGTGCCGCAAGAGTTACGGCGGCCATAGCGAAAGGGAAACACCCGGTCCCATCCCGAACCCGGAAGTTAAGCCTTTCAGCGCCGATGGTACTGCAACCGAGAGGTTGTGGGAGAGTAGGACGCCGCCGGACAATTCTTCGCAGCAGCCCCACCGCACCGCGGTGGGGCTGCTGTCATTTGCGTGGCGTCTTCTTCTGCGGTTGGGGTCTGATCAACCAGCTGCGAGCCGTCCGCTCATGGCTCCTCTGCGTCAAGACACGCGTGGCACCGGCGCGCTAGGCTGCGTGGTGACGGGCCCCGGAGTGGCTTGTCCGAAGAGCCGGTGTTGAGGTTGTGAGCCGGTCGCGCTGGAGTCAGAGTCGCTACCTCGTTGCCCTCCCGGGCCCGTCACCTCAGCAGCCGTCGATGCTCTAACGGCGTCGTCGAGCATGGTGCGGTAGACGATGTTCGACAGCCGTCGTTTGAGTGCTCGCGTCGCTTCCATCGAGGTCTTGCCCTCGGGTCTGCGGCGGTCGTAGTAGGCGCGGCCTTCGGTGTCGTTGCGCAGCTGGACGGTGGCCATGATGTGCAGGACCCGGTTGATCTGCCGGTTGCCGGCTCGCGACAGTCGGTGCCGGACGTTGTCGCCGGAGGAGGCGTCGATGGGGGCGGTGCCGTTCCAGGACGCGAAGTGGTCGCGGTTGGGGAACCGGGTGATGTCACCGACTTCGACCAGCAGTCGGGCTGCGCTGGAGGGTCCGATGCCGTGCAGGTCCAGCAGGCTGGTGCCTGTCGCAGCGACGAGTTCCTTCAGCTCCTTGTCCGCGGCCTTCCTGCGGGCGTAGACCCGCTCGAGATCAGCGACCAGCTCGGCCGCGACGCGGCGTCGGGTCTTGCCCGCGACGTCGCGGGGACGGACCGTGGCTAAGAGTGCCTTGGCCTGGGCCGCGGACAGGCTCTTCTTCGCACCACCGGGGATCAGCTCGAGCAGCAGCTGGTGAAGCTGGGAGATCATCCGCGTGTGGTCCTCGCCCAGCGAGCTGCGGCGGTCGACCAGGAGTCGGAGCACCGCGAGCTGCTCGTCGTTGACCACCGGCCGTAGCCCCGCCATCCGGGTACCGACCAGTGCGACGCAGTGGGCGTCGGTGGCGTCGGTCTTGCGCCCCTGTCCGGTCGAGTAAACCCTGGCCCGTGCTGACAGCTTCGGTGGGACGTCGATGACCTGCTCGCCAGCAGCAAGCAGCCGCATGGCGACGTGGCGTCCGATGCCGTTGCAGCCCTCGATGGCCCAGACCCGGTCCGACCACCGGCTCGCGTACTCGAGCATCGCCTTGAAGCCGGCGACGTCGGTGCCGAACCGGCCACCGCCCAACACCTGCTCATCGGCAGCCATGACCTCGATGGTCACCGATCTCTTGTGCGGATCCATCCCGATCACGACCCGCTCGCCGCTGTCCGTCATGCCTTGTCCTCCTGCCTCGATCACCCAGTGGTTGTCGAGTCGGGAGGGCAACGCTGCTTCGAGCTGTGCAAACCCCTCTTGAGCCTCTCCTGACCCTGGCGACGCCCGGGCCGCGCAGGCCAAATGAGAGCCACACGACCAGCGTGGGCAGCCGATGTGAGAGCGACAACCCGGACGTCTGAAGCGAGCCTCGCCAGGCACCGGTTCTGAGGTCAATGGAACAAGCAGCCGATGAGCGGTCGTCCGGCAGAGCGGCATGGCATCCTGCGCGGGTGACCGCCCAGGACGCTTTGAAGGCCGCGCTTCGCGACCACCTTGGACCCGCTGCGCGCCTTTACGGCTACAAGGGGTCACAACCGAACTGGCGCAAGTCCTCGACCGACGGTGACTGGGCCGTTGTCAACGTTCAGTCTTCGTCCTTCAGCAGCGCCGAGCACCTGCGATGCGTTGTGAACCTCGCTTTCGCCCCGGAGCCGTGGTTGAGGTGGGAGGCGGAGAGGCTCGACGCAGGCTTGCCCAAGTCCGTCAATGAGTCACTCGGGCTGTACAGAGAACGACTTCACCCGGAAGGAACTCCAGAAGGCACCGACGGCTGGTGGGATGTCACAGACGGCCATTCGGCCCGCGGTGCGGTTGCGGACATGATCGTGCAACTCGACCGGTCCGGTTGGCCGGTGCTGGAGCGCATGTTCTCTCGCGAGGCAATGGTGGCCCGTGTGCGGGACGGAGACCTCGGCATGATGAAGCGCTCCAACTACGGAGTCTTCTTCGCCCGCGCCGAGGCCCTCCTACTCATGGATGCTGGACCGTCTGAAGAGCTGGATTCGCAACTCGACTTCGCGCTCAGAAACGTCATGCCGACACAGCGTGACCACGCCGAGCGCTTCGATGCATGGGTTCGTGCGGAGTCAGCCAAGGCGTGACCCGAACCGCCCGCTCGTGCCGCGTAGCGTGCGCTCGAAGACGCACGCTTCTGCCGCGAGGTGGCCGGACGGTGAGCGACGTGGTCAACACCAACTCGACGCGCGGGCCTCGTGGCTGAGGCATCGTGGCTCAGCGTCCCCACGGAGCCCGGCGCCACTCATGCATGACTCACGTTCGATGCCTCGGTGGACGCATGAACAATCGACGCGAGGTTAGGGGGACGCGGAATCCGCTGAAGGCGTATGACACGCTGATCGGGCCATGGATCTTCTGGTCGTCTACGCCATGCCGTGCGCTCTCGCGGCCTTGTCCCTCTTCACGAGGTCTCGCTGGTGGCCGGGTCTAGTAGCTGCAGATCACCCGTTGAAGTTTCTGGAAGCGCGATACGTATCGGCCCTGCCGACATTCGCGCTGTCGGCGGCGTGTTTCGCGGCAGCTGCGCTGGCCGCGTCTCTGTCGGATCGATGGTGGCTCGGCAGCCTTGTCGCGTGCTACGTGCTCCTCGGTTGCGCCGGGCTCGCGATGTTCCTGGCCCTGCGTCGACTCCTGCGACCCGTGTGAGATGGGGCCCGCCCGTCGGCCCGGTCTTGCTTCGTCACATCCGCATCTGCCGCTGGTGGTGCGCGGCTCTGCCGATGTGCGTCGGTCGCGATAGCGTCCCCGAGTGCCTCCCTGCTTCGACGTATACGTCTGGGTGCGAACAGAAGACCGTCCCGCTGCGCTCCGCCGCTTCATCGACCGCTACGTCGGTACAGAGCAACCACGGGAGCCGCACTTCGCTCCGTTCATGCGCACGTTCGTCGCTTGCGCCCCCGAGCCGGGAGACGCTGAGGCACTGGCCGAGTTGCGGCGCGACGACCTCGCACCGGATGGCGCCCTCTCGCTCTACCTACTGAGCAAGACCCATGAGGAAGCCATTGTCACTCTGACCGGAGAGGGTGACTTGGTGCTGGGTCTAGGAATTGACGACCCCTTGAACGGAACGAACCTAGAGCAAGAGGCTGCCGCGCTGATGGCGCAACTACGCCAGGAGTTCGCGGCTGCCGCAGGACTCGGCGGCGTTGAACTAGCCCCACCTCAGTCGGAAGCCGAGTGGCGCGAGGAGGGGCTTGTCCTGCTCCGCGAGGGCAACGTTTAGCGCACGCTCATGCCCCGTAGGGTGCGCCCGCGGCCATCCGGTTCTGCCGCTGCTGGCACGAACGTGCCGAGGAGCGGATGTTCGCCGTATGGCGACGGTGCTCAAAGATCGCGCGGCACCCGTGAAACCATGAGGACGTGGCTGGCACCGACATCTCGCATCGACGCTTGTGGAACCCGATGCTTGCTGGCATCGGCTACCTTCTCGCCGCGAGCACCTATGTAGGGCTTCTGCTGGCGGGCGCTAGCGTCGGGCTCGCTCTGGTCATCGTCTGCCCCTCGTTTGTCGCCATCTATCTCGTGTTGACACACCTTGTAGATCCGCTTCCGTCGCAGGCCCCCCAGTACCGACTGCGCCACGCCATCGTCCTGGGCTGGGCGACGGTGGCGACCGTGCTGGCAGTCGTTGTCACCATCTAGGGCCCTCATCGTCGATGACCTCGACTACCGCCCCCTGCTGTCGCTCCCGAACCTCCAGAAGGTGCGCGTCATGGAGACGCGAGGGATGACGCCATCCAGAGAGGAACTGGTCAAGCGACTCCCATGGGAGGCATCACCAACCGACCGCTCCTGCCGCGTAGTGCGCGCCTCACCGCGCGCGCATCTCCCGCGAGTGGTGCGCGGTCTTGCCGATGAGCGCCCGCCTCGCTGAGCCCTGTGCCGCCCCAGAGAGTGTGGAGTCTTGGATCAACCTGCTTCATCGCAGACTCCACACTTTTCCGATCCTGCCGGGGAACGGACGCAGACTGGGTCAGCGGAGCCCACCATGGCTACGGCTTCAGTTCTCGTCGTTCGGACCAGTGCGCGGCGGCGTGCGCTGATCTGCCGCGACACGTGCGCCCGCGGCCAGCCTGATCTGGCGCGATCCGCGCTTGGCCATCACACCTCGACAGCAGAGGGGGGGCGTCCACCACTCTGCCGTGCGCTTGCCGGCGCAGTAGCTGTCGGCATAGCCGGGGGTGCCGGGACGGCAGTACGACGACTGCGCCAGGGTCGTGCTCAGCACCACGGCCAGCACCGACAGCGACAGCAGCAGCGCCCCCGCAGCCGCGAGTTTCAGCGGTCGACGCCGCCCGCGCGCCCGCACCAGCACGGCCACCCCGGTCGCGGCCAGCGCCCACTGGGCCAGCCCGCCGGCGTTGATCCAGCGCCCGGTCGCCGCGCAGGGCGGGCAGCCAGCGGGGGAGCAGCTGTAGCTGTTGGTGCAGTCGGTCATGGTCGCGAAGCCCACTGCGAACCACCCGGCGGTGCCCAGCACGATCGACGTCGCGACGGCGAGCAGGACGAGGGCTGTGGCCGCCACCCGGCCTGCGGTCCGCCCCGGGGAGCTGTGATCATGGTCCATGGGACGAGCCTGGGCCTCGCCCCGTCGTGCCGCATCCGTACGCGTGCTCAGACCTGCCTCGCGTGCCGGCCCCGGTGGTTCTCCACAGATCCGTTCCGGTGCCCCCACGCGGGGTCGGTGCCCGCCAGGATGGTGGTCAGGAGGTGGTGCGGATGCCCACGGTGGAGACGGTGCAGGACACGGACCCGGTCAACGAGGTGCGCCTGCAGGGGAGGCTGGCCCAGGACCCCCAGCTGCGCGAGCTGCCCAGCGGAGACCGGCTGTGGACCTTCCGGGTCGTGGTCGGTCGCCCGCCTCGGCCGGCTGCGGCCGAGGGACGCGGCCCGCGCGGGTCGGTGGACGCGATCGAGTGCGCGGCGTGGGACGCCCGGGTGCGCCGCAGCGTGGAGCGCTGGCACGCCGGTGACGTCGTGGCGGTGGAGGGCGCGGTGCGACGGCGCTTCTTCCGCAGCCCGGCCGGCACCGCCTCCCGGGTGGAGGTCGAGGTCAGGTCGGGTCGCCGGATCCGTCGCGCACCGGCCGCATGAGCACACCGACGCTCGGCTTGGGCTGGAAGGACGTGGCCTTCTCGGGCAGCAGGCGGCCGGCGCGCAGGACCGTCATCACCTCGTCCAGCTCGAGCGCCGGCAGCAGGACCGCGGTGCCCGACCCGGCGTCCGCGCCCGCGAGCGCCTGCTCCGCGGTGTGCAGGTGGTCGGTGCCGGTCTCCGGACGTCCTTGCTCCCGCAGGGCGGGCAGCAGGTCGTGGTGGAGCAGCTCGACCGGCAACCGGTCCTCCGGCACGCGCACCCAGGCGGCCTCGCGGGAGTCGGCGAGCACCAGCACCTGGCGGTCCAGGGCGTTCAGCGCCGCGCCGCGGCCGCCGGTGCGCACGCACAGCCCGGCGTCGCGGGCCAGGGCGACCAGGTCGGCGACCTGGACGCCGCGCAGCAGCCGGTGGATCGCGCCCAGGAAGAGCGGGGTGTCGTCGTGGTCGACCAGCATGGCCAGCCCCCGGCCCCAGGGCCCCTCGGCCCCGTGCTCGGCGCAGAGCCGCAGGTAGGCGGCATAGCGGTGGTGACCGTCGGCGATCAACGCCTGGGTGCCCGCGAGGGACTCGTCGAGCTCCCGGGTCGTGCTCGGGTCGGTGACCGCCCACGCCCGGTGCTCCTGACCGGTCGGGTCGTCGATCTCGACGTCGGGCTCGGCGGCCACGACCCGCTCGACCAGCGCCCGCAGGCGCGGGGTGGCCCGGTGGGCGAGCAGGATCGCTGCCGGCTGCAGCTGCATCTCGGCCATCCGACGCTCGAGCTCGTCGACCTGCGCGGGGAGGACCCGTTCGTGCGGCAGCACCGCGGGGGCGGTGCCGGGGACGGCCGGCCGGGTCAGGTCGAGCGCCCCGACGATCCCGCGCACGGTCATGCCGCGAGCGGTGTACTCGTGCACCCACACCGCCGGGCTCGTCTCCTCGACGGCCAGGCCCTCGCGCAGCCAGCCGGCCAGCCGTCCGGGGACGCGGTCGTGCGGGTGGGCGAAGGCCCTGGCCCCGGCCGCCGTCCCGACCCGGTTGGCCGCCAGGTGCAGCGCCCGGAAGGGGTGCAGCCTCACGGGTCCGGCGAGGGCGGGCGGGCAGACCACAGCGCTCTCGTCCATCGGTGCATCGTAGGGTGCGCTCGGACCGACCACGGGAAGGGGACACACGTGCTGCGTGGGACACGCGAGGCGCTGACCGGCTGCCACGACCTCGCGATGCTCGACCTCGACGGGGTCGTGTACGTCGACGGGGAGGCCGTGCCGCAGGCGGCGGAGGCCATCGCGGCCGCCCGCGAGCAGCAGATGCGGGTCGCCTTCATCACCAACAACGCCTCCCGCACCCCCGCCACCGTCTCCGCACACCTGCGCCGGATCGGTGTGCACGCCGACGACGCCGACGTGGTCACCTCGGCCCAGGCCGCCGCCCGGGTGCTGGCGGAGCGCCTCGGCGAGGGTGCCCGGGTCGTGGTGCTGGGCGCCGACGGGCTGCTGGAGTCGGTGCGCGCCGTGGGTCTCGAGCCGGTCGGGGTCGAGGACGACGCCGACGCGGTGGTCACCGGCTACGGCCCCGACGTGCTGTGGCGCGACGTGATGCGCGCCGCCGTGCGGATCCGCGAGGGCCTGTGGTGGGTGGCCAGCAACACCGACCAGTCCATCCCGACGTCGTACGGCGTCGCGCCCGGCCACGGTGTGCTGGTGGAGACGCTCCAGCGCTTCAGCGGCGTCGAGCCCGTGGTCGCCGGCAAGCCCGCCCGGCCGCTGCTCGACGAGACCGTGCGCCGCGTCGGGGGCGAGCGGCCGCTCATGGTGGGGGACCGCCTCGACACCGACATCGAGGGTGCGGTCGGCACCGGCATCGAGGCGCTCCTGGTGCTCACCGGGGTCACTGACCTGCCGACCCTGCTGGCCGCCCGCGAGCAGGAGCGGCCCACCTACCTGCACCCCGACCTGCGCGGCCTCCTCGAGCCGCACCCCGAGGTCGTCGCCGACGGTGGCGTCGCGCGCTGCGGGGGCTGGAGCGCCCACGTCGAGGACGGCCGCCTGCAGGTCAGCGGCGAGGGCGGCGAGGCCGACTGGTGGCGCGCGGTCGCGGTCGCCGGCTGGGCGCACCTCGACCGCACCGGGCGGCCCGTGGAGACCGGCGACCTGGTCGGCCCCCCGAGCGCGGTCGCGCGGTAGCCTCGCCGGCATGGACGAGCACCACCCCGCGGCACCGGAGGGGCCCCGCACCGGCGTCGCCGCCGTCGACGCGGTGACGGCCTCCGTCGAGGAGCTGGCGACCCGCCCGGTCGGCGAGCACGCCGCCGTCTTCGAGGCCGCGCACGACGCACTGCGCCGCGCCCTCGACAGCGACCCCGACGCGGCCCCGACGTCCGCGCACGAGGGCTGAGCCGGTGCCCCCTCGTCGTCTGCGCCTCGACGCGGAGCTGGTCCGCCGCGGGCTGGCCCGCTCGCGCGAGCACGCCTCCGAGCTGGTGGCCCAGGGCCGGGTGAAGGTCTCCGGCGCCGTCGCCTCGAAGCCGGCGACCGGGGTGACCACCGACGTGGCGCTCGTGGTCACCGAGGTCGAGGGCGTGCCCGACTTCGTGTCCCGCGGCGGGCACAAGCTCAGCGGTGCGCTGGCGGCGTTCGGCCCGCACGGTTTTACGGTCGAGGGCCGCCGCTGCCTCGACGCCGGCGCGTCGACCGGCGGGTTCACCGACGTGCTGCTGCGCCACGGCGCGGCCGAGGTGGTCGCCGTCGACGTCGGCTACGGCCAGCTGGCCTGGTCCCTGCGCCAGGACGAGCGGGTGCGCGTGCACGACCGCACCAACATCCGCGAGCTGACCCCCGAGCTGGTCGGCGGCCCGGTCGACGTCGTGGTCGGCGACCTGTCCTTCATCTCCCTGGTCCTGGTGCTCGACGCCGTGCTGTCGGTGTGCGCCGACGACGCGGACCTGGCCCTGATGGTCAAGCCCCAGTTCGAGGTCGGCAAGGACCGCGTCGGCAAGGGTGGGGTCGTGCGCGACCTCGACCTGCGCGCCGAGGCCGTCAACACCGTCGCCGCCGCGGCGGCCCAGCGGGGCTGGGGCGCGGTGATGGCCACCACCAGCCAGCTGCCCGGCCCGTCGGGCAACGTCGAGTTCTTCCTGTGGCTGCGCCGCGGCCCCGCCCGCGTCGACGCCGACGACCTGGCCCGCCTCGTGCGGGGCGAGGACCCGGTGGGGGACCCGGGTGAGAGGGTGGAGGAGTGAGCCAGCCCCCCGTGCGACCGTCGTCTGCCCCCGTCGACGGCGACCGCCCCGCGCGCCGGGTGCTGATGCTGACCCACACCGGCCGCGACGAGGCCCGCAGCGTGGCCCACGAGGTCGCCGGCGCCCTGGCCGGCCACGGCATCGTGGTGCGGATGATCGCCCGCGAGGCCGACGACCTCGGCGTCGCCGGTGACGTCGAGACCACCCAGACCGAGGCCGGGGCCAGCGACGACTGCGAGCTGACGCTGGTCATCGGCGGCGACGGCACGATCCTGCGCGCCGCCGAGATCGCCCGCGAGGCGGGCACCCCGGTGCTGGGGGTCAACCTGGGCCACGTGGGCTTCCTGGCCGAGGCCGAGCACGACGACGTCGCCTCGGTCATCGACGCCGTGGTGGCCCGCCGCTACAGCGTCGAGGACCGGATGAGCATCGACGTGCAGGTGCTGCGCGACGGCGAGGTGGTGACCTCCACCTTCGCGCTCAACGAGGCCAGCGTCGAGAAGGCCGCGCGCGAGCGGATGATCGAGGTGGTCGTCGAGGTCGACGGCCGCCCGCTCTCGCGCTGGGGCTGCGACGGGGTCGTGTGCGCCACCCCGACCGGCTCCACCGCCTACAACTTCTCCGCCGGCGGCCCGGTCGTGTGGCCCGGCGTCGAGGCGCTGCTGATGGTGCCGATCAGCGCGCACGCGCTCTTCGCGCGGCCGCTGGTGGTCGCGCCGACCTCCGTCCTGGCCGTCGAGGTGCTCGCGCGCACCGACTCCGCCGGGGTGCTGTGGTGCGACGGGCGGCGCGCGGTCGACCTGCCCCCGGGCGCCCGCATCGAGGTGCGTCGCGGCGAGCGGCCGGTCCGCCTGGCCCGGCTGCACCAGGCACCCTTCACCGACCGGCTGGTCGCCAAGTTCGGGCTGCCCGTCGAGGGCTGGCGCGGCTCGGCGGAGCGACGGCGCAGGGGGCAGGACGCATGATCGAGGAGATCCGGATCAGCTCGCTGGGCGTCATCGACGCCTCCACGCTCGAGCTCGGCCCCGGCCTGACCGTCATCACCGGTGAGACCGGTGCGGGCAAGACGATGATCGTCACCGCGCTGGGGCTGCTCCTGGGCGGACGCAGCGACAGCGGCGCCGTGCGCCTGGGCGCCCGCAGCGCCCGGGTCGAGGGCGTCGTCGCGGCCGCCGACCTGCCCGGGCTGGTCGCCGCGGTCGAGGAGGTCGGCGGCGAGGTCGAGGACCAGCGCGTCGTGCTGGCCCGCAACGTCTCGGCCGAGGGCCGCTCCCGCGCCTTCGTCGGCGGCGCCGGCGTCCCCGTCTCGGGGCTGGCCGCGGTGGCCGAGCCCCTGGTCGCCGTGCACGGGCAGTCCGACCAGCACCGGCTGCTGCAGGCCCGCGCCCAGCGTGGCGCCCTCGACCGCTTCGGCGGGGCGCCGCTGGCCGACCTGCTCGCCCGGTGGACGGGGCTCTTCGACCGGCTGCGCGAGGTCGAGGGCGAGCTGGACGACGTGGTCGCCCACGCCCGCGAACGCGTCCGCGAGGCGGACCTGCTGCGCTTCGGGCTCGGCGAGGTCGAGGCCGTCGCGCCCGAGCCGGGCGAGGAGGAGCAGCTGGCCGCCGAGGAGACCCGGCTCGGCTTCGCCGACACCCTGCGCACCGCGGCCGAGCAGGCGCGCGAGGCGCTCTCCAGCGAGGACGGCGCGCCGGACGCGCTGGCCACCACCTCCGCCGCCCGCACCGCCCTCGAGGCGGTGCGCGAGCACGACGCCGAAGCCGGGGCGCTGGCCGACCGGCTCGCCGAGGTCATCTACCTGCTCTCCGACGTCGCCGCCGACGTGGCCGGCTACGCCAGCCGCATCGACGTCGACCCGGCCCGGCTCGCCGGGGTCTCGGAGCGCCGGGCCGCGCTGACCGCGCTGACCCGCAAGTACGGCGACACCGTCGAGGAGGTGCTCGCCTGGGCGGAGCAGTCCGCGGCGCGGCTCCTCGAGCTCGACGGCACCGACGAGCGGATCGAGCAGCTGCGCGCCGAGCAGGTCCGCCTGCGCGAGGAGCTCTCCGCCACCGCCGAGCAGCTCACCGCCGCGCGCTCGGAGGCCGCCGAGCGGCTGGCCACCGAGGTCACCGCCGAGCTCGGGCTGCTCGCGATGCCGCACGCGCGGCTCACCATCGCCGTGCACCAGCACGAGACCGGTGCCCCGGCCGAGGGCGAGCTGCCCACCGGTGCCCCGCTGCGGGTCGGGGGGCGCTGGCTGCGCTACGCCCGCTCGGGCGTCGACGAGGTCGAGATGCTGCTGGCCGCCAACACCGGCAGCGAGCCCAGGCCCCTGCACAAGGGCGCGTCGGGCGGTGAGCTGTCGCGGGTGATGCTGGCCCTCGAGGTCGCGCTCGCCGGCACCAGCCCGGTGCCGACCTTCGTCTTCGACGAGGTCGACGCCGGGGTCGGCGGCGCCGCCGCCGTCGAGGTCGGCCGCCGCCTCGCCCAGCTCGCGCGCTCCGCGCAGGTGCTGGTGGTGACCCACCTGCCGCAGGTCGCGGCGTACGCCGACCGGCACGTGGTGGTGCGCAAGTCCAGCGACGGCAGCGTCACCAGCTCGGGCCTGACCCTGCTCGACGACGACGCCCGCGAGGTCGAGCTGTCGCGGATGATGGCCGGTCTCGCCGGCTCCGACACCGCGGTCGCCCACGCCCGCGAGCTGCTCGAGGTCGCCCAGCCGGCCCGCGCGCTGGCCTGAGACCCGGGTCACACGGGCGGGCGGCGACACGGCGCCCGCCTTCGACGCAGCGACCCGTCTCGGTGCGACAGTGGAGCGATATGAAGCTCTCGGTCCGCCGTCGCCCGGCCCCCGTCCTGCCCGGCCTCACCGCCACCGCCCGCGTGGAGCGCCGCCCACGCACGCTGCTGTCGCGGCTGCGTCCCGGCGACGTCGCGGTCGTCGACCACAGCGACCTCGACCGCGCCACGGCCCAGTCGCTGGTCGACGCCGGCGTCGTGGCCGTGGTCAACGCGGCCCCGATGATGTCGGGGCGCTACCCGGCGCAGGGCCCCGGCCTGCTGGCCCAGCACGGCGTGCTGCTGCTCGACCGGGTCGGTGCGGCCGCCGGCGGTGTCGAGGACGGCAGCAGCGTGCGGTTGCACGAGTCGGCGCTCCACCTCGACGACGGCCGGGTGCTCGAGGGGCGCCTGCTGGCGCTGACCGACCTGGAGGAGGAGACCGAGCGGGCCCGGCTGGGGCTGGCCTCCCAGCTCGAGACGCTGACCCACAACGCCGCCGAGCTGCTGCGCCGCGAGGAGGAGCTGCTCCTGCACGGGCGCGGCCTGCCCGCCCTGGCCACCCGCTTCGAGGGACGCGCCGCCGTGGTGGCGGTGGAGGGTCCCGAGCTGGCCGCTGAGCTGGCGCTGGTGACGCCCTACGTGCGCGAGCAGCACCCGGTCGTGATCGCGGTGCACCAGGCCGCCGACCGCCTCGCGGCCGCCGGCCTGCAGCCCGACGTGGTCGTCGTCGACGGGCGCAGCGACCTGGACCCGCCCCGGCCGCGACCCTGACCGCCGCCGCCGACGTGGTGGTCGTCGTCGCCCCCGGCGACGGGCACGCCACCACCGCTGCGGTCGAGCGGGTCGGGGTGCGCGCAGCGACCCTGAGCACCACCGCGACCGCCGAGGACGCGGCCCTGCTGCTGGCCAAGGCCGGCGAGGCCAGCCCCGTGGTCGGGGTCGGCCTGCACGCCGACCTCGAGGACTTCCTCGACCGCGACCGCGGTGGCGTCGCCAGCACCTACCTGACCCGCCTGGCCCTCGGCCCCCGCCTCGTCGACGCGACGGCGGTCCCGCTGCTCTACTCCGGTCGCGTGCGGCCCCGCCACCTCTACGTCGTGATGCTGGCCGGGCTCGTCGCGCTGCTGTGCGCCCTGGCCGTCACCCCGGTGGGCCAGGAGTGGGCCGCGTGGTGGGGCGAGCGCCTCGCCGGCTGGGCCGACCGTGCCGGCTCCCTGACCGACCGACTCACCGATCTCTGAGGTAGCACCGTGATCACCTACCGCCACCACGTCGTCTCGCTCGTCGCCGTCTTCCTCGCCCTCGCGGTCGGGGTGGTCCTCGGCGGCGGACCGCTCGCCGACGCCGACGACGGCGCGGGCGACGAGACCCCCGCCAGCGCCGCCGCCCCGCAGACGTCCCTCGGCGACTACGCCGACACCTTCGCCGCCACCACCGCCGGTGCCCTGCTCGACGGGGGGCTGGAGGGACGCTCGGTGGCCCTGGTCGCCACGGGAGGCCCCGACGACGAGGTGCTCGGCGCGCTCACCGCCCACGTCGAGCAGGCCGGGGGAGAGGTCGCGGCCCGCTACGAGCTCCTCGACCGGCTGGTGGGCGGGTCCTCGACCTCGCTGGTCGACACCCTCGGCAGCCGCCTGGTCGACGAGGTCGACGACGGCGCCATCGACCCCGACGCGCCGGCGTACGACCGGCTCGGGCAGCTGCTGGGGCTCGCGCTCGCGACCTCGGCGCCCGAGGGCACCCCCGCGGGCGGCAACGCCCGCACCGTGCGCCAGGGGCTCGCGGGAGCCGACCTGCTCAGCACCAGCGACCCCGACGCCGACCGCGCCCCGCTGGTGCTGCTGGTGCTCGGTGACGACACCGACCCCGACGTGCTCTCCGGGCTGGTCTCGGGGCTGGCCACCGTGGCCGGCGGGACCGTCGTGGCCGCGGGCTCCACCTCGGCGCGAGAGGGCACCCTGGCCGCGCTGCGCGAGGACGGCACACCCGGGGGCGTGCTCAGCGTGGACGGCGTGGAGACGCCCGCCGGCCAGGTCACCGCGGCCCTCGCGCTGCTCGCCGCGACCGGCGGCGCCGGGGGCGACTACGGCCCGGCCGGCGAGGACGGTGCGGTCCCCGTCACCTGAGCGCGAGTCGGGTTCGGAACCGGCCCCCGGCTGAAGTAGGGTGGAGTTCCGTGAGGAACTCAGGCCCGACCAAGCACGTGTTCGTGACCGGAGGCGTCGCCTCCTCGCTCGGGAAGGGACTCACGGCCTCCAGCCTGGGTCGGCTGCTGCGCTCGCGCGGCCTCCGGGTGACGATGCAGAAGCTCGACCCGTACCTCAACGTCGACCCCGGGACGATGAACCCGTTCCAGCACGGCGAGGTCTTCGTGACCGACGACGGCGCCGAGACCGACCTCGACATCGGCCACTACGAGCGCTTCCTCGACACCGACCTGTCGCAGATCGCGAACGTGACCACCGGGCAGGTCTACTCGCAGGTCATCGCCAAGGAGCGCCGCGGCGACTACCTCGGCGACACCGTGCAGGTGATCCCGCACATCACCAACGAGATCAAGGACCGGGTCCTCGCGATGGGCGGCGAGGACATCGACGTCGTGATCACCGAGGTCGGCGGCACCGTCGGCGACATCGAGTCGCTGCCGTTCCTCGAGGCCGCCCGCCAGGTGCGCCACGACGTCGGGCGCGACAACTGCTTCTTCATCCACGTCTCGCTGGTGCCCTACATCGGCCCCTCCGGCGAGCTGAAGACCAAGCCCACCCAGCACTCGGTCGCCGCCCTGCGCCAGGTCGGCATCCAGCCCGACGCCATCGTGTGCCGCGCCGACCGCGAGCTGCCGGCCTCGATCAAGAGCAAGATCGCGCTGATGTGCGACGTCGACGACGAGGCCGTCGTCACCGCCGCCGACGCGCCCTCCATCTACGACATCCCCAAGGTGCTGCACCGCGAGGGCCTCGACGCCTACCTGGTGCGCCGCCTCGACCTGCCCTTCCGCGACGTCGACTGGACGCTGTGGGACGACCTCCTCGAGCGGGTCCACCACCCCGAGGAGGAGGTCACGATCGGCCTGGTCGGCAAGTACGTCGACCTGCCCGACGCCTACCTCTCGGTCGCCGAGGCGCTGCGCGCCGGCGGCTTCGCGCACAGCGCCAAGGTCAACCTGCGCTGGATCGCCTCCGACGAGTGCGCCACCCCCGCCGGCGCCGCCAAGCACCTCCAGGACGTCGACGCCGTCTGCGTGCCGGGCGGCTTCGGCATCCGCGGGCTCGAGGGCAAGCTCGGCGCCCTGACCTACACGCGCACCCACGGCATCCCCACCCTCGGGCTGTGCCTGGGCCTGCAGTGCATGGTCATCGAGTACTCCCGCGAGGTGCTCGGCCTGGAGAAGGCCGGCTCGACCGAGTTCGACCCGCAGACCCCCGAGCCGGTCATCGCCACGATGGCCGAGCAGGTCGACATCGTCGACGGGGAGGGCGACCTCGGCGGCACGATGCGCCTGGGCCTCTACCCGGCCGCCCTCAAGGAGGGCTCGGTCGTGCGCGCGGCCTACGGCCAGGCCGAGGTGCACGAGCGGCACCGGCACCGCTACGAGGTCAACAACGCCTACCGCGACGACCTGGAGTCGGCCGGCCTGGTCTTCTCGGGCACCTCGCCCGACAACAACCTCGTCGAGTTCGTCGAGCTGCCGCGCGACGTGCACCCCTTCTACGTCTCCACCCAGGCGCACCCGGAGTACCGCTCGCGGCCTACCCGCCCGCACCCGCTCTTCGCTGGGCTGGTCGGCGCGGCGATCACCCGCCAGCGCGAGCTGCGCTTCCCGATCGACGAGAAGGGCCTGCGCCGCAAGCCCGCCGACGACTGACGTCGGTGCCCACCGGTAGCGTCGCGTCCATGGACCACCCGCCGCTGCGAGACGTCCCCACCACGTGGCCGGTGACGGCCTCGGCCGACCTGCACCGCGACGGCTGGGTGGTCGCGCTGCGCGAGGACCACGTCCGGCGCCCCGACCACCCCGACGAGGAGCCGTTCCGGCGTGTGGTCCTCGAGCACCCGGGTGCCGCGGTGGTGCTGGCCGTCGACGAGCAGGAGCGGGTGCTGTGCCTGTGGCAGTACCGCCACGCCGCGGCGCACCGCTTCGTGGAGATCCCTGCGGGGCTGATGGACGGCGACGACGAGGACCCCATCGAGGTGGCGCGGCGCGAGCTGGCCGAGGAGGCCGGGCTGGCGGCGGGGGAGTGGACGCACCTGGTCTCGACCTACGCCTCGCCGGGCATCTCGGCCGAGCTGGCCCACATCTACCTGGCGCGCGACCTGACCGAGGTCGGGCGCGGCGACTTCGAGCCCCAGCACGAGGAGGCCGAGATGGAGGCCGCCTGGGTGCCCTTCGACGACCTGCGCACCGGGGTGCTCGAGGGTCGACTTTGTGACGCACCTCTCGTCATCGCGATACTGGTCGCGCACGCCCGCGGACTCGCGGGGACCGCTCGGCACGACGGGGTGCCGGGACCCGTGCAGGAAGAAGGAGCAGGCAGATGAAGGTCGGCGTCCCCAAGGAAGTCAAGAACCACGAGTACCGGGTGGCCATCACGCCCCTGGGCGTCAACGAGCTGGTCGCGGCCGGCCACCAGGTGGTGATCGAGAAGAACGCCGGGCTCGGCTCCCAGGTCACCGACGACGAGTACGTCGCCGCCGGTGCCGAGATCCTGCCCGACGCCGACGCCGTGTGGGGCAGCGCCGACATGATCTTGAAGGTCAAGGAGCCGGTCGCCGAGGAGTACCACCGGATGCGCGAGGGGCAGGTGCTCTTCACCTACCTGCACCTGGCCGCCGACAAGCCCCTGACCGAGGAGCTGCTCCAGCGCAAGGTCACCGCGATCGCCTACGAGACCGTGCAGCTCGACAACGGCGCGCTGCCGCTGCTCTACCCGATGTCGGAGGTCGCCGGCTGCCTGGCGCCCCAGGTCGGCGCCCACTCGCTGCTCAAGGCCCAGGGCGGGCGCGGCGTGCTGCTCGGCGGCGTCGGCGGCGTGGCGAACGCCAAGGTCGTCATCATCGGAGCCGGCGTCTCGGGCCAGAACGCCGCCAACATCGCGCTGGGCATGGGCGCCGACGTCACCCTGCTCGACACCGACCTCGAGAAGCTGCGGATGTCGTTCTGGCGCTACAACAACAAGGTGCACGGGCTGGCCTCCTCCAAGCTCGCCATCGAGCAGCACGTCACCGAGGCCGACATGGTCATCGGTGCGGTGCTGATCCCCGGCGCCGCGGCCCCCAAGCTGGTCTCCAACGAGCTGGTCTCGCGGATGAAGCCCGGTTCGGTCCTCGTCGACATCGCCGTCGACCAGGGCGGCTGCTTCGAGGACACCCGGGCCACCACGCACGCCGACCCGACCTTCCAGGTGCACGACTCGGTGTTCTACTGCGTGGCCAACATGCCGGGCGCCGTGCCGACCACCTCGACGTACGCCCTGACCAACGCGACGATGCCGTACGCCGTCGCGCTGGCCAACAAGGGCTGGCGCCAGGCGCTGGTCGACGACCGCTCCCTGGCCAAGGGCCTGAACACCCACGACGGCCAGCTGACCAACGAGCCCGTGGGCGCGGCGACCGGCATCGACGCGGTGGGCCTGGAGCAGGTGCTCTCCTGAGCGTGCCCGCCCTCGACGCCCGCACCGCGGCCCCCGCCGACGCGCTGGGGGCCGCGGTGCGCACCTACCTCGACCACCTCTCGGTCGAGCGGGGGCTGGCGGCCAACACCCTGGCCTCGTACCGGCGCGACCTGCGCCGCTACCTGGCCCACCTCGCGGCGCAGGGCGTGCAGCGGCTCGACGACGTGACCGAGGCCGGCGTGGGTGCCTTCCTGGTGCACCTGCGCGAGGGCGACGCCGACCACCCGCCGCTGAGCGCCACCTCGGCGGCGCGCACCGTGGTGGCGGTGCGCGGCTTCCACCGCTTCGCCGTCGCCGACGGGCTCGCCGAGACCGACCCGGCCCGGGAGGTCAAGCCGCCCACGCCGGCCAAGCGGCTGCCCAAGGCGCTGCCGCTGGCCGACGTCGAGGCGATCCTCGAGGCCGCCGGCGCCCCCGGCACCACGCTGGCCCTGCGCGACCGGGCGCTGCTGGAGGTGCTCTACGGCACCGGCGCCCGGATCTCCGAGGCGGTCGGGCTCGACGTCGACGACCTCGACCTGGCCACCGACGAGGCAGCACCCCTCGAGGGCACCGTGCTGCTGCGCGGCAAGGGCGGCAAGCAGCGCATCGTGCCGGTCGGCTCCTACGCCCTGGAGGCGGTCCAGGCCTACCTGGTGCGCGCCCGCCCCGAGCTCGCCGGGCTCGGTGGGCCGGGCGGCACCGGGGGTGCGCTCTTCCTCAACGCCCGGGGCGGACGCCTCTCGCGCCAGTCGGCCTGGACCGTGCTGACCCGGGCCGCCGAGCGCGCCGGGGTGACCCGCGACGTCTCGCCCCACACGCTGCGCCACTCGTTCGCCACCCACCTGCTCGACGGTGGCGCCGACGTGCGCGTCGTGCAGGAGCTGCTGGGCCACGCGTCCGTGACCACCACCCAGGTCTACACCCTGGTGACCGTCGACAACCTGCGCGAGGTCTTCGCGACCGCGCACCCGAGAGCCAGAGGCTGATGACCCAGCAGGACACCCAGCAAGAGACCCAGCAGGACCCCCGCACCACCGAGGGGGCCGACCGGCTGCAGGGCTTCGACTGGCCACGGGTCGGCGCCGACGCCGACGCCGTCTACGACGCGGTGGCGGCGTACGCCGCGAGCAAGGGCCTGGCGCTCTACCCGCACCAGGACGAGGCGGTGCTCGAGCTGCTGGCCGGCAGCAACGTGGTGCTGGCGACACCGACCGGGTCGGGCAAGTCGCTGGTCGCCCTGGCCGCGCACGCCACCGCGCTGGCCGACGACCGGGTCTCGTTCTACACCGCGCCCATCAAGGCGCTGGTCAGCGAGAAGTTCTTCGACCTGTGCACGGTCTTCGGCGCCGACAACGTCGGGATGCTGACCGGTGACGCCGCGGTCAACGCCGACGCCCCCATCATCTGCTGCACCGCGGAGGTGCTGGCCAACCTCGCGCTGCGCGAGGGTCGCGCCGCCGACGTGGGGCTGGTGGTGATGGACGAGTTCCACTACTACGGCGAGCCCGACCGCGGCTGGGCCTGGCAGGTACCGCTCCTCGAGCTGCCGCAGGCGCAGTTCCTGCTGATGTCGGCCACCCTGGGCGACGTCAGCGCGCTGGGAGCCGACCTGACGCGCCGCAACGGGCGCGAGACGGCGGTCGTCGACGACGCCGAGCGCCCGGTCCCGCTGTCGTTCAGCTGGTCGCTCGACCCGCTGCCCGAGCGGCTCGAGGAGATCGTGACCACCGGGCAGGCGCCCGTCTACGTCGTGCACTTCACCCAGGCCGCTGCCGTCGAGCACTCCACCTCGCTGCTCAACGCCGGCTGGATCCCCAAGCCGGAGGGGATGAGCGAGCGGCTGGCCGGCACCCGCTTCGGCGCCGGCTTCGGCAAGACCCTGGCCAAGATGCTCAAGCGCGGGGTGGGCGTGCACCACGCCGGGATGCTGCCGCGCTACCGGCGCCTGGTCGAGCAGCTGGCCCAGTCGGGCGAGCTCTCGGTCATCTGCGGCACCGACACCCTCGGGGTCGGCATCAACGTGCCGATCCGCACCGTGCTCTTCACCGGCCTGGCCAAGTTCGACGGCACCCGCCAACGGGTGCTGCGCACCCGCGAGTTCCTGCAGATCGCCGGTCGGGCCGGTCGAGCCGGCTTCGACACCGCGGGCTACGTGGTCGTCCAGGCGCCCGAGCACACCATCGAGAACGAGAAGGCCAAGGCCAAGGCCGCGGCCAAGAACGCCGCGATGAGCGAGGAGAAGCAGGCCAAGCGCAAGTCGAAGGCGCAGCTGAGGAAGCCGCCCGAGGGTACCGTGGTGTGGACCGAGCAGACCTTCGACAAGCTGGTGGCCGGGGAGCCCGAGCCCCTGGCCTCACGGATGAAGGTCGACAACTCGATGATCCTCAACGTGGTCTCCCGCGAGGAGGACGCCTTCGCGGTGCTGCGGCGGCTGCTCACCGACAACCACGAGGAGCCGCGCCAGCAGCGCCGCCTGGCCCGCCGGGCCCTGCGCCTGGCGCGCTCGCTGGTGGCCTCGGGGGTGCTGGTGCGCCTCGACGAGCTCGACGAGCACGGGCGCCGCTACCGGCTGACCCACGACCTGCCGCCCGACTTCGCGCTCAACCAGCCGCTGGCCCACTTCGCGCTCGAGGCCCTCGACGTGCTCACCCCGCCCGAGGAGTCCGACCCGGTGACCCACGCGCTCGACGTGGTCTCGGTCGTCGAGGCGGTGCTCGACTCCCCGCGCCAGATCCTGATGGCCCAGCAGTGGGCCGCGCGCGGCGAGGCCGTCAACGAGCTGAAGGCCGACGGGGTCGAGTACGAGGAGCGGATGGCGCTGCTCGAGGAGATCACCTGGCCCCAGCCGCTCGCCGAGCTGCTGGGCGCGGCGTACGAGCTCTACCGCGGCGCGCACCCCTGGCTGCCCGAGGACGCCCTGGACCCCAAGTCGGTGGTGCGCCAGATGTACGAGCAGGGGATGAGCTTCACCGACCTCGTCGGGCGCTACCAGCTGGCCCGCTCCGAGGGCCTGGTGCTGCGCTACCTCACCGACGCCTACCGCACGCTGCGCCAGAGCGTGCCCGAGCAGCACCGCTCCGAGGAGCTCGAGGCGCTGGTCGACTGGCTCGGCGAGACCGTGCGCCAGACCGACTCCTCGCTGCTCGACGAGTGGGAGGCGCTGACCGACCCGGCGGCCGCACTGGCACGCCTGGGCGACGAGCTGACCCACCACGCGCCGCCCCCGCCACCGCGACCGCTCTCGCAGCAGGGGCGCTCGTTCGAGGTGATGGTGCGCAACGCGATGTTCCGGCGCGTCGAGCTGGTCGCGCGCGACGACCTCGACGGCCTGATGGCCCTCGAGCGGGCCGCGGCCGACCGCACCGACCCGGCCCGCGAGGTCGTGGTGGGACGCTCGGCCTGGGACTCCGCCATCGAGGAGTACTACGCCGAGCACGACCGCGTCGACCTCGGCCCCGACGCCCGCGGGCCCCGCCTGCTGGTGACGACCGCCGCGACCGGCGTACCGGCCGGCCTGGACGACGACGCTGCCCCGGCCCGGCTGCTCCAGGTGCGCCAGACCGTGCACGACCCCGAGGGCCACCACGACTGGGTGATCGACGCCGTGGCCGACCTCGACGCCACCGACGAGCTGGGCGAGCTGGTGATGCCGACCGTGGCGTTCCACCGGCTCGGCTGAGGGGGTCGCCGTGAGCCGCATGATCAGACCGCCCAGCTCGGTGCTGCTGCTGGTGGGGCGCGAGGACTTCGCCCCGCCGACCTCCTTCGGGGGCGCGCCCTGCGTCGCGACCAGCGACTGCGTCGCGGTCGCCGTGCGCAGCGTCGACGACGGCCCGACCCTGGCCGAGCTCACCGACGACGCGTCGCGCGACGGGCTCGCGGACCTGGTGCGGCTGGGCTCGTTCGAGATCGAGTCCGAGGGACTGCTGGTGCTGCGCGACATCTACAGCAGGGAGTACGAGACCGTGGGCGTCGAGGCGGGCAGGGTGCGGGTCGACGTGCTGGGCGACGACGACTCCGAGCCGGGCCACGTGGTGCTCGTGGTCGGCGGTGCGCCCCCAGGGGTGAGACGCCCCGACCTACGATCGCCGGCATGAGCGATGCGGTCGTGACCCACCAGCCCGAGCAGCAGCGCTACGTCGCCTCCCTCGACGGGGTCGAGGCCGGCGTGGCGCAGTACGAGCTCGCCGACGACCCGGCCCGGGTCGTGTTCACCCACACCGTGGTCGGCGACGAGTTCGGCGGCGACGGGGTCGGCTCGGCCCTGGCCCGCGAGGCCCTCGACGACGTGCGCGCAGCGGGGGAGCGGTCGGTGGTGGCGCAGTGCTCCTTCATCGCCGGCTGGATCGAGAAGCACCCGGAGTACGAGGACCTCCTCGTCCGCTGAGCGTCAACAGCCGTCCACAGATTGCTCCACAGGCGGTGGATCGCCTGTGCAGACACGCGGGGGCCCATGCACAGATCGGCTCCTGGTCGCGCGGGTCCCCACGAACCTGTCGAACACGCTTGTGGGTGACCAGGGGCGGTCCTAGGCTCGCCCGCAACCCGGACCTGGTCGCCTGAGCCGACAGGGCGTCGTGCCGTCGCGAGCGGGGCCGGTGGAGGAGCAGCAGATGAGCGATGGTGGGATGTCCCCGGGGACCGGAGCAGGTCACGGCGGCACCAGTGCACCCGCGGTGCCACCGCTGGTCCGGACCCCGACCCAGCCGCCCGCCCCCGATCCCGGAGACGATCTGTCCGTGAGCGACCCCCTGCCCTTCGAGCGCCCGGCGCGCCGGGACGCCGGCACCTCGGTCCTCGGCCCCACCGGCCGGCCGATGCCGGACTTCCCCGAGCCCCGCCCGGTCACCGAGCACGGCAAGGCCCGGGTCGTGGCGATGTGCAACCAGAAGGGCGGCGTCGGCAAGACGACGACGACCATCAACCTGGGCGCCTCGCTCGCCGAGTACGGCCGCAAGGTGCTGCTGGTCGACTTCGACCCCCAGGGCTCGCTGTCGGTCGGCCTCGGGCTGAACCCGCACGAGATGGACCTGTCGGTCTACAACCTGCTGATGGAGCGCGACGTCACCCTCGACGACGTCGTCGTGCCCTCGGGCGTGCCCGGGATGGACCTGCTGCCCTCCAACATCGACCTCTCGGCCGCCGAGGTGCAGCTGGTGCACGAGGTGGCCCGCGAGCAGACGCTGCAGCGCGTCCTCGCCCCAGCGCTCGAGCAGTACGACGTCGTGCTGATCGACTGCCAGCCCTCGCTGGGCCTGCTCACCGTCAACGCCCTCACCGCCTCCCACGGCGTCATCGTGCCCCTGGAGTGCGAGTACTTCGCCCTGCGCGGTGTCGCGCTGCTCAAGACCACCATCGACAAGGTCCGTGAGCGGCTCAACCCCGGCCTCGAGATCGACGGCGTGCTCGGCACCATGTTCGACGGGCGCACGCTGCACTCGCGCGAGGTCATGGACCGCCTGGTCCAGGCGTGGGGCGACAAGGTCTTCCACACCGTCATCCGCCGCACGGTGAAGTTCTCCGACTCGACCGTGGCCGGCGAGCCGATCACCAGCTACGCCTCGTCCTCGGCCGGCGCCGAGTCCTACCGGCAGCTGTCGCGGGAGGTGCTGGGCCGTTGGCTCGACGAGTGAGCATGCCGACGGCGGACGACCTGTTCCGCCCCACGGCACCGAGCGGGACGAGGCAGCGCGACGAGACCGGGCAGCGCGACGACGCGGCAGCGCAGCCGGCACCGGCCCCGCCCGCCGCGCCGGCGAGGCCCGCGCGGCCCAGCGGCCGGGTGCGCCACGACGAGAAGATGACCGTCTACATCACCTCCGAGGAGCTGCTGGCGGTCGAGCAGGCCCGGCTGTCGCTGCGCAGCGGCCACGGGCTGGCCGTCGACCGCGGCCGCCTGGTGCGTGAGGCGCTGGCGCTGGCGCTGGCCGACCTCGAGGCGCACGGCGAGGACAGCGCGCTCGTACGCCGTCTCACCGAGGGGTGAGCGTGGCCGCCGGCTCGGGCGTGGAGGCCGAGGAGGGCTCCGCGAGCCCGGCCTTCGCGGTGCGGCTCGACAACTTCGAGGGTCCCTTCGACCTGCTGCTCAACCTGATCGCCAAGCACAAGCTCGACATCACCGAGGTCTCGCTCTCCAAGGTCACCGACGAGTTCATCGCCCACGTCAAGGCGCTGCGCACCGCGCCGGTGCCTGCCTCGGGCACCGGGCGTGACGCCGCCCTCGATCTCGAGCAGACCACGTCGTTCCTGCTGGTGGCCTCGACGCTGCTCGACCTCAAGGCCGCACGCCTGCTGCCTCAGGGCGACGTCGAGGACGAGGAGGACCTGGCGCTGCTCGAGGCCCGCGACCTGCTCTTCGCCCGGCTCATCCAGTACCGCGCCTACAAGCAGGTCGCGGCCGTGGTCGAGCAGCGCCTGCTCGACGAGGCGCGCCGCTACCCCCGCGCGGTGGGCCTGGAGGAGCGGTTCGCCTCGCTGCTGCCCGAGGTGCTGATCGGCATCGGCCTGGAGCAGTTCGCAGCGTTGGCCGCCAGGGCGATGGCGCCCAAGCCGGTCGTCGAGGTCTCGCTGCAGCACATCCACGCCGCCCGGGTCTCGGTGCGCGAGCAGGCCGCGATCGTGGTGGAGCGGCTGCGTCGCGCCGGCACCACCACCTTCGCCGCGCTGTGCCGCGACTCCCCGGACACGCTGACCACCGTGGCCCGCTTCCTCTCGCTGCTGGAGCTCTTCCGCGAGGGGGTCCTGGTCTTCGACCAGGTCACCCCGCTCGGTGTGCTGACCCTGCGCTGGACCGGGGACGACGACACCGAGGCCGAGGCCCTGGTCACCGACGAGTTCGAGGGCGCCCCGCCCGCTCCCACCGACACCCCCGAGGAGGGCCTCGCGTGAGCGACACCCTGATCGACCCGCCCGCCGACGGGCCCACCGAACGGCCGCTGCCGCTGCGCCCGGCGCTGGAGGCCGTGCTGATGGTCGCCGACCAGCCGCTCGACTCGGTGGCCCTGGCCACCGCGGTCGGGCACCCCGTCGAGGACGTCGTGGCCGCCCTGCAGACCCTGGCCGAGCAGTACGACGAGCAGGACCGGGGCTTCGAGCTGCGCCACGTCGCGGGCGGCTGGCGCTACTACACCCGCGAGGCCTACGCGCCCGCGGTGGAGAAGTTCGTGCTGGAGGGCCAGCAGGCCCGGCTGACCCAGGCCGCGCTCGAGACGCTGGCCGTGGTGGCCTACCAGCAGCCGGTCTCGCGGGCCCGGGTCTCGGCGGTGCGCGGCGTGAACGTCGACGGCGTGATGCGCACCCTGCTGACCCGCGGCCTGGTCGAGGAGGCCGGCCAGGACGTCGGCACCGGCGCCCACCTCTACCGCACCACCGGCTACTTCCTGGAGCGGATCGGGGTCAGCTCGCTCGACGAGCTGCCCGAGCTGGCGCCGTACCTGCCGGACATGGAGGATCTGGAGGACGAGCTCGAGCGCGTCGGCGGGTTCCAGACCCGCCCTGACGAGCAGCCCGGTGACCAGCCGGGCGCCGCCACCCCGACCGAGGAGACCCCGTGACCCGCCCCCCGCACGACCGCCCCGCCCCCCTCGGCGAGGACGACGGCCGCGAGATCCCGCTCGACGACGAGGGCCAGGTGCGGCTGCAGAAGCTGCTCGCCCAGTCGGGTGTCGCCTCGCGGCGCAAGTGCGAGGAGCTGATGCTCGACGGGCTGGTCGAGGTCGACGGTGAGGTGGTGACCCGCCTGGGCACCAAGGTCGACCCGCGCACCGCCGTGGTGCGCGTCGAGGGCCACCGGCTGCCGCCGATGAGCCCCCACGTCTACCTGGTGCTCAACAAGCCCCGCGGGGTGGTCTCGACCATGTCGGACCCCGAGGGACGCCGCACCCTGGGCGACGTGGTGGCCGACCGCCCCGAGCGGCTCTTCCACGTGGGGCGGCTCGACACCGACACCTCCGGGCTGATCCTGCTCACCAACGACGGCGACTTCGCCCACCGCATGGCCCACCCGTCGTACGAGGTCGACAAGACCTACGTCGCGGAGGTCGAGGGCCAGGTGCACCGCGGCACCATCAAGAAGCTGCTGGCCGGGGTCGAGCTCGAGGACGGGCCGGTGACGGTGAGCAGGGCCCGCCTGGTCGAGGGCAGCCACGGCCGCACCGACCGCGAGCGCAGCATCGTCGAGCTGGTCATCCACGAGGGGCGCAACCGGATCGTGCGGCGCCTGCTCGACCACGTCGGGCACCCGGTGCGCCGCCTGACCCGCACCGAGCTGGGCCCGGTGCGCCTGGGCGGCCTGGCGCCGGGGGAGATGCGTGAGCTGACCCGCACCGAGCTGGGCAGCCTGCTGGACAGGGCGCAGCTGTGAGCGCGCGGCCCCGATAGCCTGGCCCCTGGCCGGCAGCAGCCGGCCCCAGGGCACGACGAGGCAGATGGAGGAGCAGACGTGGCGGTGCGAGCGGTCCGGGGCGCGACCCAGCTCGAGGAGGACTCGCGAGACCACATGCTCGAGCGGGTCGCGGAGATGGTGCTCGACGTGATGGCCTCCAACGGGCTCGAGGTCGACGACTTCATCTCGGTGATCTTCACCGCGACCTCCGACCTGGTCGCGGAGTTCCCGGCGTACGCCGCCCGGCGCCTGGGCTTCGGCGAGGTGCCGCTGATCTGCGCGCGCGAGCTCGAGATCGAGCGCTCGATGCCGCGGGTGGTGCGGATGATGGCGCACGTGGAGACCGACCTGCCGCGCTCCGACATCACGCACAGCTACCTGCACGGCGCCGCGGCGCTGCGCAGCGACCTGACCCGCGTGCGCTCGGTCCCCGACACCGATGCCTGAGGCCGGCACCGGGTCCCTGGTGGGCCCGGTCGAGGTGGTCGGCACCGGCCTGGTCGGCACCTCGGTGGCCCTGGCCTGCGCCCGCGCCGGGATCGAGGTGCTGCTCAGCGACCACAACGACGAGCACGTGCGCACCGCCAGCGGCCTGGGAGCCGGGCGGGTGCGGCGCGCCGACGACCGGCCGCAGCTGGTGGTCGTCGCGGTGCCGCCCGACGTGCTGGGCCCGGTCATCACCGCGGCGCTGACGGCCTCGGAGGCGGTCGTCACCGACGTCGGCAGCATCAAGGCGCGCCCGCTGGCGCAGGTGCTCGAGCACCCCGAGGCGGCGGCGCACGCCGCCCGCTACGTGGGCAGCCACCCGATGGCCGGCAGCGAGCACTCCGGGCCGCTGGCGGCGAGCCCGACCCTCTTCGAGGGCCGGCCGTGGGCGATCACCCCGCACCGCGACGCCGACGTGGCGGCCGTGGAGCTGGTGGAGGACCTGGTGCGCCTGGTCGGGGCGGTGCCGGCGTGGCTGACCCCCGAGGAGCACGACCGGGCGGTGGCGCGGATCTCGCACGTGCCGCACCTGGTCTCCTCGCTGGTGGCGGGCCGGCTGGCCGGTGCCCCCGACAACCACCTCTCGCTCTCGGGGCAGGGGGTGCGCGACGTGACCCGGGTCGCGGCCGGCGACCCGCGGCTCTACGGCCAGATCGTGGCCGGCAACGCGCCCGCCGTGGGCGAGCTGCTGCGCGAGCTGCGCCGCGACCTCGACGCGATGATCGAGGCGATCGCCGGCGACGAGCGCGCGGCCCTCGAGCAGCTGCTGGAGACCGGCGTGGCGGGCACCCGGGCGATCCCCGGCAAGCACGGCGCCCCCGCGACGGCCATGGTCTCGGTCTTCGTCACGGTGCCCGACCACCCCGGCGAGCTGGCCCGGCTGCTGGCCGACGCGGTGGCCAGCGAGGTCAACGTGGAGGACATCCGCATCGACCACGACACCAGCCGTCCCACCGGTCTCGTCGAGCTCGTGGTGGCCGAGCAGAGCGGGGAACGGCTGCTGGTGTCGCTGGAATCCCGCGGCTGGGTGACGCACCGGTAGGCTGCGGGCCCGTGAGCACCAAGCCCTCCGACCCCGACCCGACGCGCACGACCGGCATCGTGGTGGCCGTCGACGGCACCTCCGGCTCCGGGAAGTCCAGCACCTGCCGCGGCGTGGCCGTCCGGCTGGGGCTGCGCTACCTCGACACCGGGGCGATGTACCGCGCGATGACCTGGTGGATGCTCGAGCAGGGCGTCGACGTGCACGACCCGGCCGCGGTCGCCGCCCGCAGCGGCGAACCGGTCATCGACTCCGGCACCGACCCGGCCGGCCCGACCATCCACGTGGACGGCCACGACGTCGGCGCCGCGATCCGCACCGAGCAGGTCACCGGCTCGGTCTCGCCGGTCTCCACGGTGCCCGAGGTGCGCACCCGCCTGGTCGAGCTGCAGCGCGCCGAGATCGCCGCGGCGCTCGAGGGCGCCGGCATCGTCGTCGAGGGCCGTGACATCGGCTCGGTGGTCGCCCCCGAGGCGCCGGTCAAGCTCTACCTGACCGCCGACCCCGCCGCGCGGCGCGGCGGCGCGCGGCGGAGGAGGGCGGCACCGACGTGGCCGCCGTCGAGAAGTCGCTGCGCGGGCGCGACGAGATCGACTCCGGGCGGGCGGTCTCGCCGCTCACGATGGCCGAGGGCGCGGTGCACCTCGACACCACGCCGTACACGCTCGAGGAGGTCGTCGACCTGGTCGTCGGTCTCGTCGAGGCGGTGGAGGCGCACGCGTGAGCGCCGCGCAGGCGCCCCGCTCGCGCAGCACGCACCACGACCTGCCGCGCACCGCCGAGGTGCCGCACCCGCCCCGGCTGATGCTCCACGGGCTGCGACCGCTGGCCCGCTGGCTGATCCGGCGGCGCTACCGGGTCGAGGTGCTGGGCGCCGAGCACGTGCCCGCGCAGGGCCCGGTGGTGCTGGCGGCCAACCACATCGGCGTCATCGACGGCCCGCTGCTGGCGATCTACGCGCCGCGGCCGGTGCACGCGCTGACCAAGTCGGAGATGTTCGCCGGGCGGCTGGGGCGTTTCCTGCACTACTCCGGCCAGGTGCCGCTCGACCGGTTCCGCACCGACGTGGCCGCGGCCCGCAGCTGCCTGCGGGTGCTGCGCGACGACGGCGTGATCGGGATCTTCCCCGAGGGACGACGCGGCCCCGGGGACCTGCAGCGATTCCACCGCGGGACGGCGTACTTCGCGCTGGCGGCGGGCGCGACGGTGGTGCCGGTCTCGTTCCTGGGCACCCGTGAGCCCGGCGGGCGCAGCAGCTCGCTGCCGGCCCGGGGCGCGCCGATGCACGTCGTCTTCGGTCGACCCGTCACCATCGACTCCGTGGCCTTCCCGCGCACGAAGGAACAAGTGGAGGCCACCTCACAGTTGTTGTGGGAGCACATGACGCGCGAGCTGGACGCCGCGCTGGCCCTCACGGGCCGCGAGCTGCCGGGCCCCCTGCCCGCAGGAGACCTCGAACCCGACCCCGCCACCGGGGTCACCGATCTAGGAGCACCATGACCGAGCACGCCGACGACACCCCCACCGAGGGCCCGCTCGTCGACGGCCCCCTGCCCGTCCTGGCCATCATCGGCCGGCCCAACGTGGGCAAGTCGACGCTGGTGAACCGGTTCATCGGCCGGCGCGAGGCGGTCGTCGAGGACGTCCCCGGCGTCACCCGTGACCGCGTGTCGTACGACGCGCACTGGAACGGCCGGGCCTTCACCGTCGTCGACACCGGCGGCTGGGACCCCGACGCGCGTGGCCTGGCCGAGCGGATCGCGGCCCAGGCCGAGATCGCCATCTCGCTGGCCGACGCGGTGCTCTTCGTGGTCGACGCGACCGTCGGCATCACCGACGCCGACGAGGCCGTGGTGCGGATCCTGCGCAAGTCGGGCAAGCCCGTCGTGCTGGCGGCCAACAAGGTCGACGACGAGCGCACCGAGGCCGAGGCCTACGGGCTGTGGAACCTCGGTCTCGGCGAGCCGTTCGTGGTCTCGGCGCTGCACGGGCGCGGGTCGGGCGACCTGCTCGACGCCGTGCTGGCCGCGCTGCCCGAGCCGCCGCCCGAGCGTGACGCCGAGGTCGGCGGGCCGCGCCGCATCGCGATCGTCGGCAAGCCCAACGTCGGCAAGTCTTCTCTGCTCAACCGGTTGGCGGGGGAGGAGCGCGTGGTCGTCGACAACGTCGCCGGCACCACCGTCGACCCGGTCGACGAGCTGATCTCGCTCGGCGGGCGCGACTGGCGCTTCATCGACACCGCGGGCATCCGCAAGCGGGTCAAGGAGGCCTCGGGCCACGAGTACTACGCCTCCCTGCGCACCTCGATCGCCATCGACCGCGCCGAGGTGGCGGTGCTGGTGCTCGACGCCGGCCTGTCGATCTCCGAGCAGGACGTGCGGATCCTCCAGACGGTCCGTGAGGCCGGCCGTGCGCTGGTCATCGCCTTCAACAAGTGGGACCTCGTCGACGAGGAGCGCCGCCACTACCTCGAGCGCGAGATCGAGCGCGAGCTGGTGCAGGTGCAGTGGGCCCCGCGCATCAACGTCACCGCCCGCACCGGCTGGCACGTCGACCGGCTCGTGCCGGCGCTCGACAAGGCGCTGGACGGCTGGGAGACCCGCGTGCCGACCGGTGCGCTCAACGCGTTCCTGGGACGCCTGGTCGCCGAGCACCCGCACCCGGTGCGCAGCGGCAAGCAGCCCAAGATCCTCTTCGGCACCCAGCCCTCGACGGCCCCGCCGACCTTCGTGCTGTTCACCTCGGGCAAGCTCGACGACGGCTACGAGCGCTACATCGAGCGGCGCCTGCGCGAGGAGTTCGGCTTCGTCGGCACCCCGATCGTGATCAACCAGCGGGTGCGCGAGAAGCGCAAGCGCTGAGCGACCGACCCGCCCGGGGTGCCGATGCCGGACCTCGGGTGGGGCTGTTGTAGTGTTCACGCGTCGCGAGGCGCTGCAGTGCAGCGGATCGCGCAGTTCGGGCTGTGGCGCAGCTTGGTAGCGCACTTGACTGGGGGTCAAGGGGTCGCAGGTTCAAATCCTGTCAGCCCGACCGAACGAGAACGGCGTCTGAGTGGCGGAACCGCCACCCGGGCGCCGTTCTCTCGTCAGCCAGGCCGCACCGGCGCTGCCGAACGGCTGGCGTCCGGGTGAGCGCTGCACCTAGGTCGAGCGGACCGCCCCTGAGGCTCGGCGTCGTTGTCGGTGGTCGCGTCTAGGGTCGAAGACATGACCTCGAGCGACGCCCTCCCCGCCACCGCGGGTGAGTGTGTCGCGATGCTGGAGGAGCTCGAGTCCATCAAGGCCCACCTCGCCGCACGCCAGGTGCGGTTGACCGCGCACCTCGACGACCTCCAGGCCGACGCCAGTGACCGGTCGGTGGGTGCGCAGGTCGCGCTCGCACGCCACGAGTCACCGCACCGCGGTGCCCGGCTGCGCGCGATGGCCTGCACCCTGGTCGACGACCTGCCCCACGTCCTCGCCGCCCTCGATGACGGGCTGATCAACGAGCACCGTGCCGAGATCCTCGCCACCGAGGCCGACCACGTCCACTCCGCGCTGCGCCCCGCCTTCGACACCGCCCTCGGTGACCTCCTCGCCACCGGCGCACCCCTGGGGGACCGGGCGCTACGCCTCGCCGCGCAGCGGATCGCGATCCGCCTCGACGACCACGCCGCAGCCCGGCGCCGCGAACGCGCCCACCGCAACCGCCACCTCACCTACCAGCGACGCGAGGACGGCACCGCCCAGATCACCGCGATCATCTCCGATGTCCAGGCCGCCGCGGTCATGCAGTCCCTGCACCAACGCGCCACCCAGCTCAAGGCCCAACCCGACGAGGACCGCACCCACTCCCAGATCATCGCCGACCTGTTCGTGGCCCGCCTGACCGGCCAGATCACCGCCACCCACACCCCCATCGCCCTCAACATCGTGATCTCCGCCGAAGCACTCCTCGGCGACGGCTCCGACGCCGACGAGCCGGCCGAGGTCGTCCCCATGTACGGCGGCGCCGGCGGACCCATCCCCGCCTCCGTGGCCCGCAACCTCCTCACCTGCGCCCCCGAGATGGGCACCCGGGTACGCCGCCTCTTCGCCGACACCGACCAGCTCGTCGCCATGGAATCCACCAGCCGGACCTTCGACGGGCTGCTGCGCCAGTTCATCACCCTGCGCGACCGCACCTGCCGCACCCCGTGGTGCAACGCCCCCATCCGCCACCACGACCACATCACCCCCGACCACGCCGGCGGCCCCACCAGCACCCTCAACGGCCAAGGCCTCTGCGCAGCCTGCAACCAGCTCAAGGAAGAACCCGGCTGGCACCACAAAGTGCTGCACCACTACGACCTCGACCCCCACGACGTCGAGATCACCTCACCCGCCGGCCAGACCACCCACTCCCGCGCCCCCGACCCACCCGGGCTCATCCCACCCCAACCCACCTGGGTCCTGGAATCACCAGGCCACTGGGTCCTCACCGCATGAACCCGTCCGGGGGCGACGGCTGACCGTCGCGCGATCCCGCCGACAGGACCAGGTCCACCGGCCGGGCGCGGACCCCGCGGCCCCGGATCGAAGGGTCGTCTCACGGTCTCTGCAACTTACTTGCCTGCTGTCCAGTAAGTAAGTACGGTGAGCGTGGTCACTCCGTGTGACCGCGACCACTACCGGAGCCCGAGCAGACAGGACCGCAATGACTGACGACCCAGGGGACGTGATCCTCACCGAGCGCAGGCTCGACGGACAGGCGCTGTTGATCACCATCAACCGGGAGCACCGCCGCAACGCGTTCGACGGAGCGACCGCGCGGGCCCTCGAAGCCGTCATCGACGAGTACGACGCAGACGACTCGCTGCGAGTCGCCGTCATCACCGGCGCGGGTCCGACCTTCTCGGCCGGTCAGGACCTGAAGGCCGCCGCTGTCGGTGACATGGGCGCGAGCGAGCGTCGTGGTGGCTTCGGAGTGATGGGCCAGCCGCCGGCGAAGCCGCTCATCGCCGCGGTCGAGGGGGACGCCCTCGCCGGCGGGATGGAGCTGTGCCTGGCGTGCGACCTGGTCGTCGCCACCGAGGCGACGCGCATGGGCATCCCGGAGGCGGCCAAGGCGCTGGTCGCGATCGGCGGTGGGCTGTTCCGGCTGCCCCGCAAGATCCCCTTCAACGTCGCCATGGAGCTCGCGCTGACCGGCAAGCCGCTGCCTGCCTCGGAGTTCCACCGGATGGGACTGGTCAACCGGCTCGTGCCGGTCGGTCAGGCGGTCGAGGCCGCCCTCGAGCTCGCGGCGGACATCGTCGCTGCCGGGCCCGTGGCCGTGCGGGCCAGCAAGGCGATCGTCCGGCACAGCTTCGAGTGGGCTGACGAGGACGCCTGGCACAAGCAGATGGAGTTCGCGCAGGCGGTGCTCGACTCCGAGGACAAGAACGAAGGAATCAGCGCGTTCATCGAGAAGCGCGCCCCCCAATGGAAAGGCCGCTGACATGCTGACCGACCCCACCCTGACCAGCTCGATGCTCGACGGCAAGGTCGCCATCGTGACCGGTGCCGGCAACGGCATCGGCCGCGCGACGGCCGAGGCGCTCGCCGCCAACGGTGCTCGTGTCGTCGTCGTCGACATCGACGCGGACCTGGCGAAGGAGGTGGCCGCCGAGATCGGGAACGGCGCCACCACGTTCGCCGCCGACCTGACCGACCCTGCCGTGCCCGACGAGCTCGTCGCGCAGGCCGCCAGCGGGGGCGGCATCGACATCATCGTCAACAGCGCGGGCTACTTCTGGGACGCCCCGATCCACCGCATGACCGACGAGCAGTTCCAGGCGATGCTCGACATCCACCTGCTGGTGCCGTTCCGGATCCTGCGCGCCGCGGCGCCGTACTTCCGCGACGCCGGGCGAGCGGAGGCGAAGGAGGGCGTGACCCGGCACCGCAAGGTCGTCAACGTGACCTCCCTCGCCGCGAGCTTCGGCAACCCCGGTGCCGGCAACTACGCGGCCGCGAAGGCGGGCCTCGTCGGCCTCACCAAGACGTTGGCCGCCGAGTGGGGCCCCTCCAACGTCAACGTCAACGCCGTGGCGTTCGGCGTGATCCAGACCCGGTTCGGTGCACCCCAGTCCGCGCAGCAGAAGATCACCGTCGACGGTCGCGAGATCCCCATCGGCGTCCCCGACAAGACGCTGCGCGCCATGGGGTTCGACCCCGAGGAGGAGCGCGACCTGTTCGCGCCGAGGCCGGTCCAGGGCTCCCTGCTCGGGCGGACCGGAACCATCCAGGAAGCCGCCGACTCGATCCTCTGGCTCGCTTCCCCCCTGTCCGACTTCGTGACCGGCCAGGTCATCCCTGTCAGCGGCGGTTCCCGCGGCGGACTCTCCTGAGAACGAGGAGCACCACATGTCTATCGAACTGACCCCGTCCCCGGCCTACGCCCCGCGCGACGACCTGGACGCCATCGCCGCCCACGAGGGTGAGCGCACCCTCACGTGGCGGGAGTGGAACCGACAGGCCGACCGCCTCGCCTCCTCGCTCGCACGCCGCGGGGTGCAGGCCGGCGACCGGGTGGCGGTGCGCCTGCACACGCGCCTGGAGTGGCTGGTCATCTCCCTGGCACTGTCCAAGCTCGACGCGGCGATCGTCGCCGTCAACTACCGGCTCTCGCCGCCGGAAGCCCTCTACATCGCCAGCGACTGCGAGGTCACCGCGGCCATCATCGACGACGTCGACCCGTCCGAGCTCGTCGACGCCTGGGCCGACCTGGGGCTGAAGGTCGTGGTCTCGGTCGACGTCGACTCGCCCGGCACCGAGCTGCTCTCCGACCTGATCGAGGCCGGCGCCGAGGAGGACCGCCCGGCGCTCCGCCTGGCCAAGATCGTCATCTACTCCTCGGGGACCACCGGCGCACCCAAGGGCGCTCCGATGGGCGAGTACATCAACGAGGTCGACGACGCCGTCCGTCTCGAGTACGCCATGTCGGTGATGTTCGACGGCGCGGCCGGCGGCCCGGGTGGTGCGACCCTCATCAACCTCCCGATGCACCACGGAGCCGGACCCTCCTACTCGGAGTTCGCCCTGGCGACCGGCAACCAGGTCGTCTTCCAGCGCCGCTTCGACGCCGAGGACGTCCTGCGCCTGATCGAGCGTCACCGGATCACCAACTGGATCGCGGTGCCGACGATGCTGCAGCGGGTGCTGCGACTGCCCGCCGGTGTCCTGGCGCAGTACGACCTGGACTCGCTGCGCTTCATCCTCGGCGGGGCGGCGCCCTTCAGCAGCGAGCTGAAGCAGGACGCGGCACGTCTCTTCGGTGACGTGATCTTCGAGATCTACGGCGCCACCGAGGCAGGGATGATCGCCGGCGCCACCCCGGAGCTGCTGAGCCGGAAGCCGACCGCCACGGGTGTGCCCTTCCGCCACGTCGAGGTGCAGATCCTCGACGAGGCGGGGAACGTCCTGGGCCCGGGCCAGACCGGCGAGATCACCGTCCGGACCCCCAACATCATCCCCGGCTACATCGGCAGGGGACCGCTCGGCCCGGACAAGCTCACCGAGCACGGCTTCTACCGCACGGGCGACGTGGGACACCTCGACGAGGACGGGGTGCTCTTCATCTACGACCGGCTCTCGGACATGATCATCGCCGGTGGCGTGAACATCTACCCGGCCGAGAGCGAGGCCGTGATCGGGACGCATCCCTCGGTCGCGCACGTCGCGGTGATCGGCGTCCCCGATCCCGACCACGGGGAGCAGCCCCTGGCCTTCGTGCAGACGGTCCCCGGGGCGAGCCTGACCACCGACGAGGTCCTCGCCTTCTGCGAGGGCAAGCTCGCGAAGTACAAGTGGCCGCGCGCGGTCGAGTTCGTCGACGAGCTCCCGATGAACTCGATGGGCAAGGTCCTCAAGCGGGTGCTCCGCGAGCGCGGGGCCAGCACATCAGGGGTCTCGGCATGAGCCCGACGGCGGCCGAACCGAGCCTGTACGAGGTCGACGACGACGGCGCCCCGACGCTGTTCGGGCTGCGCGACTCCAGCGGAGCGGTCTCCTACCCGTTCCAGGAGCACGGCTCCGAGTCCACCGGCGACCACGGCGACAGCGTGGAGCGGGTGGCCCTGGCCGGCACCGGCACCGTCACCTCCGTGGTCCAGGTCAACGTCCACCCCGACCCGTCGGTCGAGACGCCGTACCGGCTCGCGTCGATCGTCCTCGACGAGGGGCCGCTCGTCCGTTCGGTGGTCACCGGCGAGGCGGAGGTCGCGATCGGGGACCGCGTGCGTGCGGTGACCGTCGGTCGCGAGGAGGCCGCGGGCCCCGTCGCCGAGCTCCGCTTCGCCCGCATGCACGAGGAGAACGCCTGATGGGGAAGAAGACCCTGCGCGACCACCGACCGGTCTACGTCGCAGGCGTCGGCTGGCACCCCTACCAGAAGCCGAGCCGCACGCCGTACGTGCAGCTCGGACTCACGGCGGTGCGCGAGGCGCTCGGCGACTCCGGTCTCGAGTGGCGCCACGTCGACAGCGCCTACACCGCGACCGCCATGCTCGGGATGGCCGCGGGACGCCCCCTGTACAAGCACCTCGGGGCGACGGGGCTGCCCATGGTCCAGGTCGAGAACGCCTCCGCCTCCGGGTCGACGGCCTTCCGGCTGGCCTGCCACGACGTCGCCGCGGGCACGAGCGACGTGTCGGTGGTGCTGGGCGTCGACAAGATGACCGGTCCCGGCCGGGTGCCCAGCCCCACCAGGGTGCCGAGCCTGGCCGAGAAGTACGTGCCCCCGATGGCGCACTTCGCTCTCCTGGCCGCGGAGTACATGCACACCTACGGTGCGACACCCGAGCAGCTGGCCGCGGTCGCGGTGAAGAACTACCAGAACGCGGCGCTCAACCCGAACGCCCAGCGCCCCCGGGCCCGCACCCTCGAGGAGGTGCTGGCCGGACCGGCGCTGGCCGGGGACCTGACGAGGCTCCAGTGCTGTCCCGTGGGTGAGGGAGCGGCCGCGGTGGTCGTCGTCTCCGAGGACGCCATCGACGAGCTGGGGCTCGACCGCGCCCGCTGCGTGCGCGTGGTGGCCTCGGTGCTGAGGAGCGAGGAGCTCTACGGAGCGAAGAGCTTCGACGCCGAGCTCACGCGGGTGACCACCGAGCTGGCCTACGAGCAGGCCGGGGTGGGTCCCGACGACCTGGACCTCGTGGAGCTGCACGACGCGTTCACGATCGAGGAGCTGCAGTACGTCGAGGCGATGGGTCTGGTCGGCGAGGGCAAGGCTGCGGCCGCGCTCGAGGCCGGCCACTTCGACCGCGGCGGGCGCGTCGCGGTCAGCACCTCGGGCGGCCTGCTCGGGTCGGGACACCCGATCGGTCCGACCGGGGTCGGTCAGGTCGGCGAGATCACCATGCAGATCCGCGGCGAGGCCGGGGCGCGCCAGCACGAAGGGGCGCGCACGGGCCTGGCCCACATGGTGGGTCTGGGCGCGGTCTGCGCCGTCCACATCCTCCAGGCGTCGGAGCCGCAGGCATGAAGCGCGACCTCTACGAGCAGGAGCACGAGGACTTCCGCGCCAGCGCCGCCGGCTTCGTCCGCACGGCGGTCGCACCCCACTGGGAGCAGTGGGAGGAGGATGGGATCATCGACCGCGCCGCCTGGACGGCGGCCGGTCGGCTCGGGCTGCTCGGGGTGGCCGTCCCCGAGGAGCTGGGCGGCGGCGGGGTCGCCGACTTCCGCTACCGGACGGTCCTGATCGAGGAGCTGTGCGCGATCGGCGCCAACTCCTTCAACGCGAGCCTCAGCGTCCAGGACGACCTGGTCATGCCCTACCTGGTGGACCTCGGCACCGACGAGCAGCGCACGACGTGGTTGCCGCAGCTGTGCCGCGGGGAGGCGATCGGCGCCCTGGCGCTGACCGAGCCGGGCGCTGGCAGCGACCTGCGGGGGATCCGCACCACCGCACGCCGCTCCGGGAGCGGGTGGAGGCTGGACGGCGCGAAGACGTTCATCACGAACGGCTACCTGGCGGACGTGGTCGTGGTGCTGGCTCGGGTCGAGCCGGCCGTCGACGCCGGTGCCTACGCGCTCTTCGTCGTGCCCGCCGATCGGCCGGGCTTCGGGCGCGGCAGGAAGCTGGACAAGCTGGGACTGCGGGCGAACGACACGGCCGAGCTGGTCTTCGACGATGTGGCGCTGCGAGACGAGGACCTGCTCGGGATCGAGGGCCGTGGTCTTGCGCACGTCATGGAGCGGCTTCCCCGCGAGCGCATGTCGATCGCGGCGACCTCGGCAGCAGCATCGGCCGCCGCCCTGGACTGGACCCGGAGGTACTGCTTCGAGAGGTCGGCGTTCGGGCGGCCCATCGGCGACTTCCAGGCGACCCGGTTCACCCTGGCGGAGATCGAGACCGACGTGGACGCCGCCACGTCGCTGCTCGACCGCGCGATCGGCCTGCTCGACGCCGGGGAGCTCACCGCTGTCGACGCCGCGAAGGTCAAGTACTGGATCAGCGACCTCCACCAGCGGGTCGTCGACCGGTGCCTGCAGCTGCACGGCGGCTACGGGTACATGCGTGAGTACCCGATCGCCCGCTCCTACGCGGACGCGCGCATCCAGCCCATCTACGGCGGGACGAACGAGATCATGAAGGACATCATCGGTCGCGACATCGCCGCCCGCGCGGCGAGCCGGTGACGCCGTGAGCAGACCGGCGGGGACCCGGGGGAGCGAGGTCACCTTCGACGGCGAGGTCGGACGGCTCGCCGGCCAGCTGTGGCTGACGTCGGACGCCGGCAGGCCGCTGGTGGTCCTCGCGCACGGAGGCGGACAGACCCGGCACTCCTGGCGACGCACCGCCGAGCGTCTGGCCGACGGGGGCTCCACGGTCGTGACCTTCGACGCGCGCGGCCACGGCGACAGCGACTGGTCGAGCGACGGCCGCTACGAGTTCGAGGACCTGGCTGTCGACGTGGCACACGTGGTGAGGCAGGCGCGCCTCAGGACGGGTCGGGACCGGGTGGTCCTCGTGGGCGCCTCGATGGGCGGAGCGTCGAGCATGATGGCGCTCGCGGCGGACCCGGACCTCGCCGACGCGCTCGTCCTCGTCGACGTGACACCCAAGGTCGAGGTCGCCGGCATCGAGCGGATCCACCGGTTCGTCACGGCGGCCCCCGACGGCTTCGAGGACCTCGAGGCCGTCGGCCGGGCCGTCTCGGCGTACAACCCGCACCGCAAGAACCCCGGCAACCTGGACGGGTTGCGCAAGAACCTGCGCCGGCGGGACAACGGTCGCTGGTACTGGCACTGGGACCCGGCCTTCTTCTCCAGTCGACCCGGCGCGACGCCCCAGGACCTGCAGGAGCCGCTGGAGCGAGCCGCCGGCCGCATCACCCGTCCGACGCTGCTGGTGCGCGGGACGGCGTCCGACATCGCCACCGAGGACGGGGTCGGCCTCCTGCGGACCCTGATCCCCCAGGCACGGGTCGCGGACGTGGCGGGTGCCGGTCACATGGTGACCGGCGACGACAACGACGTCTTCGCGGCCTCGCTCGAGGAGTTCCTGGTCGAGCTGTGACCCGGCAGCAGACTGCCGGGCGCCTCCACCGCCACCGAGCCCCCCGCCACCACCGGCGGGGGGCTCGGTGGCGGCAGGGGACCACGGGGCTGCCTCGGGAGGCTGCTGCCGGTCGGCGCCGGCTACGGGACCGACAGGGCCGCGGAGTCGCCCTCGTCGGCCAGGACCGTGTTGGGAGCCAGGTCGGACCGGGTCTCCGAGGGGCGGATGAGCATGGCCGTGACGGTGACGAGCCCGGTGCAGATGGCGATGAAGAGCCAGATGCCGTTGTAGTTGGTGCCTTGGGGCACCGCGGTCTGGGGGATGAAGGACGACGTCAGGATGGCCGAGACGATCGCCGGCCCGAGTGCGCCCAGTCCGGTCGCCACGACGCGTGCCCCACCGGCGACCATGCCCTCCTCGCCGGGGCGGGAGGCTCGCATGTAGGCGGCGGCCGCTGCGGTCACCATCAGCAGGTAGGAGAACGCCCACACGACCATGATGAGCAGGTAGTCCGTCCGTGACGGCGTCTCGTCCAGCGTGAACCAGATGAAGCCGATGGTCGAGATCACGCCGCCGAGGACCGCGGTGTCGCGCAGGCCGAGGCGCGTGAGCAGGGGGCGCAGGGTCAGGCCGCCGAAGCCGATGATGATGCCGAGCGGCAGGAAGTACAGACCGATCGAGAACGAGGTCATGCCGAAGCCGTACCCGACCACCTCAGGGGTGGCCATGTACTGGCTGGCGGTCAGGACGAAGCTGCCTGCCAGGAAGGAGCCGAACGCGGCCACGACACAGGCGGGCCACACCTCGCGGCGCCCGAGCACGCGCAGGTCGATGATCGGGTTGGGTGCCCGCAGCTCCCACGCGACCCAGAGCAGCAGCCCGGCGACGCCGAGGACGAGCAGTGCGACGACACGGCCGGACGTCCACTCCCAACGGTTGCCCTGGCTGAGCCCGAGCGTGAGCGCGGTGAGCGCGGCGACGAGCAGGCCGGCGCCGACGTAGTCGATCGACGAGACGACCCGCGTGCTGACCTCGGGCAGCAGCCACAGCAGGACGAACCCGAGGACGGCGAGGGCGGCGATGATCGCCAGGACCGTCTGCGCCGTGCCGCCGACCTTGATGACGAACCCGCCGAGCAGGAACGAGACGACCAGTCCGGCGCCGATGACGGCGGTCATGAAGCCCGCGGCGAAGTCGACGCTGTCGTTGCTGTCGCTGAAGCTGCGCATGTAGGCGTAGAGCAGCGGGAGGCAGGCTGCGCCGACAGCGGTCATGGCGCGCCCGATGATCAGCAGCGTGGCGCCGTCGGCCAGGGCGGCGAGCACCGCACCCGTGGCAGCGATGCCGGACGAGATGAGCATGACCCGCCGGATGCCGAAGAGGTCGCCGACCCGAGCCAGGATCGGGATCGTCCCCGCTCCGACGAGACCCATCACCGCCAGCGTCCAGGTCAGCTGGACGGGGCTGAGCCCGTAGTGCACCACCAGGTCGGCCAGGATCGGGATCAGGGCGAACGCCTCCGCGTCGAGCGTGAAGATCAGCAGGGTCGCCACCGCGAGGATCACCGCCTTGTTCGGTGCCGCCGGGCGGGGTGGGTGCCCCTCCGCCTTCGCCAGGGGAGTGTGAGATGAGTTCACGACGTCTCTTTCCAGTCTCGAGGTGACGCGTCGTGCGCTGGGACGCGGACGCGACCGTGACCTGTGTCACGAGGTGCGCGTGACGCTAACCACAAGTTGGCTGGATGACAAGTAACTTGTCCAGGACTGGTCGCGGGGCTGCCCGCCGTCCAGGGGAGCGCCCCGGTCCCAGGCGGACCGCGACGAGCGGGCCGCTCCGGCCGGGAGGGGTGGTGCGGCCTATAGTCCCGCCATGTCCCCGAGTCCGAACGGCGTCGCGCGCCGCAGCCAGGCCGACAGGACCGCGGAGTCCCGCGAGAAGCTCGTCAGCGCCGCCATCGAGCTGCTCGGGACCCGCGGGTACGCGAAGACCACGATGTCGGAGATCGGCCGGGTGGCGCAGCTGAGCCGAGGGCTCGTCTCGCACCACTTCGGTACCAAGGACCAGTGCATGGTCGAGGTGGTCCGCAGCATCCAGGAACGACTGCGGGGGGCCCTGACGGCCATCCCCGACCTGCACGGGATCGAGGTGCTCGACTACTTCGTCGACCAGTACCTGAGCGGCGGACGTGACTACACGAACCTGTCGCGCGCCATGTACGTCATCATCGTCGAGTCCACGACCTCGACGCCGGAGCTGCGCGAGGCCGTCGCCGCGAACAACGCGCTGTTCCGGTCCCTGGTGGCCGGCTGGGTGCGCGAGGGCGTCGAGGCCGGGGACTTCGACCTGCGCGGCTACACGGCCGAGGATGCCGGCAGGATGGTGGAGGCGCTGCTCCGAGGAGTCCTGGTCCAGCACCTGGCCGACCCGGACACGATGGATCTCGAGCGCAGTGGCGAGCTCGCCAAGCGTCTCATCCGGGAGATGTTCGTGCTGCCCGGCGCCTGAGGCGCTGCCCCCCCCGTCAAGGACCTTCGCCCCTTCCGCCGTTCGGCTGCCGCCTGTGGGGTGGGAGCAGTACGGACTGGTGAGGCCGACGGACGAGGAGCTCGCCATGGGTGACGCCCTGGGCCTCCGGCGACTGTGGTGGTCGGTGGTGGCGCGACCGGTCGAGGGGCTCGCGAGCGCCGGGCACAGCGGTGCGCCGCTGCGCACCGGGTTGGCGGCCCTCGCGCTCGTCCTGGGCACCTACACGCTGATCCTGCTGGTGTTCCTGCTGCGCGACTACCCCGCCGCAGCCCCGTCCGTCCTGCCGCTCACGGCGGAGGAGCAGTACGCCTACCAGATCTGGTACCAGGGCCGCTGTTCCTGGCCATGACCGCCGCTCTCGCCTGGCTGCTGGCAGGGGTCTCCGACCGGAGCGGATCGGAGGCGGCCGGCTTCCCCGGGGTGTTCGCGCAGGTCAGCCTGGCCACGACGGTCCCCTTCGCGCTCACCACCATGCTGGTGGAGGCGGTGGTGGCCGTGATCGTGCTGGTCGGCCTGGTGACGCCCGACGAGGCGCTCGGCTGGTTGACCGGCGAGGGCGCCGGCTTCGCTGCGGCCTACCAGCTCGCAGGGGTGCTGTGGGTGGTCGCCCTGCTGGCCGTCGTCGCGCGGCTCGCGACGGGAGCGCGCTGGCACCTCGCGGCGGTGCTGGGCCTGCTGCTCGCTGCGGCGTACGGCCTGCCGATAGGCCTCCTCATCCGGTGACAGCGCCTCGGTGCAGGCGTAACGTCGATGGGTGCCCGCTCCGGGCGGGGTGGGCTCTGGAGAGGGGAGGAGACATGTTCATCCAGGTCATCCAGGGGCGGTGCAACGATCCAGGTCGACTGCGCCAGCTCACGGAGGAGTGGACCGAGACCCTGGGGCCGAGCGCCGAGGGCTGGCTCGGCGGGACCTACGGGGTCACCGACGACGGGGAGGCCGTCGCGGTCGTGCGCTTCGAGTCGCGCGAGGCTGCGGAGCGCAACTCGGCACGGCCCGAACAGGGCGAGTGGTGGCAGCGCATGCAGGGCTGCATCGACGGCGAGGTCAGCGTCCACGACTGCGACGACGCGATGCTGTTCCTGGACGGGGGTTCCGACGACGCCGGCTTCGTCCAGGTCATCCAGGGACGCATCGACGACCCAGAGCGGCTGCGGCACGTCATGGAGCGGCCGATGGACGCCCTGCACGAGGCGCGCCCGGACATCATCGGCGGGACGCTGGCCATCGAGCCCGACGGCTGGTTCGTCGAGACCGTGTGCTTCCGCACCGAGGAGGAGGCCCGGGCCGGCGAGCAGCAGGACCTGCCGCCCGAGCTGGGGGACTTCGCCGAGGCGATGGCGCACGTGCGCGACACGAGGTACCTCGACCTGCACCGGCCCTGGTTCGCCAGCGCGCGTTGATCCAGGGGAGGACGAGGAGCCTCAGGCGCCGACCGGCGCGAGCCAGCGGGGGACCCGGGCCCGGTAGGCGTCGTACTCGGCGCCGAACTTCGCGCTGAGGGCCGCCTCCTCGGCGGCGATCTGCAGCCGGTCGACGACGGTCACGAACGCAGCGACCGGCAGCAGCGCCACCGGCGAACGGCGGGCGAGGGCGTGGCCGACCAGCATGCCCGTGAGGCCGACATACATGGGGTTGCGGGTGCGGGAGAAGGGGCCGTCGGTGACCAGGACGCTCGCCTGCTCGGGGTGGAACGGCAGCTCGGTGGTGCCGTGCCGGTGGAACAGCCTGGTGGCCGACATCGCCACGCCGAGCGAACCGGCCGCCACGCCGCCACCCAGCAGCCCGGACCACCGGGTCGGCCTCCGGCTGCGGGCCAGCAGGGCCTGGGCCGTGACGGCCGCGGCGGCGTACGCCGGCGGGGGGATCCTCGTGCTCAGGTCCATCGGTCGATGCTGGCACGGTCCCGTGCACCGGGCAACGGGGGCGGTACGACGTCTCGTCTGTGAAGGTGGAGGCATGGACACCACCAGCCCCCGCACCCACCAGGAGTCGATCGAGATCGACGCGTCGCCGCCGGCGGTCTACGACCTCGTCTCCGACATCACCCGCACCGGCGAGTGGAGCCCCGTCTGCGCGACGTGCTGGTGGGACGACGAGTCGCAGGCCGGTCAGGTCGGGGCCTGGTTCACCGGCCGCAACGAGCTGCCGCACCGCACCTGGGAGACCCGGTCGCGGGTGGTCGCGGCCGAGCGTGGGCGCGAGTTCGCGTGGGTCGTGGGCGACGGGTTCGTGCGGTGGGGCTTCACCATGGAGCCGTCCGGCGAGGGCACGAGGCTCACCGAGTTGTGGGAGTTCCTGCCCGGCGGGATCGCCATGTTCGAGGAGAAGTTCGGCGACGACGCCGCTGCCCAGATCGACGACCGCACCCAGCAGGCGCTCGACGGCATCCCGCGCACGCTGGCGGCCATCAAGCGGATCGCCGGCGGCAGCTGACACTCACGGCGGCAGTGTGCCCTGCGGCACATCCACCCCCGGCGGGGAATGAACCGCGCGAGGACCGGGTTCGGCCACCCGTGCGCAGAGGGACGACCGAGGGTGAGCTGCTGACGCGGCGGCTCTTCATCGACCTCCAGCGCGCGCAGAGCGCCCCCTGTCGCAGCTGAGCCCGACCCCCACTCCTCGGTCCCAGCCGACGGCGCACGCCGGTCGGCCGCTGCGAAAGGCACCACCCCATGAGCTCCGCCCTGCCCACCTCTGCACCACCCACCACGCCCGCCTCGCCCCCCGCCCGCCGCCTGCGGATGCCCTCCTTCGGCGTCCAGGTCCTGATCGGGCTCGTCCTCGGCGTCGTCCTGGGCCTGGTGGCCCGCTCGATGGGCCCCGACGGCGTCTCGGCCGCCGGCGAGGTCGACCCCAACTGGCTGACCGAGACCCTGACCACGGTCGGCAGCACCTTCGTCACCCTGCTCAAGGCGGTCGTGCCGGCACTGGTGTTCCTGGCCATCGTGGCCTCGATCGCCAACCTGCGCGACGTCGCCGGCGCCGCCCGGCTGGCCTGGAAGACGCTGGCCTGGTTCGCCGGCACGGCGCTGATCGCCGTGTCCATCGGCATCGTCCTGGGCCTGGTGCTGCAGCCGGGCTCGCGCACCAGCGTCTCCGAGCAAGCCGCGTCGGCGCCGTCGACCAGCGGCTCGTGGCTCGACTTCCTCAACGGCCTGGTGCCCTCCAACGTCCTGGGCCTCCAGGCCGCCGCCGGTGACGACGGCAGCGTCGCGCTGTCCTTCAACGTGCTGCAGATCCTCGTCGTGGCCATCGCGGTCGGCATCGCCACCCTCAAGGTCGGCGACGCGGCCGAGCCGTTCCTGGTCGTGGTCCGCTCGGCGCTGGCCGTGGTGCAGAAGGTGCTCTGGTGGATCATCCTGCTGGCGCCGGTCGCCACGGTCGGGCTGCTGGGCAAGGCGGTCGCGACGTACGGCTGGGACGCGCTGGGCTCGCTGGGCGTCTTCACCGGTGCGGTGTACGCCGGCCTGCTGCTGGTGCTGCTGGTCGTCTACCCGGTGCTGCTGGCCGTCAACGGCCTCTCGGTGCGCCAGTTCTTCTCCGGCGCCTGGCCGGCCATCTCGCTGGCCTTCGTCTCCCGCTCCTCCGTCGGCACGATGCCCGTCACGGAGTCGGTGACCGAGCGCAACCTGGGCGTGCCGCGCGCCTACTCCTCCTTCGCGGTGCCGCTGGGCGCGACCACCAAGATGGACGGCTGCGCCTCGATCTACCCGGCGATCTCCGCGATCTTCGTGGCCCAGTTCTTCGGCGTCGACCTCGCGGTGACCGACTACCTGCTGATCGTGCTGGTCTCGGTCATCGGCTCGGCCGCCACGGCCGGCGTCACCGGCGCCACCGTGATGCTGACGCTGACCCTCTCGACGCTCGGGCTGCCCCTCGAGGGCGTGGGCCTGCTGCTGGCGATCGACCCGATCCTCGACATGGGCCGCACCGCGGTCAACGTCACCGGGCAGGCGCTGGTGCCGACCCTGGTCGCGCAGCGCGAGGGCATCCTCGACCGCGCGACGTACGACGCCCCGCGCGAGGGCGGCTGGGTGCAGGAGAGCCCGGCGCCCGCTCCGGTGCTCCGCACCCCGGTGGGCGCCGACGCCTGAGGGCACCCGCGCCGGGGGGTGTGGCGGTGCGGGGCGGGGTGGCAGAGTCGAAGGGTGATCCCCGCCGCGCTGCTCCTCGTCCTGCTGCTGCTCGGGGCCGCGGTCGGGTTCGCGGTTGGCCGCTCGGCCGCCCCGCCCGGCCCCGACCTCTCCGGCGCCCTGCGTCGTCGTGACGCCTTCATCGAGCACCTGCGCGAGGTCGCCTGGCAGGACCGCGACGTCGCCCCGGAGCTGTCGACGGTGCTGCTCGACGACATCCGCAGGTTCACCGCCGACCCGGACGGGTGGGAGCAGGGCCCCGGGCGCCTGGGCTGACCCGCCGCGGAAGCGCGGAAGCGCGGCGCGGGCCGTGCGATGGGTGCATGCTGCTGGCATGACGAATCCCAGAGCGCGCGCCACCCGTCCCTCCGCCCTCCTCGCGGCAGCCCTCCTGGGCCTCCCGCTGGCGCTGGGCGCCTGCTCCGGCGGCGACGTCGAGGCCTACTGCGAGGAGCTCGCGGGCTCCCGCGACCAGTTCGAGGCCATCGACAGCGGCGAGGCGGGCAGCTTCGCCGAGCTCATCGACGTCTTCGAGCAGCTCGGCGACGCGGCCCCCGACGAGGTCAGCGAGCAGTGGGCCACCCTCAACGAGGGCACCGCCGAGCTCGAGGACCGGCTCGACGAGGCCGGTCTCAGCGTCGAGGACCTCGACGCCATGGTCAGCGGCGACGCGGAGGCCGACATGGACCTCGAGAAGCTCGAGGAGGTCGGCGCCGCCCTCGAGGGCTTCGGCGGCGAGGAGTTCGAGACCGCCGCCGACGAGATCGCCGAGCACGCCAAGACGGAGTGCGACATCGACCTCGAGGGCTGAGCGCCTACCCGGCGTACCGGTCGCTCGGGACGACCACCGCCCGCCCCGACACGGTGCCGTGCGCCAGGTCGCGGTAGGCCTGCGCGGCGTCAGCCAGCGTGTAGAGGGTCGACTCCGAGCGGAGCAGACCGCGCGCGCCGAGGTCGAGCACCTCGACCAGCTCGCGACGGTTGCCCCAGTAGGTGGTCTGCACGCTGGCCTCGTAGGCGATCCCGAAGAAGGAGACCGGCAGCGTGCCCCCGCCGAGGCCCACGATCGTCAGGTCGCCCAGCTGGCGCACGCAGGCCGCGCCCGCGGCCAGGGTGTCGTCGGAGCCCACCATGTCGAGCACCACGTCGGCGCCGCGGCCGTGGCTGGCCTCGCGGACCTGGTCGACCAGGTCGGCACCGGGTGGGAGGGCCAGGTCGGCCCCGCAGGCGAGCGCCAGGTCGCGCGCGGAGCCGCGAGGGTCGACGGCGATCACCGTGGCGGCCGTGGTGGCCTTGAGGACCTGCACGCACAGGTGGCCCAGCCCACCGATGCCGATGACGACCGCGGTGGAGGTGGGGCCGAGCTTGGCCTGCGAGCGTCGTACGGCGTGGTAGGGCGTGAGGCCGGCGTCGGTGAGGGGTGCGGCCCCGAGCGGGTCGAGCCCGTCGGGCAGCGGGACGAGGTGCCGCGCGGCCGGCACCAGCAGGAACTCCGCCATCCCGCCGTCGAGGCCCAGCCCCCCGCCACCACCGGGCACGGGGGCCAGGTCGGGCCGATCGCAGTAGGTCTCGAGCCCGTCGAGGCAGCGCTGGCAGGTGCCGCAGCCCCACGCACCGACGACGGCGACCGGCTGGCCGGGCTCCAGCCCCCGCACCCCCGCACCGAGGGTGTGCACCCAGCCGGCGTTCTCGTGGCCCAGCGTGAAGGGCGGGCCCCAGGGCAGGGCGCCGGCGTCGAACTCGTGCATCAGGTGCAGGTCGGAGTGGCAGGCGCCCGCGGCGCCCACCTGCACCAGCACCTCGCCGGGACCAGGCTCGGGCACCTCCACCTCCTCGAGCTCCGCCTCGCTCCTCCATGCCTTCAGCCGTAGCGCCTGCATCGCGACCCCTCCTGTGTGTGCGTGCCGAGCCTTCCCGCTCCACGGTGCGTGCACGCCGGCACGTGGGGCAGGGGCCTCGGGTCCCCACGGGGCGGACCTTGGTCCCTAGGAAGCAGCGGGGAGGTCCACGAGAGTGGGAGCAGACCCGGGGCCCGCCGGCCCCGGGCGCCACACCGACACGGAGGCCCCAGATGAGCCAGCCCGATCCCGGACCCGTCGTCCTCGCCGTCGGCGACCAGCCGGCCGACGCCGCCATGACCTTCGCCGTCGCCGAGGCCCAGCGGCTGGGGTGCGGGGTGCACGTGGTGCACGTCGTCCACTCGCTGCCGCAGGGGCCCGAGCTGGTGCTGGTGCAGTCGGTCGACGTCGAGGCGGTCGGGCGCCAGAGCCTGCGCGACGCCCTGGAGAGGTGCCGCGAGCTCGCGGGGGAGGGCACCCGGGTCACCGGCAGGCTGATGATCGGGACGGTCGTGCACGAGCTCGTCGCGGCCGTGGAGGACCTCGACGAACCGCGCGTCGTGGTGCTCCAGCACCGCGACCTCTCGCGCGTGCGCCGCCTCGTCTCGCGCTCGACGACGCGCGGGCTGGCGGCGCGGCTGCGGGTGCCGCTGGTCTCGGTGCCGGCCGGCTGGACCGGTCCGCCGCAGACTCCGGGGGGAGCCGTCGTGACCGCCGGGGTGGACTCGCCCGAGCGCTCGGACGCGGTGCTGGTCGCCGCCGTCGGTGCCGCTCGCGCCCACGGCGCCCGGCTCGAGCTGCTGCACTCCTGGGGGTTGCCCGGCTTCTACGACGACCCCGCCCTGGCACGCACCCACGGCGAGGGCGTCGGGCGCCAGGAGGCCCAGGAGATCCGGGAGCGGCTCGACGCCCTGGCCGGCGAGGGGGCGCTCGACCTGGACGGGGTGGAGGTCTCGGTGGAGGCCTACGAGGAGCCCACGGCCGAGCGGCTCGTGGACGCCAGCCGCACCTCCTGCCTGCTGGTCCTCGGCAAGCACGACCCGCTGGTGCCGATGGGCTCCCACCTGGGTCCGGTGACCGGGGCCGTGCTGCACGAGGCGGCCTGCCCGGTGCTCCTGGTCGAGCCCCACCGCCGCGGCTGAGAGACGCCCACCCATCGAGCCTGCCGAACCTGCACCGACAACGGAGGACCCCATGGACGACACCGATCCGCACCCCGTCGTGGTCGCGGTCAGCAGCGACGTCGGCGAGGCCGCCCTCGCCTTCGCCGCGGACGAGGCGGCCCGGGCCGGCTGCGGGGTGCACCTCGTGCACGTCGCCCCGGCCTTCGTGCACGGCCCCGACAGCATCCTGGTCACCTCGCCCGAGGTGCAGGAGCGAGGACGTCGGGCGCTGAACCAGTCCCTCGACCACGCCCGGGCCGTCCTGCGGCCCGGCACCACCCTGACCTCCGAGATGGCCGTCGGCTCCGTGGTCGAGTCGCTGCGCGACGCGACCCAGGACGCCCGCATGGTCGTCGTGCAGCACCGCGACCTGTCGCGGGTACGCCGGGTCGTGTCGCGGTCGGTGACCAACGGGCTCGGCGCCCAGAGCCGGGTGCCGGTCGTCTCGGTCCCCTCCACGTGGAGCCCGCAGCGTCCGCCCGGCCACGAGCCGCGGGTCACCGTCGGGGTCGACGTGCCGGTGCGCTCCGAGGGCGTCCTGCGCTGGGCGGTCGCGGCGGCGCGGAGCCGCGGTGCCACCCTGCACGCGCTGCACGCCTGGAAGCTCGCGGGGATCTACGAGGACGTGGTGGTGGCCAGGGCGCAGGCCGAGGAGTGGGCCGACCGGGCGGCCGCCGACGTACGGGCCGCGATGACGCAGATGGGCGAGGAGGCGGCCGGCGTCCCGCTCAGCATCGAGACCTGCCACGGCTCGCCCGCCGACGCGCTGGTCGAGGCGAGCGGCGGCTCGGACCTGCTGGTGATCGGCCGCCACGACCCCCTGGTGCCGCTGGGCTCCCACCTCGGACCGGTCGCGCGGGGCGTGCTGCACGACGCCCGGTGCCCGGTGCTGCTCGTCGACCCCCAAGGCCCGGGGGTGCCGGGACGCGGCTGGTGGATCCCTGGCGGGACGTGACGAACCCGGGCAAGGTGGGGTCATGAGCGACCTCGACTTCTCCGACCTGCGGGCCATGTTCATCAACTGCACGCTCAAGCGCAGCCCCGACGTCAGCCACACCGGCGGGCTGATCGAGGCCAGCGCCGACGTGATGCGCAAGCACGGCGTCGAGGTGGAGGTGCTGCGCGCCGTCGACCACGACATCGCCACCGGCGTCTACCCCGACATGACCGAGCACGGCTGGGCGAGCGACGAGTGGCCCGAGATCTGGCCCCGGGTGCTGGCCAGCGACATCCTGGTCATCGGCGGGCCGATCTGGCTGGGCGACAACTCGAGCGTCACCAAGCGGGTCATCGAGCGGCTCTACGCCCAGAGCGGGATGCTCAACGACCAGGGCCAGTCGATCTTCTACGGCCGCGTGGGCGGCTGCCTGATCACCGGCAACGAGGACGGGATCAAGCACTGCGCCCAGAACGTCCTCTACTCCCTGGGCCACCTCGGCTACACGATCCCGCCGCAGGCCGACGCCGGGTGGATCGGCGAGGCCGGCCCGGGCCCGTCGTACCTCGACGAGGGCAGCGGGGGACCGGAGAACGACTTCACCAACCGCAACACCGCCTTCATGACCTGGAACCTGCTGCACACCGCCCGGCTGCTCAAGCAGTCCGGCGGCGTGCCCGCCCACGGCAACCAGCGACCGGCGTGGGACGACGGCGCCCGGTTCGACTACGAGAACCCCGAGTACCGCTGAGCGCCCCGCCCCGCCGTCGGGGGTCGCTGGCTAGGGTGCAGCGGTGACCCGCTCCGAGAAGTTCACCTTCCCCGGCTCCGCCGGCCACGACCTCGCCGGTCGCCTCGACCTGCCCGAGGCGCAGCCGCGGGCGCTGGCGCTGTTCGCCCACTGCTTCACCTGCTCCAAGGACGTGGTGGCGGCCTCGCGCATCAGCCGGCGCCTGGTCGAGCGCGGCTACGGGGTGCTGCGCTTCGACTTCACCGGGCTGGGTGGCAGCGACGGCGAGTTCGCCAACACCGACTTCACCTCCAACGTCGAGGACCTCGTCGCCGCCGCGACCGCGCTCGAGCAGCGGCACGCGGCACCCTCGCTGCTGGTGGGGCACAGCCTGGGCGGGGCAGCGGTCGTCGCGGCGGCGCCGAGGATCGAGTCGGTGGCGGCGGTCGCGACGATCGGCGCCCCCTTCGACCCCGGTCACGTGGCCGAGCTCTTCGACGACGACACCCGGGCACGCATCGAGAGCGAGGGGCGCGCCGAGGTGCTGCTGGCGGGCCGCCGGTTCACCATCGGGGCCCAGCTGCTCGAGGACGTCGCCGCCCAGCAGCTCGAGTCGGCGCTCGGCAGCCTCGAGCGGGCGCTCCTGGTGCTGCACGCCCCCGGCGACCAGCAGGTCGGCATCGACAATGCGCGCCTGCTCTACGAGGCCGCCCGCCACCCCAAGAGCTTCGTGACGCTCGACGGGGCCGACCACCTGCTCACCCACCGCCGCGACGCCGAGTACGTCGCCGACGTGCTGTCGGTGTGGGCGGGTCGCTACCTGCCCGAGTCGGCGCCCGCCACCGCCGAGGAGCCCGACGGGGCCGACGGGGCCGGGCTGGGCGCCGGCACCGTGCTGGTCGAGGAGGAGCCGGACCGCCGGCTCGCCCAGTCCGTCCAGGCCGGGCGCCACACCTGGCACGCTGACGAGCCCGTCGGCGTCGGCGACGACACCGGGCCCACGCCCTACGACCTGCTGCTCTCGGCGCTGGGCACCTGCACCTCCATGACGCTGCGCATGTACGCCGAGCGCAAGCGGCTGGCGCTCGAGCACGTCTCGGTCCGCCTGTCCCACCGGCGCCACCACCCCGACGACTGCGCCGCCGCCGGCCACGACGGTGACGGGCCCTGCCGGGTCGAGGCGATCCACCGGGAGATCACCCTGGTCGGCGACCTCGACGAGGCCGAGCGCGAGCGGCTGCTCGAGATCGCGGACCGCTGCCCGGTGCACCGGACCCTCACCGCCGAGATGCGGATCACCAGCGCTCTGACGCAGAAGGCTTAACTTCGCAAGAGTTAACCCATATGCTGAACACATGGGGCTGCTGGTGACGCTGATCGGGGACATGGTCGGCTCACGCGCCCTGCCCGACCGCGCCGGCGTGCAGCGCCGGCTGGCCGCGGTGCTCGACGAGGTGACCGGGCTGCTCGACCCGGCCCAACGCCTCGAGACCACCGTGGGCGACGAGTTCCAGGGGGCCTTCGGCGACGTCGGCACCGCCACCCTGGCCGCGCTGATGGTGCGCCTGGCGCTGCTGCCCGAGGTCGACGTGCGCTGCGGGCTGGGGGAGGGCGAGGTCGTCGTCCACGACCCGACCAGCACGCCGCTGCTGCAGGACGGGCCCGGCTGGTGGGCGGCCCGGGCTGCGCTGGAGGAGCTGGCCCGCCCCAGGCGCTCGGCCGCCCGCACCTGGTTCGAGGGCCCCGACCCCGGCGCCGCGGCCCGCGTCAACGCCTTCCTGCTCGCGCGCGACGCGCTCGTCGACCGCCTCGGCGAGCGCGGGCTGCGGCTGCTCGCCGCCTCCCTGCGCGGCTCGACCCAGGCCGACATCGCCGCCGCCGAGGGCATCTCCCGGTCGGCGGTCAGCCAGCAGTTCTCGCGCGGTGTCGGCGCGGTGCGCGATGCTCAGGCACTGATCTCCCCGCCCCGGGGCGACGGGGAGGACGACACGTGAGCCTGGCCCTGCTCGGCACCTGGCTCGCCGCTGTGGGTGCCGGCGACCTCGTGCGTGCGTCGTACGACGTCGTCTCGCCGCGGCGCGCCGCCGCCTGCGTCGGCGCGGCCCTGGTGGTGCTGCTCTGCGGCCTGGTCCTCCTCGACCTCGAGGCCGCGCGCCTGGTGCTGCTCCTGCTGCTGCTCGGGTCGCTGCAGGCGGTGTGGCTGCTGGGCTCGGCGCTGGCGGTCGGTCCCGACCGGACCGGCCCCTGGCGCGGGCGCGCCCGCTCCCTGGCGCTGCTGGCACTCGGCGGTGGCACCGTGGCGGCCGTGCTCGGCGCCGCGCTGCTGAGCGCCGAGCCGGTGCTGCCCGCTCGGCTGGGCGACACCGTGCTGGCCCGCTGGCCGGCCTCCGACGTGGTCGTCGCGACCGGGGTGGTGCTGGCCCAGCTCGCCAGCGCCAACGTCGTGGTCCGCCTCGTGCTCGACGCGGTGGGGGTGCCGGCCACCTCCAACGAGAAGCAGCTCAAGGGCGGGCGCGTGCTGGGCCCGATGGAGCGGCTCTTCATCGTCGGGCTGGGTGCCGTCGGCGAGCTGACCGCGGCGGCGCTGGTGATCGCGGCCAAGGGCCTGCTGCGCTTCCCCGAGCTGCAGCGCGCCCAGCAGCAGCTGCCGCCCGACGGGCCCAGCGACGTCACCGAGTACTTCCTCGTCGGCAGCTTCGCCAGCTGGCTCGTCGCCCTCGGCGGCGCGGCGCTCATCCACCTCGCCTGACTCTTCCCCCCGCTACCCCCCGCCACCCCGGCCACCACCACACCCAGGAGCCCCCGTGCCCGACCTCGCCGACCCGCTCGTCCTGCCCAGCGGCCTGCGCCTGCCCAACCGGCTGGTCAAGGCCGCCATGACCGAGAACCTGGCCGACGCGCGCAACCAGCCCACGCCCGCCCACGAGCGGCTCTACCGCCGCTGGGCCGAGGGCGGTGCGGGGCTGCTGGTGACCGGCAACCTGATGGTCGACCGGCGCTTCCTCGAGCGCAGCCGCAACATCGTCGCCGACGCCCACCTCGACGTGTCGCGGCTGGCCGCCCTGCGCGAGGCCGCCCGGGGCGTCCCCGTGCTCGCGCAGCTGAGCCACCCCGGTCGCCAGACCAACCGCTTCGTCTCCCGCGAGCCGGTCGCGCCCAGCGAGGGCGCGGCGGTCGCGATGATGGGGCTGTTCCGGCGCCCCCGCGCCCTGAGCGCCGCCGAGGTCGAGGACGTGCTGGCCGGGTTCGGGGCCGCGGCGGCACGCTGCGAGGAGGCCGGGCTCGACGGCGTGCAGGTGCACGCGGCCCACGGCTACCTGCTCGCGCAGTTCCTCTCGCCCCACGTCAACCGCCGCACCGACCGGTGGGGCGGGGACGTCGCGGGCCGGGCCGCGGCGCTGCTGGGGGCCGTGCGCGCCGTGCGGGAGCGCACCGGGGACGGCTTCACGGTGGCGGTCAAGCTGAACTCCTCCGACTTCCGCCACGGCGGGTTCACCGAGGACGACGCCGAGCAGGTCGTGCGCCTGCTGGTGGCCGAGGGAGTCGACCTCGTGGAGGTCTCGGGCGGCACCTACGAGAACCCGGCGCTCTTCGGTGTCGGCGCCGATGGCCAGTCCGGCGGCCAGCCCGGTGGCACCTCGGTGAAGGAGGCCTACTTCGCAGCCTTCGCTGCGAGGGCCCGCGCCGCCGCCGACGGCGTGCCCATCATGCTGACCGGCGGCATCCGGACCCGGGCGGCGATGCAGGCGCTGCTCGAGTCGGGCGCCGTCGACCTGATCGGCCTCGGGCGTCCGCTGGCCATCGACCCCGAGCTGCCGGCCAAGCTGCTGGCCGGCGCGCCCGGGGGCGAGCTGCCGGCCTACCGGCTGCCGACCGTGGCGGGGGTGGCGGGGGAGTCGGAGTGGTACGAGACCCAGCTGCGCCGCATCGGGGCGGGCCGCGACGTCGACCCGGGGCTCAGCGCGGTGCGCGCCGCCTCGGGCTTCGTCACCGGGGAGGCCGTGCGCGGCCTGCGGGAGCGCCGCCGCCGCCTCGAGCTGGCGGCGGCGCCCCCGATCGAGCAGGGTCGCGCCTAGTAGACCCGGCGGCGGGTGCCGCCGATCGGGACGAGGTTGAGCACCAGACCGACGACCAGCAGGATCGCGCCGATCGTGGTCAGGATCGAGATGCTGGCCAGCAGCCCGATCAGCAGCAGCACGAGTCCGAGGATGATCATGGGTTCTCCTTGAGGTGGGGCGAGTAGGCGGACCTCACCGGAACCAGACCTGCTCGCAGCCGGTGCACTCGAAGACGCGCACGCTCGCGCCGTCCTCGAACTCGACGCCACGCAACCCCCACTCGTGCTCGTGCACGGCTGGGGCGACGGGGATCGTCGAGCTCATGGCTGCTCCTGGTCGGGTCGATGCGCCGGGAGGGTCCCGGCGCCGGTGGTCCACCCCGGGTCATGGCCCCGCCGCACGCCGTCCAAACCTGTGGACCACCAGGACGGTCCTGAAGGGTGAGCGGGCCCGGGCCTGGCATGCTGCGTCCATGGCCCACCTCGAGCTGCCGCGCGCGACACCGTTCGGGGACCTGGTCCTCGACGTCCACACCTGGGGACCCGAGGACGGCGAGCCCGTCGTGCTGCTGCACGGCTTCCCGCAGAGCGCCGCGAGCTGGGGCCCGGTCGCCGAGCACCTGGCCGGCACCGGGCTGCGGCTGCTCGCCCCCGACCAGCGCGGCTACTCACCCCGGGCCCGGCCCGACGAGGTCGGGGCCTACGCGATCGAGGAGCTGGCCGGCGACGTGCTGGCGCTGGTCGACTCGCTGGGCCGGGACCGGGTGCACCTGGTCGGGCACGACTGGGGCGCGTCGGTCGCGTGGTGGCTGGCCGGGCACCACCCCGAGCGGCTGCACACGCTCACCGCCCTGTCCGTGCCGCACCTGGCGGCCTTCGGCCGCGCGCTCGTCGAGGACCCCGAGCAGCGCGAGCGCTCGGCGTACCTCAAGGTCTTCCGGCGCCCGGGGGAGGCCGAGGAGTCGCTGCTCGCCGACGGCGAGGCCGGGCTGCGGGCGGTCTACGCGGGCCGGGTGCCGGCCGAGGCGGTCGAGCGCGACGTCGCCCTGATGCGCGAGGGCGCGCTGGGCCCCGCGCTGGGCTGGTACCGCGCCATGACCGACATGTCGACGCTGCCCGACGTGCGGGTGCCGACCACCTTCGTGTGGGGCGAGGAGGACCAGGCCACCGCGGCGGCGGCGGCGCACGCCTGCGGCGACCACGTCGACGCCGACTACCGCTTCGTGGCGCTCGAGGGCATCTCGCACTGGTCCCTCGACGAGGTGCCCGAGGCGGTCGCCGCGGAGATCCGGCGCCGGATCGACCGCGCCGGAGCGTGAGCGCCGCGGTCGAGGTCCGTGCCATGCGGCGCGAGGAGCTGGCGGAGGCCGCCGACCTCCTGGCCGGCGCCTTCGCCGAGGGCACCAACCTCTCCTCGTTCGTGCCGCGGGCCCGTCGTCACGAGCGGCTGAGGCGCTTCTTCACCGTCGCCGGCGAGATCGACCACCTGCCCCACGGGGTCGCCGAGGTGGCGGTGGGCCGACGGGGCGGCGACGAGCGGCTCCTGGCGGTGGCGTGGTGGCACCCGCCCTCGCCCACGGGACCCGACCGGGCGCCGGTGCCGCGGTCGTGGCGGGAGCTGTCCACCGCGCTGGCCGTCTTCGGCGTACGGCGCCTGCCTGCGGCCGCCCGCTCGCGCGCCGCCTCGCGCCGGGCGCGCCCCGCTGAACCGCACTGGCACCTGGCCTACCTGGCCTCGCGGGCCGAGCCCGACGCCCGGGGCGCGGCCACCGCGCTGCTGGAGCACCGGCTGGTGCTCGCCGACGCCGAGGGCGTCGGCTCCCACCTGGAGTCGTCCTCCACCAGCACGATCGGCTTCTACGAGCGCCTGGGGTGGCGGGTCACCGCGCCGGTGCGCGGACCGGGCGGTCGCAGCACGACCGCCATGTGGCGCCCGGCCGGCGGGGCGTCCCGGTGAGCGAGGGGCAGCAGACGCAGGTCGAGATCGTGGCCACCGACCGCCCGGGCGCCCACCTGGTGCGGGTCGGCGGGCGCGACCAGTCGCTGGTCGACCTCGAGGACCCCCGCCACCTCGCCTTCGACTACGTGCGGCGCATCGCCGACGTCGTCGACGACCACGCCCCGGCGGGCGCGGCCCTGCGGGTCCTGCACGTCGGCGGGGCCGGGTTGACGCTGCCGCGCTACGTCGCCGCCACCCGGCCCGGCTCGTGGCAGGTCGTGCTCGAGCCCGACGTCGCGCTGACCGAGCGGGTGCGCGCCGAGCTGCCGCTGCCGCGCCGCAGCGGGATCCGGGTGCGCGGCGACGACGGCCGCACCGGGCTCGCGGCGGTGCGCGACGACGCGGTCGACCTGGTGGTCGTCGACGCGTTCGTCGACGGCGAGGTGCCGGACGACCTGGTGACGCTCGAGGCGGCCGGCGAGCTGGCCCGGGTGCTGGGCGCCGGCGGGCTGGCCCTGGTCAACGTCAGCGACCGCGCGCCGTTCCCGCTCACCCGGGACCTGGTCGCGGCCCTGCGCGAGCACCTCCCGCACGTGCTGGTGGCCGCCGAGCCGGCCACCCTGCGCGCCCGCCGCGCCGGCAACCTGCTGGTGGTCGCCGGCGCCGAGGCGGTGCCGCGCGAGGCCCTGGCGGCCCGGGCCCGCAGCGCCGGCGCGCCGTACCGGGTGCTCGACGACGTCGCGGTGGCCAGCTCCTTCGGGGGCGGACGGGTGCGCCGCGACCCGGCGGCTCGGGGCGGGAGCTCCTGACCGCTACACTCAGCGGCGATCTGGCCCGCATCTGCAAAGGACCCTGAACACCCCCGATGGACGGCTCCCAAAGTCGCCCGCTCTCCTCGTGCCCGCCGCGGTCTGACCACCGTGCTGCGCCCGCCCCCGGAGAGCGCCTGTGACCGCCACCCTGCTGCTCCTCGCAGCCCTGTTCCTCGTGATCGCCTGCGGCGTCTTCGTCGCCGCCGAGTTCGCGCTCGTGACCGTCGACCGCACCAAGGTCGAGCAGGCCGCCGCCGATGGTGACGCCGCCGCCGTCGGGGTGCAGAGCGCGCTGCGCTCGCTGTCGACCCAGCTCTCCGGGGCCCAGGTCGGCATCACCCTGACCAACCTCGGCATCGGCTTCCTCGCCGAGCCCGCGATCGCCGACCTCATCGACGAGCCGCTCGGCGCGGCCGGCGTGCCCGACGGCGCGGTGACGCCGGTGGCGCTGGCCTTCGCGCTGAGCGTGAGCACCGTCGTGACCATGCTCTTCGGCGAGCTGGTGCCCAAGAACCTGGCCATCGCGCTGCCGCTGGCCACCGCCCGGGCCACCCAGGGCCCGATGCGGTTCTTCACGGCCGTCAACAAGGGCCCGATCCGCATCCTCAACGGCGCCGCCAACGCGCTCGTGCGCCGCCTGGGCGTCGAGCCCCAGGAGGAGCTGCGCTCGGCGCGCAGCTCGACCGAGCTCGCCTCGCTGATCGCGCGCTCGGCCGACGAGGGCACCCTCGACGCCGACACCGCCGAGCTGATGGAGCGCTCGGTGGAGTTCGCGACCCGCACCGCCGGCGAGATCATGACCCCTCGGGTGCGCACCCGCTCGCTCGAGCTCAACGACCGGGCCGCGGCCGTCATCGAGCTGACCCGCCAGTCGGGCCACTCCCGCTTCCCGGTGCTCGACGACGACGACATCGTCGTGGGCACCGTGCACGTCAAGAACGCCGTGGCGCTGCCGGTCCACGAGCGCGCCACCACCAAGGTCAAGCACCTGATGGCCAAGCCGATCGTGGTGCCCGACTCGCTGCGCCTGGACCCCCTGCTCCAGCTGCTGCGCGAGGACGGCTTCCAGATGGCCGTCGTGCTCGACGAGTACGGCGGCCACGCGGGCATCGTCACCCTCGAGGACGTCGTGGAGGAGATCGTGGGCGACATCGCCGACGAGCACGACCGGCTCGGCTCCCGGGCCCGCCAGCGCCGCGACGGCAGCTGGGTGCTCTCCGGCCTGCTGCGCCCCGACGAGGTCGAGGACATCACCGGCATCGAGCTGCCCGAGGACGAGGCCTACGACACGATCGCCGGCCTGGTGCTCCAGGTCCTCGGCAAGGTGCCGGTGGCCGGTGACCTCGCCGAGGTCCCCGTGCCCGACCGGTCCGACCCCGACGAGCCGCGCGAGCGGCTGGCGGTGCTGAGCGTCGAGCACATGGACGGCCTGCGCGTCGACCGGCTCACGCTGCGCCTGCTCGAGGGCGACCCGACCGAGGAGGACGAGGATGAGTGACCTCACCGGCGTGCTGATCGCCATCGGCCTGCTGGCCTTCAACGCCTTCTTCGTCGGCGCCGAGTTCGCGCTGATCTCGGCGCGCCGCAGCCAGATCGAGCCCCGGGCCCAGGCCGGCTCGCGGGTCGCGCGGACCACGCTGCACGCCATGGAGAACGTCTCGCTGATGATGGCCGGCGCCCAGCTCGGCATCACCATCTGCTCGGTGGGCCTGGGTGCCGTCGGCGAGCCCGCCGTCGCCCACCTCATCGAGCCGCTCTTCGAGGCGGCCGGGGTGCCGGAGGCGCTGCTGCACCCGATCGCCTTCGTCATCGCGCTGACCGTCGTGGTCTTCCTGCACGTGGTGCTCGGCGAGATGGTGCCCAAGAACATCGCCATCGCCGGCCCGGAGCGCTCGGCGCTGGTCCTGGGCCCGCCGCTGCTCTTCGTGGTGACGCTGCTGCGCCCGGTGATCGTCGCGCTCAACGCCATCGCCAACGCCACCCTGCGCCTGCTGCGGGTCGAGCCCAAGGACGAGATCAGCTCGGCCTTCACCCGCGAGGAGGTCGCCGCGCTGGTCGAGGAGTCCCGCGGCGAGGGGCTGATCGAGGCCGACGAGTACGACCGCCTCGCCGGCGCCCTCGGCTTCACCGAGAAGGACGTCACCTCCGTGCTGATGCCCGCCGAGACCCTCACCACCGTGCGCCGCGGCTCGACCCCGGCGGAGGTCGAGGCGCTCTGCGCGGCCACCGGGTTCAGCCGCTTCCCGGTCGAGGCCGACGACGGCGAGCTCGTGGGCTACCTGCACATCAAGGACGTGCTGGAGCCCGACGAGGAGCGCCGCACGCGCCCCCTCGAGGACAAGTGGATCCGTCCCTTCGCCCCGGTCACGCCCGACGACGCCCTGCACGACGCCCTCGAGCAGCTGCAGCGGCGCGGGGCGCACATGGCCCGGGTGGTCACCACCGAGGGCACCACCCTGGGCCTGGCCACCCTCGAGGACGTGCTCGAGGAGCTCGTCGGCGAGATCCGCGACGCGGCGCACCACGACGACGGCGCGGTGGCTGACGCCGGTGCGTGAGGTCCTCGTCTAGGGTGTGCTCGCCGGGCCGGACGGGCCCGGCGTGACGAGGACGCGACCGACGAGCCCAGACGGTGGAGTGCAGACAGCTGTGGTGGACGACGCTGAGCGCAGCAGCCGGGTCTGGACGCTCCCGAACGCGCTGAGCGCCCTGCGCCTGGCCGGGGTGCCGGTCTTCCTGTGGCTGGTCCTGGGCCCCGAGGCCGACGGCTGGGCCCTGGCGCTGCTCGTGGTCTCCGGCATCACCGACTTCCTCGACGGCTGGCTGGCCCGCCGCTGGGGGCAGACCTCGGTGCTCGGCCAGGTGCTCGACCCGGTCGCCGACCGGCTCTACATCCTGGCCGTGGTCGTCGGGCTCGCGCTGCGCGACGTCATCCCCTGGTGGATGGCCGTCTCGCTGCCGCTGGGCGACGCCCTGATGTGGGGGCTGGTCCCGCTGCTGCGCACCCGCGGCTACAGCTCCCTGCCGGTGCACTTCCTGGGCAAGGCCGCCACCTTCAACCTGCTCTACGCCTTCCCGCTGCTGCTGCTGGGCGACGGCGAGGGGGCCGTCGCCACGCTCGCGCAGGTCTTCGGCTGGTCCTTCGCGCTGTGGGGCATCGGCCTCTACTGGTGGGCGGGGGTCCTGTACGCCTGGCAGGTCAGGCGGCTGCTGGCCACCACCGAGCGCCGGAGCACCACCCGTGCCTGACGAGCGCGGGGCCAGCGAGACCGCGGGGTCCAGCGGGTCCGCCGAGGCCACCGAGGCCCGGGACGCACTGCCGCCCCGCGTGACGATGCCCCTGCTCACGCTCATCACCCAGCAGTCGATGGACGAGGACTACCTCCACGTCGCGGAGCGACGCGGGCGCGGCCAGCTGCCCTCCTCGCGCTCCCGCCCGCACCGCACCGCCGCCGTCGTGGTCGCGGCCTTCGGCGTCCTGGTCACCACCGCGGCGGTGCAGACCGCCCAGGACGCCGACGTGGACCGCGCCGGGCGGGCGACCCTGGTCGAGCGGATCAACGACCGGCGCGCCACCGTCTCCGACCTCCAGGACCGCATCGTCGAGCTGCGCGAGCAGAACGAGCTGGCCACCGCCAACGTCGCCCGCCTCACCGAGACCGCCGTGGAGGCGCAGAGCCGGCTGCGGCGCCTCCAGGCCAACACCGGCTACCTCGCGGTCCAGGGCGAGGGCGTGCGGATCACCCTCGAGAACCCGGCCGTCGGCGACAACCTGATCCGCGACATCGACCTGCAGAAGGCCGCCAACGCCCTGTGGCTCGCCGGCGCCGAGGCCGTGGCCGTCAACGGCCAGCGGCTTACCGCGCTCAGCGCGATCCGCAACTCCGGGGTGGTCGTCAACGTCAACTCGATGCCGATCGCCCCGCCGTACGTCGTGACGGCCATCGGTGACAGCCGCAGCCTGCTGGCCCGCTTCCAGGAGAGCGCCAGCGGGAGCGCGCTGATCAACGTCGCGCAGGCCCTCGGCTTCGGCTACACCCAGGAGACGCTGACCTCCGTGAGGCTGCCCGCGGCCCGACGTCGTACGCTCCTGTCGGCCGAACCACTGACGGCCGACGAGCCGCGCGCAGAGAACGAGGAGGGTCCCCGATGATCGCCGCCCTCGGTCTGCTGCTGGGCATCGTGCTCGGCCTGGTCCTCCAGCCCGACGTGCCCGTCTCGATGGAGCCTTACCTGCCGATCGCGGTCGTCGCCGCGCTGGACGCCGTCTTCGGCGGCCTGCGCGCCTACCTCGACGGCATCTTCGACGACAAGGTCTTCGTGATCTCGTTCGTCAGCAACGTCGTGATCGCGGCGGCCATCGTGTGGATGGGTGACAAGCTGGGCGTGGGCAACCAGCTGACCACCGGCGTCATCGTGGTGCTGGGCATCCGGATCTTCTCCAACGCCGCCGCCATCCGGCGACACCTCTTCCATGCCTGACCTCGACGACCGCACCCGCTCGGACGTGCCGGAGTCGGGGCGCAACCGGCTGCTCCGGGCGCTGCGCACCCCCAGCCGCAACCAGGTGGTCGTGGCGGTGCTGCTGGCGCTGGTCGCCTTCGCGGCGGTGGTGCAGGTGCGCTCGACCGAGGCCGACGACACCTACGCCGGCTACCGCGACGAGGACCTGATCGCGGTGCTCGACGGCCTGGCCGGCACCAGCCAGCGCGCCCGCGCCGAGATCGAGCGGCTCGAGTCCACCCGCGACCAGCTGGCCTCCGACAGCGCCGACCAGCGCACGGCCCTGCAGCAGGCGCAGTCGGAGGCCGACACGCTCGCGATCCTCGCGGGGCTGGTGCCGGTGCGCGGGCCCGGGGTGCGGATCACGATCAGCGAGGTCACCGCCCCGGTCAACGCCGACACCGTGGTCGACATGGTCCAGAGCCTGCGCGTGGCCGGGGCCGAGGCCATCCAGGTCAACGGCCAGGTGCGCCTGGTCGCGCAGAGCGCCTTCACCGACGTCGTCGGCGGGCTCGAGGTCGACGGGCAGGTGCTCGCCGCGCCGTACGTCTTCGACGTCATCGGGCCGCCGTCGGCGCTGACCAACGCGATGACCATCCTGGAGGGCCCCCGCGTGGACCTGCAGGACGAGGGCGCCGAGGTCGAGATCACCGAGCTGGCCTCGATCGACATCGAGGCCGTGGCCGACCCCGTCGAGCCGGACTTCGCCCGCCCCCAGGACGCGCAGTAGCCTGCGCGCACCGCCAGCCAGAGGAGACGCCATGTACCCCGACGACCTGTCCTACACCAGCGAGCACGAGTGGGTGCGCAGCCCCGGCGAGCACGAGGGGTCGGTGCGCATCGGCATCACCCAGTACGCCCAGGACGCCCTCGGTGACATCGTCTACGTGTCGCTGCCCGAGATCGGCGAGGCCCTCGAGGCCGGCAGCACCTGCGGCGAGCTCGAGTCGACCAAGTCGGTCAGCGACATCTACGCGCCGCTCAGCGGCGAGGTCGTGGCCCGCAACGAGTCGCTCGACGCCACCCCCGAGCTGGTCAACAACGACCCCTACGGCGGTGGCTGGCTCTTCGAGGTCGTGCCCGCCGACGCCGGTGCCCTCGACTCGCTGATGGACGCCGCGGCGTACGAGGCCTCGCTCGAGGGATGAGCCGCCCCGGTCCGGCTTGCCCGGCCCCGTCGGACTGGTAGGTTCGGGCCAACCTTCACCCTCCAGCCGGTGGTGAGGGTTGGCGCCCGTCGTACAGGAGGAGACAGCGATGCCGTTCTGCACCGCGTGTGGCAGGAAGAACCCCGACGACGCACGGTTCTGCTCCCAGTGCGGCACCCGCCTGGTGAGCGCCGACGCCCCGCAGGGCGAGCAGGCCGTCGGCGAGGGCCCGGGGGAGTCGACCGCGACCATCTCCCTGCAGGCCGGCGCCATGAGCGCCTCCGGCACCGGCGAGGGCAGCCGGATCGAGACCTCCGACCGCCAGCTCACCGCCGTCGACGCCGCGGCCGTCGACGCGCTGCCGGCCGGCCACGCGCTGCTGGTGGTGCAGAAGGGCCCCGGCTCGGGCAGCAGGTTCCTGCTCGACGCCGACGTGGTCACCGCCGGTCGCCACCCCGACAGCGAGATCTTCCTCGACGACGTCACCGTCTCGCGCCGCCACGCGGAGTTCCACCGCAGCGGCTCGAGCTTCAGCGTCAGCGACGCCGGCAGCCTCAACGGCACCTACGTCAACCGCGACCGCATCGACCGGGTGCGGCTCAGCGACGGTGACGAGGTCCAGATCGGCAAGTACCGGCTGGTCTTCTTCTCGGGGCACGAGGGCGGCTGAGCCGTGGTCCCCGGTCCGGTCCCGGTCGACACGGCCACAGGCGGCTCGCGCGCCCGGATGAACATCGGGCAGGTCCTCGACCTGCTGCGACCCGACTTCCCGCAGGTCACGATCCCCAAGATCCGCTTCCTCGAGGACAAGGGGCTGATCAAGCCCGAGCGCACGCCCGCGGGCTACCGCAAGTTCTCCGAGGGCGACGTGGAGCGGCTGCGCTACGTGCTGCGGATGCAGCGCGACCACTACCTGCCGCTGAAGGTCATCGGTGAGCACCTCGACGCCATCGACCGCGGCCTGGAGCCGCCGCCCATCGAACCGGTGGTGCCGACCGTGCCGTCGGTGGCGCTGGCCGCCGACGGCCTGCCCAGCGCGGCGTCGTTCGCGCGGCGCGACGACCTGCGCCTCTCGCGGCGCGAGCTGGTCAAGGTCGCCGAGATCACCGAGGAGCTGCTCGACCAGCTCGAGCAGTTCGGGCTGCTGAGCGCGCGCCCGGGCACCGGTCACTACGACACCGACGCGCTGGTCATCGCGCGCACCGCCCGCGAGCTCGCCGACTTCGGCTTCGAGCCGCGCCACCTGCGCGCCTTCAAGACCGCCGCCGACCGCGAGGTCGGCCTGGTGCAGCAGGTGGTCGCACCGATGGAGCGCGGTCGCGACGCGGGCGCGAAGGGGCGTGCCGCCGAGGCCGTCACCGAGATCGCGGCGCTCTCGGTGCGCCTGCACGCCACGCTGGTCAAGGCCGGCCTGCGCTGAGCCCCTCCCGCGGAACCCGGGCCCCGCGCGGGCTCATCACCTGCGGCGTAAGGTGATCATGTGCGCGAAGTCGATGTCATGGGAGTCCGGGTCGAGATGCCCTCGAACCAGCCGATCGTGCTGCTGCGCGAGGTGACGGGGGAGCGCTACCTCCCGATCTGGATCGGGGCGGTGGAGGCGACCGCGATCGCCTTCGCCCAGCAGGGGGTGACCCCGCCACGCCCCCTGACCCACGACCTGCTCAAGGACGTGCTGGAGGCCACCGGCAACGAGCTGGTCGAGGTCCGCATCACCGACGTGCGCGACGGGGTCTTCTACGCCACCCTCGTGCTCGGCTCCGGCACCGAGGTCAGCGCCCGGCCCTCCGACTCGATCGCGCTGGCGCTGCGCACCGGCACCCGCATCGTGTGCTCCGAGGAGGTCCTCGACGAGGCCGGGCTCGCCGTGCCCGCCGAGCAGGAGGACGAGGTCGAGAAGTTCCGCGAGTTCCTCGACCACGTCACGCCCGAGGACTTCGACGCTCCCCAGGAGTGAGTCCGGTTGGCTCACCCTCAACCTCAGGTTGAGGGTTGCGACACGCCGCGGGAGTCTTTGACCCCGGTCTCCGGGAGGCATACCTTGAAGTCGTCTTCGTTGTAACTCCACCGTTGTGGTTGCCCCGGCACCGCATCTCCTTCCCCGGGGGTTACGCCCAAAGCGGAGTAGACCCACGGAGGACCGCGTGAACGAGCACGAGCAGGAGCTGCGGACGAACCGCGACGCCGCCGCTGCGGCTGAGGCCGCCGACGAGCAGGGACTCCTCTTCACCGACGACGTGTCGCCGCTGCCCAGCGACACCGGCTACCGCGGGCCCACGGCCTGCAACGCCGCCGGCATCACCTACCGCCAGCTCGACTACTGGGCCCGCACCGGGCTGGTCGAGCCCACCGTGCGCGGCGCCAAGGGCTCGGGCTCGCAGCGGCTCTACTCCTTCCGCGACATCCTGATCCTCAAGGTGATCAAGCGCCTGCTCGACGCCGGCATCTCGCTGCAGCAGATCCGCACCGCGGTCCAGCACCTGCGCGAGCGCGGCACCGACGACCTGACCCGCGTCACCCTGATGAGCGACGGCGCCTCGGTCTACGAGTGCACCAGCAACGACGAGGTCATCGACCTGCTCCAGGGCGGGCAGGGCGTCTTCGGCATCGCCATCGGCGGTGTCTGGCGCGAGATCGAGGGGACGCTGGCCGAGCTGCCCAGCGAGCGCACCGCGGCCGACGACGAGTCCACGGGCGGGGCCGGCGACGAGCTGGCGGCACGACGCGCCGCGCGCAGCGCCGGCTGACCCACGCACCTGCCCGGGGCCCGGGGTAGTAGATTGGGGCCCGCTGACCATCCCGTGCGGGAGAGTCCCCGGAGCCGGCCACCACGGCGGCGTACCGGGGCGCCGAAGGGGCAATTCCTCCCCGGAACCTCTCAGGCGCCAGGACCGCGCGGGCCAGGCAACTCTGGAGCGCGCTGCGCGTGACAGAGGGGGAGGCGCCCGGACGACCACTCCCGAGGAGCCCGCCACCGTGTCAGACCGCCCCACGCTCACCCAGCTCGACTCCGCGTCGCCCTTCGTCGACCGTCACGTGGGCCTGCGCCCCGACGACGTCACCACGATGCTCGACCGGCTCGGCTTCGGCTCCCTCGACGCGCTGATGGACGCCGCCGTGCCCGGCGGCATCCGCCAGGCCGGCGAGCTGGCGCTGCCGCCGGCCCTGAGCGAGGCCGAGACCGCCCGCGAGCTGCGTGCCCTGGCTGCCGCCAACCGGCCGGCCGAGGCGATGATCGGGCTGGGCTACCACGCCACGACCACCCCGCCGGTGGTGCGGCGCAACGTGCTGGAGGACCCCTCCTGGTACACCGCCTACACGCCGTACCAGCCCGAGATCTCCCAGGGCCGCCTCGAGGCGCTCATCAACTTCCAGACGGTGGTCGGCGACCTCACCGGCCTGCCCACCGCCAACGCCTCGCTGCTCGACGAGGGCACCGCGGCGGCCGAGGCGATGACCCTGGTGCGCCGCGGGAACCGCAAGGCCAGCGGCCCCTTCGTCGTCGACGCCGACGCCCTGCCCCAGACCATCGACGTGGTGCGCACCCGGGCCGAGGGGCTGGGCATCGACGTGGTGGTCGCCGACCTGTCCTCCGGGCTCCCCGACGGCGAGCTCTGCGGCGTCCTGGTGCAGTACCCCGGCGCGTCGGGCCGGGTGCTCGACCCCCGCCCGCTCATCGAGGAGACCCACGCGCGGGGCGCCCTGGCCGTGGTGGCCGCCGACCTGCTGGCCCTGACCCTGCTGGAGTCGCCCGGCTCGATGGGCGCCGACGTGGTCGTCGGCTCCTCGCAGCGCTTCGGTGTGCCGCTGTTCTACGGCGGCCCGCACGCCGGCTTCATGTCGGTCGCGCAGGGCCTCGAGCGGCACCTGCCCGGCCGCCTGGTCGGGGTCTCCGTCGACGCCGAGGGACGCCCGGCCTACCGCCTGGCCCTGCAGACCCGCGAGCAGCACATCCGCCGCGACAAGGCGACCTCCAACATCTGCACCGCGCAGGTGCTGCTGGCCGTCGTCGCCTCGATGTACGCCGTCTACCACGGTCCCGAGGGGCTGCGGGCGATCGCGACCCGCACCCACCGCTACGCCGCGGTGCTGGCGGCCGCGCTGGGCGAGGCCGGCCACCCGGTCGCCCACGACGAGTTCTTCGACACCCTCACCGTGCCGGTGCCCGGACGAGCCGCCGACGTGGTCGAGGCCGCCCGCGAGCTGGGGCTGCACCTGCGCCTGACCGACGCCGACACCGTGGGCATCTCCACCTCCGAGACCACGACGGTCTCCACCCTGGTGCGCGTGCTGCAGGCCTTCGCCCGCGGCACCGACGGCACCGGGGTGACGGCACCGGCCATCGACGACGCGGCGGTCGAGGCCCTCGACCGCACCACCGACGACGCACTGCCGCAGGCGCTGCTGCGCACCACCGACTACCTGACCCACGAGGTCTTCTCGCTGCACCGCAGCGAGACCCAGATGCTGCGCTACCTGCGCCGCCTCTCGGCACGCGACTACGCCCTCGACCGCGGCATGATCCCGCTGGGCTCGTGCACGATGAAGCTCAACGCCACCACCGAGATGGAGCCGGTCTCGCTGCCGGGCTTCGCCGACCTGCACCCCTTCGCCCCGGCCGAGGACGCCGAGGGCTACCGCGAGCTGGTCGGACAGCTGGAGGAGTGGCTCGCCGAGGTCACCGGCTACGACCGGGTCTCCATCCAGCCCAACGCCGGCTCCCAGGGCGAGCTGGCCGGGCTGCTGGCGATCCGCGGCTACCACCGCGCCCACGGCGACACCGGGCGCGACGTGTGCCTGATCCCGAGCTCGGCCCACGGCACCAACGCTGCCTCGGCCGTGATGGCGGGGATGCGGGTGGTGGTCGTCAAGGCCGGGGCCGACGGCTCCGTCGACCTCGACGACCTGCGCGCGCAGTGCGAGAAGCACGCCGACGACCTGGCCGCCATCATGGTCACCTACCCCTCCACGCACGGGGCCTACGAGGAGTCCATCACCGAGCTGTGCCGGGTGGTGCACGAGCACGGCGGCCAGGTCTACGTCGACGGCGCCAACCTCAACGCCCTGCTCGGCTACGCCAAGCCCGGTGAGTTCGGCGGCGACGTCTCGCACCTCAACCTCCACAAGACCTTCTGCATCCCGCACGGCGGGGGCGGCCCCGGCGTCGGCCCGGTCGCGGTGCGCGCCCACCTCGCGCCCTACCTGCCCTCGCACGCGCTGCACCCCGAGGCCGGGAAGCGCGAGGGGATCGGCCCGATCTCCGCGGCGCCGTACGGCTCGGCGGGCATCCTGCCGATCTCGTGGGCCTACGTGCGGATGATGGGCGCCGAGGGCCTGACCCGGGCCACCGCCTCGGCGGTGCTCTCGGCCAACTACGTCGCGGCGCGCCTGGGCGAGCACTTCCCGGTGCTCTACCGCGGCCACAGCGACCTGGTCGCCCACGAGTGCATCCTCGACGTGCGCGGCCTGACCAAGGACACCGGCGTCAGCGTCGACGACGTCGCCAAGCGGCTGGTCGACTACGGCTTCCACGCCCCGACCATGTCGTTCCCCGTCGCCGGCACGCTCATGGTGGAGCCGACCGAGTCGGAGGACCTGGCCGAGATCGACCGGTTCTGCGAGGCGATGATCGCCATCAAGGGCGAGATCGACCGCGTGGCCGCGGGGGAGTGGAGCCCGGAGCGCTCGCCGCTGCGGGGCGCTCCGCACACCGCCCGCTGCCTGGTGGGCGAGTGGGACCGCGACTACGACCGCGAGCTCGGTGTCTTCCCCACCGGGGTCGACCCCGACAAGTACTGGCCGCCGGTGGCCCGCATCGACCAGGCCTACGGCGACCGCAACCTGGTCTGCGCCTGCCCTCCGCTGGAGGCCTTCGCCGAGTAGCGGGCCGCCCGCCTCACGCCGGGGTGCGGGTGACCTGCAGGTCGTAGGCGAAGCCGGTGCAGTCGAGGCTGGTGCCTCGTCCGCGCCACACCAGCGCGAGGTCGGTGTCGAGCCCGCGGTGCACGCCGTCGACGACGACGTGCTCACCGGCGTCGTCGTACTCCTCGTGCACGGTGGAGCGCTGGCCGTTGCGGGCCACGGTGCCGCTCAGCCGGGCGGTGCGCCCGTCGAGGTCGAGCCGGGCCCGGACGCGTCCGTCGCGCACGAACCGGCGCTCGCGGGTGGTCGCGGCGCTCACCTCGCGCGGGCCGTCGCCGACCTGCACGACGACCTCGTTGAGGAGACCGCGGTTCTCGTAGACGGTGGCGATGACGGGGCGGCGCAGCCAGCTGCCGGTGCACTCCAGCACCCGGCCGACCTCGTGGGTCGTGGTGCCGGCGCCGGGGTCCTCGGCGTGGGCGCCCGGCGCGACGCCCGCGAGGGCGCCGGTCAGGGCCAGGCCGGTGGCGCCGAGCACGAGCGCGGCGCGGGTGGTCGGGACGGGGTGGGTGGTCGCTCGCATGGTGGTGCACTCCTCGCTGTGGTGTCCCGCCGGGTCGGCGGGTTCTCAGCGTGGGTACGCACGGGGGCCCGGGTCGGTTGCACGCCCACCCCACCTGCTTCCGCAGCGGGTCACATGGCCTGCGACACGCTCGACATGTTGAAGTCCGGCACCCGCAGCGCCGGGGTGACGGTGCGGCTGAAGTAGTCGTCGCCCCACTCCCGGCTGAAGCTCGGCTCGCTCGCCGACGCGGCCGAGAAGCGGCGCAGCAGGTCGACCGGGCTCTCGTTGAAGCGGAAGTTGTTGACCAGGCCGGTGACCTCGCCGTCCTCGACGAGGTAGACGCCGTCGCGGGTGAGGCCGGTCAGCAGCAGGGACTGGGGGTCGACCTCCCGGATGTACCACAGGCAGGTCAGCAGCAGGCCCCGCTCGGTGCTCGCGACCAGGTCGTCGACGCGGCCGGCACCGCCGTCGACGTCGAGCACCAGGTTGTCGACGTACGGCGTGACCGGCTGGTCGGTGAGCCGCGCCGAGTGCCGGGTCTGGCCCAGGGCCTCGAGCCGGCCGTCACGGATCCAGTCGGTGCGGCCCAGGGCGAGACCGTTGTCGAAGACCGAGGTGTCGTTGGACGACGAGCCGGCGGTCACGAAGGGCGCGCACTCCAGCCCCGGGTGCAGCGGGTCGGAGAAGAGGTGCACCCCCGCGGCCGCCACCTGCTCACCGATCCGCGTGCCGCCCCCGCGGCCGCTGAAGACCGACTGCCCCTCGTGGGCCACCCGGGCCCCCGCGGACCAGTAGGCCGAGATCATCAGGTCCGCCACCGACGACGGCGGCAGGATGGTGTCGTAGCGCCCCGCGGGCAGCTCGTGGCGACCCCGGGCGCCCCAGGCGAGCCGGCGGGCCACCGCGGCGTCCATCTCCAGCGCGTCCACGTCGCCGAAGTCACGGGTGGCCCCGCCGACCCAGGCGCTCTGGGTCAGGGCAGCGTCCTTGCCGGTGCAGCCGTAGTGACCGGTGGGCTGGACGTGGCGCAGCCGCAGCCCGGTCGTCGAGCCCAGGTAGGTGGTGGTGACCTCGTGGTTGACGAAGCCGTAGAGCACCCGGCCCTCGGCGCCCGCGCGGCCGAACGCCTCGCCGAGCGCCGGGGCGAAGGCGTCGTAGGTGTGGATGTCGGTGGGCACCGCCGCGTCCTCCCAGTCGGGGGAGACCCGCTCGGGCACCAGGTCGGCGGCGTCCTCGGCCGGCTCGGCGGCCCGAGCCGCGGCGTCGGCCGCCCGCACGAGCTCGGTGACCTGTGCCTGGGTGGTCGCCGTCGAGGAGACGGTGCCGGTGGCGGTGCCGCCCGGGCCGCGCACGAAGGAGACCACGCTGACGTGCACCCGGTGCATCACGCCGTTGGTGGTCAGCGTGTTGCCGGCCCAGCGCAGGTTGGCGCTCGTGGTGTCGCGCACGACGACCACGCAGTCGTCGGCGACGCTGGCCGCCAGGCCCTGCTCGACCAGCGACTGCGGGGTGGTGACGTGGGGGGCGTGGCTCGGGGAGGTCATCAGCGACCCGCCTCCTCGGTGGTGTTCAGGATCCGCACGTCGCGGAAGAGCGAGGTCGGGCAGCCGTGGCTGACCGAGGCGACCTGGCCCGGCTGGGCCTTGCCGCAGTTGAAGGCGCCGCCCACGACGTAGGTCTGCGGACCGCCGACCGCCTCGAGCGAGCCCCAGAACTCGGTCGTCGTGGCCTGGTAGGCGACGTCGCGCACCTGGCCGGCCAGCTCGCCGTCCACGATGCGGTAGAACCGCTGACCGGTGAACTGGAAGTTGAAGCGCTGCATGTCGATCGACCACGACCGGTCACCGACGACGTAGATGCCGCGCTCGACGCGGCCGATCAGCTCGTCGGTCCCCGGCCCGTCGGGGTCGGGCCGCAGGGAGACGTTGGCCATCCGCTGGATCGGCACGTGGCCGGGGGAGTCGGCGTACGCACAGCCGTTGGAGCGGCCGCGCGGGTGCTCGGGCCCGGCCAGCTCGGGCTTCATCGCGGCCATCGAGCGGTCGAGCTGGTAGCCGACCAGCACACCGTCGGAGACGATGTCCCACTCCTGGGCGGCGACGCCCTCGTCGTCGTAGCCGGTGGTCGCCAACCCGTGCACCGAGGTGCGGTCGCCGGTGACGTTCATCGCCGGTGAGCCGTAGCGCAGGGTGCCGAGCTGGTCGTAGGTGGCGAACGACGTGCCGGCGTAGTTGGCCTCGTAGCCCAGGGCCCGGTCGAGCTCGGTGGCGTGGCCGATGGACTCGTGGATGGTCAGCCAGAGGTTGGAGGGGTGCACGACCAGGTCGTAGCGGCCCGCCTCGACGCCGGGCGCGGCGAGCTTCTCGGCCAACAGATCGGGCACCTCGGCGACCTCGGCGTCGAAGTCCCAGGCCACCTGGGGCGAGCCCGTGACGTACTCCCAGCCGCGCCCCACCGGGGGCGCGAGGGAGGCCATCGAGTCGAAGACGTCGCCGTGGGAGCCCATCGCCTCGAAGCCGGGCTGCAGCCGGACCCGCTGCTGGGTGGTGCGGGTGCCGTGCAGGTCCGCGTAGTACTTGTTCTCGCGCACGGCGCTGAGGAAGGCCGAGGCGTGCTCGACCGCGGCGTGCTCGCGCAGCCGGCGGGTCCACTCGACCAGGACCGCCGCCTTCTCGGCCGTCGGCACCTCGACCGGGTCGACCTCGTAGTCGGAGACCCAGGTGACGTCGTCGTGGACCGGCTCGGGGGCCACCTCGACCGGCGTGCTCGTCATCGTGGCGGCGACCTCGGCGACGGCGACGGCCCGCTCGGCGACGCTGCGCGCCTCCGGCTCGGTCAGCACGACGCCGGACGCGAAGCCCCAGGCGCCCCGGTGGACGACACGGACGGCGAAGCCGACGTCGACGGAGTCGTCGGCGGCCTGGAGCACCCCGTCGCGGGCGGTGAGGTCCTGGTAGCGCACCCGCTCGAAGCGGAAGTCGGCGTGGCTGACGCCGAGCTCCGCGGCGCGGGCCAGGGCCACCTCGCCGAGGCGGCGGTGCGGCAGGGCCTGGAAGGTCGCGTCGAGGCTGGGCCGGCTCATGGGCGTGAACCTAGCCGATCGCGGCGCCCGCGACCGCCAGCGTCGAGCCGCTGCGCGACTTGCGGACCCGCAGCTGGGTGGGGATCCGGTCGCGCATCTCGGCGACGTGGCTGACCACGCCCACGACCCTGCCGCCCTCGCGCAGCGAGTCGAGCACGTCCATGACGTCCTCGAGGGTGTCGGCGTCGAGGGAGCCGAAGCCCTCGTCGACGAAGAGCGTGTCGAGCTCGGCCCCGCCCGCCTCGGCGGTGATGACGTCGGCCAGCCCCAGGGCCAGGGCCAGCGAGACCACGAACGTCTCGCCGCCCGACAGCGTCGCCGGGTCCCGCGCCTCGCCCGACCAGTCGTCGCGCACCCGCAGGCTCAGCCCGCCGCGGGTCTCGCCCGCACCCCGCTGGGCGGTGTGCTCGAGGCTGTAGCGGTGCTCCGACATCCGGGTCAGGCGCTCGTTGGCCGCGGCCACCACCTGGGAGAGCCGGTAGGCCAGGACGTAGGCGGACAGGCGCATCTGGAGGTGGTTGTCGCTCGAGCGACCCTCGACGAAGGTGCCGAGCCGGGTGGCCAGGGCCAGGTCGCGACGCAACGGCGCCCAGGCGCGCAGCCGCTCGGCGAGGTCGAGGGTGAGCCCGCCGAGCCGGTCGCGGCGGGCCGCGAGGGTGGCCACCTCGGCGCCGACCTCCTCGACGCGCCGCCGCGCGCGGGCGTGGGCCTCGTGCCGGGCCGCGACGGCCGCCGCCGCGTCGGGCTCGCCCTCCGGCTCCGGGGGTAGGGCCTCGAGGCGGGCGGCGACGTCGGCGAGGACCTGCTCGACCCGGTCGAGGCGGCGCTGGTGGTCGGCGGTGCGCTGCTCCAGCGCCCGCAGCCCCGCCTCGTCGACGTACGCCGCCTCGGCGGCGCCGGTGTCGGCGAAGTCGTGCTGGGCCGCGGCGTCGTCGGCCGCCCGGGTCGCCTCGAGCGCCGCCTGCTCGGTGGAGGCGAGCGCCTCGAGGGCCGAGACGAGGTCGTCGGCGGCCGCGGCCCGGGCGCGGTGGTGCTCCAGGAGGGCCTCGAGCTGCCGGGCGAGGTGGTCGGTGTCGGGGTCGGTGTCGGTGTCGGGGTCGGGCTCGCCGTGCTCGTCGCACAGGTCGTGGTCGGCGGCTGCGAGCGCCGCGGCGACGTCGGCGCGGGTGGCCTCCAGCTCGTGGCGCAGGGCCGCGGCGCCGGCCTGGTGCCCGGTGCAGGCGGCGACCAGCGCGGTGTGCTGCTGGGCGGTGGTGGCGAGGGTCGCCTCGAGCTGGTCGAGCCGCTCGGTGGCCGCGGCCTGCTCGGTCGCGGCGGCCTGGGCACGCGCGAGGTCGGCCCGCAGCTGCTCGGACTGCTCGGCCAGCTCCTCGCGCGTCGTGCCGCCGGTGCGCTCGCGAGCGACCTCGAGGCGCGTGAGGAGGTCACGGTGCCGGGTGTCGAGCAGGTGCTCGTGGCTCTTGGCGTCGTCGAGGGCGCGCTGGGCGGCGCGCTCGGACCCGGCGTCGGCGGCGCCGGGCGCGGCGACCGCCTTGGTGGGGTGCTCGTCGGAGCCGCACACCGGGCAGCACCCACCCACGACCAGGGCACCGGCCAGCTCGGCGGCCATCGACTCGATGCGTGCCTCGCGCACGGCCAGGAGGTGCTCGTGGGCGGCCGCGGCGCGCTCGCGGGCCTCGAGCCACTCGCTGCGGGCCTGTGCGGCCACGGCGACGAGGTGCTCGACCTCGTCGTGGGCGGCCGTGCGGGCGAGCACGACGTCGAGGCGCTCGCGCAGTCCGGGGGCCCGCTCCGCCCGGTCGCGCAGCGAGGCCAGCGCCTCGCGGGCGGCGTGCACCTCGCCGGGCAGCCGGTGGAGGTCCACCTCGAGCTCCTCGACCCGGTGGGCGTCGCGGGTCTGCTGCCGGAGCAGGTCCTCGAGCCGGGCGCCGGTCTCGTGCAGGCGGCGCAGCCGCGGTCGCAGGGTCTCGAGGGTGGTGACGGCGGCGCGAGCCTCCCGGTGGGTCGCCGCCAGGGCCGCGGGGTCGTCGAGCGGGTGGTCGGCGCCCAGCACGCCGGCCGCCGTCGCTGCGGCCGACCCGGCGTGGGCCCGGGCCTCCTCGACCCGGGCGCGGGCCCGTCGGGCCAGCCCGCCCAGGGGGACGACGGCGGCGGCTCGTCGTGCCCGGTCCAGCCGCTCGAGGTCGTGGGTGTGCCGGTCGCTCGCAGCCACGAGGGTGTCGTGCTCGACGAGCGCCTCCCGGTGGCGCTCGCGCAGCGCGGCGCGCTCGCGGGCGACCCCGAGGTCGTGGGCGGCGCGACGCTCCACGTCAGCGAGCTGCTCGAGCTCCTGGCGACGTGCGGACAGCGCCGTGCTGGTGGTGCCGGCCAGGTCGTCGGCCCACACCTGGAGGCTGCCGTCGTCGGCCAGCAGGCCCAGGTCGGGGGGCTCGGCGGCGGCTGCCGCGTCGGCCCCCGGTGCGACGGTGCCGGGCAGGTCGGCGCGGGCCGCCTCGCTGATCCGGCTGGCCAGGTCGGCGACCTGCTCCTCCACCTCCTGGGAGTCCCGGCGCAGGCGGGTGCGCCGCTCCTTGAGCCAGGCCTCGACCTGCTCGAACCGGCCGGTCCGGAAGAGCTGCTGGAGCAGGCGGTGCCGCTCGTCGGAGCGGGCACGCAGGAACGCCTGGAAGCGACCCTGCGGCAGGAGCGCGACCTGGGTGAACTGCACGAGGTTCATCCCGAGCAGCTCGCCCATGAGGTGGCCGGTCTCGTCGAGGCGGGTCGAGAGGGTCTCCCACCCGCCGTCGCGACGCTCGGAGACGACGACGTGGGCGGGCTCGGTGGTGGTGCCGGTGCCGCGCTTCTTGGCTCGTTCCCACGCCGGTGAGCGCACCAGGCGGAAGCGGCGCCCCGACAGGGTCAGCTCGAGCTCGACCCGGGGCGCCACCCCGGGGGCGGCCTGGTCGCAGCGCAGCCGCTTGGCCCCGGCCCGGTCGCCGGGCACGTCGCCGTACAGGGCGAAGCACACCGCGTCGAGCACGCTGGTCTTCCCGGCGCCGGTGGGCCCGGTGAGCAGGAAGAGCCCGCTCTCGGAGAGCCGGTCGAGGTCGACCTCGACGGTGTCGGGGAACGGGCCGAAGGCGGTGATCTCGAGGCGGTGCAGGCGCATCAGCCGACCCCCCGCTCGACGGTCCGCTCGACGGGGTCGGCGGTGGAGTCCTCGCAGCACGAGTCGACGGCCTCGCGCAGCAGCGCGGCCTCGTCGTCGCTGGGGGCGGTGCCGCGCACGGTGCGCACGAACTCGGCGACGACGTCGTGGTCGCTGCGCCCGGCGCTGGGTCGGGCCGGCAGCGCACCCAGCCCGGGCACCCGGCCCTCGAAGGTGAGCACCATGGTGTGCGGGAAGCGGCGGCGCAGCCGGTCCATGGCCTGGACCGGGCGGTCGGCGTCGGTGAGGCTCGCCTGCACCCACGAGCCCTCGTGGCGCTCGAGCGCCGGGTCGCCCAGCAGCTCCTCGAGCGTGCCGCGCAGCCGGGCCAGCGGGCGGGGCACCGGGGCCTCGACGAACTCGGTGGAGCGCACGCCGTCGGGGCCCAGGTCGACCAGCCACGACCCCTTGCGGTGGTCGGCCTCGGAGAAGGAGTAGGCCAGCGGCGAGCCCGAGTAGCGGACGGTCTCGGTGAGCACGTGGCGCCCGTGCAGGTGGCCCAGGGCGGTGTAGTCGACGCCCTCGAACAGCGAGGTGGGCACCAGCGAGACGCCGCCGACGCTGATGTCGCGCTCGGAGTCGCTGGCCTGGAGCGCGTCGCCCGAGCCACCGACGAAGGCGTGCGCCAGCACGACGGACCGGGCGCCCGGGCGTGCGGCCAGGTCGAGGCGCACCCGGCGCATCGCCTCGCCGAGGGCGGCGGCGTGCGACCGGGCCCCCAGGCCCCACGGCTCGCGGACCGCGTCGGGGTCGAGGTAGGGCAGCGCGTGCACCACCACCTCGCCGTGCTCGTCGCCCAGCACCACCGGGGTGCCGACGCCCGCCGGGTCGGTGCGCAGGTGCACCCCGGCCGAGTCGATGAGCCGCGCGCTGAAGCCCAGCCGGCGGGCGGAGTCGTGGTTGCCGCTGCTGATCACGACCCGGGCCCGTGAGGCCGCCAGGCGTGCCAGGGTGTCGTCGGCCAGCCGGACGGCGTCGACCTGCGGCAGCGCCCGGTCGTAGACGTCGCCGGCGACCACCACGAGGTCGACCCGCTCGGCCTCGACGACCTCGAGCAGGTGGTCGAGGTAGGTGGCCTGGTGGGTGAGCATCCCCTCACGGTGGAAGGACCGGCCCAGGTGCCAGTCGGAGGTGTGGAGGATGCGCATGGCACTGACGCTAGGAGGGGCCACCGACAACGAGGTGGTCCCACGCCGGGGGTGCGCTGGCAGGCTGGTCACATGACAGGTCGGGTGGCGCAGCAGCAGGTCGTCGTGGTGGGTGCCGGGATCAGCGGGGTGGCGTGCGCCCGGGAGCTGCACGAGGCCGGGGTCGCGGTGCGCCTGCTCGACCGCGGGCGCCGCCTCGGCGGACGGATGGCCAGCCGCCGCTTCGAGGGCAGGCCCGCCGACATCGGGGCGTCGTACCTGACCGTGGAGGACGACGACTTCGCGGCCGTGGTCGAGGGGTGGCGCGAGCGCGGCCTGGCGCAGCCGTGGACCGACACGTTCGGCGTGCTGGCCCCCGGGGAGGAGCCGGAGGTGACGTCGGGTCCGCTGCGCTGGGGCACCCCGGGCGGGATCCGCAGCCTGGTGGAGTCCCTGGCCGAGGGGCTCGACGTGGTGCCGGGCCGCGAGGTGGCGCGCGCAGGGCGCTCGGCGACGGGCGGCCTCGAGGTCGACGGCGAGCCCGCCGCGGCGGTCGTGCTGGCGATGCCCGACCCACAGGCGGCCCGGCTGCTCGACCCGGGCGCCCACGCCGACGTGCACGCCGCGCTCGACGTCGACTTCGAGCCCGTGCTGGCGCTCACCGCGACGTACGCCGCGCGGTGCTGGCGCGACCTGCCGCACGGCGCCTTCGTCAACGACGACCCCGACCTGTCGTGGATCGCCGACGACGGTCGGCGCCGTGGCGACGACGCCCCGGTCCTGGTCGCGCACTCGACGCCGCGGCTCGCCGCCCGGCACCTCGACGACCCGGCCGGCGCCGGACCCGCCCTGGTGGCCGCGCTGGGCCGGCTGGTGGGGGCCGGGCAGGAGCCGGGCCACGCCCACGTGCACCGGTGGAGCATGGCCCGCCCGACGCGCGGGCGCGAGCACGCGACGTACCTGCTCGGCGAGGACCTGCTGGGCGTCTGCGGCGACGCCTGGTCGGCGCGGCCGCGGGTCGAGGGCGCCTGGCTGAGCGGTCGCGACCTGGGTCGCGCGCTGGTGCGCCGCCTGGGCTGAGGCTCCCCGACACGCCCGGCGCAGACCTTGTCTTGAACCATTCCAGACAAGTGGGGCATACTCGCTGCCATGACGACCAGCGACGCCGCGCCACTCTCCGAGGACGTGCCTGCCGGCACGGGCGCCGGCACCTTCGAGGCGATGCTGCGTGCCGCCTCGTTGCGCGTGACCCGACCCCGGGTCGCCGTGCTGACGGCCGTGCAGGAGCGTCCGCACAGCGACACCGACACGATCCTGCGCAGCGTGCGGGCCGACCTCGGCGAGGTCTCCCACCAGGCGGTCTACGACGTGCTGCGCGCGCTCACCACCGCCGGGCTGGTGCGACGCATCCAGCCCGCGGGGTCGGTGGCGCGCTACGAGACCCGGGTGGGCGACAACCACCACCACCTCGTGTGCCGCGGCTGCGCGGCGATCGTCGACGTCGCCTGCGCCGTCGGCGAGGCGCCGTGCCTCACCGCCAGCGACCACCACGGCTTCGCGGTCGACGAGGCCGAGGTCGTCTACTGGGGCACCTGCCCCGACTGCACCACCGCAGGACCCTGAACCACCGCCAGATCAACGCAACACATGTCAGAGCGCGCACCCGTACGGAAAGGCAGTCAATGACCAACGAGCAGCAGGGGTGCCCCGTGAGCGGCGCCGCCCAGGAGAGCGCCACCCAGAAGCACGGCGGCACCGAGAGCGAGAACCCCGGCATCCCGGGCCCCACGCCCCGTGAGGGCGTGACCCCCCGCACCAACATGGACTGGTGGCCCAACCGGCTCGACCTGTCCCCGCTGCGCGTGCACTCCTCGAAGGGCGACCCGCTGGGCGCCGACTTCGACTACAACCAGGCCCTCGAGCAGCTCGACGTCGACGCCCTCAAGGCCGACGTCGTCGACGTGCTGCGCACCTCGCAGGACTGGTGGCCGGCCGACTTCGGCCACTACGGCGGTCTGATGATCCGCCTGAGCTGGCACGCCGCCGGCACCTACCGCCTCTTCGACGGTCGCGGCGGGGCGGGCCAGGGCATGCAGCGCTACGCGCCCCTCAACTCCTGGCCCGACAACGCCAACCTCGACAAGGCCCGTCGCCTCCTCTGGCCGGTCAAGCAGAAGTACGGCCAGAAGATCTCGTGGGCCGACCTGCTCGTGCTCGCCGGCAACGTGGCGCTCGAGGACATGGGCTTCGAGACCTTCGGCTTCGCCTTCGGCCGCGCCGACGTGTGGGAGCCCGAGGAGGTCTTCTGGGGTGCCGAGGACGAGTGGCTGGCCGACGGCCGCTACACCGGCGACGGCACCATGGTCGAGGACCTCGGCGCCACCGAGATGGGCCTGATCTACGTCAACCCCGAGGGCCCGCAGGGCGAGCCCGACCCGCTCAAGGCCGCCCACTACATCCGCGAGACCTTCGGCCGGATGGCGATGAACGACGAGGAGACCGTCGCCCTCATCGCCGGTGGCCACACCTTCGGCAAGACCCACGGCGCGGCCGTGGCCGACGACCACGTCGGCCCCGAGCCCGAGGCGGCCGAGATCACCGAGCAGGGCTTCGGCTGGACCAGCGGGTACGGCAGCGGCAAGGGCGCCGACGCCATCACCTCCGGCCTCGAGGTCACCTGGACGCCCACCCCCACCCAGTGGGGCAACGGCTTCTTCGACATGCTCTTCGGCCACGAGTGGGAGCTCGTCAAGAGCCCCGGCGGGGCCTGGCAGTGGGAGGCCAAGGACGCCGAGGCGATCATCCCCGGCCCGACCGAGGACTCGCCCAAGCGCAAGCCCACGATGCTGACCACGGACCTGTCGCTGCGCATGGACCCGGCGTACGAGAAGATCTCGCGCCGCTTCCACGAGAACCTCGACGAGTTCGCCGACGCCTTCGCCCGCGCCTGGTACAAGCTGCTGCACCGCGACATGGGCCCGATCGAGCGGCTGCGCGGCCCCTGGGTCCCCGAGGCGCAGCTGTGGCAGGACCCCGTGCCGGCCGTCGACCACGAGCTCGTGGACGACTCCGACGTGGCCTCGCTCAAGGCGACGCTGCTCGACTCGGGCCTGAGCCCGCAGCGCCTGGTCGCGACCGCCTGGGCCTCCGCCTCGTCGTTCCGCAAGACCGACCTGCGCGGTGGCGCCAACGGCGCACGGATCCGCCTGGCTCCGCAGAAGGACTGGGCGGCCAACGAGCCCGAGGAGCTGGCCACCGCGCTGGCGACCCTCGAGCGCGTGCAGCAGGAGTTCAACGACGCCCAGTCGGGCGGCAAGCGGATCTCGCTGGCCGACCTGATCGTGCTGGGCGGCGTCGCGGCCGTCGAGCAGGCCGCCCGCGAGGGTGGCGTCGAGGTCGAGGTGCCGTTCCGTCCCGGGCGCACCGACGCCAGCGCCGAGCAGACCGACGCCGACTCGTTCCGCTTCCTCGAGCCCCGCGCCGACGCCTTCCGCGGCTACCTGCGCGACGGCGAGAAGATCCCGGCCGAGGCGCTCATGGTCGACCGGGCGTACATGCTCGACCTGACCGCTCCCGAGCTGACCGTGCTGCTCGGCGGCATGCGCAGCCTGGGCGCCACGGTCGGCGGCTCGCGCCACGGGGTCCTGACCGACCGCCCGGGCGTCCTCTCGACCGACTTCTTCGTCAACCTGCTCACGCCCGGCAACAAGGTGCGGGCCTCCCAGGACGACGAGAACGTCTACGAGATCGCCGACGCCGCCGGCCAGACCCGCTGGACCGCCACCGGCGCCGACCTGGTCTTCGGCTCCAACTCCGAGCTGCGCGCCCTCGCCGAGGTCTACGCCAGCGACGACGCGAAGGAGAAGTTCGTCCACGACTTCGTCGCGGCCTGGGACAAGGTCATGGAGGCCGACCGCTTCGACCGCTGAGGCACCGCACCACCTGCAGCAGCCGGACCCCCGTCGCCGTGAGGCGGCGGGGGTCCTGTCCGTGCAGCCCGGTGCCTGCGACCGGCGGGGCTCAGCAGTAGCGCACGGCGCGCTGGCCGCGCACGAAGCCCCAGAGCGCGAGGCCGTGCTCGGCGGCCAGGCGGGCCGAGAGCGAGGTGGGTGCGCCGACGGCGACCAGGGAGCCGACCCCGGCCGAGACCGCCTTCTGCACCAGCTCGAAGCCGGCGCGACCCGAGACCACCAGGCAGGCCTCGGCGGGCGACGCGCCGGCCAGCAGCCGGGCACCGGTCACCTTGTCGACGGCGTTGTGGCGCCCGACGTCCTCGCGGACCACGAGCAGCTCGCCCTCGGCGGTCGCCAGGCCGGCGGCGTGCACGCCACCGGTGCGGTCGAAGACCCGCTGCGACTCCCGCAGCCGGTCGGGCAGGCGGCGTACGACGTCGGGCGGGGGCAGCGCGCCGGTCCAGGGGACGTCGGCGGTCACCGACAGGGCGTCGGCCACGCTGTCGGCGCCGCACACCCCGCAGGCCGAGGAGCCCGCGGAGAGCCCGTCGTGGCGCTGCCCGGGCTCGCGGGCGGGCGGTGCGTCGAGGGCGACCGTCACCACGTTGAGCTCCTGCTCGCGGGTCAGGTCGGCGTCGGTGCAGTAGGCCACGCCCGACAGCCCGGCGCCGGGGGAGAGGAGCCCCTCGTGGCGCACCCAGCCCGCGGCCAGCTCGAAGTCGTGGCCGGGGGTGCGCATGGTGACCCACACCCGCCGGGCCGGTGCGCCCGGCCAGACCAGGCGCACCTCCAGCGGCTCCTCGGTGGCCAGCCGGTCCTCGTGGTGACGGACCTCGTCGCCCACGTGCTCGGTGACGCGGGTGCGGACCGTCGGGCCCGGCCGCCGGGCCAGCCCGGTCACGTCTGCCCCGTCACGTCACTGCCCTGCGAAGGCTCGTCGGACCGCGAGCCGGTGCTCGAGCTCGTCGGTGGTGTCGACGACGCGGCGGCGCAGCGAGGAATCGAGGTCGGGCCGCGCGATGAGGGCCCGCGCCCGTTCGAGCGTCGCGTCGTCGAGGCTGGTGAGCGGGAAGAACGCCTCGGCCACGTCGGCCAGCACCCAGCCGCTGTGCACCTCGGCGGTGCGGGGCAGCTCGTCGAAGTAGCGGGCGACGTACGGCGCCAGCAGCTCGTCCTGCCCGGCCCGCCACATGCCCTCGCCGGCAGCCTCGAGCTCGTAGTTCGGGGCCGTCGTCTCGCCGGTGAAGCGCTCCCAGGCCCAGGCCTTCGCCTCGGCGGTCGGCATCGAGGCGATCGCGCGGGTGTGCTCGACGCGGGAGACGGCGGTCGGCTCGGCCTCCAGGTGGGCGTCGAGGTCGTCGCGGTCGACGGCGCCGAGCACCGCCAGCCGCACCAGCACCCGCCAGCGCAGCGCCAGGTCGAGCTCGACCCCGGCGGGCAGGTCGCGGCCCATCAGCCACCCCTCGAGCAGGTCGGTGGCGGCGCACGAGGAGACCGCGGCCTGGTAGGCCGCGAGCTGCAGCGTCGAGCCGGGCTCGGCCGCCTGCGCGGCCGCGAGCGAGGCGGTGTGCACCCGCGCCGCGGCGGTCCCGGGGTCGGCGGCCAGCGGCACCACCTTCGCCAGCACCCAGCCCAGCGTGTACTGCAGCGCCGCGTCCTGGTCCTCGGCGGGCAGCCACGCCTCGAGCAGGTCGAGGACGGCCTCGGGCGCCACGCGGGCGTGGTGGTAGGCGCTGCGCACCGAGTTCCACATCCCCGCGCGCAGCAGCGGGTCGCCGGTGGAGGCGACCAGCCCGGGCAGCAGCGCCGTGGTCACCGCGTCGGGCTCGGTGACCGCCCAGGTGTCCTCGAAGGGGTCGAGGAGCACCGCGGCCCCCGCCGGCGCGTCGTACGACGTCTCGGCGGCGTCGACGACCAGCTCGTCGACCTGCCACCCGGCGTCGCCGGGGGAGCGGGTCGCCACGCGCAGCGTGTGGGCCCGGTCGGCGGGGTGCCCGGTCGGCGGGGTGCGCAGCAGGCGCCCGGCCCCCCGGTCGAGCACGATCCGGTCGGGGCCGGCGGTGACCAGCCAGTTGTCGGCGAAGGCGCCCAGGTCGACGGCCCCGGCGCGGGTCCAGCTGGCCAGCAGGTCGTGCATCGTCGCGTTGCCGTAGAAGTGGCCCTGGAGGTGGTCGCGCACCCCGGCCAGGAACACCTCGTCGCCCATGGTCGCGTTGAGCTGCTTGAGGATGCTGGAGCCCTTGGCGTAGGAGATGCCGTCGAAGTTCTGCAGCGCCGCGGTCGCGTCGTCCTCGCCGTTGCCGGCGACGGGGTGGGTGCTGGGCCGCTGGTCGGCGAGCAGCCCCCACTGGCGCCGGGCGTAGGCGTCCTGCACCCACGCGTCGTCGTACTCGGTCACGTCGGCGGTGACCCGGTTGCCCATGTACTCGGCGAAGGACTCGTTGAGCCACAGGTCGTCCCACCACAGCGGGGTGGTGATGTTGCCGAACCACTGGTGGGCCATCTCGTGGGCCACGGTGCTGGCGCGCTGGATGCGCTGCCCGCGGGTGACCTTGCTGGTGAAGACGAGCGGGTCGCGGAAGGTGACGCAGCCCGGGTTCTCCATGGCACCCGCGTTGAACTCGGGCACGAAGGCCTGGTGGTAGTCGCCGAAGGGGTAGCGGATGCCGAAGAGCCGGTGCAGCTCGTCGAAGCACTGGCGGGTCAGCGTCAGCAGCTCGTCGGCGTCGGCCTCGAGCTCGGCGGCGATCGACTGGCGGCACGAGAGCCCGAGCGGGATGCCGTCGTGCTCGTCGCGCACCAGGTGGTAGGGCCCGGCCACGAGGGTGACGAAGTACGTCGACAGGGGCTTGCTGGTCTCGAGCTCCCAGACGCCGGGCTCGGGGTTGGTGCCGGGGGCGTTGCCGACCACGACCCAGTCCTCGGGGGCGCGCACGTGGAAGGTGTAGGGCGCCTTGAGGTCGGGCTGGTCGAAGCAGGCGAAGATGCTGGGCGCGGCGTCCATGAAGGACATGCCGTAGACGTAGTGGCGGCCGTCGGCGGGGTCGACCGAGCGGTGCAGGCCCTCGCCGTCGTTGCGGAAGGCCATCACGGCCTCGACCACCAGCTGGTTGGGGCCCTCGACGGTCTCGAGCGGCACCCGGCCGCGCTGGAGCAGGTCGACGTCGACGGGACGGCCGTTGAGGCGGATGCTGCGCACCGCGCGCGGCTTGAGGTCCAGGAAGGTCCGGCCGCCGCGGGAGACGAAGTCGAGACGGGTCGTGGAGTCGAAGGTCTCCTCCGAGGAGGCCAGGTCGAGCGTCACGTCGTACGACGTCACTTCGAGCAGCTCGGCGCGCGCGAGCGCCTCGCTGCGCTGGAGTCCACGGGCGGCGGTGGCGGGGTGCTGGTGGGTCACCAGCACACCTTAGGCGCGCCCCGGCCGCGACCGCGGTAACGGTTCGGGGTGCATCGCGGGGCGGCGGCAACCAAATCGGGGGCGGCGGCGTCAACATGAGCGAGGGGCGTCCTGTTCGCCCCCACCTCACGGGAGGAACCACACGCGATGAAGCGTTCATCCAGCACGCGCCAGGGAAAGGCCCTGGCGTCCACCACCGCCGCGCTCGGACTGATGATCTCGGGGCTCGCCCTCTCCTCCGGGCCCGCTCAGTCCGCGCCGGCGCCCGACTGCGCCACCCCGGTCGACGTCTCGACGTTGGCCGAGGGTGACACCCTGACCGCGCTCAGCGTGGTCCGCGGCACCACGCCGCAGGCGTTCACCGGCACGGTGATCGGCGTGATCGACGACGGCATCGCCGTCGGTCTCGACATGCTCGTCGTCGACTTCGAGGACCCCGACGCCGGGTCCGCGATGTCGCGGGCCGGTGGGATCTGGCAAGGCATGTCGGGCTCGCCGGTCTACGTCGGCGACCCCGCCGACGGCAACCTCGTCGGCGCCATCGCCTACGGGCTCTCCTGGGGCCCCTCGCCGATCGCCGGCGTCACCCCCTTCAGCGAGATGGACGACTACCTCGACACCGCCGCTCCGCGCCGGGTGCGCGTCGACGGCACCGAGGCGCGCGACATCGCCCGCAGCTCGGGCTCCACGCGTGCGCAGGTCGAGGAGGGCTTCTCCCAGCTGCGGCTGCCCGTCGGGGTGTCCGGCATCGCCGGTAGCCGCCTGCAGCAGGCCCGCGAGGCCGCGGTCGAGCGCAAGGCCCGCTACTTCCGCAGCGACGAGATGAGCGCCGTGCGGGGCGGGCGCGACGACGCCTCCCGCGCCGGCGTGGACGACCTGGTCGCCGGCGGCAACATGGGTGCCTCGTTCTCCTACGGCGACATCACCTACGCCGGCGTCGGCACCGTCACCTCCGTGTGCGGCGGCGAGGTCGTCGGCTTCGGGCACCCGATGGGCTTCCTGGGCGAGACCACCCTGGGCCTGCACCCGGCCGACGCGCTGTTCGTGCAGCCCGAGTCGCTGGGGGCGCCGTTCAAGGTCGCCAACATCAGCCCTGCGGTGGGCACCGTCACCGACGACCGGCTGGCCGGCATCACCGGCACGTTCGGCGCCCTGCCCGAGGCGATGACGGTGACCTCCGCGGTGCAGTACGGCGCCCGCGAGCGCACCGGCGCCAGCGACGCCTACGTCTCGGAGTGGGCCGCCGAGGTCACCTTCGCCCAGCACGTGGCCAACCACGACCGGGTCATCGACGGCATCATCGGCGGCACCGACTCGCTGCAGATGCTGGTGCGGGGCACCGACGAGGACGGCGCGCCGTTCACCATCGACATGTCCGACGTCTTCGTCGACACCCGGGACGTCACCTTCGCCCCGGTCTGGGACATCGGCGACATCGTGTGGGCCCTGTCGAACATCCCCGACGCCGACGTCGACTCGGTCGACCTCGACTCGGTGGTCACCGACGAGACCGGCACCCTGCGGGTCACCGGCCTGGAGCAGAAGCGCGGCGGTGAGTGGGTCAAGGTCAGCAACCGCCGGCGCGGCGTCGTGGCCCAGGCCGGGCGCACGCTGCGCGTGCGCGCGGTCCTCAAGGCCGACGACGACTCGATCAGCTACGCGCCCCTCACCACCCCCATCGCCAAGAACGCCCGCTCGGGCTACCTCAGCGTGATGGGCGGCGCGTGGTCGTGGACGAATCTCTACCGGGCCAAGTCGGTCGCCGACGTGGTCGAGGCCGTCGAGTCCTCGCCGCGCAACGACGACGTCGTCTTCGACCTGCGGCTGCGCCGCAACGGCGGCCGGCTCGAGCAGCTGGCCGGTCCGCAGAGCACCGTCGTCGAGGGGCAGAAGAGCTTCTCGGTGCAGGTCACGGGCTCGGGCGGCGCGCGCGGGTGCCGCGGCTGCTGAGCAGCACCTGAGCAACGCCCGGGCAGCAACAGGACAGCAGGGCGGGGCGGGACCACTGGTCCCGCCCCGCCGTTCCTATGCTGGCGACATGTCAGCAGGGGAGTGCGCGCGCGAGGACCGGGACCGGCTGCTGGAGACGGTGCGGACCTCCGTCATCGGCGAGGACCAGGTGATGGCCACGCCGTACGGGCCGCGCCGGGTCACCTACGCCGACTACACCGCCTCCGGCCGGGCCCTGTCGTTCATCGAGGACTTCGTGCGCGAGCAGGTGCTGCCGGCCTACGCCAACACCCACACCGAGTCCTCCGGCACCGGCCTGCAGACCACCCGGCTGCGCGAGGAGGCCCGCGAGACGATCCGCGCGGCGTGCGGCGGCGACGAGTCGACGGTGGTGCTCTTCGCCGGCTCCGGGAGCACCGGTGCCATCGCCAAGCTGATCGGGGTCCTGGGCCTGCGGGTGCCCTCGGTGCTCGACGACGCCCACCACCTCACCGACCGGATCGCGCCCGAGCAGCGCCCCGTCGTGTTCGTCGGGCCCTACGAGCACCACTCCAACGAGGTGCCGTGGCGCGAGACCATCGCCGACGTCGTCGTGATCCCCGAGGACGCCGACGGCCACATCGACCAGGCCTGCCTGCGCGAGCGCCTCGAGGAGCACGCCGACCGGCCGCTGCTGATCGGGTCGTTCTCGGCGGCCAGCAACGTGACCGGCATCCTCTCCGACACCGCCGGCATCGCGGAGGTGCTCCACGAGCACGGCGCGCTGTCGCTGTGGGACTTCGCCGCGGCGGCGCCGTACGTCGACATCGAGATGGGCGCGCTCGCCGGGCGCCCGCTGTCCTACAAGGACGCCGTCTTCATCTCCCCCCACAAGTTCATCGGCGGCCCGTCGACACCCGGTGTGCTGGTGGCGCGCCGCGAGCTGTTCGGCAACCGGGTGCCCGACGTGCCCGGGGGCGGGACCGTGGCCTACGTGAACGACGACGACCACCGCTACCTCGCCGACCCCACGCACCGCGAGGAGGGCGGCACCCCGGCCATCATCGAGTCGATCCGCGCGGGCCTGGTCTTCGGTCTCAAGCAGGCCGTGGGCACCGACACGATCCGTGAGCAGGAGGAGCGCCACCTCTCCCGCGCGGTGGGCGCCTGGCGCGACGAGCCGGCGCTGGAGCTGCTCGGCAGCCTCGACGCCCAGCGGCTCTCGATCGTCTCGTTCGTGGTGCGCTCGCCCTCGGGGCGCTACCTGCACCACAACTACGTGGTCGCGCTGCTCAACGACCTCTTCGGCATCCAGTCGCGCGGCGGCTGCTCGTGCGCCGGCCCCTACGGGCACCGCCTGCTGGGCATCGACCTCGAGCGCTCTCACGAGTTCGAGCGCGAGATCGCCGGCGGGTGCGAGGGCATCAAGCCCGGCTGGGTGCGCATCAACTTCAACTACTTCGTCTCCGACACGGTCGTCGACTACCTGGTCGAGGCGGTGCGCATGGTCGCCCGCGACGGCTGGCGGCTGCTGGGCGACTACCGCTTCGAGGTCGCCACCGGTCTGTGGCGCCACCGCGACGGCCTCGTCGAGCCGCCCCTCTCGCTGCGCCAGGTCTCGTACGCCGGCGGGGTGCCGCACATGCCGCAGCACCGCGAGCGCGGGGGAGAGGAGCTGCTGGCCGAGCACCTGCGCGACGCGCGCGAGGTGCTCGCCGCCGAGCGCGACCTCCCGGACCTCACCGACCACCCGGGGCAGGTCTCCGCCGACTTCGAGCACCTGCGCTGGTTCGACCTGCCGCCGGAGTGCCTGGCCTGAACGTCGGCCGAGCGGTCACTTCTGAACCGCCCACCGGTCACATGTGAACCGCCCACCGGTCAGGTCCGGACCGTCCCACCACCCCCGGCGTACCCCCGGCGTACGTCGTCGCGGTGGGTACGCCGCCGACCCGCCGGGGGTTCGTAGCTGACTGCTCGGTGGGTCAAAAGCGACCGCTCGATGGTTCAAAAGTGACCGCTCGGCCGTCAGAGGCGCACGACCATCTTGCCGGTGTTGGCGCCGGAGAGCAGGCCGAGGAAGGCGTCCACGGTGCTGTCGAGACCCTCGGTGACGGTCTCCCGCGCGACCAGCTCGCCGTCGGCGACCCACTGGCCGGCGCGGCGGTAGAACTCGCCGGCGGCCTCGGCGTGGTCGCTGACGATGAAGCCGCGCAGCGTCAGGCGCTTCTGCACCAGCATCATCATGTTGCGCGGGCCGCTGGGGGCCTCGGTGGCGTTGTAGCTGGCGATCGCGCCGCAGGCCGCCACGCGGCCGAAGTCGGCCATGGCGCCGATGGCGGCCTCGAGGTGGTCGCCGCCCACGTTGTCGAAGTACACGTCGATGGGGCCGTGCTCGCGCAGCTGCTTGTGCACCGGGCCGTCGTGGTAGTCGAAGGCGGCGTCGAAGCCGAGCTCCTCGGTCAGCCAGCGGACCTTCTCGGGGGTGCCGGCCGAGCCGATGACCTTCGAGGCGCCCAGGTGGCGGGCCATCTGGCCGGCCAGCGAGCCGACGGCCCCGGCCGCGCCGGAGACGAAGACGACGTCGCCCTCCGCCATCTGCGCGACCCGGGTCAGGCCGACGTACGCCGTCAGGCCCGGCATGCCGAGGACGCCGAGGTAGGCGGAGGCCGGGATCGCGGACGTGTCGACCTTGCGCGCCGCCGAGGCGGGCAGCACGGCGTGCTCGCGCCAGCCGGCCATGTGCAGCACGGTGTCACCGACCGACAGCGACTCGTCGTTGCTCTCGACCACCTCGCCGACGGCGCCGCCCTCCATGGGCGCGTCGAGGGCGTACGGCGGCACGTAGGACTTGGTGTCGTTCATCCGGCCGCGCATGTAGGGGTCGACGGAGAGGAAGGTGTTGCGCACCAGGACCTCGCCGGCGCCGGGGGCGGGCAGCTCGGTCTCGACGGTGCGGAAGTCGGTGGGCACCGGCTCCCCGTGCGGGCGGGCGGTCAGCTGGATCTGTCGGGTGGGGGTGCTCATGTCCCCGATCCTGCCAGGGCGCCGGGCGGGCCCGGGTCGCGCCGGGGGGTGCGTGAGATCACAGCGTCGGCAAAGGCGGGCCCATGTGTAGCGACCGCTACAGTGTAAGCGTCGTCAAAGAGGATGACTCATGACCGGATCGGTCATGGAACCGCACCACGAGACCTGGTCCGAGATGGGCCGAGAGGGATGAGAATCATGAGCACGCAGCTGGACCTGGCCAACGGCATCGCCGCCGGACGGCGCCGCCCGGACCAGGAGCACGCACTGCTGCGCAACGTCGAGCTGGCCGTCGAGGCCCAGCGCCCCAAGCGGCTGACCCGCCGCCTGCTCGGTCGCTGAGCGACCACCTCGCAGGATGACAAGAGCCCCGGACCAGTCGGTCCGGGGCTCTCGTGACGTTCGGGGCTCTGGGGCTACTGCTGCAGGCCCAGGGCGAACTCGACCTTGCCGGTCGGGTCGACGGCGGCGTCGAGCACCTTGTCGTCGAGCATGACCGCGGCCGACTCGTCGAGGTAGATGGTCGCGCCGGACTGCTCGACGACCTGGTCGCCGGGCTGGCCGGCGTCAGCGGCCGTGACGGCGAAGCTGGGGTCGGTCTCGGACTCCGAGGTGATGCGGAGCCCGGCGGTGTCGGGGAGGCCGTCCTGGGACGCGATCTCCTTGACGATGGTGGTGGCGTTCTCGGTGAGGGTGAGCATGTGGACTCGCTTTCCTCAGGTGGGGTGCAGAAGTCCTCCACACAACCCGACACGTCGCCGAGCTTCAAGTCGGCGGCGATCCCGGGCGTGTCGGTCGTGGGAGGGTGGGGCCATGAGCGACGACGAACCCCGCACCAGCCCCCAGACCGGTCCCGAGACCGGCCCCGAGACCCTGCGCAGCGTCGACCTGGTCAAGATCGGGCCCGAGCGGTTCAAGGCCACCAACGGTCGCGGGGGCGTGCTGCCCATCGGGCACGGCGACGACCCCGACTTCACGCCTGTCGAGCTGATGCTGGCCGCCGTGGCCGGCTGCGGCGCCATCGACCTGACGCTGGTGACCGGCAAGCGCGCCGAGCCGACGGCCTTCGCCGCGCACGCCGAGGGCCACAAGATCCGTGACGAGGGCGGCAACCGGGTCACCGGCATCACCGTCACGTTCGAGATCGAGTTCCCCGAGGGGCCCGAGGGTGACGCCGCGCGCGCCGTCGTGCCGCGCACGGTGCAGCAGGTCCAGGACCGGCTGTGCACCGTGGGCCGCACGATCACCGTGGGCGACCAGGTGCGCTACCGCACCGCCGACCAGGACTGAGCGCGTCCGGGCCCGGGGCCGCCCGGCCTCAGCCGACGGTGACGCCCTCGATGTCGACGGCCGTGTTGGGGGCGCCGTCGCCGGGGCCGTTGCTGTCGTCGGCGCCGTCGGCGGCGGCCTGGGCCACGGCCTTCACCCCGGCGGCGTCGACGGTGCCGAAGACGGTGTACTGGGCCGGCAGCGGGGTGTCCTCGTAGACGATGAAGAACTGCGAGCCGCCCGAGTCGGGGTACGGCGTCTTGGCCATCGCCAGCGTGCCCGCGGGGTAGGTCTCCTCGCCGCTGAGCTCGTCGGGGATCGTGTAGCCGGGGCCGCCGGTGCCGGTGGCGGTCGGGTCGCCGCACTGGAGCACGAAGATGCCCTGGGTGGTGAGGCGGTGGCAGGTGGTGCCGGCGAAGTAATCCTGCTCGGCCAGGGAGACGAAGGAGCCGACCGTGCACGGGGTGCTGGCGGCGTCGAGGGTGGCCTCGAGGTCGCCGATGCTGGTCGCCATCGTCACCTGGATCTCGCCCTCGACGGTCGGGTCGGCGGGCGGGAGGTCGACGTCCTTGGAGGGGTTGCCGTCCTCGACGTAGGCGCACTCGCCCTCGGCGGCGGGGCCGAACGAGCCGGTGTCGCCGGCCTCGCCCGAGGAGGCCTCGGGGCTCTGGCCGCTCTCGGTGGTGGGGGAGTCGGAGGCGGACGAGTCGTTCTCGGAGCCGCACGCGGCGAGGGCGCCGACGCAGGCCAGGACGGCCATGGTGGCGAGGGGTCGGGTCAGCATGGCGTGCATCGTAGGTGAGGCGTCTGAGCGGGACCTGAGCGACCCGTTGCGACCCGTTGCGACCCGGTGGGCCCGGGGGCGCTCAGGAGTTCAGGCCCCGGGCGGTCACCGGCCACGGTCGCAGCCCGCCGGCCTCCTCGACCCAGAGCTCGTCGGCGAGGTTCACCGCGGCGCAGGCGTGGTTGGGCACCACGTCGAGCTGCTCACCCAGCCGCGGGGCGCGTCCGGGCCCGGCGTCGACGACGGCGTGGTGCTCCGAGAGGGACAGGATGCGCGCGTCGGGGCGGTGCATCAGGCGACCGAAGCCGCTGGCGTACGACGCCCGGTCGGCCCCCAGCACCTTGCTGCCGGTGTCGAGCACGACCCGGCCGCCGGCGACGCTGACCACCGTGGCGCGCGCGGTCAGGGCGATGTCGTCGGGGCTGCAGGTGCCGAGCTCCCACTGCTGGGCGTCGCCGAAGACGTAGACGCCGGGGCGCAGCTCGACCTCGGCGGTGTCGTCGTCGTCGCCGTAGGCCCGCGGGCCCGACAGGCTGGCGGCGAGCGTGGGGGTGGAGCCGCCCGAGACGACGCGCACGGGCAGGCCGGTGGCCTCCACCGAGCGCCGCGCCACCCGCAGCGAGTGCGCCTCGGCGGCGGCGACCTCGGCGACCGCCCCGGGTGCGTAGCCGTGCCCGGGGAAGGTGAAGACCCCGCGCACCGGCAGTCCCGCGCGGCGCGCGGCCTGCGCGACCACGCCGGCCAGCTCGGGGGCGACACCCGTGCGGTGGTGCCCGGAGTCGATCTCGACGAGCACCTCGATGCCGGTGCCGCCCAGGCGGCGCCCGGTGTTGGCGGCGCCCTGCGCCGAGTCGACGCCGACCGCCACCCGGGCGATCTCGGCGAGGTCGCGCAGCCGGGCCGCACGGTCGTCGTCGACCCAGACCGGGTAGGCGATGAAGACGTCGGTGCACCCGAGCCGCGCGAAGGCCTCGGCCTCGCCGACCGTGGCCACGGTGATCCCGCGCGCCCCGGAGACCAGCTGGAGGCGGGCGATCTCGATGCTCTTGTGGGTCTTCACGTGCGGGCGCAGGGCCACCCGCGCGGCCGCCGCGTGGTCGGCGGCGCGGCGTACGTTGTGGCGCAGCCGGTCGAGGTCCACACGCAGGTGCGGGGTCGGCACGGGCATGCCCGCAGCCTAGGTCGCGGCGGTTCTCACTCGGCGCCGGGGGTGACGCCCGGCCGGGCGGTGTGGTGGGGCAGCCCGTGGGTGCGCCGGTCCTCCTTCATCTCCGCCTCGTAGAGGTGGCGGCGGCCCCCGACGAGCTCGTCGCGCGCCTGCTTCTCGAGGCGCTTGAAGTCGGCGTAGTAGCCGTCGTCGTACTCCTCCATGACCTGGAAGGTCCAGCGGCCGTCCAGCACGTTGCGCCCCACCAGCTCACGGTCGATGAGGTCGGCCAGCTCGGTGTGCCCGGCCTCGCGCAGCTGCTCGACGCCCTCGCCGAGGGTCAGGTCGGCGGTGCCGGAGAGGCGGTGGAAGGTGTAGAGGTGCCCGCGCGCGATCTCGATCGCCTCGAGCGCCTCCGAGACCTTGCCCAGCGCCTCGACGGTCTTGTCGTCGGTGCCGTCGGGGCGCTGGTGCTCGGCGTCGGGGCGGTCGCTCACCGCAGGACCTGGCCGGCGTCGGCCGAGCCGTTGGCCTCGATCTCGTGGGTCAGGGCGGAGACCTGGTCGTCGCTGAGCTGCACGCCGGCCTCGGCGAGGCCCTCGCGCAGGTTGGCCTCCACGGTGCCCTCGGGGGCGCTCTCCTGGTAGCTGTTGACGCGGTCGACGACGGCCTGGACGGCGGTGACCTGCTCGGACGTGAGGTTGTTGTCGCTCATGACCGTGAACGTACGTCGCGCGGACGCGCCGCCCACCACCCTGCAGGGGGGTCCGGCCGAGAGGTCCGGCTGCGAGGTCCGGCTGCGAGGTCCGGTTGGGGGCCGCGACCTACCGTGGAGGCCATGAGGCCCGCAGCCGGTGCGTCGCGGCGTGCGCCGGCGCCGGTGGTGCTGGCGGTGCTGGCCGGCGCGCTGCTGGGCGCCGCCGGCTGCGCGGGCCCCGCCGACCCCGAGCCTGCGGCGACCCCCGACGCGACCCCCGCGGCCACCCCCGAGACGACCCCCGCGGCCACCCCGGAGGCAAGGCTGGAACCCGCGGCGACGTTGGAGCCCGAGGAGCCCGTGCTCGCCTCCGACGGGCGACCGGTGCGCGCCGCCCTGTCGATCCCGCGGCTGGGCATCACCGACCTGGCCGTCCTGCCCTACCGCGGCGTCACCGACGACGCCCCCGGCAGCCGGATCCAGGACGGCGGGGTCGCGGCGAGCCCCCACGGTCCCGGCGGCGGGGTGGGCCCGGGCGGGGTGGGCAGCTTCCAGGTCACCGGGCACCGGCTCTCGGCGGGCGGGGTCTTCCGCGAGCTGCCCTCGCTGGTGCGTGGCGACCGGGTGCACGTCGAGGCCCTCGGCACCCGCTACGTCTACGAGATCACCGGCACCCGCACGACCTCCTTCCGCTCGGCCCGCTCGCTGCGCGAGCAGCGCGCGGCGGTGCCGGGGCGCCCGGGGGTCGAGCCCACCCAGGCGATGATCGTGCTGTCAACCTGCCGCACCCTGGAGGACCACGCCGAGGGCAACTACTGGTCCGACCGGTTCGGCAACCCCGAGCACCGCATCGACAAGATCGGTGTGCTGCGCCGGATCGTGCCCGCCGGCGGTTGAGGACTCCCGGCCCCGGGGCCCGCCTGCTCAGCGGAAGGCGGCGTACCCGGCCCGGAAGGCCTCGAAGGACCCGGGACTGCTCCAGATCCGCCAGTCGGCCTCCTTGTCGAAGTGGAACCAGGTCAGCCCGCGCACCGCGGGGGTGCGGTCGAGCCAGGCCCACATGTCGCGCAGCCAGGCGCCCTTGTCGCCACCCTGCTCGGCGCTGCCGACCTCGCCGATGAAGAACGGGCGCGAGGTGAAGGCGGAGATCTCGGCGAGGCCGGGGCCGAAGACCTGCTCGGCGCTCTGCCAGCTCGACCACGACTGGGTGGTGCCCCAGTTGTAGCCGTCGAGGCCGACGCGGTCCACCACGTCGTCGCCGGGGTAGAGGCCGGCCAGCGGCACCGAGCCGTGGAAGGGCACGTTGGGGGCCCAGAACCACGAGACGTTGGTGACGCGCTGGGCGCGGAAGACCTTGACGACGTGGCGCCAGGCGGCGCGGTAGTCACCGGCCTCGTTGCCGTTGACGCCCTCGGCCCAGGGGTACCAGGAGCCGTTCATCTCGTGGGCCATCCGGATCACCAGTGGGGCGCCGTACGAGCGCACCTGGCGCGCCCAGCGCTTGAGGTAGGCGTCGTGGGCGCCGGCGGCGATCCGGTCGAGCGCGTACGCCGGCTGCGTGGTGCCGGCCGCGGGGTCCCACGGCTCCCAGGTCAGCTCGGGCACCGCCCCGGCCGCGGCGATCCGGGCGGCGTCGGCGGCCGGGAAGTCGGGCACGGTGGCCCAGGCCGCGTAGAAGGTGACCTGCTCGGGGCGACGGCCCAGGGCGTTGCCGAGGTCCTCGTACTCGCGCAGGTCGGTGGGCGCACCGGGCACCGCCACCCCGAGCAGGCGCTCGGTGGGCTGGGGAGCGGCGGCGGCGCGCGCCGGGGCCTTGCGCGGGCGGGCCGCGTCGGCGGGCGCCGAGAGCAGCAGGATGCCGAGCGAGGCCACGGCCAGGGCGACGACCGCGGTGCCGGCGCGGCTGAGGCGGGAGCGGTCGGGACGACGGGAGAGCTCGGACATCGGGGATCCTCGGGGGTGGATCGTGGACGTCGCCGTGGGGCGGCGCGTCGTGGCGGGGGACCACGACGGACACCATGGTGGGGCCTTGAGGTGACCTTGCGCTCACCTTGCAGAAAACTTTAGTAAGCGGTGCGTCACAGATCCGCGCGCAGCACCTGGCGCACCACCGGCTCGAAGGCGTCGGTGAGGGCGGCGTAGCCCGCCTCGTTGGGGTGGAAGAAGTCGGCGGCCAGCTTGCCGCGCCACGAGTCGGGTCCGTCGGTGCGCAGGTCGACGACCCGCAGGTGCCCGCGGCGCGCCGCCTCGTCGAGGTGGCGGTTGGCCAGCCTGGCCGCGGCCCGGGGCTGGGGGAGCGTGGTGACCACGCTGCCGCGCGGCAGCCGCGAGACGAGCTCGGCCATGGCGTCGGGCAGCCGGGTGCGGTGCCGGGCGCCGCTGAAGAGGTCGTTGGAGCCGACCATCACCGTGATTAGGTCGGGCAGGGGCGAGAGCGCGGCCGGCAGCGCCGCCCAGGCCGGCAGCTGCTGGTCGACGACGTCGGGCACCGCGCGCCGGTGGCCGACAGGTTCACCACCTGCAGGTCCGCGCCCGCCGGCCCGAGCCGGCCGAGGAGCTGGTCAACCCAGCCCCGGTCGGGGCCCTCGGCGCCGATCGCCTGCGACATCGAGTCGCCGAGCACCACCCAGCGCCGCCCCGGCGCCAACGCCGCCTCGCGGGAGCGCGCGTGCCAGGCGTCGGCGTACGGCTCGGCCTGCCGGCGCACCCGGGCGACACCCGGCACCACGACGCCCAGGGCCCGCACGGTGCGGCCGGGTGGTCGGCCGGTGCGGTTGGCGTAGGCGGGCGGTCGGCTCATGTGACGATCATGGCCGACACCCCCACGAGAGGTCGCCATGGTGACGCTGCACCTGCTGGTCCACCCCGAGGCGACCCACGTCGTCGAGGGCCTGGTCGGCGGTTGGTACGACGCCGCGCTCACCGCGCGCGGAGAGGCGCAGGCAGCGGCCGCGGCCGCCGCGCTCGCGACCGCCCTGGCGCCGGCGCTCGAGGCGGGCGAGCGGGTCGCGGTCGTCTCCTCGGACCTGCGGCGCTGTCGACGCACCGCCGAGGCGGTGACGGCCGCCCTGGCCTGCGTCGCCGGTCGCGCGCCGGCGGTCGCCCTCGACGCCGGCCTCCGCGAGCAGTCCTACGGCGAGGCCGAGGGTCACCCGGTCGGCACCCACCCGTGGCGCCCGCCGGGCCCCGGTGACGACGCGCTGCACCACCACGACGGCGTTCCCGGCTCCGAGACGCGTGCGCAGGTGGTGGGCCGGGTGCACGCCGCGGTGAAGCGCCACCTGGCCGCGGCTCCCGAGCACCTGGTGGTGGTCACCCACGGGGGAGCCGCGACCTACGTGGTGACGGCCTGGCTGGGGCTGCCGCTCGAGGTGGTGGGCCGGGTGCGCTTCGCGACGCCGCCGGGCAGCATCACCACGCTGCGCGAGGACCCGGCGACCGGCGACCGGCGCGTCGAGGTGCTCGGCGACGTGCGGCACCTCGACGCGCCCTGAGGCGTGGGCCTCAGCGTTGCTGGCGGGCCCGCCACCGCTCGATGTCGACGCCCGCCCGGTCGGCGGCCCGTCGGGCCCGGCGGCTGTCGAGGTCGGGTGCGTGCACCACGGCGGGCTCGATGCCGGCGTCGAGGTCGGCGTACGGCCGCTGGCTGCGGGCGATCTCGGCGGCCGGGACCCGGCGCTCCCCGGTGGGCCGGGCGGTCCCGGCGGGCACCTGGGCCTCGACGGCGGGCAGGTACCCCTGGGCGTGGCCCGGGACGTTGGGGTGGTAGCTCTCGACGACCGGGTAGGACAGGCCGTTGAGCCACTCGGTGTCGGCGCACACCGCGTGGCCGACGAAGCGGCTGGTCGGGTCGGCGAAGCCGAGGCCCTGGGCCGAGGCCTGCTCGCGCAGCCGCTGGTTGAGGAGGTCGGCGGTCGCGTTGAGCTGGGCGCGCTCGGAGGCGGAGAAGAAGGTGAGCGCGTTGCAGTCCTCGTCGCCGAAGACGCGCGGGTAGCCGGCGACCACCACGCGCGCCTGCGGTGCACGGGTGCGGATCTGGGAGTAGAGCGTGGACAGCCGCCCGGGCAGGGTGGTGTTGATGAAGCTGCGCGCCCCGTCGACGGCCTTCGTGCAGCTGGCCATCCACCACGGCGTGGCACAGGTGGTCAGCACGTCGGCGAACCCGGCGTCGTTGCCGCCCACCGAGATGGTGACGTAGGCGGTCGAGGCGCTGAGCGCGCCGAGCTGGGCCGCGGTCACGTCGGCCACCACCGCGCCCGAGCACGCGCGCAGGTCGAGCGAGTAGCCGCGACGGGCCGCCAGCAGGCTGGGGTAGGCCCTGGTCGAGCGCAGGCAGTCGGTGCCGTCGGCGACGTAGGAGCGGGTTCCGGTGCCTGAGGAGTAGGAGTCCCCGAGGGCGACGTACGACGGCCCGGCCTGGTCGGCGGAGACGGCCGGGGTCGTGGGACCCGCGGGGGAGAGCAGGGCGCCGAGGACGGCGAGGGGCAGGGCGGCGCGCCGGAGGGCGCGGCCGGTGGGACGAGCAGCCACGTGAGACTTCCGATCCGAGACAGGGTCACCCCGATGTGACCCGGGTCACCCATAGGTACCACACGGGGTATCGAGGGCCGGGTCGCGCGCAGGGCCGAGCCGGACCCGGGTGGGTGACAGGGGGGCCGCCCGCTGCGATGCTGGGCCGCCCGTGCGGCACCGGTCCGTGCGTGGGAGGGGAGCGGCGTGGGCTACGCGGAGGCGCTGGACGCGCTGGTGGAGGCGGCACCACCCGGCTCGGGGGTGCGTTCGCTGCTGCGCCCGTGTGCGGCCGGGCTGGTCAGCGAGGACACCGAGCGCACCGGCGTCCTGCGCCGGCGTACGCCGGTGGCGCCGCCCGTGACCGGCTCCTACGTCGGGGGGCACCCCTTCCTGCCCGACGACGCCGAGTGGCCCCGCGACCCGGACGAGTGGCCGATGCACTTCGTGCTGCAGGTGGCCTTCGCCGACGTGCCCGCCCTGCCGGGCTTTCCGCGCGAGGGGCTGCTGCAGATGTTCGTGCGTGACGACTCGACCCACGGGCTCACCTTCGACGACACCGCCGGGACCCGCGGTCTGCTGTGCCGCTGGTACGACGCCGCCGCGCTGGCGCGACCGGTCGAGGTGACCTCCACGACGCCGGTCTTCACCAGCGACGACTCACCGCTGGCCGACCCGCAGCACCCGGTGGCGCTGGAGTTCACGTCCATCTGGTCGCTGCCGCTGGGCTGGGAGAACCTGGCCGACGACGTGGCGGCCGCCCCGGAGGCGTTCGCCGCGCTCGAGGAGCTGCTCGAGACCCGCGAGGACCTCGTCGAGGCGCTCGAGCAGGCCGTGGCCGAGCACGGTCGGTGGAGCGGGGTCCACGTCGGCGGCTGGCCGTCGTTCGTGCAGGGCGCCCCCGACGTGCCGGCGTACGGCTCCTCGCAGCTGCTGGTCGGCATGGCCGGCGGGCTCTTCGAGTGGGGCGACGTCGGCAACGCCCACCTCTTCGGCGACCCCGAGGCCCTGGCCGCGGGTGACGTCTCGCGGCTGTGGTGGGAGTGGGCGAGCTGAGGGTCCCGCTCGTCCGCAGCCCCGCGGAGCAGGCCGAGGACGAGGCGTTCCTGCGCCTGTACGGCGAGTGGGCGCCGCTGACGCCGGGCGAGATGGCCGCCGAGATGGCCGGCTTCGACCGGCCGTGGTGGGTGGTCGGCGGCTGGGCGGTGGAGGCCGCGACCGGGTTCCGGCGCGAGCACGAGGACCTCGACGTCTCGATCCTGGCCTGCGACGTGCCGGCCCTCGTCGAGCACCTGCGCGGGCGCTGGCACGTCTGGAACAACGCAGGCGGGGTGCTGCGGCCGCTGGGGGAGCGGTGGACCGACGTCGAGGACCCCGCCAGCCAGCTGTGGCTGCGCGCGAGCGCGGCGGACCCGTGGGTGGTCGACGTGCCCCTGACACCGGACCGCGACGGGCGCTGGACCCACAAGTTCCTGCCCGGTGAGGACGCCCGGGTCGAGGACGTGACGTGGCTGGCCGACGACGGCATCCGCTACCTGGCGCCCGAGATCGTGCTGTCCTACAAGGCCCGGCTCGGGCGGGCCAAGGACGACCCCGACCTGGAGGCGTGCCTGCCGGTGCTCACGTCCGCGAAGCGGGTGTGGCTGTGGCGGGCGGTCGAGCAGACCGCGCCGGGCCACCCGTGGCTGGATCGTCTCCAGCAGCCCTAGGTGTTCTCCCCTTGGAGGTTGGGTACGCGGTCTGCGGTTGTTCTGCCGGCCAGTGAGGTGTTGCGTCGGTGGTGATTGCAGGTGTGGAGGAAGCCGGGGAAGGCTGCAGCAGTCCCTTGTGACTCGGAGAGGTAGGGCTGGGCGTTGGCATTCCTCGACATGGTGCGGTCGAACCGTTCGACTTTGCCGTTGACGGAGCCCCGCGGGGTGGTGGGCTTTGAGGTGGTCCTCGGTGCCCTACTCGCCGCTCTGGATGGCGACGCGCGGACCGGTATCCATGCCGGTGTGAGCAGCGCCATGGATTCTTTTGAGAGGTAGCGGCGGTCGCCAGCGATCCACCCGTCGTGCATGTCGATCAGTACCGCGCCGACGAGCCTGATCACAGCAGCGCGTTGGGAAGATCCTCACGACCCGGCTGCGGCGCTTTATCTCCTCGTTGACCCGCTCGAGCGGGTTGGTCAACGAGATCTTGCGCCAGTGCGCCTTCGGGAAGCCGGTGAAAGCGAGCCCTTCGGCCTTGGCCTGGTCCATCAGCGGCCCGACCGTCGGGAACGAGGCAGCGAGCTGGTCGCGGACCTCGTCCCAAGCGTCGCTGACCGCCTCGGGATCGGGTTGGGCGAAGATCGTCCGGAAGATCGCGGCGACCATGTCGGCGTGGGTCTTGGGCGCGCGGGCGAGCAGCTTGCGGGCGAAATGGACCCGGCACCGTTGGTGCGCAGAATGCTGGGAGGACCGCATCAACGCGGCCACGAGACCAGAGTGCTGATCGGCGATCACCAGCTGCACCCCGCCCAGGCCTCGCTGCCTGAGGGTGAGCAGGAACGCGAGACCCAGCACCTCGCGGCTGCCGTCGGCGGCGATCCCGGTGGCCACCACGACCGCCATCGACACAACCTGGCCGCCCTTGTCGGGCTTGTTGCGCACATGGAGGTAGGTGACGTCGAGGTAGACGTACAGAAACGGCGCGTGGTTCAGGGGTCGGGTGTGGAGGCGCCGACGGGCTGATCGAGGTCCTCGGAGATCCGGGAAACCTCGGACTTGGAGATCCCGGAGTCTGCGCCTAGCGCGACCACGAGGTCGTCGACACTGCGTGTGCTGACGCCGTGGACCTAGGCCTCCATCACGACCGCGTACAGCGACTGATCGATCCGGCGACGGGACTCAAGGATGGCGGAAATACGAGCCCTTGCCGAGCTGGGGGATCTTCAGCTCGATGTCGCCGGCCTTGGTGGCCAGCAGCTTAGGGCGGGTACCGTTGCGTATCGGTGACACGCTCGCCGGTGCGCTCGTAACGCTCCGCGCCGATTACGCCCGCGGCCTCGAAGTCGACGAGCTCTTGGAGCACGGTGCGCACCGACTCGCGAATCAGGTCGACACCATCGCCGGTGCGGAACGCCTCGAGCCGCTCGGGCCAGGGCTGTGTCGCGTGCGGGGTTCGGTGGGGGCTCCATCAGACTCGGCACGCGACACTGTTCACGTTGTTGGTGATGAGGCGCATCGCCCCTGAGGCTGCCCGGAGCAAGGCCAAGACGAACCTAAATTGAGCCGAGCGCGCCTGCTACGGCAAGCGGCAGGACCCGCCTGTGCCCGAGGTGCCGCCTCCCCGCGCGTGAAGCGAGCCCCGTCGCCCTGATTGTGGCGGGTCGATCGCGCGTGCTCCCCTGGGGCGCAGGCTCTTGGCAGAGTGCTCTGCGTCCTTTCAAGACCCCCGGTTCGGTGGCTCTGACCGGGGGTCTTGTCGTGTGTGGTGGGGGCACGGTGGGTGAGGCCCGGCGGGTGGGGGCACCGCCCGGCTCCGGCACAGGGCGCTCGAGTGAGGAGTCGGCCCCCGCTGCAGGAACCTGCGCGCCTCAGGAGCAGGACATGAGTCGCTGCCACGGGTCGGGCTGGACCTGCTCGCCCGCGGAGGAGCAGGTGGACTGCGCGGACTTCAGGTCGCTCAGGGTCGTCTGGTCCCGGGTGCCCAGGGTGGAGGTGGAACCCATCCTCCCGGCTGGCGCGGGAGCGGTCCGGGGATACCGGTAGAACTCCCACGAGGGGAAACGGTCGGCCGTGAGGTTCACGTTGAAGGTCGGACCGGCGGCACGCAGCCGTACGGTCGCGTTGATGCGCCCGAAGTCCTTGGGGTTCCAGCCCTCCCAGGAGTTGATGGCCGACACGCTGAGAAGCAGGTCTTCGCCCGACCTGGCCACGGACACGTAATTCACCTTGGACTCGTCGCTGTCGCTGATGCTCGAGGCGTTCGGGACGACTTCGATGGGGAAGGCGTTATGGCAGACCAGGTTTGTGCTGTTCCAGACGAACGTGAAGCCGACGGCGCAGGAGCGGTGGACATAGATCCCGATCTCCCCGGTGGCGGTGTCCCAGGCGACTCCGACCTTGGAGGAGGCGTACGGGTTGTCATCGAAGCTGCGGTGGTCACCGATGGCATCATCAAAGCTGCTCTTGTTGGCAATGAACCCGCGTGAGACGACGATGCCGCGGTCCGTGCCGGGCGCGACCTGTGTTGTGAGCATCCGGTCGCCGTCGTCGGCCACCCTGTCGAAGTAGCGATTGCGGGCAAGCAGGTGGTTGTAGTTGTTCTGGTAAGGCAGCACCCAAGGCGGTGCGGTCTGGTCGGGTCCCTCGCCGCCATAGCGGGAGGCGACGACAATGTAGTAGCGGCAGAACTCCGTGACGTACTCCTGCGTCCAGGTGGTCTTGCTGCCGAGATTCCACTGCACCAGTTGGTAGGCCGACCTCCCGGGGGGCAGAGGCCCACACTCGTTGGCTGCGACGGAGTAGACGTGGTAATCGTCGGCCCCGGCCACCGGATCCCATTGCAGCGTCACCGTGTACGGGCGGTCGGGATTGGCGGTGGCGCGGAGGTTCGGGACGACATCGAGCGGGGCCGCGGTCGCTGATCCGGCGGGGGACCGGGTGCTGGCGTAGGTTCCCCGCTCCGTCTTTACAGCGAAGGCGATCGTGTGTCCGGCGGGGACCATCTTCTCCGTCCAGGAATCCGCACCGACGGGGTACGGGTACGCCTTGAAGCTCTCGCCGAGCGTGACGTCGCGGCTGTAGAGCGTGTAGCCACCCGCGCCGAACACGTGCGGCCAGGACACGACGAGCTTGCGACCGCTGCGAGCGACGGACACGGTTTCCGGAGCCGCAGGGGTGAGGTCCGCGGGCAGACTGGACGGCACCGCTCCGTAGTAGTTGCCGACGCCAAAGTCGCCGCGCAGCCGGTCGGCGAACGCCTTGGCGATGACCGCCTCGCCGCGCACGTTGGGATGGAGTCCGTCGTAGCTGTCGATCGACTGGTCGTACGCCGAGGCGAGATTCACCAGTTGAACGGGCGAGGTGCTCGTGGACAGGCTCGACAGGGCGCTTGGCAGCAGCGAGTTGTACTGCAAGATCTTCTCGGGGAGGGCCGGCTGGCTCGCCAGCGCGCTCCGCTGCGGGACGTTGGCGACCAGGATCCGGATGTTCGGCTTGGCGGCGCGGGCGTTCTTGATCAACTCCCGCAGGCTCGACACGGTCCCCGCGGGATCGCTGACTCCCCACGCGAGGTCGTTGAAGCCGAGTTCGACGAGCAGGTAGTCCGGCGTGTAGGTCGACACGTTGGAGGCGATCTCCCACTTCGCCTGAGCCATCTGCCAGCCCCACTGAGCCAGGTGCTGGCTGTCTGAGAAGGAGACCCCGGGGCGGTAGGCGCCGGTGTGTACCGGTGCTGGAGAGACGTCCGGCCAGCCCGCCGGATAGGCGGCCGGCAGCTTCGTGGTGCCCGTCCAGGGGCCGACGAACTCTGAGGTCACCCCAGAGTTCGTCAGGTGCTTCTTGAGCCGATACCGCCACGTGTAGTCGCCCTCGAGGCCCTGACTGATCGAATCGCCGACGACCATGATGCGCGGCGCTGAGAGCGAGACGGGCACGATGCGGTCGGCGACGACCGGTCGTACTAGGCCCGACGCAGCGAACAGCGCGAGCAGCGCGACGAGCAGCGGGAGGCGGGTGAGGAAGCGGGCGACGACGAGACGCACCATCAGGGACTCCCGAGACTGAAGTGGATGACCGGAGTCGGAGCATAGAGCCTCTTGAGGCAAAGGGGACAGACCTCGCCGACGACGGCGTCCTGACTCGGCCCGAGGCGCCCGGATTTACGTTTCCGGAGGACGGGTTGGGGTCGCAGATCTGAGTTGTACTGACCGGGTTGAACCAGTCGAAGCAATACTTTGCACCCACAAGCAGGTGTTGCGACGACCGGTTAATTTCGCCCTGGGCGCCGCGGTCTGAGTGCAGGATCGTGCCGACCGGAGTGGCTCGGCCACCTGCCGTGGGCCGGCACGGTCCGCGTCCGGTGCTGGGGCGACATCGACACGCACGGGTACGCCAGCCTTGCACGGGTACGTAGGGCGGCTCCGTATACCGAGAGCGTCCTGATGGACCTCGACACGCTGCTGACGCACCGGAAGTTCTGCGCCAGCGCGCCGAAGCAGGCCACCGGCGAGCTGACCGAGCTCACCGTCGACGAGGCCCGCCTTTGTGAGGGGCTGTGGGCCCGAAGGCCTCTTGGTGAGTGATGGTTGCTGTGGTAGCTCCACACCTCACCGGAAGCCTTCACCCATGTCCGGACGCCGCGCCTTTCCTAACCTCCGTGGTCAGCACACCTGCGTCTGCGTCGACACGACGTGCTCGAGGAGGTCGAGGGTGTCCTGACCCCGGTGACCGGCGTCGTCGTACAGCCCGGGCGAGCCCGGCCGTTCCCGCACGCGCAGCGCCTCCCTGGCCACCCGGTGCCAGCGGACGTCGAGGTGGGCCAGGACGTGCCGGCCCGCGCCGCTCTTGGAGGTGAGCTCTCCTCGGGTCAGCAGGTGGTGCAGCCTGGCGCAGCCCAGCACCGTCCAGGCGACCGCGTCGTCCTGCGTGCCCACCGCTACCGGTCCCTCCGCGGTCAGCTGCTCGAGCAGGGAGCGCCAGTAGGTGTCGAGGTTGTCGCGGGTGAAGCGGGCCAGCTGCGCCGGGTCGGTCCGCACCGTGGGCAGGTGGCCCCGGACGACCACGGGTCGCTGGGCCAGCTCGTGCCACGTCACGGGGTTGATGTCGGTGCCTCCGCCCGGCGAGAAGACGCCCTGGTACTGGACCGGCCGGGGCCCCAGGGTCGTGGGATCGGCGGTCAGGTCGTCGGTGGTGCAGTGGAAGCCGTCGTACGCAGGGGCAGGGTGTCGTGCCGAGGTCGCCCGGTGCGCCTCCTCGAGGAGGTCGAGCTCCGCACCTCGCGGCAGCTCGTGCCACACGCTGACGAAGTCGACGTCGCTGCCGGCGAAGAACTCGCCCCAGCCCAGCGAGCCGTGCAGGAACAGCCCGACGAGGCGGCCTGGGAGCCGCCCGTCGACCTCGTGCAGGTAGGTCTGGGTGAGGTCCGCGACGGGGCGGGGGAGAGGGGCCACGACAGCAAAGGTAGGCACTCGCGGTGCCTCGCCGTGCCACCTAGGGTGCTGGGCATGGCCTCTCGTGTCGCCAACATCTGCGTCGACGCCCACGACCCCGTAGCCCAGGCTCGCTGGTGGGAGCAGGTCCTCGACGACTTCCACGTCGTGCCCGACGGCGCCTGGGGCGACGACGAGGCGGAGCTGCGCGGCCCCGGTGGTCGATGGCTGGAGTTCCTGCGCGTACCGGAGTCCAAGACCGTCAAGAACCGGATGCACCTGTGCCTGCGCCCGGTCGGGACGACGTGCGACGCCGAGGTCGAGCGCATCGTCGCGCTGGGGGCCAGCGTCGTCGACGACCGTCGGGGGATGGCCGACGGCGGCTGGGTGGTGCTGGGCGACCCCGAGGGCAACGAGTTCTGCGTGCTGTCCACCAGCGCCGAGGACGCCGGCATCAGCCAGGCGTAGGGCTGGGCTGGCATGGACAAGGTCGACCTCAAGCGCACGATCGCCACCTACCGGGCACCCCGGGGCCGGTTCGAGGTGGTCGACGTGGCGACGGCGACGTACCTGGCGGTCGACGGGCACGGCGACCCCAACACCTCGGCCGACTTCACCGGCGCGGTCGCGGCGCTCTACCCGGTGGCCTACCGGACCAAGTTCGCCAGCAAGCGCGACCTCGGCCGCGACTACGTCGTGCCACCGCTCGAGGGCCTGTGGTGGGCCGACGACATGGCGTCGTTCACGTCGAGGCGGGACAAGGCTCGGTGGCACTGGACCCTGCTGCTCGTGCTGCCGGACTGGATCGACGAGGCGCTCGTCGACGCTGCGTTGCAGCAGGTCGGCGCGGGGGACCGGCCGGAGCGCCTCGACGACGTGCGCCTCGAGACGCTGAGCGAGGGGCGGTGCGTGCAGACGCTGCACGTCGGACCGTTCGACGAGGAGGCGGAGGTGCTGGAGCGGATGCACGCCGACATCGCCGAGCGCGGCCTGCGGATGACGGGCAGGCACCACGAGATCTACCTGAGCGACCGGCGACGGACGGCGCCCGAGAGGCAGCGCACCATCCTGCGACAGCCCGTCCGCCCCGCCTGACTACTCGGGGACCGCGGTCTCGATGCAGTGACGTGCTCGGTCGACCAGGTCGTCGATCTCGAGGCCGTACGTCGGCCCGTCCGTGCCGGCGTACGCCGTCAGGTGGCCGGTGGCGCGCTCGAGCAGGCGCTGGGCGCCGGTGGGGTTGCCGCGCCGGGCGTGCGTGAGGCCGACGCAGAGCTGGGCCAGGCCCTGCCACAGCGGCCGCTCGGCCTCGGGGCAGTCCTTCCAGCGGGCCTCGAGGACCTCGTGCGCGGAGAACGGTCGACCGACGTCGAGTAGCCCACGCGCGGCGGCGAGCGTCTCGAGCGGCGGCAGCGGGTCCTCCGAGACCGGCTCGACGCCGACGGTGTCGTAGGGCAGCGGTCGTCCGAGGGCATCGCGGGGCCGAGCCTGTCGAGCTCGCCCGTCGTCGTCGCGGTCGCGTCCGGTCGAGGTCATCTGTCGACCCTAGCCGTCGGGGACGGGCGCCCGGAGAGCCAATCGCGCAGCGCGTGGTAGACCGGCTTCGGCTGCATCGTGGTGCTCATGATCCCGTAGCCGCCCTGGTGGTCGTCAGTGCCCGGCTCCGCGCGCGCCGCGTAGAGGAACACCTTCTCGACGAAGGGGTAGCGCCGTGCCGTCTCCGTCAGGGCCGCCACCGTGTGGGCAGCCTGGTCGGCCTCCGTCACGCCCTTGGCCCAGGCGGGCTCGGAGCCCGTGTTGGGGTGCGAGGACCATCCGAGCTCGGTCAGCCACAGCGGGGACTCCACGCGGTAGCGCTGCATGAGATCGTGGACGGCGCCGAGGTGGGCGAACTGCCAGGGGTGCGTGCCGTCGCCGTCGAGCGGACCGGTGTCCGCGGGCACCTGGTACGGGTGGGTGGCCATGACGTCGAAGTGCCCGGTGGCCCCGGCGCGGTAGGTGCGCTCGATCCACTCGACGTCGTTGTGCATCGTGCCGCCGTAGACGACCTGGACGCCGTCGGCGCCCGACCGGGCCCGGGTGGCCTCGTACGCCGCCCGCAGCAGGTCGGTGTAGGTCTCCGGGGTCGCCCCGGCCAGGAAGTCGGCGGAGTTGGGCTCGTTCCAGACCTCCCAGGCCTGCACCTTGCCCGCCCAACGCTCTGCCGCCCACCCGAACGCCTCGCCGTAGTCACGGGCATCGCGGGGCGCGGAGCGCTCACCGGCGCTGGGAACCGCCCACGCGGGGGTCAGCCACAGCGTGCCGAGCACCCTCAGCCCCCGTGCGTGCGCCATCGAGACGACCCGGTCGACGAGCCGAGGTCCCCAGGCGTCTGGGTCGATGGGGCCGGGGGAGCCCTGGAGCATCGCCCACGAGACGTCGAGCCGCACCCACGTGGCGCGCATCTCGACCAGCCGGTCCAGCAGTGCCGCCCGGTCGTCGTCGGTGTAGTGGTCCCACGTGCCGTGGAACTGGACCCCGACTTCCAATGGCGTCAGGTGTCGGGCGGCGTCCATGGCGGCCACGGTAGCCAGGCTCGATGCAGGGGAGGTCGTGTGCCCGGGCGTTGGGTCTGCAACAGCCACCCAGTTCCACGTTACTTGACATAATGTAAGTTATCGGCGATCCAGTGAAAGCACCGAGAAGTGGTTAAAGGAGGTGGACCCACTGGTCGAATCGCTGTCGCAGCACTTGCGGTGTGATGTGTGGCCGGCCGACACCGCTGTAGTTCTCTGCCCAGCCTTCGACGCTCGTGGCCGCCAGCGCGGCGGCCTGCAGGTCCCAGGCACCCACATCACGACAAGTGTGCTGTGTTTGCCGTTCGTACTCGGCAAGGAACACGTCGGCGGCCTCCACAGACCCCAGCAGCACCAGGTCCTGACGGCACCACGCCAGGTCGACGCCACGCGGTGCTTGCCTGGCGCCTGACCAGTCCACCACTCCGGTCAGCGTGTCGCCCACCCACAGTGTGTTGCCGCTCCAGAAGTCGTAGTGCGTGAGAACCAGCTCGCTCGTGTCCAAGGACACCCACTCGGAGCGTGCACGGTCTGCAAGGTCCGAGTTCCCGGCAGGCGGCGCCCCTGGAGCCTTCCGGAGAGTCTCAGCCTTCTGTGTGTGGATGCGTGCCAGCGCGCGCGCCAGCTCGACCGCCAGCAGCTCCAAGGGAAGGCTAGGTGCCGGCGGACCGCCTGGCCGGTACAGGCTGACGAGGACGGGCTGCACCCGATCCAGGTCGTGCTCGACCAGGACCGGCACCAGGTCCCCCAGCGCCTCGAGCCTGGCCGACACCTCGACCTCGCGTGCCGGTGCTGCGTCGCCGGGCGGGAACATGCGAACGACGTACGGCGTCCCTGCCTCGTCGACGGTCAAGACCGTGACGGCGTGCTGACCGCCGCCGAGTCGCCGAACGGGCGTCAGTGCCCGCCCGAGAAGCATCTCCGCCTCAAGGGCCACCACCTGATCGGTGCGCTCCGGCTCCATCAGCCGGCCTCGCGGAAGGCGTCGCCGACAAGTCCGGGCACGACGCGGGAGGCATCGACGTCAGCGGCCACGGTGACGTCGTCGGCGAACCCCTTGGACGCCAGCTCGCGCCCGCCGACACAGTCGCGCATCGTCGCTGCGAGCTGGCCGACCGTCGACGTCCACAGCGCGGCGGCCGCACGTGCCTCAGGGCTCATCTCGTCGTCGTACCCGAGCTCCGACAGGACGCTCAGCACCGCGCCGGCGCCCAGGTGGTCCTCCAGAGCAGGTCGCAGCGAGTCGTCCTGGTGCCATCTCTCCCCTGCGGCGACCACCGTGACCGACCGGCCTGCGGTGATCTCGTGAGCCAGGCGTCGGCCCACTGCGCTCGCGTTGCGCAGGCAGCCGATCAGCACCTGGGTCCCGGCGCCCTGCAGCGCAGCCGAGATGGTCGATCCGTTCGGCGAGGGCAGCACCAGTCTCGGCACCGGCTCGCAGGTCAGCAGCCCGGCCGGCGACAGGGACGGCGCCGGTACGCCGTCGCCACGGGCGGCCTCGAGGCGACCGACCGCGAGCGTGGCGTCCTGCTGCTCGGCGTACGCCGCGGCGCGGGCGTCCTTCCAGGCGAACGGCAGCACGTGCATCCCGCGTTCGACGGCGATCGTCACCGACGTCGAGAAGCTCAGCACATCGACGACGACGCTCACGTCGGCGGACGCGGCGGCAGCGCCCACGGGACCCCAGTCGAGACGGACGGCATGGTCGCGCTGACCGAAGATCTCGTCCACGACCGCACCCTAACCGGGACTCCCCCGGGCCGATCGGCAGCTGCGGAAAGTTCTCGAAAATGTTTTCGACGAGGGCCCTCTGAGCAGGCCGGACTGTCGGTGCTGGCTGCTTGGATGAAGTCATGAGCACGACGACCCGGCACCCCCTCGCCGAGGCCGTCGCGCGTGTGCACTCGGCCCTCGACCAGGTGGCCGAGACACCCACCTGGTCGCTGAGCCAGTCGGGCACGGCCGACCTGCTGACCGACCTCGCGCGGGCCCAGTCGCGGTTCGCCGAGCTGCAGGCGCGCGTGCTCGCGCACGCCGACACGGTGGCCGTCCAGGAGCGCTCGGCAGCCCCGTCGGTCGCGGTCTGGTTGGCCAACGCCACGATCACGACCAAGCGTGACGCCGTGCGTCAGACCCGCTTCGCCGCCGCACTGAGCCGGTACGACGTGCTGCGGGGAGCCCTGGGCGCCGGCGACCTCAACCTCGAGCAGGCCCAGGTCGTGGCCCGGGCGCTCGACGAGCTGCCCGACGACCTCGACGCCGGGGTCCTCGCCCAGGCCGAAGCGGCCCTGGTCGGCCTCGCCCGCGTCCACGACGCCAAGGCGCTGCGCGTGCTGGGCCGCCGCATCCTCGACGTCGTCGCCCCCGAGGTCGGCGAGGCGTGGGAGGCCGAGAAGCTGGCCGAGGAGGAGCGCGAAGCCGATCGCACCGCGTCCTTCCGGATGCGCGACCAGGGAGACGGCCGCACCCGCGGCAGCTTCACGATCCCGACCCTCGCGGCGGAGATGCTGCAGAAGGTGCTGATCGCCTACGCCTCCCCGCGTCGCGACGACCGGTCCGGGGCCGACGCGGCCGACGCGGCAGACGCAGGCGACACCGAGCAGGTGCGCAAGCCCTCCCGGTCGCGGTGGGGCCGGGCGTTCGTCGAGCTCGTCGAACGCCTCGACCCGCGCGACCTGCCCCGCAGCGGCGGCGTCAACGCTGCGGTGGTCGTCACCATGACCACCGCGACCCTCGGCGGCGCACTCGCCGCCGCGACCCTCGACACCGGTTCCCGCATCTCCGCCGGGACCGCTCGTCGGCTGGCCTGCCAGGCAGGGCTGCTGCCGGCGGTGCTGGGTGGCGACAGCGAGATCCTCGACCTGGGCCGCACGCGGCGGTTCTTCTCCGGTCCCCAGCGCATCGCCATGACCGTCCGTGACGGCGGCTGCACGGCGCTCGGCTGCGACGCACCGGCCGGCATGTGCGACGCCCACCACGAGGACTTGTGGTCCCACGACGGGCTGACCGACCTGGGGCGAGGTCGGTTGCTCTGCGGTCACCACCACCGTCGCGCCCACGACCCCGCCTACGAGACCAGGGTCGTCGAGCGCAACCAGGTCGAGTTCCACCGTCGGACCTAGACCGACCTCTACCGTCACGGCATGGCCGTTGACCGCTCCTTCATCCGGGTGAAGGCGATGCTGCTCGCGCCCGATGGCGCAGGCACTGCGCACGCCGTCAGCCTGAATCCGCCCACCACCGAGAACCCCCTGGGCTACCACCGCCTGATCGGTGGCAGCGTCGAGCTCGGCGAGACGCACAGGCATGCCATCCGCCGCGAGGTGCGTGAGGAGCTGGGAGCCGACGTCCACGACCTCGAGCTGCTCGAGGTCGTGGAGAACATCTTCGTCATCGACGGCGTGGTCGGGCACGAGGTCGTCTTCGTGCACACCGGACGGCTCGATCCCCTGCCGGCCACGACCGGCGCCACACTGATGGAGAGCGACGGCAGCGTCGTCCCGGTGGTGTGGCGGTCACTGGACGACGAGACCGAACCACTGCCCCTCTATCCCGGCGTCGCGGGCGGGTGGGGCGCCCGCCTACGCCGTCGCCTGCGCTGACCGGCCCGCTCGGTGCCACGCCATCAGCTGGCGCACTGCCAGCGCGCCTGCCTGCCACGCCAGGTAGGACGGCGTGGCGACCACCACGGCGACACCGAGCGTGAGCAGCCACGGCGTACCGCCGTCGACACCGGCGAAGATCCACGCCCACAGCGCGACCGCGGCCACCCAGGGAGCGATCCAGACGACCGCTTCAAGTCGCCGGACGAGGCCGTCGCGCGCGTACGCCGCCGCCAGGAACGCGCTCGCCGACACCACGTAGATCGACGCCAGGGCTGCCAGCGGCCACGTGAGCACGGCGAGGGCGGCGAGGAAGACGGCGCCTGACACGAGGTTGCCCAGCAGGATCGGACGGTCCATCACCCGTCGCTCCCCCGCAGCCGCCCGGCCAGCCGCCGTCGTGCGTCGGGGCCGACGCCCGCCGCGTCCAGGTAGCCGACCACGTCGAAGGTGGCGCACCACTCCCGCAGGGCCGGGCGCCGGTCGGCGAGGGCGTGGTCGAGCTCGTCGGCCTCCCAGGCCTCGTCGGGCAGGTCGGGTGTCCACTGTCCGCTGCTCGTGTCGTAGGCCAGGGTGTGGCCGCGGTGCTCGGCCGCGCCGCGGAACCCACGCTCGTAGTTGGCGACGACGCCCTCGACGTCCACGCCGGCCAGGACCAGCAGCAGCGAGCCGACCATGCCGGTGCGGTCGCGGCCGCCCGCGCAGTGCAGCAGCACTCCCCCGTCGGCCTCGGCGACCGCGAGCACGGCCCGGGCGATCTTGTCGGGGTAGCGCTCCAGATTGGGGGTCCACGACCTTGGATGGTCGAGCCACGGCCCGCACTCTGTCAGGAACTCCTCGTCGTAGGGATCCTCGGTCGGCGCGTGCACCACCTCGACGTCCTCGGGCGCCACGGCCTGCTCCCGCTCGACCGCGTTGCGCAGGTCGACGACGCGGCGCAGGCCCGCAGCCCGGGCGTCCGCCCAGCCCTGGTCGGTGATCTCGTCGGGCGCACCCGAGGCCCACACCACGCCGTGCGCCGTGCGTCCGCCGCCCGTCAGCGGGAGACCGCCGAGGTCGGCCAGGTTGCGCGCACCCTCCCAGCCCGGCGCGCTCGGTGTCGTGCTCACGACGGACCGTCCAGCAGCCCGGTGGCCGCGAACGCGCGGGCGTAGATCTCGCGGACGACCTTCTCCTTGCGGGCGTTGTACTGCATCGAGTGCTCCCCCGCCGCTCGCGCCGCCTCGGCGGCCTCGCGCTTGGCGCGGGCGTAGAGATCACGCTCGTCGGGGTTGCCGCGCAGCCAGTCGCGGAAGATCCGGTGCTTGACCGGCTCCGGCGCGTCGGGGCCGAAGACGTGCAGGTGGCAGCGCGGGTGGGTGTGGCGCAGCACCCGGTGCTCGAACCACCACGGCTCGCGCACCCGCAGCTCGAAGCCGTGCGCCTCCAGCGCCGGCACGTACGCCGCCTCGTCGGCGGCGTCGGCGACCACCAGGTCGATGTCGATGACCGGCTTGGCGGCCAGCCCCGGCACCGACGTCGAGCCGATGTGCTGCAGGTCCAGGACCCGCCACCCGAGGGCCTGGCGCACCCGGCCGGCGAGGTCGTCGAACCAGCCGGACCAGCGCTCGTCGGGCTCCTCGACGTGCACCTCGCGGGCGGGTCCGGCACCGGGCACGTACATGGTGGAACCGGGCGGCACGGGCGGGTCGTGGAAGGTCACGATGTCGTGGCGCGAGGGCATCCTCGGAGAGTAGGCGACCGAGCGCCAGCGAACGTGAGCGACATCATGTGGTCGCCGGGTTGGGTTGCCCTGCTATGGGCCCCACACTGGTACATGCAGGCACCTGGTGGAGCCTGCGGACACTGAACCCGATCACACCCAAGGAGGTGCGCATGACCACCATCATGACCCTGTTCCGTCGCTTCGACTCCGAGATCCTCGAGGCGTTCGTGCCGTGGCACCAGCGCACCTGGGACCGCACCGGTCGCTGATCCACGGATGTGAGACGCACGGCCCCCGACGCACACAGCGTCGGGGGCCGTCGTGCGTCCGGACCCCGGGGGTCGTGTCGTGGTCTCAGCCGGCGCCGAGGAAGGTGCGCAGGGCCGAGACGAAGGCCTCGGGCTTCTCCGAGTGCACCCAGTGCCCGGCGCCCTTGATCGTCACCTGCACCGTGCGCGGGAAGAGCCGCTCCATCTCCTGCTCGGCGTCGGCGGTGACGTAGCCGGAGCGCTCGCCGGCCATCCACAGCACCGGGTGGTCGAAGGTCGACTCGACGTGGGGGAAGTCGCCGATGGCGGCCAGCTCGTCGCGCAGCAGCCCGAGGTTGGCCTGCCATGCGAAGCCGTCGCTGCTGGAGCGCAGGTTCTGCAGCAGGAAGCCGCGCACCCGCTCGTCGGGGATCGCCTCGGCCAGCGCCTCGTCGGCGTCGCTGCGGCGCGCGAGGCCCGAGAGCTCCAGGGTGGCCAGGCTGCCGAGCAGGTGCTCGAACTCCCCCGCCCCCTCGCTGGGCGCCGGGGAGATGTCGACGACCACGAGCCGCTCGACCAGCTCGGGGTGGCGCAGCGCCAGCAGCATCGCGACCTTGCCGCCCATCGAGTGGCCCACCACGTGCACCGGGCCGTCGGCCGCGAACGACCCGGTCAGGTGCTCGGCGACCCGGTCGGCGGTCTCGGCGTACGAGAACGTCTCGGTCCACTGGGAGCGGCCGTGGTTGGGCAGGTCGACCAGGAGGCTGCGGAAGTCGGGGGCCAGCGCCTTGGCGATCTGGGCGAAGTTGCGGCCCTGGCCGAAGAGGCCGTGCAGGAACACCACCCGCGCCCCCGCCTCGCCGACCTCGGTGCTGTGGATGGCGGCCTTCGTCTCGCTCACGCGCCCAGGCTAGGGGCCCGGGTCGTCAGCGCTGCGGCCGGTCAGCCGCGCGAGGCCTCGATGGCGATGGACAGCAGCTCGGCGGCCGCCTCGGCCAGCCGCTCCTCGCCCCGCCAGACGCAGGTCAGCGGGCGGCCCAGGTCGAGCTCGGTGGGCACCGCGACGAGCCGGCCCAGCTCGAGCTCGGCGCGCACCGACATGCCCGAGACCACCCCGGGGCCGACGCCGGCGGCCGCGGCCCCGACCAGGGCGGCGGTCGAGGTCGCCTCCAGCGCCACCTCGGGGTCCGAGCCCAGGGCGGCGTCGAAGGTGCTGCGGGTGCCGCTGCCGCTCTCGCGCAGCACCCAGCGCGCCCCTCGCAGCTCGGCGCGCGTCAGCGGCGTACGCCGTCGTGCCCACGAGTGCCCCGGCGCCACGACGACGACCAGGCGGTCGTGACCGACCCCGGCGCGAGCCAACCCGGCCGGGAGCCGGGCCGACTCGATGAAGCCGATGTCGGCCTCCCCGGCCCGCACCGCGTCGGCCACCGTGTCGCTGTTGACGACCTTGAGCACCGGCTGGACCTCGGGTCGGCGCTGGTGCAGCTCACCGAGCCAGCGCGGCAGCAGGTACTCCGCCACGGTCAGGCTCGCCGCCACGGTGACGCCGGCGCTGCGCCGGCCGGTGAGGGCACCCATCGAGGCCCGCATCGTGTCGGCCGCGTGCAGCACCCCCCGCGCCCACGAGACCACCGCCTCGCCGTCGGTGGTCATCCGCGACCCACGGGCCGAGCGGTGCACGACCGCGAGGCGCCAGCGGCTCTCGAACTCGCGCACCCGGGCGCTGGCCGCGGGCTGGGAGATGCCCCGCTGGGTGGCGGCGGCGCTGAGGCTGCCGGTCTCGGAGACGGCGACGAGCAGCCGCAGCGTCTCGAGGTCGAGGTCCGGGGTCATGATCCCAGCCTATGCCCAGCCATAGGCACAGGTGATGACCCGCTCGGTCCTGCCCCCTACTCCCCTGCGGTCGAGGCGCGCATCGTGGACGCGTGACGACGACTCATCCCGGCCACCTCGGCCACCCCACCCGCCCGGCCAGGACAGCCCTGGCAGCCCGCGCCGTCGTGCCGCTGGCGGCCGCCCTCGCGGCCGTCGGGGTCAGCAGCCGCCTGCCGCTGCTGGGTCCGCTGCTGGTGGCGCTGCTCATCGGCGCCCTGGTGGCCAACACGCGCCTCGGCTCCCACCGGCTGCTCGACGGGCACGCCGCGCTGACCCGGCTGCTCCTGCGGCTGGGGGTGGTGGTCCTCGGCCTGCGCCTGCCGCTGGCCGACATCGTCTCGATCGGCGTGAGCGGCGTCGTGGTCGTGGTGGTCACGGTGGGCGCCACCTTCTCGTTCACCCGGTGGGCGGGGGCCCGGATGGGTCTCGACCGCGGGTTCGTCACCCTGCTCGCAGCCGGGTTCTCGATCTGCGGCGCCGCCGCGATCGCGGCCGTCGACGACGCCGTGCGGGCCCGGGAGAAGGACGTCGCGCACGCGGTGGCGCTGGTGACCGTCTTCGGCACGGCCATGATCGTCCTGGTGCCCTGGGCCGGTGCCCGCCTGGGCCTCACCACCGAGCAGGCGGCCGTGTGGGCGGGCGCCAGCATCCACGAGGTGGCCCAGGTGGTGGCCGCGGCCTCGGTGGTCGGCAGCGGTGCGGTCGCGGTGGCCATGACGGTCAAGCTGGGGCGGGTCGCGCTGCTCGCCCCGACCTACCTGGTCGCGGCCCGCGGCAGCGGCGCCGGGGGTGGCGTGGGGGTCGCGCTGGTGCCCTGGTTCCTGGTCGGCTTCGTGGCCATGGTGGCGCTGCGCTCGACCGGTCTGCTGCCGGCGCCCGTGCTCGCCGGGGCCGAGCACGTCACCACGCTGCTGCTGGCCGCCGGCATGTTCGGCCTGGGCCTGGGGATGAGGTTGCGCGAGCTGTGGCCGATCCCCCGGCAGCGGCTGCTGCTCGCCACCGTCTCGACGACCGTCGCCGCCGGGACGTCCTTGGGCCTCGTGCTCGCCCTCGGCTGAGGCGGCAGCACCCCGGTCCCGGCTCGGGTAGTCCGTTCGGGCCATGCCCCCATCCCCCGTCCTGGGGATATCGCATCCTTGGTTGGGGACACGCGGCGCGTTCGCCCGTCAGCGCGTCCTCGCGTGTCTACCTTCGTGGTGTGGACCGGGAGCCAGGGGTGGCTCCCTGGAGGTCCGTTCACCAGGAGCAGCACCATGTGGGACACCGTCCAGCACGACCAGCCCGGCAGCATCCACCTCTCGCACGACCGGCCCTGCCAGCGCTGCGGGCACGGCATGCACGTCTACCTCGCCTGCGACAGCGGCTGCGACTGCCAGCCGCTCGCGGCGCCGCAGCGCCTCGTCGACGCCTGACTCAGACGTCGACCGCGGCCACCCGCCGCCAGAGCGGCCGGTCGTGGTCGCCGTCGACGACCACCCCGGTCGACCAGGTCAGCCGCAACCCCTCGGGGCGGACCTCGAGGGTGGCCAGCAGGTTGTCGAACCACGGGCCGTGGGTCATCCGCCAGTGCAGCGGCGACGGCGGCACCCGGCGCCCGAGCAGCCGCCCGACCGGCCGGGCCCGGCCGCGCGAGGCCAGGCGCACGCCGGCCCGGACGACGTGCGGCAGCGGGTTGCGGATCGGCGAGCAGACCGCCTGCAGGATCCGGCTGGCGGCGCTCGGCCCGCCCGCCGGCTGGGCCTCGATCAGGTAGCTGTGGTGGACGTCGCCGGAGAGGAACGTGATCGTGCTCGGCGCCCGGCCCCGCCGCCCGGTGGCCACGTCCCGCACGATGCCCCCGACCTGGGCGAAGCCCTCCTGGTAGGCCGCCCAGTGCTCGATGTCGAGCACCCGGCGCACCCACTCCCCCACGACCGCGCCCGGCCGGCCGAGCAGCCCGCCGGCGACGGCCTCGACAGCTGCTTCGACGTGGTGCAGCCCCGGCGAGAGCAGGAAGGGCAGCGAGGTGCCGACCAGCAGGTGGTCGACGTCGCCGCGCAGCTGGTCGTCGAGCCAGGCCATCTCGTCGTCATCGATCATCGAGCGGCGCTCGTCCTCGAGCACCCGCGCGGCCCGGGAGTCGACGACGACCAGGCGCGCCTGGGTGTCGAAGTCGCGGGCGAAGCTCCACCGGAACGACGTGGGCTCCTTGTCGGCCCGCTCGACGACCGCGTCGATCTCGTCGCTGAGGTCGAGCTCGTCGGGGCCCTCGTGGGCCGCGACGCGCTGCCACAACCGGTCCTCGGCGCGGCCCCGGGCGTCGAGGTTGCCCAGGTGCTGGTGCACCCAGTACGCCGCGAGCCCGCCGACGATCCGGTCGCGCCACCAGTCGGTGGCCCACATGTCACGGCGCCAGCTGGCGCTGGTGTTCCAGTCGTCGCGGATGTCGTGGTCGTCGAAGATCATCGCGCTCGGCAGGGTCGAGAGCAGCCAGCGGTTGGCCGGGTCGCTCCACGCCAGCCGGTAGATCTCGGCGTACTCCTCGTAGTCCTGCAGCTCCCAGCCCGGCGGTTGCGCGGGGTCGCGGCGCGCGGCGATGAAGTCGCGCATCGCCTCGCTGGTCTCGTCGGCGTAGACCTGGTCGCCGAGCAGCAGCAGCAGGTCGGGCACCGTCTCGTCCCCGGTGCCGGTGAGCCCGGCCAGGTGCAGGGCGTAGGTGCGCAGCGCGTCGACCCCGAACTGCGCGTGGGTGGCCTCGTCGTGCGGGACGCTGACCCGGCAGGACCCGAAGGCCAGCCGCAGCGGCCGGCCCGGCTCGAGGGTGCGGATCGTGGAGGGAGGGTACGGCGAGCCCGCCTCGGGCCAGACCTGCTCGCCGTCGACCTCGACGGTGTACGGCGTCGTGCTGCCCGGCTCGAGGCCGCCGACCTCGACGAGCGCGTAGTGGTGCCCGTGCACGGCGAACGTGCGCGCACTGCCCGAGCGGTCCCCCGCCCGGACCGCCACCACGCCGGCCGACACCGTCTCGACCCACACGGTGGCCGAGTCGGTGTCGCCGTGGCGCAGCAGCGGCCCGAGCAGCAGGCTCACGGCTCCAGGAGCACCTTGATCGCGCGTCGCTCGTCCATCGCCTGGTAGCCCTCGGCGACCTTGTCCATCGGCAGGGTCAGGTCGAAGACCTTGCCGGGCTCGATGCTGCCGTCGAGGACCAGGCCGAGCAGGTGGGGCAGGTACTCGCGCACCGGGGCCATGCCCCCGGCGAGGCCCACGTTCTTCTGGAACATCCGGCGCACCGGCAGCTCGACGCCGTGGGGCACGCCCACGAAGCCGACGGTCGCGCCGGGGCGGGCGACCGCGAACGCGGTGCCCATCGCCTGGTCGGTGCCCACGCACTCGAGCACGGCGTCGGCGCCGATGCCCTCGGTGATCTCCTTGATCGCCGCGGCGCCCTCCTTGCCGCGCTCGGCGACGACGTGGGTGGCGCCGAAGGCGCGCCCGATCGCCTGGCGGGGCTCGTGGCGCGACATCAGCACGACCTTCTCGGAGCCCATCTGGGCCGCGGCCAGCACGCCGCACAGGCCGACCGCGCCGTCGCCGACGACCACGGTGGTGCCGCCGGGGCGCACCTGCGCGGCCACGGCCGCGTGCCACCCGGTGGGCATCACGTCGGAGAGCGCCATCAGGTGCGGCACCAGCGCCTTGTCGGGGCCCTGCTCGCCCACGTCGGGGACGACGACGAGCGTTCCGTCGGCCTGCACGACGCGGGCGTACTCGCCCTGGCCGCTGCTGGTCATGCCGAGGTTGACGCAGGCCGACTGCATGCCGGCGCGGCAGTGGGCGCAGGTGTTGTCGCAGTGGTCGAAGGGGACGACGACGAAGTCGCCTACCTTGACCTGGCGCACGTCGTCGCCGACCGCCTCGACGACGCCGATGCACTCGTGGCCGATGGTGTCGCCGGCGGTGATGTCGTTCTCGCCGCGGTAGGGCCACAGGTCGGAGCCGCAGATGCACGCGCTGGTCACGCGCACGATGGCGTCGGTGGGCTGCTGGATCGTGGGGTCGGGCACGTCGAGGGAGAAGCGGATGTCACGGGTGCCGTGGATGGTGGTGGCTCGCATGCCCCGAGCATGGCATCCGTCACCCCCGCCCGCCTCCCCCGGCGTGGCGACCTCGCGGCGGTGTGACGCTATCTCACATGTGAGTTACCGTCGTCAGCATGAGTGACGACGCACGCAGCAGCGAGGGTTCCGAGGGCTACAAGGGCCGTATCGGCAACCTGATCCGCGACGCCCGCAAGCACCGTGGCCTGACCCAGCACCAGCTGGCCGAGCTGCTGGCGACCAGCCAGAGCGCCATCAACCGCATCGAGAAGGGCCACCAGAACCTCTCGCTCGAGATGCTGGCCCGCATCGGCGCCGCCCTCGACTCCGAGATCGTCGCCCTCGGTGCCGGCCCCACCCACCTGCGCATCCAGGGCCCCACCACCCTGTCCGGCTCGATCGAGGTCAAGACCTCCAAGAACGCCGGTGTCGCGCTGCTGTGCGCCTCGCTGCTCAACCGGGGCCGCACCACGCTGCGCAAGGTCGCGCGGATCGAGGAGGTCAACCGCCTGCTCGAGGTCCTGGGCAGCCTGGGCGTGCAGACCCGCTGGCTCAACGAGGACAACGACCTCGAGATCATCCCGCCCAAGGAGCTGCGCCTCGACGCGATCGACGAGGCCGCCGCCCGCCGTACCCGCTCGGTGATCATGTTCCTGGGCCCGCTGCTGCACCGCGCCGAGACCTTCGACCTGCCCTACGCCGGCGGCTGCAACCTCGGCGAGCGCACCGTCGAGCCGCACATGTCGGCGCTGCGCCCCTTCGGCCTCGAGGTGAAGGCGACCGAGGGCAGCTACCACGCGGTCGTCGACCGGGCCGTCGAGCCGGTGCGTCCGATCGTGCTGACCGAGCGCGGCGACACCGTCACCGAGAACGCGCTGATGGCCGCGGCGCTGCACCCGGGCACCACCGTGATCCGCAACGCCTCGTCCAACTACATGGTCCAGGACCTGTGCTTCTACCTGCAGCGCCTCGGCGTGCAGGTCGAGGGCGTGGGCTCCACGACGCTGACCGTCACCGGGCGCACCGAGATCGACGTCGACATCGACTACGCCCCCTCCGAGGACCCGATCGAGGCGATGTCGCTGCTGGCGGCCGCCATCGTCACCGGTTCCACGATCACCATCCAGCGGGTCCCCATCGAGTTCCTCGAGATCGAGCTGGCGACCCTGGAGGAGATGGGCTTCGGCTACGACCGCTCCGAGGAGTACGTCGCCCGCAACGGCCGCACCCGCCTGGTCGACATCACCACCCGGCCCTCGGCGCTCAAGGCACCCCTCGACAAGATCCACCCGATGCCGTTCCCGGGCCTCAACATCGACAACCTGCCGTTCTTCGCGGTGATCGCCGCGGTGGCGCAGGGCCAGACGCTGCTGCACGACTGGGTCTACGAGAACCGGGCGATCTACCTGACCGAGCTGACCAAGCTCGGCGCCCAGGTCAAGCTGCTCGACCCGCACCGGGTGATGATCGAGGGGCCCACGCACTTCTCCGGCACCGAGATCGTCTGCCCGCCGGCGCTGCGCCCGGCCGTGGTGATCCTGCTGGCGATGCTGGCCTCGAAGGGCACCAGCGTGCTGCGCTCGACGTACGTCATCCACCGCGGCTACGAGGACCTGGCCGAGCGGCTCAACGAGCTCGGCGCCAACATCGAGACCTTCCGCGACATCTGAGGCCCGGGGCGGGTGATACTGCTCCGGTGACCTCTGCGGCGACTCCCCCGACCACGGGCTTCGCCTACCTGGACCGGGTGCTCGACCCACCCGGGTCGGTGCTCGCGCTCGCGCACCGCGGCGGTGCCTTCCACCCCGAGATCGAGGGGCTGGAGAACACCGTCGCGGCCTTCGAGCACGCGGTGGCGCTCGGCTACGCCTACCTCGAGACCGACGTCCACGTCACCCGGGACGGGGTGCTGCTGGCCTTCCACGACAGCGTGCTCGACCGGGTCACCGACCGCAGCGGCGCGATCGCCGACCTGACCCTGGAGCAGGTGCGCGAGGCCAGCGTGGGTGGCCGCGAGCAGGTGCCGACGCTCGCCGAGCTCTTCGAGCGCTTCGAGCACGCGCGCTTCAACATCGACATCAAGTCCGAGGGCGCGGTCGCGGCGCTGGCCGACTTCGTCTCGGCGCACGACGCCTGGGACCGGGTGCTGGTCGGCTCCTTCTCGCCGCGCCGGCTCGCCACCTTCCGCCGGCTGACCCGGGGCCGGGTGCCGACCTCGGCCCACCCGTGGGAGGTGCTGGCCTTCCGGCTGCTGCCCAGCGCCCGGCTCGCCCGCGCCCTGACCCGCGGCCGGGTCGCGGCGCTCCAGGTCCCGCACCGGCGCCGGCTGCCGGTCGTGCGCGGGCGCTCGGTGCGCGTGGTGACGCCCGGCCTCGTGCGCCGCGCGCACGCGGCGGGCACCCACGTGCACGTGTGGACGATCGACGAGCCCGCGGAGATGCAGCACCTCCTCGAGCTGGGCGTGGACGGTCTCTTCACCGACCGCACCGACGTGCTGCGCGCCGTGCTCACCGAGCGCGGCCAATGGGAGGGAACCCGAGATGACGTCTGAGAGCACCGCGTCCACGACGCCCGCCGCGGGGGCGCGTCCCCCGTCGGGAGGGCGGCCCCGCTTCGGCTGGCCGGTCTACGCGTGGGGGCTGTGGGACTGGGGGTCGGCGGCCTTCAACGCCGTCATCACCACGTTCGTCTTCAGCGTCTACATCACCTCCGACTCCTTCGGGCCCGACGCCGACACCAACCTGGGCTGGGCACTGGCCGGGGCCGGGCTGCTGGTCGCGCTCTTCGCCCCGATCACCGGCCAGCGCGCCGACCGCTCGGGGCGCCGCGGCTTCTGGCTGGCGGTCAACACCATGCTGGTGGTGGCGGTCTCGGCCGCGCTGTTCCTGGTCGAGCCGTCCGAGGAGTACCTCTGGCTCGGTCTGGTGCTGCTGGCCAGCGGCAACATCTTCTTCGAGTTCGCCTCGGTCAACTACAACGCGATGCTCAACGAGATCTCGACGGCCAGCACCATCGGCCGGGTCTCGGGGCTCGGCTGGGGCCTGGGCTACATCGGCGGCATCGTGCTGCTGCTCGTCGTCTACTTCGGCCTGATCAGCCCCGACGTCGGGCTCTTCGGCATCACCAGCGAGAACGGCATGGACGTGCGGGTCACCATGCTCGTGTGCGCCGTGTGGACCCTGGTCTTCTCGCTGCCGGTGCTCATCACCCTGCGCGACGACAAGGCGCAGCGCACCCCGCGCGGCCCGCGGGTGGGCATCGTGGCCTCCTACCGCCACCTCTTCGCGATGGTCGGCGACCTGTGGCGCACCGACCGCAACACCGTGCGCTTCCTGCTGGCCTCGGCGGTCTTCCGCGACGGCCTGGCGGGCGTGTTCACCTTCGGCGGAGTGCTCGCGGCCGGCACCTTCGGCTTCTCGGCCGGCGGCGTGATCATCTTCGGCGTCGCCGCCAACGTGGTGGCCGGGCTGGCCACCATCGGCTTCGGGGTGCTCGACGACCGGATCGGGCCCAAGCGCGTCATCGTCTTCTCGCTGGTCTGCATGATCGGCGCGGGGCTGGCGGTCTTCGCCCTCAACGCCGGCGGCAGCACCATCTTCTGGACCTTCGGGCTGCTGCTCGCGGTCTTCGTCGGCCCCGCCCAGAGCGCCTCGCGCACCTTCCTGGCGCGGCTGATCCCCGAGGGCCACGAGGGCCAGGTCTTCGGCCTCTACGCCACCACCGGGCGGGCGGTGAGCTTCCTGGCCCCGGCGGCCTGGTCGATCTCGATCGCCGTCGGCGCCGCCGTGACCGGGGTCACCGACAACGACGACGCGCAGTACTGGGGCATTCTCGGCATCCTGCTGGTGCTGCTGGTGGGCCTGCTCCTGCTGCTGCCGGTGCGCTCGGGCGTGCGCGAGGACTCCGCGCTCGTGCAGCCCTCCTAGCGGCGCTCGTCAGGGGTCTCACCCCCCGCGGCGATTGCCGGAATCTTTGCGTCCTCGCTACCGTTGAACACTTCGAGAGCGCGACTGCGAGCGCACGAGGACGACAGGACTGGAGGTGCCTCATGGCAGAGCGCACGCTACGAGGAGCACGGCTCGGAGGCCAGAGCTTCGAGGACGAACGCGGCATCGAGTTCGCGGCGCGCCAGCAGGTGGGCTACCGCTGCCCGCAGGCGCACGAGTTCGAGATCACGATGTCGGTCGAGGCCGAGGTCCCGGCGGTGTGGGAGTGCCCGCGCTGCGGCGCCGAGGCCGAGAGCACCTCGGGGATCGAGCGCGAGGTGAAGGCGGAGAAGCCCGTGCGCACGCACTGGGACATGCTGCTGGAGCGCCGCTCGGAGAAGGAGCTCGAAGAGATCCTCAAGGAGCGCCTCGACCTGCTGCGCGGCGGCCAGATCGGCCCCGCCCACCTGCACAAGGCGAACGCGAAGAAGCGCGCCGCGCGCACCTGAGCCGGCTGTGAGCTAGTCGGAGGGGTCCTCGGACCCGTCCACCACGTCGCCCCGGACCACCGGCCCCGAGCCCGGTCCGGGGCGTCGTGCGTCCCCGGGGTGGGTGCCGTGCCCGCTGCCGGGTCGGCTGCCGGGGCGGGGGAACCCGACCGGCACCAGCCGCGCGGCCACCGCCCGGGTCAGCAGCCCGCGGAAGAGCGGGCGGGTCACGGGCAGCACGAGCAGCAGGCCGAGCGCGTCGGTGACGAAGCCCGGGGTCAGCAGCAGCGTGCCGCCGACCAGCACCAGTCCCCCGTCGGCGAGCTCCTTGGCCGGGACGCCGCCGCGCGCCAGCGTGTCGGTCAGGGCCCGCCAGGCCCGCGCGCCCTCGCGTCGTACGACGACCGCGCCGACGACGCTGTCGAGCACCAGCAGCAGGATGGTCCAGCCCGCGCCGATGACCTGGCCGACCTGGATGACCATGTAGAGCTCGAGCAGCGGGAGCCCGACGAAGAGCACGAGCAGCACCCAGCCCAGCCCTCCTCGTCGACGCGGGCCTGCTGCGGGGTGGCTCATCGGGATCCTCCGTGGGTGCCGTGGGTGTCGTGGGTGTCGTGGGTGGTGCTGCTCTGCGGGGTCGGGCGGCGGCGCAGCAGCCGGAGCGCCTGCTCGCGGCGCTCGGTGAGGCCCCAGGCGGTGATCCGCTTGAGCGACTCGACGGCGACCGCGCCGCTCATCTTCGAGTCACCGCGCACCCGCTCGACGAACTCGATGGGTACCTCGCGCACCAGCAGCCCGGCGCGCAGCGTGCGCACGACCAGGTCGGTCTGGAAGACGTAGCCGGTCGAGCGCACCGAGGCGAGGTCGATCCGCTCGAGGGTGGAGCGGCGGAAGAGGCGGTAGCCGGCCGTCGCGTCGCGCACCTGCACCCCGAGCAGGGCCCGCACGTAGAGGTTGCCGCCGCGCGAGAGCGCCTCGCGGCGTCGCGGCCAGTTCACCACCGAGCCGCCCGGCACCCAGCGCGACCCGATCACGAGGTCGGCGGGCGCGGCGGGGTCGTCGAGCGCCTCCAGCAGCCGGTGCAGCTGCTCGGGCTGGTGGGAGCCGTCGGCGTCCATCTCCCCGATGACCTCGTAGCCCTCCTCGAGGGCCCTTGCGAAGCCGGCCCGGTAGGCCGCGCCCAGCCCCTCTTTGGCGGTGCGGTGCAGCACACCGACGCGCGGGTCGGCCGCGGCGAGCTGGTCAGCGATCCGGCCGGTGCCGTCGGGCGAGCCGTCGTCGACGACGAGCACGTCGATGCCGGGCTGTGCAGCGTGCAGCCGCCCCACCACCCAGGCCAGGTTCTCGGCCTCGTCGTAGGTCGGCACGACCATGACCACGCGGGCCCCGGTCTCGGCGCGGCTCACGGCTGCTCCGCCATCGCGTCGGCTCCTCGTCGTGGCGGCGGGGTGGCGCCGCCGTCGTGGGTGGGTCGACCGTCCCCGGCCGCGCTGCGTCGCAGGCGGCGGGTCCGGCGCGCGCGACTGTACGGGAGCAGGGAGGCGGTCAGGGTCAGGAGCGTCAGACCCACCGCGACCTGCCACGGGAACCGGTCCATCCGCACCGCCGGGGTGAGCCCCTCGTGCAGCGCCAGCTCCTCGACCAGCACCTCGGTCTCCTGGATGCCGGCGGTCGCGACGACCTCGCCGTCGGCGCCGATCACGCCGGTGACGCCGTTGGTGGAGGCCACGACCGTGGCGCGGCCGGTCTCCAGGGCGCGCAGCCGGGTCATCGCGAACTGCTGGTCGACCTGGTCGGAGAAGATGAAGGTGGCGTTGGAGGTCTGCACCGTGAGCAGCTCGGCGCCGCGGCCGACCTGGTCGTAGATCGCGTCCTCGTAGGCGACGTCGAAGCAGATCGCCCCGGCGACCTCGGTGCCGGCGATGCTCAACGGCTCCTTGCCGGTGCCGACCAGCATGTCGCGCTGGATGCGGGCCAGGTCGCCGAAGGCCAGCTCGAGGGGGGTGCCGCGGAACGGGATGAACTCGCCGTAGGCGACCGGGTGGCGCTTGGTGTAGCGCTCCCCCGCCCCCGTCACCGGGTCCCACACGATGCCCTGGTTGAGCACCGCCCCCGGAGGTCCGTCGACCAGGGCACCGACCAGGACCGGCACGCCGATGGCCTCGGTGGCCCGCAGGATGCCGGCGTTCGTGCCGGCGTCGCGGAACGGGTCGGTGGCCGTGGAGTTCTCGGGCCACACGACGAAGTCGGGCGCCGGGGCACGCCCCGCGGCGACGTCGTCGGCGAGGTCGACCGTGGCCTGCACGTGGTTCTCGGTGACCTGGCGGAAGTCGTAGAGGATGTCGTTGCCGGGCCCCGGCACGTCGCCCTGGACCACCGCCACCGTCACCGAGCCGGTGGCGGGACTGCTCCAGGGCAGCGCCACCGCCGCGCCGACCGCCGCGACGACCGCCGCCAGCGTGCCCAGGGCGACCAGACGCGTGCGGCCGGACGAGACCAGCACCGCAGCGAGCGCCGCGCCGGCGAGCGCGAGCAGGAAGGTGACCCCGGCCATGCCGACGTACGGCAGCGTGGCGGCGACCGGGGTGTCGACCACGGCGAAGCCCAGTCGGCCCCAGGGCATCCCGCTGAAGGGCCAGCCGCTGCGCCACACCTCCATGGAGACCCACGCGGTGCCGACCCACAGCGGCCACGCCGGCAGCCGGGTCAGCAGCGCCACGGCGCTGCCGAGCAGGCCGTAGAAGAGCGCCTGGACGGCCGAGAGCCCGAGCCAGGCGGCCAGGGCGACGGTCGTCATCCAGTAGATGTGCACGTAGTAGAACCCGACCCCGAAGGCCAGGCCGACGGCGAAGGCGCGGCGCAGGCCCAGGCCGCGGGTCAGCAGCGTGTGCGCGGCGACCGCCAGCGGCACGAGCACCGGGACGAGGACGGGCACGGCGAACGGCTCGTAGGCCATCGCCAGGAGCACGCCGGCGAGCAGGGCGAGGACCAGGCGCTGGGGCACGGGCCCAGGCTACGGGGCGGACCGACGGGGTGCAGAGGGGCGGGAGGATCCGCCGGCGCCTTCGGTCCAGCCCGGTGCACGACCGGCTGCCGTGGCGGGCTGTTGTCTAGGGGGCTGGGGATCCTCCCGCGCCCGCTCCCGCGGGGCGGACCGACCTCCGCGAACAGTGTCGGACAGGTGTTTGGCACCCCACCCTCCGACACGGCCACTCGGACGTCGGTCCGCTCGCCACGACCTGCACGAGCGGACGGCTCACACTGGCCCGGGGCGCCGAGGAGTGTCAAGAAGCCCCTGACCTGCACAGACGATTAAAACCGCAGGTCAGCACGGGTGTGCTCCGAGGCCGAAAGGGCCGGGAAATCTAGACCGGTGGCGGCGTGTCGCCCCCGACACGCCGGGCGTCGGCGCCGAGCAGCCGCAGCGCCAGCACGGCGTACTGGTCGGCGAGGTCGGGGAGGGCGACCGGCCCGGCCGGGTCGAACCAGCGGGCGACGCCGCTGCACATCTCCAGCAGCGCCCGCCGCGCGACCGCGGCGGACTCCACGGAGAACGCGCCGGTGGCCAGCCCCTGGTCGATGACCTGCTGCCAGGCGCCCTCGTAGCGGTCCCGCAGGGCGACCACCTCGCGGCGGCGCTCGGGCGACAGCGCGTGCACCTCGTCGTCGACCACCCGGGTCTCGAGCGGACGCTCGGCGTGGCTGGTGACGTGCAGGCGCACCAGGGCGCCCAACCGCGCCGTCGCGCCGGCGTGGTGGGCGAGGACGTCGTCGGCGGCCGCGACGAGCCGCTCGAGGCTGGCGCGCATCAGCTCGACCAGCAGGTCCTCCTTGGTGCCCATGTAGTGGTAGAGCGTGGCGCTGGACAGCCCGGCGTGCTCGGCCAGCTGGCGGATGCCGGTGCCGTGGAAGCCGCGCTCGGCGAAGAGCTCGAGCGCCGCGCGGCGCACGCGCTCGCCGGTGGGGGTCATGGGCCTATGCTATCGGTCGATCGATCGATCGAACGGCCACGCCCCGCGTGGCCCCGGAGCAGGGAGGACGCCGGTGCAGCCGGTCGAGTACCACCACGACAGTGCCGCGGGCCAGGGCGTGGCCACCATCCACCTCAACCGCCCCGAGCGGCTCAACGCCGTCGACGAGGCGCTGACCCGGGGCCTCGCTGCCGCGCTCGAGCGCGCGCTTGCCGAGGGGGCGCGCGCGGTGGTGCTGGCCGGGCGGGGGCGTGCCTTCTGCGCCGGCCACGACCTCAAGGCCGAGCCCCCGACCGAGACGCCGCTGCAGACGCGTGAGCGCCTGGAGGAGATCCAGGACGTCACCCGCCTGGTGCGCCGCTTCCCCGGCCCGGTGGTCGCCGCGGTGCACGGCTACGCGCTGGGTGCCGGGTGCGAGTTCGCGCTGGCCTGCGACGTGGTGGTCGCCGCCGAGGACGCCGCCTTCGGGTTCCCCGAGGTCTCGGTGGGCCTCTCGGTCACCGGTGGGGTCTCCCGGCTGCTGCCGGTGCTGGTCGGCTGGGCGCGGGCCAAGGAGCTGCTGCTGCTGGGAGAGCGGGTCTCGGGCGCCGAGGCCGCCGCGATGGGCCTGGTGGCCCGCGCGGTGCCGGCCGGCACCCACGAGGAGGTCGCGCTCGACCTGGCGCGGCGGATGGCCCAGCGCCCCGCCCTCGCGCTCTCGCTGGCCAAGAAGGTGCTCGACGGCGGTCTCGACTCCACGATGGAGGAGGCGATGGGCCGCGAGGTCGAGCACGCCGTGCTCACCTCGCTCTCAGGCGAGGGCGAGGCGCCGCGCGAGGGGTTCGGCCGTGGCTGAGACGCTGGTCGAGCACCTCGACGAAGCAGCCGGCCGGCACCCCGACCGGCCGGCGTGGACCTTCGACCTGGGCGCCGACGACCGCACCACCTGGTCCTTCGCCGAGGTGGCCGGGGCCAGTGCGGCGTACGCCGCCGCCCTCGCGGCCCGCGGCGTGGGCGCGGGCGACCGGGTGGGCGTGATGACCGGCAACAGCGCCGACTCGCCGTTGCTGTGGCTCGCGCTGCAGCGGCTCGGGGCCGCCAGCGTGCCGCTCAACGTGCGCTACCGCCACGACGACCTGGGGCACGTGCTCGCCGACTCCGGTGCCCGGCTGGTCGTCGCCGCCGAGGAGCACCACGACCTGGTGCGCAGCGCCGTCGACCTGACCGGCGGCGTCGAGGTGCTCTCGCCGGCCGACCTGCAGGCGCACCGCGACCCGGCGCCGTCGTCGATCGCCGGCCGCGTCGACCCCGACGCGGTGGTCAACGTGCAGTACACCTCCGGCACCACGGGCCGGCCCAAGGGCTGCCTGCTCACGCACCGCTACTGGACCACCCTCGGCGGCTCGATGGTCACGGAGTTCCCCCACCTCGGCCCCGACGACGTGATGCTCACCGCCCAGCCCTTCCACTACGTCGACCCGCAGTGGAACGTGGCGGCGGCACTGATGGCGGGGGCGCACCTGGTGGTGCTCGACGGCTTCCACCCCTCGACCTTCTGGGCGAAGGTGCGTGAGCACGACGTCACCTACTTCTACTGCCTGGCCTCGATGCCGACCCTGCTGCTGCGGATGCCGCCCGACCCGCACGAGCGCGACCACCGGGTGCGCGCGGTGCAGTGCTCGGCGATCCCGCCCGCCCTGCACGCCCAGCTCGAGGCCCGCTGGGGCGTCGGCTGGTACGAGGCGTTCGGGATGACCGAGACCGGGGCCGACATCCGCGTCGGCGCCGAGGAGCACGCCGCCCTCGTCGGCACCGGGTGCCTGGGCCGGCCGGCCGCGCACCGCGAGGTGCGCCTCGACGAGCAGGGCCAGCTGTGGCTGCGCGGGCCCGGGATGATGCTGGGCTACCTCGGCCTCGACTCCCCCTTCGACGCCGAGGGCTGGTTCCCCACCGGCGACCTGGCCCGCCTCGACGACCACGGCCGCGTCTACCTGACCGGCCGGCTCAAGGACATGATCCGCCGCAGCGGCGAGAACATCGCCGCGGTCGAGGTCGAGGAGGTGCTGCTCGCGCACCCGGCCGTGCGCCTGGCCGGCGTCGTGGGCGTGCCCGACGACGTGCGCGGCGAGGAGGTGATGGCCTTCGTCGTCGCTCCCGGCGCCGACGAGCACGAGCTGGCGCGCTGGTGCGAGGAGCGGCTGGCGCCCTTCAAGGTGCCCAGCCGCTGGGCGCTGCGCGAGGAGCTGCCGCTGACGGCCTCCCACCGCGTCGAGAAGGCGGTGCTGCGCGCCGAGGCGGCCCGCACCGCCGCGCCGGCACCCCGGGGAGGCTCCCGGTGAAGGCCGACCTGCTGCTGACCAACGCCCGGGTGCGCACCCTCGAGGGCCCCGGTCGCGACCGGGTGGCCCGCAGCGTCGCGATCTGGCGCGACCGGGTCGTTGCGGTCGACGACGACGTCGCGGCCCACCGGGTCCTCGACCTCGACGGTGCCGTCGTCGTGCCGGGCTTCCACGACGCCCACAACCACATGGCCTGGTTCGGGCAGTCCCTCACCGAGCTCGACCTGCGCCTGCCCTCCCTCGAGGCCCTGTACGACGCCGTGGCCGAGCGGGCGCGCGACCTCCCGCCCGACGCGTGGGTCGTTGGCGCGGGCTACGACGAGAACAAGATCGGCGCCCACCCCGAGCGCGACGCCCTCGACCGCGCCGCCGGTGGGCGGCGGGTGTGGCTGCGCCACACCTCCGGTCACATGTGCGTGGTCAACAGCGCCCTGCTGGCCGATCTGGGGCTCTCGGAGGCCGCCGTCGAGGTGCCGGGCGGGCGGGTCGTCGTCGACGCCGCTGGGCGTCCCACCGGGCTGCTGCAGGAGCAGGCCCAGCACCTGGTCAACGACCTGGTGCTGCCCTACCCGGTGGCCGGGCTGGTCGAGGCGATCGAGCGGGCCGGGCAGGTCTACCTGAGCCAGGGGCTGACCTCGGTGGTCGAGGCCGGCGTCGGCGGGGGCTGGATCGGCCGCAGCCCGGTGGAGGTGGCGGCCTACCAGGAGGCGCGCGCGCAGGGGCGGCTGCCGCTGCGGGTCGAGCTGATGGTGGCTGCCGACGCGCTGCGCCCGCTGGAGGGGCACGCCGACGACGACCTGGGCCTGGGCCTCGACCTGGGCATCCGCACCGGGCTGGGCGACGACCGGCTCCGGCTGGGACCGGTGAAGATCTTCTCGGACGGCTCGCTGATCGGGCACACCTGCGCGCTCACCGACGAGTTCGCCGACACACCGGGCGAGAAGGGCTACCTGCAGGACGACGCCGACGCGCTGCGCGATCGGATCCTGGGCGCGCACCGCTCGGGCTGGCGGGTGGCCGCGCACGCGATCGGCGACGCGGCCATCGACCTGGTGCTCGACGCCTACGAGGAGGCGCAGCGGCGCTGGCCGCGGCCCGACGTGCGGCACCGCATCGAGCACTTCGGGGTCTCGCGGCCGGACCAGGTCGCCCGGGCCGCCGCCCTGGGGGTGGTGCCGGTGCCGCAGGGCCGGTTCGTGGGTGAGATCGGCGACGGCATGCTGCGCGCGCTCGGGGCCGAGCGCGCCTCCTGGATCTACCGCTACCGCTCGCTGCTCGACGCGGGGATCGTGGCGCCGGGCAGCTCCGACCGGCCCGTGGTCGACGGCACTCCCCTGCTGGGCATCCACGACATGGTCAACCGGCGCACCGACTCGGGCCGCGAGTGCGGTCCCGAGGAGGCGATCACCGGCCTGGAGGCCCTCACGGCCTACACGCTGGGCTCGGCGCACGCCTCGCACCAGGAGCACGACCGGGGCACGATCGCGCCGGGGAAGCTGGCCGACCTGGCCGTCCTCGACGACGACCCCGCGACGGTGTCCCCCCGGGTGATCCGCGACCTCACCGTCCTGCGTACCGTCCTGGGAGGAGAGGTGGTGTGGGAAGCATGATCATGCAGACCCAGGAGGACCACCCACTGGTGGAGGCCGCCGCACTGGCGGCCGACCAGCTGGCGCTGGTGCGAGAGATCTACGACGAGGCGTTCCCGGCCGACCTGCGGGTCCCCTTCGGCGACCTGTTGGCCGACCGGCTGCTGGTGCGCCTGGACCCCGACGGCCGGCCCGAGGGCCTGGCGGTGGTGCGCGCGCTGGGCACGACCGGCTGGACGTTCCTGCGCTACTACGCGGTGGGCGCGCGCGGCGGCGGCACGGGCTCGGCGATGCTCGACCAGCTGGCCACGCTGCTGGCCCGCGAGGGCGGTGCGCTGCTCGTGTGGGACGTCGAGGACCCCGACGAGCCCGGCCTGGACGCCGAGCACGTCGAGGAGCACCGGCGGCGCATCCGCTTCTACGAGCGCAACGCCGGCGAGCTCCTGCCGGTCGTCGACTACCGGCCCCCGCACGACGGCGACCTGGCCGGCCACGCCCCCCCGATGCGGCTGATGTGCCGCACGCTGGGTGCCTGGGTGCGCCCGCCGGTGGCCGACATCGTGCGGGTGGCCTACGAGCACCGCTACGGGCTGGCCGGCGACCACCCCGTCGTACGACGGACCCTGGAGGCGAGCGCGCTGCCCTGAGGGTCGACGGAGGTCGACGAAAGATCTTCCGGCGTTTCGTTCGACAGGCCGCAGATCCTTCTGGCATCGTTGCTCCCATGAGCATCGAGACCTCCATCGCGTCCCTGGTCGAGGACGCCACCGGGCAGCCCTACCCCTACCGGCGCGCCGAGCTGGTCGAGCCCGACTGGACCCGCTTCCCCGGGTGGCGCGACGTCACCGCGGAGGAGTGGGCCTCGGTGCAGTGGCAGCGCGCGCACTGCGTCAAGAACGTGCGCCAGCTGCGCGAGCTGATGGGCGACCTCGTCGACGAGCGGTTCTACGCCGACCTCGAGCGCGACCAGGCCGAGCGCGCGACCATGTCGATGCTGGTGCCGCCGCAGATGATGAACACGATGGTGCCGCACGTGGAGCCGGCGGGCCCGGGGTCGCTCACCGAGGCGTTCTACGCCGACCCGGTGCGCCACTACATGCTGCCGGTCTTCTCCGACCGCCGCACCGACTGGGCCTCGCACCCCCACGCCACCCGCGACTCGCTGCACGAGCACGACATGTGGGCCACCGAGGGCCTGACCCACCGCTACCCCACCAAGGTGCTCGCCGAGCTGCTCCCGACCTGCCCGCAGTACTGCGGGCACTGCACGCGCATGGACCTGGTCGGCAACTCCACCCCGACGATCGAGAAGCTGAAGTTCGCCGGCAAGCCGAACGACCGCATCGGGGACATGCTCGACTACCTGCGCCGCACGCCGTCGGTGCGCGACGTGGTGGTCTCCGGCGGCGACGTGGCGAACATGCCGTGGCCCCGCCTCGAGGCCTTCCTGACCTCGGTGCTGGAGATCGAGAACGTGCGCGACATCCGCCTGGCCACCAAGGCCCTGGTCGGCCTGCCCCAGCACTGGCTGCAGCCCGACGTGGTCGAGGGGATGAGCCGGGTGGCCGGCACGGCCCGCGCCCGCGGGGTGTCCCTGGCCATCCACACCCACGCCAACCACGCCCAGTCCGTCACTCCCCTGGTGGCCGAGGCCTCGCGCGCGATGCTCGACGCCGGTGTGCGCGACGTGCGCAACCAGGGCGTGCTGCTCAACGGCGTCAACGCCGACCCGCACGCGCTGCTCGACCTGTGCTTCTCGCTGCTCGACGGCGCGCAGATCATGCCCTACTACTTCTACATGTGCGACATGATCCCGTTCTCGGAGCACTGGCGGGTCTCGGTCGCCGACGCCCAGCGCCTCCAGCACCACATCATGGGCTACCTGCCGGGCTTCGCGACGCCGCGCATCGTCTGCGACGTCCCGTTCGTCGGCAAGCGCTGGGTGCACCAGCTCGCCGACTACGACACCGAGCGCGGCATCTCCTACTGGACCAAGAACTACCGCACCTCCATCGAGGCCGACGACGCCCAGGCGCTCTCGCGCACCTACGAGTACTACGACCCGATCCACACGCTGCCCGAGGCCGGCCAGCGCTGGTGGGCCGAGCACGGCCGTCTCGACGAGTCGGCGCTCAAGGCCGCCGAGGTGGCCGAGGCGTCGCGTCGTACGGCGGCGCTGCAGGCCTGGTGATCAAGGCCTGGTGGCCGCGTGGGACGGGCCGGGCTCAGCCCGGCTCGTCCTCGACGGTCCCGGTGACCGGGCGGTTCTCGTAGTACGTCGTCAGCACGATGGTGGTGCGGGTCGAGACGTTCGCGGCCGCCCGCACCCGGGCCAGCAGGTCCTCCAGCGCCGCCGGGGAGGTGCAGCGCACCAGCAGCACGTAGGACTCCTCCCCCGCCACCGACCAGCACGACTCGATCTCCTCGATGTGCTCCAGGCGCGCGGCGCAGTCGTCGGGCTGCGAGGGGTCGATGGGGCGGATCGAGATGAACGCGGCCAGCGGCACGCCGATCTCGGCGTGGTTGATGGTCGCGCCGTAGCCCTGGATCAGGTCCCGCTGCTCGAGCCGCTTGACCCGCTGGTGCACCGCGGAGGTCGACAGGCCGGTCGCCCTGCCCAGGTCGGTGAAGGACATCCGGCCGTCGCGGGCCAGCAACGACAAGATCTTGCGGTCGGTGGGCTCCACGGCAGGCTGGTTCACGGCGTCAGCCTAGACCTCGTCCCGCGGCTGCGTCCGGCCGCCGGGGCTGCAAGACTGCGCGAGTGACCCAGCAGCCCGGCCGCCTGATGCTCCTCGACACCGCCTCGATGTACTTCCGTGCCTTCTTCGGGGTGCCCGAGATCCTCGCCCCCGACGGCACCACGCCGGTCAACGCCGTGCGCGGGCTCCTGGACTTCATCACCCGCCTGGTCGACGAGTACCAGCCCAGCGACCTGGTCTGCTGCTGGGACGACGACTGGCGCCCGCAGTGGCGCGTCGACCTGGTGCCGACCTACAAGGCGCACCGGGTCGAGGAGGAGGTCGAGACCTCTCCCGACGTCGAGGAGGTGCCGGACCCGCTCCAGGTGCAGATCCCGATCATCCGCGACGTGCTGGCCGCCTACGGCATCAAGGTCGTCGGTGCCCCCGAGGCCGAGGCCGACGACGTGATCGGCACCCTCGCCACCGGTGCCGGCCAGCCGGTCGACATCGTCACCGGCGACCGTGACCTGTTCCAGCTCGTCGACGACGAGGCCGACGTGCGGGTGCTCTACATCGCGCGCGGGGTGGGCAGGCACGAGCGGGTCGACAACGCGTGGGTGCGCGCCAAGTACGACGTCGACGCTGCGCAGTACGCGGACTTCTCGACCATGCGCGGCGACGCCTCCGACGGCCTGCCCGGGGTCAAGGGCGTCGGCGAGAAGACCGCCGCGACGCTGCTGGCCCGCCACGGCGACATGGCCGGCATCATCGCCGCCGCCGAGGACCCGGACTCGGGGATGGGCCCGGGGCCGCGGGCCAAGATCAAGGCGGCGGTCGACTACCTGGCCGTGGCGCCCGAGGTCGTCGCCGTGCGGCGCACCCTCGACCTCGACCGCACCGGCTTCGCCCTGCCCCGCTCCCCCGCCGACCCCGACCGGCTCGCCGAGCTGGCGGCCCGGTGGGGTCTGGAGAGCCCCGTCGAGCGCCTGAACGCGGTGCTGGCCACCCTCTGACCGCCGCCCGGGGCGAGCTAGCTACTCCTCGGTGACGCCGGAGTAGGCCACGACGCCGCGGCGCATCGAGCCGATGGCCTCCCGGGCGGTACGCCGCACCGGTGAGTCACCGGCGGCGTCGGCGACCTGGCCGGCGAGGTCGAGGAGCTGCTTCATCCAGCGCACGAAGTCGCCGGCGGCCAGCTCGCTCTCCCCGAGCACGTCGTCGAGGTCGTCGCCCTCGCACCAGCGGTAGGCGATCCAGGCGAAGCCCAGGTCGGGCTGGCGCAGGTAGTCGAGCTTGTGCTCCTTCTCGAGCCGGTCGAGGTCCCCCCACAGCCGGATCATCGAGCCGATGGCCTCCTTGGTGGCCCCGCCGGGCACCCGCGGCGACGAGGCGTCGTCGGGGCGCCGGGCCTCGAAGACCAGCGTCGACAGCGCGGCCGCCAGCCCCGACGGAGTGAGGCTGTCCCACACGCCCAGGCGCAGCGACTCCGCCGCGACCAGGTCCATGTCGGAGTAGAGCCGGCGCAGGTGCATGCCCTGCTCGGTGACCACCGCGTCGGCGCCCTCGTCGCTGAGGTAGCCCAGCGCGGTCAGCACCTCGCAGACCCGGTCGAACTGCCGGGCCACGGTGTTGGTGCGCTGCTCGACGCGCCGCTCGAGGGTGCGGGCGTCGCGCTCGAGCTTGAAGTGCCGCTCGGCCCAGCGCGAGTGGTCCTCGCGGTCGGGGCACTCGTGGCAGGGGTGGGTCTTGAGCCGCCGGCGCAGCTCGGAGACCTCGCTCTCCCAGGCGCTGGGCTCCCCGCTGTGCGCCCGACCCGCCGCCTTGGCGCCCTTGGGGCCCTGGCGCAGGTGACGCGGCGGCAGGTCGCGCGTGCGCATCCGCAGCTGGGCGGCGAGGTCGCGGCGCATCTGCGGGTTGCGGGCGTTGAACGAGCGCGAGATCTTCAGCCGGGTCAGGGCCTGGACCGGCTCGGGGAAGTCGATCATCGCCAGGCGGCGCGACTGCTTCTCCAGGGTGACGACCAGCGGCCGCGGCCCCTCGGGCGACCAGCCCGGGTCGACCACGACGGCGTACCCGGCGAACTTGCCGGTGGGCACCTCGATCACGTCGCCGGGCTTGAGCAGCCGCAGCGACTCGATCGCCTCGGCGCGCCGGTCGTCCCGGCGGGCCTTGCTGGCGCCCTTCTCGACGTCGCTGATGCGGCGGCGCAGCCCGGCGTACTCCATGAAGTCGCCGAGGTGGCACTGCGCGGCCTCGGCGTAGCCCTCGAGCGCGTCCTCGCTCTTGCGCAGCTGGCGGGCGAGCCCGACGACGGCCTTGTCGGCCTGGAACTGCGCGAAGGACTGCTCCAGCAGCTCGCGCGCGGTGTGCCGCCCGAACTGGTGGACCAGGTTGACGGCCATGTTGTACGACGGGCGGAACGACGAGCGGAGCGGGTAGGTGCGCGTCGAGGCCAGCCCCGCCAGCTCGCGCGGGTTCATGCCGGGCTGCCACAGCACGACCCCGTGTCCCTCGGTGTCGAGGCCGCGGCGACCGGCGCGACCGGTCAGCTGGGTGTACTCGCCGGGGGTGATGTCGGCGTGCGTCTCGCCGTTCCACTTCGAGAGCTTCTCGATGACCACGGTGCGCGCGGGCATGTTGATGCCCAGCGCGAGGGTCTCGGTGGCGAAGACGACCTTGCACAGGCCGCGCTCGTAGAGCTCCTCGACGCACTGCTTGAAGGCCGGCAGCATGCCGGCGTGGTGGGCGGCGACGCCGCGGGTGAGGCCGTCGAGGAAGTCGTGGTAGCCCAGGACGTGCAGGTCCTCGGCCGACAGGTGCGAGCACGCGTTCTCGACGTAGGCGAAGATCTCGTCGCGCTCCTCCGGCTTGGTCAGCCGGATCCCCGCGTTGAGGCACTGGGTGACCGCCGCGTCGCAGCCCACGCGGCTGAAGATGAAGACGATCGCGGGCAGCAGGCCCTCGCGGTCGAGGCGGTCGATGACGTCGGCACGGCTGGGGATCCAGACCTTGCGCCCGTTGCCGACCTGCTTCGCGCCCTGGGCCGGGCCCTTGCGCCCCGGCTGGGAGCGCCCGCGCGGCGAGCGGCGGTCCTTGAGCCGCGAGGCGGCCCAGTCGTCCCGGGCGACCTTGAGGAGGTCGTCGTTGACCGGGGCACCCTCCTTGACGAAGCCGGCGGCGGCGTCGACGTCGGAGGAGGCGAAGAGGTCGAGCAGACGACGCCCGACCATCACGTGCTGGAACAGCGGCACCGGCCGCTTCTCCTCCACGATGGTGGTGGTCTCGCCGCGGACGGTCTCGAGCCACTCGCCGAACTCCTCGGCGTTGGAGACGGTCGCGGACAGCGAGACCAGCGCCACCGACTCGGGCAGGTGGATGATGACCTCCTCCCAGACCGCGCCGCGGGAGCGGTCGGCGAGGTAGTGCACCTCGTCCATCACCACGAAGCCCAGGCCCATCAGGGTCGAGGAGCTCGCGTAGAGCATGTTGCGCAGCACCTCGGTGGTCATCACCACGACCGGTGCCTCGCCGTTGACGGTGTTGTCACCGGTCAGCAGGCCCACCTGGTCGGCGCCGTAGCGGTCGACCAGGTCGTGGTACTTCTGGTTCGACAGCGCCTTGATCGGGGTGGTGTAGAACGCCTTGCGCCCCGTGGCCAGAGCCAGGTGGATGGCGAACTCCCCCACGATCGTCTTGCCCGAGCCGGTCGGGGCGGCCACCAGCACGCCGCGCCCCTCCTCGATCTCGCGGCAGGCCTGCACCTGGAACTCGTCGAGGGGGAAGGAGTAGAGGTCCCGGAAGTCCTTGAGCACCGGGTGCTCGCGGGTACGCCGGAACTGCGCGTACCGCTCCGACGGGGACAGCTCGTCGGTCGTCATGGCCCCCAACCTACGTGAGGCCGCGAACCCGACCGTCAGCCCCGCCCCGTCAGCCCAGCACGTGCAGCGCGGCCGGCACGGCCTCGATCTCCAGCGGCAGCGCACCGAAGCGCTCGCCGTCGGCGTACGCCACGATCCCGGGCGCGCTGACCCGCACCCGCCGCACCCGGTGGTGCTCGTAGGCGGGGTGGGAGGCGACGGTGCCGGAGAACAACCGGGGATAGGTGCGCACCAGTGCCGGCTTGCTCATCGGCCGGATCACCACCACGTCCAGCAGCCCGTCGTCGAGCAGGGCGCCCTCGGTGATGCGCAGGCCCCCGCCGAAGGAGGGCCCGTTGCCGACCGAGACCATCATCGCCTCGAGCTCGACCGTGGTGCCGTCGAGCTCGAGCACGTACGGCAGCGGGGTGAAGGTGCGCAGCTCGGAGACCGTGGCCAGGTTGTAGCGCATCTGGCCGCGGGGCCAGGTCATCGTGTTGGCCCGCTCGTTGACCACCGCGTCGAAGCCGGCGCACAGCACCGTGACGAACCAGCGCGAGCCGCTGCGGGCCAGGTCGACCGGGTGGCTGAGCCCGCCCAGGACCGCCGCTGCGACGCGGTCGGCGGCCTGCGCGGGGTCGCGTCGGGGCAGGTCGAGGTAGCGGGCGACGTCGTTGCCGGTGCCGGCGGGCACCAGTCCCAGCGGGGTGCGGGTGCCGGCGAGCACCTGCGTGGCCAGGTGCACCAGCCCGTCGCCACCGACGACGACGAGCGCCTCGACCCCGGCGGCCACCGCCTCGGCCGCCAGGTCGGCGGCCTCCGCTGCGTCGCGGCCCTGCAGGTCGCGCACGGACAGCCCGGCGGCCCGCAGCCGCGGCAGCGCGGCGGCCCGGGCCCGGGCGCCACGTCCCCGGCCCGCGGTGGGGTTGGTCAGCAGCGCGACCTCGCGCATGCTCAGCCGCGTCCGGGGCCGGCGTCGCGGCCGATGCGCAGCAGCACCGAGTAGTGCTCGGGCGAGGCGCCGACGGCCTTGGCGAGGCGGCTGAGCGCGTCGAGGGCCAGGTCGGCGTCGACGGCGGTGCCGGGCACCGCCAGGGTCAGCGGCGAGACCTCGTCGGCCAGCAGCAGCACCTGGCCGTGGCGCCAGGCGAGGTGGGCCCGGGAGCGGGACTGGTCGTCGAGGACCGGGCGCGGGTAGGCCTCGTCCACCGCCAGCAGGTCGCAGGGGTGCTGCTCCTGCTCCCCGTCGCCCGCCAGCAGGCCGCTGACCCGGTGACCGGTGCGCAGCCCGGACCCCGCGCTCCAGGTGACGTCGTGCTCGCCGAGCCACTCGGGCAGGTCGAAGGGGTCGACCTCGCTCAGCGCGCCGGGCGCGTGGTCGGGGGCGCTCACAGGGGCGAGGCCTCGTCGGGCGAGAGCCCGGCGTTGATCTTGCGCTTGGCACGACGGCGGTCGTTGAAGCGGGCGATGATCTCGGCGACGAAGAACAGCAGCACCATCGGCACCGCCATGAAGGTCATGGTGAAGGGGTCGGCCGAGGGCGTCGCGACGGCGGCGAAGATGAAGATGCCGATGACCACCCAGGGCCGGTGCTTGCCGAGGCTGGCGCCGGAGACGACGCCGGCGAGGTTGAGCAGCACCACGAAGACCGGGATCTCGAAGGCGATGCCGAAGACCAGCAGGGTGCGGGTGAAGAACTGCAGGTATTCCGAGAACTCGACGATGTTGACGATGCCCTCGGGGTTGAAGCCGATCAGGATCTCCAGGCCCTTGGGCAGCGTGAGGTAGCCGAGCATGATGCCGCCGAGGAACAGCGGACCGGCGATGGCGGCGAAGACCCGCGTCCACTTGCGCTCGTGGGGGTGCAGGCCCGGCAGGATGAACGCCCAGATCTGGTAGAGCCACACGGGGCTGGTGGCCACCAGCGCGGCGAAGCCGCAGAGCTTGAGGTAGAGCAGCAGACCGCCGCCCGCGCCGCTGGTCGAGGGGAAGGTGACCTCGTCACCGAGCTTCTCCCGGGCGCTGTTGTAGGGCCCGAGCACCAGGTCGAAGAGCTGGTCGAAGAAGAACAGCGCGACCGCGACGGCCAGGACCAGGGTCAGGGCGACCTTGAGGACCCTGGCCCGCAGCTCGCGCAGGTGGTCCGACAGCGCCATCCGCCCGTCGGCTCCGACAGGGTGCATCGGCTTGCCGATGAAGAGCTTGGCGATCCCGGAGATGGTCGACACGAGGGCAGGGGCGTATCAGGCGGCGGCGCTGGGTGGGTCCGGCTGCTCAGCCGTGGTGCTTGTCGGCGGAGGGCGAGGTGCTGCCCTCGGGCGCGGCCTCGGTGGTGCGGGCCGGCGGCAGCTCGGTGGGCGTGGGGTCCGGGGTCACCGTGGCCTGCGCGTCCTTGGCGTCGTCGTCCTTGTCGTCGTCGCGCAGACCCTTGGTCTCGGACTTGAAGATGCGCAGCGCCTGACCCGTGCCACGGGCGAGCTCAGGCAGCTTGGCGGCACCGAACACGATGATGACGATGGCCAGGATGACCAGCCACTCAGCACCCTGGGGCATTCCGATCATGGGGGTCATGGAGCTTCACTACCTTCTGTTGTCTGGGCATCGCACGCGGACGGCTCGGCCGGCGGGCGCGAACGTCTTCATGCTACGTGAGTTGTTCGTAGAGACCGAGCGTCCGGGTTGCCTCGGCGAGGAACGAGTCGGTGAACTCTTCGGGGCGCACCAGGCGGGCGTGCGGGGCCAGGCGCAGCAGCAGCCGGGTCAGCCAGCGCTCGTCGGCGACCAGGAGGTCGACCTCCCAGGCGGCGTCGGGCCCCTCCCCCAGGGCGCGGACCTCCTCGACGGGGTAGTAGTCGACGACCCAGCGCGCCGGGGCGGCGAGCCGCAGCGTGGCCACCGTGGTGCTGCTGGAGCGCGCGAAGAGCCCCTCGGACAGGTCGCGCGGCGGCTCGGGGTCGGTGGTGGTCGCGGAGTCGAGGACCTCGGCGGAGCTGATCCGGTCGAGGCGGAACAGCCGCGGCGCCTCGGCGCTGTGGCAGTAGGCGTCGAGGTAGCTCCAGCCCTGGCCGGTCACGACGCCCCGCGGGTCCACCACGCGCTCGGACTCCTCGTCGCGCGCGGGCACGAAGTAGGTCAGGCGCACCTGCCGGCCGGCCGTGGTGGCCTCCTGGAGGCGCCGGGCCAGCAGGGCGGTGTCGACGTCGGCACCGTCGCGGCCCGGGTCGATGCGCGCGGAGACGGCCTCGGCGGCGGCCGCCTCGAGCTTGGCCAGGGCCCGGTCGACGACCTGGCGGGTGTCGGGGCTGGCCCCGTTGCGCAGCGCGCGCAGCGCCACCACGACGGCGCTGGCCTCCGTGGGGGTCAGCCGCATGGGGCGGGAGAGGTAGTCGGCGTTGGAGATGCGGATGACCCCGTCGCCGCCCGGGTCCTCGAGCGCGTCGAGGTCGACGTCGATCAGGTCGTCGGGGTAGCCGCCGGGGAGCCCGCACATGAGCAGGACCTTGAGGTCCTTGAGCAGCTGCTGGGGGCTGACCCCCAGGGCCGCGGCGGCCTCGTCGAGCCGCACCGACTCGCGGGCGTGCAGGTAGGGCACCAGGGTCAGCAGGCGCGCGACCTGGTCCTTGGCGCCCGAGGCCGGGGGCCGGGCGGTGGGCTCGCTCACGACGCCTCCCCCGCGCGTGCCTCGAGGGTCGTGCGCAGCCGCGAGACGACCTCGGCGCGCAGGCTCGTGGGCTCCTCGACGACCACGGCGCTGCCGTGGCCCAGCACCTCGTCGGCCAGGCCCAGCGCGCTGCGGGTCAGCACCACGCGGTCCCAGGTGGTGGCGTCGTCGGGCCCCACGACGTCGGTCTCGATGCTCTCCGCGCCGCGGCGCAGCAGGTGGCCGGCGCCGCGGCGCACCAGCAGCACCGCCTGCTCGGGCGCCGGGGTGGGTGCCAGGCGGCGGGTCAGGGCCTGCAGGTCGGTGCCCGGCGGCACGTCGTACGCCGCCGCCGGACCGGTGCGCCGGGCCTGGCCCTGCACACGCGAGAGCCGGAAGACCCGCTCCTCGCCCCGGTCGGTGTCGAGACCCACGACGTACCAGCGCCCGGCGTGGCGCGCCACGCCCCATGGCTGCAGGTGCCGGGTGGTGACCTCGGTGGAGGAGGCGGTGCGGTAGTCGAACTCGACCGCGCACCGCTCCTGGGTGGCCTCCCAGAAGACTTCGAAGGAGGGCTCGTCGGCGCTGAGCCGGGGCTCGACGATGTCAAGGGCGCTCACGTCGACCTCGACGCCGGCCGCGGTCAGCTTGCGCACGGCGTCGGTGGTGGCCTCGGCCAGCCGGGCGTGCTGCCAGACCCGGGTCGCCAGGCCGATCACGGCGGCCTCGTCGGCCTCGAGCTCGATCGCGGGCAGCCCCAGCTGCTCGGGCTGGATGCGGTAGCCGGGCTCGTCGTCGAAGTAGGCGTCCATGTGGCCCACCTCGATCGGGACGCCGAGGCTGCGCAGCTCCTCCTTGTCGCGCTCGAACATCTTCTCGAACGCCTCGTCGGTGGAGCCCGGGTAGAGGATCGAGCGGATCCGCTGCTTGGGCACGAAGTGCCGCTGCACGAGCAGCATGATGAGCAGGTTCATCAACCGCTCGCTCTTGCGGACCGCCGCCATGCCACCCCTCCTCGTGCTCTCGTCCGTGCCTGCTGGGTCCCCGACCTGCTACTGCGCGGCGGGGCTCTCGGTGTCGCCGGGCGCGCTGGGCTCCTCGGAGACCGCCGGGCTGGGGGCCTGGGGCTCCTCCTCGCCGAGCTCGGCCTCGGCCTCCTCCTGCGCGGCCTGCTCGGCCTCGTCGGCCGCTGCCGGACGGGGTGCCACGCCGAGGATGTCGACTAGGAAGTAGATCGTGTCGGTGCCCTTGATCTTGGCCGACTCGTTGCCCTCGGCGCCGTAGCCCAGCTCAGGCGGGATGGCCAGCCACACGCGGCTGCCGACGGTCTGGCCCGACAGTCCCTGGATCCAGCCGTCGACGAAGCCGCCCTGGCCCAGGACGCCCACGATCGGGGTGTCGCCGAAGCTGCTGTCGAAGGGCTTGGGCTTGGCGTAGACCGAGCCGAGGTAGTCGACCATCACCGAGTCGCCCTTGCGCACGACGGGCCCGCCGCCCTCGACGACGGTCTCGACCTGCAGCTCACCGGTGGGCTTGGGGATGCCCTTGAAGAGCATCGACTCCGGCAGCCCGTCGTCGTCGAGGACCAGGTCGGGGGCGATGCCCTCGCCCTCCTCGGCGTAGGGCACGTCGACCGGGGTCGGGCCCATCACGTCCATGACCAGCAGCAGCGGGTCCTTATTGTTGATGTTGAGCGCGGCGTTGCCGACCTCGCCGAACAGCTCGGAGGACTCGAAGCCCACCGCGACGCGGTCGCCGACGCTGCGACCCGACAGCGCCTCGGAGAAGACCTCGGGCAGCTCCCCCGAGCCCAGGTCGAGCACCTCGGGCGCGGCGTCGGCGTAGGTGCTGAGGGCGGTCGACTCGTCGAAGCCGTTGCTGAGCAGGTACTGCACCAGCACCGGCGAGTCGTCCTCGAGCTCGACGCCGTCGCCCTCCTCGAGGACCTCGACCTCGATGCCACCGGTCGCGTCGACGTCCTCGGTCCACTCGACCTGGGGCTCCTCCCCGACCTCGCCGGTGACCTCCACCGAGGAGACCACGCTGCGCACGTCGTCGGAACCGTCCGACCCGCAGGCCGCCAGGGCCGGGATCAGCAGGGCAGGTACGAGGAGGGCCGTGGGCCGTCCGGGGCGTCGCAACACCGGCAACATCCTTCACATCACGAGACTCGGAGGTGGTCACCTGCGCCTGCGCCGGTGACCCCGAGCACCTTATCGGCCCGGCCCAGGCCCCCCTCCCCTGGCCCGCCGGGGCGCGTCGGGCTACATGCCCTCGATCAGGCGCTGGACCCGGTCGTCGTAGGCCTTGAACGGGTCCTTGCACAGCACGGTGCGCTGGGCCTGGTCGTTGAGCTTGAGGTGCACCCAGTCGACGGTGAAGTCGCGGCGCCGCTCCTGGGCGCGGCGGATGAACTCGCCGCGCAGCCGCGCGCGGGTGGTCTGCGGGGGCACCGACTTGGCCTCGAAGACCTTCAGGTCGGTGGTCACGCGCGCGACCTGGCCGCGCTTCTCGAGCAGGTAGTAGAGACCGCGGCCGCGGTGGATGTCGTGGTAGGCCAGGTCGAGCTGGGCGACGCGGGCGTGACCCAGCGGCAGGCCGTGCTTGGCGCGGTAGGCCTCGATCAGCTTCCACTTGATGACCCAGTCGATCTCGCGGTCCACCAGGCCGAGGTCGTCGGACTCGACGGCCTTGATGGTGCGCTCCCACAGGTCGAGGGCCTGCTCGATGACCGGGGTGCTGATCTGGCGCCGGTCGACGAAGTCGCGGGCCTTGGCGAGGTACTCGCCCTGGATCTCCAGGGCGCTGGCCTCCCGGCCGTTGGCCAGGCGCACCTTGCGCCGACCGGTGGTGTCGTGGGCGATCTCGCGGATGGCGCGGATCGGGTTCTCCATCGTGAGGTCGCGCATCACCACGCCCTCCTCGATCATCCGCAGCACCAGGTCGCAGCTGGCGACCTTGAGCATCGTGGTGGTCTCCGACATGTTGGAGTCACCCACGATGACGTGCAGGCGCCGGTACTTCTCGGCGTCGGCGTGCGGCTCGTCGCGGGTGTTGATGATCGGTCGCGACCGGGTGGTGGCGCTGCTGACGCCCTCCCAGATGTGCTCGGCGCGCTGCGAGACCGAGTACGACGCGCCCCGCGGGGTCTGGGTGACCTTGCCGGCCCCCACGATGATTTGGCGGGTGACCAGGAACGGGATCAGGATGTCGGCCAGCCGCGAGAACTCGCCGGCCCGGCCGACCAGGTAGTTCTCGTGGCACCCGTAGGAGTTGCCGGCGGAGTCGGTGTTGTTCTTGAACAGGTAGATCTCACCGGCGATGCCCTCGTCGTGCAGGCGCTGCTCGGCGTCGAGGAGCAGCCCCTCGAGGACCCGCTCACCTGCCTTGTCGTGGGTGACCAGCTCGGTGATGTCGTCGCACTCGGGCGTCGCGTACTCCGGGTGGCTGCCGACGTCGAGGTAGAGCCGGGCCCCGTTGCGCAGGAACACGTTGCTGCTGCGGCCCCAGCTGACGACCTTGCGGAACAGGTAGCGCGCCACCTCGTCGGGGCTGAGCCGTCGCTGCCCCTTGAACGTGCACGTGACGCCGTACTCGTTCTCGATCCCGAAGATCCGACGGTCCATGTGTGAACACTACGACCACCTTGGTCGTCGTGGGGGGACCTCCGGGACTCAGGGGGCGACGGGCGGCTCGTCCCCGTCCCCCGGTGCCGGGGCGGCCGGGGCGGTCGGGGCGGCAGGGGCGGCCGGGCGGGCGAGCACCGTCTGGATCCGCGAGGGGCTCAGCCGGCTGAACTTGCGGGGCTGGGTGCGGGTGCGGTCGAGCACCGCGACCTCGAGGTCCTCGGCCGCGATGGAGCGGTCCTCGGTCTCGTTGTGGCCCAGGGCCGCCACCGCCAGCGCCAGGGCGCTGTCGAGGTCGGCGTCGGGACGGTAGTGCTGCTGGAGGTAGCCCGCCACCGACTCGGCCGCGCCGCCCATGACGGCGTACTGGTGCTCGTCGGCGACCTGGCCGTCGTAGGTCAGCCGGTAGAGCTGGTCCTCGGCGCTGCTGCGGCCGATCTCGGCGACGAAGAGCTCGACCTCGTAGGGCTTCTCCCCGCCGCTGGAGAAGATGGTGCCGAGCGTCTGGGCGTAGGCGTTGGCCAGGCCGCGCCCGGTGACGTCGCGCCGGTCGTAGGCGTAGCCGCGCATGTCGGCGAGCCGGACGCCTGCGATGCGCAGGTTCTCGAACTCGTTGTAGCGGCCCACGGCAGCGAAGGCGATGCGGTCGTAGATCTCGGAGACCTTGTGCAGGGCCTGCGAGGGGTTCTCGGAGGCGAAGAGGATGCCGTCGGCGTACTGGACCGCGACGACCGAGCGGCCCCGGGCGATGCCCTTGCGCGCGAAGTCGGCCCGGTCCTTCATCAGCTGCTCGGGCGAGACGTAGAAGGGAGCGCTCATCGGCTCAGGCACCTCCGGTCAGCGGGGCGTGGGGTCCGTCGGGCCGGCCCATCCGGCCGGCGATGACGCGTTCGGAGACCTCCGCGACGCGCTCCTCCTCGACCGTGCGACCGCCCTCGGCGGTGATCAGGTGCACCATCGGGAAGATCCGCCGCGCCACGTCGGGGCCACCGGTGGCGGAGTCGTCGTCGGCGGCGTCGTAGAGCGCCTGGACCGCCAGGGTCACCACGTCGTCCTCGTCGAGGTCGGGGCGGTAGAGCTTCTTCAGGGCGCCGCGCGCGAAGAGCGAGCCGGAGCCCACGGCGTGGTAGCCGGTCTCCTCGTAGCGCCCGCCGGTGACGTCGTAGCTGAAGATGCGACCGGCCGCGACGTCGACGTCGTAGCCGACGAAGAGCGGCACCACGGCCAGGCCCTGCATGGCCATCCCCAGGTTGCCGCGGATCAGTGCCGAGAGCCGGTTGGCCTTGCCGTCCATCGACAGCCGGGCGCCCTCGATCTTCTCGTAGTGCTCCAGCTCGGTCTGGAACAGCCGCACCAGCTCGACGGCCAGGCCCGCGGTGCCGGCGATGCCGGCGGCGGAGTACTCGTCGGTGGCGAAGACCTTCTCGATGTCGCGCGAGGCGATGATGTTGCCCATCGTGGCCCGGCGGTCACCGGCCAGCAGCACGCCGCCGGGGTACGTCGCGGCCACGATCGTGGTGCCGTGCGGGGCCAGCTCACCGGCCTGGCCGGGCGGCAGCGAGCGGCGCCCGGGCAGCAGCTCGGGCGACTGGGAGGCCAGGAAGTCGGCGAAGGATGAGGTGCCGGGCTGCAGGTAGGCGGCCGGCAGACGGGGGTCCCCCACGCTCACTGGCCGCCCTTCTGGATGAAGGACTTCACGAAGTCCTCGGCGTTGGACTCGAGCACGTCGTCGATCTCGTCGAGGATGTCGTCGATGTCGTTGTCGAGCGCCTCCTTGCGCTCGGCGACATCGGTCTCCGGGGCGGTCTCGACCGTCTCCTCGGTCTCCGTCGACTTGCGCGGCTGCTTCTGCTCCTGGGCCATGCTCCGACCCTAGCCGAGCGTGCCGACTCCGCACGCGGGTCCTCGCCCTGCGACACGCCGCGACGGGTCAGCGGGTCAGCGCGGTGAAGAGCTCCTCGGCGCTGGTGCAGCGGTCCATGAGCTCGCCGACGTGGGCCCGGCTGCCACGCAGCGGGTCGATCGTCGGCACCCGCTGCAGCGACTCGCGCCCGGGCAGGTCGAAGATCACGGAGTCCCACGAGGCAGCGGCCACCGCGTCGGGGAACTTCTCCAGGCAGCGGCCGCGGAAGTAGGCCCGGGTGTCGGTCGGGGGGTCGTGCATGGCGTCCTCGACCGAGGCGTCGTCGAGCAGCCGCTCGATGCGCCCCGCGCCGACGAGGCGCTGGTAGAGGCCCTTCTCGGGGCGGATGTCGCTGTACTGGTAGTCGATCAGCTGGAGCTTGGCGTCGTCCCAGGCCAGACCGTCGCGGTCGCGGTACTGCTCGAGGAGCTTGAGCTTGGCGACCCAGTCGAGCTCGCCGGCCAGCGACATCGGGTCGCGCTCGAGCCGGTCGAGCACCGACTCCCAGCGGGCCAGGACGTCGAGGGTCTGGGCGTCCGCGTCGGCGCCGAGGCGGTCCTCGACGTACTTGCGGGCCAGGTCGAGGTACTCCAGCTGCAGCTGGACGGCCGTCAGGCGGCGTCCGTCGCGCAGGGTGAGCAGGTGGCCCAGGCCCGGGTCGTGGGAGACGGCCCGCAACGCGGCCACCGGCCCCTCCAGGCTCAGGTCGGGGCCGATGAAGCGGTCCTCGATCATCGCCAGCACCAGCGCGGTGGTGCCGACCTTGAGGTAGGTCGAGACCTCCGCCAGGTTGGCGTCGCCGATGATGACGTGCAGGCGCCGGTACTTCTCGGGGTCGGCGTGCGGCTCGTCGCGGGTGTTGATGATCGGGCGCTTGAGCGTCGTCTCCAGGCCGACCTCGACCTCGAAGAAGTCGGCGCGCTGGCTGATCTGGTAGCCGTGCTCGCGCCCGTCGGCCCCGATGCCCACCCGGCCGGCCCCGCAGACGACCTGGCGGCTGACGAAGAACGGGGTCAGGTGGTGCACGATGTCGGCGAACGGGGTGGAGCGGCGCATCAGGTAGTTCTCGTGGGCGCCGTAGGAGGCGCCCTTCCCGTCGGTGTTGTTCTTGTAGAGCACGATCGGCCCGCCCCCGGGCAGCTGGCCGGCACGACGGGCCGCGTCGAGCATCACCTGCTCGCCCGCCTTGTCCCAGCGCACCACGTCGAGCGGGGTGGTGACCTCGGGGGTGGCGAACTCGGGGTGCGCGTGGTCGACGTAGAGCCGCGCACCGTTGGTGAGGATGACGTTGGCCAGGCCGAGGTCCTCGTCGGTGAGCTGCGAGAGGTCGGCCACCTGGCGCGCCATGTCGAAGCCGCGCGCGTCGCGCAGCGGCGTCTCCTCCTCGAAGTCCCAGCGGGCCCGCCGGGCCCGGACCGTGGCGCTGGCGTAGGCGTTGACGACCTGCGACGAGGCCACCATCGGGTTCGCGTTGGGCTGTCCGGGCACGGAGATGCCGTACTCGACCTCGGTGCCCATCACCCGTCTCACACTCATGCCACGAGCCTACGCGGCCACGCCCCGCCGTAGGCTCGCCGCATGAGCCTGTGGGAGGAGCGCGTCCTGCCGCGCCTGGTCGACCGCGTGCTGTCGACCGGGCCGGTGCAGCAGCTGCGGGCCGCCACCTGCACCGGCCTGCACGGCCGGGTGCTCGAGATCGGCTTCGGGTCCGGGCTGAACCTCCCGCACCTGCCTGCGGCGGTCACCTCGCTGGAGGCCGTCGAGCCCTCCGACCTCGCCTGGGGCCTCTCGCAGCAGCGCCGCGACGAGGCGGGCGTCCCGGTGCGCCGGGTGGGTCTCGACGGCCAGCGCCTCGACGCACCCGACGCGGCGTACGACGCCGTGCTGTGCACCTTCAGCCTGTGCACGATCCCCGACGCCGAGCTGGCCGTGCGCGAGGTGCACCGGGTGCTGCGCCCCGGTGGCCGTCTGCACCTGCTCGAGCACGGCCGCTCCCCCGACGACCGGGTGCGCGCCTGGCAGCACCGTCTCGAGCCCCTCCAGCGCCGGGTCGCGGGCGGGTGCCACCTGACCCGGGACCCGCTCCGGCTGGTGGCCGACGCCGGCCTGCACCTCGAGGAGAACGAGGAGCGCTACCTCCCCGGCCCGGCCCTGGCCCGGCCGTGGGGCTACGGCTACCGCGCCGTGGCCACCCGCCCCGCCTGACCGGCGCCAGCCGACCAGTCACTTCCGCACCACCGAGCAGTCACTTTCGCACCGAACCGGGTGCACAAGTGACTGGTCGATGGTGAAAAAGTGACTGCTCGTGGTTGCGGCTCAGAGGTACTGGCCGGTGTTGGCGACGGTGTCGATGGAACGACCGGGCTCGGTGCCCTGCTTGCCGGTGATCAGGGTGCGGATGAAGACGATCCGCTCGCCCTTCTTGCCCGAGATCCGCGCCCAGTCGTCGGGGTTGGTGGTGTTGGGCAGGTCCTCGTTCTCCTTGAACTCGTCGACGCAGGCCTGCAGCAGGTGGCTGACGCGCAGGCCGCGCTGCTCGTGGTCGAGGAGGTCCTTGATCGCCATCTTCTTGGCCCGGTCGACGATGTTCTGCAGCATCGCGCCGGAGTTGAAGTCCTTGAAGTAGAGGACCTCCTTGTCGCCGTTGGCGTAGGTCACCTCGAGGAAGCGGTTCTCCTCGGTCTCGGCGTACATGCGCTCGACCGTGGCCCGGATCATCGCGTCGACGCAGGCCTGGCGGTCCCCGCCGAACTCGCTGACGTCGTCGCTGTGCAGCGGCAGGCTGGCGGTGAGGTACTTGCTGATGATGTCGCGCGCCGACTCGGCGTCCGGGCGCTCGATCTTGATCTTCACGTCGAGCCGGCCGGGGCGCAGGATCGCCGGGTCGATCATGTCCTCGCGGTTGGAGGCACCGATGACCAGCACGTTCTCGAGCAGCTCGACGCCGTCGATCTCGCTCAGCAGCTGCGGGACGATGGTGTTCTCGACGTCGGAGGACACCCCGCTGCCGCGGGTGCGGAACAGCGAGTCCATCTCGTCGAAGAACACGATGACCGGGGTGCCGCTGCTGGCCTTCTCCCGCGCCCGCTGGAAGACCAGGCGGATGTGGCGCTCGGTCTCACCGACGTACTTGTTGAGCAGCTCGGGGCCCTTGATGTTGAGGAAGTACGACTTGCCCTCGGCACCGGTCTTGGCGGCCACCTTCTTGGCCAGCGAGTTGGCCACGGCCTTGGCGATCAGCGTCTTGCCGCAGCCCGGGGGGCCGTAGAGCAGCACGCCCTTGGGCGGCTTGAGCTCGTGCTCCTTGAACAGCTCGGGGTAGAGGTAGGGCAGCTCGACCGCGTCCTGGATCGCCTCGATCTGGCCGGTGAGGCCACCGATCGACTCGTAGGCGATGTCGGGGACCTCCTCGAGCACGAGCTCCTCGACCTCGGACTTCGGGACCTTCTCGTAGACGTAGCCCGCACGGCTGTCGAGCAGCAGCGAGTCGCCGGCGCGGATCGTGTCGCCGCGCAGCGGCTCGGCTAGGCGCACGACGCGCTCCTCGTCGGCGTTGGCGATGATCAGGGCCCGCTCGCCGTCGGCGAGCAGCTCCTTGAACATCACGACCTCGCCGACCTGCTCGAAGTCGAGGGCCGCGACGACGTTCATCGCCTCGTTGAGCATGACCTCCTGGCCGCGGGTCAGGGCGTCGAGGTCGACGCCCGGGCTCACCGTGACGCGCAGCTTGCGCCCGCCGGTGAAGACGTCGACCGAGTCGTCGTCGTTGCGGGCCAGGAAGGTGCCGAAGCCGGCCGGCGGCTGGGCCAGCCGGTCGACCTCCTCCTTGAGCTTGGTGATCTGGTCGCGGGCCTCGCGCAGCGTCTGGGCCAGCCGCTCGTTCTGCGAGGTCACGGCGGCCAGCGAGCGCTGGGCGTCGCTGAGGCGCATCTCCAGGCCCCGGGACGACCCGGGGCTCTCGCCGAGACGGCGGCGCAGGTCGGAGACCTCGGCCTCCAGGAAGCGCACCTGGTCCAGCAGCTCTTCCGGGCTGCGACCGGACGGGCGGGAACGACCCGTGCTCGAGTTGCCATCGGACGTCGACATCAGCGCACCTCCTGTGTGGAACTCGACCCTACCCGCGACGCTGCATCAGGGAAGAGGCTCGCCGGGAGGCGGCGCAGATTTGCCGGGCCGGGCCGCGGGGGCCCGGCCGGTGTCTCAGTCCTCGGGCGCGGGCTCCACCGGCAGCCCCGGCGGACGCGGGCCGGAGTAGTCGGGCCCGTAGGCGCCGGGAGCCGGGCGACGGGTCTTGCGCAGCGGCTTCTGGCCGGGGGCCAGGCGGCGGGCGGTGACCAGGAAGGCGGTGTGGCCGATCATCTTGTGGCCCGGACGCACCGCGAGGCCCTCGACGTGCCAGTCGCGCACGAGGCTCTCCCACGGCTGCGGCTCGGTGAAGCCGCCGTGGGCGCGCACCGTCTCCACGAAGCGGGAGAGCTGGGTGGTGGTGGCCACGTAGGCGCACACGATGCCGCCGGGCACCAGGGCACCGGCCGCGGCGTCGAGGCACTCCCAGGGGGCGAGCATGTCGAGGATGATGCGGTCGCAGCGCTCGCCCGAGGTCGGCAGCGCCTCGGCGAGGTCGCCCAGGGTGAGCTCCCAGGCGGGGTGGGTCTGGTCGGCCGGGGCGCCGAAGAACTGATTGACGTTGCGGCGGGCGACGTCGGCGAACTCCTCGCGGCGCTCGAACGACGACACCCGGCCCCAGGGGCCCACCGCGCGCAGCAGCGAGCAGGTCAGGGCGCCGGAGCCGACGCCGGCCTCGACGACGCGCGCGCCGGGGAAGATGTCGGCCATCGCGACGATCTGGGCGGCGTCCTTGGGGTAGACGACCGCGGCGCCGCGCGGCATCGAGACCACGAACTCCGAGAGCAGCGGACGGAAGACCAGGTACTCCCCGCCGGCCGAGCTGGCCAGCGTGAAGCCCTCCTCGCGCCCGATCAGGTCGTCGTGCTCGAGGTGGCCCTTGTTGGAGAAGAAGCGCTTGCCGGCGACCAGCTCGAAGTTGTGCTTGCGGCCCTTGCTGTCGGTCAGGCGCACCCACTCCCCCTCGCGCAGCGGGCCGCGGTGCACCCCCGACCAGGCCTCCGCCGGCACGTCCGGGTACGCCGCACCCGTCTGCTGCTCGGCCCCGGCCGGCTGGTCGGCGTCGGTCGTCGGGGCGTCGTCCACGGTCGGGTTCTGCTGCTCAGGCACGGCCGAACCCTAGGCCGCGGCCCCGGCTCAGCGCGATTCGCGAAAGGCCCGGTCGACGTCGTCGGTGGCCAGCACACCGTAGACGGAGCCGTCGGGCTGGACCAGGAGGTACTCGGCGGCCGGGGTGGAGGTGATGGCGCGCACCAGCTCCTCGCCGGTGATCCCCACCGGCAGGCGCAGGCCCGCCTCGAGGCTGCGGGCCACGCTGGAGGTCGGCACCCACGGCCGCCGCTCCAGCGGGGTGGCCAGCAGCGCCGCCTCGCTGACAAGACCGACGGGCTCGCCCGTGGGCCCCTCGGTGACGATGCCGCCGGCCTGGGCGTCGTTGGCTCGGCGCACCGCCTCGGCGAGCGGCAGCTCGGCCGGCACGCTGAGGGTGCGCCGGGCGAGGTCGCGCGCGACCAGGGACGGCAGCCGCGCCCGCAGCCGGGCCGAGGTCATCGCGGCGCTGGCGCCGCTCCACAGGAACATCGCGATGACCAGGACGAGCACGAAGTCGAGCAGGTCGGGCGGGTCGCCGGTGACCTGCTCCTGCACCAGCGGCCAGACGAGCACGGCGACGGCCGTCGCCCGCCCGCCCCAGCCGGCGACCAGGGTGCCGCGGTGGGGGTTGCCCGTGGCGCCCCACACGACCGACTTCAGGACCCGGCCGCCGTCGAGCGGCAGGCCCGGCACCAGGTTGAGCACCCCGACCAGCAGGTTCGCCACGACCAGGCCCTCGACGGCCAGCAGCAGCAGGCCCTCCGGGGTGACCGGGCGCAGCGCGAGCGCGGCCAGCCCGACCGCGATGGAGGTGAGCGGGCCGACGACCGCGATCGCGAACTCCTCGCGCGGGCGGCGCGCCTCCCCCTCGATCGCGGTCATCCCGCCGAGGAAGTGCAGCGTGATCGAGGAGATGGTGAAGCCGAAGCGCCGGGCCACGACCGCGTGGGAGGCCTCGTGCAGCAGCACGGAGCCGTAGAGCAGCACCGCGAACGCCGCGCCGGCGACGTACTTCAGCGCACCGAGGCCCGGCTGGACCTGGTCGACCACCGGTGCGACCAGCACCGCGATGAGCCCCGCGACCAGGAACCAGGAGGTCGAGACGAGCACGTCGCTGCCGGCGATGGTGCCGACCTTGAGGGTTCCCGGCGGACGTGGCGACGAGCCGGGCTCGGACGGGCTCGAGGACATTCCTCGAGGCTATCCGACCCCCGTGCGACGCCTTCTGCGCGCCCTGTCGGAGGCGGCGCCTAGGGTCGCGCCATGAGCCAGACGTCCCCCGGGCCCGCCCCCTCGCCGGTCCCGTCACCGGCCGAGCGGGTCTCGACGCCCGTCGACGGCGTCGAGGTCGTCGGGGCCCTCTCGCCCAGCCGGGCCGGCGACTTCGTGACCTGTCCGCTGCTCTACCGCTTCCGCACCGTCGACCGTCTCCCCGAGCCGCCGTCGGCCGACGCGACGCGCGGCACCCTGGTCCACAAGGTGCTCGAGGACCTCTTCGACCTGCCGGCCGCCGAGCGCACACCGCAGCGTGCCGCCGCGATGCTCGAGCCCACCTGGGAGGCGCTGGTGGAGGCCGAGCCCGGGCTGGCCGAGCTGTTCGCTCCCCCGGAGCACGGCGGGCCGCCGCTCGACCTCGCGCACTGGCTGGCCTCGTGCCGCACCGTGCTCGAGCGGTGGTTCACGCTCGAGGACCCCACCCGCCTCGAGCCCGCCGAGCGGGAGCTGTACGTCGAGACGGTGCTCGGGTCGCGGCTGCTGCTGCGCGGCTTCGTCGACCGGCTCGACGTGGCCCCCGACGGGGCCCTGCGGGTCGTCGACTACAAGACGGGTCGCTCCCCCGCGGTCGGCTTCGAGCAGCGGGCGCTGTTCCAGATGAAGTTCTACGCCCTGGTGCTCTGGCGGACCCGGGGCGTGGTGCCGTCGCTGCTGCAGCTGGTCTACCTGGGCAACGGCGAGATCGTGCGCTACCGCCCCGACGAGGACGACCTGCTGGCCACCGAGCGGCGCGTCGAGGCGATCTGGGCGGCCATCAGCACCGCCCGCGAGAGCGGCGAGTGGCTGCCCAACCGGGGGCGGCCGTGCGACTGGTGCGCTCACAAGGCGATCTGCCCCGCCTGGGGCGGCACCCCGCCGCCGCTACCGGAGCCGGCCCAGGAGAAGACGCAGGCGTCCTGAGTCGGTTCAGAGCTCCTGGCGCTGGGCCCACACCGCGGCCTGGGTGCGGTCGACGACCCCGATGCGCGAGAACGCGGAGGTCAGGTGGGCCTTGACGGTCCGCTCGCTGATCTCGAGCCGGCGCGCGATCTGCTTGTTGGCCAGGCCGTCGCGCACCAGGCGCAGGACCTCGACCTCGCGCGCGGTGAGCTGCGGGCGTGACGTGGCCGACCGGGCCCCGAGCAGCGCCCGGGCGGCCTTGGGGTGGATCGGCGACTCGCCGCGCGCGACGGCGCGGATGCCGGACAGCACGTCGTCGGGGTCGGCGTCCTTGAGCAGGTAGCCCACGGCGCCCGCGTCGAGGGCGTCGATGATGCGCTCGGCGTCGGAGAAGCTGGTGAGCACCAGCACGTCGACCCCCGGCATCTCCGAGCACACGCGCCGGGTGGCGGTGACCCCGTCGACCCCGGGCATCTGCAGGTCCATCAGCACCACGTCGGGCCGGACCTCGCGCACCACCTCGACGGCACCGTCGCCGTCCCCGGCCTGACCGACGACGCTGATGTCCTGCGTGGAGGCCAGCAGCTGCGCCAGCCCCGCGCGGATCACCGCGTGGTCGTCGACCAGCACGACCCGGATCGGCACCGGGCCGCCCGGCGCGCTCACCGGCGCACCTCGAGCCGCACGGTCGTGCCCTCGCCCGGCGCGGAGCGCACCTCGAGGCGACCGCCGGCGTCAGTCACCAGGCTGCGCAGGCCGGTGAGCCCGAAGTGCTCGGGGCCGCGGCTGCAGTCCTGGTCGAAGCCGATGCCGTCGTCGACGACCTCGAGGAGGCTCCCGTCCCGGTGCCCCCGCACGGTGACGGCGAGGGTGGAGGCCTCGGCGTGCCGCACCGTGTTGCGCACCGCCTCCTGGGTCACCCGCCACAGCATGGTGACCTCGGCCCCCGGCGCGTCCTCGACGTCCTCGACGCTGAGCGAGGCGGTGATCCCGGCCGCGCTGACCGGGGCGAGCAGGTCGGCGATCGCCGAGGCCAGCCCCTTGCCGTGCAGGTCGGGGGGGTGGATCTCGGCCAGCAGCGAGCGCAGCGAGCGCAGGCCGTCGCGCAACGAGTCGCCGGCGCTGGTCAGCCGGGCGCGCGCCTCACCGGGCACCTGGGGGTCGCGCGCCACCGCGGAGAGCGAGAAGGCGGTGCCCGCGAGGTCCTGCACGACGCCGTCGTGCAGGTCACGCGCGATCCGGCGACGCTCGGCGTCGGAGGCCGACATCGCCGCCTCCAGCAGCCGCTCCCGCTCGCGGCCGGCGCGCCGTACCTGCATGGTCAGCAGCCCCAGCATCACCGCCGAGACCAGCGAGAGCAGCACCAGCGGGCCCAGGGTGATCCAGCGGAAGGAGCCGAAGATCTCGCTGCGGCTGGCCTCGAGCCCGTCGAGGGCCCAGTAGGCCACGAAGAGCACCGGCTCCCCGCTCGGCGTCTCGATCCGGGTGTAGATCTTGACCAGCCCCTCCTCGTCGCCGTTGCGGTCGAGGCTGCGGGCGGACGTCGGGTCGGCCAGCTCCGAGCCGGTGCCGCCCTCCTCGAGGACACGGCGCTGGGCGGTGCTGAGGGAGTAGCGCTCGCGGCTGACGACCGGCAGCACCTCCGGGTCGTCCTGGCTGTAGATCAGGGTGCCGTCGGTGGCGAAGAGGTCGACGCTCTCGACGTCGCGCGCCTGGAGCAGGTTCGGCGCCTTGCGGAAGAACTTGTCGTAGGCGCCCGGCTTGCCGGTGACCAGGCCGTTGCCGACGTACGGTTCGGCCGTGGTCTGCGCCAGCAGCTCGCTGACCGACTCGGCCTGGGCCCGCGCGGCGTCGGTGGCCGCGTCGTCGGCGATGACGTTGGTGGCCACGAAGATCGCCCCGACCAGCACCGCGCTCACGGCCACGAACAGGAAGACCGGGCTGCGCACCCAGGTCGTGCGGCTCGAGCCGATCGTGCTCACCCGTTGAAGGTCACGTCGCCGCGACAGACCTCGTCGCTGTCCTTGTTGCCGGCCCGGAAGGTGATCTCGTCGGGACCGCTGAAGTCGAGCATGGAACGGCTGATCCGGAAGGAGCGGTCGGCGTCGCGCGCGGTCACGGTGCCCTTGGCCGACACGTCGTCGTTGTGCTTGAGCTTCCAGCGCCACTCGTCGGTGTCGTCGCTGAAGACGGCGGCGATCACGGTGAGGCTGCCGTTCTCCTCCTGCTGCACCTTGAGCTTCCAGGTGCTGCTCGGCGACTCCTTGCAGGGCCCCTCGGCGACGACGTTGGCCTTCTTGGCCTGCGCGGGCGCCGGGGACACCAGGGCAGCCGCCGCGACGGCCACCGCCGCGGGCAGCGCGAGGCGGGCGGCCCACCCGCGGGAGGTGCTGCGCTCGGGGTGGCTCATGGTCGCCTTCAGGGTCTGCGGGCCGCGTCGACGCGGCGCTCGGGTGGGTCGTCACAGGATCGCACGCACAGTGACCGGACGACCAGGGAAACCCGGTTGGAACCTCGGTCCCGGCCGTGCTCGGCACCGCCACCACCCGACCGCTGGGCGGTCGGGCGCCGCTCGTCCAGGGTGGGACGTGGTGGCGCTGTCGAGCACGGCCGGTACGGCGGGTCAGGTGCCCTGGTCCCGTCGTTCCGAGTGGTCCCAGACTGCTCCCGCGGGGGTGCGGGCCGCCATCGTCCGCTGGTACTAGTACCCCCGGCGCACAGGAGGGCAGGGACCAGGGTCAGGGCAGCAGCATGGCGGCCAGGTCCTGCGGCGCCAGGCCCTCCAGGGTGGGGCGCAGCACCCGGCGCGGCCCCTCGAGGACCGGCACGTGGTTCTCGACCACCAGCACGGTGCAGCCGGCGGCCGCGGCGGACTTGGCGCCGGTGTTGGAGTCCTCGATCGCCACGCAGTCGGCCGGGTCCACCCCGAGGGCGGCGGCGGCGGTCAGGTAGGGCTCGGGGTGCGGCTTGCCCATCTCGACCTTGTCGCCGGTGACGATCACCCGGAACGTCTCGGGCGGCAGGTGCGCGAGGATCGGCGCGACGAAGCGCTCGTAGGACATCGTCACCAGCGCGCACGGGATGCCCGCCTCGACGGCCGCCAGCAGCAGCTCACGCGCACCGGGCACCCACGGCACCGCCTGCTCGACGCGGGCGACGACCCCGTCGAGGAGCTCCTCGACGATCTGCTCGGGGGTCCGGTCGATGCCCATGTGCTCGCGGATGTAGCGCCCCGAGGCGAGCAGGTCGTTGCCGACCAGGTCGAGGGCCTGGGCGCGGGTCCAGGTGCCGCCGTACCGCTCGGCGAGCGCGAACTCGGTCTCGATCCAGTAGGGCTCGGTGTCGACCAGGGTGCCGTCCATGTCCCACAGCAGGGCTGCGGGCCGGTGGGTCGCACGGTCGGAGCCGGTGCCGGGCACGCTCAGTCCTCCGGGTCGTAGCCGAGGTTGGGCGAGAGCCAGCGCTCGGCCTCGGCGAGGGTCCAGCCCTTGCGCTCGGCGTAGGCCTCGACCTGGTCCCGGGCCAGCCGGCCCACGACGAAGTACTGCGACTGGGGGTGGCTGAAGTACCACCCCGACACCGAGGCGCCGGGCCACATCGCCATCGACTCGGTCAGCGAGATGCCGGTGCTGGCCTCGACGTCGAGCAGCTCCCACAGGGTGAGCTTCTCGGTGTGGTCGGGGCACGCCGGGTAGCCGGGAGCGGGGCGGATGCCTTGGTAGCGCTCGGCGATGAGGTCCTCGTTGCTCAGCCGCTCCTCGGGCTGGTGGCCCCAGAAGTCGGTGCGGACCCGCTCGTGCAGCCGCTCGGCGAAGGCCTCGGCGAGCCGGTCGGCCAGCGACTCCAGCAGGATCGCGTTGTAGTCGTCGTTGGCGGCCTTGAACGCCTCGACCCGCTCGGGCAGCCCGATGCCGGCGGTGACCGCGAAGGCGCCCACGTGATCGGCCAGACCGGTCCCGACCGGCGCGACGAAGTCGCCGAGCGACTTGTTCGGCACGCCGTCGCGGTGCTGGCCCTGCTGGCGCAGGTGGTGCAGGCGGCTGCGCTCGGAGGTGCGCTCGTCGTCGGCGTAGACGATGGTGTCGTCGCCCTCGGCGGCCGCGGGGAAGAACCCGAACACACCGCGGGCGGTGATCCACTTCTCGGCGATGACCCGGTCGAGCATCTCCTGGGCGTCGTCGTAGAGACGACGCGCGGCCTCGCCGGTGGCGGGGTTGTTGAGGATGTCGGGGAAGCGCCCCTTCATCTCCCAGGCGTTGAAGAACGGCTGCCAGTCGATGTAGTCGCGCAGCTCGGCCAGGTCGTAGTCGTCGAGCACGTGGGTGCCCGGAGTGCGCGGCGCGGGCGGCTGGTAGCCGCTCCAGTCGATCGGCGTGGCGTTGGCCCGCGCGTCGGCGTACGACAGCTTGGGCCGGTCGGTCTTGTGCGAGTGCCGCTCGCGCAGCGAGTCGTAGTCGGCCTTGAGGTCGGCCAGCAGCGGCGCGCGCCGCTCGGCGTGCAGCAGCGCCGCGGCCGTGGGCACCGAGCGCGAGGCGTCCTTGACCCACACGACCGGGCCGTCGTAGCGGGGGTCGACCTTGACCGCGGTGTGCGCGCGTGAGGTGGTGGCGCCACCGATGAGCAGCGGGATCTCGAGGCCCTGGCGCTGCATCTCGGTGGCCATCGTGACCATCTCGTCGAGCGAGGGGGTGATCAGGCCGGAGAGCCCGATGATGTCGGCGCCGACCTCGCGGGCGGTGTCAAGGATTTTCTGGGCCGGCACCATCACGCCGAGGTCGATGACCTCGAAGTTGTTGCACTGCAGCACCACGCCGACGATGTTCTTGCCGATGTCGTGGACGTCGCCCTTGACGGTGGCCATCACGATGGTGCCGTTGGTGTCCTTGGCGGTGGCGTACTCGGGGTTGTCGACCTTCTCCTGCTCGATGAACGGGATCAGGTGGGCCACGGCCTTCTTCATCACCCGCGCCGACTTCACCACCTGCGGCAGGAACATCTTGCCGGCCCCGAACAGGTCGCCGACGACGTCCATGCCGTCCATCAGCGGGCCCTCGATGACCTCGATGGGCCGCCCGCCGCGGGCCGCGATCTCGAGGCGCAGCTCCTCGGCGTCGGCCTCGGCGTAGGTGTCGATGCCCTTGACCAGCGCGTGCGTGATCCGCTCGCCGACCGGCAGGGCGCGCCACTCCTCGGTGGCGGCCTCCTTGGCCTCCCCGACCCGGTTGTGCTCCTCGGCGATCTCCAGGAGCCGCTCGGCGGCGTCGGGGCGCCGGTTGAGCACGACGTCCTCGATGCGCTCGCGCAGCTCGGGCTCGACCTGGTCGTAGACCACCAGGGCGCCGGCGTTGACGATGCCCATGTCGAGGCCGGCCCGGATGGCGTGGAAGAGGAAGACCGCGTGGATCGCCTCGCGCACCGGGTTGTTGCCGCGGAAGGAGAAGCTGACGTTGGAGATGCCGCCGGAGACCTTGGCGCCCGGCAGGTTCGCCTTGATCCAGCGGGTGGCCTCGATGAAGTCCTGGCCGTAGGAGGCGTGCTCCTCGATGCCCGTGGCGACCGCGAAGACGTTGGGGTCGAAGATGATGTCCTCGGCCGGGAAGCCGACCTCGTCGACCAGGATCCGGTAGGCGCGCTCGCAGATCGCCTGGCGGCGCAGCAGGTTGTCGGCCTGGCCGTCCTCGTCGAAGGCCATCACCACCGCGGCGGCGCCGTACTTGCGGCACAGGCGGGCGTGGGCGACGAACGCCTCCTTGCCCTCCTTGAGCGAGATCGAGTTGACGATCGGCTTGCCCTGCACGTTCTTGAGCCCGGCCTCGATCACCTCGAACTTCGAGGAGTCGACCATCACCGGCACCCGGCTGATGTCGGGCTCGCTGGCGATGAGCTTGGTGAAGCGGTCCATGGCCGCGACGCCGTCGATCATGCCCTCGTCCATGTTGACGTCGATGACCTGGGCGCCGTTCTCGACCTGCTGGGCCGCGACGCTCAGGGCGGTGTCGTAGTCGCCGTCCTTGATGAGCTTGCGGAAGCGTGCGGAGCCGGTGATGTTGGTGCGCTCGCCGACGTTGACGAAGAGGCTGTCGGCGTCGATGGTGAACGGCTCGAGCCCCGAGAGGCGCATCGCCGGGGGCACCTCGGCGGGCCGGCGCGGCTGCTGCTCGCGCACCGCGTCGGCGATCGCGGCGATGTGGGCGGGGGTGGTGCCGCAGCAGCCGCCGACGATGTTGACGAAGCCGGCCTCGGCGAACTCGCCGACGACCGCGGCGGTCTCGGCCGCGGCCTCGTCGTACTCGCCGAAGGCGTTGGGCAGCCCGGCGTTGGGGTAGACCGAGACGAACGTGTCGGCGACCCGGGAGATCTCGGCGACGTAGGGCCGCATCTCGCGGGCGCCGAGGGCGCAGTTGAGGCCGACGGCGAGCGGACGGGCGTGGCGCACCGAGTTCCAGAACGCCTCGGTGGTCTGGCCCGACAGGGTGCGACCGGAGGCGTCGGTGATGGTGCCGGAGATGATCAGCGGCCAGCGGCGGCCGAGCTCCTCGAAGAGGGACTCGACGGCGAAGATGGCGGCCTTCGCGTTGAGGGTGTCGAAGATCGTCTCGATGATCAGCAGGTCGCTGCCGCCGTCGACCAGGCCGAGCGCTGCGGTGCGGTACGCCGCCACCAGCGCGTCGAAGCTGATGTTGCGGGCCCCCGGGTCGTTGACGTCGGGGGAGATGGAGGCGGTGCGCGTGGTGGGGCCCAGGGCGCCGGCGACGTAGCGGGGCCGCTCGGGGGTGGCCACCGTGTCGGCCGCGCGCCGGGCCAGGCGGGCCGACTCGAGGTTGAGCTCGTAGGCCAGCGCCTCGAGGCCGTAGTCGGCCAGCGAGACCGAGTTGGCGTTGAACGTGTTGGTCTCGATCAGGTCGGCGCCGGACTCGAGGTACTCGCGGTGGATCGACTCGATGATGTCGGGCCGGGTCAGGGTGAGCAGGTCGTTGTTGCCGACCAGGTCGCTGGGCCAGTCGGCGAAGCGCTCGCCGCGGTAGCCGGCCTCGTCGGGCCGGTCGCGCTGGATGGCGGTGCCCATCGCGCCGTCGATGACCAGGATCCTGCGGCCCAGGGCCGCACGCAGCTCGTCGGTGGCGTCGTCGCGCCACTCCCCCGGCCCCACGGGCTCCATGGGGGTCTCGCTGCTGCTCCGGCTCACACGATCTCCTCTCGTGGGGCACCGGCGGCGCCCCGAGCGGGTCCGGCCAGCCTAGGAGGGTGTCCGAAGGCTGGACAGGGTGTTCGAATGGTGACACCGCCGCGCGCGGCGGGCGAAATCCCCGGGGAGGTGAACCGGCGGGTGACTACGCTGGGTCGGTGATCGAGATCGAGGACGCCCCGGACCTGGTCGACCCCATCGTCATCGCAGCCTTCGAGGGCTGGAACGACGCCGCGGACGCCGCCTCCTCGGTCGTGGACCACCTGATGCTCGCCTGGGGCGCACGGGTGGTCGGCTCGGTGGATCCCGAGGACTTCTACGACTTCCAGGTCAACCGCCCGGTCGTGGGCAGCGACGAGCTGGGCCACCGCCGCATCACCTGGCCCACCACCCAGATCGCGGTGGCCTCTCCCCCCGACCTGGGCCGCGACATCATCCTGGTCCGGGGCATCGAGCCCAACATCCGCTGGCGCCAGTTCTGCGCAGAGCTCCTGGCCGCCGTGGACGAGCTCGGCGGCGAGCTCGTCGTCACCCTGGGGGCCCTGCTGGCCGACACCCCGCACACCCGGCCCATCCCGGTCACCGGCACCGCCACCGAGCCCGAGCTGGTCGACCGGCTCAAGCTCGAGCAGTCGACGTACGAGGGGCCGACCGGGATCGTCGGGGTCTTCCAGGACGCCTGCGTGCGCGTCGACATGCCGGCGGTCTCCTACTGGGCCGCGGTGCCGCACTACGTCGCCCAGCCGCCCTGCCCCAAGGCCACCCTGGCGCTGATCGGCCAGATCGAGGACCTGCTGGAGATCTCCATCCCGCTGGGCGAGCTGCCCGAGGAGGCCCGCGCCTGGGAGCGCGGCGTCGACGAGCTGGCCGAGGACGACGAGGACGTCGCCGACTACGTGCGGGCCCTCGAGGAGACCCGCGACACCACCGACCTGCCCGAGGCCTCCGGCGAGGCCATCGCGCGGGAGTTCGAGCGCTACCTCAAGCGGCGCCAGGGCGACGACTGAGCCGACCCGACCGCCCCGAGGTCAGAGCGACAGGCCGAGCGCGGCGTCGAGGACCTGGTGGACCGCGAGCGCGGCGTGCGGGTCGGAAGCGTCGGCCAGCCCGTCGGTGCCCAGGGTGGCGCTCGCCCACGCGTCGACGGCGGCCACCGCGGTGGCGGCGTCGAGGTCGTCGGCGCACGCCGCCAGGACGGCCTCGACCACAGGCGCCGCAGGTGCGCCGGCGCCCAGGGAGAGGGCCCGGCGCCAGGTGGCGAGCATGTCGACGCTGGCCAGCAGGTCGGCGTCGGTCCACTCCCAGTCGGCGCGGTAGTGGTGGCGCAGCAGCGTCAGCCGGATGGCCATCGGGTCGACGTCGGCGTGGCGCAGCGCCGAGACGAAGACCAGGTTGCCCTTCGACTTCGACATCTTCTCGCCGTCGTAGGCGACCATCCCGGCGTGCACGTAGACCTGCGCGAAGCGGCTGCCAGGCTCGGCGACCTGGGCGTGCCCGGCGCACATCTCGTGGTGGGGGAAGACCAGGTCGCTGCCGCCGGCCTGCACGTCGAAGTCGCTGCCGAGGTGCTCCATCGCGATCGCCGTGCACTCGACGTGCCAGCCGGGCCTGCCGGGGCCGAAGGGGCTGGGCCACGACGGCTCGCCGGGGCGCTCACCGCGCCAGACCAGGCAGTCCAGCGGGTCCTTCTTGCCGGCCCGGTCGGGGTCGCCGCCGCGCTCGGGGAAGATCCGCAGCATCGCCTCGCGGTCGAGGCCGGACTCCTCGCCGAAGGCGGGGTCGGCGTGCACCGAGAAGTACCAGTCGTCCTCGACCCGGTAGACCGCCCCGGCGTCGCGGAGCCGCTCGATCAGGTCGATCACCAGCGGGATCGACTCGACGGCGCCGATGTAGGCCTGCGGCGGGAGCACCCGCAGCGCCTGCATGTCCTGGCGGAAGAGCTCGGTCTCACGCTCGGCCAGGGCCACCCAGTCGACGCCGACCTTGGTGGCCCGCTCGAGCAGCGGGTCGTCGACGTCGGTCACGTTCTGCACGAAGGTGACGTCGTGACCGGCGTTGCGCCAGGCCCGGTGGAGCAGGTCGACGCCGACGTACGTCGCCGCGTGGCCCATGTGGGTCGCGTCGTAGGGCGTGATGCCGCAGGCGTAGAGGCGGGCGGCGCCCTCGGGCACCACCTCGCGCCGGGCCCCGCTCGGGGTGTCGTGCAGCGAGACGACCGGTCCGCTCACGGGGAGGGTGGGCATCTCCGGGGCAGACCAGGCACGCATGGGTGGAGCCTAGAGGGTGGGCCTCAGAACGGCGGCCACGGGATCGCCGGGCCGCCCGCGTCGGGAGCGGGCATGGCCCCGCGGGCCAGCAGCCGGTCGCAGCGGCGCACCAGGTGCTCGATCTCCGCGTCCCCGAGCAGCGGCGCCAGGGCCGCACCGAGCTCGCCGCCCACAGCGGCCCGCACCCGCTCGACCGCGGCCCGGTCGTGCTCCTCGAGCGGGCGCCCGAGCCAGCCCCACAGGACGGTGCGCAGCTTGGGCTCGGTGTGGAAGGCGATGCCGTGGTCGACGCCGTAGCGCCGCCCGTCGGGCATCGCGAGCACGTGCCCGCCCTTGCGGTCGGCGTTGTTGAGCAGCACGTCGAGCACCGCCATCGATCGCAGGGCGGCCGTGTCCTCGTGGACCAGCGAGACCAGCCGGTCGTCGGCGTCGTAGCCGTCGAAGACGTGCAGGTAGCCCTCGGGCGCCGTGCCGGCCGGCACCAGGGTGACCGCCTCGACGTCGGGGTCGGGCTCCTGCCACTCCTGGACCATCCCGGGCCCGTGCGGCCCCTCGCGCAGCCAGGTGCGCGGCACCAGCACCGGCTCGCCGGGGCCGGCGAACGCCTGCGCCACGACGTACGCCGCGACCTCGCGGTGCGCCAGGACCGCGCCGGGGAAGTCCCACAGGGGCCGCTCGCCGGCGATCGGCTTGTAGACGACCTGCAGCTCGCCGATCGTGCCGAGGAAGGTCGCGTTGGAGGCCGGCAGGATCCGTCCCTGCAGCTCCAGCTCGTCCTCGACGAGGTCGCGGGTGCCCGTCATGGCGTCGCTCAGGGCTCGCGCCTGCGGAAGCCGTTGGCGCGCACGCAGAGGTGGCCGTCGGGGTCGATCGGGTTGCCGCAGAAGGGACAGCTGGGCCGCCCGGCCTCCAGGACCTGCTCGGTGCGCTGCACGAAGGCGCGCGCGGCGCCGGCCTCGAGGCGGACCAGCAGCACCTCGTCGGGCTCAGGCTCCTCGAAGTCCTGGTCGACCTGCTCGGGCGAGACCACCGCGGCCTCGGTGTAGGGGAAGACCTCGATGACGATCCGCTCGTCGTCGGGGTCCCACGACAGGGTCATCGTGCCGGCGCGGAACTCCTCGTCGATGGGCTGCTCCAGCGGCTCGGTGTCCTGCAGGCCCAGCGGCGCCACGGCGGGGATCACCGCGGTCGAGGTCTCCGAGCTCATCACCTCGTCGAGCAGCTCGTCGACGCGCTCGGCCAGGGCGGCCACCTGCTGCTTCTCCAGCGCGACGCTGATGACGCGGGTGCCGCTGCGGGCCTGGAGGAAGAAGGTGCGGGACCCGGGCTCGCCGACGGTGCCGGTCACGAAGCGCTCCGGCGGGTCGAATGCGTGGACGACTGGCATGCGACTCAGCCTAGGGGCGCCGTGGGACGACCCGACCCACCCGGTGGTGCGGCGGCCTCGCGGTCGGCCCCCTCCGGTCCGGCCCCGCCGCCCACGGGCGCGTCGCCGGCCGCCTCGGCGTCCCCAGGGGCGTCGGGGGCGGGGGCCAGCCACGACAGGTCCCCGGCGTGGGTGTTGCTGGCCAGGACGTAGGGCCGCTGCTCGGTGTAGCGCACGATCGAGACCGACGCCGGGTCGACGCCGATGCGCTGGAAGAGGTCGAGGTGCAGCCCCAGGGCGTCGGCCAGCACCGACTTGATGATGTCGCCGTGGCTGACCACGGCCCACACCGCGCCCGGACCGTGCTCGGACTCGACCTGCGCGTCGAGGCGGCGTACGGCGTGCACGGCGCGCGCCTGCATGCCGGCCATCGTCTCCCCGCCGGGGAAGGTCACGGCCGAGGGCTGGCTCTGCACCGTGCGCCACAGCGCCTCGCCGGCCAGCTCCTTGAGGGCGCGCCCCTGCCAGTCGCCGTAGTCGCACTCGGTGACGCCGTCCTCGGTGCGCACCGGGGGCGGCGCCTGCTGGTGGGCCAGCACCGCCTCGGCCGTCTGGCCGCAGCGCAGCATCGGGCTGGTCACCACCGCGGCCAGCGGGACCCCGGCCAGGCGCTCCCCGGCACGCTGCGCCTGCGCGCGGCCGGTCTCGTCGAGCTCGACGCCGGGGCTGCGACCGGCGAGGACGCCGGTGGCGTTGGCGGTCGTGCGTCCGTGCCGGATCAGCACCATCGTGGCCATGCCGGGGACTGTAGCCGGGCGCCCCCACCCGTCCGGGGCACTAGCGTGGCCCCGTGATCGTCGACGCCGCCGTCTACCACGACGGCACCCGGACCCCGGTGGACTGCGAGAACGCCGACTACGCGGCCCTGCGGGCCCACGCCGGTGAGCGGGGCGGCTTCGTGTGGGTGGGGCTGCACGAGCCCGACCCCGACGAGCTCGCCTCGGTCGGCGCGGCCTTCGACCTGCACCAGCTGGCCCTGGAGGACGCGGTCAAGGCCCACCAGCGGCCGAAGCTCGAGCGCTACGAGCACGGCCTCTTCCTGGTCCTCAAGACGCTCTGGTACGTCGACGAGGACGACGCCGTGGAGACCGGGGAGGTCAGCCTCTTCGTCGGTGCGGACTTCGTGGTCAGCGTCCGCCACGGCCAGGGCCTCGAGCTCAGCCCCGCACGCACGTTCCTGGAGACCAGCGAGCAGGTGCTCACCCACGGCCCGTCCTCGGTGGTCTACGCGGTGTGCGACCGGGTGGTCGACGGCTACCTCAGCGTGGTCGACGAGCTGCAGGTCGACGTCGACGAGGTCGAGGAGTCGGTCCTCTCCCCCGCCCGCACCAACGACTCGGTGCGCATCTACACGCTCAAGCGCGAGATCGCGGAGGTGCGCCGTGCGGTCCAGCCGTTGCGCGACCCGCTGCAGCGCTTCACCGAGGGCAGCGTCCACGGCGTGGACACCGAGGCCGGCCCGTTCTTCCGCGACGTGCTCGACCACCTGCACCGCGCCGCCGAGCTCGTCGACAACCTCGACGCGCTGCTCTCCACGGCCTTCGACGTGCACGTCGCGCGCATCCAGCTGCAGCAGAACGACGACATGCGCAAGATCTCGGCGGGTGCGGCGCTGGTGGTGGTCCCGACCCTGATCGCCGGGGTCTACGGCATGAACTTCGACCACATGCCCGAGCTGGGCTGGAGCCTGGGCTACCCGTTCGCGCTGGTGCTGATGGTCGCGGCCTCGGCCCTGCTGTGGTGGCAGTTCCGGCGCTCCGGCTGGTGGTGACCCGCCGCGGTGCGGGGTGAGCGCCTCAGGCGGTCCGCACCGCCCGGATGATCTTGCGGCGCAGCACCACCCGACGGGTGCCGTCGGCGGTGATGTTGACCCGGTCGAGCTCCCAGCCGCCGTGCTCGGCGCGCTCGACGAGGAGCTTGGTGACGACGTTGCGGCTGAACTCGCGGGAGAACGAGACCCGGTCGAACTCCCACTCGACGCCTCGACGCACGGGTCGCAGCGGGGTGCGGCTCATGGTGCCTCCTCGGGTGGGACGGTGGTGCGGGAGACAGTCTGGCCGACCGCCTCAAGCCCGCTCAGTCGGCCGAGACGTCGTCGAGCGCGGCGGTGATCTCGGCCGGCAGCACGACGTCCTCGCTCTCCAGGGCGCTGGCCAGCTGGGCGGCGGTGCGCGCCCCGACCACGGGCGCGGTCACGCCGGGCCGGTCGCGCACCCAGGCGAGGGCGACCTGGAGCGGGCTGAGGTCGAGGCCGTCGGCGGCGCGCACCACCGCCTCCACCACGCTGGCCGAGCGCTCGTCGAGGTAGGCCTCGACGAAGGAGGAGAACTGCGAGGTCGCGGCGCGCGAGTCGGCCGGGGTGCCGGTGCGGTACTTGCCGGTCAGCACCCCGCGGCCCAGCGGCGACCAGGCCAGCACCCCGAGGCCGGTGGCCTCGGCGGCGGGCAGCACCTCGTGCTCGATGCCGCGGTTGAGCAGCGAGTACTCGACCTGGGTGGAGGCCAGGACGGTGCGCCCGGGCACGGCGCGCTGCCAGGTGGCGGCCTGGGCGCTCTGCCAGCCGGAGTAGTTGGAGATGCCGACGTAGGAGGCCCGACCGCTGCTGACGGCCAGGTCGAGGGCCGACAGCGTCTCCTCCAGCGGCACGCCGTCGTGCCAGGTGTGCACCTGCCACAGGTCGACGTGGTCGACCCCGAGGCGGCGCAGGGAGGCGTCGAGGGTGCTCAGCAGCCGTCCGCGCGAGGTGTCGACGCGCAGCCGGCCCTTGTGCAGGCCCAGGCCGGCCTTGGTGGCCAGCACGACGTCGTCGCGGGGCACCACGTCCCCGATCAACGAGCCGAGCAGCTCCTCGGAGTGCCCGTCGGCGTACGCCGCGGCGGTGTCGACGAGCGTGCCGCCGGCCTCGACGAAGGAGACCAGCTGGTCGCGGGCCTCGTGCTCGTCGGTGTCACGGCCCCATGTCATCGTGCCCAGGCCGAGTCGGGAGACGCGGAGCCCGGTCGCGCCCAGTGAGCGTTGCTGCATGGCCACAACCTAGCGGCGCCCGACGCGTGAGTCGGCGTCGGCTCGCCCGAGGGCGTCTCCTAGGCTGACCCGCGTGCTGGACCTCCTCAAGGCTGTCGTGCTGGGCCTCATCCAAGGGCTCACCGAGTTCCTCCCGATCTCCAGCAGCGCCCACCTGCGGATCTTTCCCGAGCTCTTCGGGTGGGGCGACCCGGGCGCGGCGTTCACCGCGGTGGTGCAGATCGGCACCGAGCTGGCGGTGCTCATCTACTTCCGCCACGACATCTGGCGCATCGCCTCGACGTGGCTGCGCTCGCTGGTGCAGCCCGAGTGGCGCGGCCACGTCGACGCCCGGATGGGCTGGTACATCATCGTCGGCTCGCTGCCGATCGTGGTGCTGGGCATCGCGCTCAAGGACGTCATCGAGCAGGACTTCCGCAGCCTGTGGATCATCGGCACCACGCTCATCGTGCTCGGCCTCGTGCTGGGCATCGCCGACAAGTTCGGCCGCAACGACCGCGCCATCAAGAAGATGGGGCTGCGCGACGCGCTGCTGATGGGCCTGGCGCAGGCGGCCGCGCTCGTGCCGGGCGTCTCGCGCTCCGGCGCCACCATCTCGATGGGCCGGTTCCTGGGCTTCGAGCGGGCGGCCGCGACCCGGTTCGCGTTCCTCCTGGCGATCCCGGCCGTCGTCGGCGCCGGGCTCTTCCAGCTCTCCGAGATCCCCGGCGGTGACAACGCCTACGGCTGGGGGCCCACCCTGGTGGGCACGGTCGTCTCCTTCATCGTCGGGTACGCCGCCATCGCGTGGCTGCTGCGCTACGTCAGCACCAACTCCTACACGCCGTTCGTGATCTACCGGGTGCTGCTCGGCAGCGCGGTCCTGGTGCTGCTGGGCGCCGGCGTGCTGACCGCCTGACGGCCGGTCGGGGGCGGGCGGTGGCTCAGCAACCGTCCCTGGTGGGAGTTCGGTTGCCAGCTCACCGCCGGCCCGGAGGACCTTGCGGGCTCAGACGTCGTCGAGGAACGTGTCGAAGACGCGGGCACCGAACTCGAGCGCGTCGACCGGCACCCGCTCGTCGACACCGTGGAACAGCGCGGTGAAGTCGAGGTCGGCGGGCAGGCGCAGCGGGGCGAAACCGTAGGAGCGCATCCCGAGCTTGCGGAAGTGCTTGGCGTCGGTGCCGCCGCTCATCAGGTACGGCGCCACGATGCCCCCGGGGTCCTCGCTGAGGATCGAGCGGTTCATGGCGCGCACCAGGTCGCCGTCGTACGGCGTCTCCCAGGGCTGCTGGTGGGAGAGGTGCTCGATCTCGACACCCTCGCCGACGAGCTCGGCCAAGGTGGCGAAGAACTCGTCCTCGAACCCGGGCAGGAAGCGGCCGTCGACGTGCGCGGTGGCCTCGGTGGGGATGACGTTCACCTTGTAGCCGGCCTGCAGCATGGTCGGGTTGGTGGTGTTGGAGATGACCGCGCCGAGCATGCGTGCCGCGCCGCCGAACTCCTCGATCAGGTCCGGTGCGTTCTCGGGGGTGGCCTGCACCCCGGCGAGGTCGCCGACGCTGGCCAGCAGCACCTCCATCGTGGGGGTCAGCCGCACCGGCCAGTCGTGGGCGCCGATGCGCGCCACGGCGGCGGTCAGCCGCGAGACCGCGTTGTCGGTGTTGAGCATCGAGCCGTGCCCGGCGCGACCGCGGGCGGTCAGGCGCATCCAGGCCATCCCCTTCTCGGCGGCCTCGACCAGGTACATCCGGCGACCACGCACCGTCACCGAGAAGCCGCCGACCTCGCCGACGGCCTCGGTCACGCCCTCGAAGAGCTCGGGGTGGTCGCGCACGAGGATCTCGGCCCCCTTGTGGCCGCCGGCCTCCTCGTCGGCGGTGAAGCACAGCACGATCGGCCGCGAGGGGATCCGTCCGGCCCGCTGGCGGGCGCGCACGACGCTGAGCAGCATCGCGTCGAAGTCCTTCATGTCGACCGCTCCGCGACCCCAGACGTAGCCGTCCTGCACCTCGCCGGAGAACGGGTGCACCTGCCAGTCCTCGGCCGCGGCCGGCACGACGTCGAGGTGGCCGTGCAGCAGCAGTGCGTCGCCCTCGGTGCCGCCCCAGCGCGCGACCACGCTGGTGCGCCCCGGCTCGGACTCGAAGAGCTGCGAGGCGATGCCGACCTCGTCGAGCAGCGCCGCGACGTGCTCGGCGGCCTTGCGCTCCCCCGGCCCCTCCTGGTCGCCGTAGTTGGAGGTGTCGATGCGGATCAGGTCCCGACAGATCTCCACCACCTCCGCAGCAGGGTCGTAGCCGCGCGGTGCGTCGGTCTGCGGGCTGCTCTCCGGGCGGGGGTCCTCGGCGGGGGTCGACATGGCTCCAGCATGGCACCGCGACGGTGGCTGTCCACCCCGTGACGGGTGGGGCGCGAGGGACGCCGGGCCCCTGGGGACCCCTGGGGACACGGCGTACGCTGGGCCGACGGGGCCGATGCGAGGTTTCGGCCCCTGCTTTGTTACTGTTCCACCGCACTCGTCCGGGTGGCGGAATAGGCAGACGCGCTAGCTTGAGGTGCTAGTGCCCGTATTAGGGCGTGGGGGTTCAAGTCCCCCCTCGGACACTGGAAGGGCCCCGGCTCCACGGGGCCTTTTCTTCATTTTGCAACTCCCTGGTCAGGCTTGCTGGCCAAGGTCCCTGGCCAGGGGTCGTTCGCCCCTGGCCCCGGCCGGGACGCGCGGGCACGGTGGACGGATGAGCCCGGAACCCGACAGCCGCACGAAGGCCGAGCAGGCGATGGCCGACCTGACCAACGTCCTGACCCGGACCACCGACCACCGGGTCCTCAACGTCCAGTGCCGTCACGCCCACCACCTCGCGGCCGTCTACGACACCCGGGCCGGGCTGGTCTACCAGGCCCCGACAGGGCCGCACGCCCACGGCTCCAAGGACTTCGTCGACACCGCGCACGACGGTGGTGGCCCGGGGCACACCTTCACCGACCTGCTCGAGCCCGGTCCCCTGGTCGTCGACGAGGTACCGGCCTGGTGCGACTGCGGGCACTGGTCGCTCTCGCGCCAGGACCTCCTGGCCCGCACCCGCGACGGGGGCGGCACGGTCCACCTCCCCTGAGCCGAGCGGCGTACCCCGGCACCGCCCGGGTCGTTGAGCCCCACGTGCCCCGCTCACGCCTGCTCGCCCTGCTCACCGTCCCTGCGCTGCTGGGCCTGGGCGCGACCGCGCCCGCCACCGCGAGCGCCGACGACCCCGCACCCGGCTCCCCCGCCTACGTGCAGCGCGACCTCCAGAACGTCGCCGACGCCTACGGCCGGATCCAGGGCGAGGGCGGCCAGCTGCGCAACCCCGCCTACCTGCCGGCCCTCGTCACGCAGAGCAGCCTGACCAGCGTCGCGCAGCTGCTGACCCAGGTCGCCGAACCGACCCGCCCCGCGCTCACCGCCGGCAACCTGGTGCCCGGCTGGGACGTCGGCAACCCGCTGCGCGCCTCCTGGTCGGAGACCCGGGGTAGCTCGCAGCGCGTCGCGTTCACCAACCGGTACGGCGCCCTGCTGCGCGGCACCGTGTGGGCGCCCGCCGAGCGCGCCCGCGACCCCTACACCGGCCGCCGCCTGCGTGGCCCGTTCCCCGGCGTGGTGATCACCCCGGGTTCGGTGCAGGGCTCCGAGAGCATGTACGAGTGGCTCGGCCAGGACCTGGCCGAGCGCGGCTACGTCGTGCTGAGCTACGACGTGCAGGGCCAGGGCGGCAGCGAGACGTTCCCGCACCCCGAGGGGTCGGTGTTCCCGTTCTGCGACCCCACCGCCGACCCCCTCCCCGGGGAGGTGACCGGCGAGATGACCGGCTGCCCGGGCGTCCCGTTCCAGCAGCAGGCCAACTTCGAGGTGGGCACCCGCGACGCGCTGTCCTTCCTGCTCTCCACCCCGCGGCGGCCCTACGCCAACCCCGGCAGCGAGGGTGCTCGCGTGGACGCCGCCAACCCCTTCCACCGGCTGCTGGACCGCCGGCGCGACCGACGCCCCTTCACCCCCGGTCGCGACCGCAGGATCGCGGTCATCGGCCACTCGCTCGGGGCCGCGGCGGTCTCGCAGGTGCAGGCCGTGGACCGGCGGGTGGCCACCGTGGTGGCCCTCGACAAGCTCGGCTCCACCTCCGGCGACGACGAGGTGACCCCGGTGGTGCCGGCGCTCGGGATCCAGTCGGAGTACGGCTTCGCCGTCTCCCCGTGGCTGCTCTCGGGCGGCAGCTCGATCTCCCCCCAGCCGTCTCCCGAGGGGCCCGACCCGGCCCGCGAGCGGGCGACCGGCTGGGACGCCTGGGACGCGGCGGGCGTCGACTCGATGATGCTGGTCCCCCGTGCCTCGACCCACCTGGAGTACACCGACATCCCGCTGGTGCTGCCGGCCAGCCGGTGGGGCCAGGCGCTGACCAGCGTCACCGTGCAGCGCTGGCTGGACCGCTACCTCAAGCACCGGGGCGGACCGAGGGCGCTGCTGCGTCCGCGCGTCGACTACCTCGAGCCCACCGGCGGCGGCACCTGGACGCCGGTGCGGCTGCGGCGCGACGAGCACCTCAGCTTCTACTACTGCTCCGCCTACCGGCTCGACGCCGCCCGGCGCACCTTGCGCGACGACGACCTGACCGACCTCGGCTGCTGAGCCTGCCGGATCTGCTGGGTCTGCTGGGTCTGCTGGGTCACGCCGAGGCGCCCTCGGCCACCGCCAGCCGCAGCGCCCGCAGGTAGCCGGCGAACCCGTCGGGGGCCCGGCCCCGCTCGCGCGCCGACGTGACGACCGGGCGGCCCTGGCGCACCGTGGAGACTCCCCGCTCCAGCAGCGCCCGGACCAGGGCGACGTCCTCGCCGGTGCTGAGGTCGCCGAAGCCGCCGACCTCGAGGTACGCCGACAGGCGGACGCCGAGGTTGGCGCCGTGCACGTGCAGGTGGCCGCTGCGGTGCCGCTCGTGCCAGGCGGCCAGGACCGGTGCGTCCAGCCCGTCGGGGTCGGGCAGCACGGGCCCGACCAGCAGGTCGTGGCCGCCCTCGGCGGCGGCCAGGTGGTCGGCCAGCCAGGAGGTCGGCACCTGGGTGTCGGCGTCGGTCGTGGCCACCCAGACCCGGTCGGGCCGGGCCGGCAGGCCCCGGGCGGCCGCCTCGACGCCCAGGGCGCGCGCCGTACCGACGCACCGTGCGGCCGTGGTGACGACCCGCACGCCGTGGGTCGCGGCCACCTCGGCGCTGGCGTCGGTGCAGGCGTCGAGCACCACCACGACCTCCAGGCGCGGCGCGAGCGCTGTCCCGGCGCGCAGCGCCTCGGCCGACGCGGCCACCGAGGCCAGGCAGGCACCCAGCACCTCCTGCTCGTCGTGGACGGGGACGACCACCACGAACGACTCGACGCCGCTCACGCGGTCGGGTCCGGCATCCGGCTGGGAGGCCCGAGCAGCAGCAGCTCGACGTCGCGGTCCTGGTACTGCGCGAGCCGGCTCCACCCGGGCAGGGCCTCGAACGCGCGGTGCACGGCGGCACCGTCGAGCGGCCACCCCTGCACCGGGTGCCGCCAGTGGGCCAGCAGCACCACACCGTCCCGGGTCAGCCCGTTGGCGACCTGCCGGACCAGGGAGTCGAGGTCGACGGGGCTCAGGAAGTAGCCGACCTCGCTGACCACCACGACGTCGTACCGACCGTCCGGCCAGTCCTCGGGCAGCAGCCGCTGCTGCACCTCGACGTGCGGCAGGTCGTCGTTGCGTCGCCGGGCCGCGGCGACCGCGGCCGGGCTGGAGTCGACGGCGAGCACCTCCTCGCAGCGCCCGGCCAGCTCCCGGGTCAGCACGCCGGTCGAGCACCCGACCTCGAGCACGCGGCCGTGGCGCCGGTCGGGCAGCATCGCCAGCGCGAGGGCGCGCTTGCGCTCCTCGTACCAGCGGGTGTCGGCGCCCCAGGGCTCCTCCACCTCGCGGTGCAGGGCGTCGAGCGTCTCGTCGCGGGCGGGGGCCTCGACGAAGACCTCCTGCTCGCCCAGGAAGTGCGCGAGCATGCCGGTCAGCAGCAGGGTCTCGTCGCCGGGCGCCTCCGAGAGCGGGCGGACCTGCGTGGTGTGGCAGTGCACCGCCTCGCGCTTGGCCGTGCACGCGGCCGGGTCGAGCGGCAGCCGACGCAGGTCGACCCACGGGGCGTCCTGCGGCTGTGCGCGGTGCCAGAACCAGATCGGGTACTCCAGCAGCCGGGCCCCGGTACGCCGGGCGGCCGCGGCACAGATCCGGCCCGCCGCGTCGTGGTCGGGGTGCCCGTCGTGGCGCCAGGGCCCCACGAGCAGGGTGCGGCTGCCGTCGCCGATCAGCGTCGCGAGGCGCTCGGTCCAGCGGGCCTCGTCGTCGGCGACGGCCCCGTCTGCCGAGCCCCAGCAGGTCAGCGCCACCTGCTCGGCGGCCCCGCCGAGCGCGAGCACCGCCGCGCGCGACTCCTCCAGACGGAGCTCGGCCAGGCGCTCCCTCGAGTGCGTGGGCGAGGCGGGGTGGCTGCGCTCCCCGGCGGTCAGGAGCACCACCTCGATCTCAGGACGCTGCTCGTCGGGCAGGACCAGCAGCCGCGTCATCAGGCCGGCGGCGCCCAGGGACTCGTCGTCGGGGTGGGCGGCCACGACCACGACCCGCTCGAGCCGACGCCCGTCGCGGGCGCTGAGCTCGAGCAGCGGCAGCGCGGACCACCGCCGGTCCTCGTGCCAGGCGCTCGCCGGGGTGCCCGGCGAGTCGTGCCGGAAGGCCGCCGTCACCGCGACCACCAGGCTCCGTGCTCGTCGCTGCCGCGCCCCAGCGCGGCCAGGTCGCGCTCGGCGTGGTGCTGGCGCAGGTAGAGGCGCAGGTCGGCCAACCCGGCGGCGTACGCCGCGTCGCCGACCTGGGGCCCGGGACCCAGGGCGTGCTCGCAGGAGGCCAGCACCCCCTCGGCCGCCGCGGCCACCACCGAGCGCACCCGGGTGGCCAGCGCAGCGGCCTCGTGGCCGGACACGGTGCCGGCGTCGACCAGCGCGGCGGCCTCGGCCAGCGTCGCCCGGGCCGCGGTGAGGTGCTGGTCGACCAGGCCGAGGTGCAGGTGCCCCACCTGGTCGAGCGGACGGCCGGCGGGCCGCGCGAGGCGGCGGGCCAGCCCCACCGCGCCGCCGTACCAGACGGCGGCGACGCCGATGCCTCCCCAGGCGAAGCCGTCGCGGCGCAGGTACCAACCGGGGCCGCCGACCGCCGTGGCGCCGGCGCCGTCGACCTCGATGGCGGTGCTGACGATGTCGGGGAGCCCCCGCGGCACCCAGGAGCCGTCGGCGCCGGCGGTCCGCACGCCCGGGCCGCGCAGGTCGAGGGCGAAGAGGCCGCGCGTCTCGTCGTCGACCCAGGCCGTGACGAGCGCGTGGCTCAGGTGCGCGGCCAGCGAGCACCACGGCTTGGTGCCCTCCAGCACCCAACCCTCGCCCGCGGGGCGGGCGGTCAGGCGCGCCCCCGGGCCCTCGGCGGCGAAGACCCCCCAGGTGCTGCCCGTCGGGGCGCCGGAGCCGGCCTCGTCGAGGATCGCCAGGGCGTCGAGGTGGGGCTCGACGGCGCGCGCGAGCTGGAGGTCGTGGGCCCCCAGGGTGGCGAGGAGCTCCCACAGGCCGCGGGTCGCGCCGCCGGCCGGGCGTGGGGCCGCAGGTCCGAGCGCGGCCGCGAGCTCGAGGTGGCCGACGAGGTCACCGCGCTTGAGGGTGCCGAGCGCGTCGCGCACGCGCTGCTGCCACGGCTCGTGCGGGGCGACGGCGTGCGGGGCCAGCGGCACCCAGGGGTCCATGCAGTGCTCTCCTCGTCGTGCCGGACGTGCGCCGCCGGCCCGGCCCGGTCGGGAACAGCTGCGTAAGTGCTCCGTACGGGCGCCGGGCCCGCGACACCTGTCTCTTGACCCTAGACCGGCAGCGTCAAACGTCCTGGCGCGTCTTTCACCCTTAGGAGTGGAGGAGGTCCCGCCGCTAGTCTCGTGCGGTGCCTGTTCCCTTCCGCGTCGGCTTCGTCACCGGCGCCACCCCCGACAAGTGGGCGCGCACCTGGCGCGACCGCTCGCGCGACCCCCTCGAGCTCGTGCGCGTGGAGGAGGACCAGCAGGAGCGGCTGGTTCGCTCCGGTGAGGTCGACGTGGTGCTGGCCCGGCTGCCCGTCGACCGCGACGGTCTGCACTGCATCAAGCTCTACGAGGAGCGCGTGGTCGCGGTCGTCGGCCACGAGCACGTCGCGACCGTCGTCGAGGAGGTCGGCACCGAGGACCTGGCCGACGAGCAGCTCGTCGCGCCGCACGTCTCCGGCTGGACGCCCCGCGCCCCGCAGCTCGACTGGCCGCCGATGAGCATCAAGGAGGCCGTCGAGACGGTGGCCGCCGGCACCGGGGTGCTGCTGGTGCCGATGTCGGTCGCCCGGCTCCACCAGCGCAAGGACGTCACCTACCGCCCCGTGCACGACCTCGAGGGCACCACGGTGGGCCTGGTGTGGCGCACCGACAACGAGGACCCGCGGGTGCAGACCTTCATCGGCATCGTGCGCGGGCGCACCGCGAACTCCTCGCGGGGCTGACCACCCCTCCAGCACCCCACCAAGCCCCCACCAACGGCTACCAGGAGGTCGCCAGCGGGCGGCCCTCGGTGTAGCCGGCGGCCGACTGCACGCCCACCACGGCGCGCTCGTGCAGCTCCTCCAGCGACGAGGCGCCCGCGTAGGTGCAGGCCGAGCGCACCCCCGAGCAGATCTCGTCGACCAGGTCCTCGACCCCGGGGCGCTGCGGGTCGAGGTACATCCGCGAGGACGAGATGCCCTCCTCGTAGAGACCCTTGCGGGCTCGGTCGTACGCCGACTCCCCCGACGTCCGGTTCGCGACGGCGCGCGCCGAGGCCATGCCGAAGGACACCTTGTAGGAGCGGCCGCCGTCCTCGACCAGGTCGCCCGGCGACTCGTGGGTGCCCGCGAACCACGAGCCGATCATCACGCTCGAGGCGCCGGCGGCCAGGGCCAGGGCGACGTCGCGAGGGTGGCGCACCCCGCCGTCGGCCCACACGTGCCCGCCGGCCTCGCGGGCGGTCGCGGCGCACTCCAGGACCGCCGAGAACTGGGGGCGCCCGACGCCGGTCATCATCCGGGTCGTGCACATCGCACCCGGCCCGACACCGACCTTGACGATGTCGGCGCCGGCGGCGAGCAGGGCCCGGGTGCCGCCCGCGTCGACGACGTTGCCGGCCACGACCGGGACCTGCGGGTCGAGCGCGCGGACGGCGCGCAGCGCCTCGATCATCCGGTCCTGGTGGCCGTGGGCGGTGTCGACCACCAGGGTGTCGACGCCGGCGGAGAGCAGGTGCTCGGCCTTGGCGCCGACGTCGCCGTTGACGCCGACGGCGGCCGCGACGCGCAGCCCGCCCCGCTCGTCGACCGCCGGGGTGTAGAGGGTGGCCCGCAGGGCCCCGGCCCGGGTCAGGACCCCGGTGAGGGTGCCGTCGGGCGCCACCGCCACCGCGAGCGGCGCCCGCGCGGCGTCGATCGCGTCGAAGGCGGTGCGCGGGTCGGTGTCGTCGCTGATCGTCACCGGCGTGCGGGTCATGACCTGGTGCACCTGGGCGAACCGGTCGACGTCGGTGCAGTCCTGCACCGACACCACCCCGACCGGCCGGCCCTCGTCGACCACGACGGCGGCCCGGTGGGCCCGCTTGGGCATCAGGGAGAGGGCCTCGGCGACCGTCTGGTGCGGTGCGAGCTCGATCGGGGTGTCGAGGACCAGGTGCCGGCTCTTGACGAACGCCACCACCTCCTTGACCACGGGGGCGGGGATGTCCTGCGGCACCACGACCATGCCGCCGCGGCGCGCGACGGTCTCGGCCATCCGGCGCCCGGCGATCGCGGTCATGTTGGCCACCACGACCGGGATGGTCGCGCCGGTGCCGTCGCTGGTCGCGAGGTCGACGTCGTAGCGGCTGGCCACCGAGGAGTGCCCCGGCACCATGAACACGTCGTCGTAGGTCAGCTCGTGCGGCGGGGCCGCGTCGTTGAGGAAGCGCACGGTGGCGACCCTACGGCGCCGCGCCGGGCGGTGAGTCAGCAACCGTTCTGGCTCCCGGTCGCGGGAGAGGCGGACGGACCTCGTCGTTCAGCTCGGTTGTTCCCCCGGCTGGCCGCCCAGAGCTCCTAGCGCCAACCGGTGCCTCCCGCAGCCCACGCGCTGCACTCAGCCGTACGAAGGAGCCGATGACGGGAACGAGCAGCAGCGGCCGCGGCAGGTGAGGGGATCAAGAACGGCCCTGGCCGGGGTGGCCACGCGCTATCGCGTCCCTGACTGCTTCCGTCGCCCCAGCTCACGAGCTGCCCGGACGGAGTACCAGCCCAGCATGGGCAGAACGACAACGGACGCCGCAAGAGCGTTGGCCAAGGGTGAGGCCACCCGTCCTGCCGCGAAGAAGATGAAGATGCTCGCCGGAACGACGAGCAATCCCCACCTGGGGGGTTGCGACTCGGTGTCGTTCTTCTCGATCGCCACCAACATCCCGCCCACCAGTCCACTCGCGTAGAAGAACGCAGGAAGAGCGAGTGCCACGAGGGTCAGCACCTTTCCCCACAGCGCCCAGGCCGCTATGGCAGCGATCGGCAGGGCAACCAGGGGCGGAGCAGCAAAGACCCGTCGGCGAAGCAGCTTCTCATCCACCTGAGACAGGTTCATCTGTTCCTTCGCATCGGACTGCTGGTGTCGAGACATGCCGCTGTCGTGCTGAAGCATCGGGGCATGCATTCGCCTGTCCGCAGTGGCGCGAGCGAAGCGGCAGATCAGCGCGCGCCGACGCGCAGGCTACGTGGCGACCATCGTCGGCGGCACCATGGTCGCCCGCAGCTACGTCCGGGGCCGCGCACGTCAATGGCCACGAGCGTGACGCGTCCTGGCTGGGGAGACCGAACGGCGCTGACCTCGCCGGATCGAGCGGGCGCGACGCACGAGGTCCAGTCGGTCCTCCAGGCTCAGAGGGTGCGGCCGAACATCTGCGCGGTCTCCCGCGCGGTCGGCGCGCCCGCGTCCGGGTCGGCGCCGAGGGCGACCAGGGCCTCCACTACCGCCTGCTCGTCCTTGAAGACGGCCCCGGCCAGCGGCGACTGGCCGCGGTCGTTGAGGGCGTCGACGTCAGCACCGCGCTCGGCCAGGCCCCGCACGACCGCCGCGTGGCCGTGGTACGCCGCGAGCATCAGCAGGGTGTTGCCCTGCGCGTCGGTGAGGTCGACCGGCACGCCTGCGTCGACGTAGGCCAGCAGACGTTGCGCGTGCCCCAGCCGGGCCAGGTCCAGGAGCTGGTGGGCCAGTACGGCCAGGTCGTCGTGGCTCGCGTCCTCGTTCACGACACGATCCTCGCAGTCCGGGTGGGTCGCGGCCTGCGTAGGGTCGTGCCATGACCTGGCTCTCCCCCGGTGACCCCGACGATCTCCGCGCACGGCTCCGCCGCGAATTCGAGTCGGCGTTCGGGTCGGCCCCCGACGTGCTCGGCCGTGCCCCCGGGCGGGTCAACCTGATGGGCGAGCACACCGACTACAACGCGGGGCTCGTGCTGCCCGTCGCGCTGCCCCACGCCACCTGGGCCGCGGTGCGTCGCCGCGACGACGACGTCGTGCGGATCCGCAGCCGGCAGCAGGAGCACGGCTGGGAGGGCACCGTGGCCGGGTGCGCACCCGGCGGGCCGCAGGGCTGGGCGGCGTACGCCGCCGGCGTGCTGTGGGCCCTCGGCACCGGCGCCGCGGAGGGTGTGGAGCCGCTCTCCGTACCGGGCGTCGACCTGCTGCTCGACTCCACCGTGCCGGTCGGCGCCGGACTCTCCAGCTCGGCGGCCCTCGAGTGCGCCGTCGCCGCGGCTGTCGTGGCGGCCCTTGGCCTCGACCTCGACACCCACCGTCCCGGCGTCGTCGCGGCGGCGATCCGGGCCGAGACCGAGGTGGTCGGCGCGCCCACTGGGGGCATGGACCAGACCGTGGCGATGCTCGCCGAGGCGGGTGCGGCGCTGCTGGTCGACTTCGCCGACGGCTCCTCGCGTCCGGTCGACCTGGGGCTGGCGGCCAGCGGGCTGCGGCTGCTGGTCACCGACACCCGGGTCTCCCACGCGCTGGTCGACGGCGGCTACGGCGAGCGCCGGGCCGACTGCGAGGAGGCCGCCCGCCGCCTGGGGGTCGCGTCGCTGCGCGAGGCGACCCCTGCCCGGGCCGAGGAGCTGGACGACGACCGGCTGCGGCGACGCGCGCGCCACATCACCACCGAGATCGAGCGCGTGCGCCGCACCGTCGAAGCGTTCGCCGACGACGACCACGCGGCGCTCGGGCGGCTCCTCCTGGCCTCGCACGTCTCGATGCGTGACGACTTCGAGATCTCCTGCCCCGAGCTCGACGCCGCCGTGGAGACCGCGGTGGAGGCCGGGGCCGTGGGTGCCCGGATGACCGGTGGCGGGTTCGGTGGCTCCGCCGTGGCCCTGGTGCCGGCCGAGCGGGTCGAGGCGGTGGCCCGCGCCATCGACCTCCGGTTCGTGCGCGACGGCTTCGCCGCGCCGGCCCACCTGCTGGCCGAGCCCGGGCCGGGCGCGTCGGTCCGGCGCGTGGGCGACTAGGTCGAGGAGATCCCGATCCGGCCCTCGCGGAACGCCTCGACGAACAGCGCGTGGTCGGCGCGCACCCGCTCGGCGTACGTGGTGGCGAAGTCGGTGACCCAGGCGACGAGCTCGTCGCGCCGCTCCCCCACGCTGGCGACCACGGCCTCCTCGACCTGGAAGTCGACCAGGTCCTGGTCGCTGTCCTCGTCGGAGGCGCAGTGCACCTTGGCGGTGGCGCGGCCCAGCAGCTCGACCACCTCGGCCATCTGCTCGGGCTCGGTGATGCCCGACCAGTCGAGGTCGACCTCGTACGGCGAGACCTCGGCGACGACGTAGCCGACACCGTCGATGGCGGCGTAGCCCAGCAGCGGGTCGGTGTGCACCTGCAGGGCGCGCTGGCTGACCGCGGTGCGGTGCCCCTCGTGCTCGAAGTAGTCGTCGACCTCGGTCGTGTCGACGAAGCGGCTCACGGCCGGCACGTTGGCCTGCTTCATGGACAGCACGACGTCGTTGTCGAGGGCCTGGCTGTGGCCCTCGATCAGCAGGTTGTAGGCCGGCAGCCCGGCGCTGCCGATGCCGAAGCCGGACTTGCCGACGACGTCGTGGAGGTCGTAGAAGACGTCGCGCGGCGAGCGGCGCTCGTCGGGGATCGTCTCGAGGTAGTCGCGGTAGGCCTGCACCACCTTCTCGTGCTCGGCGTCGCCGAGCCGGCGCACGCTGGGGTCGTCGCGGAAGGTCCGGTGCTCGCCGTCCCCGCGCGTGGTGTTGGCCGCCAGCAGGTCCGTGCGGCGCTGCTCGCGGGCCTCCAGCAGCACGTCGTGGACAGGACCCGAGGTGTTGTGCAGGTAGAGCGCGAAGTCGTCGGCGGCCTCGACGTAGTGGTCCACCTGGTCGAGGTAGGCCCGCAGGTAGCGCTCGACCAGGTCGCGCACGTCCTGCTCGGGCAGCGCCTTCTGCCAGCCCACGAGCGCCAGCGACGCGGCGAAGCGCTGCAGGTCCCAGGTGAAGCGGCCCAGGTAGGCCTCGTCGAAGTCGTTGACGTCGAAGACGAAGCGGCCGTCGGAGTTGAGGTAGGTGCCGAAGTTCTCGACGTGCAGGTCGCCGTGGATCCAGATCCGTCCGCTGCGCTCGTCGGCGAAGTCCTCGCTCCAGACCTGCGAGCCCGCCGACCCGCCGGTGGCCCCGGTGACGTCGGCGTAGAACAGGCAGGCCGTGCCGCGGTAGAACGAGTGCGGGTCGGCCGCCATCTTGCGGTACTTGCCGCGGAAGGCGGCGGGGTCGGCCTCCATCAGGTCGGCGAAGGCGGCGCCGAGCACCTCGATGATCGTGTCGGTGCGGTCCTGGTCGTCCATGCCGGCCACTGTGCCAGCGGCGCGGCCCGCGCAGGCCACCCGTCCGAGCTACCTGCTGCGCTTGGCCGAGCAACCCGGTTGAGTACCCGGGCCCAGCGCAGATGCGTACGCCGACGGGTCCGCCGTCCCCGGGCGCCGGGCGAGGGTGGACCCATGAGCCAACCCACCCAGAACAAGACCACCAGCGCCTTCTACGCCCAGGCCGGCATCTCCTTCGGCCTGGCCCTGCTCGCCATGGTCGTCGCGGTGCTGTACCTGCCCGTCGACCCCTGGATGCGCGCCTTCCTGGCCCTCGGCACCCTCTACCTGACCACCTCGGCCTTCACCCTGGCCAAGTGCGTGCGCGACGCCCAGGAGACCTCCTCGGTCGTCAGCCGGCTCGACCAGGCGCGCGTCGACAAGATCCTGGCCGACCACGACCCCTTCCGCTCCGTCTCCTGAGGCGTGCTTGACTGCCCGGGCACCCGATCGACGTCGACGAGAGGACCTGCCCATGAGCTCCACCGACGAGCAGCGCACCAGCACGATCGCCACCGCCGGGGAGGTCGGACGCCGCGTCCTCGGCACGCTGCACAGCGGCCTGCGTCTCGGCGGGCGGGCCCTGGAGCGGGTGCGGCCGTGGGTCGAGCGGGGCCTCTCGCTCTCCCCGGGCACCCGGGCGGACCGGCCGGCTGAGCGCTCGTCCGAGCACCCGGTGGCGCCCGCCACGCCCGAGGTGACGCCGGCCGACGTGGCGGCCCGGGTCGCGCCCCGCCCCGAGGTGGGCTCGGCCGCCGCCGAGCCCCGTACGCCGCGCTCGGCGCCGGGTGACCGGCTCCCCCCGCGGCGCCCCGGCCCGGCCCCGGAGCCGGTGCGGCCCGCCGACTCCTGAGCCGCGCTCACCCCTGGGTGCGGGGCCACCGTCCGCACCGGGTGGTTCACTCTGGGGGTCACGCCGCGGCCACTCGGTCGCCGGCACCCCATCCCCAGGAGGACACCCCCGTGCCCACCCCGCTCTCCAAGATCCCCGTGGTCGGCCCCGTCGCCGAGGTGGCGACCGACCTCGCCGTCGGCGTCGCCAAGCTCCCCGCCGCCGCTGCGGACAAGGCAGCCACCCAGGTGCGCTCCGGCGTCACCCTGGGGCGGCTCGCCGTCGAGGGCACCGCACGCAGCCTGGTAGGCAAGGTGACCGGCCGCTCCGGCGCGCCCGAGGCGCCGGCCAAGGCGCCCACGCCGGCGCCCGCCCCGGCAGCCCCGGTCACCGAGACGAGCACCGAGCCGAGCACCGAGCCGGTCACCGACATCGACGCCGGTGCCGCCGACGTCGAGGTCGACGCGACCCCGGCCGACGTCGCGGCGTTCGCCGGCAAGAAGAGCCCGGCCAGGAAGACGGCGGCGAAGAAGGCGGCTCCCAAGAAGGCAGCGGCCAAGAAGGCAGCGGCCAAGAAGCCGGCGCCGACGAAGACCGCCGACCAGGTCCCGCTCAAGTCCGAGCCGACCCCGTCCTCGGCGGCCCCGCCGGAGCCCGAGGGCCCCGAGCAGCTCGAGCTGCCCGCCGACGCGGGCACCGAGCCGCTGGTCGACACCGCGACCGCCAAGCAGGTCGCCTCGGAGTCCGAGACCCTGCAGCAGGCCAGCGACAGCTGAGCCACGACCACGACGAACGGCCCGGGACCCACCACGGTGGGTCCCGGGCCGTCGTACGTCGCCGGACTACTTCAGCTCGGCGCTGCTGAGCCCCAGCACCCGCCGCGCGACGATCAGCTGCTGGATCTGCTGGGTGCCCTCGAAGATGTCGAGGATCTTGGAGTCGCGCGACCACTTCTCGAGCAGCTCGACCTCGCTGTAGCCCAGGGTGCCGGCCAGCTCGACGCAGGAGAGGGTGATGTCGGAGCCGACGCGCCCGGCCTTCGCCTTGGCCATCGAGGCCTCCAGCGAGTTCGGCTCGCGGTTGTCGGCCATCCAGGCCGCCTGCAGCGTCAGCAGGCGGGCGGCCTCCCAGTCGGCCTCCATCTGCAGGAACTTCGCTGCGGCGGCCGACTGGGTCAGCGCGGGACGGTCGTAGTCGATGACCACCCCGGCCTGCTCGAGCAGGTCCCGGGTCAGGTCGAGCGAGGCCTTGGCGCAGCCGATGGCCATCGCGGCCACGAGCGGGCGGGTGTTGTCGAAGGTCGCCATCGCGCCGGCGAAGCCCTGCTTGACGTCGACCTCCGGGGAGCCGAGCAGGTTCTCCTTCGGCACCCGGCAGTCCTCGAAGATGATCGTGGCGGTGTCGGAGGCCTTGATGCCGAGCTTGTGCTCGAGCCGGTCGACGCGCATGCCCGGCGTGCCCTTGGGCACCACGAACGACTTGATCGCCGCGCGACCCAGGTCGCGGTCGAGGGTGGCCCACACGACGATGGCGTCGGCGCGGTCGCCGCTGGTGACGTAGATCTTCTCGCCGTTGATGACGTACTCGTCGCCGTCGAGGACCGCGGTGGTCGAGATGTTGGCGGAGTCCGAGCCGGTGCCCGGCTCGGTGATCGCCATCCCGGCCCACACGCCGTCGAAGCGCTCGGCCTGCTCGTCGTCGGCCACCGAGGCGATGGCGGAGTTGCCCAGCCCCTGGCGCGGCATCGAGAGCAGCAGGCCGACGTCGCCCCAGCACATCTCGGCGATCGAGAGCACCGAGGCGAGGTTGGCGCCGTTCTTCGAGCCCGCCTGCTTCTCCTCGGGCTTCTCGTCGCGGCGTACGCCGGCGGCGCCGGCACCCTCCGCGGCCCCGGACTCCGAGAGCCCGTCGATCATCGAGGCGAGCATGTCGAGCTCGGTGGGGTAGGCGTGCTCGGCCTTGTCGTACTTGCGCGAGATGGGCCGCAGCATGTTCATCGCGACCTGGTGGGCCTGGTCGCGCAGCGGGCGGAACTTCTTGGGGTCGTCCAGATTGATCATGGTGTGGTTGCCCTCAGACGAGGACGGCTCCTTCCATCACGCCGACGGCCCGCAGGTCGCGGTACCACCGCTCGACCGGGTGCTCCTTGACGAAGCCGTGGCCACCGAGCAGCTGGACGCCGTCGAGGCCGATCCGCATGCCCTTCTCGGCGCACAGCCGGCGCGCCAGCGCGACCTCGCGGGAGAAGTCCTTGCCCGCGGCGGCGCGGCCGGCGGCCTTGTAGGTCAGCAGGCGCATGGCCTGCAGCTCGATCGCGATGTCGGCGACCATGAACGCCACCGACTGGCGGTGCGCCACGGGCTCGCCGAAGGCGTGGCGCTCCTTGACGTAGGGGGTCACGTAGTCGAGCACCGACTGGCCGGTGCCGACCGCGAGGGCGCACCACGCCAGGCGCGAGAGCCGCACGCACTCGGCGTACGTCGAGCCGTCGGTCTCGCCGAGGACCGCGTCGGCGGGCAGGGTGACGCCCTCGAGGCGCAGGCGGGCCATCGAGGCGGCCCGCACGCCCATGCCGGGGTCGGACTCGACGCTCAGGCCGGGGGTCGAGGACTCCACCAGGAACAGCACCGGGCTGCCCTCGAGCTCGGCGCCCACGACGAAGAGCTCGGCCTCGGCGGCGCGCACGACGGCGCTCTTGAGCCCGTCGAGGACGAAGCCGTCGGGCGTGCGCCGCGCGGTGGTGCTGGGCGAGAGGGCGTCGAAGAGGACGGCGGGCTCGCTGATCGCCAGCGCGGCCGCCGGCACCTCGTCGCCGGTGAAGGCGGGCAGGTAGGTCTGCTGCTGGGCCTCGGTGCCCCACAGGCCCAGGGCGGTGGCGACCGCACCCGGGGCGAGGGCGGCCACGGCCAGGCCCATGTCGCCGCGGGAGAGCGCCTCGGCGACCAGGGTGCCGGCGACGGCCGAGCGCTCCTCGGAGATGCCGCCGAGCGACTCGGGCACGCCGAGGATCGGCAGCCCGATGTCGAGGCTGGCCTTGAGGACGGGCTCGGGGGCGGCGCACGCCTCGTCGGCCTCCGCGGCGGCGGGGCGCACCACCTCGGCGGCGTACTCGCCCACGACGTCGACGAGCATCTGCTCGTCCTCGCTGGGCGTCAGGTCGAAGACGCCCTTCGGCGCCGCAGCCGGCACCCGGACGCCGGCCTTCTGCCGGCTGCCCGCGCGGGTGAAGGCACGGTTGGCGCTGGTGGCGGCCTGGAAGCCGGTGCGGGTGACGGTGAAGACCGCCTGCTCGGCCTGCTTGCGCAGGCCCACGCGGTCGAGGAGGTCGCTCTGGGCGAGCTTGCCGAGGGCGGCCACGGCGTAGCCGATGGGGTCGCGCACCTCGGTGTCCGCCAGCCCGTGCCTTCCCCCGGGGCGCAGCCGCGCCGGGAGGCTCTTGGTCAGGTCCATGACGTCAATGTAACTGTGAGTTACACATTGCGCTACAGGTGGGTGCGTGGTCCGGGTCACAGCGCAGCGTTGGTTTAGCGGGCGCCGTGGGGCTCTCCTAGGATCGCGGGCATGCCCGCACCGCCAGAGCAGCCCGAGCACGCGCCGTACGGCCCCCTCCCCGAGGGCGGCACGGTCCGCCCGATCACCCGCTGGGGCACCCCGGTCATGCACCGCCCCCAGGAGCCGGTCACGACGTACGACGACGAGCTGCGCGCCCTGGTCGCCGACATGGTCGCCACCATGTACGCCGCCGACGGGGTCGGCCTGGCCGCCTGCCAGATCGGCGTCGACCGGGCCGTCTTCGTCTTCGACTGCCCCGACGAGTCGGGCGAGCGCACCGTCGGCGTGGTCTGCAACCCCGAGCTCGAGCTCCCGGAGGGCAAGGAGCGCCACCTCGACGACTCCGACGAGGGCTGCCTGTCCTACCCCGGCGCCTTTGTGCCCTGCGCCCGCCCCGACACCGCGACCGTGCACGGCACCGGGCTCGACGGCGAGCCGGTCACCTTCACCGGCGACGGCCTGCTGGCCCGCTGCCTGCAGCACGAGACCGACCACACCCGCGGCACGGTCTTCGGCGACCGCCTGGCCACCAAGCAGCGCAAGAAGCTCGCCAAGGAGCACGACCGAGCCGTCGAGGAGTACCCGGAGGGCTGGCCCGCCGAGTGAGGGTCTACTGGCCGGGTGCATGAGTCCCCGGTCAGCCGGGGATTCATGCACTTAGTGGGTGTTGCAACACCTGACAAGTGCATGAGTCACCGGTCGGCCGGGGACTCATGCAGGGCCGCTAAGCACCCCTCGCCGGGAAGGCGGTCCCGCCGTCGGCGGCCAGCGCCTCGGCGACCACGCGCAGGTGCTCCTCGCGCAGGTCGTCGGGCAGCGGCGGCAGCACGTCGTCCCAGAACGCCAGCATCGCGCCGCGGCCCTGCATCATCCCGGCGGGGCGGGCCAGCGCCCACAGGTGGAAGTGCTCCGAGCCGTCGCCCCAGCGCGCCAGGTGGGTGCGGGCCACGCCCGGCACCGCCTTGACCGCGTTGCTCACCCGTTGCAGCAGCGGGCCCAGGGTGGCGAGCAGCTCGAGCGGCGCGTCCTCGAGCAGCACGTGCTCACGCGGGGCGATCCCGCCCACGAACGGCAGCCCGAAGGGCACGAACCCCGAGCGCACCTGCCACAGGTCGTCGTGCCAGATGGTGTGCTCCGACGGCTGGCAGTGACCGCACTCGCTGCGGTCGGCCTCGCCCGCCCGCGGCGCCTCGGGCACCAGCATCGGCTCCAACGGGCGCAGCGTGACCTCCTCGAAGCAGGAGAGACGGTCCTCGACCAGTGGACGGCCCGGGAGCCGCTCGCCGATCGGGAGGGTGCGGTGGTAGGCGGAGTCGGCGGGTCGTTGGTCCATGGGGCGAAAGTAGCGAATACTCTCCGAGCGTGCTTTACCTTTCTCGGGTCACCGCCGGCGCCGCACTGACCGCCCTCGCCCTGTCGGGCTGCACGGCTCAGGGAGACGGCTCGCCCGCCGCGGCACCGACCGCCACCGTCACGGTGACCACCACGCCCGCCCCCAGCCCGGACGACGGCGACGTCCAGGACGCGATCACGATCGAGTCGATGTCCAGCGGCACCACCTGCTACGACCGTCCCTACCCCGACCTCGCGTGGCTCGACGTCACCTACGAGGTCCTGCGCGACGTCGAGCACCTGGACTTCTCGTTGGTCGACAGCGACGGGGTCCGGTCGATCGGTCCGGCGATCGACCTCCCACCCACCAACTTCGGCGGCACCATCGCCTTCGGCGGCGAGTACGCCTGGTCCGACCGCGCGGAGCTGCGCGAGCAGAGCCAGGTCTCCTGGGCGGGTCGCAACCGCGTCGACTTCTACTCCGCCACCGAGGGGCGGACCGGCCTGCTGATGTTCCACCTGCGCTTCGACGACGACGTGCTCGCCGGCGAGCGGACCGCCGAGATCGGCACCGTCCGGGCCACGTGGTCGGGCGAGGACGGGCCTGAGGGGCAGGTCGAGGTCCCGGTCGAGCAGGCCGTCTCGTTCAGGCCCGCCGACTGCCGGTGACCTCGGCGAGATGGACACCAAGCGCGGGGTCCACGTCCCGCGATCGGGCAGCCGCTGCAGGCGCCACCTCCCCGAGCACCCGGTCAGCCCACCGTCGGGCTAGGAGCCCTGGATGAGCCCCAAGGCGTCCGCGTGCCGCAGAACGTCGGCGTGGAGAGGTTCCTCCTCGGCGAGGTAGTCCGCCGCAGCGCTGGGTCGAAGGGTCAGCACCTCCACGATGTCCTCCCCGTCCAGCGGATTCGAGGGCGGCCCGGTGACCCGTACGCGTCCGACTGCGTATCCCCAGAACGTGCGGGGGTGGGCGAAGTGGGCGCGATAGGGCTCCGCCAGCTCGCTGTCCGCCCGGTGCGAGGAGAAGTGGACCAGGTCTCCCGACAGGACGGCCCCTGCCTCCTCCATCAGCTCCCTCTCGGCCAGGTCGCGGAGGGACTCACCGAGCTCCCGCGTTCCTCCCGGCAGGAATCGCCCACCCTGCGCGTCTCGGCACACCACGACCTCCGCCCGATCGGTCACTGCAACGACGTGGAGGCGAGTGGTGAGGTCCTCGGGCGCCGCCCCTTCGACGTACGAGGTGCGAGCGGCCGCGTAGTCCACGTACGCATCCTGGAACAGCCGAGGAAAGCGCTCGGACCAGTCGGTGGCGCGGGTGTTCACGCGCCCCAGCATGTCAGTCGCCTCCCCTGCCATGCACTCCTCGGGACACGCCCAGTCAACGCCGCGCGGTGACGTAGCAGGCCACCGCGGAGGCGGCGGCGACGTTGAGGGAGTCGATGCCCTCGTGCATCGGGATGACCGCGCGCCGGTCTGCGCTGTCCTGCCAGCGCTCCGAGAGCCCGTGCCCCTCCGAGCCCAGCACCAGCGCGACCTTGTCGAGCCCGGCGACGGCCTCCTCGACCGGTACGGCGTCGTCGGCGAGGGTGAGCGCGACCGTCGTGAAGCCGCGCTCCGAGAGCGAGGGCAGCGCGTCGCGCCACCCGGGCAGGCGGGTCCACGGCAGCGTGAAGACCGCGCCCATCGAGACCTTGATGGCGCGGCGGTAGAGCGGGTCGGCGCAGCGGGGCGCCAGCAGCGCGGCGTCGAAGCCGAGCGCGGCGCCGCTGCGCAGGATCGCGCCCACGTTGGTGTGGTCGACGATGTCCTCGAGCACCAGCACCGAGCGCGCCCCCTCGAGGACGGCGTCGACCGGTGGGAGCGGGCGGCGCTCGAGGGAGGCGAGGGCGCCGCGGTGCACGTGGAAGCCCGTCACCTGCTCGGCGAGGTCCTCGCTCAGCACGAAGCAGGGCGCCTCGGAGCGCTCGAGCACGTCGGCGAGCCCGTCGAGCCAGCGCGGGGCCATCAGGAACGAGCGGGCGGCGTACCCGGACTCGACGGCGCGGCGCACCACCTTCTCGCCCTCGGCCAGGAACAGCCCGTGCTCGGCCTCGAGGTCCTTGCGCAGCTGTACGTCGCGCAGGTCGCGGTAGTCGCGCAGCCGCGGGTCGTCCGGGTCGCTGACCTCCACCAGCTGCGCCACGTCACTCCTCCGCGAAGTCGCCCGGCCGCACCGTCACCGGCTCGGCGTAGTGGCCCGGTCGGGCCACGGCGACCACGTCGCCGACGACGATGATCGCAGGCGCCCGGACCCCCTGCTCGACGATGTCGTGCGCGAGGTCGCCGAGGGTGCTCAGCACCGTGTGCTCCTCGGGCATCGTGCCCTCGACGATGACCGCCACCGGGGTGGAGGGGCGCCGACCACCGGCGATCAGCGTCTCGGCGATCACGGGGGCGTTCTGCACCGCCATCAGCAGCACCACGGTGCCGCGCATCCGCGCCAGCGCCTCCCAGTCGACCAGCGACTGCGGGTGACCGGGGGGCACGTGACCGGTCACGACGGTGAACTCGTGGGCGACGCCGCGGTGGGTCACCGGGATCCCCACACCGGCGGGCACCGAGATCGCCGACGTCAGCCCGGGGACGACGCTGACCGGGACCCCGGCGGCCCGGCAGGCCAGGATCTCCTCGAAGCCGCGACCGAAGACGAAGTTGTCGCCCCCCTTGAAGCGCACCACCCGCTTGCCCTCGAGCGCCCGCTCGACGATGACCTCGTTGATCGACTCCTGGCTGGCCTGGCGCCCCCGCGGCAGCTTGGCGACGTCGACCAGCTCGACGTGGGCCGGCAGCTCGTCGAGCAGCTCGCGAGGAGCCAGCCGGTCGGCCACCACGACGTCGGCGCTGGCCAGGGCGTGCCGGGCGGCGACCGTCGCCAGCTCGGGGTCGCCGGGCCCGCCCCCGACGAGCACCACCCCGGCGGTGCGGTGGTGGGCGTCGCGCACGGTGAGCCGCCCGTCGCGGAGCGCGGTCATCACCTCGTCGCGCACGGCCGCGGAGCGGCGGGGCTCGCGGTTGGCGAGCACCGCGACGGTCACACCGTCGTGGCGCCCGACCGCGGGCGTCCAGGCGCTGGCCTCGCGGGCGTCGTCGGCACGCGTGCAGAAGACCCGCTGCGCCTCCGCCTCGGCCAGCACCGCCGCGTTGACCTCGGCGTCGTCGGTGGCCGCGACGACGTACCACGCGCCATCGACGTCGGTGGGCTCGAAGCGGCGCCGCACCCAGGTGAGCTCGGCGCCCATGCCCTCCAGGGCCGGGGTGACGTCGGGGGCGACGACGACCACGTCGGCGCCGGCGGCGATCAGGGCCGGCACCCGGCGCTGCGCGACCTGTCCCCCGCCCACGACCAGGACCCGCCGTCCGGCGAGGCGCAGGCCGACCGGGTACGGCGGGGGCTCGTGCGCGGTCGCGGCGGTGGTGGGGTCCTCGGGGAGAGCAGCCATGGGCCCATGCTCCCCGGGCGCACCCCCGGGCGGCGCCACTGCCCGGGTGGTGGTCACGGTCCGAGACGTTGGCTACGTTCGGCTACATGAGCAACCTCGAGCGCCCCGTGGCCCCGAACCCCTACGACCTCCTGCCCCCGGTGCCGTCCTTCACGGTGACCAGCACCGACGTCAGCGAGGGTGCGCCCCTCGACGCGGCCCAGGTCGGCGACGGCGGGGACTCCTCGCCGCAGCTCTCGTGGAGCGGCGCTCCCGAGGGCACCAAGAGCTTCACCGTGACCTGCTTCGACCCCGACGCGCCCACCCCCAGCGGGTTCTGGCACTGGGTGCTCGTCGACCTGCCGGCCGACACCACCGAGCTGCCCGCCGGCATCGGCGCCGAGGGTGCCGACCTGCCGGGCCAGGCCTTCATGTGCCGCAACGACCTGGGCGCCAAGGCGTTCGCCGGGGCCGCCCCGCCGCCCGGCGACCAGGTGCACCGCTACTTCTTCGTGGTGCACGCCGTCACCGAGGAGAGCCTCGGCGTGGACTCCGACGCCAGCCCGGCCGTCGTCTCGTTCAACCTGGCCTTCAAGACCGCTGGCCGCGCGGTGCTGCACGGCACCTACCAGCACTGACGCGGCACTGGACGCTGGCCGAAGGACGTCAGCCCGTCGGGTCCGCGCCTGCGCGGCGCAGCAGCTCCTCGAAGGGCGTGGGCTCGGCCAGCTCGGCCTCGAGGCTGCGCTCGCGCGGCCGCCGGTGCCCGGCGCCCGGGTTCAGCGCGGCGGCCAGCTCGGCGGCGGCCCGCTCCACCCGGGCCTCCAGACCGGCGTCGCCGAAGTCGTCGGTGGCCGCGAAGACCCCGGAGGGCAGCACGGTCGCCCGCAGGTGGGTGAAGAGCGGACGCAGCGCGTGGTCGAGCACCATCGAGTGCCGGGCCGTGCCTCCGGTGGCGGCCACGAGCACCGGCGTCCCGTCGAGTGCGTCGCGCTCCAGCACGTCCACGAAGGTCTTGAAGAGCCCGCTGTACGACGCCGCGTAGACCGGTGTGACCGCGATCAGCGCGTCGGCGGCGCGCACCGCCTCCAGGGCGGCGGCCAGCTCCGCACCGGCGAAGCCGGTGACGAGCCGGTCGGCCAACGGGTGCGCGAGGCGGCGCAGCTCGACCACCTCGACGTCGACAGGGGCCTCGAGCCGGCCCACGACCGCGGAGATGAGCCGGTCGGCCAGCAGCCGGGTCGACGACGGGTCCGACAGGCCGGCGCTGAGGACCACCAGCCGGGTCATGCCGTGACCTCCTGCCGCTGCCGCGCCGCGAGCATCCCGGCGTGGGTCGGGGCGTCGGGCACGTGTGCAGGTCGCCCCTCGGCGAAGCCCGCACGCAGGTCGGGGAGGATCTCGCCGAGCAGGTCGAGCTGCTCGAGCACGGTCTTCAACGGCAGGCCCGCGTGGTCGATGAGGAACAGCTGGCGCTGGTAGTCGCCCACGTGCTCGCGGAAGCCCAGGGTGCGCTCCAGCACCTGCTGCGGCGAGCCGACCGTCAGCGGGGTCTGCGAGGTGAAGTCCTCCAGCGACGGGCCGTGGCCGTAGACCGGGGCGTTGTCGAAGTAGGGCCGGAACTCGCGCACCGCCGCCTGGCTGTCCCTGCGCATGAAGAACTGCCCGCCCAGCCCGACGTAGGCCTGGTCGGCGCGGCCGTGCCCGTAGTGCTCGAAGCGGTCCCGGTAGAGCCGCACCATCCGGGCCGCGTGCTCGGACGGCCAGAAGATGTGGTTGTGGAAGAAGCCGTCGCCGTAGTACGCCGCCTGCTCGGCGATCTCGGGGCTGCGGATGGAGCCGTGCCAGACGAAGGGCGCCACGCCGTCGAGCGGACGCGGGGTCGCGGTGAAGCCCTGCAGGGGCGTGCGGAAGCGTCCCTGCCAGTCGACGACGTCCTCGCGCCAGAGCCGGTGCAGCAGCGCGTAGTTCTCGACGGCGAGGTTGATGCCCTCGCGGATGTCCTTGCCGAACCAGGGGTAGACCGGGCCGGTGTTGCCGCGGCCCATCATCAGGTCGACGCGACCGCCGGTGAGGTGCTGGAGCGTGGCGTAGTCCTCGGCGATGCGCACCGGGTCCGTGGTGGTGATCAGCGTCGTGGATGTCGAGAGCACGATGCGCTCGGTCTGCGCGCCGATCCAGGCCAGCGTCGTCGTCGGCGAGGAGGCTACGAACGGCGGGTTGTGGTGCTGGCCGACCGCGACGACGTCGAGGCCGACCTCCTCGGCCTTGCGCGCGATCGCGACCTGCGCGCGGATCCGCTCCTGCTCGGTCGGGGTCCGGCCGGTGGTCGGGTCGGGCGTCACGTCGCCGACGCTGAAGATCCCGAGCTGCATGCTGCTCACGCTCCCCTGTAGTTGAATCTCGAACTGTCGATCCAACGGCGGCGGGGGCCCGCTTGTTCCCGGCTCAGGCGGGCCGGTCGACCGGCTCGGCGACCACGACCACGTTGCTGCGGTAGCCCGAGCCGTCCCAGTCCTCGCAGGTGAGCACCACCAGGCGCCCGGGGACCTCCTGGCTGAAGAGCCGCCCCGCGTCGCGCGCGATGCGGCCCTTGTCGTAGACCCGCACCGTGCTGACGGCGTAGACGAGGTCGGCCCCCTCGGATCGCACGGTCATCCGGTCCCCGGCCTCGAGCGTCTCCAGGTCGTCGAGGGCCCCGCCGCCGGTGTGCACGGTGTGGCCGACCACGAGAGCACTGCCGGTCTCGGCCCCCGGGCGCGCCCCGTCCGACCACCAGCCCAGCTGTTGCGGGTCCCGCGGCGGCACCAGCACCCGCCCCGGGGCCTCGATGCCGCGCACAGGCGCGTCGACGCCGAGCTCGGGGATGCGCAGGCGGTCGGGGTCGGCCAGCGTCGCCTCGGCGTACGTCGCCTCCTCGGTGGTGTCCACCCCGGCCGCGGCAGCCTCCTCCGCGGAGCTCGCGGCGGGCGTGGGCGCAGACCCTGCCCGTCCGGGCCCCGCGCCCGGCCGCTGCGTCACCACCACCGCGAGGACGGCGAGCAGCACCAGCGAGCCGACCGCGACGAGGGCGAGCACCAGGCGGCGCTGGCGGTGGTCCAGGGTCAGCGAGGGCACGCACCCAGGGTGCCCGAGGACTCCCCCGCCCACACCTCCACCCCGTCGCCGGCGTGGATCCGTGCCGGGTCGGCGCGAGATCTGTGCCGGGTCGGCGCGAGATCTGTGCCGGGTCAGCGCGAGATCTGCGCCGGGTCGGGGAGGCGGTGCAGGACGAGCACGGCGCGGTCGTCGTCGCCCCGCGACACCCGGCGCAGCACGCGGCGCGGCAGCCCGTCGAGGCCCGAGGAGGCGGTGAGGTCGCTGGCGGTCGTGCGCAGCCACTCGACCCCGTCGTCGATGTCCTCGCCCGGGCGCTCCACGACCCCGTCGGTGTAGAACATGAGCGCGTCGCCGGGGCAGAGCCGGCCGCGGCTGGGCTCGACCTCGGCCTGGGCCGTGACCCCCAGGGCGGTGCCGCGGGCGGTGTCGACGCGCCAGGAGCCCCCCTCGCGCCGCAGCACCGGCGGGTGCCCGGCGCTGAGCACCTCGTAGGCACCGGTGCGCAGCTCGACGACCACGTGCACGGCGGTGGCGAACGCCTCGTCGGACTCCTGGCGCAGCAGGAAGTCGTTGGCGGCCTCCATCAGGCGCCCGGGCGGCACGGCGCCCAGCAGCCCGCCCAGGGCGCCCGCGAACTGCAGGGCGGCGGTCCCGGCCGCCACTCCCTTCCCGACGACGTCGACCAGGATCATCTCCAGGCGGTGGGCCTGCTCGTCGAGGCGGGCGACCAGGAAGTCGCCGGCGTAGCCGACGGAGTCGGCGGCCAGCATGGCGCTCTCGCTGCGCCAGCCCTCGGGCAGCGGCGGCACCGTCCCCTGGCGCTGGAGGCGGTCGCGCAGGTCGGAGAGGACGGTCTCGCCCAGCAGGGTGGGCAGGCCGCTGCGCTGCCGGCTCGACTGCAGCAGCACCAGCGCCGAGGCGACCACCAGCGACACCGTGGCCGAGATCCGCGACGACTCGAGCTCGCCCGGGCCCAGCGCGTCGGAGACGGCGACGCCGATCGTCCCGACCAGCGCCCACGAGACCAGCAGCAGGAGCGGGCGGTAGCGCAGCAGCAGCATGCCGGCCAGCAGCCACACGAAGACCACACCGACCGGCGCCACCCCGTAGCTGAGCGTCTGGACCGCCAGCGTGGCCGTCAGCAGGCCCAGCAGCACCACCGCCACGTAGCGCTGGCTGGCCGGGCTGCCCGAGCGCCACCCGTCGACGCGGTCCTGCACGTGGCGCGCGACCACCGTCCACGCACGCGCCGGCCTCGAGGTCACCGGCCGAAGACTAGGTGGTGCGACGGGGCCGGGGAGCCGACACCCCGAAGGGGTGACTTTTCTTGACTGGCTCCAGACAAGAGGGCAGGGTGGCGACGGTAGCGACAGCGACGTCCGCACGCCCCCAGGAGGGACCCTGATGACCCAGACCCACGGCTCGACCGCCGGCAACGGCGCCCCCGCACCCAGCGACCGCAACAGCCTCACCGTCGGCCCCGACGGCCCGATCCTGCTGCACGACCACCACTTCATCGAGCAGATGGCGCACTTCAACCGCGAGCGGGTGCCCGAGCGCAACGTGCACGCCAAGGGCTCCGGTGCGTTCGGCACGCTCGAGATCACCGGCGACATCTCGCAGTACACCAAGGCGGCCGTGCTGCAGCCCGGCGCGAAGACCGACATGCTCGCCCGGTTCTCGACCGTCGCCGGCGAGATGGGCTCCCCCGACACCTGGCGCGACCCGCGCGGGTTCTCGCTGAAGTTCTACACCTCCGAGGGCAACTGGGACCTCGTCGGCAACAACACCCCGGTCTTCTTCGTGCGCGACACGATGAAGTTCCCGCACTTCATCCGCAGCCAGAAGCGCCGCGGCGCCAACGGGCTGCGCGACAACGACATGCAGTGGGACTTCTGGACCCTCAACCCCGAGTCGGCCCACCAGGTCACCTGGCTGATGGGCGACCGGGGCATCCCCAAGACCTGGCGCCACATGAACGGCTACGGCAGCCACACCTACATGCTCTACAACGAGGCCGGGGAGAAGTCGTGGGTGAAGTTCCACTTCATCTCCGACCAGGGCGTGGAGTGCCTGACCCAGGAGGACGCCAACCGCATCGCGGGCGAGGACTCCGACTTCCACCGCCGCGACCTCTTCGACTCCATCGAGGCCGGGGACCACCCCAGCTGGACCCTCAAGGTGCAGGTGATGCCCTACGAGGACGCCAAGACCTACCGCTTCAACCCCTTCGACCTGACGAAGGTGTGGCCGCACGGCGACTACCCGCTCATCGAGGTGGGGAAGATGACGTTGCACACGAACCCCGAGAACCACTTCGCGCAGATCGAGCAGGCCGCCTTCGAGCCGTCCGCGATCGTGCCGGGCATCGGGTTCTCCCCCGACAAGATGCTGCTGGGGCGGGTCTTCGCGTACGCCGACACCCACCGCTACCGCATCGGCCCCAACTACCAGCAGCTGCCGGTCAACCGGCACCGCGTCGAGGGCGCCTACACCTACCAGTTTGACGGCCCGATGGCCTACGACCACACCGGTGACCGCTCGAAGTACGCCCCGAACTCCTACGGCGACCCGTTCTCCGACCTGACCGGGCCCGCCGAGGACGGCTGGGAGACCGACGGCGACATGGTGCGCGAGGCCTACACGCTGCGTCCCGAGGACGACGACTTCGGCCAGGCCCGCACGATGGTCAACGAGGTCTGGGACGACGCCGCGCGCGAGCGCTTCGTCTCCAACGTCGCCGGGCACCTCGCCGGCGGCGTGAGCGACGAGGTCCTGGAGCGGGCCTTCGAGTACTGGCGCAACGTCGACGAGCAGATCGGCAAGCGCATCGAGGACGCGGTGCGTGCCGGGCAGCACGGCGACCCCGCGCCGCACCCCACCGAGGCGCTCGAGACCGTCTGAGCCACGGCCGCTCCGGCACGGGGCGCCGCTCTCGTTAGAGTGGCGCCCCGTGCGAGCCAAGGAGCCGGTGCTGGTCAGTGCCCACCGCTGCGGGGCCGGTGGTGACCGTGGGCTCGAGAACACCCGGGTCGCGCTCGAGAACGCCCTCGACCTCGCGGTCGACTTCGTCGAGTTCGACGTCCAGCGCTGCGCCGACGGCACCCTCGTGCTCTTCCACGACGACTGGATGTGGGTCGGGGACCGCCGGGTCCCGCTCGCCGCGCTCTCCTTCGAGGAGTTCGCCTCCCGGGCGCCCCACTTCCTGCGCTACGAGGAGGTGCTGGAGGCGCTCGCCGGGGTGACCAGGGCCCACATCGACCTCAAGTTCACCTCCCCCGACAGCCTGTACGCCGAGGCCGCGGCCACCTGGGAGGTCCAGGCGGCCCGGCGCGCGGTGCAGGTGCTCGGCGCCGACCAGGTCATCGTGACGACCCTGGAGGACAAGGCGGTGCGCGCGGTGCGCGACTGGTCGGACCAGGAGGGCCACGACCTGCTCGTCGGCCTCTCACTGGGCCGCAGCGTGCGCGGGCTCCCCTGGCACCGCCAGGTCCGCGTGCGGGTCTCCGAGCTGCTGCCGCGGCTGCGCTACACCGAGTCGCGCGCCAACCTGGTCGTGGCCAAGCACACCCTGGCGCGGCTCGGCGTCGCCGCCTTCGCCCGCCGCCGGGGCCTGCCCCTGCTGGTGTGGACCGTGGACACCGAGGACTCGCTTCGCTACTGGATGCGACCGGGCCGGGCCTGGCTGGTGACCAGCAACGAGCCCGCCCTGGCCCTGACCGCTCGCGACGGGTTCCCCCGCCACCGCAGCGGTCGTCCCCCGAGACCGCCGCGCACCCGTCGTCGTCCCGCCTGACACACTGCCGCCATGTCGCCCGACCACGACGGCACCGTCACCGACGTGCTGGGTGAGCCCTGGCTCGCCGAGACCATCGACCTCGGGGAGGACCACGAGGGCCCGCTGGTGGCCACCCTGGTCAGCCACCGCTCCCCCCGGCCCTCGGGGCGGGCCGTGCTCTACGTGCACGGCTTCGCCGACTACTTCTTCCAGACCGGCTTCGCCCAGTGGTGGCTCGAGCGCGGCTACGACTTCTACGCCCTCGACCTGCGCAAGTACGGCCGCTCGATCCGCCCCGGCCAGACCCCGACGTACGTCACCGACCTCGCCGAGTACGACGCCGAGCTCGAGATCGCCTGGCAGCGCATCACCGAGCGTGACCGCCACGACCGCGTGGTCGTGGCGGCGCACTCCACCGGTGGTCTCGTCACCTCGCTGTGGCTCGACCGGCAGCGGCCCGCCGAGCTGGCCGGGCTGGTGCTCAACTCGCCGTGGCTCGACCTGCAGGGCAGCCTGCTGCTGCGCACCGTGGGCACCGCGGTGATCAAGCAGCTGGGGGCCCGCCAGCCGATGCGCGAGATCCGCCGCGACGTCTCCGGCCTCTACGGCCGCAGCCTGCACCGCGACCACGGCGGCGAGTGGGACTTCGACCTGTCCTGGAAGCCCCTGGAGTCCTTCGCGGTGTACGTCGGCTGGTTGCGGGCGGTGCGCACCGGGCACGCCCGCCTGCAGCGCGGCCTCGACGTGCCGGCGCCGGTGCTGGTGCTCTCCTCCGACCGCTCCACGGTGCCCACCGAGATGGGCGACGACGTGCACACCGCCGACATCGTGCTCGAGGTGCCGCAGATCCGCCGCTGGGCCACCGCCCTGGGTGCGCACGTCACCTACGTGGCGGTGCCGGGGGCTCGCCACGACGTGGTGCTCTCGCGGCCCGAGGCCCGTGAGCGCGCCTACGCCGAGATCGAGCGCTGGCACCGCGCCTACGTCGAGGGCGACCCGACGGCGCCCGCCTAGCCCAGGACCAGCACCACGAAGGCGGTCAGGCCGACCACCACGATGACCGCGCGCAGCAGCAGCGGGGGGAGCCGTCGTCCCACGTGCGCGCCGATCTGGCCACCCACCACGGCCCCGACCGCGATCACCGCGACGATGGTCCAGTCGATGGAGGCCACGGCCACGAAGACGACCGCGGCGACCCCGTTGACGATGGCGGCGAGCACGTTCTTGACGGCGTTGAGGCGCTGCAGGTCGTCGGCCACGCCGATGCCGAGCACGCCCATCAGCAGCACGCCCTGGGCGGCGCCGAAGTACCCGCCGTAGACACCGGTGCCCAGCACCGCGGGCCACACCCACCCGGCCCCGTCGCGCGCCGCCACGCCGGCGGCGTCCCGTGCGGCACGCCGGGCGGCCACCCGGCGCGCGACGCTGGGCTGGACCACGACCAGCACGACACCGAGCAGCACGAGCGCCGGCACGATCGTGGCGAACGCGTCCTCGGGGAGCACCAGGAGCAGCACGGCGCCCACGGTGCCGCCCAGGAACGAGGCGGCGCCCAGGCGCAGCACCCGGTCACGCTGCCCGGCCAGCTCGCGGCGGTAGCCCCAGACGGCCGAGAGGGACCCGGGGACCAGCCCCACGTTGTTGGAGACGTTGGCCGTCACCGGCGGCACGCCGAAGGCCAGCAGCGTGGGGAACGTGATGAGGGTGCCCGACCCCACGACGGCGTTGATGGAACCGGCCGCGACCCCGGCGAGCAGGATCACGGCCGTCTCGAGCAGCCCCATCTAGGCGGTGGTCACTCGGCGTCACCCTGGGGACGCTCGGTGGACTCGGCGCGCGCCCGCCCCGGGTTGGCGGCCTTGGCCGCCTCCTCGATCGCGGCCTGGACGGCGGCGTTGCTCGACCCGCTGGTCCCACCGGTCTCGGGGACCTTCGGCTCGCTGGGGCCCATGTCGACGCGCTTGAGCGGCCCCTCGACCTCCTGCGGAATCCCCTTGAGGTCGTTCATCGTCGAGCCGAGGCCCTCGAGGGCCTTGCCGATCTCGCTGGGCACGATCCAGACCTTGTTGGCGTCGCCCTCGGCGATCTTCGGCATCATCTGCAGGTACTGGTAGGCCAGCAGCGACTGGTCGGGCTGGCCGTCGTGGATGGCCTGGAAGACCGTCTGGATGGCCTGGCCCTCGCCCTGGGCGCGCAGGATCTGCGACTCGCGGTCGGCCTGGGCGCGCAGGATCTGCGACTCGCGGTCGCCCTCGGCGGTCAGGATGGCCGACTGCTTCTGGCCCTCGGCGGTCAGGATGGCCGACTGGCGCTCGCCCTCGGCGGTGAGGATCAGCGCACGCTTGTCGCGGTCGGCGCGCATCTGCTTCTCCATCGAGTCCTTGATCGACGGCGGCGGGTCGATGCCCTTGAGCTCGACCCGGTTGACCCGGATGCCCCACTTGCCGGTGGCCTCGTCGAGGACCCCGCGCAGGCGGGTGTTGATCTCGTCGCGGCTGGTCAGCGTCTCCTCGAGGTCCATCCCGCCGACGATGTTGCGCAGCGTCGTCATCGTCAGCTGCTCGACGGCCTGGATGTAGTTGGCGATCTCGTAGGTCGCCGCCACGGGGTCGGTGACCTGGAAGTAGATGACGGTGTCGATCGAGACCACGAGGTTGTCCTCGGTGATGACCGGCTGCGGCGGGAAGCTGACGACCTGCTCACGCATGTCGATGACGTAGCGCACCTTGTCGATGAACGGCACCACGATGTTCAGGCCCGGGGAGAGCGTGTTCTTGTACTTGCCGAAGCGCTCGACGATCGCCGCGCGCGCCTGCGGCACGATCCGGATCGTCTTGGCGAGCACCACCGCGATGAACAGGAACAGCACCGCGGCCACGATGAGAAGGGCGAGACCCATGGGTTCTCCTCGGAGGTTGGGACGTGCGGACGGTCGTGCTGGGCGTGCTGGGTGCGGTCAGGCCTCGAGCCTGGGCACCGGGTGGACGTAGGCGGTGGCGCCCCGGATCTGCAGCACCTCGACGGTCTCACCGGGCTCGATGGTGGTCATCGTGTCGTACGGCGCCGCGGTCCACTCCTCGCCGGCCAGGCGGACCCGGCCCACGTCGGTGGCGCTGATGCGCATCGTGACCTGGCCCTGGGTGCCCAGGAGCCGGTCGTGGCCCAGGGTCAGCTCGGGGCCGCCGTGCAGGCGGGTGATCAGCCGGGGCCGCAGCAGGGTCAGCGTCGCCAGCGACGCGGCCGAGGCGGCCAGCAGCTGCAGGGCCAGCGGCAGGTCGAAGGCGCCCGCGACGGCGCCGGTCAGGGCACCGACCGCGAGCATCATGAAGATGAGGTCGAGGCTGAACATCTCGACGACACCCAGGGCGGCGGCGAGCCCGAGCCAACCGACCCAGCTGTTGTCGCTCCACCAGTCCATGACCTCACCCTACCCAGGGCGCGGTGCCGGGTCTTTACCTGCCGCGGCTCAGTGGGCGCGGGTGCGACGACGCGCCGCCCAGCGCCCGTCCTCGTGGGTCAGGCTCAGCGGCATCCCGAAGGTCGCCGAGAGTGCCGACTCGGTCAGCACCTGGTCGAGCAGGCCCGCCTCGACGACCCGGCCCTCGCGCAGCAGCAGGGCGTGGGTGAACCCGGGCGGGATCTCCTCGACGTGGTGGGAGACCAGCACCGTGGCCGGCGAGTCGGGGTCGTAGGCCAGCATCGACAAGGTGGCGACCAGGTCCTCGCGCCCGCCCAGGTCGAGCCCGGCGGCGGGCTCGTCGAGCAGCAGCAGCTCGGGGTCGGTCATCAGCGACCGGCAGATCTGCACCCGCTTGCGCTCGCCCTCCGACAGGGTGCCGAAGGTGCGGTCGGCCAGGTGCAGCGCCCCGAGCTCGCGCAGCAGCGCGTCGGCGCGCTCGTGGTCGAGCGGGTCGTACTCCTCCTGCCAGCGCCCCACGACGGCGTACGACGCGGAGACGACGAGGTCGCGCACGGTCTCGTGGCGCGGGATCCGCTCGGCGAGGGCGGCGCTGGTCAGGCCGATGCGCGGGCGCAGCTCGAAGACGTCGACGGTGCCGAGGACCTCCTCGAGCACCGCGGCCACCCCGTCGGTGGGGTGGATCTGGGCCGAGGCGAGCTGGAGCAGGGTGGTCTTGCCGGCGCCGTTGGGCCCGAGCACCACCCACCGCTCGTCCTCCTCCACGGTCCAGCTGACCCGGTCGAGCAGGGTGGCTGCGCCCCGTCGGACGGAGACGTCGGCGAACTCGAGGACTGCTGCCATGGCGTCACCCTAACCACCGGCGTACCCTCAGCCGCCGTGACCTCACCCCTGCCCGCCGCCGCCCGCCTCGCCTGGTGGGGCACCGCCTGGTTGCGCGGGCACGTGGTGGCCGACCTCGTGGTCGACGCGGTGGTCGACGACCAGGCCACGCACGCGGTCGCGGGCCTGGGCTCCCTGGGGCTGGGCGGCGACGCGACCGAGACGCTGCTGGGCGGGCTGGGGCGCCTGCGCGTCGAGGGCGCCGACACCATCGGCGCGGCCTTCGGTGTCGAGGGCGACCCCGTCGGGCTGGGCGGTCCCCCGGTCTTCAACGCCGCCGCCCTCGAGGCCGGCGAGGCCGTGGTGGTGACCGGGGCCGGCATGCGTGCCACCCCGGCGCCCCGGGGGCCGTGGGTCTGGTGCCGGTCGTCGTCGGCGCGGCGACCACCTGGGTGGCCGAGCCGGCCGCGCGCCGCCAGCTGCCCGACGTCGGCGAGGCCGACCGGGCGCTGCGCGCGGCGCTGCCGGCCACCGCCGACCTGCTGGCCCGGCTCGAGGTGGCGCGCTGGCGGCCCGAGGTCGCCGACCGGCTGATGGACCTGCGCCACCGCGAGGCGCTCGACGCCCCGCCCGGCGTCCCGGCCCGCTGCGTCGAGCTCGCTGCCCGGGGGCTGCAGGCGCTGGAGATCACCGACCTGGCGCTCGAGGACGACGGCGGCGCTATCAGCGCCGCCGAGGCCGACGCGCGCGCCCAGGCGCTGCGGCCGCTGGCCCGCGCCGGTCGACGGGCCCTGGTGGCGGCCTGCTCGCCCGAGGTCTGGCCGCCCTCCTGAGAGCCCGGTGTGTGACGTAAAGAACGCATGACGGAACATGTGCGTCATGCGCAAGAGCTCGTGGTGGCGTTTCCTCGTCGCCGTCCTGGTCCTGATCGGTGCCGCCCTGCTGACCCTGGGCTCGACGCCCAAGCTCGGCCTGGACCTCTCCGGAGGCACCCAGATCACCCTGGAGGCCAGCTCGACCGACACGGTCGAGGCCAACGCCGAGAACACCGACCGGGCCGTGGAGGTGCTGCGCGGGCGCGTCGACGCCCTCGGCGTCACCGAGCCGACCCTCGTGCGCTCGGGCGAGAACCGCATCCTCATCGAGCTCCCCGGCGTCGAGGACCCGCGCGAGGCCGCCGAGGTCGTCGGCCGGACCGCGCGCCTGACCTTCCACCCGGTGCTCGGCACCGACCCCAGCATCGTCGGCGACACCGGTGACGAGCCCGAGGAGGGCTCGCAGCAGCCCGACACCGACAAGCAGGGCCGCTTCGCCACCACCGACGAGGACGGCGGGCCCCTCGTGCTCGGCCCGGCCCAGCTCGAGGGCGACGACGTCTCGAGCGCCACCGCCGGCATCCAGGAGCAGGGTGTGCAGTGGGTGGTCGACGTCGAGTTCGCCAGCAAGGGCCAGGACGCCTGGGCCTCGCTGACCGGCGACGCCGCCTGCTTCCAGCAGGGCGACCCCCAGCGCCGCATCGCGATCGTCCTCGACAGCGAGGTCATCAGCTCCCCGCAGGTCCAGGACTCCACCTGCGACGTGGGCCAGCTCGGCGGGCGCACCCAGATCAGCGGCAGCTTCACCGAGGCCTCGGCCCAGAACCTCGCCCTGCTCATCGAGGGTGGCGCCCTGCCGCTGCCGGTCGAGATCATCTCCCAGCAGGTCGTCGGCCCCACGCTGGGCGACGAGGCCATCGACGCCTCGTTCAAGGCCGGCCTGATCGGCCTGCTGCTGACCGGCCTCTTCATCACCTTCGCCTACCGGCTCTCCGGCTTCCTCGCAGTGGTCGCGCTGGGCTGCTACGCCCTCATCTCGTACGCCATCCTGGTCGCGCTCGGCGCCACCCTCACCCTGCCCGGCCTCGCCGGCTTCGTGCTCGCCATCGGCATGGCGATCGACGCCAACGTGCTGGTCTTCGAGCGCGCCAAGGAGGAGAGCTCCGAGCAGGGGGCACCGCCGGCGCGCGCGATCTCGACGGGCTTCTCGAAGGCCTGGTCGGCCATCCTCGACTCCAACGTCACCACCCTGCTCGCCGGTGGCCTGCTGTTCTTCCTGGCCACCGGCCCGGTCCGCGGCTTCGGCGTGACCCTCACGATCGGTGTCATCGCCTCGATGTTCTCGGCGATGGTCATCAGCCGGGTCCTGGTCGAGTTCGCCGCCTCCCGCAAGGTCGTGCGCCGCCGCCCGGCGCTGACCGGGTTCGCGAAGACCGGCAAGGTCCACGACGTCCTGCTCGAGAAGAACCCCGACATCATGGGGCGCTCGCGGATCTGGCTGGCCGTCTCCGCCGCCGTGGTCGTCGCGGCGCTGGCCGGGATCGGGCTCAACGGCCTCAACCTCGGCGTCGAGTTCACCGGCGGGCGGGTGCTCGACTTCACCACCACGACCGCCGCGACCGCCGGCGACGTCGAGACGGTGCGCTCCGACCTCGGCGACGAGGGCTTCGACGACGCCGTCGTGCAGACCTCCGGCGACGGCGACCTGGTGGTCAAGGTCGGCGACGTCGACAACGACCAGGCCCAGCTGATCCGCGACACCGTCACCGCCGCCGTCCCGGGCTCCGACCTCGAGTCCGACTCGCTGATCGGGCCGTCCCTCGGCGACGAGCTGCGCAACAAGGCCCTGATCGCCCTCGGCATCGCCCTGGCCGCCCAGATGCTCTACCTCGCGCTGCGCTTCCGCTGGGTCTTCGGCGCCTCGGCCGCCATCGCCATGCTCCACGACGTCTCGATCGTCATCGGTGTCTTCGCCTGGCTCGGCCGGCCCGTCGACGGGGTCTTCCTCGCCGCGATCCTCACCGTCATCGGCCTGAGCGTCAACGACACCGTCGTCGTCTTCGACCGGGTGCGCGAGAAGTGGCGCGGCACCCGTGAGGGCGGCGAGACCTTCTCCGACTCGTGCAACGAGGCGGTGCTGGCCACCGTCCCCCGCACGATCAACACCGGTCTCGGCACGATGTTCATCCTGGGCGCCCTGTTCGTGCTCGGCGGCGACTCGCTGACCGACTTCGCGCTCGCACTGCTCATCGGCCTGGTCGTCGGCACCTACTCCTCGGTCTTCACCGCCACCCCGCTGGCGGTGCTGATGCACCGGGTCTGGCCGGTTGAGCCACGCGAGCCCCGGGCCAAGCGCGTCGAGCGCACGCCCGACGACAGCGGCGCGGTCGTCTGAGCCCCGCTGCGGGGCCTCAGCGCAGCCGCGCCAGGTAGCCGCCGGCGACCCTCAGGTCGCGCACCCGGCGCTCCCAGGTGATCCCGACCACGAGCAGCAGGGCGCCCGCCGCCGCGAGCAGCACCCACTGCGGCGTGGCGGCGGCGTACGGCGCCAGCTCGCGCAGCACCACCAGCGCGCCGGCGACCCCGCCGACGAGCAGCGGCGCCTGCCAGCCCAGCCGGGTCCCGCCCAGCACCAGGACCAAGCAGCCCGTGCCCAGCAGCAGCGCCCGCCACGACACCGGGTCCTGGGCCAGCACCCACAGCAGGCTGGGCACGACGGCCAGCAGCAGCCCCGGCAGCAGGGTCTCCACCGATCCGCGCCCGGGCGTGCGACGCAGCGCCAGCAGCCCCACCACGAGCAGCGCCAGGGCGCTGGGGGCGGTGTAGGGCTCGGGCGCCTCGACCCCGATGTCGGCCAGCTGCACCCAGGTCGCAGCGGCGAGCAGCAGCCCGCCCGCCCAGGCGACCCGGCGGCGACGGGCGTCGGTGAGGGCCCGAGCCACGAGCAGGGCACCGACCAGGGTCAGGTGCAGCGACAGCGACACCGACAGGTCGTCGGCGGCGAGCACGCCGGCGACGGCCGGCCACGGCGCGACCAGCACCGTGGCGACGTCGACGTCGGCACGACGTACCAGCAGGGCCAGCCCGCCCACGACCACCAGGGTCGCCGCACCGCGCTGGGCGACGTCGAGGCCGACCACGCTCCCGAGCGCCCAGAGGGCCGCCACGAGCGCCACGGGCAGCGCGGCCCACACCTCCGTGGCGGCGGCTCCCCCGGCGCGCACGACCCGGGAGCCGAGGGCGAGGGTGAGCAGACCGGCGGTCACGGCCGCCAGCGCCGCGCTCGGCAGGGCCAGCAGCGCCGTCAGCGCAGCGACCGCGAGGCCGACCCCGGCCGCCGACCGGGGCGCGAGCGCCACCGTCGCCCCCGACACGAGCGCCACCGGCACCACCAGCGCCGCCAGCGGCGCGTCGAGCAGCGCGGCGCTGGCCAGGACCGAGACGACCACCGCCAGGCCGGTCACGGTGACGCCCGCGCGCCGCCACGGCTCCCGCGGCGCGACCAGCGCCAGCACGACCAGGGCCAGGAGCGCGAGCGCGAGCACCGCCGGGACGAGCAGCAACGGGTCCCACGCCGTGCCGAGACCGTGCAGGCGCACGCCCACGGAGGCCGAGTAGGGGTCCCCCACGCTCAGCAGCGCGTCGAGGGCGGCCGTGTGCATCGAGAGGACCGGGCCGAGCACCGGCGCTGCGAAGGCCAGGGCGGCCCCGACCGGCACCACGCGGGCCCGGACCGGCAGGCGCGGCGGCCCCAGCACCAGCGCGAGCGCCACCAGGCTCCAGGCGGCCACGACCGCGCCGGTGGCGACCAGGACGGCGTCAGCGCCCTCGTCGAGGGCCGGCATCACGACGACCAGGCTGACCAGGGCCAGCGCCACGACGGCCGGCACGACCGCGGCCCGGTGCCGGCGTACGTCGCCGGCGAGCAGCGGCAGCAGTGCGAGGACGGCGACCAGCAGCCACGTCGCGCCTCCCTCGGCCCACAGCCCGCGCAGGCTCAGGTCGTCGGTGGTGTCGACGACCGAGACCGCCAGGAGCACCCACCAGGCCAGCACTCCCCCGACCGCGGCCGCCGCCCGCAGGACCGTCAGGCGCAGCCGGGCCCCGAGCAGCACCAGCACGCCGGACCCGAGCACGCCGCCGACCCAGGCGCCGGCGCCTCCCCCGGCTCCGTCGTCGACCAGGGCGGCCATGGCTCCCGCGACCACCAGCAGCGCCGGGGCCGGGACCAGCTGGGGCACGACGGGGCGGGCCCGGGCCAGCAGCAGGTGCAGCGCCGAGAGCGCCAGCCCGGCCGCCGCGAGCGCCGACCCGAGCACGACGCCCGACCCGGCGCTGCCCGGCTCGGGCACCCAACCCGACTCGGCGGCCCCGAGCACGTCGAGGACCACCAGCCCGAGCGCGACCGCGGCGACGGCCTCGGCGGCCGTCGCCAGGTCGTGGCGCCGGAGCAGCAGCGAGCCACCGCCCGCCGAGAGCGTCAGCACGAGCAGCACGGCGGTGCGGCCGGCGACCCCGAGCGACGACCAGGCCACCGCGAGGAAGACCACGGCGGCGACCAGCAGGCAGGCGGCGCCGAGCGCGAGCAGCAGCTGGGGCACGGTGGCCTGGCTGAGCCCGCGGCGGCGCGACGCGGGGGCGGGCTCGGGCGCAGGCCCGGGGCCGGCGGCCGGGGCGCCGGGCACCGCCGACGCGCGCAGCCGCCCGAGCAGCTCGTCGGCGCGCCGCAGCGTCGCCAGCAGCTCGTCGGCGAGCGGGTCGCGCAGCGGCAGGCCGCAGCGGGGGCACGAGACCGGGTCCTGCGGCAGCACCGCCCCGCAGTCGGGGCACAGGTCGGGGCGGGCGTAGGAGGACATGCATCCAGCACACCGCCCCGGGGCGGGCCGCCACCAGGGTCGAAGGACTCAGCTGCCTGGGTACGGGTGCTCAACCCCGGGCCGGGCGGCGCTAGCCTCGTCCTGCGATGAACCAGCCATCCCCGCCGCCCGAGGGCGCACGCCCCGAGACGCTCCTGATCACCCTGACCGGCCGCGACCGCCCCGGCGTCACCTCCGCGGTGTTCGCGACCCTGGCCCGCGCCGGGGTCGAGGTGGTCGACCTCGAGCAGATCCGGCTGCGCCGCCGGCTCATCCTCGGTGTCCTGGTGACGGTCCCCGAGGACGCGGCGGGCCTGCAGCGCGCGGTCGAGGAGACCGCCGCCGAGCTCGACATGAGCGTCGAGGTCGAGGCCGGCACCGGCGACACCCGGCCCCCCGCCCGCGGCGGCTCCCACGTGACCGTGCTCGGCACGCCGCTCAGCGCCTCGGCCATGGCGGCCGTGGCCGGGCGGATCGCGGAGGCCGGCGCCAACATCGACCGCATCGAGCGGATGGCCCGCTACCCCGTCACCGCCTTCGACCTGCACGTCTCGGGGGCCGAGCCCGAGCGGCTGCGCGAGCTGCTGGCCCTCGAGGCCGCCAGCCAGGGCATCGACGTGGCCGTGCAGCCCGCCAACCTGCTGCGCCGCGGGATGCGCCTGATCGTGATGGACGTCGACTCCACCCTCATCCAGGGCGAGGTCATCGAGATGATCGCCGCGCACGCCGGCTGCGAGGCCGAGGTCGCCGAGGTCACCGAGCGCGCCATGCGCGGCGAGCTGGACTTCGAGGAGTCCCTGCGCTCACGGGTCGCCCTGCTCGAGGGGGTGCCCGCCAGCGCCCTGCACGAGGTGTACGACGCCATCCAGCTGGCCCCCGGCGCCCGCACGATGGTGCGGACCCTGCGCCGGTTGGGCTACCGCTTCGCCATCGTCTCGGGCGGCTTCACCCAGATCACCGACCGGCTCGCCACCGACCTGGGCATCCACTTCGCCCGGGCCAACGAGCTCGAGATCGTCGACGGGCGCCTGACCGGTCGCATCGTCGGCGAGGTCGTCGACCGCGCCGGCAAGGCCAGGGCGCTGCGCGAGTTCGCCGCCGAGATCGGCGTCGACGTGGCCTCGACCATCGCCATCGGCGACGGCGCCAACGACCTCGACATGCTGGCCGCCGCCGGTCTCGGCATCGCCTACAACGCCAAGCCGATGGTGCGCGACGCCGCCGACACCTCGGTCAACGTGCCCTACCTCGACGCGATCATCTACCTGATGGGCATCAGCCGCGAGGAGGTGGAGGCCGCCGACCGTGCGGTCGGCATCACCACCCCGGCACCGCCGGTCTGAGCCGGGCGGCCCGTGGCTCAGCCGCGGGCGACGTGGTGGGCCAGCACGGTCGCCGACTCCGGGGCGAGGTCGGCCCAGCTGGTGCCCACCGCGAAGACCGTGAGCGCCGAGGTCGGGTAGCCGCCCAGCAGCGCGGTGACGGCCCCGGGGTCGCCGTCGCCGTCGTCGAGCAGGTGCGCCAGGGACCCGATGGTCGGGTTGTGCCCCACCACGACCAGCGTGCCGACCTCGGCGGGCACCAGCCGCACCAGGTCCAGCGCCGCGTCGGTGCCGGCCTCGTAGAGACCGCGGTCGAGGTCGGGCGCCAGCGACCAGCCGGCCCCCGCGCACAGGTGCTCCCAGGTCTGCGCGGTGCGCACCGCCGAGGACACCAGCGCGTGGTCGGGCTCGACGCCCTGCTCGGCCAGCCACCGGCCGCCCGCCTCGGCGTCGCGTCGCCCGCGGGGGCTCAGCTCGCGGGCGGCGTCGGTCGCGGCCGCGTCCACGGCCTGGGCGTGCCGGGCCAGGACCAGGCGTCGGGGGGCGTTCTCGCTGCTCACCCATCCACCCTGCCAGCCCCCTGCTCACCGATCCAGCACCGCCGTGCCGCGGCACCTGCGGGGTGAGGAGCGTCATGCCCTAGCGTGTCGCCATGCCCAGAGGTCCCCTGATGATCATCGGCGGCGCGGAGGACAAGCTGCGCCGCCGCACCGTCCTGCAGGACTTCGTCACCGCCAGCGGTGATCGCGAGGCCCGCATCGTCGTCATCCCCACCGCCTCCTCGATCGGCGAGGAGATCATGGCGGTCTACGACGCCCTGTTCCGCAAGCTGGGCGCACCCCAGGTCGCCTGCGTCGACCCCGCCTCCCGCGAGGAGGCCCACGACGAGGCGCTGGTCGCCCTGCTCGACGACGCCACCGGCGTCTTCATGACCGGCGGCAACCAGCTCAAGCTCTCGGGCCTGCTCAACGGCACGCCGGTCGGCGACGCGATCGTGCGGGCCCACCACCGCGGAGCGGTCGTGGCCGGCACCTCGGCCGGCGCCAGCATCCAGTCCAGCCACATGGTGGCCTTCGGCTCCGGCGGGGCGACGCCCAAGCAGCGGATGACCCAGGTGGCCGCCGGCCTGGGCCTGGTGTCGTCGTCGGTGATCGACCAGCACTTCGAGCAGCGCAACCGCTACGGGCGGCTGCTGATGATCGTGGCCCAGAGCCCCCAGCTGCTGGGCATCGGCGTCGACGAGGACACCGCCGCCACCGTCACCCACGAGGTGGACGAGGAGACCGGCGAGGAGCGCGAGCTGCTGCGGGTCTCCGGTCGCGGCGCCGTGACCGTCATGGACGGCTCCCGGATGATCACCAACGCCTTCGAGGCCAAGCGCTCGGCACCGCTGCTGGCCAGCGGCGTCGTGCTGCACGTGCTGCCGGCCGGGGCGACGTACGACCTGACGGCGCGCGAGCTGCTGCCCGGCGAGACCGAGGTGGCCCCCGAGGACGCCGCCGAGCTCGAGGAGTTCGGCAAGGACCTGCGCCGGATGGCGCGCGACATCGCCGCCTCCGACGCCTCGCCCACCGTCCTCAAGCGCCGCATGGCGCGCCTGCGCAAGCTCCGCTCGGCGGAGCAGTCGCCCCTCGACGAGCAGCCCGTGACCACCCCCGAGAACGGAGCGAACCGATGACCGAGCGCCCCACCCCCGACCTGAGCATCGTCGAGACCCGGGTCTACCGCGGAGCCAACATCTGGTCCTACGACCGGGCCATCCACCTGGTGGTCGACCTGGGCGTGCTGGAGAAGTTCCCGACCAGCACCCTGCCCGGCTTCACCGACCACCTGGTCGCGATGCTGCCGGGGCTGCGCGAGCACTCGTGCTCGCGCGGCAAGCGCGGCGGGTTCGTCGAGCGCCTGCACGAGGGCACCTGGCTGGGCCACGTGGCCGAGCACTGCGCGCTCGCGCTGCAGCAGGTCGTGGGCCACGACGTACGACGCGGCAAGACCCGCCAGGTCAAGGGCCGCGAGGGCGTCTACAACGTGATCTTCGGGTACGCCGACGAGCAGGTCGGCCTCGCCGCCGGCCGGCTGGCCGTGCGCCTGGTCAACCACCTGGTCGAGGCCGACCCCGACTTCGACTGGGACGTCGAGCTCGAGGAGTTCATCCGCCGCGCCCAGCGCACGGCGTTCGGCCCCTCGACCCAGGCCATCATCGACGAGGCCGTCTCGCGCGACATCCCCTGGATCCGGCTCAACCAGTACTCGCTGGTCCAGCTGGGCCAGGGCGTCCACGCCCAGCGGATCCGGGCCACGATGACCTCGCAGACCTCCTCGATCGCCGTCGACATCGCCTCCGACAAGGACCTCACCACCTCGCTGCTCTCGGCCGCCGGGCTGCCGGTGCCCAAGCAGGAGTCGGTGCGCACCGTCGAGGGCTGCGTGCGCGCGGCCGAGCGGATCGGCTACCCGGTCGTGGTCAAGCCGCTCGACGGCAACCACGGGCGCGGTGTCTGCCTGGACCTCCAGGACGAGAAGGAGGTCCGTGAGGCCTTCGAGGTGGCGCGCGAGCAGTCGCGCCGCGGCTACGTCATCGTCGAGTCCTTCGTCGTCGGCAAGGACTACCGCTGCCTGATCATCGACGGCAAGGTCGCCGCGATCGCCGAGCGGGTGCCCGCCTCCGTGGTCGGCGACGGCTCCTCCACCGTCGAGCAGCTGGTCGACACCGCCAACGCCGACCCGCGCCGCGGCGTGGGCCACGAGAAGGTGCTGACCCGCATCAAGGTCGACGACGCGGCCGTCGAGCTGGTGCGCGAGCAGGGCTTCGCGATGTCCGACGTGCCGCCCGAGGGCACCACCGTGCGCCTGGCGCTGACCGGCAACATGTCGACCGGCGGCATCTCCATCGACCGCACCTTCGAGGCGCACCCCGAGAACGTCGAGATCGCCGAGGAGGCCGCCCGCATGGTCGGCCTCGACATCGCCGGCATCGACTTCATCTGCCCCGACATCACCGAGCCGGTGCGCGAGACCGGCGGTGCGATCTGCGAGGTCAACGCGGCCCCCGGCTTCCGGATGCACACGCACCCGACCATCGGCGAGCCGCAGTTCATCGCCAAGCCCGTCGTCGACATGCTCTTCCCGCCGGGCGCCAAGTCGCGGATCCCGATCGTGGCCGTCACCGGCACCAACGGCAAGACGACCACCTCGCGGATGATCAGCCACATCTTCAAGGGCATGGGCCGCAAGGTCGGCATGACCTCCACCGACGGCGTGGTCATCGACGAGCGCCTGGTGATCCGGGCCGACGCCTCCGGGCCCCGCTCGGCCCGGATGGTCCTGCAGAACCCGCGCGTCGACACGGCCGTCTTCGAGGTGGCCCGCGGCGGCATCCTGCGCGAGGGCCTGGGCTACGAGCGCAACGACGTGGCCGTGGTCCTCAACGTCGCCCCCGACCACCTGGGGCTGCGCGGCATCGACACCGTCGAGCAGCTCGCCGACGTCAAGGCGGTGCTGGTCGAGGCGGTCCCGCGCGACGGGCACGCCGTGCTCAACGCCGACGACCCGCTGGTGCGCAACATGCGGCGCCGCTGCTCGGGCCAGGTGGTGTGGTTCTCCATGGACGAGCCGGGCACCGAGACCCGCGACATGATCGACGCCCACTGCCGCCGCGGCGGCAAGGCGCTGGTGCTCAACCCCTCCGAGCGCGGCGAGATGATCGTGGTCAAGCACGGCCCGCGCGAGATGCAGCTGGCCTGGACCCACCTGCTGCCGGCGACCTTCGGCGGCAAGGCGCGGATGAACGTGCAGAACGCGCTCGCGGCCGCCGCCGCGGCGTTCGCCTCGGGCGCCCCGCTGCACGACATCCGCCAGGGCCTGCGCTCGTTCTCGACGAACTACTACCTCTCCCCCGGTCGTCTCAACGAGATCGAGGTCAACGGCGTCAACGTCATCATCGACTACTGCCACAACGCCCCCGGGATGCGGATGCTCGGCGACTTCGTCGACCGCGTCGGCGACTCCCTCGAGGGCTCCCACGACCTGGCCCGCCCCTCCCGCATCGGCGTCATCGCCACCGCGGGCGACCGGCGCGACCAGGACATGCGCGAGCTCGGCGAGGTCGCCGCGCAGCACTTCGACGTCGTGGTCGTGCGCGAGGACGAGGCGCTGCGCAAGCGCCAGCGCGGCGAGACCGCGGCGCTGGTGCTCGAGGGGGTGCGCTCGGCGATGGCCGCCGGGGCGCGCTGCAAGCAGGTCGAGCAGATCCTCGAGGAGAACGACGCGGTGCGCCACGCCATGTCGCGCGCCAACCGCGGCGACCTCGTGGTCCTGTGCGTCGACCGGCACGCGGCGGTGATGACCGAGCTCGAGAACTGGTCGCCGCAGGCCCAGGCCGGCGCCGGCTTCTCCGACGACTCCCCCCTCGCCGACCCCGACTACGTCGCCACCCCCCACCCCGAGGCCTGACGGCCGAGCAGTCACTTTTGAACCACCGACCAGTCACTTTCGACCCCGCCCCTGCGGCGCGGTGACCGGTCGGTGGTTCAGGACTGACTGGTGGAAGGTTCAGAAGTGACCGCTCGGCCGTCGGCCGCTACCGCTCGACGGTGAGCTCGCCGTCGGCGAAGCGGCGGCGCAGGACCTTCTTGTCGAACTTGCCCACCGAGGTGCGGGGCACCTCGTCGATGAAGGTCCAGGCGTCGGGCAGCTGCCAGGCGGCGAAGTCGCGGGCCAGGTGCGCGCGCAGCTCCTCGGCGCTGACGCTGGCGCCCTCGCGGACCACGACGGAGGCGAGGGGGCGCTCCTGCCACTTCTCGTCGGGGATGGCGACCACGGCCGCCTCCAGCACGGCGTCGTGACCCATCAGCGCGTTCTCCAGGTCGACCGAGGAGATCCACTCGCCGCCCGACTTGATGACGTCCTTGGCCCGGTCGGTCAGCGTGATGTAGCCCCGCTCGTCGAGGTGCCCGACGTCGCCGGTGCGCAGCCAGCCGTCGTGGAACTTGGCCTCGGCCTCCTCGCGCTCGGCCTCCTCGGGCCGGTAGTAGGCCCCGGTCACCCAGGGTCCGCGCACCTCGAGCTCGCCGACGCTGGCGCCGTCACGGGGCAGGACGCTGCCGTCGTCGCCGACGATCCGCGCCGAGACCCCGCACGCCAGCCGGCCCTGGGTGCCCCGGTAGCGCCACTGCTCCTCCTCCGAGCAGCCGACCGGCGGCAGCCCGGTCGAGGCCACCGGGGAGGTCTCGGTCATCCCCCACGCCTGACGCACCACGATGCCGTGGCGCTCCTGCAGGGCCTGCTGGAGCGAGATCGGCACCGCCGAGCCGCCGCAGAGGACCAGGCGCAGCGAGTCCAGCCGGGCCTCCGGGTGGTCGTCGAGGTGGTGCAGCACGTCGTTCCACACGGTCGGCACGCCCCCGGACACCGTGGGCCGGCTCTCGCGCACGAAGCGGACCAGCGGCTCGGCCTGCAGCCACCGGTCGGGCATGCACAGCGACGCGCCGCTCATCATCGCCGAGTAGGGCAGCCCCCAGGCGTTGGCGTGGAACATCGGCACGATCGGCAGCACCCGGTCCTCGAAGGAGAGCCCCGAGATGTTGCCGCCGCAGACCGCCAGCGAGTGCAGGTACGCCGAGCGGTGGCTGTAGACGACGCCCTTGGGGTTGCCGGTGGTGCCGGAGGTGTAGCACATCGCCGCGGCGTCGCGCTCGTCCACGTCGGGCCAGTCGAAGCCCGGCGACGCGGCGGCCAGCAGGTCCTCGTAGAGGTGCACCTGCTTGCCGCTCGCGCGCAGGGAGTCGAGGTCGGCGTCGCCGGCGTCGGGTCCGGCGACCACGACGTGCTCGACGGTCGTCATCTCCCCCAGCCGGGGCGCGAGCAGCCCCACCAGCGAGTCGTCGACGATGACGACGTGGTCCTCCGCGTGGTTGGCGACGTAGACCAGCTGCTCGGGGAAGAGCCGGATGTTGAGCGTGTGCAGCACCGCGCCCATCGACGGCACCGCCAGGTAGGCCTCGAGGTGCTCGACGTTGTTCCACTGGAAGGTCGCGACCCGCTGGTCGGCGTCGACGCCCAGGCCCCGCAGCGCCGAGGCCAGGCGCGCGGTGCGCTCGTCCAGGGCGCCGTACGACGTGGTGCGGCTGCCGTCGGGCGTCGCGGTGACGACCTCCCCGTCGGGGTGGACGTCGACGACGTGGCGGCGGATGGCGCCGATGGTGAGCTGGTCGTCCTGCATGGTGCTGCGCATGGCGGGTCCTCCGAGGGGGTGCGCTGGGCCGGTGTGCTGTGCGTCACGATCCTGCCACCGGCACCCGAGCGGCTCACCCGGCGCGCGCGGCCCGCACCTTCGCCGCCAGCGTCTCGGCGGTGTCGGGGACTCCCCCGGCCTCGGCGATCCACTCGTAGACGCCCTCGCGGTCGGCGTGGCACATCAGCCCCACGACCTCCCCGGGCAGCGCCTGGCCGACCAGGGCCGAGAGCACCCCCACCTCCGTCGGGTACGCCGGCACGGCGGTGACGCCGACCCGCTCGGCGCCGGCGCGCATCAGGCCCTCGAGCTCCTCGGGGGTGCGGCCGCGGAAGTACTTCTCCTTGTGACCGATGGCCACGACGTCGGCGTCACGCGCCGCGATCTCGCCGATCTTCTCGATCAGCTCCTCGGAGCGGTCGCCGACGACCCCCATCCCGAGCAGCACCCGGGCACCCTCGGGGCGGACGCCGTGCAGGATCTCGAACATCGCCTCGAGGCCGGCCTCGTTGTGGGCCAGGTCCATCACGACGGTGACCTCGCCGTCGGAGACCGGCACGGTGAAGCAGTTCATCCGGCCCGGGTTGTGCTCGGCGTCGGGCAGGAACGAGCGCAGGCCGGCGATGACGACCTCGCGGGGGATCCCGACCGCCAGCGCGGCGGAGGCCGCGGCCAGGGCGTTCTCGACGTTGTAGTGGCTCAGCCCGGCCAGGGTCATCGGCACGTCGACCAGCTCGAGCAGCGGGTCGGGGTCGGCGTCGGGCTCCAGGACGCACAGCCAGCCGTCGATGACGGTGGTGGCGCGGCCGCCGTCGGCGAGCACCTCCCGCACGGCGGGCGAGTCGGGGTCGCGGGAGAACACCCACACCTGCGACTTGACCACCCAGCGCATCGAGAGCACCCGCGGGTCGTCGGCGTTGAGCACCGCCCAGCCCTCGGGCGCGGTGATCCGGGGCACCACGGCCTTGACCTCGGCGAGCTGGTCGAGGGTGTCGATGCCGTGCAGCCCCAGGTGGTCGGCCGAGACGTTGGTGACGACCGAGACGTCGTTGCGGGTCAGCCCGATGCCCTTGAGCAGGATCCCGCCCCGGGCGGTCTCGGTGACCGCCAGCTCGACCTCCTCGTGGGCCAGCACGCGGCCGGCGCCGCTGGGCCCCGAGTAGTCACCGGGCTCGACGAGCACCCCGTCGACGTACACGCCGTCGGTGTTGGACCAGCCGACGACCTTGCCCCACTCGCGGCCGATGTGGGCGACCATCCGCGAGGTGGTGGTCTTGCCGTTGGTGCCGGTGACCGCCACGACGGGCACCCGCGGCTCCAGGGTCGTCGGGGCGTCGCCGGGCTCACTGGTGGCGACGGTCTCGGCCGCGACCGAGACGGCCGCCGAGAGCCGGTCGGTGCTGACGCCGTCGTCGCCGGGCACCAGGGTGTCGAGCACCGACGCGACCGCGCGCCCCATCGCGCGGGCCCGCTCGCGGTGGGCCCACGGGTAGGCGACGACGACCTGGTGGGCGTCGTTGGTGGGGCGCACCGCACGGCCAGCGAGGAGGTGCCGGACTCCTGGGCCACGGCCCGCACCAGCCGCGCCACGGCACGCAGCGCGAAGCGCTGGCGGAAGCCGGACTCCGGCTCGCCGGGGCGGGCGCCCTCCAGCCCGATGCGCTCGGCGAGCACCAGGGCGACGTCGACCGGCGCGGTGGCCAAGGCCCCGACGTCGAGGGTCAGCTTCACCGCCGCCCGGGGGAAGTAGAGGTTGGGACCCTCGAGCACCCGCAGCTCGACCAGCGCGTGCGTGGTGGGGGCGACGTCCTGACCGGCTCCTGGTGCGCTCACCGGCGCGACGCTACCGGCTCGCGCGCTCAGGCGCCCATCGCGTGGAAGCCGCCGTCGACGTGGACGATCTCGCCGGTGGTGGCGGGGAAGAAGTCGGAGAGCAGCGCGCAGACCGCCTTGGCCGTCGGCCCCTGGTCGGTGTTGTCCCAACCGAGCGGCGAGCGGGTGGCCCACATCGAGTCGAGCTCCTCGAAGCCGGGGATCGCCTTGGCCGCCAGGGTCTTCAGCGGCCCGGCCGAGACCAGGTTGACCCGGATGCCCTCGGGTCCCAGGTCGCGGGCCAGGTAGCGCGAGGTCGACTCGAGCGCGGCCTTCGCCACGCCCATCCAGTCGTAGGCCGGCCAGGCGACGGTGGCGTCGAAGGTCAGCCCGACCACCGAGCCGCCGTCGGCCATCAGCGGGCGGCAGGCGGTGGTCAGCGACTTCAGCGAGTACGCCGAGACCTGCACCGCCTGCGCGACGTCGTCCCAGGGGCCCTCGAGGAACTTGCCGCCCAGCAGCGTCTCGGGGTTGCCGAAGGCGATCGAGTGCACGACGCCGTCGAGCCCGTCGACGTGCTCGCCCACCAGCTCGGGCAGCCGCGCCAGGTGCTCGTCGTCGGTGACGTCGAGCTCGATGACCGGCGGCTCGACCGGCAGCCGCTTGGCGATGCGCCGGGTGATGCCGAGGGCCCGGCCGAAGTTCGAGATGAGCACGGTCGCGCCCTGCTCCTGGGCGACCTTCGCGGTCGCGAAGCCGATGGAGGAGTCCATCGTCACCCCGGCCACCAGGATCCGCTTGCCGTCGAGAATGCCCATCGTCTGCTCCTTGGGTGAGGTGGGGTCCTGCTGGGGGTGGGTCTCAGTGACCCATGCCGAGGCCGCCGTCGACCGGGATCACGGCGCCGGTGACGTACGCCGCCGCGGGCCCGGCGAGCCACAGCACGGTGCCGGCGACCTCCTCGGCCGCGCCGAGGCGTCCGAGCGGGATGCGCGCGGCGTACTCGGCCTGCTGCTCGGCGGGCAGCGAGGCGGTCATGTCGGTCTCGATGAAGCCGGGGGCCACCACGTTGGTGGTGATGGAGCGCGAGCCGAGCTCGCGGGCCAGCGACCGGGCGACGCCGACCAGGCCGGCCTTGGAGGCGGCGTAGTTGACCTGCCCCGGGGAGCCGAGCATCGCGACCACCGAGGAGATCAGGATGATGCGGCCGCGCCGCAGGCGCAGCATGCCCTTGCTGGCGCGCTTGGCCAGCCGGAACGACCCGGTCAGGTTGGTGTCGATGACCGAGGACCAGTCGTCCTCGCTCATCCGCAGCAGCAGGGTGTCGGCGGTGATGCCGGCGTTGGCGACCAGCACCTCGACCGGGCCGTGGGCGGCCTCCACCTCGGCGAAGGCCGCCTCGACGGCGGCGGGGTCGGTCACGTCGCAGCGCACGTCGAGGGCGCCCTCGGGGGCGCCGCCGCTGCGGGTGGTGACCGCGACCTTGTCACCCTGGGCCAGGAAGGCCTCGGCGATGGCGCGGCCGATGCCGCGGTTGCCGCCCGTGACCAGCACGGAACGGGGCTCGGACGTCGTGTCAGGCGTGGTCGGCTGGGTGCTCTGGCTCACGCTCGACGACGCTAGTGATTACCCGCGCGTACCAGAAACCACGCGCGGGTCGTCACGTCGTGGGCCGCAGGAGGATCAGTCGTCCTCGAGGCGGAAGCCGACCTTGAGACCGACCTGGAAGTGCTCGACCGCGCCGTCCTTAACCTGGCCCCGGACCTGGGTGACCTCGAACCAGTCGAGGTGGCGCAGGGTGCGCGAGGCGCGCTCGACGCCGTTGCGGATGGCGGCGTCGATGCCCTCGGGAGAGGTGCCGACGATCTCGGAGATGCGATAAGTGCGATTGGTCATATGGGGAGCCTAGTCCTGCCGACGTACGCTCGAGGTCATGGCCAGGCAGAGAGCACGCGACGACGATGCTGTGCGGATCACGACGGCGGCGGTGAGCCACGAGGAGGACCTCCGCAAGCGCCAGAAGCGCTACCTGCTGTCGATGACGCTGCGCTCGGCGTGCTTCGTCGGGGCCGGCGTCGCCGGGCTCGCCGGGATCTCGTGGTTGTGGCCGATCCTCATCGTGGGTGCGCTCGTGCTGCCCTACATCGCGGTGGTCCTGGCCAACGCCCAGGCCAACCGGGTCGACGGCTTCCAGCTGCGCAGCGGCGCCTTCGGGGTCCCCGAGCTGGAGTCCGCGGGCTCCGCCCAGCGCGCCGGGCTGGGTGGACGATGAGCGAGAGCGACTCCTGCTCGGCCAAGGGCTGCACCCAGCCGGCCGTGCACGCCCTGCTGTGGCGCAACCCCAGGATCCACACCCCCGAGCGCCGCAAGGCCTGGCTGGCCTGCCCCGAGCACCGCGAGTCGCTCGGCACGTTCCTGGGCTCGCGAGGTTTCCTCATCGAGGTCGTCGAGCACCACGCGGGCGCCGACCACACCGTCTGAGGCCACCCCCGGCCTGGCCGCCGGGTGCCGGGTCAGCCGCCGATCGCCGACATCGGACGGTCGGGCTGCAGGAACGTCGGGTCGTCGATGCCGTGCCCGGCGGCCTTGCCGCGCATCGCCACGACCCAGCGCTGGGCGAGCTCCTCGTCGCTGGCCCCCTCGCGCAGCGCGGCGCGCAGGTCGGACTCGGAGCGGGCGAAGAGGCAGTTGCGCACCTGGCCGTCGGCCGTCAGCCGCACCCGGTCGCAGTCGCCGCAGAACGGGCGGGTGACCGAGGCGATCACGCCGACGGTGCCGGGGCCGCCGTCGACGGTGAACAGCTCGGCGGGCGCGCTGCCCCGCGGCTCCTCGGCCGGGGTGAGGGTGAAGGCCTCCGCGAGGCTGGTGAAGATCTCGTCGGCGGTGATCATGCCCTCGCGGCTCCAGCCGTGCTGGGCGTCGAGGGGCATCTGCTCGATGAAGCGCAGCTCGTAGCCGCGCTCGAGGCACCACGCCAGGAGCTCCGGTGCCTGGTCCTCGTTCTCGCCGCGCAGCAGCACCGCGTTGACCTTCACCGGCCCCAGCCCGGCCGCCTGCGCGGCCTCCAGGCCCGCCACCACGTCGTGGAAGCGGTCGCGGCGGGTGATGCGGTGGAAGGTGTCGGCGCGGGCGGTGTCGAGGCTGACGTTGACCCGGTCGAGGCCGGCCTGCTTGAGCGCCCCCGCGTTGCGGGAGAGCCCGAGCGCGTTGGTGGTGACCGAGATGTCGAGGTCGGGGCCCAGCTCGCGGGTGCGGTGCACGATGTCGACGAGCCCGCGACGCACCAGCGGCTCTCCGCCGGTGAAGCGGACCTCGTCGATGCCGAGGTGGCGCACGCCGACGCCGATCAGGCGCACCACCTCGTCGTCGGTGAGCACCGAGTCGTCGGGCAGCCAGTCGAGGCCCTCCGCCGGCATGCAGTAGCTGCAGCGCAGGTTGCAGCGGTCGGTGAGCGACACCCGGAGGTCTGTCGCCACCCGGCCGTAGCGGTCCTCGAGAAGAAGTGGCTCCATGTGAGGAAGCATACGGGCGAGGCGGGCACCAGGACGGGGCTCGCCACGCTCCGGCGGATAACCTCGAGACGTGCGCTCGTTCCGGTTCATGCTCTCGCGTCGCTGGCTGCTCTTCGGGCTCGCCGTGGTGGTCCTCGCCGCCGGCGCCTGGTGGCTCGGCCAGTGGCAGTTCGACCGCCTCGAGCAGCGCAAGGCCGACAACGCGGTGGTGCTGGCCAACGAGGAGCAGGACCCCGCCCCCGTCGACGAGGTCCTCTCCCCCGGCGGCGACGTCGATCCCGACGACGAGTGGCGGGTGGTCACCGCGACCGGCACCTACGCCCCCGAGGACACCGTGATCGTGCGCTACCGCACCCGGGACGGCGCCTCGGGCGTCGACGTGGTCGTCCCCCTCGTGACCTCCTCGGGCACCACGCTGCTCGTCGACCGCGGCTGGCTGGCCACCCGCGCCGCCGGCACCACCCGGCCCGACGACGTCCCGCAGCCGCCCGCCGGCGAGGTCGAGATCTCCGGCTGGGTGCGCGCCGACGGCAGCGGCGACTCCACCGCCGTCAGCGACCTGTCCACCCGGGCGGTGAGCAGCGAACGCATCGGCGAGGCCATCGAGCGCGAGGTGTACGGCGGCTTCGTCGACCTGCGCTCCGAGGACCCGGAGCCCGCGACCGCCCTCGAGCCCGTCGAGATGCCCGAGCTCGACAACGGCCCGCACTTCTTCTACGGCCTGCAGTGGTGGTTCTTCGGCCTGCTCGCCGTGGGCGGGTTCTTCTACCTGGCCTGGGACGAGCGCCGCGGCCCCCGGCGCCGGCGTACGACGTCGTCGGAGGACGAGCCGACGCAGGACGTCATGCGCCGGGCGGAGACGGACGTCCCGACCGCATGACGTCCCGGCGTCAGCCGCGGGCGGAGACGTCGTCGACGAACTGGGTGCGGTAGAGGTCGGCGTAGAGACCGCCCTCGGCCAGCAGCTCGGCGTGGGTGCCGGACTGGACGATGCGGCCCTCGTCGAGCACCAGGATCAGGTCGGCGTTGCGCACCGTGCTGAGCCGGTGGGCGATGACGAGCGAGGTGCGGCCCTCCAGGGCGGCGTCGAGGGCGCGCTGCACGGCGGCCTCGGACTCGCTGTCGAGGTGGGCGGTGGCCTCGTCGAGGACCACGATGCCCGGTGACTTCAGCAGCAGCCGCGCGATCGCGAGCCGCTGGCGCTCACCGCCCGAGAGCCGGTAGCCGCGGTCGCCGACGACGGTGTCGAGCCCGTCGGGCAGGCGCCGGACGGTCTCGGCGATCTGGGCCGCCTCGAGGCTCGACCAGATCTCGCCGTCGTCGGCGCCGGGACGGGCGTAGAGCATGTTGGCGCGGATGGTGTCGTGGAAGAGGTGCGCGTCCTGGGTGACGTAGCCGACCGCGTCCTCGAGGGACTGCAGGCTGACCTCGCGCACGTCGTGGCCGCCGACGCGCACCGTGCCCGAGGTGGCGTCGTACAGCCGCGCCACGAGGTGCGTGACGGTGGTCTTGCCGGCACCCGACGGCCCGACCAGCGCGACCATCCGGCCGACGTCGGCGGTGAAGGAGACGTCGTGCAGCACCGGGCCGCTGGCGCCGGCCTCGGGCCGCGCCACGCCCTCGAGGGAGGGCAGGGAGAGCTCGGCGGCGCTCGGGTAGGTGAACCCGACCCGGTCGAACTCCAGCCGCGCCGCGGAACGCGGCAGCACCACCGCGTCGTCCTTCTCCACGATGAGGGAGGGCAGGTCGAGCACCTCGAAGACCCGCTCGAAGCTCACCACCGCCGTCATCACGTCGATGCGGACGTTGGAGAGACCCTGCAGGGGGCCGAGGAGGCGCAGCAGCAGGGTCGCCAGGGCCAGCAGGGTGCCGATGGTGAGCGTGTCGCTGATGACCAGCTGACCGCCCACGCCGTAGACCAGCGCGGTGGCCAGCGCGGGCACCAGGACCATCGTGGCGCCGAAGATGCGGGTGATCAGGCTGATCCGCACCCCCAGGTCGCGGACCTTGGCGGCCTTGGTGCGGAACAGCGCGTCCTCGTCGTCGCGACGGCCGAAGAGCTTGAGCAGCATCGCGCCGCCCACGTTGAACCGCTCGGTCATGTTGTTGCCGAGGTCGGCGTTGCCGTCCATCTGCTCGCGGGTCAGCCCGGCCAGCCGGTTGCTGACGAAGCGGGAGGCCAGGAAGAGCAGCGGGAAGAGGGCGACGCACAGCAGCGTCACCTGCCAGCTCAACGCCAGCATCGTGACGCCGACGACGACCGCGGCGATCGAGTTCGAGACGGTGCTGGACAGCGTCGAGGTGAAGGCCCGCTGGGCGCCGATGACGTCGTTGTTGAGCCGGCTGACCAGGGCGCCGGTCTGGGTGCGGGTGAAGAAGGCCATCGACTGGCGCTGCACGTGGGCGAAGACCTGGGAGCGCAGGTCGAAGATCAGGCTCTCCCCGATGCGCGAGGAGAGCCAGCCGGCCAGCACGCTGAGCACCGCGTTGAAGACGGCGAAGCCGGCCATCGCCAGCGCGAGCAGCGTGACGAGGCCGCGATCGCCCGCCAGGATGCCGTCGTCGACGATCTTCTGGACCAGCAACGGGGTGACGACGACCAGCGACGCGTCGATGACGGTGAGCACCAGGAACACCGAGATCAGGCCCCGGTGGGGCCGGGCGAAGCCGACCACCCGGCGCACCGTCTGGCGCGAGAGCCGGTTGTTGACCACGCTGCGGTCCGACCTCAGGTGGCGCCAGGCCATGCCGGCCCCCATCATCCCCGACACGTCGCGCTCCTCACTGGCCCGTCGCCGGACCCACTCACTGCTGCATCGTGCTCGCGACCTCGCGGAACCGTCGGCCCTGCGCCTCCCGCTCGAGGCGGCGCTGGTCCTCCAGCGACGACGCGGCCGCCGTCTGCACCAGCGCCTTGGTCTCACGCACCGCCCCGGGCATCGGGGCGGTCAGGGAGCCGGCGAGGTGGGCGACGGTCGCAGCGAGCTGGTCGGTCGGCACCACGGTGAGGGCGATGCCGATGCGCACCGCCTCCTCGGCACCGACCATGCGTGCCGTGGCACAGATCTCCAGTGCCCTGGAGTACCCAACCGCCTCGACCAGGGGCTTTGTTCCCGTCAGGTCGGGGACCAGGCCCAGCGCCGTCTCCTTCATGCACAGCTGGGCGTCGTCGGTGAGCACCCGCAGGTCGCAGGAGAGCGCCAGCTGGAAGCCGGCGCCGACCGCGTAGCCCTGCACCGCGGCGATGGAGACGAACGAGGGGTCGCGCAGCCAGGTGAAGCCGCGCTGGTAGTCGTCGATCGTCGCCGACATCTCCTCCTCGCTGCGGCTGAGCAGGTCGGCCACCGATTCCACGCCCTCGGTCGAGGAGGTCGGGTCGAGCATCGCGCGGTCGAGGCCGGCCGAGAAGCTGGTGCCGGCGCCGCGCACCACCACGACGCGCACGTCGTCGTCGGCGACCAGCCGCTCGCCGATCGTGGTGAGGGCGCGCCACATCGCCGGGGTCTGCGCGTTGCGCACCTCGGGACGGTCGAGGGTGACGGTCGCGACCGCCCCCTCCACCTCGACGACCAGACCGACCGCGGCGAGCTCTTCAGGAGTCATGCCCGGAGTCTAGGAACCGGCACCGACACCGGCCCCGGCGGCCTCAGGCCAGCGAGACCAGGTCGGCGTACCCCTCGTTCCACAGGTCCTCGTCACCGTCCGGCAGCAGCAGCACCCGGTCGGGCTCGAGGGCGCGCACCGCGCCCTCGTCGTGGGTGACCAGGATGATCGCGCCCTCGTAGGTGCGGATCGCGGCCAGCACCTCCTCGCGGGAGGCCGGGTCGAGGTTGTTGGTGGGCTCGTCGAGCAGCAGCACGTTGGCGCTGGAGACCACCAGCGAGGCCAGCGCGAGCCGGGTCTTCTCGCCACCGGAGAGCACCTGGGCGGACTTGTGGGCGTCGTCGCCGGAGAAGAGGAACGAGCCCAGCACCGAGCGGGCCTCGACGTCGGTCAGCTGGGGCGCCGCGGACTGCATGTTCTCCAGCACCGTGCGCGAGGTGTCGAGCGTCTCGTGCTCCTGGGCGTAGTAGCCGACCTTCAGGCCGTGGCCGGGCACGACCTCGCCGGTGTCGGGCTGGTCGACGCCGGCCAGGATGCGCAGCATCGTGGTCTTGCCGGCGCCGTTGAGGCCGAGGATGACGACGCGGGAGCCCTTGTCGATGGCCAGGTCGACGCCGGTGAAGACCTCGAGCGAGCCGTAGGTCTTCGACAGCTCGCGCGCGGTGATCGGGGTCTTGCCGCACGGCGCCGGGGCGGGGAACTTGATGCGGGCGACCTTGTCGGCCGCGCGCTCGCCCTCGAGCCCGGCCATCATCTTCTCGGCCCGCTTGAGCATCGACTGCGCCGCCTGGGCCTTGGAGGCCTTCGCGCGCATCTTGTTGGCCTGGTCGGTGAGGGTCTTGGCCTTGTTCTCGGCGTTCATCCGCTCACGCCGACGACGTACCTCGTCGGTCTCGCGCTGGGTCAGGTAGTTCTTCCACCCCATGTTGTAGACGTCCATGGCGGTGCGGTTGGCGTCGAGGTGCATCACCTTGTTGACGGTGGCCTCGAGCAGCTCGTTGTCGTGGGAGATCACGATGAAGCCGCCCTTGTGGGCCTTGAGGAACTCGCGCAGCCACACGATCGAGTCGGCGTCGAGGTGGTTGGTCGGCTCGTCGAGGATCAGGATCTCGGCGCCGGAGAAGAGGATGCGGGCCAGCTCGACACGGCGGCGCTGGCCGCCCGAGAGCGTCTTGAGCTGCTGGCCCAGGATCCGGTCGGGGATGCCGAGGCTGGCCGCGATCGTGGCGGCCTCGGACTCCGCGGCGTAGCCGCCGCCCGCGTGCATCTCGTCGTCGGCGCGGCTGTAGCGGCGCATCGCCTTCTCGCGCACGGCCGCGTCGTCGGAGCCCATCTGCTCCTCGGCCGCACGCAGGCGGCGTACGACGTCGTCGAGCCCGCGCGCGGAGAGGATCCGGTCGCGGGCCAGGACCTCGGGGTCACCGGTGCGCGGGTCCTGCGGCAGGTAGCCGATCTCGCCGCTCCTGGTCACCGAGCCGCCGGCGGGCAGCGCCTCGCCGGAGAGGATCTTGGTGAGGGTGGTCTTGCCGGCGCCGTTGCGACCGACCAGGCCGACCTTGTCGCCCGCGGCCACGCGGAAGCTCACGTCCTCCATCAGGAGACGCGCGCCGGCACGGACTTCGAGCTGATGAGCGGTGATCATAGGAGCCCAATCGTAGGAGTCGGTAGCCTCAGCCACCGATTCGCCGCCACCGCGGCGCAGGCCGCCCAGGAGGCACGACGTGAGGTTCAACCCCAAGGCCCGCCTCGACACCCGACGCACGCGTGACGTGGGTCGCAGCAGCGGCGGCGGCCGCTCGCGCGGCGGCCTCCCGTCCTCGGGGAGGCGCGGCGGCTCGTCGCTGCCGATCCCCGGCGGCGTGGCCGGTGGCGGCGGCGTGGTGGCGGTCATCATCGCCGTCGGCTTCTTCGTCGTCACCCAGCTGATGGGCGGCGGCTCCGGCCTCGACCCCTCGGGCGGCAGCCTCGACGCCTCGCGCTTCGAGGACACCGACCGGTACGCCGCCTGCGAGACCGGTGAGGACGCCAACGAGTCGACCGACTGCGCCCGGGTCGCGGTCGAGAACAGCCTGTACGACTACTGGGGCGACACGCTCGGCTCCGACTTCCGGCCCGCCGACTCGCTGGTGACCTTCTCGGGCCAGGTCGGCACCGGCTGCGGGGCCGCGAGCTCGGCCGTCGGCCCGTTCTACTGCCCCGCCGACGACACGATCTACCTCGACAGCGGCTTCTTCGACGAGGTGCTCGAGCGCCAGCTCGGCGGGCCCGACGGCGGTTTCGTCGAGGCTTACGTGCTGGCCCACGAGTACGGCCACCACGTCCAGAACGTGCTGGGCACGATGGGCCGGGTCCGCACCCAGCAGGGCGCCTCCTCCGACGCGGTGCGCCTGGAGCTGCAGGCCGACTGCTACGCCGGCATGTGGGCGCGCGGCGCCACGGCCACCGAGGACTCCTCGGGCACCGCGCTCTTCAGCGAGCTCACCGACCAGGACATCACGCTCGCGCTCGAGGCCGCCGCCAGCGTCGGCGACGACCGCATCCAGCAGCAGACCCAGGGCCAGGTCGACGAGGAGTCGTGGACCCACGGCTCCGCCGCGCAGCGCCAGCGCTGGTTCCGCGTCGGCTTCGACGGCGGCGACCTCACCGACTGCGACACCTTCGCCGCCCGCTCCCTCTGAGCTCGGCTCAACCGTCGAGGAGCGCCTCGATCAGGGGGAACTGGCGCTGGAGCGCCCGCAGGTGGGGAGCGACGGCGGGGTGGCGGAACTTGCCGGCCAGCGCGCCCTCTCCCCCGGCGACCCGCGACAAGGCCCACTCGGCGCGGCTGAGCGCGGTGTAGACGGCGGTGACCCGGGCCCCGAGCGCGACCTGGTCGGCGGTGGCCGCCCCGTCGGGCAGGCCGAGCAGGTAGGCGTCGAGCAGCGGCTCGAAGTCCTCGCGGGCGGCGAGCAGGTAGTAGCCCAGGTCCGCGCCGACGGCGGCGGTGCCCAGGCAGGACCAGTCGATGGCCACCACGTCGTCACCCTCGCGCCCCGGGAGGTTGCCCGGGGTCGGGTCGCCGTGCTGGAGCACCTGCGGCAGGGCGTCGACGCGGTCGAGGAACGCCGATCGCCGGGTCCACAGGTGCTCGGCGACGTCGGCGACGGTGGTGCGCGCCAGGGTCGGCCACCCGCCCCGGTGCGCCGTACGACGCAACCGGTCGCGCAGCTGGTCGCGCGCGAGCCACCCGACGTCGGGGACCGGGGTGCCGGCGAAGCGGCCCAGGGCGTGGGCGGCGAAGAGCCCGTTCACGGCGGCGTCCTCGACCCAGTCCTCGGTGAGGGTGATGCCCTCGACGTCCTCCTCGACGAAGGAGCGCACCGGGGGCCGCAGCCCCCGGGTGCGGGCGAGCACGCCCGAGGTCACCACGTCGGCGGCGCGGCGCCAGTAGGCGAAGTGGTGGGGGTCGGACAGCTCGGCGGGGTCGTGCTCGCCGGGGGCGGCCAGGCGCTTCACCGCCACGGGCTGCTCGCCCAGGCTGGTGCGCCAGACCCCGATCGTGGACATGCCGGCCCCACCAGGGAGCGGATGCCAGTCCGGGTCGGGCTGCCACGTCGGGGCCACGGACGCGACGCTAGCCGATGTCGCGGCGCTGGAAGGCCAACTGGCCCGACGCGCCGAGCGCGAGCGCCAGCGCCACCACCACCGCCGCCGCGCCCAGCGACGGGTCCTCGGCCGGGACCAGCGGCAGGTGGTCGAACGGCGAGAACCACCGCACCCAGCGCGGCAGCCCGAGCAGCTCGCCGAAGAACATCACCACCACGGCCACCACCAGCGGCCCCCAGGCCAGGGCGGTACGGCGCGGGGCCACCCCGTGCACCAGCCGGGCCAGCGCCGCCAGGAGCAGCACCCCGGGGGCGTACTGCAGCTGCGGCCCGACGAACGCGACGACCTGGCCGGCGTCGGCGCTGACGAAGGCGTAGCCCAGCCCCAGGCCGAGCCCTCCGACGACCATGACCAGCGCCGTGCCGAGCAGCGTCACGAGGGTCCACGACAGCAGCCAGCGGCCCCGCCCCAGCGGGGTGGCGAGCACCAGCTCGGCGAGCCCCGACTCCTCCTCGCCGCGTGGTCGCAGGGTCGAGGAGGTGGCGAAGCCGGTGGCCAGCAGCGCCATCATCACCAGCATCGTGGCGAAGAACCCGTCGACGAGGTCGAGCCCGCCCTGCGCCATCAGGTCGCGGCCCAGGTCGGAGTCCCCGACCAGGTCCTCCACCGAGGTGCCCAGGGCGCCGTACGCGACACCGGTCAGGCCCACGCCCACGGTCCAGCCGACGACGCCGGCGCGCTGCAGGCGCCACGCGAGGCCGACCGGGCCGCTGAGGGCCCGGCCGGCGCGCGGCGGGCCGGGACGGCTGGCCACGAGGCCGGCACCGATGTCGCGGCGCAGCAGGAGCGCCGCGGCGAGCGCCAGGTTGATCCCGGCGGCGGCGACCAGCAGCAGCGCGGGCCACCAGCGCAGGCCCGAGAAGGCGTGCATGGCCTGGTACCAGCCGATCGGGGTCAGCCACGACAGCGCCGGCACCGAGACGTCGCCCACGGCCCGCAGCGCGTACGCCACCGCCACGACCGCCCCGGCGATGCCGCGCGCCGCGCGGGTGCTGGCCACGAGCTGGGCCGCGACCAGGGTGGTGCCGGTGAAGCAGAGCCCGCACAGCGCCAGGCCCACGCCGAGCGCGACCGAGTCGGCCACCGCGAGCGGGTAGGTCACCAGCGACAGGGTGACCAGCGCCCCGGAGACGAGGCAGAGGACGACCGAGGTGAGCACCGCGGCCGCCGGAGGTGCGAAGCGGCCCACGACGCCGGAGCGCACGAGGTCGTCGTGGCCGGACTCCTCCTCGGCGCGGGTGTGGCGGGTGACGACGACCATGACGACGAGACCGAGCAGCACCGCACCGAACGCGGTGGCCTGCCAGGTGACCTGCCCGCCGACGGTGTCGAGGGCGCGCGCCGGGCCGGCGAGGGCGATCATCGCGTCGTTGCGCTCCATCGCCGCGGCCATCCGGGCCAGCTCGCCCTCGCTGGTGTAGAGCCGGTCGACCGACCAGGCCTGGGCCCAGTAGAGGACGGCGAGCGCCACGCCCCAGCCGAGCACGAGCCAGCGGTCGCGCCGCAGGGCCTGGGTCCACAGGACCCAGGTGCCGGTGAAGGGGCCGTCGGTGCTCACACCCGGTCCCCGTAGTGGCGCAGGAAGAGCTGCTCGAGCGTCGGCGGCTGGGTCGTCAGGGCCTCGACGCCGGCGTCGAGGAGCAGCCGCAGGGCTGGCTCGAGCGCGTCGGGGTCGGCCTCGAAGGTCACCCGGTCGCCGTCGACGACCAGGTCGTGGACGCCCTCGAGGGCGTCGAGGCCGGCGACGGGGCCGCGGAGCTGGGCAGCGACCGCGGTGCGGCTCAGGTGACGCATCTGGGCCAGGGTGCCGGTCTCGACGAGACGCCCCTCGTTGATGATGCTGACGCGGTCGCACATCTGCTCGACCTCGCCGAGGACGTGGCTGGAGAGCAGCACGCTCCCCCCGCCGTCGCGGAAGTCGGCCACGCAGTCACGGAACTGGGCCTCCATCAGCGGGTCGAGGCCGGAGGTGGGCTCGTCGAGCAGGAGCAGCTCGACGTCGGCGGCCAGCGCGGCGACCAGGGCCACCTTCTGCCGGTTGCCCTTGGAGTAGGAGCGCGCCTTCTTGGTCGGGTCGAGGGCGAAGCGCTCCACGAGCTCGTCGCGCCGGCGTACGTCGAGGCCGCCGCGCAGGCGCCCGAGCAGGTCGATCGCCTCTCCCCCGGTCAGCGTGGGCCACAGCGCGACGTCGCCCGGCACGTAGGCCAGCCGCCGGTGCAGCGCGGCGGCGTCGCGCCAGGGGTCGCCGCCCAGGAGGCGCAGGTGGCCCGCGTCGGCGCGCAGCAGCCCCAGGAGCACCCGGATGGTGGTCGACTTGCCCGAGCCGTTGGGGCCGAGGAAGCCGTGCACCTCCCCGGCACTGACCTGCAGGTCGAGGCCGTCGAGGGCGCGTGCGCGCCCGAACGTCTTGACCAGCTGACGGACCTCGATGACGTCGGGGCGCACCTGTCGACCATAGACCCGATCGGCGGCCCCGGGCGGGCTGTGCCTCAGGCGTTGTGCACGTCGACCCGCACCGAGAGCGCGTCGGCGACGCCCTGCTCGAGCACGCTGCGGCGCGGGTCGGGCAGGGCGAGCCAGGGGTCGACCGGGCTGAGCCCGGCCAGCCGCCGGTCGGCGAACACCTCGTCGACGGCGCCGCGGTCGCCGCCGACCACGAGCGGGCCCCGCAGGCCCTCGAGGATGCGGGCGGCGTGGTCGGCGGCGGCCTCGTAGGCCTGTCGCGCCTGGTTGTCGCGGCGTCGCGCGAACCGCTGCTGGCTCTGGCCTCCGGCCTTGGTGCGGCCCTGCACGTGGCGCTGCCCGGTCTTCGACTCCCCCATGGTCGTGCCGCTCATCCGGGCGACGGCGAAGCCGCCCTTGCGCACCAGCAGCACCCCCCAGTCGTCGGGGGCAGCCGTCTCCGCCGCCCGCGCCAGACCCGCCGCGTCGGGCGCGGCGTCGTACGCCGTGGCGAGCGGGAGGCGCGCGGTGAAGCTGGACCCGTCGGCCGCGAGGCCGGTCAGGGCACCCTCGACGACCGTCAGGGTGGTGTCCCCGTGGCGCGCCTCGAAGTTGTGGATCCACCGCTCGACGCGGGCGGCGGGGACGAGGACCTCGGGCATGGCTCGACCGTATCCCTCACGTGCCACTGCTCAGGCGGCGTAGTCGATGTCGAGGGTCCAGTCGGGCTGGTAGATCTCGAAGGTCGAGCGGGGTCGGCTGGGTGGGGGTGGTGGTGGGCCGGGTGGGGTCAGGGTGCGGGTGCCGGTGTGGTCGACGAGGTAGGTGTGGTCGTGGGCGTCGCGCCACAGGTAGATGCCGGGGAAGGGTTGTCGGACCTGCCAGTCGCCGTGGGTCTTGACCCGGTGGTGGGTCGGGGTGAGTGGGCCGTAGTTGCCGACCTGGCTGGGCCCGCCGCGTGCATGGGGGTCGGTGTGGTCGGTCTGCATGGTGCGGCTGGTGCAGGCGCCCCAGGGGAAGCAGTCGGCCGGGGTCATCAGCTGCACCGCGCGGCGGTGTCGGGCCGGGATCTCGTAGGCATCGACCGGGCTCTGGTCGGCCAGGTCGATGACGGGGCGCACCACGAACCGCGCGAAGCGCCCCAGCACCCCGCGCAGCCAGGACTCGGTGACCGGGCCGTGGCCCTCCACGCGCGCGACCCGGTCCAGCTCCTCGCCCTCGGCGTTGACGTCGCACCCACCGGCCGCGGTACCGCCGCCGTGCAGGTGCACGAACAGGGTCACGTCGGGCATCAGGTCGCGCAGGTCCACACCGGCCTCCCCGGCCCGTGCGGCCGCGGCCGGGTCGGCCAGCAGCGCCACCGCGTGCACCCGCAGGTCATCCACGCTCCCGGAACTGTCCGGGTCGTCCCCGGTCTCGTCGGGCTGGGTGGCGCGCAGGCGGCGCGCGAGCTCGGTGACCGCGCCGTCGAGGGCCTCGATGACCGGGAGCGGGGCGCGGATGAGGAAGCTGGCCATCCCGTTCTCGCTGGTCCCGATCCGCTTGGCGAAGCGAGCTCTGGCGCGGCGTTCCTCGGCCTCGCGGGCCCGCGCCGGCGCCGCCGCGGCGACCTTGCCCTCGACCAGTGCCGCGAACCTGCTCCACGGGAGCCGGCCGTCCGCGGACTCGGCGACCTCGCCGTCGACCCAGGCCGCCTCGGCCTTCGACAGGTGACGGGTCTTGTCGGCCACGTGGATGGCGTAGGAGTCGCGGACCTCCAGGGCCTGCACCCGTGACCACAGCAACGGCAGGCGGAGCCGCAGATCGAGCGCCGCGGCCATCAACCGCCGCCCCGCATAGGTGGTCCGTCCGATCGCGGCACCGAACGTCGCGGCCGCGAACTCGGTGACCTCCGGGGTGCCGTCCCCGCCGTAGGCACGCGCCTGCTCCCGGCCCGCCTTGACCGCCGCACGGGAGCTGAGCCGCTGCTTAGGGTGCGCAATCGCCCACTCGTAGGCCAGCACCAACAGCTCCACCCCAGCCCGCTGCTGCGCCCGCGCGCACGCCGCCGCCCGGTCGAGGATCTGCTCCTCCACCATGTCGCTCACCGGGGCCGCGCTGCTCATGCCTTCACCCAAGCACTCGGCACCGACAGTCCCGACACACCCCACCTGACCTGCACGGATGTGTGCTCGTGACCACCTCGGGACGGACGGACTCGATCCGTGACGCTGCTGCTTCCGGAGCCGCTCCGGCAGGCTGAGCCCACCGATCTCGCAACGGGGAAGCGTGCATCCTCGCGCGCACGCGGCTCGGCGATACCGGGCGGTGCGTCTGCAACTGTTCTGACAGCTGGATCGGTTGCCGGCTCACCGCTGGCCCTCGTCCGGCAAGGTCAGCGGTGCATCAGCAACCGGATCCAGGACGCGAATGGTTGCTGGGCCACCGCCCACACCGCTTGCGCACTTCGGCATTGCGAGTGCGTAGGGACCGCAGGGCACAGACCGGCCCGCGGGGCGTGGGCGCACCCAGTCGGAGGCGCAAGGTCCTCGGACGGGGATGCCCGACGAGGAACCTTCACGTCCTGGCGATCCTCGCGACGACCGGCGGTGCGCCGGCCACCTCCTGCCTCAGCAGGTCGGTTGCCGACGCACCGCCACCCCGAAGGACGTTCAGCCACCCACCACGGGGCCGTCGTCGGTCTCGTCGACCGCGTGCCCGTCGAAGTACGACGCGATCGCCTCGGCCTCGGTCTCGACGGTGGAGCTGTCGACCAGGTCGCCGGCCTGGGCGGTCAGCACCTCCGTCCAGGCGTCGAGGACCTCCTGGGCGGAGCCGTCGTCGAAGAGCTCGGCCTGCAGGTCCTCGACAGCGGCGTCGTACAGGGCGGCGAACCCGTCGTCGGCCAGGAAGCGCTCCGAGAGGATGTTGGAACCCATGCCTCCCTCGCCACCACCCGGGCCGCCCTCGGGGCGCTCGCCGTCGGCCGGAGCCACGAGGCCCTCCGGACGCTCCCCACCCAGGGGCGGACCGGCGCCCTCGGGCAGCTCGGCGCCTTCCGGCAGCTCGGCGCCGTCCGGCAGCTCGGCGCCCTCGGGCAGCTCGCCCGGTACGCCGCCGCCACGGCCGCCACCGACCCCGCCGGCACCGCCGCCCCCGTTGGTCTGGCCGAAGGCGAGGTTGTGGTCCCACGCGACGACGGTCATCTGCCCGGCCTCGGCGTCCCAGCGCAGGAACGAGTTGTTGCCGGGGCCGGCGATGTCGTCGAAGTTGCCCACCAGGTCCTCGAAGGCCAGGTACGTCGCGAAGGCGTCGACGTCGAGACGCTCGGCCAGCCCCTCGGCGAACTCCTCGTCGGAGGACTCCTCGAGCCACTGCAGGAACTCGGTGAGCGGCGCGTAGTCCTCGGTGCCGGCCTCGATGTCGAAGACGTCCTCGTAGGCGGCGGCGTCGTCACCGCGGTAGGAGTAGTCCCCACCTGCCTCGGCCTTGTAGAGCGTGCCGTCGGTCCCGAAGGTGGCCTCGTCCCACCGGTCGTCGAGGTCCTGCACCATCAGCCGCAGGCTCGACTCGCTGTCGTTGGCCGAGAAGCTGATGCTGGCGGCCTCCTCGCTGGCCAGGCCTGCCTCCTCAAGCAGCTCGAGCGCGACCGCCTCGTTGAGCGCGGTCTCGCTGGTGTTCGAGCGGACGACGAAGCGCTCCCAGCCGTCGAGGCTCTGGCCGTCGACGAACTTGTCGAGGTCGATGAGCCACGGCAGGTCGACCGCGTCGGCGTCGGCGTCGACCCCGCGCAGCGAGCTGTTGCCCTTGAGACGGATCCCGGCGTCGCTGAAGGTCTGGCCGTCGATCGTCACGTCGGCGGTGAGCCACTCCTTCTCGCTGCTCTCCTGGTAGGTCGCCAGCATCTCGGCGTACTCGTCCTCGTCGATGTCGAGCTCGACCTCGTGCACGCTGGTGGAGTCCCAGACGCTGCCCTCGGCGCTGGTGGCGGAGGTCGCGGCACTGGTGACGCTGCAGGCGCTCAGTGCGCCGACGCCCAAGGCCAACGCCGCCAGGGTGGCGGCGCCGCGGCGTCGTACGGCGCGGGTGAAGGGGGTCGTGGGTCTCATGCGGACTCCTGTCCGTGGCTGTAGGTGAGGTGGGGCTGGAGGTGGCGGGTGCTGACCCGGTGCCACCGGTGGGCGGGCAGGCCGGGGTGCAGCAGCGCCAGGCCGGTCGCGTACTTGGAGATCCGCTCGGGACGGTGCCCCTGGGTCCACAGCGTCCGGTCGACGCCGCTCCGGGCGCCCGGCGACTTGGTCTCCACGACCGCCAGGCCCGCTACCCGCGCCGTGCCGGCGCCCTCGGGCAGCGACCAGGCGAGGTCGACGTCGATGGTGACCCGTGAGCCGGAGCCCGGGAGCCAGAGCGTGGTGCGCACGTAGGTGGTGCGCAGGGTCGGGCGCAGCGTGGCCACGTCGACGTGCTCGAGGCCGGCGCCGTCGAGCTCGGCGCCGACGAAGGCGCCGTCGTGGCGCGAGAGCGCAGGGTGGGCGCCCGCGACCGGGGCGACGTCGCGGGGCACGCGTGCCTTCACCGTCGCGCCCCTCGCCCCGCGGGTCTTGACCTCGGTGAAGGCCACCCCGGTGTCGAGGTAGTGGCGGGCGCGGATCTTGAACCGGTGCCGACGGCCACGTGCCGCCCGCCAGTAGGCCTCCAGCTCGGGGGTGTCGAGGTACGTCGAGTCGTAGCGGTGGCGCCGGCGTCCCTCGATCTCGAGCACCCGCAGACCGGGGTCGAGCGCCTCGAGCGCCACCAGGAGGTCGGGCAGCGAGGCTGCGGGCACGACGTACTTGCGGTCGGTGCGCGTCATCAGGGCGGCGTCCTGGGCCAGCTCCTCCAGCGACGTCGCGGCGAGCAGGTCGATGCGCGCCAGCGGGTCGCCCAGTGTCGCGAGGGGCTCGATGGTGGCGGTCATGCGTCCACCGCCGTCCGGCCCAGCGTCGCCTCGGACCGCCCCTGGTCGGTGGCGGGCCGCACGCTGCTCCAGCGCACGTCGACCAGGGTGGTGTCGTTGACCAGGTCGACCTTGTGGACCGCGACCTTGCGCACCTCGCCGCCCACGGTGCTGCCGAGGACTGCGCGCAGGGTCGCCTCGTCGGTGTAGGCCCCGTCGAGCAGCACCAGCTGCTGCTGGTCGCGGGCGAAGAGCTGCGGGCTGTCGGCCGCGGCGATCACGGCCACCAGGCAGGCCATCAGCAGCAGCGTGAGGGGCAGGTCGAGCGAGCCCAGGCCGCCGAGGAGACCCAGGGCGAGGGCTGCGAAGTAGTAGGCCACCTCGTGCTGGCCGAGCTCGAGGGAGCGGAGCCGGATGATCGACAGCACCCCGAACAGCCCCAGGCCCAGCCCCAGCGTGGCGTCGCTGTTGACCAGGGCCGTGGTGACGGCCAGGACACCGACGTTGACGCCGAGGAAGGCCACCAGCAGGTCCCGGCGGCGGTGGCGGGGGTAGTAGACCGCGAAGCAGAGCACGCCGATCGCGGCCAGGTCGGCCAGGGAGAGGTAGAGGGCGTTCACGTGGAGTCCTTACGTCGTTCAGCAGGTGTTGGTGAACCAGAGGTTGCCGCGCCAACCGACGAGCCGGCTGCGACCCACCTGGCAGCCTCCTGTGAGTGCTCGAGGGGGTGCGCGCGCCGCCGTGGAGGTGCACCATCGGGACCAGCGACCGACGAGGGGACGGGTGAGGAGCATGGACGAGCGGCGACGACGGTGGACGGCGACCGAGGTGCGCGAGGCCGACCTGGCGCACTGGCGGCAGGTCCTGGGACGGCTCAAGGCGCGCTTCCGCACCGGCGACTTCGCGACCGGCCTGGCGCTGGTCAACAGGATCGGTGAGGCTGCCGAGGCCGCCGACCACCACCCCGACGTGACCCTGACCTACACCGACGTCGTCGTGACCCTCGTCAGCCACGACGTCGGCGGCCTGACGGTGCGCGACGTCGACCTGGCGCGCACGATCAGCGCTGACGCAGCGGAGCTCGGGGTCGAGGCCGACCTCCGCGGCCTCACCCAGGTCGAGCTCGGCCTCGACACCGCCGACGGCGCGCCGCTCGCGCCCTTCTACGCCGCCCTGCTGGGCAGCGAGGTCGTCGACGGCGAGCCGGTCGACCCCACCGGGCAGGCCCCCACGGTGTGGTGGCAGACCCCGGAGGAGGGCGACGAGGAGCACGCGCTGCCCGCGCAGTCCTTCGAGCAGCGCTGGCACCTCGACGTGTGGGTCCCCCACGACGAGGCGCCCCGGAGGCTCCAGGCGGTCCTCGACGCCGGCGGCCGGCTGGTCAGCGACAGCGCGGCGCCGGCCTACTGGGTCGTGGAGGACGCCGACGGCAACCGCGCGTGCCTCTGCACCCCCGAGGGCCGCTGAGGCGCCACCCGCGCCGCCTCAGGCGTCGAGGTGCACGATGCGGTGCAGGCCCGGGCCCTCGAGCCGCGGGAGCGCCGCGGCGTAGCGGCCCGTCGTGAGCAGGAGCAGGGTGGCCAGGTCGCCCTCGACCCGTGGACCCGACCCGAGCACGACCGGCGCGTCGGTCGCCGCCAGGCTCACCTTCGACAACCGTCTGCGGGCCCAGAACGGCCACCCCATCCGCCAGGCGCGCAGCAGCGCGTCGGCGCCGGCGTTGGGCGGGACCGGGTGGTCGATGCCGAGCGGCACGGCGATGTCCTGGCTGTGCACGAGAGCGTCGAGCAGCAGGTTCTCGGCGTTCGTCCGCGACGGCATCGCCCGCGACCCCGCCGTGGCGCGCAGCACGTCGACGATCTCCTGGGTGGGCCGCCGCGACCAGGCGATCGCCACGTCGCGCCCGAAGCTCCACAGGTGGCCCCGCGCGCGCACCAGCCCGGTGACCACCGCCCACGTGGTCGGCTCGCCCGCCGGGGTCATCGCGACGTGGCCGGCGACCTCCCGCACCCGCCACTGCGAGCACAACGACTGCGCCTCCCACTCCTCCGGCTCCAGGGCCTCGAGCAGGTCGGCGAGGTCGAGACGAGCGCGCGCGATGTGCTCCCAGCGACGCTCGGCGTCGCTGCGACGCCCCGGTGAGAGATCCACGGCGACCTCCTCCTCGACCCGGTCTCGGTAGCGGGCGGTGGGCACGGCCTCAGTCGAGGCAGAACTCGTTGCCCTCGATGTCACGCATCACCAGGCACGACTCGTCGTACCCGTCGGCCCGGACCAGGTGCACCCGCACGTCGAGGTGCAGCCGGTTCTTGACCTCCTTGCCCTCCGGCACCCGCTGGAAGAACAGCCGGGGGCCGGTCCCGTCGGGGTCCTCGCAGGCGGACGCGCTGCCGCGCCGCTCGGGCTCCGCGCAGTCGGAGGTCACCTGGACCTGCTTGACGCCGCTCATCGGGTCAGGCGCTCTCCCAGACCCCGACGAGGTTGCCCTCGGTGTCGGTGAAGTAGCCGGTGAACCCCATGTCGCCCACGGGGGTCCGGTCGGTGACCTTCGTGCCGCCGGCCTCCTCGGCCGCGCGCAGCGCCTCGTCGACGCTGGCCACGTCGATGACGATGCCGGGGCCCTTGCCCGGGAACTCGTCGCTGCGCTGGAACATGCCGCCGTTGATGAAGCCCGGCTCCGTCGGCCCGGTCTCCGGGTCGCTGGGGCCCGTGGACACCATCGTGTAGTCCATCTCCGGGATCGGCATCATCTGCCACCCGAAGACCTTCTCGTAGAAGCCCCGCGCCCGGTCCCCGTCGTCGAACGGGATCTCGAAGTGCATCACCTTGCCGCTCATGCTGCCTCCCTGCTCGGACCACGTGTGGACCTCCCAGCAGACTCCTCGCGGCAGCCGGGGTCAAGGGACCCTGGACCCTTTCAGTCGCCGGCGTAGACGACCCGGAAGCGCTCGAGGACGAGCAGCATCTGCGGGTCGAACCCGTGGGCGGCGTGCTCGGCGAAGAACCGCTCGTGGGCGGCGCGCCAGTGCTCCAGCGACCGGTCGCCCTCGCCCTCGAGGTGGGCGTGCTCGGCGTCGACCTGGTCGAAGGCCACCACGCGCACGTCGGTCGTCTCGACCAGCGCACGCGGGTGCCCGTCGCCGTCGAGCACGATGCCCAGGGTGCCGGGCTGCGGCAGCGGCTCGTCCTCGAGCTCGTAGTCGGCGTGCGAGCTCGCGGTGGCCGTCTTGGTGCCGGCCAGCACCAGCGCCAGCAGCTCGTCGGCCTCCTGCTTGGTGGCACCGAACGCCCACGCCGGCGGCGGCACCATCTCCAGCGTCGTCGGGCCGAAGTACGACGGTGCGGTGTTCATCTTGGCGTGGAAGCGGGCCAGGTCCCAGAACGACTCGACCGGCCCGCGCCCGGTGAGGGCGGAGCCGGTCGTGTCGGTGCTCGGGTCGGTCATGGACCCAGCCTACGTCTGAGGAGGTCTCAGACGTTGAAGCCCAGGGCGCGCAGCTGCTCGCGGCCGTCGGGGGTGATCTTGTCGGGGCCCCACGGCGGCATCCAGACCCAGTTGATGGCCACGTCGTTGACCAGACCCTCGAGCGCCTGCTCGGTCTGGTCGGTGATGACGTCGGTCAGCGGGCAGGCCGCGGAGGTCAGCGTCATGTCGACGACGAGGTTGGTGTCCTCGTCGACGTGCAGCCCGTAGACCAGGCCGAGGTCGACGACGTTGATGCCGAGCTCGGGGTCGACGACGTCCTTCATCGCCTCCTCGACGTCCTCGATGCTCACCGAGGCGCCGGGGGCGGCGGTGCCGGTCGGGCCGGTGCCGGCCTGCGGGACCTCGGGCAGGTCGCCGTGGTCGACGCTCTGGTCGACGGTCGAAGTGTCAGGTGCAGTGGTCTCAGCCACGGGATTCCTCCAGAGATCGGGCGGTGGCGTCCTTCCAGGCCATCCACGACAGTAGCGCGCACTTCACGCGCGCAGGGAACTTGGCGACGCCCGCGAAGGCGATGCCGTCCTCGAGCACCTCCTCGTCGGGCTCCACGGTGCCCTTGCCCTGCATCAGGGTCAGGAACTCCTCGTGGATGCTCATCGCCTCGCCGACCGGCTTGCCGATCACGAGATCGGCCATCACCGAGGTGGAGGCCTGCGAGATCGAGCAGCCCACGGAGTCGTAGGACACGTCCTGCACGACGCCGTCGGCGAGGTGGACCCGCAGGGTGATCTCGTCACCGCAGGTCGGGTTCACGTGGTGGACCTCGGCCTCGAAGGGCTCACGCAGGCCCTTGTGGTGCGGGTTCTTGTAGTGGTCCAGGATGATCTCCTGGTACAGCGAGTCGAGCTCGGCGCTCATGGTGCTCCTCCCCTCAGTCCAGCTTGAAGTACGAACGGGTGTAGTTCAGGGCCTCGACCAGCGCGTCGATCTCGGCGGGCGTCGTGTAGAGGTACGACGACATCCGCGTGGAGCTCTGCACGCCGAAGCGGGCGTGCGCCGGGCGGGCGCAGTGGTGACCGGCCCGCACCGCGACACCGCGCACGTCGAGGACCTGCGAGACGTCGTGCGGGTGCAGCCCCTCGATCTCGAACGAGACCGCTCCCCCGCGCTGGGTGGCGTCGAGCGGCCCCAGGACGCGCAGCCCCTTGACACTCTGCATGCCCTCGAGGGCGTAGCGGGTGATCGCCTGCTCGTGGGCGTGCACGGCCTCCATGCCGACCGCCGCGAGGTAGTCGACGGCGGCGCCGAGGCCCACGGCCTCGACGATCGGCGGCGTACCGGCCTCGAACTTGTGCGGGATGCCGGCGTACGTCGACCCCTCCATCCGCACGGTCTCGATCATCTCGCCGCCACCCAGGAACGGCGGCAGCTCCTCGAGCACCTCGCGCCGGCCCCACAGGACGCCGATGCCGGTGGGCCCCACGACCTTGTGGCCGGTGAAGACCATCAGGTCGGGCCGCTCCTCCTCGGGCATCGCCGCGAGGTCGATCGGCAGCTGCGGGGCCGCCTGCGAGGCGTCGACCACGACCAGCGCACCCACCTCGTGGGCACGCCGCGCGATCTGGGCGATCGGGTTGATCGTGCCGAGCATGTTGGACACCCAGGTCAACGTGACGACCTTGGTGCGCTCGGTGATCAGCTCGTCGACCTGCGAGAGGTCGAGGTGGCCCTCGTCGGTGAAGGTGAACCAGCGCAGCTCGGCGCCGGTGCGCTCGGTGAGCATCTGCCACGGCACGATGTTGGAGTGGTGCTCCATCTCGGTCGTGACGACGACGTCGCCCGGCCCGACCTGCCGCGGGCCGGCCCACAGCAGCGTGTTGGCGGCCAGGTTGAGCGCCTCGGTGGCGTTCTTGGTGAAGATCACCTCGTCGCGGCTCGGCGCCCCGATGAAGGCCGCCACCTTGTCGCGCCCGGCCTCGAACGCCTCCGACGACTCCGCGCCGAGCTGGTGCATGGCGCGCGCGACGTTGGCGTTGTGGTGCTCGAGGTGGTCGACCATCGCGTCGATGACGCACTGCGGCTTCTGCGAGGTGTTCGCCGAGTCCAGGTAGACCAGCGGCCGACCGTCGGCGAGGGTGCGCTCGAGGATCGGGAAGTCCTTGCGGATCACCTCGAGGTCGGGCAGGAGGCCGTCCATCGCTCTCTCCTTCGGTCGGTGCTGGTCGTGGGCTGGTCGTGGGCTGGTCGTGGGGTGCTGCGGGGTCCGGTGAGGTGCTCAGACCTTGGCGGGCAGGTACTTGTCGTAGCCCTCGGCCTCGAGCTGCTCGGCGAGCTCGGGCCCGCCCTGCTCGGCGACCTTGCCGTCGACGAAGACGTGCACGTAGTCGGGCTCGATGTAGCGCAGGATGCGGGTGTAGTGGGTGATCAGCAGGACACCCTTGCCCTCGCCCCCGCGGAAGCGGTTGACGCCGTCGGAGACGACCTTCAGCGCGTCGATGTCGAGCCCGGAGTCGGTCTCGTCGAGGATCGCGACCTTCGGGTCGAGCAGCTCGAGCTGGGCGATCTCGTGGCGCTTCTTCTCACCACCGGAGAAGCCCTCGTTGACCGAGCGCTGGGTGAAGCTGGCGTCGAGGTTCATCCGCGACATCGCGGCGTTGACGTCCTTGACCCAGGTGCGCAGCTTGGGGGCCTCGCCGTCCACGGCGGTCTTGGCGGTGCGCATGAAGTTCGACACCGAGACGCCGGGGACCTCGACGGGGTACTGCATCGCCAGGAAGAGGCCGGCGCGGGCGCGCTCGTCGACCGACATGGCCAGCACGTCCTCGCCGTCGAGGGTCACGGTGCCGCCGGTGACGTCGTACTTGGGGTGGCCGGCGATCGAGTAGGCCAGCGTCGACTTGCCGGAGCCGTTGGGCCCCATGATCGCGTGCGTCTCGCCGTCCTTGATGGTCAGCGTGACGCCCTTGAGGATCTCCTTGGGGCCGTCGTCGGTGCTGACGGAGACCTTGAGGTCCTTGATCTCGAGGGTGCTCATGTGTGTGTCTCTCTTTCTGGGTGGAGAAGTCTCAGGAGGGGGTCACGCCGTTGAGCGTGCTGGCCACGTCGACGTACACGTCGCCGTCACGGACCTCCACGGGGAAGGTCGAGACCGGCTCGGTGGCCGGGAGGCCGGTGGGCTTGCCGGTGCGCAGGTCGAAGCACGAGCCGTGCAGCCAGCACTCGATGACCCCGCCGGCGACCTCGCCCTCGCTGAGGGCGACGGCCGCGTGCGAGCAGAGGTCCTGCAGGGCGTGCACGTCGTCACCGTCGCGGGCCACGACCACGGCGACGTCGTCGACCGTCACGGCGAGGCCCTCGTCGGCGGGCACCTCGTCGAGCCGGCAGGCGCGCTGGAGGCTCATGCGGTGGCCGGCCGGTAGCCCTTGAGCACGTTCTTCGCGAGCTCCTCCTCCACGGTGGCGGTGATCTGCTCCTCGAGGAACGGCACCCCCACCTTGCGGATCAGGTCGTTGAAGAAGCCGTGCAGGACGAGGCGGCGTGCCTCCTCGTCGGAGACGCCGCGGCTGCGCAGGTAGAACAGCTGCTCGTCGTCGAAGCGCGCGGTGGCCGAGGCGTGCCCGGCACCCTCGATCTCGCCGGTCTCGATCTCGAGGTTGGGCACCGAGTCGGCCTGGCAGCCGTCGGTGAGCACCAGGTTGCGGTTCTCCTCGTAGGTCTCGATCCCCTCGGCGACGGGGCGGATCAGCACGTTGCCGATCCAGACCGTGTGGGCTCCCTGGCCCTGCAGCGCGCCCTTGTAGAGGACGTTCGACTTGGTCTTGGGAGCAGTGTGGTCGGCGAAGAGCCGGTGCTCGAGGTGCTGGCCCTCGTCGGCGAAGTACAGGCCGAGGAGCTCGGCCTCGCCGCCGGGACCGTCGTACTCGACGTTGGCGTGCAGGCGCACCAGGTCGCCGCCGAAGCTGATCGAGGTGTGGCGCACCGAGGCGTCCCGCCCGACCCGGATGGCGTCGCGGCCCAGGTGCACCGCGTCGTCGTCCCAGTCCTGCAGGGTCAGCACGTTGACCTGGGCGCCGTCGCCGACGATCACCGAGGTGGTCGCGCTGTAGCGGGCGGAACCGGTGTGCACCAGCACGACCGTGGCCTTGCTGTGGGCGCCGAAGCGCAGCACGTGGTGGCCCCAGACGACGTCGTCGACGGACTCGCCGTGCAGGCGCAGCACGACCGGCTCCTCGACCTCGAGGTCGGCGGGCACGTCGAGCAGCAGCGCCGAGGCCGCGTTGGCCACGGCGAGCGCCGAGGGCCGGTCGTTGGGCGCCAGCTCACCGAGCTGGCGCGCCGAGGCGGCGTCGGTCTCGCTGAGGGTCACCCCCGCCGGGATCTCGGTGGTCCAGGTCAGCGACGACGAGGAGGCCTCGCCGTCGAGGAGGCCACGCAGCCGCTTGAGCGGCGTGAAGCGCCACACCTCCTCGCGCCCGGTGGGCACCGGGTGGTCGGCCAGGTCGTAGGAGGGCGGCGGGTTCAGGTGCGAGTTCACCCGGTCGACCTCGAGGGCGGAGGCCACGCTCTCGCGGGCGGCATCAGTCACGGTCACAGTCAGTGATTGCTTTCTTGGTGCGGTGGTGGGCGAGGACGACGGCGGCGCTCAGCCGACCGCGCCCTCCATCTGCAGCTCGATGAGGCGGTTGAGCTCGAGGGCGTACTCCATCGGCAGCTCCTTGGCGATCGGCTCGACGAAGCCGCGCACGATCATCGCCATCGCCTCGTCCTCCTCCATGCCGCGCGACATGAGGTAGAAGAGCTGGTCGTCGGAGACCTTCGAGACGCTGGCCTCGTGGCCCATCGACACGTCGTCCTCGCGGATGTCGACGTAGGGGTAGGTGTCGGAGCGGCTGATCTGGTCGACCAGCAGCGCGTCGCACAGCACGTTGGACTTCGAGCCGTGCGCACCCTCGTTGACCTGGATCAGGCCGCGGTACGACGTGCGCCCACCGCCGCGGGCCACCGACTTGCTCAGGATCGAGCTGGAGGTGTGCGGGGCGGCGTGCACCATCTTGGCGCCGGCGTCCTGGTGCTGGCCCTCGCCGGCGAAGGCGATGGACAGGGTCTCGCCCTTGGCGTGCTCGCCCATCAGGTAGATGGCGGGGTACTTCATCGTCACCTTGGAGCCGATGTTGCCATCGACCCACTCCATGGTCGCGCCGGCCTCGCAGGTCGCGCGCTTGGTGACGAGGTTGTAGACGTTGTTCGACCAGTTCTGGATGGTCGTGTAGCGGCAGCGACCGCCCTTCTTGACGATGATCTCCACGACCGCGGAGTGCAGCGAGTCGGAGGAGTAGATCGGGGCGGTGCAGCCCTCGACGTAGTGCACGTAGGCGCCCTCGTCGACGATGATCAGCGTGCGCTCGAACTGGCCCATGTTCTCGGTGTTGATCCGGAAGTAGGCCTGCAGCGGGATGTCGACGTGCACGCCCGGCGGCACGTAGATGAACGAGCCGCCCGACCACACCGAGGTGTTGAGCGCGGAGAACTTGTTGTCACCGACGGGGATGACGGTGCCGAAGTACTCCTTGAACAGCTCGGGCTGCTCCTTGAGCGCGGTGTCGGTGTCCAGGAAGAGCACGCCCTGCTCCTCGAGGTCCTCGCGGATCGAGTGGTAGACGACCTCCGACTCGTACTGGGCCGCGACGCCGGAGACCAGGCGCTGCTTCTCGGCCTCGGGGATGCCGAGCTTGTCGTAGGTGTTCTTGATGTCCTCGGGCAGGTCGTCCCAGGTGGCGGCCTGCTTCTCCGAGGAGCGCACGAAGTACTTGATGTTGTCGAAGTCGATGCCCGACAGGTCCGAGCCCCAGGTGGGCATGGGCTTGCGGTCGAAGAGCTTCAGGCCCTTCAGGCGCAGGTCGAGCATCCACTGCGGCTCGGACTTCTTGGCCGAGATGTCGCGCACGACGGCCTCGTTGAGGCCGCGGGTGGCGTTGGCGCCCGCGTCGTCGGAGTCGGCCCAGCCGAACTCGTAGCGACCGATGCCCTGGAGCTCGGGGTTGAGTTCTTCGATCGAGGTCATGAGGTGACCGACTCCTTCTCGTTGCGGGTCGTGGGACGGGTGGTGCGCCGGCTCGTGGCCGGCAGGTCGGGGATGCAGGTGGTGCAGACGCCGTCGCCGTGGGCGATCGTCGCCAGTCGCTGCACGTGGTGGTCGAGGACGCGGCTGATCGCCGCGGTCTCGGCCTCGCACAGCTGGGGGAACTCGTGGGCCACGTGGGAGACCGGGCAGTGCTGCTGGCACAGCTGCTCCCCCGCGCTCAGCGCCCCGGGACCGTGCCCGGGCAGCTGGCGCACCGTGGCGGCGTACCCCTCCTCGGAGAAGAGCTGGGCCAGCACCTCGGCCTTGCTCAGGTCGGGGTTCTCGGCCGCGGTGGCCTCGAAGCGGTCCTCGATGAAGGCCATCCGCCGGTCGGCGAAGGCGCGCACGGCGTCCTCGCCCCCGGTCTCGGCCAGGAACCGCAGCGCCTGGACCGCGAGGTCGTCGTACTGCTGGTCGAAGCCCTCGCGCCCGCGCTCGGTGAGCGCGAACTCCTTGGCCGGACGACCCCGTCCGCGGGCGCCGGCGGTGCGGTGCTCGCGGGGCTCCACCGCGCCCTCCTCGACCAGCTGGTCGAGGTGACGGCGCACGGCTGCCGGGGTCAGGTCGAGACGCTCGGCGAGAGCCGCTGCGGTGGAGGGGCCGTCGACCAGGATCGAGCGCGCGACGCGCTGGCGCGTCGGCTCGTCGGTCGTCCGGTTGAATTCCACAACATCAGTGTGCCGTTAATGCTCGGAGCCGTTCAAGCAAGGGCAGCCTTACCCGCTCACGGGCAGTGACGTGCGTCTCAACCAGGCCAGACCGAGGAACGGCAGCACCAGCGGCAGGAAGGCGTAGCCCTGGCCGAAGTGCGACCAGACGGTCTTGTCGGGGAACAGGTCGGGCGCCGTGTAGGTCAGCACCCCCACGGCCAGCACGCCGACGGCCTCGACCGAGCAGGCCACCAGCCCCACCAGGCGCGCGCGGGGCGTGCTGCGCAGGAGGCTGGCGGTGGCCACCAGGTAGATGACGGCCGCCAGCAGCGAGAGCGAGTAGGCCAGCGGGGCCTCCTCGGGCTGCCCGAGCAGCTGGACGGTCGAGCGCCCGGTCGCGGCGAGGCCCAGGACGCCGTACACGGCGACGAGCACGCGGCCCGGCCCGCTGGCCAGGTGCGAGGCGGACTCAGGCACCGGCGCCGGTCCACAGCGAGTCGAGGCGCACCTGCATGGCCGCCACGGTCATCAGCGCGACCAGCAGCACGACGTTGCCCCAGCGGCTGCGCTCCACGAGCGCCAGCGCGGCGCCGACGGGCACCACCAGCAGAGCGGTGAGCAGGTAGGCCACGAAGGTGGGCCCGGCGACGTCGGCGTCGGTGCGGGCCAGCGCGACCAGCCCGACGACCACCTGCACCAGCAGCGCCACCACCAGCGCGCCGAGCAGCAGGAAGTAGGGATCGCTGGGCGGCGACTGGTCGCGCACCACCATCACCACGGTGGCCACGACGGCGACCCCGGTCAGCGCCAGCACCAGTGCCATGAGCCACACGTTCACGCCGGCCAGCCTAGGGCCGCCCCGGAGGGCTCCGGTCGCCTCCCTACACTTCGGGGGTGCCACCGACCCCCGCGCGCGACGCCGCGCGCCCCGACGACGCCCCGGCAGTGGCGATCGACGGACTGGTGATGAGGTACGCCGACAAGACCGCCGTCGACGGGCTGTCGATGCAGGTCGCGCGCGGCTCGATCACCGCGGTGCTGGGCCCCAACGGAGCCGGCAAGACCACCACGCTGGAGACCTGCGAGGGCTACCGGCGACCGCAGGAGGGCCGGGTGCGGGTGCTGGGCCTCGACCCCGTCCGCGACCGGCGCGAGCTGCTGCCGCGCATCGGCGTGATGCTGCAGGGCGGCGGCGCGTGGAGCGGGGTCCGGGCCGAGGAGATGCTGCGCCACGTCGCGGCGCTGCACGCCCACCCCGTCGACCACGACCTGCTCGTCGAGCGGCTCGGTCTCGCCGAGTGCGGACGCACCCCCTACCGCCGGCTCTCCGGCGGGCAGCAGCAGCGGCTCGGCCTGGCCATGGCGCTGGTGGGCCGCCCCGAGATCGTCTTCGTCGACGAGCCGACCGCGGGCATGGACCCTCAGGCCCGGCGCACGACGTGGGAGCTGCTCGAGGAGCTGCGCGGCGACGGTGTGACCGTCGTGCTCACCACGCACTACATGGACGAGGCCGAGCGGCTCGCCGACACCGTCCACATCATCGACCACGGCCGGCTCATCGCCTCCGGCTCACCGCTGGAGCTGACCCGCGGCGGCAGCGTCTCGACGATCCGCCTGGTGGTGACGAGGCCGTTCCCGCCGGGTGCGCCCGAGTCGCTCACCGAGGCGCTCGGCCCCGGCACCAGCGTCACCCTGCTCGACTCGCTCAGCCTGCTCGTCACCGGCCCGGCCGACGCCTCCACCCTGGCGCGGGTCTCGCGCTGGTGCGAGGAGCAGGGGGTCCTGCCCGAGTCGCTGACGCTCGGCACCCGCAGCCTCGAGGACGTCTTCCTCCAGCTGACCGGCCGCGAGCTCGAGGAGCACCCGTCGTGAGCACCCCTACGAGCGGCACCTTCACCCCCAGGCCCGGTGGCGCGCCGCTGCACCGCCAGGTGCTGGCCCAGGCACGGATGGAGGCGCGGCTGATGCTGCGCAACGGCGAGCAGCTGCTGCTGGCCGTCGTCATCCCGGTGATCGTGCTCGTCGGCGCCGTCGCCGGCTCCGAACGGATCGGCCTCGAGCTCGACGGCCGCCCGGTGGACGTCTTCACCCCCGGCGTGCTGGCGCTGGCCGTCATGTCGACGGCGTTCACCTCGCTGGCCATCGCGACCGGCTTCGAGCGTCGCTACGGCGTCATCAAGCGTCTCGGCTCCTCTCCCCTGCCCCGCACCGGCCTGCTGGCCGGCAAGGTCCTCGCCCTGCTGCTCGTCGAGCTGCTCCAGCTCGTCGTCGTGGGCGGCGTGGCGCTGCTGCTCGGCTGGTCGCCCGAGGCCGCGCCCGCCGCGCTCGGGGGCGCGCTCGCGACCGCGGCGCTCGGCACCGCGGCCTTCGCCGCGCTGGGCCTCTTCGTGGCCGGCGTGCTGCGCGCCGAGGCGACGCTGGCCGCCGCCAACCTCGTCTACCTGCTGCTGATGGCCGGCGGGGCCGTCGTGCTGCCGGCGACGGCGTACGGCGGGTTCGGCGAGGTGGTGCGCTGGCTGCCCTCGGGCGCCCTGGGCGGCGGGATGCGCAGCGCCCTGATCGACGGCCAGGTGGCGCTCCTGCCCCTGGCGGTGCTCGCGGGGTGGGCGGCCCTGGGCACCGTGCTGACCGCCCGCACCTTCAAGTGGGAGTGAGGACCGTGCCCGACGTGCACACCACCCGTCTGCGCCAGGCCCGCTGGGCCGGCTGGGCCTCCGTGGTCGCCAACATCGGCATCGTGGTCACCGGTGGCGCGGTGCGCCTGACCGGCTCGGGGCTCGGCTGCCCGACCTGGCCGCGCTGCACCGACGAGTCGTTCACCCCCCACGGGGAGCTCGAGTTCCACTCGGCCATCGAGTTCGGCAACCGGCTGCTCACCTTCGTCCTCGTCGCCGTGGCCGTGCTGCTCTTCGTCGCGGCCCTGCGCACCCGGCGCCGCGAGCTGGTGCGGATCTCGGTCGTGCTCGGCCTGGGCATCCCCATGCAGGCGGTCATCGGCGGGATCACCGTCCTCACCGACCTGAACTCGTGGATCGTCTCGCTCCACCTGCTGCTCTCGCTGCTGCTCGTCGCGATCTCCGTGCGCTTCCTGCAGGTCCTCGACCGGCCCGTGCCCCCCGCCCGGGGCCCGGGCGTCGCCCTGGCCTGGGGCGTGGTCGCCGCCGCCTGGGTGGTCTTCTACCTCGGCACCGTCGTCACCGGGGCCGGCCCGCACGCCGGCGACGCGAACACCGACCGCAACGGTCTCGACCCCGCCCAGTGGAGCCAGCTGCACGCCGACGCCGTCTTCCTGCTGCTCGGCCTGACCATCGGCCTGGTCGTGACCCTGCTGGTCCAGGGCGCCCCCCGCAAGGCGGTCCAGGCCGCCCTGGTGCTGCTCGGCGTCGAGCTCGCCCAGGGCGTGATCGGCTTCGTGCAGTACTTCACCGACCTGCCGGTCCTGCTGGTCGGCCTCCACCTCCTCGGCGCGGCGGTCCTCTCCGCCAGCGTCACCTGGACCCTCCTGCGCGTCCGCCACCCCTAGCCCCACCGCCGTCGGAGCAGCGAGGGCGTCACCGTTGGTCGAGCAGCGAGGGCGTCACCGTTGGTCGAGCAGCGAGGGCGTCACCGTTGGTCGAGCAGCGAGGGCCGAAGGCTCGAGCGTCGCCGAGACCCCGCAACCCCACGACGTACGGCGAGCACGAGCCGACCCGTTCACACCAGCCGGCTCGGCGCACCACCGCCGTTGGTCGAGCAGCGAGGGCCGAAGGCTCGAGCGTCGCCGAGACCCCGCAACCCCACGACGTACGGCGAGCACGGACCTCACCGGGTCTCTACGACGCTCGTCGCTGGCGCTCCTCCCTGCTCGACCGACGACCGCCGCGACCCGGCCGGTTCGAGCCGGCCGGCTCGGCGCCCGAGGGCGTCAGCCCAGGAGCAGGGGGTCGAGCGCGACGGCGACGAAGAGCAGCGAGAGGTAGAGGTTCGAGGAGTGGAAGAGGCGCATCGGCTGGATCGTGGCCAGGTCGTCCGCGGTCTTGGTGCGGCCCCACATGCGGTGCGCCTCGACCAGGAAGACGGCGCCCAGGACCGCGGCCACGACCGGGTAGACCGGGCCGGTGCCGGCGACGGGCCACAGCAGGAGCGAGGTGGCGACCATCACCCACGAGTAGAGGACGATCTGGCGACCCACCTCGCGCGCCGGCGCCACCACGGGCAGCATCGGGACGTCGACGTTGGCGTAGTCCTCGCGGTAGCGCAGCGCCAGGGCCCAGGTGTGCGGGGGCGTCCAGAAGAAGACGACCATGAAGAGCACCACGGGCGTCCAGGCCAGCTCACCGGTGACAGCGGTCCAGCCGATCAGGGCCGGGAAGCAGCCGGCGAGGCCGCCCCACACGATGTTCTGGGTCGTGCGGCGCTTGAGCACCATCGTGTAGCCGAACACGTAGAAGGCCTCCGCCGCCACGGCCAGCAGCGCCGAGAGCGGGTTGACCCACACGTAGAGGACGACCACCGACAGCACGCCCAGCACCAGGCCGAAGACCAGCGCCGCGCGGGCGCTGACGATGTGGCGGGGCAGGGCGCGGCGCCTGGTGCGGCGCATCTGCTCGTCGATGTCGCGGTCGTAGACGCAGTTGAACACCGAGGCCGAGCCGGCCGAGAACGTGCCGCCCACGACGGTGGCCACCACCAAGCCCAGCGGCGGCACGCCACGGGCGGCGAAGAACATCACCGGCACCGTGGTCAGCAGCAGCAGCTCGATGACCCGCGGCTTCGTCAGGCCGACGTACGCCGCCACCACGTCCCGGAACCGTGCGGGTCCGGGCCCGCCACTCGCCGTCGCGTCGTCGTGCAGGGCGTCAGCGGCCGACTGGCCGGCGTGGGTCACGAAGGGTCCTCGATGTGCAGACGGGTGAGGTGGGGAGGTGCGGATGAGAGTCTACTGCCCGTCATCGGTAGGCTCGGAATCGCCTGGGCCCGGGCTCTGTTGCACCCCGTGGCACCTGAAAACGACTGTAGTTCCCCATCGGAAGGAACCCCGTGACCTCTCCCGCCTCCCTCGAGTGGACCGACACCGACCAGCTCGCGGTGGACACCGCCCGCGTGCTGGCCATGGACTCGGTCGAGAAGGCCGGCAACGGGCACCCCGGCACGGCGATGAGCCTGGCGCCGGCGGCGTACCTGCTGTTCCAGAAGGTGATGCGCCACAACCCCGCCGACCCCGACTGGGCCGGTCGCGACCGGTTCGTGCTGTCGGCCGGGCACAGCTCCATCACCCTCTACACGCAGCTCTTCCTCGGCGGCTGGGGCCTGGAGATCGAGGACCTCCAGGCGCTGCGCCAGTGGGGCTCCAAGACCCCGGGCCACCCCGAGCACGGCCACACCGCCGGCGTCGAGACCACCACCGGCCCGCTGGGCCAGGGCGTCGCCAACGCCGTGGGCATGGCGATGGCCGCCCGCCGCGAGCGCGGGCTGCTCGACCCCGCCGCCGGTGACGGCCCCTCGCTCTTCGACCACCGCGTCTTCGCCATCTGCAGCGACGGCGACATCGAGGAGGGCGTGAGCGCCGAGGCCTCCGCCCTCGCCGGCGTGCAGAACCTCGGCAACCTCACGGTGATCTACGACGCCAACCAGATCTCGATCGAGGACGACACCGACATCGCCCTGGCCGAGGACGTCGCGGCCCGCTACGAGGCCTACGGCTGGCACGTCCAGACCGTCGACTGGACCAACGGCGGCGACGAGTACGTCGAGGACGTCCACGAGCTGCACGCTGCGATCGAGGCCGCCGACGCGGTCACCGACCGCCCCAGCTTCATCGTCCTCAAGACGATCATCGCCTGGCCCGCCCCCAACGCCCAGAACACCGGCGCCTCCCACGGCTCGGCGCTCGGCGCCGACGAGGTCGCGGCCACCAAGGAGGTCCTGGGCTTCGACCCCGAGAAGACCTTCGAGCTCAAGGACGGCGTCCTCGAGCACACCCGGGCCGCCGTCGAGCGCGGCAAGGCCGCGCAGGCCGCCTGGGACGACGAGTTCGCCCGCTGGGCCGCTGACAACGCCGAGGGCGCAGCCGCCTTCGAGCGGATGCGCACCCGCACCCTGCCCGAGGGCTGGGACGCCGACCTGCCGTCGTTCCCCGCCGGCAAGGACGTCGCCACCCGCAAGGCCTCCGGCGCCGTCATCAACGCGATCGCTGCGAAGGTGCCCGAGCTGTGGGGCGGCTCGGCCGACCTCGCCGGCTCCAACAACACCACCATCGAGGACGCGCCCTCCTTCATCCCGGCCGAGCGCTCGACCGACTCCTGGAAGGGCGACCCGTACGCCGGCCGCGTGCTGCACTTCGGCATCCGCGAGCACGCGATGGGCTCGATCATGAACGGCATCGCCCTGCACGGCGGCACCCGCGTCTTCGGCGGCACGTTCCTGACCTTCTCCGACTACATGCGCCCCGCGGTGCGCCTGGCCGCGCTGATGGGTCTGCCGGTCACCTACGTGTGGACCCACGACTCCATCGGTCTCGGTGAGGACGGCCCGACGCACCAGCCGGTCGAGCACGTCGCCGCGCTGCGCGCGATCCCGGGCCTCGACGTCGTCCGCCCGGCCGACGCCAACGAGGTCACGGCCGCCTGGGCGCACATCATGCGCACCACCGACCGGCCCGCCGGGCTGGCGCTCTCGCGCCAGAACCTCCCGGTCTTCCCCCGCGGCGAGGACGGCTACGCCGACACCTCCGAGGTCCACCGCGGCGGCTACGTGCTCATCGACGCCGAGGGCGGCGAGCCCGACGTGATCCTGGTGGGCACCGGCTCCGAGGTGCAGCTGGCCGTCGAGGCCCGCGCCATGCTGGCCGAGCAGGGCGTCCGCGCCCGCGTCGTGTCGATGCCGTGCCGCGAGTGGTTCGACGCGCAGGACGACTCCTACCGCCAGCGCGTGCTGCCCGCGACCGTCAAGGCCCGTGTGGCCGTCGAGGCCGGCATCGCCATGGGCTGGCGCGACGTCGTCGGCGACCAGGGCCGGATCGTGTCCATCGAGACCTACGGCGCCTCGGCCGAGTACTCCCGCATCTACACCGAGTACGGCATCACGGCCCAGGCCGTCGCCGACGCGGCCCGGGACTCCCTGGCCGCCGCGGCCGGCTGAGCCCGACGTCGTACGCACCCCAGACCAGCACCCGCACCAGGAGGAACCATGAGTGAGAACCTGAAGGCCCTGTCCGACGCCGGTGTGTCCATCTGGCTCGACGACCTGTCGCGCGAGCGGATCGAGACCGGCAACCTCGCCGAGCTCGTCGCCGCCAAGCACGTCGTCGGCGTCACCACCAACCCGACGATCTTCGCCGGCGCCATCGCCGACGGCGAGCGCTACAACGAGCAGCTGCGCCAGCTGGTCGCCGACGGCAAGGGCGTCGACGAGGTGATCTTCGAGCTCACCACCGAGGACGTCCGCAACGCCTGCGACGTGCTCGAGCCGGTGACCCGCTCGACCGCGCACGACGGCAAGGTCTCGATCGAGGTCGAGCCCGACCTGGCCAACGACACCGAGGGCACCATGGCCTCGGCGCGTGCGCTGTGGAAGGCCGTGGACCGCCCCAACGTGCTGATCAAGATCCCGGCGACCCTCGAGGGTCTGCCGGCCATCACGACGGCGATCTCGGAGGGCATCAGCGTCAACGTCACGCTGATCTTCGGCATCACCCGCTACCAGGACGTGATGGACGCCTACCTCTCCGGCCTGGAGAAGGCGCACGAGGCCGGCGTCGACCTGTCGACGATCGACTCGGTGGCCTCCTTCTTCGTCTCGCGCGTCGACTCCGAGGTCGACGCCCGCCTGGAGAAGATCGGCACCGACGAGGCGCTCGAGCTGCGCGGCAAGGCCGCGGTGGCCAACGCCCGCCTCGCCTACGCGGCGTACGAGGAGGTCATGGCCTCCGACCGCTGGAAGCGGCTGGCCGAGGCGGGCGCCAACCCGCAGCGGCCGCTGTGGGCCTCGACGGGCGTCAAGAACCCCGACTACTCCGACACCATGTACGTCACCGACCTCGTGGTCGCCGACACCGTCAACACGATGCCGGAGAAGACGCTCGAGGCCGTCGCCGACCACGGCGACGTCCAGGGCGACAAGGTGACCGGCACCGGCGACGAGGCCGGTGCGCTGATCGAGCGCATCCGTGAGGTCGGCGTCGACTGGAACGAGGTCATCGAGGTCCTCGAGACCGAGGGCGTCGACAAGTTCAAGAAGTCCTGGACCGAGCTCGTCGAGACCGTGCAGGGTCAGATGGAGAAGGCCGGGGCATGAGCTCGACGGCGTCCCACGACCCGCGCTCGACGGATGCCTGGGCCCGCCTGGCGGCGCACGCCACCGGGTTCGACCCGGACCTGCGGGCGTGGTTCGCCGACGACCCCGAGCGGGCCGGCCGGCTGACGCACGCGCTGGCCGACCTGCACGTCGACCTGTCGAAGAACCTCGTCGACGAGACGGTGCTCGAGCAGCTGCTCGCCCTCGCCGAGCAGACCGGCGTCGCGGAGCGGCGCGACGCGATGCTGGCCGGGGAGCGGGTCAACGTCACCGAGGACCGCGCGGTGCTGCACACGGCGCTGCGCCTGCCTCGCGACGCACAGCTGGTCGTCGACGGCCAGGACGTCGTCGCCGACGTCCACGAGGTGCTCGACCGGGTGTACGCCTTCGCCGAGAAGGTGCGCTCCGGCGAGTGGGTGGGTGCGACCGGTGAGCCGGTGCGCACCGTGGTCAACATCGGCATCGGCGGGTCCGACCTGGGTCCGGTGATGGCGTACGAGGCGCTCAAGCCCTACGTGCACGAGCGCGTCGAGTGCCGCTTCATCAGCAACATCGACCCCAGCGACGCCGCGCTCACCCTCGAGGGGCTCGACCCGGCCACCACGCTGTTCGTCGTGTCCAGCAAGACCTTCGGCACCCTCGAGACCCTCACCAACGCCCGGCTGTGCAAGGCCTGGCTGCTCGAGGGCCTGGGTGACGACGTCGACGCCTCCGACGCCGTGGCCCGCCACTTCGTCGCCGTCTCGACCGCGCTCGACAAGGTCGCCGACTTCGGCATCGACCCCGACAACGCCTTCGGGTTCTGGGACTGGGTCGGCGGTCGCTACTCGCTCGACTCCGCCATCGGCACCTCGCTCGCGGTCGCGATCGGACCCGAGCGGTTCGCCGAGCTGCTGGCGGGCATGCACGCGGTCGACGAGCACTTCCGCACCGCCGAGCCGGCCGCCAACGTCCCGCTCCTGATGGGGCTGCTGAACATCTGGTACACCAGCTTCCTCGGCGCCGAGACCCACGCCGTGCTGCCCTACGCCCAGCTGCTGCACCGCTTCCCGGCGTACCTGCAGCAGCTGACGATGGAGTCCAACGGCAAGGGGGTGCGCTGGGACGGCACCCCGGTCACGACCGGCACCGGTGAGGTGTTCTGGGGCGAGCCCGGCACCAACGGCCAGCACGCCTTCTACCAGCTCATCCACCAGGGCACCCGGCTGGTGCCGGCCGACTTCATCGCGGTCGCGACGCCCGCCCACCCGCTGCGCGACGGGGAGCAGGACGTCCACGAGCTGTTCCTGGCCAACTTCTTCGCCCAGACCCGCGCGCTGGCCTTCGGCAAGACCGCCGACGAGGTGCGAGCCGAGGGCACCGAGGAGTCGGTGGTGCCGGCCCGCGTCTTCGACGGCAACCGGCCGACCACCTCGATCATGGCCCCGGCGCTGACGCCCTCGGTGCTGGGCCAGCTGGTCGCGCTCTACGAGCACATCACCTTCACCCAGGGCGTGGTGTGGGGCATCGACAGCTTCGACCAGTGGGGCGTCGAGCTGGGCAAGCAGCTGGCCCAGGAGGTCGGCCCCGCCGTCGCCGGCGACGCCGACGCACTGGCCGGGCAGGACCCCTCCACCCGCTCGTTGATCGAGTACTACCGCGCCCACCGGCGCACGGACGGAGCCGGATGACCACCGAAGCGCTGATCGAGGTCCACGACGACGCGGCGGCCCTGGCGACCGCGGTGGCCGGCGAGCTGCTGGCGCGCCTGGCCGACGCCCAGAGCGCCGACCGGGTGCCGCACGTCGTGCTGACCGGCGGCACCATCGCCGACGCCGTGCACGCCGAGCTGGCGCGGCTCGGCGCCGCCAGCGACGTCGACTGGACGCGCGTGGCGCTGTGGTGGGGCGACGAGCGGTTCGTGGCCGCCGGCTCCGAGGACCGCAACGCCGGCCAGGCGCGTGCAGCGTTCATCGACGCCCTCGGCGTACCGGCCGAGCACGTGCACGAGGTCCCCTCCACCGACGACGTCGCGACCGCCGAGGAGGCCGCCGAGCGGTACGCCGACGCGCTGGCCGAGCACGGTGCCGACGGCTTCGAGGTGCTGATGCTCGGCGTGGGCCCCGACGGGCACGTCGCCTCGCTGTTCCCCGGCTTCCCCCAGCTCGACGAGCAGGAGCGGTCGGTCGTCGCGGTGCACGACTCCCCCAAGCCGCCGCCCGACCGGGTCACCCTGACCTTCCCGACCCTGGCCCGGGCCCGCAGCACCTGGTTCCTGGTCAGCGGCGAGGGCAAGGCCGAGGCCGTCGCCCGCGCCCTCTCCCCCGCCGCCACGCCCGCGGAGACCCCCGCCAGCGTGCCCCGGGGCCGCGAGGAGACCACCTGGTTCCTCGACCGCCCCGCCGCCTCCCACCTCTGACCCGACCCGGCGCCACTTCCCCGCCGACCCGGCGCCACTTCCCCGCCGAGCCGGCGCCAGTTCCTCGCCGAGTCGGCGGCAGTTCCCTCGGTTGTCCACAGCTCACCGCCACCCATGTCTGGGCCAGGGCCGCGCGGGCACAACGGGTGCATGGATCTCACTCATGCCCTCATGCTCGGTCAGCTGCCCAGCGACTTCCCGCTCCCGCTGGACCGACCGTTCACCCACCAGACCGCCCGAGAGGTCGGGCTGCGACCGAACCAGCTCACTGCCCTCGTCACCGCAGGCGCCCTGAGTCGCCCGCTCCGTGGCGTGTACGTCGCTGCGACCACGCCCGACTCGACGTGCCTGCGGTTGGCCTGCTTGCGGCTCGTGATCCCGGCCGACTCCGTGGTGTGCGACCGCCACGCCGGGTGGCTGCACGGTGCCGAGATGGTGCTGGCACCGGGTGAGCACTTGCAGGTGATGCCGCTGACGATCTTCCGCAGGCGCGGGCACGGTCGGCTGCGCAACGGACTGGTCGATGGTGGCGAACGCAGCCTTCTAGCCTCCGACGTGGTCGAGATGGAGGGGGTGAAGGTCACGTCCCCGCTGCGGACGGCGCTCGACCTCGGGCGCGTGAGATGGCCCGAGCGGGCTATCGCGGGACTCGACGCCATGCTCCGGCTCGGTGCCTTCGAGCGGGACGAGCTGCTGGCGCACGTACACCGGTTCACCGGCGCCCGATGGGTCCGCACCCTGCGCGCGGTGGCTCCGCTGGCCGACGGGCGCTCCGAGTCGCCAGGCGAGTCGGTGCTACGTCTGCGACTCGTCGAGCGACGCATCCCGGTCGAGCCACAGGTGGAGGTCTGGGAGGCTGGACGATTCGTGGCGCGGCTCGACCTCGCGGACCCCGACAGCCGCTTCGGCGCTGAGTACGACGGCGAGGAGTGGCACTCCTCCCCCGAGCAGCGCGCGCACGACCGGGCTCGGCGTACTGACGCGGACGAGCAGGGCTGGACGATCGCCGTCTTCCGCAGGGAGAACGTCTTCGGACCCTTGGCCGACGTGGACCGGCTCGCTGCCCAGGCCTATGCAAGAGCCAGGTCGCGCCAAGGCCTGCCGACGTGAACCAGCGCCGGCTCGGCGAGGAAGTGGCGCCGGGTCGGCGAGGAAGTGGCGCCGGCTCGGCGAGGAACTGGCGCCGGGTCGGTCAGAAGATGAGGTCGCCGGACTTGCGGCGGCTGCGCAGCAGCTTGAGGGCCTCGGTGAGGATCTCGGCGGCCTCCTCGTCGGAGCGCCGCTCCTTCACGTAGGCCAGGTGGGTCTTGTAGGGCTCGATCTTGGGCGCCGGGGGCGGGTTGTCGGCGTCCATGCTGGCCGGCAGTCCGCACTTGGGGCAGTCCCACGACTCCGGGGCCTGGGCCTCGACGGAGAACGCGACGACCGAGCGGTGCTCGCGGGCGCAGAAGTAGGTCACCGTCTGGCGGGGGGCGGCCTGGCCGCGCTCCGCCTCACCCATCGGTCCGGCACCGACCCGGCTGCCCCGGATCGCGCTTCCTCCACCAGCCACGAGCTCTCCTTCAACGACGGTCGAACAGGGACGGACGGATCAGTAGGCGAGCAGGAGCCCCATCGAGATGACGGTGGCGAACCAGATCACGCCGATGCCGACCGTGAGCCGGTCGAGGTTGCGCTCCGCGATCGAGGAGCCGCCGAGCGAGCTCGACACGCCGCCACCGAACATGTCGAGCGAGCTCGACACGGCGCCACCGAACATGTCGGAGAGACCGCCGCCTCGACCCTTGTGCAGCAGCACGAGCAGGATCATCAGGGAGCTGGTGAGGACGAGGATGATGGTGAGGAACGTTTCCACGGTCGCGAAGCCTACGTCACGTCGCCGCGGGTCACAGGACCGGCATGTCGTAGAACCGGCAGATGCCGCCGAACTCCTCGGCCTGCAGGCTCGCACCGCCCACCAGCGCGCCGTCGACGTCGTCCTTGGCCATGATGCCGGCCACGTTGGCCGCCTTGACCGAGCCGCCGTAGAGCACGCGCACGCCGTCGGCGGCCGCGTCGCCGTGCGAGCCCCGCACGTGCTCGCGGATCGCCGCGCAGACCTCCTGCGCGTCGTCGGGCGTGGCCACCTCGCCGGTGCCGATCGCCCAGACCGGCTCGTAGGCCACGACCAGGCCGGCGACCTGCTCGGGCGTGAACCCGGCGAGCGAGCCCTCGACCTGGGCCAGGCAGTACGCCACGTGCTCGCCGGCCTGGCGGGTCTCGAGGCCCTCGCCGATGCACACGATGGGCGTCATGCCGGCACCCAGGGCCCGGTGCGCCTTGGCGTTGACGACCTGGTCGGTCTCGCCGTGGTGCTCACGGCGCTCGGAGTGCCCGACGACCACGTAGGAGCAGCCGAGCTTGGCCAGCATCGAGGCCGAGATCTCGCCGGTGTAGGCGCCCGACTCGTGCACCGAGACGTCCTGCGCGCCGTAGCGCACCGGCAGCCGGTCGCCGTCGACGAGCGTCTGCACCGAGCGCAGGTCGGTGAAGGGCGGTACGACGACCACCTCGGCCTTGGCGTGGTCGTGCTTCTTGTCCTTGAGCACCCAGGCGAGCTTCTGGACCAGGACCACCGCCTCCTGGTGGTTCAGGTTCATCTTCCAGTTGCCCGCCATCAGCGGGGTGCGCCCGGGGGCGGGGGTGGTGCGGGCCATGTGGGTCAGTCCTCCAGGACGTCGATGCCGGGCAGGTCCTTGCCCTCGAGGTACTCGAGGGAGGCCCCACCACCGGTGGAGATGTGGCCGAACGCGGCCTCGTCGAAGCCGAGCGCGCGGACGGCGGCCGCGGAGTCGCCGCCGCCGACGACCGTCAGGCCGTCCACACCGGTCAGCGCCTGCGCGACGGCGCGGGTGCCGTCGGAGAAGGCCGGGACCTCGAAGACGCCCATCGGACCGTTCCAGAACACGGTGCGTGCGTCGGCCAGGGCGGCCGCGAAGTCGGCGCCGGCCGCAGGACCGATGTCGAGCCCCAGGCAGTCCGCGGGGATCTGGGTCGCCGGCACCACGCGCGGCTCGGGCGAGCGGTCGCCCGAGGGGAACGCCGTGTCGACCACGACGTCGCCGGGCAGCAGGATCTGCACGCCGGAGGCCTCCGCGCGCTCGAGGTAGGCCCGGCAGGTGTCGAGCTGGTCCTCCTCGAGCAGGCTCTTGCCGACCTCGTGGCCCTGGGCCTTGAGGAAGGTGAAGACCATGCCGCCGCCGATGAGCAGCTTGTCGGCCTTGCCGAGCAGGTTGTCGATGACACCGAGCTTGTCGGAGACCTTCGAGCCGCCCAGGACGACCACGTAGGGCCGCTCCGGGGTCTCGGTCAGCCGGCGCAGCACCTCGATCTCGGTGGCCACCAACCCGCCCATGGCGTGCGGCAGCCGCTGGGCGACGTCGTAGACCGAGGCCTGCTTGCGGTGCACGACGCCGAAGCCGTCGGAGACGAACACGTCGGCCAGCTCGGCGAGCCGGTCGGCGAAGCCGCCGCGCTCGGCGTCGTCCTTGCTGGTCTCGGCCGCGTCGAAGCGCACGTTCTCGAGCACCGCGACCTGGCCGTCCTCCAGCGCCGCGACGGTCTCGTGGGCCGACTCGCCGACGGTGTCGCGGGCGAAGGCCACGTCACGCTCCAGCACCTCGCCCAGCCGGGCCGCCACCGGCGCCAGCGAGTACGCCGGGTCCGGGGCACCCTGGGGCCGCCCGAGGTGGGCGGTGACCACCACCCGCGCCCCGGCGTCGGCCAGGGCGCGGATGGTGGGCACGCTGGCCCGGATGCGTCCGTCGTCGGTGATGACGCGCGCGTCGGCGGCACCCTCGAGGGGGACGTTGAGGTCGGAGCGGACCAGGACGCGCTTGCCGGCGACCCCCTGGGCGAGCAGCTGGTCGAGATCGGTGTGCGAGGCCACCGTCAGAGCGTCTCGCCGATGTAGCCGATGAGGTCGACGAGGCGGTTGGAGTAGCCCCACTCGTTGTCGTACCAGCCGACGACCTTGACCTGGTTGCCGATGACCTTGGTCAGCGGCGCGTCGAAGATGCACGACGCCGGGTCGGTGACGATGTCGGAGGACACCAGCGGGTCGGTGGAGTAGCGCAGGAAGCGGCCGTCGGCGGCCTTCTCGATCACGGCGTTGACCTCCTCGACGGTGGTCTCGCGACCGGCCTCGAAGGTCAGGTCGGTGGCCGAGCCGGTGGGCACGGGCACGCGCAGGGCGTAGCCGTCGAGCTTGCCCTTGAGCTCGGGCAGGACCAGGCCGATGGCCTTGGCCGCACCGGTCGAGGTGGGCACCACGTTGAGGGCGGCGGCGCGGGCGCGGCGCGGGTCCTTGTGGATGTTGTCCTGCAGGTTCTGGTCGGCGGTGTAGGCGTGCACCGTCGTCATCAGGCCCTTGACGATGCCGAACTCGTCGTTGAGGGCCTTGGCCATCGGCGCGAGGCAGTTGGTGGTGCACGAGGCGTTCGAGATCACCGTGTGCTGCGCGGGGTCGTACAGCTCGTGGTTGACGCCCATCACGACGGTGATGTCCTCGTTGGAGGCGGGCGCGGAGATGATGACCTTCTTGGCGCCGCCGGCGTCGACGTGGGCGCGGGCCTTGGTCGCGTCGGTGAAGAAGCCGGTCGACTCGACGACGACGTCGACGCCGAGGTCGCTCCAGCGCAGGTTGGCGGGGTCGCGCTCGGCGAAGGTCTTGACGACCTGGTCGCCCACGCGGATCTCGTCCTCGGTCGCGGAGACGTCGGCGTCGAGGCGCCCGAGGATCGAGTCGAACTTGAGCAGGTGCGCCAGCGAGGCGTTGTCGGTCAGGTCGTTGACGCCGACGATCTCGATGTCGGCGCCGGAGGCGCGCACGGCGCGGAAGAAGTTGCGGCCGATCCGGCCGAACCCGTTGATACCTACTCGAACGGTCACTGCTGCTCCTGCTCTGTGGCTGACGGCCCGCCCCGGGACCGGAGCGGCGTGCAGCCCGACCCTATCGCCACCGTCGGCGAGGTCGCAGCCCCGTCCCGGCGTACGTCCCGGTAACCGGGTGCCGCAGCCGTGCCGGACCGGGCCTCAGCCCTCCTCGGCCATCATCTCCGGGGTCAACGAGGACTCCGTGTCGGGGATGCCGAGGTCCTCGGCGCGCTTGTCGGCCATCGCCAGCAGCCGCCGGATGCGCCCGGCGATGGCGTCCTTGGTGAGCACCGGCTCGTGCAGCTGCCCGAGCTCCTCGAGGGAGGCCTGCTTGTGCTCCAGGCGCAGGGTGCCGGCGAGCTTGAGGTGGTCGGGCACCTCGTCGCCGAGGATCTCCATGGCCCGCTCGACCCGGGCACCGGCCGCGACGGCCGCGCGCGCCGAGCGGCGCAGGTTGGCGTCGTCGAAGTTGGCGAGACGGTTGGCGGTGGCCCGCACCTCGCGCCGCATCCGGCGCTCCTCCCAGGCCATCAGCGACTCGTGGGCACCGAGCCGGGTGAGCAGCTGGCCGATGGCGTCGCCGTCGCGGATGACGACCCGGTCAACCCCGCGCACCTCGCGGGCCTTGGCCTGGATGCCGAGGCGTCGCGCCACGCCCACCAGGGCCAGGGCCGCCTCGGAGCCGGGGCAGGTGACCTCGAGCGAGGAGGACCGGCCGGGCTCGGTGAGCGAGCCGTGGGCCAGGAACGCGCCCCGCCAGGCGGCCACCGAGTCGCAGCCGCCGCCGGCGACGACCGCGGGCGGCAGCCCGCGCACCGGCCGGCCGCGCTGGTCGAGCAGCCCGGTCTGGCGGGCCAGCGACTCGCCGTCCTTGACCACGCGCACGATGTAGCGGCTGCCCTTGCGGATGCCGTTGCCCTGCACCATCACCACGTCGGACTGGGCCCCGTAGACCTCTGAGACGTCGCGGCGCAGGCGCCGGGCCGCGGCACCGGTGTCGAGCTCTGCCTCCACCACGATGCGGCCGCTGACGATGTGCAGCCCCCCGGCGAAGCGCAGCATCGAGGCCACCTCGGCCTTGCGGCAGCACGTCTTCGTGATCTGGGTGGAGGCGAGCTCCGCCTTCACCTGTGCCGTCATCGCCATGCCGCTGATCCTGCCACGATCACGGTCGCGCCACGAGGTCGGCGTCGGGGCCGGCCTCCTGTCCCAGCATGATCTGCTCGTACGCCGCTGCCAGCTTGGCCGGGTCGTGGCGCGGGGTGCCGTCGTCGGAGGCCACGTCGGCGACGACGAGCCGCGCCCCAGCGGCACCCACGACCTCGCGCAGGTGCTCGTGCTCCGCGGGGTCCATCCGGGTGTCGGCGAGGACGGTGTGCACGGCCAGCTCGGGGGCGTGCTCGACGAGCACGGCGAGGTGGTCGGCGGGCCCGAACCCCCCGGTCTCCCCCGGCTGCTCCTCGAGGTTGAGCACGACCACGGCGCGCGCCTCGGTCTCGACCAGGGCCCGCCGCAGGTCGGGCACCAGCAGGTGCGGGATCACCGAGCTGAACCACGAGCCGGGGCCCAGCACCACCCAGTCGGCGTCGGCCACGGCCTGCAGCGCCTCGGGGCAGGCCAGCGGGGCGTCGGGCTCGAGGTCGACGCGGGTGATCACCCCGTCGGTGGTGGCGACCTCGACCTGCCCGCGGACCAGGGTGAGCCCGTCGGGGTCGGCGGGGTCGGTGCCGCGCACCTGCGCGGTGATGTCGAGCGGGGTCAGGGCCATCGGGAGCACCCTGCCGGTGGAGCCGAGGAGGCGGCCGACCAGGTCGAGGGCCTGCACGTGGTCGCCGAGCTGCTCCCACAGGGCCACGATCAGCAGGTTGCCGACCACGTGGCCGTTCATCTCGCCCTCGCCGGCGAAGCGGTGCTGCAGCACCCGTTCCCAGGTGCCGCCCCACTCGTCGAGACCGCACAGGGCCGCCAGCGCCATCCGCAGGTCACCGGGCGGCAGCACGCCGAACTCGCCGCGCAGCCGGCCGGACGAACCGCCGTTGTCGGCGACCGTGACCACCGCGGTCAGGTCGTCGACCACCACCTCGTCGACCAGGCGCCGCAGCGCACGCAGCGAGGCGTGCAGGCCGTGCCCGCCGCCGAGGGCCACCACCGACTGGGCCCGGTCGGTGGGTCGGGAGGGCGTCACGCGGCGCTCACTCGCGGCCCAGGTCACGGTGGGTGGCCGTGGCCCGCAGCCCGAGGTCGACGAGGCGCTGGGTGATCTCCTCGGTCATCGCGACGCTGCGGTGCTTGCCGCCGGTGCAGCCGATGGCGACCCGCATGAAGCGCTTGCCCTCGCGCAGGTAGCCCTCGGCCACCCCGGTCAGGACCGGCAGGTAGCCGTCGAGGAACTCCGCGGCGCCGGGCTGCGAGAGCACGTAGTCGGAGACCTCCTGGTCGCGCCCGGTGTGGGGGCGCAGCTCGGGGATCCAGTGCGGGTTGGGCAGGAAGCGCATGTCGGCGAGGTAGTCGGCGTCGACGGGTATGCCGTACTTGAACCCGAAGCTCACGACCCGGATGCGCAGGTCGGTCGACTCCGGGGACCCGAAGGCCTCCCGGATGCGCGCGGTGAGCTGGTGCACGTTGAGCGCCGAGGTGTCGATGACCAGGTCGGCCTCGCCACGCAGGTCGGCCAGCACGACCCGCTCCCGCTCGAGACCGTCGAGGAGCCGGCCGCTGCCCTGCAGGGGGTGCGGGCGCCGGGCGGCCTCCTGGCGGCGCACCAAGACGTCGTCGGTGGCCTCCAGGAAGACCAGCGTGGCGCGGCGGCCGGTGGCCTGCTGGGCCAGGTTCGCCTGCAGCGAGCCGAAGAAGGAGCCCGAGCGCACGTCGACGACCACCGCGATCGGCTGCCCGGCGCCCTGGCTCTCGTCGACCAGCCGGACGACGTCGCGCAGCAGGCTGGGCGGCAGGTTGTCGACGACGTAGTAGCCGAGGTCCTCCAGCTCCTTGGCCGCGGTGCTGCGCCCGGCGCCGGTCATCCCGGTGACCACGACGAGCGGTCCGGTGGTCGGTTGCTGCTGGGTCATGCTTCCTCGATCTCTCCCGTGGCGGTGTTCACCGAAACGATGACCGGAGCAGTCTCCCCGGAGCCGCCCTCGGGGGCGACCGCGGCCTTGATCGAGGCGGCCGTGCGCGCACCGATGCCCGGCACCTGCGAGATCTCCTCCACGGTTGCGGCGCGCAGCTTCTTCAACGAGCCGAAGTGCGTCAGCAGCGTCTTGCGCCGCACCTCGCCCAGGCCCGGCACGTCGTCCAGGACGCTCTCGACCATCGTCTTCGAGCGCCGGCTGCGGTGGTGGGTGATGGCGAAGCGGTGCGCCTCGTCGCGGATGCGCTGGAGCAGGTAGAGACCCTCGGACGACCGGGCCAGGATGACCGGGTCCTCCTGGCCGGGCACCCACACCTCCTCGAGCCGCTTGGCCAGCCCGCAGACGGGTACGTCGTCGATGCCGAGCTCGTCGAGCGCGCGCACGGCGGCGGCGACCTGCGGCGGGCCGCCGTCGACGACCACCAGGCCCGGGGAGTAGGCGAACTTGCGGGGGCGGCCGGTCTCGGGGTCCACGAGCATCGGCCCGTCCTGGCCCTCGACGGTCTGGGAGCGGGCCTGCTCGTCGAGCAGGCGGCGGAAGCGCCGCGTGATCACCTCGTGCATCGAGGCGACGTCGTTCTGGCCGTCGACGCCCTTGATGACGAACTTGCGGTACTCGCCCTTGCGGGCCAGCCCGTCCTCGAAGACCACCATCGAGGCCACCACCTCGGTGCCCTGGAGGTTCGAGACGTCGTAGCACTCGATGCGCAGCGGCACGTCGTCGAGCTCGAGCGCCTCCTGGATCTCCTCCAGGGCCCGGTTGCGCGTGGTCAGGTCGCTGGCGCGCTTGGTCTTGTGCAGCACCAGCGCCTGGGCGGCGTTGGAGGCCACGGTCTCCTGGAGCGTCTTCTTGTCACCGCGCTGGGGCACCCGGATCTGCACCCGCGAGCCGCGCAGCTCGCTGAGCAGCTCCTCGAAGGTCGCGTGGTCGGTAGGCAGCGCCGGCACCAGGATCTCGCGCGGGATCGACTCGGAGTCGCCCGCGTAGAGCTGCAGCAGGAAGTGCTCGACGAGCTCGGCGGTGCCGCCCTCCTCGACCCGGTCGGCGACCCAGCCGCGCTGGCCGCGGATCCGCCCGCCGCGCACGTAGAAGATCTGCACCGCGACCTCGAGCGGGTCCTCGGCCAGCGCGATCACGTCGGCGTCGGCACCGTCGCCCAGCACCACCGCCTGCTTCTCCAGGGCCCGCTGCATCGCGCCGAGGTCGTCGCGCAGCCGGGCGGCCTTCTCGAAGTCCATGGCCTCGGAGGCGGCGTACATCTGCTTCTCGATGCGGCGCAGGAACGGCCGCGTCTGCCCGCCCATGAAGTCGCAGAAGTCGTCGACGATCTCGCGGTGCTCCTCGGCGCTGACCTGCCCCACGCAGGGCGCGGAGCACTTGTCGATGTAGCCGAGCAGGCAGGGCCGCCCGATCTGGGCGGAGCGCTTGAAGACGCCGTTGCTGCACGAGCGCATCGGGAAGACCCGCAGCAGGATGTCGACGGTCTCGCGGATCGCCCAGGCGTGGCTGTAGGGGCCGAAGTAGCGGGTGCCCTTGCGCTTGGCGCCCCGCCCGACCATCACCCGGGGGAACTCCTCCCCCACGGTCACCGCGAGCCACGGGTAGGACTTGTCGTCGCGGTACTTGACGTTGAAGCGCGGGTCGTACTCCTTGATCCAGGAGTACTCCAGCTGCAGCGCCTCGACCTCGGTGTTGACCACGGTCCACTCGACGCTGGCCGCCGTGGTGACCATCGTGGCGGTGCGCTGGTGCAGGTGGGCGATGTCCTGGAAGTACGACGACAGCCGGGCCCGCAAGTTCTTGGCCTTGCCGACGTAGACCACGCGGCCCTTGGCGTCGCGGAAGCGGTAGACCCCGGGACCGGTCGGGATCGAGCCCGGCTCGGGCCGGTAGGACTGCGGGCCGCGGGCACTGCGTGCGGCTGGTCGGGCGGGTCGGTCGGGCACCGCCCCAGCCTACGAGCCGCCGGGGACGGCCCGGCGCTCAGGCCAGGGTGATCGAGTCGCCGTCGACGGTGATGGGCAGCTCGTTCAACGGGCTGTCGGCAGGACCGTCGGTCGGCTCGCCGGTGGCCACGTCGAAGACCGAGCCGTGGCAGGGGCAGCGGATGCCGTCGGCGCTGATGCTCTCGAGCGCGCAGCCCTGGTGGGTGCAGATGTTGGCGTAGGCCTTGAACTCGCCCTCGCTCGGCTGGGTCACCACGACCTTCTCCTCGGCGAGGATCACCCCGCTGCCGACCGGGACGGCGTCGGTGGTGGTCAGCGGGGTCCCCGCCTCGACCCCCGCGCTGGTCTCGGTGTCGGTGGCCGCGGCGTCGTCGTCGCTCCCGCCGCAGGCGGCCAGGAGCGGCAGCCCCAGGCCCACCCCGGCTGCTCCGCCCAGGGCGTGGCGGCGGCTGATCGGGCTCGAGGATGCTCGCTGGCTCATGGCCTCAGCCTAGGCAGGCGGCGAGCACCCTGCACACCCCCACATGGGGCACCTACTTCTTGGCGGTCGGCTTCCTCGTCTTCTTCGCGGGCGTACGCCGGGTGGTCGCCGCGCGCTCGTTGGCGGCGCGCGCCGCGGCCTGGCGCCGGGTGGCGCGCACCGGGGCGGGCGCCTCGTCGGCGGCCAGCATCCCGGCGGGCTGCTCGGCCTCCTTGCCCTCCAGCAGCGGGGCCAGGTAGCGGCCCGTGTGGCTCTCGGGCACCGCAGCCACCTGCTCGGGGGTGCCCTCGGCGACCACGAGCCCGCCGCGGGAGCCGCCCTCGGGACCCATGTCGACCAGCCAGTCGGCGGTTTTGATGACGTCGAGGTTGTGCTCGATGACCAGCACCGTGTTGCCGGAGTCGACCAGGCGGCCCAGCACCAGCAGCAGCTTGCGGATGTCCTCGAAGTGCAGCCCGGTGGTGGGCTCGTCGAGCACGTAGACGGTGCGGCCGGTGGAGCGCTTCTGCAGCTCGGCGGAGAGCTTGACGCGCTGCGCCTCGCCGCCCGAGAGGGTCGTGGCCGGCTGCCCGAGGCGGACGTAGCCGAGGCCCACCTCGACCAGCGTGGTCAGGTGCCGCGAGATCGCGGGCACCGCGGCGAAGAAGTCGACGGCCTCCTCGATCGGCATGTCGAGGACCTCGGCGATGGTCTTGCCCTTGTAGTGCACCTCGAGCGTCTCGCGGTTGTAGCGCGCGCCGTGGCAGACCTCGCACGGCACGTAGACGTCGGGCAGGAAGTTCATCTCGATCTTGAGCGTGCCGTCGCCCGAGCAGGCCTCGCAGCGCCCGCCCTTGACGTTGAAGGAGAACCGGCCCTGGAGGTAGCCGCGCATCTTGGCCTCGGGCGTGGCCGCGAAGAGCTTGCGCACGTGGTCGAAGACACCGGTGTAGGTCGCGGGGTTCGAGCGCGGGGTGCGCCCGATGGGCGACTGGTCGACGTGGATCACCTTGTCGACGTGCTCGGTGCCGGTGATCGCGCGGTGGCGCCCGGGCAGGGAGCGGGCGTTGTAGATCTGCTTGGCCAGCGAGGTGTAGAGGATGTCGTTGACCAGGGTCGACTTGCCCGAGCCGGAGACGCCGGTGACGGCCACGAAGAGCCCGAGCGGGAACGAGACGTCGACGTCGGCCAGGTTGTGCTCGCGCGCCCCCAGGACCTTGAGCTCGCGGCCCTTGGTGCGCGGGCGGCGCACGGCGGGCACCGGGATCTCGCGTCGGCCCGAGAGGTACTGCCCGGTCATCGAGTCGGGGTGGTCGTAGAGGTCCTGCACGGTGCCGCTGTGCACGACCTGGCCGCCGTGCTCGCCGGCGCCGGGACCGATGTCGACGACCCAGTCGGCGACCTTGATCGTGTCCTCGTCGTGCTCGACGACGATCAGGGTGTTGCCGAGGTCCTTGAGCCGCAGCAGCGTCTCGATGAGGCGCTGGTTGTCGCGCTGGTGCAGGCCGATGGAGGGCTCGTCGAGCACGTAGAGCACCCCGACCAGGCCGGCGCCGATCTGGGTGGCCAGGCGGATGCGCTGCGCCTCGCCGCCCGACAGCGAGCCCGAGGGCCGGTCGAGGGAGAGGTAGTCGAGACCGACGTCGAGCAGGAACTGCAGGCGCTCGTGGATCTCCTTGAGCACCCGCTCGCCGATCTGGCGCTCGCGGCTGGTCATGTCGAGCTCGCTGAGGAACTGCGAGGCCTCGTTGATGGGCAGCGCGCAGACCTCGGCGATGCCGGCGCGGCGCGGCTCGCCGTCGGCGACCGAGGTCAGCGTCACCGAGCGCGAGACCGACTTGAGGCGCGAGCCGTCGCAGGTGGGGCAGGGCACCTCGCGCATGAAGCTCTCGAAGCGCTCGCGGCTGGTGTCGGACTCCGCCTCGCGGTGGCGGCGCTCGACGTAGGAGCGCACGCCCTCGAAGGCCGCGTCGTAGGCGCGCTCGCGCCCGTAGCGGTTGCGGGTGACGACGTGGACCTTGCGGGAGTGGCCGTCCAGGATCGCCTTGCGCGCGGAGGCGGTCAGCTCCTCCCAGGGCGTGTTGAGGTCGAAGCCGAGCTCGCCGCCGAGGGCGCCGAGCAGGCGCAGGAAGTAGTCGGAGACGTGGGCGTGGCTCCACGGCTGGATCGCGCCCTCCCCCAGCGTCGCGGCCGGGTTGGGCACCACCAGCTCGCCGTCGACCTCCATGCGGGTGCCCAGGCCGGTGCAGGCCGGGCAGGCGCCAAAGGGCGAGTTGAAGGAGAAGGAGCGCGGCTCGAGCTCGTCGACGTCGATGGGGTGCTCGTTGGGGCAGGCCATCTTCTCGCTGAAGCGCAGCTCGCGGTGCTCGTCGTCGGCCGGGAGGTCGACGAAGTCGAAGACCACGAGCCCGCCGGCGAGCCCGAGGGCGGTCTCGACCGAGTCGGTGAGGCGGCGCTTGCTCGACTCCTTGACCGAGAGCCGGTCGACGACGACCTCGATCGTGTGCTTCTTCTGCTTGTCGAGGGTCGGCGGCGCGTCGAGGGTGTGCGTCTCGCCGTTGACCCGGGCCCGCGAGAACCCCTGGGTCTGCAGCTGGGAGAACAGGTCGACGTACTCGCCCTTGCGCCCGCGGATGACCGGCGCCAGCACCTGGAACCGACGCCCCTCCTCGAGGGCCAGCACCCGGTCGACGATCTGCTGCGGCGTCTGCCGCTCGATGGGGGCACCGCAGGTGGGGCAGTGCGGGCGGCCGGCCCGCGCGTAGAGCAGCCGCAGGTAGTCGTAGACCTCGGTGATGGTGCCGACCGTCGAGCGCGGGTTCTTCGAGGTCGACTTCTGGTCGATCGAGACCGCGGGCGAGAGCCCCTCGATGAAGTCGACGTCGGGCTTGTCCATCTGGCCCAGGAACTGGCGGGCGTACGCCGACAGCGACTCGACGTAGCGACGCTGGCCCTCGGCGAAGATGGTGTCGAACGCCAAGGACGACTTGCCCGAGCCGGACAGGCCCGTGAAGACGATCAGGGAGTCCCGGGGCAGGTCGATCGAGACGTCCTTGAGGTTGTGCTCCCGGGCACCCCGGATGATGAGCTGGTCCTGCACGAAGTCTCCCTGGTCGATCGAACACGCGTTCGCGATGGTACGGCGGCGCCGCTGCGGACGCACGTTGTCGTCACGCTGTCGCCACACTGCCACCCGCCACCGACAACGGTGCCAGCGCGACGGCCTGCGACCCACACCCGGCCGGTGCGCCGTTCGTCACGCCCGCCGCGGCATGCTGGGCCCATGACCTACCGAGGAGACGTCCGGCCCGGCAGCGACCCGCAGGTGCGCGAGCTGGCCCACCTGAGCATCACCAAGGTCGCGGTCGACCCGGAGATGTCGAACAACTGCTACCTGCTGCGCTGCCGCGAGACCGGTGAGCAGCTGCTGGTCGACGCCGCGGCCGAGCCCGACACGCTGCTCCCGCTCGTGGGCGGTGCCGGGCTGGCCTGCGTGGTCACCACCCACCAGCACTGGGACCACCACCGCGCCCTCGCGCCCGTGGTGGCGGCGACCGGGGCCGCCGTGCTCGTCGGGGAGCCCGACGCCGACGCCGTCACGGAGCAGACCGGCGTCGAGGTCACCCGCCGGCTGGCGCACGGCGACACCGTGGAGGTCGGGCGGTGCCGCCTCGAGGTCCTGGCGATCGCCGGGCACACCCCCGGCTCGGTGGCGCTGAGGTACGACGACCCGGAGGGGCAGCCCCACCTGTTCACCGGCGACTCGCTCTTCCCGGGCGGGGTGGGCGCGACGTTCGGCGACGAGGCGGCCTTCCGCCAGCTCGTCGACGAGGTGGAGCACAAGATCTTCGCCACGCTGCCCGACGAGACCTGGTTCTACCCCGGGCACGGGGACGACTCGACGATCGGGGCGGAGCGCCCGCACCTCGCGCAGTGGCGCGAGCGCGGCTGGTGACGCCTTAGGCGGCGTAGCCGTCGCGCCCGTCGGTGCCGAGGATGTCGCGGATGTCGCCGTAGGGCCACGACCCCGGGTCGGTGACCGGCGGCAGTGCGCGTCGGGCGGGCTCGGCCGGGCCGCCCAGCGGGGTGCGCGGACCGACGGAGGGGGCCGCGGGCCGGCTCGGCGGCGCCACGGCGGCCGAGGTGCCCAGCACCGTGCGGGTCGGCTCGGCACCCGAGCGGGTCAGCCCGTTGAGCGCGGCGAAGACCTCGAGCTCGGCGAGGTCGGGCACGGTGCCGTGCGCAAGGTGGGCGATGAGCTCCTCGTGGGACAGGTCGGCCGCCACCACGACGGCGAGGGTGTGCACGCCGCGCTGCTGGATCCACATCCACATCGTCAGCGGGCGGATCCCGCGGCTGCGGGCCTTCGCCGAGAGCAGGCGGATCTCCTCCTCGGGCAGCTCGTGGGCACGCATCAGCGTCTCGATGTCACCGAGGTTGACCCGCTGCGGGTGGCGCTCGACGTAGCGCAGCCGCCGGTTGCGCTCGCGGGAGCGCTGGCGCTCGCCCACCGGGCCCGACGCGAGGGCGGCGGCGCAGCAGACGAGGAGCACGGCGAGGAGCACGGCGGGGGTGACCATGAGGGTCTCCAGGGGAGTCGGTGGCGGGTGCGGACACCCATCTCAACGACCCCTGTTCCCCCGCGACACCTGTTGCCAACCATTTGAACTTCTGGTCTAGACCGGAGCGTGGGCCCTCGCGGGCCTGGGAGCGCTGTTACCGTCCCGTGGATTTCACGTTGCCGCGTCGTGCAGCACCCGGTGCGGCCCGGCGGCGGGACGGCTCAGTGGTACGTCGCCCGGACGGCGTCGGCGGCCGGCAGCGACTGGCAGGCCAGCCGGATGCCGTCGGCCAGGTCCTCGGCGTCGAGGACGTCGTTGTGCCTCATCGTGACCTCGCCCTCCAGCAGCCTGACCGCGCACGCCGAGCACTCCCCCTCGCGGCACGAGAACGGGGCGGGCACGCCCTTGGCCTCGAGGTGCTCGAGCATCGTGGTGCCGCGCTGCCAGTCGTCGAAGGAGTGGGTGGTGCCGTCGAGCTCCACCTCCAGGCTCGCGGGGCCGACCTCGGGGCCGGCCTCGGGGCCGGTGTCGGTCACCTCGACGACCACGGCCTCCCCGAAGGGGTTGCCCCCGAGCGAGACGAACTTCTCCTGGTGCCGACGGGCCCGCGGGAAGTCGAGGTCGCGCAGCGCGGCCACGGTGGCCTTCATGAAGGGCGCCGGACCGCACACGAAGGCGTCGCGGTCGACGTGCTCGGCGGCGAAGGCCCGCAGCTGCGCCTGGTCCGGCAGCCCCTGCACCGACTCCAGCCAGTGCACGACGTGCAGCCGCTCGGGGTGCTCGGCGGCCAGCCGGCGCAGCTCGGCGGCGAAGATCACCGAGCGCTCGTCGCGGTTGGCGTAGAACAGCACGATGCGTCCGGTGCCACGGGCCAGCGCGGTGCGCAGGATCGACATCACCGGCGTGACGCCGCTGCCGCCCGCGAAGAGCAGCAGGTCGGCGTCGAGCGAGGCGGGGGTGAAGATGCCGCTCGGGGCCAGCGACCGGATGGTCGAGCCCGGGCGCAGGTGGTCGCAGATCCAGTTGGAGGCGTAGCCGTCGACGGTGCGCTTGACCGTCACGGTCAGCGGGCCGTCGTCGTGGGGGCTCGAGGAGAGCGAGTAGCAGCGGGCCGCGACACCGGTCTGGTCCGAGGGGACGGCCAGGGTCAGGAACTGCCCCGGGCGGTAGCGGAAGTGCTCCTCGGCGCCCTCGGGGACCCGGAACGAGATGGAGCGGGCGTCGGCGGTCTCCTCTACCACCTCGACGACCTCGAGCTCGAAGATGTCGGTGTCCACGGCCTCAGTATCCGTCCTCGGCCCCGACGGGGACCGCTCCGTCCCGCACAGCGGCCTCGATGCTCGCGACCAGCCGCCCGCAGCCCTGCTGGAGACCGCGACCGGAGGGGTCGGACGGGCGTCCCGACAGCTCGGGGCACCGCTCGCGGGCCGCGGTGCTCCACTGGATCGAGGTGTGGTGCTCGCTGTTCTTCTTGACCCCGACCTCGGCCCCGCAGCCCAGGCACGCGACGGTGCTGAGCCGGGCCTGGGTGTAGAGCCGCTGGTCCTCCAGCGTCTCGGCGCTGGTGGGCACGAACGAGGCCATCAGGTGCCCGTCATGACGCTCGAGTCCCGGGTGGCCGCGGCCGCGTCGTCGGCCTTGCGCCGCTCGAGGTTCGCGGCCACCTCCTGCTGCCAGTACTCGTTGGCCTTCGTGGTGTCGACCTCGAACTCGAAGCGCTCGGTCATGTCGGGGCGCACGTCGGCGACGTCGACGTAGAACTGCTCGTACCAGCGGCGCAGCTGGTAGACCGGCCCGTCCTCCTCGCAGAGCAGCGGGTTCTGCACCGGCACCTTGTTCTTCCAGATGGCCACGTCCTGGAGGAAGCCGCTGCCGAACATGTCGGCGTACTTGGCGGCGATGAACTGCGCGGTGGCCTCGTCGAGACCCTCGGGCTTCTTGACGGTGATGCCGTACTGCAGCGTGAACGAGTCGGGCCCGGTCGGGATGTGGCAGTTGATCAGCACCACCTCGGTGCGGAAGCCCTTGTAGTCCACGTCGAGCCAGTTGATCATGTACGACGGCCCGTAGTAGGTGGCCTCCGACCTCAGGAAGAGGTCCTCGTCGCCGTAGCCGCCGCTGACGTCGGGGCGCCCCTTGGACTCCATGTACTGCGTGGCGCGGGGCCCCTCGAAGACGTTGCGGAAGCTCGTCGGGAAGGACAGGTGCACGTAGTAGAAGTGCGCCATGTCGACCACGTTGTCGATCAGCTCGCGGCAGTTGGACCCCTCGATCGGCACCACCTCCCACGACCAGCCGGTGTACTCGTCGGTGCCGACGCCGGGCAGCTCGGGCGGCAGCAGGTCGTGGTCGGGCGCGGAGCCCTCGGGGTCGTGCCAGATCAGCAGCTGGTCGTTGCGCACGACGGTGGCGTAGGTCTGGGTGCGGGCACGCAGCGGCACCCGCCGCGCGTACGGGATCGACTTGCAGCGCCCGTCGCCGCCCCAGCGCCAGTCGTGGAACGGGCAGGCGATCTCGTCACCCTTCACGCTGCCCTGCGACAGGTCGCCGCCCATGTGGCGGCAGTAGGAGTCGAGGACGTTGAGGCCGCCCTGCGAGTCCTGCCAGACGACCAGCTGACCGCCGAAGCCGGCGACGCTGTGCGGCCTGCCGTCGGCGAAGGTGCTCGCCAGGCCCAGGCAGTGCCAGCCCCGCGCGTAGCGCTCCGGCGCGGTCCCCGCGTCGAGGAGGCGGGGCGTGCTGCTCGTCGTGCCGCTCATGGTGGATCTCCCAGTCGTGCCGGTGGACCAAAACGAGAACAGGTTATAGTTTTCTGACGTGTGGCGCCAGCCACACGCGCCGAGCGCGGCCCCGTACGACCGCCTCGATCCCCCGAGCAGACCCGGAGTCCACCATGCACCTGGCCCTCGAGCCCGAGCAGCTCGCCCTCCGGGAGGAGCTGCGCGAGTACTTCCACGCCCTGGTCACCCCCGAGGTGCGCGCCGGCCTGTCGGCGGCCACCGGGGAGTTCGGCGAGGCCGGTGTCTACAAGGACGTCATCCGCCGGCTCGGCAGCGACGGCTGGCTGGGCATCGGCTGGCCCACCGAGTACGGCGGGCAGGCCCGCTCGATGCTCGACCAGCTCATCTTCACCGACGTCGCGGCCGACTACGGCGTGCCCATCCCCTACCTGACGCTCAACACGGTCGGGCCCACGATCATGCGCTACGGCACCGAGGAGCAGAAGGAGTACTTCCTGCCCCGCATCCTGGCCGGTGAGCTGCACTTCTCCATCGGCTACTCCGAGCCCGGCTCGGGCACCGACCTCGCCTCGCTGCGCACCCGCGCGGTGCGGGAGGGCGACGAGTTCGTGATCAACGGCCAGAAGATGTGGACCTCGCTGGTCCAGTACGCCGACTGGCTGTGGCTGGCCTGCCGCACCGACCCCGACCTCCCGCGGCACAAGGGCCTGTCGATGATCCTGGTGCCGGCCGACTCCCCCGGCTTCTCCTACACCCCGGTGCACACGGTCGCCGGGGTCGGCACCAGCGCCACCTACTACGAGGACGTGCGGGTGCCGGTCGGCAACCTGGTGGGCGAGCTCAACGGCGGCTGGTCGCTGATGACCAACCAGCTCAACCACGAGCGGGTTGCACTGACGTCGTCGGCCCCGCTGACCCAGTCGTTGGCGCAGGTGCGCCGATGGGCGCAGGAGACCAAGAACCCCGACGGCCAGCGGGTGATCGACACCGAGTGGGTGCAGGTCGCGCTCGGTCGCGCGCACGCCCGCATCGAGATGCTGACCCTGCTGAACTGGAAGCTGGCCTCCGACGCCGACCGGGGCGTCGACCTCTCGCCCGCCGAGGCCTCGGCCACCAAGATCTACGGCTCCGAGCTGGCCACCGAGGTCTACCGCTCCCTGATGGAGGTGGTCGGGCCGCAGGCCGGCCTCGCCGCCGGCTCCGAGGGCGCGGTGCTCGCCGGGCGGCTCGAGCGCTACCACCGCTCCGCCCTGGTGATGACCTTCGGCGGCGGCACCAACGAGATCCAACGAGACATCATCGGCTACGTGGGCCTGGGCCTGCCGGCAGCGAAGAGGTGACCAGGATGGACTTCACGTTCTCCCCCGAGCAGGACGAGGCGGCCGAGCTCGCCGCACGCATCCTGGCCGACCGGACCGGCACCGAGCGGCTGCGCGCCGTCGAGGCCGCGGGCGACCGCTTCGACCGCGAGCTGTGGGCCGAGCTCGGCTCCGCGGGCCTGCTGTCGCTGGCGGTCCCCGAGGCCCACGGCGGCGCGGGGCTCGGCCTCGTCGAGCTGTGCCGGGTGCTGGTCGAGGTGGGCCGTCGCGTCGCGCCGGTGCCGCTGGCCGTGCACGGCGCCGCGGCCCTGCTGCTGGCCGAGCACGCCGGCGCCGACCAGCAGGCCCGCTGGCTCCCCGCGGCGGGTGGGGGCACCGTCGTGCTCACTGCCGCGGTCGCCGAGGAGCGCAGCCACCTGCCGTCCCGCCCGGTCGTCGCCGCCGAGCCGCACGCCGACGGGTGGGTGCTCAGCGGCACCAAGGTGCTGGTGCGCGCCGGCGCCGCCGCCGCGGCGTACCTGGTCAGCGCGAGCACGCCGGAGGGCGTGGGCGTGTTCCTCGTGGAGGCGGGGGCGCCGGGACTGGGGATGGCGACCGGGCGCACCAGCGACGGCGACACCGTGGCGCGTCTCGACCTCGGACGCACGCCCGCCGAGCCGGTCGGGGCCCCCGGCGACGCCACGGCTGCCCGGCTCGGCCACCTGCTGACCGTCTGCACCGCCGCCGAGCTCCTCGGGGTGACCCAGGAGGCGCTGCAGCTCACCGCCGGCTACGCGCGCACCCGTGAGCAGTTCGGGCGTCCGATCGGCACCTTCCAGGCCGTCTCGCAGCGCCTGGCCGACGGCTACATCGACGTGCTGGGCCAGCGGCTGGTGCTCTGGTCGGCGGTGTGGCGGCTGGCCGAGGGCCTGCCCGCCGACACCGAGGTCGCCGTGGCCAAGCTCTGGGCGGCCGACGCCGCGCACCGCCTGGCGCACACCACCGTGCACGTCCACGGTGGTGTCGGCATCGACCTCGACGGCGAGGCGCACCGCTACTTCACGACCGCCAAGCGGTTCGAGTTCGCCTTCGGCAGCGCCACCGAGCAGGCGCTCGAGATCGGGCGCCGCCTGGCCGCCGAGCCCGCTTGAGGGCCGGCACCCGGGCTCAGCGGGAGGCGAGGTAGCGCAGGCTCGAGAGCAGGTCGACCGTGCCGTGCTTGATCCGCTTGCGCTCGTCCTCGTCGAACTCGCGCGCGGTCTCCTGCACGGCCTTCTCCCCGTCCTTGCGGTCGGCGCCCGCAGCGCGCAGCAGCGCCACCTGACCGCTGACCTGGGGCGCAGCCATCGAGGTGCCCGCCCACCGGGCGAAGCCGCGCGAGGGCACCGGCCCGCGGACCCGGCTGCCGGGCGCCGCCACGTCGACCCAGTCGCCCCAGTTGGCGAACTTCGAGACCGAGTCCTTGCCGACCGAGACCGACGTCACGCTCAGCACCTTGTCCAGCTCCGCGGGATAGGCCTTGCGGTCCTGGGCCGAGTTGCCGGCTGCCGCCACGACCTCGACACCGTGCGCGTGCGCGTGCTCGATGGCCTCGTCGACCAGGTCGGACTCGACCCGGCCGGAGGTGCCGAGGCTGAGGTTGACGACGTCGACGCCGAGCTCGGTGGCGTCCCAGATCGCCTGCGCGACCAGGTAGATGCTGCCGGCGCCGTCGCTGTCGAGGACCCGCATCGGGACGATCGTGACGTCGGGGGCGACGAGCAGCACCATGCCGGCGACGAAGGTGCCGTGGCCGTAGGCCTCGTCCACGACACCGTTCTGGTTGCCGTCGAGGCCACGCGCACGGTCGACCGGACGGCTGTCGTCGTCGACGTAGTCGTAGCCGTCCCGCAGGTGCCCGCGCAGGACGGGGTGGCTCCGGGCGACGCCCGTGTCGAGCACCGCGACCCGCACCCCCTGGCCCGTGCTGATCCGGTGGACCCGCTTGAGCTTGAACTGCTTGGCCAGCGGCTGGCGCAGGAACGCCTTGCTTTTCTTGCCGATCTTCCTCGGCGTCCCCTGCGGCCAGCTGTGGTAGTGGCCGTCGGCCAGGACGGTGCGGACGTCGGGCTCGGCGAAGACGACCCCGTCGTGCTTCTCGATGTCCTTGGCCAGCTCCGCGGCGTCCTTCTCGTCGTCGTCGCCGTCCCACGCCTCGGGGTCGGTGGGGCGGTAGAGGTAGACCTGGCGCGACGCCAGCACGTCGTCGTGCAGGACGACGGGGAAGTCGCGCTCCACGTCCTGGGCGGTGTAGCCGCTGGCCGGGTCGAGCTTCACCACGATGTCGGTGCCGCGCCCGTCGCGCTCGTCGTCGCGCCGGTCCCCCGACGAGGGGGAAGGCACGGCCAGCAGGGCCCCCGCCAGGACGGCGGCGGCGACGGCTCTCAGGGACGTGGTCTTCATCAGGACTCCTCGGTCTGCAGGTCGAGCTCGGCGATGATCGTCATCTCCCCGTTGCTCACCCTCAGCTCCGTGGCGCCTCGCGGCGCCAGCACGCTGAAGCGGCCGACGGCGTCGGCGTCGACCGACAGCGTCGCCCGGTCGGGGCAGAGGACCTCCGCTGTGAAGATCGGGGAACCGGTGTCGTGGCTGAGGAGGACCTGGCCGCGCAGGTCGACCTGGTCGGCGTCCTCGTCGACCCGGGCCTCGACCATCAGGTCGGCCAGCTCGCAGCGGTAGACGAGGTGGCGCGCCGGCCCCGGCATGGTCGCCGCAGCGCCTCGGGTGGCCAGGCCCAGCTGGTGGCGGTGGCTGTCGAAGACGAGCGAGGCGACCACCTCGAGGAGCTGGGAGACCCGCGAGGACGGCGCGCGGTGCCACTGCTGGAAGGACTGGCGCAGTCGTTGGCGCAGCACCGGGGGCGGTTCGACCAGGGGCATCACCTGACCGGCCGCGAGCACCTCTCGGACGAAGTCCGCCTCGGCGCGGAAGTCGGGGTCGGACCCCGCCAGCCGGGCCGCGTGCTCCGCGTCCTGGGCCGACAGGCGCCCCTCCACCCAGTCGGCGGCCAGCGCGCGCGGGGGGCGGGGCTCCGAGGCGTTCACGACGCCTCCGCCACGAGCTGGCGCAGCCGGGAGAGACACCGTCCGCGCAGCGGGCCGATGCCACCGATGGAGCGCCCCATCTCGCGGGCGACCTGGGCGTAGGTGGGCCGACGCACGTCGAGGTAGAGCGCCGTGAGGAGCTCTCGGCACGGGCTCCCGAGCTGGTCGAGCGCCGTGTGCAGCACGCTGAGCTGCTCCCAGTCGAGCAGCCCTCCGCCGTCGACGAGCCCGTCGGGGTCGAGCGACTGCGGCTGGGCCGCGGGACGCTCGCGGTTGCGCCGCTCCCTGACCCGCCAGGCCTGGCGTCGGGTCACGGTGACCAGCCACCCCACCAGGCGCTCGTCGTCCTTGACCGAGTCCTGTGACTCGAGCAGGGCCAGGAAGGTCGACTGGGCGACGTCGACGGCGTCCTCGGGGTCCAGGCCGCTACGCAGGGCCACGCTGTACACCAGCCGCTGGTGCCGGTCGATGAGGACGTCCCACGACTCGGTGTGGCCGGCGCGGATGCGGCGCAGCAGGTCGGCGTCGGACAGCGGCGCACGACCGTCGGCGTACGACGGCCCGGTGGGCGACGACGAGTGCTGTGGCATCGGCAGGCTGGTTCCATGTGTCGGCGGTCACGACACCCAGTCAACGAGCCTCACCCGCGCGAGGTCACCGGTGGACTAGACCGCTGCCTCCGTCGGATCAAGGAGTCGCTGCGCCGACACCGCGCGCGCCCTGGTCGGGCCCACGACCAGCGCGAAGGCGCCCCAGAAGTAGGGGTGCAGCCCGCCCGCCACGGCGTCGCGCTGCGCGGCCCTGAGCGCCTCGTCGGCGGGCGTCCCCGACGCGAGCGCGCGGTGCAGGGCCGCCATCACCTCCGCGGTCGTCGCGTCCGCCACGTGCCACTGGCAGACCACCACGCCCGCCGCCCCCGCCGCCAGGAAGGCCCAGGCCAGGCCGACCGGCTCGCGCTGGCTGGCATGGGTGCCCGACTGGCAGGCGCTGAGCACCACCAGGGCACCGTCGAGGTCGAGCTGGACGACCTCGGCCGAGGGCAGCCAACGGTCGTGCAGCCGCAGCCGGGAGAAGAGCGGGTCCTGCGGCTGGTGCAGCCCGTGGCAGGCCACGTGCACCACGTCGGCGCCGGCCACGGAGGCGGACAGCGCCGCCACCGTGGCCTCCGGGCCCGCCAGGAGGACAGCACCGGGGTGGCAGCCGGCGACGGCCCGCGCCTCCTGCTCGACCAGGGGCGCGTCCTCGTCGGGCACGCCGGCGACCACCGCCCGCGCGGCCCTCGGGAGGGCCGGGGCGGCCCCGTCCGCGTCCAGCAGGCTCGGGGCCTGGGTGATCGTCCACCGTTCGAGGAGGTGGGCCTGCCCGTCGTGCAGGGCAGCGAACGGCACGGTCCCCATCTCCCCGTCCGGCACCACGCACAACCGGGGCCCCAGGCCGACGAGCAGGTCGGCGACCGGCTCGATGAGCAGGTCGTGGAGGTCGCGCAGCGTGGCCCGGGCCGACCCGACCAGGGGCCGGGCGCCGGAGGCGAGGTGCGCCGAGGCGATCGCGGCACGGCTCCACTGGTCGTCGAGGTCGTCGAGCAGGCGGCCCAGGCGGCCCACGACCCCGGGCAGCCGCCGCGCCTCGACCCGGTCGGGCCGGTGCACGAAGGCCAGCAGGTCGTCGCCCGAGACGTGGTAGGCCAGCGTCGGCACCAGCACGTCCCGGCGTCCCGCCCGGCGCTCGCGCACGCCCGGTCCGGCGGCCCCGCCCAGGTGGCGCGTGCGCAGGCTGCTGACCCGCCGTTCGAGGTCGCGGGTCCGGGTCGGCGTCGCGGGCGGGGCCTGCTCCTCGGCGAGGTACTGCGCCTGCAGCTCGGCGTACGCCTCACCCAGGTCGCGGCCCGCCGCCGACAGGACCGGTCCCCGGCCCGCGGCTCGGGCGAGCAGGTCGGCGAGCGTGCGCGCCCGGACGTCGTCGGCCACGTGGCTGGCCGCGGCGACGTCCCCCGGTCCGCCACGCTCGAGCAGCACCTCGACCAGCTCGCCGTGCGCCTGCGAGCGGTGCATGCGGAACGCCGTCAGCAACGCGTAGTCGGGCAGCGACCCGGCCGCGCGCTCGAGCGCGGCCAGGGCCCGCACCAGGTGGTCGGCGGCCAGGTCCAGCTCACCGCGGGAGCGCAGCACCCTGGCCGTGCGCAGCTCGTGCTCGTAGCTGAGCTCGGGCAGGTCGAGGCCGGCCACCAGCGCGGCCACCGCCCCCAGGCGCTCCTCGGCCTCGGCCGGGTCGGTGGCCAGGTCCGCCCGCAGCAGCCGTGCGCTCACCAGCGGCACCTGCCAGCCCCCCGCCTCCAGCAAGGCGACCGCCTCGTCCGCCGCCTCGCGCGCCTCGTCCTCCGCGCCCAGCCCCGCCAGGCCCTGCGCACGCGCCAGCGCCACCCTGGCCAGGTGCTGGCGGTCGTCGACCTCGGCGAAGAGCGCCCCGGCCCGCTGCAGCTCCTCGAGCGCCGACCCGCACCGGTGCTCCGCGAGGTCGCACAGCGACACCAGGAAGCGCGCGCGTGCCTCGTCGTGGCGCAGCCCCGACCCGGCGGCCTGGGTCGCCGCCGAGCCGGCGGCCTCGCGCGCCTCGTCCCACAGCCCGACGGCCAGGTGGGTCTGGGCCAGCGCGAGCCGCAACCGCACGGCCTCGGTGAGGGCCCCCAGCCGCTCCAGGCTGCCTCGGGCCTCCTCCAGCAGCCGCAGGGCCTCGCCGACCTGCCCGAGCTGGCGGTGCGCCTGGGCGGCGTCGCCCCGGCACTGCGCGGCGAACGCGGGGTCGTCGGCCCGCTCGAAGATCTCGATCGCCCTGTCGAAGGCCGCCAGCGCCTCGACCGGACGGCCCAGCGCGAGCAGCTCGAGCCCGGTGTTGGCCAGGGGCAGCGCGGTCTCGTCGTGCCGGCCCAGGGCGGCGTACTCGTCCGCGGCTCGGGCGTAGGCCTCGAGCGCCTCGGTGTGCCTGCCGACCAGCCCGTAGGCGACCCCCAGGTTCTTCACGGCGTGGGCCCGCACGTAGCGGGCCTCCTGCCCGTCGTCCGCGGGACCCGCCGTGCCCAGCTCGGCGAGGGCGGCCGACAGCCGCTCGCCCACCTCGATGGCCTCGTGGTGGCGCCCCAGGTCGTCGAGGACGTGCATGCGCCCCAGGTCGGTGCGCAGGGCGGCCAGGGTGTGCCCGGCCTCGCTCCACCACCGCCGAGCGTCGGCGATGAGCGCCAGGGCGGCGTCGAGCTCTCCGCGCTCGGTCATGATCTGGGCCCGCACGTACCTGGCCCGGGCCAGGCGGCTGCGGTCGGCGGCGCGCTCGGCGCGACGGTCGGCCCACACGGCGAGGCGCTCGGCCCGGCGGGGGTGGCGGTGCACCAGGCCCCCCGCGCGGTCCAGGACCGCGTCGAGCAGGCGGGGCTCGTCGTCTGCGGTCGGCTCCGGCACGCTCCGAAGGTACGCGAGAGCAGCCCGCGACGGGCCCGCACGGAGGTATCATCAGGTGTCCCCGCGGTTCCCGGAGAAATCTGTCCCGGCCCGGATCAAAGTGGCCTCTCGGCGACACCGCCCGCGTGCGAGTACACGCCTTCGGCCCCTCGCAACAGTCTTGCGATCGACCTCGTGGCTCGGCAGTGTCGGGGTCGACGGCAGAGAATCCCCCCTCTCGACGGCCGTCACCCTGGCGGCGGTCGGCCACCCCCCTCCCCCCCGAGAAGAGCCGACCGCCCCAAGGGGCTCCACGGGACCCCGGCCGGGACCCTTGACCCTCGTGTGACGTGCGACATATGTTGACACGCGTCAACTAGAACGTGTTCCACCAAGGGGGACCTGTGGCCGAGAACATCCAGCAGCTGCTGCGCGAGCGGGTCGAGGACGACTCCACCGCGCTCGTGCACGGCGACCGGTCCTGGACCTGGCGCGAGCACCTCGCGGAGGCCTCTGCCGAGGCGTCGGCGCTCGTGGCCGCCCTCGACCCCCAGCGCCCGGCCCACGTCGGCACCCTGCTCGACAACGGCCCCCAGATGCTGCGGGCGATGGCCGGCGCGGGCCTCGGCGGCTACGTGCTGTGCGGCATCAACACCACCCGCCGCGGCGAGTCGCTCGCCGCCGACGTACGACGCGCGGACTGCCAGGTCCTGCTCACCGACGAGGCCCACCTGCCGCTGCTGGCCGGCCTCGACCTCGGCGGCGCCCGGGTCGTCGACGTCGACTCCCAGGAGTGGGCCGACGAGGTCGCGGCCGCGGGCCCGCTGGTGCCGCACCGCGAGGTGGGCGCCATGGACACGATGATGATGATCTTCACCAGCGGCACCAGCGGCGACCCGAAGGCCGTGCAGGTGCCCCACATCCTGCCGGTCTTCTCGGGCCTCGACCTGGTCGGCCGCTTCTCGCTGGGCCCCGACGACGTCTGCTACCTGGCGATGCCGCTCTTCCACTCCAACGCGGTGGCGGCCGGCTGGGCGGTCGCGCTGACCTGCGGCGCGACCATGGTGCCGACGACGTTCTCGGCCTCGCGCTTCCTCGACGACGTGCGCAAGCACGGCGTGACCTACATGAACTACGTCGGCAAGCCCCTGGCCTACGTGCTGGCCACCGCCGAGCGCGACGACGACGCCGACAACCCGCTGCGGGCGGCGTTCGGCAACGAGGCCAGCGACCGCGACATCGAGGAGTTCGCGCGGCGCTTCGACTGCCGCGTGGTCGACGGCTTCGGCTCCACCGAGCTGGCCATCATCATCCAGCGCGAGGACGGCACCCCGCCCGGGTCGGTCGGCAGGGGCGCGGACGGCGTGGCGATCTACGACAGCGAGAGCGTCACCGAGTGCGCCGTGGCGGTCTTCGACGAGCACGGCGCTCTCACCAACGCCGACGAGGCGGTGGGCGAGCTGGTCAACACCCAGGGCCGCGGCTACTTCTCCGGCTACTACAACGACCCCGACGCCGACGACGAGCGGATGCGCCACGGCATGTACTGGTCGGGCGACCTGGCCTACCGCGACGCGGACGGGTGGATCTACCTCGCCGGGCGCACCGCCGACTGGATGCGCGTGGACGGCGAGAACCTGGCCGCCGGTCCGATCGAGCGCATCCTGCAGCGGCTCCCCGGGCTCAGCCGGATCGCGGTGTACGCCGTCCCGGACGAGCGCGTGGGTGACCAGGTGATGGCTGCGGTCGTGCTCGAGGACGAGGCGAGGCTGACCCCGCAGGAGCTCGAGGCGTTCCTCGCCGCGCAGCCCGACCTCTCCCCCAAGGCCTGGCCCCGCTACGTGCGGATCAACGACGACCTGCCCTCCACGGCCACCAACAAGGTCCTCAAGCGCGAGCTGGTCGCCCAGGGCGTCAGCGCCGGCGGCGGCACGCTCTGGACCCGCGAGGAGCGCGGGCGCTCGTACGCCTGACCCGGCACGCAGCGAGCCCCGCCCCGGACGTCCGGGGCGGGGCTCGTCGCACGTGCGGTGGCCGCCTCAGCCGCGCACCTTCTCCAGCGAGGCCACGGCCTCCTCGAACCCGGCGACGAGCTCGGCCACCACGTCGGCGACCGGTCGCACCTCGTTCATCCGGCCCACGACCTGGCCCACCGGCATCGCGACGACGTCGGGGTCGCCCGAGGCGTTGATGCGGTTGTGGGCGTCGGAGACCAGCAGGTTCTGCAACGGCATCGGCAGCGGCGCGGGGGCGCCCTCAGCGGCCCACGCCTCGGTCCACCTGGTCTTGAGCAGGCGCGCCGGCTTGCCGGTGTAGACCCGGCTGCGCACGGTGTCGCTCGAGGTGGCGCGCAGGAAGGCCGTCTCCCACCCGGCGCTGCCGGCCAGCGAGCGGTACTCCTCGGTGCCGAGCCAGATCGAGCCGGTCCACACGCCCTGGGCGCCCAGCGCCAGGGACGCGGCGACCTGGCGGCCCGAGCCGATGCCGCCGGCGCCGAGGACCGGGACGTCGGGACCGACGGCGTCGACGATGTCGGGGGTCAGCACCATGCTGGCGATCTCGCCGGTGTGCCCGCCGGCCTCGTAGCCCTGGGCGACGATGATGTCGACGCCGTTGGCGACGTGGCTCAGCGCGTGCTTGGCGGCGCCGGCCAGGGCGGCGACGGCGACCCCGTGCTCGTGGCACTTCTCGATCACGTCGACCGGCGGCGAGCCGAGCGCGTTCGCGATCAGCACCGGGCGGTGCGCCAGCGCGATGTCGAGGTGCGAGCGGGCCACCGAGTGCAGCCAGCCCAGCACGCCCTCGCGGCCCTCGCCCTCGGGAAGCGGCGGCACCCCGAGCCTGAGCAGCGTCTCGTCGACGAAGCGGCGGTGCTCCTCGGGGATCATCGCGCCCAGGTCGACCGAGGAGCCCTCCGTGGGCACCTTCATCGGCATCACGATGTCGACGCCGTACGGCTTGCCGTCGGTGTTCTCGTCGAGCCAGGTCAAGGTGCGCTCGAGCTCGGCGGGGTCGTTGAACCGCACGCAGCCCAGGACCCCCAGCCCGCCGGCGCGCGAGACCGCCGCGGCGACGTGCTCGGAGGGGGTGAAGGCGAAGATCGGGTGCTCGATGCCGAAGCGGTCGCAGAGGGGGGTGCGCACGGGGTCTCTCCTGGTGGGGGGTGGGCCGTGCTCAGACGGCGGCGGCGCTGGCGTCGGTGATCATCTTCTTGGCCGCGACGTACTGCGCCTTGCCGGTGGCGTTGCGCGGCACCCGGTCGACGATGGTGAGGTGCCGGGGCAGCTTGTAGCCGCTGAGCTGGTCGCGCAGGTGCTCGCGCAGGTCGTCGAGCTCGAGCGTGGTGCCCTCGCGCAGCTCGCACACGGCGGCCACCGCCTGCCCGTAGGTCTCGTCGGGGATGCCGACCACCAGCACGTCGTAGACCGCCGGGTGGCCCTTGATGGCCATCTCGACCTCCTCGGGGAAGACCTTCTCGCCGCCGGTGTTGACGCAGTTCGAGCCGCGGCCCAGCAGCGTGATCCGGTTGTCGGTCTCGATGCGGGCGAAGTCACCGGGCACCGAGTAGCGCTCACCGTCGATCTCGATGAAGGTCGCGGCCGACTTCTCGGGGTCCTTGTAGTAGCCGACGGGCACCGAGCCGCCGCGGCCCAGGCGTCCGGTGCGACCCACGTCCTCGGTCATGGACAGGAAGCGGCCGTCCTCACCGATGACCACGCTGCGCGGGCCCAGGCCGATGACCGGGCCGTCGGTGCTGATGTGCTCCTTGTCCTGCATGCCCATGCCCTGGAAGCCGGTCTCGGACGCGCCCACGGAGTCGGTGAAGATCGCGTCGGGGAAGGCCTGGAGCCAGCGCTGCTTGATGGGGTGGCTGAAGATCGCGGCGCTGCTGGAGATCGCGAACAGGCTCGAGGCGTCGTACGGCGTGCCGGTCGCCGCCTTGCGCTCGAACTCCTCGATGAGCGGGCGCGCCATCGCGTCCCCGGTCATGAAGATCAGCTGCACCTTGTCGCGCTCGACGACCTCCCAGGTGCGCTGCGCGTCGAACTTGGGCTCGAGCACCGTGAGGTGGCCGGCGAAGAGGTGCATCAGCAGGCCCGCCTGGGCGCCGCCGTGCATCAGGGGGCTGAGCGGGAAGGTGACCATGCGCGGGTCGGTGGCCTGCTTGGACTGGTCGTACTCGTCGAGGTCGGCGCCGGTGTAGAAGTCGATGCCGCCGCCGAGCACCCGCCAGAAGTCCTCGTGGCGCCACATCACGCCCTTGGGGAAGCCGGTGGTGCCGCCGGTGTAGATGATGTGCAGGTCGTCGGCGCTGCGCTCGGCGAAGTCGCGCTCGGCGCTCGCCCCGGCCACCGCGTCCTCGAGCGTGGTGCCGCCGAAGGAGGTCAGGTCGCTGTCGTCGTCGGGGTCGCTCACGTCGCGGATCGCCACGAAGGTGGTGAGTCGCTCGTGGTGCGGCGCGCAGGCCGCGACCAGGGGCGCGTAGGTGCGCTCGTGCACGAGGGCGACGAGGTCGGCGTTGTCGAAGAGGTAGTTGAGCTCGCTCTCGACGTAGCGGTAGTTGACGTTGATGCTGACGGCGCGGATCTTGAGGATCGCCAGGATCGCCACCACGTGGTCGATCGAGTTCTTGGCGTAGACACCGACGTGCTGGCCGGGCTCGACGCCCCGGTCCTGCAGGTGGTGGGCCAGGCGGTTGGCCCGGGCCTCCAGCTCGGCGTAGGTCACCACCTCGTCACCGAGCTTGAGGGCGGGGTTGGTGGGGACGACGTCGACGGCGTGCTCGAAGAGGTCAGCTATGTTCTTGGCCACATCGGGAGACTAGAACACGTTCTGGTTCTTGGCTAGGCTCTCGCGGCATGACGACCCCGAGCGACGCCACCTCCCCCGTCGACGCGCCCCGCGAGGAGCCGCACTGCCTCGTCGAGCAGGTGGGTCACACGCTCGTGGTGACCATGAACCGGCCGGCCCGGCGCAACGCCCTGTCGGGGCAGATGCTGCGGATCATGGAGGACGCCTGGGACCGGGTGAACGGCGACGACGACATCCGGGTCTGCATCCTGACCGGGGCCGGCGGCTACTTCTGCGCCGGCATGGACCTCCAGGCCGCCGACGACAAGCCGCCCTCGGAGAGCTTCGAGTCCGGGGAGTTCGACCCGACGGTGATCAAGGGCCTGCTCAAGGGCTTCCGCCTGACCAAGCCGCTCGTCGCGGCCGTGGAGGGACCGGCCATCGCGGGCGGCACCGAGATCCTGCAGGGCACCGACATCCGGGTGGCGGGCGAGTCGGCGAGGTTCGGTGTGGCCGAGGCGCGCTGGTCGCTCTACCCGATGGGCGGCTCGGCGGTGCGGCTCCCGCGGCAGGTCCCCTACACGGTGGCGGCCGAGCTGCTGCTGACCGGACGCACCCTCGGCGCCGCCGAGGCCAAGGCCCTGGGGCTCGTCGGGCACGTCGTCCCCGACGGCCAGGCACTGGCCAAGGCCCACGAGCTGGCCGACATGGTGGCCGCCAACGGCCCGCTGGCCGTCCAGGCGATCCTCAGGACGATGCGCGACTCCGAGGGCCGGCACGAGGAGGACTGCTGGGCCGCCGACGCCGCGGTGGGGGCCGCGGTGTTCTCGTCCGAGGACGCCAAGGAGGGCCCGCGGGCCTTCCTCGAGAAGCGCAAGCCGGTCTTCCGCGGGCGCTGACCCTCCGGGGCGCTGGGCGGGTCAGCCCACCGCGCGGTCGCCGGTCCAGAACCGGGCGCGCAGCGCCTTCTTGTCCGGCTTGCCCAGCCCGGTCAGCGGCAGCGCGTCGACGGCGACCACCTGCTTGGGCGCCTGCACCGAGCCCTTGCGCTGCCTGACCATCTCCTGGATCTCGCCGACCACCTCGTCGGTCAGCTCGCGGCCCTCGCGCAGCACCACGATCGCGGTGACGGCCTCGCCGTACTTCTCGTGCGGCGTGCCGATGACGCCGACCTGGGCGACGGCGGGGTGCTCGGCCACGACGTCCTCGACCTCGCGCGGGAAGACGTTGAAGCCACCCGTGACGATCATGTCCTTCGTGCGGTCGACGATGTACCAGAACCCGTCCTCGTCCTCGCGCGCCACGTCGCCGGTGTGCATCCACCCGTCGCGGAAGGTCTCCGCGGTCACCTCCGGCAGCTTCCAGTAGCCGCCCGACAGCAGCGGTCCGGCCACGCAGATCTCGCCGGGCTCCCCGACGGGCACGGGACGGCCGTCGTCGCCCAGCAGCGCTGTGCGCAGCATGGCCGCCGGGCGGCCGCAGGAGGACAGCCGGGCGTCGTTGCCGGAGGCGACCGCCTCGGCGTGGTCCTCCCTGGACAGGTAGGTGATGACCATGGGGGCCTCGGACTGCCCGTAGTACTGGGCGAAGATCGGGCCGAAGCGCTCGACGGCCTCCTTGAGGCGCACCGGGTTGATCGCCGAGGCGCCGTAGTAGACAGTCTCGAGCGACGACAGGTCGCGGGTGCGGCTGTCGGGGTGGTCCATCAGCGCGTAGAGCATCGAGGGCACCAGCATCGTGGCGGTGATCCTCTCCTCCTCGATCACCCGCAGCACCTCGGCCGGGTCGAACCTGGTCAGGACGTGCAGCTCGCCGCCCTTGATCACGGTGGGTGCGAAGAACGCCGCGCCCGCGTGCGACAACGGGGTGCACATGAGGAACTTCGGGTTCGTCGGCCACTCCCACTCCGAGAGCTGGACCGCGGTCATCGTCGAGAACGACTGGGCGAGGCCGATGACGCCCTTGGGCTTGCCGGTGGTGCCGCCGGTGTAGGTGATCGAGGTGATGTGGTCGGGCGGGAGCAGCACCGCCTCGAGCGGCTTCGGCTCGAACTCCGCGGCGGCGGCGACGAGGTCCTTGCCGACGTGGGCGAGCTGGTCGGGGACCGGCCCGATGGTGAGGACCTGCTCGAGGCCGGGGCACTTCTCGAGCAGCCCGGCGGCACGGTCGGCGAAGACCGGGTCGACGACCAGCACCGAGATCTCGGCGTCGTCGATGACGTAGGCGTGGTCGTCCAACGAGCCGAGCGGGTGCAGCGACGTACGCCGGTAGCCCTGCGTCTGCCCGGCGCCCAGGATGAACAGCACCTCGGGTCGGTTCAGGGCCAGCAGGGCCCCCGCCGTCCCACGACCCGCGCCCAGGGACTCGAACGCCTGGGCGTACTGGCTGATCCGGGCGGCGGTCTCGCCGCCGGTCAGCACGGTCTCGCCCAGGTGCATCACGGGCTTGGTGCGGTGCCGCCGGAGGGCGGCGACCATCAGGTGGCCGTTGTGGGTGCCGGTGCGCAGGTCGGTGTCGCTCATGGCGCTGAGACTAGAACGTGTTTCAGTTCCGCACCAGTGGCCCGCCCCCGGCGTCGCCGACCCGGCCCGTTCGAACCGGCCGGCTCGGCGAGGGGCTCAGGCGAGGAGGTCGGCGATGGAGCGGACCTCCTCGGGGGTGCCGAGGGAGAGCATCAGCGTCGTCACGCCGGTCTCCTCCCACTGCGCGACCCGTTCCCTGACCTCGCCGGCGGTGCCGATGATGTGCATGTCGTCGACCAGCTCGTCGGGGACCAGCGCCGTGGCCTGGTCCTTCTTGCCGGCCAGGTAGAGCTCCTGGACCTCGGCGGCCAGCGACTCGTAGCCCATCCGCACGAAGACCTGGTTGTGGAAGTTCGCCTCCTTGGCGCCCATCCCGCCCATGTAGAGCGCCACGACCGGCTTCATGGCGTCGACCACGCGCTGCTTCTCGTCGGCGTCGGCGACGACCTGGAGGTGGCAGGTCGCCGCGATCTCGAAGGTCTCCCGGGTGCGCCGGGCCCCCTCCCGGGCGAAGCCCTCGTCGAGCCAGTCCTGGTACATGCCGGCGGACCTGGGCGTGTAGAAGATGGGGATCCAGCCGTCGGCGATCTCGGCGGTCTGCGCCACGTTCTTGGGCCCCTCGGCGCCGAGCCAGATCGGGATGTCGGCGCGCAGCGGGTGGGTGATCGACTTGAGCGGCTTGCCCAGGCCGACCGAGCCCTCGCCGGTGTAGGGCAGCGGGTGGTGGGGTCCCGCGTTGGTCACCGGGCCCTCGCGGCGCAGCACCTGGCGGATGATGTCGACGACCTCGCGGGTGCGCGCCAACGGCTTGGCGAAGGGCTCGCCGTACCAGCCCTCGACCACCTGGGGGCCGCTGACGCCCATCCCGAGCACCACCCGACCGCCGCTGAGGTGGTCGAGGGTAAGCGCGTGCATGGCGATGGAGGCGGGGCTGCGCCCCGACATCTGCACGATCGAGGTGCCCAGGCGCACGGTGCTCGTCTCCCGACCCCACCACGCCAGCGGCGTGAAGGCGTCGGAGCCCCAGGCCTCGGCGGTGAAGATCGAGTCGAAGCCCGACTCGTCGGCAGCGCGGACGATCTCGGCGTGGTGGGTGGGGGGCTGTGCGCCCCAGTAGCCCAGCTGCAGTCCCAACTTCATGGTCCACACCCTGCCAGACCCCTTGCCCTGAAGATAGAACGTGTTCTACTTTCATGCCATGTCGCGCACCCTGTCTGCCCCGGTCACCGTCGCCTTCGACTACACCCGGTCGACCGGACCGGTGCTGGGCCGGTTCCTGACCGGCCTGCGCGACGGGGTGCTCGTCGCCGCCCGCACCAGCGACGGCGAGGTCGTGGTGCCGCCACCGGAGTACGACCCGGTCACCCACGCCGCCACGACCGACTTCGTCGAGGTCTCCCCCACCGGCACCGTCACCAGCTGGACGTGGGTCCCCGAGCCGGTGGCCGCCCAGCCGCTGGAGCGGCCCTTCGCCTTCGCGCTGGTGCTCCTGGACGGGGCCACCCAGCCGTTCCTGCACGCCCTCGACGTGGCCTCCCCCGCCGACGCGACCACCGGGATGCGCGTGCAGGTGCGCTGGCGCCCCGAGCGGGTCGGCGCGATCACCGACATCGAGTGCTTCGAGCCCGCAGCCGGCGGCGCGCCGCCCGTGGACCGGCCGCACAGCACGCTCGACCCGGTGACCGGAGTCGTCACCCCCGTCGCCCTCGACTACACCTATGCCGCCTCGCCCGAGGAGTCCGCCTTCTACCGCGGTCTCGCCGAGGGGCGCATCGTCGGCCAGCGCTGCCCTGCCTGCGCCAAGGTCTACGTGCCGCCGCGCAGCGCCTGCCCGGCCGACGGGACGCCCACCACCGACGAGGTCGAGCTCGCCCACACCGGCACCGTGACGACCTTCTGCATCGTCAACGTGCCCTTCCTGGGCCAGCGGATCACGCCGCCCTACGTCTCGGCGTACGTGCTCCTCGACGGCGCCGACATCGCCTTCCTGCACCTGATCCTCGACATCCCGGCCGAGGAGGTCCGGATGGGGATGCGCGTCGAGGCGGTCTGGAAGCCGCGCGAGGAGTGGGGCACGACCATCGAGAACATCAGCCACTTCCGCCCCACCGGGGAGCCGGACGCGGCGTACGACACCTACAGCCAGCACCTCTGAGCCCGAAAGAGAGACGCACACGATGAGAGACGTCGCCGTCGTCGGGTTCGCCCAGCGGCAGATGCAGGACTTCGACGGGTCACCCACCTGCGTGGAGCTGCTCGTGCCGCTCTTCGCGGAGTGCTACGAGCAGACCGGCTGGAGCCGGCGCGACATCGGCTTCTGGTGCTCGGGCTCCTCCGACTACCTGGCCGGGCGCTCCTTCTCGTTCGTCCAGGCCGTCGACGCGATCGGCGTGATCCCGCCGGTCAACGAGTCGCACGTCGAGATGGACCTGGCCTGGGCGATGTACGAGGCCTGGCTCAAGATCCAGACCGGCGAGGTCGACACCGCGCTGGTCTACGCCTTCGGCAAGAGCTCGGCCGGCGTCCTGCGGCGCACCCTGGCCCTGCAGCTCGACCCGTACACGATGACCCCGCTGTGGCCCGACACCGTGTCGCTGGCCGGCCTGCAGGCCCGCGCCGGCATCGACGCCGGGCTCTGGGACGAGACGGCGATGGCCGAGGTGGCCCACCGCTCGCTGACCGACGCCGAGAAGAACGAGTACGCCGTGCGCAAGGGCGGCTCCTCGGTCTCCGCCCTCCTCTCCCGCCCCCTGTACGCCGACCCGTTGCGCAAGCACGACTGCGCACCGGTCACCGACGGCGCGGCCGCGATCGTGCTGGCCGCGGGCGACCGGGCCCGCGAGGTGCGCGACCGGCCGGCCTGGCTCACGGGCATCTCCCACCACGTCGACCCGATGAGCATGGGCACCCGCGACCTCACCCGCTCGCCCTCGACGGCCCGTTCCGGCGCCGCGCTCGACCTGACCGGCGTCGACACCGCCGAGCTGCACGCCCCCTTCAGCCACCAGGAGCTGGTGCTGCGCCGCGAGCTCGGCCTGGGCGACGACGTGCGCGTGAACCCCTCGGGCGGTGCCCTGACCAGCAACCCGATGTTCTCGGCCGGCGGCATCCGCGTCGGCGAGGCCGCACGGCGGGTCTGGGCCGGCGAGTCGGACAAGGCGCTCGCCCACGCCACCAGCGGCCCCGCGCTGCAGCAGAACCTCGTGTGCACCCTGGAAGGACAGCGATGAGCAAGCAGCCCGCCGCCGTGATCGGGGTGGGCCAGACCCACCACCGTGCCAAGCGCGACGACGTGTCGATGGCCGGCCTGTGCCGCGAGGCGATGGACCGGGCGCTCGAGGACGCCGGACTGACCCTCGACGAGATCGACGCGATCGTCGTCGGCAAGGCCCCCGACCTCTTCGAGGGCGTGATGATGCCCGAGCTGTTCCTGGCCGAGGCGCTCGGCGCCGCCGGCAAGCCACTGCTGCGGGTGCACACCGCCGGGTCGGTCGGTGGGTCGACCGCGATCGTGGCCGCCTCGCTGGTGCAGTCGGGGGTGCACAAGAAGGTGCTCACCGTCGCCTACGAGAAGCAGTCGGAGTCGAACGCCATGTGGGCGCTCTCGGTGCCGGTGCCCTTCAACATGCCCGTGCACGCCGGCGCCGGGGGCTACTTCGCACCCCACGTCCGCTCCTACATCCGCCGCTCGGGAGCCCCCGGGCACATCGGCGCGGTCGTGGCGGCCAAGGACCGCACCAACGCGCTGCGCAACCCCTACGCCCACCTGCACAACGAGGGCACCACCGTGGAGTCGGTGCTGGCCTCGCAGATGCTGTGGGACCCGATCCGCTACGACGAGACCTGCCCCTCCTCCGACGGCGCCTGCGCCCTGGTGATCGCCGACGAGGACGTCGCGGCCGCGTCGCCGAACCCGGCCTGGATCCACGGCACCGTGATGCGCTCGGAGGCCACCACCGCCGCCGAGCGCGACCAGGTCAACCCCCAGGCCAGCCGCGACGCGGCCGCCCACCTGTGGAAGCAGGCCGGCATCACCTCCCCCATCGACGAGATCGACGCGGCCGAGATCTACGTGCCGTTCAGCTGGTTCGAGCCGATGTGGCTGGAGTCGCTGGGCTTCGCCGAGGAGGGCACCGGCTGGAAGCTGACCGAGGCCGGCGAGACCGCCATGGACGGCCGGCTGCCGGTGAACTGCTCGGGCGGCGTGCTGTCGTCGAACCCCATCGGGGCCTCCGGCATGCTGCGCTTCGGCGAGGCCGCGCTGCAGGTGCGCGGCGCCGCCGGGGAGCACCAGGTCGACGGGGCCCGCAAGGCCCTGGGCCACGCCTACGGCGGCGGCTCGCAGTTCTTCGCGATGTGGGTCGTGGGAGCCGACAAGCCCAGCACCTGAGGGGACGGTGCCGGGCCGTAGGCTCGGCGCATGATCGAGCTGCGCACGCCCACCCAGATCGAGCAGATGCGGCCCGCGGGCCGCTTCGTCGCCGACGTCATCACCCGACTCTCCGAGGTCGCCGACGTCGGGGTGAACCTGCTCGAGCTCGACGCGGTCGCCCACGAGATGATCCGCGAGCGCGGCGCGGAGTCGTGCTACATCGACTACCACCCCTCGTTCGGCGCCTCGCCCTTCGGCAAGGTGCTGTGCACCTCGGTCAACGACGCCGTGCTGCACGGCCTGCCGCACGACTACACCCTGGCCGACGGCGACCTGCTCAGCGTCGACTTCGCCGCCAGCGTCGACGGCTGGGTCTCCGACTCGGCGCTCTCGCTGGTCGTCGGTACGCCGCGGCCCGAGGACCTGCGCCTCATCGAGGTCACCGACCGGGCGCTGGCCGCCGGCATCGCGGCCGCCCAGGTCGGCAACCGCATCGGCGACATCTCGGCCGCCATCGGCGAGGTGGCGCGCGGCGAGGGCCTGAAGGTCAACCTGCAGTTCGGCGGGCACGGGGTCGGGCGGACGATGCACGGCGACCCGCACGTGGCCAACGACGGCCGCCCGGGGCGCGGCTTCAAGCTCAAGCCCGGCCTGGTCATCGCGATCGAGCCGTGGTTCGTGCACACCACCGACGAGATCTACACCGACGCCGACGGGTGGACCATCCGCAGCGCCGACGGCGCCCGTGGCGCCCACATGGAGCACACCATCGCCGTCACCGACGACGGCCCCCTGGTGCTGACCGCCCGCGACTGAGCCCGTCAGCGGTAGGCGACGGCGAGCTCCTTGATGCCGTTGATCCAGCTGTGCCGCAGCCGGCGAGCGGGCTCGACCCTGCGGATGCCCGACGCGTGGTCGGCGAGCGCCTCGAAGATCACCCGGACCTCGAGGCGGGCCAGGTTCGCCCCGATGCAGTAGTGGGCGCCGTGACCACCGAACGACACGTGCGGGTTGGGGTCGCGGGTGATGTCGAAGGTGAAGGGGTCCTCGAAGACGTCCTCGTCGAAGTTGGCGCTGGCGTAGAACAGCCCGACGCGCTGGCCCTGACGCACGGTGACGTCGCCGACCTCCACGTCGCGCAGCGCCGTGCGCTGGAAGACGCTGACGGGGGTGGCCCAGCGGATCACCTCCTCGATCATCGTCGCGGGCCGCTCGCGGCACCACAGCTCCCACTGCTCGGGGTGGTCGAGGAAGGCCGACATGCCGTGCGTGATCGCGTTGCGGGTGGTCTCGTTGCCGGCGACGGTGAGCAGGATGACGAAGTACCCGAACTCGTCGTCGGTCAGGCCGCGCCCGTCCTTCTCGGCGCTGAGCAGCTTGGTGATGAGGTCGTCGCGCGGCTGCTCGCGGCGCTCGGCCGCGAGCCCCATGGCGTAGCCGAGGATCTCGGCGGCGGCGACGTCGGGCTCCCCGTGGTAGTCGGGGTCGTCGGAGGCGAGCATCTCGTTGGACCAGTCGAAGAGCTTGCGGCGGTCCTCCTGCGGCACCCCGATCAGGTCGGCGATGGCCTGCAGCGGCAGCTCCGAGGCGATCTCCTCGACGAACTCGCCGCTGCCGCGCTCGACAGCGTCGCGCACGATCTGGTGGGCGCGTTGCTCCATGATCTCCTCGAGCGCGGCGATCGAGCGGGGGGTGAAGCCGCGGGAGATGATCTGGCGCGTCGCGGTGTGGTCGGGCGCGTCCTGGTTGATCAGGATGACGCGCTGCAGCTCGATCTGCTCGCGCTGCATCCCCTCCGCGAAGCGGATGATCGCCCCGTTCTCGGAGGCCGAGAAGTCCTTGCTGTTCTTCGAGACCGCCGACACGTCGGTGTGGCGCGACAGCGCCCAGTAGCCGGTGCCGGACTCGGTCGACATGCCGTCGCGCGAGGACTGCGGCTGCTCGACCCAGTGCACCGGCTCCTGGGCGCGCAGCGCACGGAACTGCTCGTGCGGCACGCCCTCCCAGATCAGGTCGGGGTCGGTGGGGTCGAAGCTCTCGGGCACCACGCTGCTGCTCATCGGTAGGCCACCTGCAGGTCCTTGACGCCGTTGACCCAGCCGCTGCGCAGCCGGTTGGGCTCCCCCCGTTGCTCGATGCGCAGCCCCCGGTCGGCGATGGCGTTGAAGATCAGGTCGACCTCCATGCGCGCCAGGTTGGCCCCGATGCAGTAGTGCGCACCGTGGCCGCCGAAGGCCTGGTGCGGGTTGGGGTCACGGGTGATGTCGAAGGTGAAGGGGTCCTCGAAGACGTCCTCGTCGAAGTTGGCGCTGGCGTAGAGCAGCCCGACCCGCGCCCCCTGGGGCACCAGCACTCCCCCGACCTCGACCTCGCGCAGGGCGGTGCGCTGGAACGCGGTGATCGGCGTGGCCCAGCGGATGATCTCGTCGGTGGCGGTGCGCGGGCGCTGCTCGCGGAACAGCTCCCACTGCGCGGGGTCGGCCATGTAGGCGTGCTGGCCCCAGGTGATCGCGTTGCGCGTGGTCTCGTTGCCGGCCACGGCCAGCAGGATCATGAAGAAGCCGAACTCGTCGTCGGTGAGGCCACGGCCGTCGACGTCGGCGCTGATGAGCCTGGTCACGATGTCCTCGCGCGGGTGCCGGCGGCGGTCGTCGGCCAGCGCCATCGAGTAGGCGAGGATCTCGGCGAAGGCCACCATCTGGTCGCCCTCGACCTCCGGGTCGTCGTACGACATCAGCTGGTTGGACCACTCGAAGAGCCGGCCGCGGTCCTCCTGCGGCACGCCGAGCAGGTCGGCGATGGCCTGGAGCGGGAGCTCGGCGGCGACGTCCTCGACGAAGTTGCCCTCGCCCTTCTCGACGGCGTCGTCGATGATCTTCTCCGCGCGCGCCTTGAGGCTGTCGTGCAGCGCGTTGATCGCGCGCGGGGTGAAGGCGCGCGAGACGATCTGGCGCAGCTTGGTGTGGTCGGGCGCGTCATTGTTGATGAGCAGGAAGCTCGAGCCCTCGACCTCGTCGCGGGTCATCTCGGGGCCCATCCGGATGATGACGCCGTTCTCGCGGGTGGAGAAGTCGGTCTGGTTCTTCGAGACCGCCGCCACGTCGGCGTGCCGGCTGATGGCCCAGTAGCCCTCGTGATCGGGGAAGCCGGCCCGGGCCTGCGGCTCCTGCGGCACGAACGAGACCGGCGCGGTGCGGCGCATCCGCAGCATCTCGTCGTGCGGCACCCGGACCGCCATGGTGTCGGGGTCGGTGGGGTCGAAGACCGTCTCACGGGCGTCGAGCTGGGTCACTGGCGATTCTCCATCGGTGGCGACGAGTGGAACGTGTTCTAGTGAGAGAGGTTACATACCGGCAGTACGGGGCGGTAGCCGTCTGACGAGATTTGTTTGTCTAGATTGAGAACGTGTTCTAGTTTGCTTCCATGGGCACCCCAGTGATCGTCGACGCCGTCCGCACCCCCCTCGGCAAGCGCAACGGCTGGCTGGCCGGCGTGCACCCCGCGCAGCTGCTCGGCTTCGTGCAGCGCCAGGTGATCGAGCGCGCCGGCATCGACGCCGACCTCGTCGAGCAGGTCGTCGGCGGCTGCGTCACCCAGGCCGGCGAGCAGTCCAACGACATGGTGCGCCGTGCCTGGCTGCACGCCGGGCTGCCGCAGCACACCGGCGGCACCGCCATCGACGCCCAGTGCGGGTCGGGCCAGCAGTCGGCCCACCTGGTCGCCGACATGGTCGCCGCCGGGACCATCGACGTCGGCATCGCCTGCGGCGTCGAGGCGATGTCGCGCATCCCGCTCGGCGCCAACGTGCCCGCCGGGCTCGGCGACCCGCGCCCGGCCGACTGGACCATCGACATGCCCAACCAGTTCGAGGCCGCCGACCGGATCGCCCGCCACCGCGGCCTGACCCGCGCCGACCTCGAGGCCTTCGGCCTGGCCAGCCAGCAGAAGGCCCGCGTCGCGGTCGACGAGGGACGCTTCAAGCGCGAGATCGCGGCGTACGACGCGCCGGTGCTGGGCGAGGACGGCTCCCCCACCGGCGAGACCCGTCTGGTCGACACCGACCAGGGGCTGCGCGAGACGACGCTCGAGGGGCTCGCCGGGCTGCGCACCGTGCTGCCCGACGGCCTGCACACCGCCGGCACCTCCTCGCAGATCTCCGACGGCGCCTCGGCGGTGCTGATCATGGACGAGGCGAAGGCGCGCGACCTCGGTCTGCGCCCCCGCGCCCGGATCGTGACCCACTGCCTGGTCGGCTCCGACCCCTACTTCCACCTCGACGGGCCCATCGACGCCACCCAGCGGGTCCTGGACCGCACCGGCATGGCGATCAGCGACATCGACCTCTTCGAGGTCAACGAGGCCTTCGCCTCCGTCGTGCTCTCCTGGGCCGGCCAGCACCGCGTCGACCTCGACCGCGTCAACGTCAACGGCGGCGCCATCGCCCTGGGCCACCCCGTCGGCTCCACCGGCACCCGCCTGATCACCACCGCCCTGCACGAGCTCGAGCGCCGCGAGCTCTCCACCGCCCTGGTCTCCATGTGCGCCGGCGGCGCCATGGCCACCGGCACCCTCCTCGAGCTGATCTGAGCGTGGCCGGGCGAAGTTCCATCGGGTACCCGATGGAACTGGCGCTGCCTGGCTGAACCTTTGGTCAGGTGGCGCCAGTTCCGGACGAGGTCGCGGCGCCGGGGCTACTGCGTTCTCCACAGGGACCCGGGTGCCCGGGTGCGGCGAGCCCCGATCCGGGTGAGGGTCTCAGCATGCTGCCTCACCTCATCGACGACCTCGGGGTCGTCCTGCGCCGGGACCTGGTCGCTGCCGGCATCGACGACAACGCCATCGCCCGGCGCTGCCGCGGCGGCGAGCTGACCCGGCTGCGCCAGGGCGTCTACGCCACCACCACGGCGTACGCCGCTGCCGACGCCGCCGCCCGCCACCTGATGCTCTGCCGCGGGGTGATGCGCCTCTACGGCCCCGACGTGGCCCTGTCCCACACGAGCGCGGCCCTCGCCTACGGGGCGCCGGCCTGGCGGGTGCCCCTCGACCTCGCGCACGTGACGGGGCTGGAGACGCCAGGGACCCGCACCCAGGCGCGCGTACGCCACCACGAGGGCGTCTGCCGAGTGTCGGACATCTCGCGTCGTGACCGTCACTGGATCACCGCTCCGACCCGGACGGCGCTCGACGCGGCCGCCGTGCTGGCCCGCGACCCCGCCGTCTGCGTGCTCGACTGGTTCCTGCAGGCCGGGCTGACCACGCTTCAGGAGTGCCGGTCGATGCTGCTGGTGCGGCGTGAGTGGTCGGACCACCTCGACCTGACGCTCAAGCTCGACCACGCACGCGAGGGCTCCCAGAGCGTCGCCGAGTCACGCTGCCACCTGCTCTTCGACGACCACGGGCTCCCCCGGCCGACCCAGCAGCTCGAGGTCCGGGACGAGCGGGGGTGGCTGCTCGGCATCGTCGACTTCGCCTGGCCCGAGCACCGGCTGGTGGTCGAGTTCGACGGCAAGGAGAAGTACCACCGCCACCGCCGCGACGGCGAGAGCATCGAGCAGATGGTGATGCGGGAGAAGGACCGCGAGGACCGGATCCGCGCCGTGACCGGGTGGACGGTGATCCGGATCTCCTGGGCCGACCTGGAGGACCCCCGCTTGCTGATCGCTCGCCTGCGCCGTCACCTCGCCGCGGCGGCCTGAGGGACACGGAACTGGCGGCACCGGCACGAACCTTTGGTCAGGCGGCGCGAGTTCCATCGGGTACCCGATGAAACTCCCTCGGGAGCAGCCTCAGCCGGGGCGGTAGCCGGAGGGGACGGCCCAGCTGCCGCCGGCGGAGCGCAGCTGCTCGTAGATGTCGTACTCGGGGGCGTAGTGCTCGAGCAGGCGGGTGCGCATGGTGTCGGAGAGGGCGGCGGTGGCGGTGGAGGTGGACCAGTTCTTGGTGACCAGGTCGACCTGCTGGCCCAGCCGCTGGGCGATCCAGGACTGCCACACGTCGGCGGCCTCGAGGGCGAAGATGCGGTCCACGCCGATGGTGAGGTCGTCGTCGAGGGCCACGAAGCGGGCCTGGCGGCCGGTGATGCCGCCGGGGGCGCCGTCGATGTGGGCGGCGACGAAGTCGTCGAAACTGGTCTCGCCGGTCCACTTGCCGTCGGCCTTGTCCTTGAGCGCCGGGCGCTGGCGGTAGCGCCACCACGACTCCAGCCACGAGACCGGCTCGCGGAAGAGGGTGACGAGCTCGTAGTCGCTGCGCTCGTAGCCCGCGCCCTGCAGCACCGGGACCATGCGGTGGGTGAAGGTGCGGCAGTTCATGTGCTTGAGGCGCGGGTTGACCCGCATCAGGATCTCGGCGTGCCCCTTGAGCGTGGTGACCAGCGTCGTCGAGGCGCACTTGGGCATCGAGAGCATCACGAACCCGTGGGCAGGCAGAGCGATCACGTGCCCGAACCTACCGTTCACCCGCCCGACCGGAACCGGACGCCCCCGCATGCGTTGATACGACCATGTGCGACGACCACCATGCGCCCCACCACGCGCCCCACCGCGAGCTGACCACCCCCGACGAGGCCACCCGCGCCCGCCTGACCCGCCGCAGCACCCTGGGCGCGGCGGGCGCCGGCCTGCTGATGGCCGGCGCGGCGGGGACCCTGACCGGCGCGGCCGCCGCAGCGGGCAGCCCGGCCTCGCGCACCGGCGCCTCGCGCACCTCGCGGCTGACCCGCGGCACCCACCTGCTGCACGCCGACCTGCACAACCACACCCTGCTCAGCGACGGCGACGGCGACCCCGCCGACGCCTTCGACTCGATGCGCGAGGCCGGCCTCGACGTCGCCGCCCTCACCGACCACGCGACGCTCTCGGACAACCTGCTCGGCGACGTGCTCACCGACCTGCTGCCCCCGGAGTACACCCAGGTCGCCGGGCTGACCCCGCGCGGTTGGCGCGCGACCGGCTCGTACGCCGACGCCGCGGACGTCGACGGCGCGTTCACCGCGATCCGGGGCTTCGAGTGGTCCGAGCCGCTGATCGGCCACGTCAACGTCTGGTTCAGCGAGCACTACACCGACGTACTGCAGGCGGGACTGATGCAGCCGCTGCTGTCGTGGCTGCGCCGCGAGCCGGGCCTGGTGCTCGACGGCGGCGCCGGCGCGCTGGCCGGCTTCAACCACCCCGGCCGCGAGCCGGGCCGCTTCCAGGAGTTCGTCTACGACGAGCGGGTGCGCGACCAGGTCGTGGGCCTGGAGATGTTCAACCGGCGCGACGACTACCTCTTCGAGGGCTTCGCCGACGGGCGGGACTCGCCGCTGTGCGTGTGCCTCAACAACGGCTGGCGCACCGGCATCACCGGGGTCACCGACGAGCACGGCACCGACTGGGGCTTCCCCGAGGGCAAGGGCCGCACGGGGCTGTGGGTGCGCGACCACAGCCGCCAGGGCGTCAAGCGCGCGATGCGCCAGCGCCGCTTCTTCGCCACCCGCACTTCCGGCCTGCGCCTCGACGCCACCGCCGCCACCCGCCAGGGCGCCCCGGTGCGGATGGGCTCGGTCGTCACCCTGCCCCGCCGCGGCCGTACGACGCTGACGCTGCGGCTGGACCTGGCGCGCGACCGGTCGTGGCGCGGGCGCCCCCTGGCCGCCCAGGTGCTGCGCCCCGGCACCGACGCCCCGGAGGTGGTCGAGGTCGTCGACTTCGAGGTCGGCCCGGTGCTGGAGGTCAAGTTCAAGGTCGACGTGGCCGACGGCGACTGGCTGCTGGTGCGCGTCTCCGACCCGGCCGAGCCCAACGCGACGCCGGGCCCCGAGGGCCACCCGTGCAACGACCTGGGCATCGCCTACACGAGCCCGTGGTGGCTGGAGACCCGCTGAGGACCGCCGCAGACCGCTGAGAGGTCAGTCGGGTGCGGTGGTGCGGTACTGGCCGCGGAAGAACAGCAGCGGGTCGGCGTCCTCGGGCCCGACCTGCAGGTCGAGGGCGCGGCCGATCACCACGTAGTGGTCGCCGGCCTCGTGCACCGCGTGCACGGTGCAGTCGACGTGGGCCAGGGTGCCGCTGAGCACCGGCGAGCCGGTGTGGCGCGAGGGGGTCCAGTCGACGCCGGCGAACTTGTCGACGCCGCGGCTGGCCATCTGGTTGGACAGCCCCGCCTGGTCGGCGGCCAGCACGTTGACGCAGAAGCGGCCGGCGCGCTGGATCAGCGGCCAGGCCCGCGAGCTCTTGGCGGGCACGAACATCACCAGCGGGGGGTCGAGGGAGACGCTGGAGAAGGACTGGCAGGTCATCCCGACCGGCTCGTCGCCGCTCATCGTGGTCACGACCGTCACGCCGGAGCCGAACTGGCTCAGCACGTCGCGGAAGCGACGCGCGGCGGCGGCCGCGGCCGGGGCGTCGGCGGCCACGGCCACCTCGTCGCCGGGCCCGAGGTGCAGGTCGTAGACCGAGTCGCCGAGCCAGGACTCGATCAGCTCGGGGCTGGGCCAGGTCTCCCGGGCGTCAGCGCTCATCCCCTCGGGGATCTGGGGGTGCTCCGACATGACCTCGACCTTAGACATCACTGCCCACCCGAGAAGTCGTGCCCCCAGTAGGAGACGGCCGTCGACTCCCGCGCGACCCACCGCGCGTCGTCGACCTGCAGCCCGTCGGTGCCGAACTCGATGTCGAACCCGCCCGGCGAGCGGACGTAGAAGGAGACCATCTCGTCGTTCATGTGGCGGCCCAGGGTCGCCGACAACGGGGCCCCGTGCTTGCGCACCCGCTCCAGGGCGCGGCCCACGTCGTCGAGCTCCTCGACCTCGAGCATGATGTGCACGCAGCGGGCCGGGTTCGGCATCGGCAGGAAGGCCAGCGAGTGGTGGCGCGGGTTGACGCCCAGGAAGCGCAGCCACACCTTCGAGCCGGGCTCCTTGCCGACGAACTCGCCGGGCATGCTCATCGAGTCGCGCAGCCGGAAGCCGAGCACCTCGGAGTAGAAGCGCAGCGCCTCGACGTCGTCGTCGACGGGCACCACGATGTGGCCCATCCCCTGGTCGCCGGTCACGAAGCGGGCGCCGTACGGCGTCACGACGGGGCGCGACTCGTAGGTGATGCCGTGGAAGAGCTCGAAGACGTTGCCGAAGGGGTCCTCGAAGCGCACCAGCTCCTGGACGCGGCGCTCGTCGAGCTCCTCGGCGGTGCCCTCCTCGTAGGCGACCCCGGCCTCCTTGAGGTGCTCGCGCGCGGCCTGCAGCGCCCGGTGGTCGGCGACCTCCCAGCCGGTGCAGGCCAGCTGGTCGACGTCGGCGGGCACCACCACGAGCCGCGCCGAGACCGCGTCGATGCGGAAGTAGAGGTGGTCGGGGTGCGGGCCGCGCCCCTCGGCCAGGCCGAGGACCTTGGTGGCGAAGTGGCGCCACTGCTCGGGGTCGGTGCTGGCCACGCGCACGTAGCCCATGGAACGGATGTCGATGCTCACGGGCGGGCCCTCTCGTGGTGGCGGGCGAGGAAGGCGGTGGCCACCTCGCGGAACTCCTCGGCGGCCTCGATCTGGGCCCAGTGACCGCAGTTCGGGAAGACGTGCAGGCTGGCGCGCGGGATCAGCTTGAGCGCGACCATCGCCCCGTCGAGCGGGTTGACGCGGTCCTCGCGGCCCCAGGTCAGCAGGGTGTGCTTGCGCAGCCGGTGCGCCTCGCGCCAGAGCATGCCGTCCTCGGCGGTCTCGGGGTTCCAGAAGGACATCCCCATCGAGCGCATCGCCTCCTGCGCCCCGGGGGCGGTGGCGTCGGCGTACCGGGCGGCGACCAGCTCGTCGGTGACCAGCGACTGGTCGACGACCATGGTCGAGATGAAGGCGCGCAGCCGCTCGGGCGTCGGGTCGCCCCCGAACTCCATCAGCCGCTGCACCCCCTCGGTCGGGTCGGCGTGGAAGAGGTTGAGCGACAGCCCGCCCGGGCCCATCAGCACCAGCCGGCCGACCCGGTCGGGGTACGACAGCGCGAGCCGCATCGCGGTGCCGCCGCCGAGGCTGTTGCCCAGCAGGTGCACCCGCTCGATGCCCAGCTCGTCGAGCAGCGCCACGACCGCGTCGGCGGCGAAGCGGTAGTAGTTGCCCACCACCGGCGGCTTGTCGGAGCCGCCGAAGCCGGGCTGGTCGACCAGGATCGTGCGGAACGACTCGGCGAAGCCGGGCAGCGCCGGGCCGAAGTTCGACCACGACGAGGCGCCCGGCCCGCCGCCGTGCAGCATCACCAGCGGCAGCCCGGCGCCCACGTCGGTGGGCGACCCCGCCTCGTAGTAGCGCAGGGTGAGCTTGCCCGCGGCGTCGGTGGCGACGGTGGCCTCGTGCCGGACGGAGTCGGGGGTCACGTCAGTACATCCCCGGGTCGACCTTGTGGCCGAACTCGTGGGCGCCGAACATCTGCAGCGCCCGCTCGGGGTCGTTCGCGGCGTGCACCCGCCCGGCGTGGGCGTCGCGCCAGGCGCGCTGCAGGTAGGTGCCCTGGGTCAGCGCCCGGCCGCCGGAGGCCTCGAAGAGCTCGTCGATGGCGTCGATGGCGCGCTGGGAGCCGATGACCTGGTCGCGGCGCACCTTCAGGCGCAGCCGCAGCGGGATCTGCTCGCCCCTGGCCACGTGGGCCTGCTCCTCGCGGATGTTGCCCACCAGCAGCGCCCAGGCGGCGTCGATCTCGCTGGAGGCACGGGCGATGCGCACCATCGCGAAGGGGTCCTTCGAGGCCTTCTCCCCCAGGTACGCCGCCCGGCTGCGCTGCTGCTGCATCTCGACGTGCTCGGCGTAGGCGCCCATCGCCATCCCGATGATCGGGGTGGTGATGGTGCCGGTGAAGATCGAGTGGAAGGGCAGCTTGTAGAGGTCGCTGGTGTTCTGCGCCTGGCCCGGCCCGCGGCAGGAGCCGGTCTCGCCCATCGAGAGGGTGAAGGCCTCGGGCACGAACACGTCCTCGACGACGATGTCGTTGGAGCCGGTGCCGGCGAGCCCGACCATGTGCCACACGTCGTTGATGGCGTAGTCCGAGCGCGGGACCATGAACGTCTTGAAGTCGACGACGTTGCCGTCGCCGTCGAAGACCAGGCCGCCGAGCAGCACCCAGCTGCAGTGGTCGGCGCCGGAGGAGAAGCTCCACTTGCCCGAGAGCCGGTAGCCGCCCTCGGTGACCACGGCCTTGCCGGTGGGTGCGTAGGAGGAGGAGAGCCGGGTGCTGGTGTCCTCGCCCCACACCGCCTGCTGCGCCTCGTCGGCGAACAGCGCGACCTGCCAGGGGTGCACGCCCACGACGCTGCTCACCCAGCCGGTGGAGCCGCAGGCCGAGGCGATGTCGCGCACCGCGGTGTAGAAGTCGACCGGGTCGGCCTCGTGGCCGTCGAAGCGGCGCGGCTGCAGGAGCTTGAAGAAGCCGGTCTCCTCCAGCTCCTTGATGTTGGCGTCGGGCACCACCCGGAGACGCTCGGCCTCGTCTGCGCGCTCCCGGAGGCCCGGGAGCAGGTCGCGCACGCCGTCGAGAACAGCCTGGGTCATCGCAATCTCCTGTCGGTGGAACGTGTTCCATCAAGACTAGAACACGTTCTAGTTAGGGACAAGTAACCGACCCTCACCCGTTCGCGGCCGCCTTGTCGGCCTCGGCGCGCAGCATCAGCGCGATGTCGACGAGCTGGTCCTCCTGGCCCCCGATCAGCTTGCGCCGGCCGGCCTCGAGCAGGATCTTGGCGCCGGAGACGTCGTAGCGCTCGGCGGCGTTCCCGGCGTGCTTGAGGAAGCTGGAGTAGACGCCGGCGTAGCCCATCATCAGCGTCATCCGGTCGAGGCGGCACTCCTCGGGCATCGCCGGGCGGATCACGTCCTCGGAGGCGTCGACGACCTGCAGGAAGTCGACCCCGGTGCGCCACCCGAGCTTGTCGCAGACCCCGATGAAGGCCTCCAGGGGCGTGTTCCCCGCGCCCGCGCCGAAGCGGCGCACCGACCCGTCGATCTGGGTGGCGCCGGCCCGAGCGGCGATGACGGTGTTGGCGACGCCCAGCCCGAGGTTCTCGTGGCCGTGGAAGCCCACGTCGGCGACGTCGCCGATCTCGGCGACCACCGCCGAGACCCGGTCCGCGGTCTGCTCCATCACCAGCGCGCCGGCCGAGTCGACGACGTACACGCACTGGCAGCCGGCCTCGACCATGACCCGCGCCTGGCGGGCCAGCACCTCCGGCGGCTGGGTGTGGCTCATCATCAGGAAGCCGACGGTCTCGAGGCCGAGCTCGCGGGCCAGCCCGAAGTGCTGGATCGAGGTGTCGGCCTCGGTGCAGTGCGTGGCGATCCGGCAGATCTGACCGCCGTTGTCCTGCGCGGCGCGGATGTCGTCCTTGGTGCCCACGCCCGGCAGCATCAGGAACGCGATCCGGGCCCGCACGGCCGTCTCGGCGGCGGTGCGGATCAGCTCCTGCTCGGGGGTGTGCGAGAAGCCGTAGTTGAACGACGAACCGCCCAGGCCGTCGCCGTGGGTCACCTCGATCACCGGCACGCCGGAGGCGTCGAGCGCGGCCACGATGTCGCGCACCTCGGTGGTGGTGAACTGGTGGCGCTTGTGGTGCGAGCCGTCGCGCAGGCAGGTGTCGGTCAGCCGCAGGTCGAGGTCGCCGCCGTGGCGCCCGCTCCAGGTGCGGGACAGGTCGTCGATGCCGGTCGAGTGGTTCATCGGGTCGCTCCCAGGGCCAGGGCCTGCATCGATCGGGCGATGGTGTCGCCGACGCGGGCCGCGGCGGCGGTCATGATGTCGAGGTTGCCGGCGTAGGGCGGCAGGTAGTCGCCGGCGCCCTCGACCTCGACGAAGACCGAGACCTTGAGCTGGCCCTGCGTGGCCGGCGAGGGCTCGTCGAGCTGCGGCTCCTGGAGGAGCCGGTAGCCCGGCACGTACTCCTGCACCGCCTTCTCCATCGCGGTCACCGAGGTCAGGATCGCGTCGCGGTCGGCCTCGGGCGGGACCGCGCAGTAGATCGTGTCGCGCATGATCATCGGCGGCTCGGCGGGGTTGAGGATGATGATGGCCTTGCCGCGCGCGGCCCCGCCGATGCTCTCGACCCCGGCCGCGGTCGTGCGGGTGAACTCGTCGATGTTGGCCCGGGTGCCGGGGCCGGCCGACATCGAGGAGACCGAGGCGACGATCTCGGCGTACGACACCCCACCGACGTCCTGCACGGCCCGCGAGACCGCGGCGACCATCGGGATGGTGGCCTGGCCGCCGCAGGTGATCATGTTGACGTTGGGCGCCTCGGCGTGGGCCTCGCCGTTGACCGGCGGGATGACCGCGGGACCGACGGCCGCGGGCGTCAGGTCGACGGCGCGGATGCCGGCCGCCTCGTAGCGCGGGGCGTACTCGCGGTGCACGTGGGCCGAGGTCGCCTCGAAGACCAGGTCGGGCAGCTCGTCCTGCGCCAGCAGCCAGTCGACGCCCTCGTGGGAGGCCTCGAGGCCGCGCTCGGCGGCCAGGCGCAGGCCCTCGGACGCCGGGTCGACGCCGATCATCCAGCGGGGCTCGACGTGCTCGCTGCGCAGCAGCTTGTACATCAGGTCGGTGCCGATGTTGCCGGGCCCGACGATGGCGGCGGTCAGCTTCTGGTTGCTCACGGGCGCCATGCTAGAACCTGTTACAGTTTTGCGCCATGACGGGTACGCCGCGCGCTCCTCGAGCCGCCTCCAGCAGCACCAACGGCAGCACCACCGGCACCATCACTGCCACCGACCCCCTGCCCACCGAGGTCGACGTCGTCGTCGTGGGCGCCGGCGGCGCCGGGATGACCGCCGCGCTGGCCGCCGGTGCCGCCGGGCACGACACCCTCCTGGTCGAGAAGAGCGGCTACTTCGGCGGCTCGACCGCCCGCTCCGGCGGAGGCGTGTGGATCCCCGGCAACTACGCGCTGCGCGAGGCCGGCCAGGTCGACCCCGACGACCACGAGCAGGCGATGGCCTACCTCCAGGCGATCGTGGGCGACGCGGTGCCGCTGGAGCGCCGCGAGACCTATCTGCGCCGCGGCCCCGAGGTGCTGGACTTCCTGCGCGAGCGCACCCCCCTGCGCTTCGCGTGGGTGCCCGGCTACAGCGACTACCTGCCCGAGCAGCCGGGCGGGCGGGCGGCGGGGCGCAGCTGCGAGCCGGTGCCGCTCGACGCCTCGTTCCTGGGCGAGGAGCTCGAGCGGCTGCACCCGCCGTACACCAAGGCGCCGGCCAACATGATCGTCACCCAGGCCGACTTCCGGAAGATCAGCCTGGGCATGCGCACCTGGCGCGGCCCGGCCACGATGCTGCGGGTGCTGGTGAAGCGGGTCGTCGCCGGCCTGCGCGGGCGCCGGATGTACGCGATGGGCAACGCCATCGTCATCGGCCTGCGCCAGGGTCTCGTCGAGGCCGGCGTGCCGGTCGCCTACGACACCGCGCTCGACGAGCTGGTGCTCGAGGACGGTCGCGTCGTGGGCATCCGGGTCACCCGCGACGGACAGCGCCACGAGATCCGCGCGCGCCGCGGCGTGGTGCTGGGCAGCGGTGGCTTCGAGCGCAACCTGGAGCTGCGCGAGAAGTACCAGCCGCAGCCGACCTCGGTCGAGTGGACCACCGGGTCGCAGTTCAACACCGGCGCCGGGCTGCTGGCCGGCATCGCCGCCGGCGCGCAGACCGACCTGCTCGAAGACTCCTGGTGGGGCCCCACGATCCCGCTGCCGGGGCGGCCGTGGTTCTGCCTGGCCGAGCGCAACCTGCCCGGCTCGATCATCGTCAACGGCGACGGGCGCCGCTTCATGAACGAGGCCCTGCCCTACGTCGAGGCCGTCCACGAGATCTACGCCGGCGAGGCCACCGGCGTGCAGCACGTGCCGGCCTGGATGGTCATCGACCAGCGCTACCGCAACCGCTACCTCTTCGCCGGGCTCGGCCCGCGCCAGCCCTTCCCCGGGCGCTGGTACAAGGAGGGCGTGATCAGGAAGGCCGACTCGCTCGAGGGCCTGGCCGAGCAGATCGGGGTGCCCGCCGCCCACCTGACCGCGACCGTGGAGCGGTTCAACGGCTTCGCCGCCACGGGTGTCGACGAGGACTTCCACCGCGGCGACTCCGCCTACGACAAGTACTACTCGGACCCGAGGGTCACGCCGAACCCGTCGCTGCACCGCATCGACCAGGGGCCGTTCTACGCCGTCAAGATCGTGCCCGGCGACCTCGGCACCAAGGGCGGGCTGGTCACCGACGAGACCGCCCGGGTGCTGCGCCCCGACGGCTCGGTGATCGAGGGGCTCTACGCCGCGGGCAACGTTTCGTCGGCGGTGATGGGCCGCACCTACGCGGGCCCCGGTGCCACCATCGGACCCGCCCTCACCTTCGGCTACCTCGCCGTCGAGCACCTGACCGGGCAGGAGGCCCACTGATGCCCATCGACCCCGACCTCGCGATCGGCGCCGACCTCGGCGCCCGCACCTTCTCCTGGGACCCCAGCGACGTGCTGCTCTACCACCTCGGCATCGGCGCGGGCTGGCGCCCCGGCGACCAGGTCGACGAGGCGGCGCTGCGCTGGACCCTCGACGGCCCCGGCCTGCAGGTGCTGCCGTCCTTCGGCGTGGTCGCGCCCACCTTCCACGAGACCGACCCGCCGCCGCTCGACCTGCCCGGCTGCGACATCGACCTCGCCCAGGTGGTGCACGGCTCGCAGTCGATCACCGTGCACGCCCCGCTGCCCCCGTCGGGCTCGGCGAGCGTGTCGACGCGGATCAGCGACGTGTGGGACAAGGGCAGGGCGGCCGTCATCTGGCAGGAGGCCACCGCCACCACCGACGACGGCACCGCCCTGTGGACCACCCGCTCGTCGATCTTCGTGCGCGGCGAGGGCGGCTGGGGCGGCGAGCGCGGCACGTCGGCGACCGTCGAGCTGCCCGACCGGGCGCCCGACACCGAGACGTCGTACGCCGTCACCCCGCAGCAGGCGCTGCTCTACCGGCTCTGCGGCGACCGCAACCCGCTGCACGCCGACCCCGCCTTCGCGCAGGCCGCCGGCTTCCCCGCTCCGATCCTGCACGGGCTGTGCTCGTACGGCATCGTGCTGCGCGAGCTGACCGAGCAGCTGCTCGACGGCGACGCCGCCGCGGTCGGCGGGTTCACCGCCCGCTTCGCGGGGGTGGTCTTCCCCGGGGAGACGATCGGGGTGCGGGGCTGGCGCGAGGGTGACCGGGTCGTCGCCTCGGCCACGGTCGTCGGTGGTGGGCGCGACGGCTCGCCGGTGCTGGCCGACTGCGTCCTCGACCTCGCCTGAGGTCGCGCACCGGCCACGTCGTTGGTCGAGCAGCGACGAGCGCCAGCGAGGAGTGGAGCCCCCGTTGGTCGAGCAGCGACGAGCGCCAGCGAGGAGCGTCGCCGAGACCCGGTGAGCGCCGCGCCCGCCGTACGCCGGGTGATTGCGGGGTTTCGAGACGGTTGCTGCGCAGCCTCCTCAACCAACGATGTCGTTGTTCGAGCAGCGACGAGCGCCAGCGAGGAGCGTCGCCGAGACCCGGTGAGCGCCGCGCCCGCCGTACGTCGGGTGGGCCGGGGGTCTCGCGACCGTTGCTGCGCAACCTCCTCAACCAACGCCCGTCGGTCTGAGCCGCCGCGAGGGCGCCGGTCAGCGAGCGTCGAGCTGCTCGCGGACCCACCGCACCGTCGGCGCCGTGCGCACGGTCCCGCGCGAGAACACCGTCGGCACGGTCGCGTCGCCGCCGTTGACGCTGCGCACGCGCGCGAGGGCGTCGGGGTCGCTGGAGATGTCGACCCAGACGACGCGCCTGCCGGTCAGCAGCAGGCCCAGGCGCAGCTTGAGGCAGTGGTGGCAGCCCGGTCGCCAGTAGACGACCGGCAACCGCTCCTCGCGCCCCCGCTTGCGCCCGGCCGCGTCGCCCGGCGAGCTGGGGAACAGCAGCGGAGAGAGCAGGAACGCCAGCACGATCATCACCAGCGCGCCGACCACCGAGCCGACGCCCGGGTCGCTGCCGAGCATCACCCCGGCCGCCACCAGCAGCGCGGCCGAGCCGCCCCAGCGGCCCATCAGGGCTGCCCGCCCAGCACGTAGAGGCGCTGGCTGGTCTCGCCCAGCGCCGCCCGCGGGCCGCGCACGAACCTCTCCACGTCGACCAGGCCGGCCGCCTCGACGGCCGCCACGACCTCGGCCGGGTCGTGCTGCACGAACCCGAGGCCGCCCTCCCCGAGGTCGACGTCGAACCAGCTGTCCAGGCGGCGCACCTCGTGGCCGGCCTGAAGGGCGACCAGCAGCACTCCCCCGGGCGCCAGCGGGCGGGCCAGCGCGGCCAGCGCGTCGGGCAGCTCGGAGCCGGCGAGGTGGGTCAGCGAGTGCCAGGCCAGCACCGCGCCCCAGCCGGCGGCGGACTCCGGGCGCATCAGACGGCGCAGGTCGCCGGTCTCGTAGCGGACCCCAGGGTGCCGCTCGCGCGCCTGGGCGACCATCTCGGGGGTCAGGTCCAGGCCGCGGGCGTCGGCCCCCAGACCCGCCAGGTGGGCGGTCACGTGGCCCGGCCCGCAGCCCGCGTCGACGACCGGCAGCCCGTCGGCGGCCCGCACGACCCGCTCGAGCAGCCAGCGCTCGAACGGCAGGTCGTCGAGCTCACCGGCGAAGCGCTCGGCGTAGGGCCCGGCCACGGCGGCGTACGCCGCGCGGACCCGCTCGTCGCGGCGCTCCGGGCCGTCGGCCAACGGGCTCTCCCGGTCGACCGGGGCAGCCGCCGCGGGGGCCGGCTCGGCCTCGGCGGGCCCCAGCAGGTGCACCCACCGGTGGTCCTGCTCGCGGGGGCGGCGCTCGAGCTGGCGGACCAGCGGCTCCTCGCGCGCGGCGAGCCGGGCCAGGCAGGCGGCCACCTCGTCGCGGTCGGCGAAGGTGTGCAGCCGCTCGGTGCGGGTGCGCAGCTCGCCCGGCGACTGCGCCCCGCGCAGCAGCAGCACGGTGAGCAGCGCCCGCTCGTCGTCGCCCAGGCCCAGCACCTCGTCGAGGGCCTGGTGGTACTTCAGGGTGCGGCGCCCGGTGTCGGACCACACGATCCGCAGCAGGCCGCGCTCCTTGAGCGCGTGGGCGGTCTGCTTGACCTGCTCCTCGTCCAGGTCGGTGACCGGGTCGCGGCTGCTGGACTGGTTGCAGGCGGTGCGCAGGGCGCCGAGCGTCATCGGGTACGAGGCCGGGACGGTCACCTGCTTCTCCAGCAGGGCGCCGAGGACACGCTGCTGGGTCGCGTCGAGTGGCTGGTCGAGCATGCGCCCAACCTACGTGGCGCGCGGGCCGCGCCGCGGGCGACTCACAGGTCGTGCACCTCGCCGGCGTCGGGGTCCCAGTGCCGCAGCCCGCCCAGGCGCAGCTCGAGGTCGGCGTCGACACCGGCCAGCGCCTCCAGCGCCCGCGGCATGTCGCCCGGCTCCAGGCGGCGCGCCAGCGTCACGTGCGGCACCCAGCCCAGGTGGCGCCGCTCCGGGACCTGCACGCGCACCGCGAGCACGCGGCGTACGACGTCGTCGGCGAGCTGGACGGGCCGCGCCAGGGTGACCCGGCCCTCGCCCAGCAGGAGCACGCCGCCGACCAGCGCGGTGACCGGCAGCAGCGGGGCGAGCCGGGCCCGGGCCACGTCGAAGGCGGCGTCGGGCAGCTGCTCGGCCTCCACGACGCTGACGTGCGGGGCGTTGGTGCTGCCACGGTGGTCGAGCTGCGAGGGCAGGCCCGCGTCGCGCAGCGCCTGCCACTGGGCGCGCACCGCCTCCTGCCCGGCGTCGTCGGGGACCAGCTCGAAGGAGTGCAGGCGCGGCATCCGCCCATCCTGCCCCGGCACCCCCGTGCCACGATCACCCGCATGGCCTGGTTCGTGCTCGTGATCTCCGGTGTCCTCGAAGCGGTGTGGGCCACGGCCCTGGGCCGGTCCGACGGGCTGAGCCGACCGGTGCCGTCGGTCGTCTTCGGCGTCGCGGTGGTGCTCAGCATGCTCGGCCTGGCGCAGGCGATGCGCACCCTGCCGGTCGGCACGGCGTACGCCGTGTGGGTCGGCATCGGCGCGTCGCTGACGGTCGCCTACGCGATGGTCACCGGCGACGAGCCCGCCGACCTGGCGCGCGTCGCGCTGCTGGTGGGCCTGGTCGGCTGCATCGTGGGCCTCAAGCTCGTCAGCTGAGCCACCGAGCGGCGCGCCGGCTGTGGACAGCCTTCGTCGCGGGCTCCATCCGGTCGTAGAGGTTGGCGATCATCCGCGAGCGCGGGTTGCCGGCGAAGACCGCGTGGTGGTCGCGCACGAAGGTCCAGTAGAGCGCGTCCCAGTCGGCCTCCCAGTCGCCGCGCGGCAGGTCGCTCATCTTGCGCAGGTAGTTGGACCCCGACACGTACGGCTTGGTGGTGACCGCCTCGCCGGAGGCGAACTGGCTCATCGCGTGGACGTTAGGGACCATCACCGCGCCTAGACATCGCACAGCAGCATCCGTGCTTGGCGGTCACAGGATCAGCCACCAGCGGTCGTTGGTGCTGATGACGATCGACTGCGCGTTGCCACGTCGACTTAGCGTCAACGAGTTAAGGTCCAGAGCGTCGATGCCTCGTGACAGGTCGATCTAGGAGCAGGATGAAGAATTTTGATACCCGGGCGTACAGCATCTCGGACTTCGCGGAATGGAACGCGGCTGGTCGTCTGATCCTGGATCCCAAATTTCAGCGCAGGTCAGTTTGGACTCGCCAAGCGAAGTCGTATCTTATAGACACCGTTTTGCGGGGCAAGCCAATGCCCAAAGTCTTAATCACACAGTCCCTGATTGATGGAAAGAATGTGCGTACCGTTGTTGACGGTCAACAACGGCTGCGCGCCATTCTTGAGTACTTGGATGGCAGTTTTACCGTCTTAAGGGGTCACAACTCCCAGCATGCGGGCCTCCTGTACGAAGAACTTCCCCCAGAAGTGCAGCAATCGGTATGGCAGTACGAGATTGGCGTTGACGTTTTATTCGAAACAGAACTAAGCGAACTGCTGGATACTTTCGCTCGATTGAACACCTACTCGGTAAAACTGAACGCAACAGAACTCTTGAACGCAACCTACTTAGGTGCGTTCAAAACGACGGCTCATACTCTGGGACACCGATACGCTGAGTACTGGATCGATGCAAAAGTACTAACCGTTTCCCAAGTCGCTCGCATGGCGGAGGTCGAGCTCTCAGCCGACCTACTCGGGGCACTCCTGGATGGGGTTTCCCCGAAGAAGCAGATCCCCGCACACTATAAGCGATACGACGGGGATGCCTCCGAGGCAGAAGTCAACGCCCAGGCTGAAGCCTTTGACGATGTGATGCGCTTCATCGGCGAGGTATACGACCCGCAGGATCTAGCAAATACGAACTTCAGAAGAATTCACCTGTTCTACTCCATGTTCATCTCAGTCGCTAACATGCTCCTGCAGCGTCCGAGCCTTGTCACGAAGCCGATCGCCCCTATGCGGCCACGTGATGTGCGGATTGTCCTGGACGACATATCCGCAGAATTCGATGCGTTTGCTGCGGGCGACGTAGACGGGGTCTTCGATGGGATGGACAGGTTCGTCGAAGCTTCACGACGGGCGACTACCGATGAAGACAAGCGACTTTTCCGATCGGAGTTCATCTCTGCTCGCCTGTCCTCTATCAAGGCATGAGCCCGACCGCTCAATCCACATGGGAGGACTTCTCCGCGCAGCTCTCGACGTGCCGGGAACTGAGGGCAAAGGTACTCGACACTGACATTCCCGATCAGGGGCTGCACCTGGTCTATGAGTCCATACTCATGCGCGCATTCCGAACTCTAGAAACGAGCCTTGAAAAGACCTTTGTAGCTTACATGCTCGGGGAATATACATTGGCGGGGCACGAGGTTCCTAGCTGTCTGAGTGCACGAGATAGGTCTCACGCGAACGTAGTCCTTCTCGGGGCAGGTAACAAGTGGGTCGACTGGACCGATGCCACTGCAGTACGAGCGCGCTCACTAGTGTTCTTCGGCGAGGAAAATCCGATTGGTTTAAGCTTGGCGAGTTTTTCTCAACAAATGGGCTGGATGCGAAGCCTGAGAAATCATGTCGCGCACGACAGCGTCGAGAGCAAGGGTAAGTATCTACGCACTTTGACCACCATGCTCACTGTCGCTCCCATTTCCGCGCCGTCGGTTGGCGAGTTCCTTGCCTCGCGCCCTAGCTGTTCTGACCACGGACGTTAGGTACGGCGGGTCGGCTGGACCATGACGAAGACCTCCGGGTGAGGTGTGGAGCTACCACAGCAACCACATCCACCACGGAGGTCTTCATGACCCACGCTAACGCCACCCTCACCCCAGCCGGGCGACTGCGTCTGGCCCAGCTCGTCGTCGACCACGACTGGACCTACGCCCGTGCCGCCGAACGGTTCTCCGTCAGCATCACCACCGCCCGCCGCTGGGCCCTGCGTTACCGCGAATCCGGCAGGGCCGGCATGGTCGACCGGTCCTCACGACCGCACCGCTGCCCAAACCAGCTGCCCCGACGAACCGAGCGTCGGATCGTGAGCCTGCGAGTCACCCGGCGCTGGGGACCGGCCCGGATCGCCTACCACCTCGGGCAGAACCCCTCGACCGTCCACCAGGTCCTGCGCCGCTACGGCTGCCCACGGCTGAAGTGGACCGACCCCGCCACCGGCACCCGGATCAAGACCTCCTCGCGGGACAAGCGACGCTACGAGCACGCCGCACCGGGCGATCTGGTCCACGTCGACATCAAGAAGCTCGGCAAGATCCCCGACGGCGGCGGCTGGCGCGTCCACGGCCGCGGATCAGCCCAAGACCGCAGCGCCGGCGCCACACGCGACCGGGCCGCCCGCTCCGGTGCCACACCCTCGCGCGGCTACGTCTACCTCCACCACGCCGTAGACGACCACTCCCGGCTGGCCTACTCCGAGATCCTCACCGACGAACGCAAGGAGACCGCCGCAGGGTTCTGGCAACGCGCCCGCGCCTACTTCGCCGAGCACGGCATCGCGGTCAGCGCCGTCTTGACCGACAACGGCTCCTGCTACCGATCACGGCTCTGGGCCGCGACCCTGGGCCAGGACGTCAAACACCGCCGCACCCGCCCCTACCGGCCCCAGACCAACGGCAAGGTCGAACGCTTCAACCGCACCCTGCTCGAGGAATGGGCCTACGCCTGCGCCTACACCTCAGAAGCCGACCGCGCGTCCGCCTACCCGGAGTGGCTCCATCACTACAATCACCACCGCGGCCACACCAGCCTCAAAGGCAAGTCACCCATCGACCGCGTGCCCAACCTCCCCGGGCAGAACACCTAGCAAGGGTGCCTTGAAGCAGCGCGAAGTGCTGTCGTATTTCTTGGATCGATCTGAATCTTTGATGAAAGAGGCCCTTGAGTACGTTGAGCCGTCAGCAAATTCGACCAGCCTGGCTTAGGTGCGAATTCTCGTAAGCACAGCCGAACGAAGGCGAAACGCCTACGGCCAGGACGTCTCACCGTCGCAAAGTACTCGCCCCTTGCGTCGAGAACTTCAGACGCCGCCCGACGTACGCGCATTGGTCGGGGTCCTCCGACGCCGCGTGCCCACCCAGTGCTTCTCGCAGCACTGAGTCGCGATGTCGCTACCAGGGTCGCCCATGGGGGTACATGTCAGCGAACTCTCTCTTGAGGACTCGAGTGCACGCACTCGCCGCTCGTACAGCGCGCGAGAAATCAGCGATCTCCCGACCAAGATCCAACTCGTCTGGAACCCAGACCAAGGACGTCCTCGGGGCGCAGCGCGTAGCCCCCGTCGGCCAGCGCCGCGGTCAGGTCGCGGCTGAGCCAGTCGTCCACGACGTCGTACGCCGTCACCTGCTGCGGCGCGAGCCGCTCGACGAGCGTGGCGAGCGCCCGCCGGCTGGTGGTGCGCCCGTCGGTGTCGACCTGCTCGACGGTGAAGCCCGCCTCGTGCAGCCGGTCCGCGAACCGGCGCATGCTGGCCCGGTGCAGGACCAGCTTGTGGGTGTGGAAGCGGTACTGCCGGAAGAGCAGGTCGTGCTCGACCAGCACGAAGACGGTGCCGCTCGGCGCCTCGAGGTGCTCGACGAAGAGCTGGTGCGGCAGCACCAGCCGCACGTGCGCGGTCGACGGCATGACCCGACCCTAGGCAGGCGGCTCGGGCTGGTCCCTCACCCGCGGGGTCAGCCGGCCCAGGTCATCGCCACGACCGTGCCGACCAGCAGGATCTCCAGGACCAGGACCAGCAGGGCGACGCTGGCCAGGGTGCTGGCGCACGTGGACGGCTCGCGCGCGGCGGCGGAGCCCGGGCGGCCGGAACCCGCGCCCACCCAGGCGAGACCGAGCAGCGTGGCCACCGGGACCGCCAGGAGGACCGACACGCGCGGCACGATCGACGACAGCCACCACCAGCCCGCACCCGGGCCATCGGCGAAGGCCGCGACGACCCATGGCAGCTGCGCGAGGACGACGAAGCCCGCCAGCACCCAGGTCGCGACCACCAGGACGCGTCGCAGGTCGTGCTGCAGCTGGGCGGGCCGCTCCCCGTCCTCGACGGGGAAGCGGTGGTCGGGCTGGACGGGACCGGGCATGTGCCCACCCTAGGTGCGCCGTCGCCCCTAGAGTCGGCGCATGACGCAGCCCGACCGGCCGGACTGGCCCGGCTCCTGGACCCCCGGCTCGCACACCCTCGACGGGGTCACCCACGCGACGTACCGCCGCGGCACCGGCCCCGGCGTGGTCGTGGTGCACGAGATCCCCGGCCTGACCGCCGAGGTGGTCGGCTTCGCCGACGAGCTCGTCGACGCCGGCTACACCGTGGTGCTGCCGCACCTCTTCGGTGAGGCCGGCCGCCCGATGAGCGTGGGGCAGGTCGCGAAGGTCCTGCCCCGGGTGTGCATCAGCCGCGAGTTCACCGTCATGGCCACCGGGGAGACCTCACCGGTCGTCGCCTGGCTCCGCGACCTCGCCCGCACCCTGCACGACGAGCTCGGCGGCCCCGGCGTCGGCGCGCTCGGAATGTGCCTGACCGGCGGGTTCGCCCTCGCCATGGCCGTCGACACCTCGGTCGCCGCCCCGGTGCTGTGCCAGCCGTCGCTGCCGTTCGCCGTCGGTCGTCGCCGCTCCGCCGACCTGGGCCTCTCCCCCGCCGACCTCGACGCCGTCAAGCGGCGCGGCTGCAGCGTGCTGGGCCTGCAGTTCGAGAAGGACCCCACCACCGGGACCCGCTTCGACACCCTCGACCGCGAGCTCGGCGACGCGTTCCTCCGCGTCGACCTGCCCGGCCGGGGCCACTCGACCGTCACCGTGCACCGCCGCCAGGAGGCGGTCGACCGGGTGCTCGGCTTCTTCGAGGAAGTCCTCGGCGCCTAGCCCGCGCGGAGTGGTCACTGACGACACCGCCGACGCTCGCCGCGACGTCATCTGTGACCACTCCGCGGTGGGGACAGGCGGCACACCCACGTGCGGGCGCTGCTCGGCTTCTTCGAGGAGGTCCTCGGCGCCTAGCCGGTCGCTCGGCGCAGGACCCGCCGCAGGTGCTGCTCGAGCCGCTGGCACTCGTCGTGCGCCGTCACCCAGGCGCTCCGCCCCGGCGGCGGCAGGAAGCCGACCACGTCCATGACGTCGAAGTACGGCTGCGGCTCGGCCCCGGTCCGCGCGACGTACGCCGCGGCGAAGGCGTCGGCACGGTCGCTGCCGTGGCGGACGGCGATGTTGGTGCAGCAGTGCGCGACGTCGAGCCACACCGGTCCGACGGACGTCTCCACCCAGTCCACGACCCCGGTCACCCTCCCCCGTGACCACAGCACGTTGCGGTGGTGGAAGTCGCGGTGGACCAGCCGCGGCTCGTGCGCGGGGGGCTCGGTGCGCAGCAGGTCGAACGCGCCCTCCCAGACACCCCGGTCGCAGGCCCACGCCGGGACGACGTGCTTCGCCTCCCACGCCCAGGACTCGTAGGCCCGCAGCCCGGGGAGGGGCGGGACGTCGTGGACCGCGGCCAGCACCCGGGCCAGCTCGTCCAGCGACTCGTCGTCCACGCGGTCGACGTCGACCGCCCCGGGGACGAGCGTCATCAGGTGGGCCGGGACGCCGCAGGCCGCCCCGTCGGCGTCGAGGGCCAGGGAGCGCGGCGCCGGCACAGCGGAGCCCACCAACGCCTGCTGCACCTCGCTCTCGCGGGTGGTCAGGCCGGCGCCGTGGCTGCGCCAGGGCTCCCGGTCCATCAGCCGCAGGACGACGTCTCGGTGGGACTGCGTCGACAGCGCCAGCATCGTCGACGTCCAGCCGCCGACCAATTCCCGTGAACCCGTGACCTGCGAGGTCCGTCGCGCCGCCCAGTCGAGCGCGGGTCCGCCATCCATGCGATCGATGCTAATCGGGCCGTAGTTGCCGACAGTCCAACCTTCTGGCCGGCCCCCGCCGCCTGGTGACTGGGCTGAGCACACTCGCGGCCGTCGCCCGGACGGTTATGGCAGGCAAGTCCGACCCGCTAATTCGTGCTTCAGGCGTCCAACGCTGCTTCCGGAGCAGATGAGCCAGATCAGCCATCTCGGTAAAACCGCACCCTCCGAGTCCTCGGGATTCGGCGTCGTCTGTCGGTCGTCGCCTTTACGATCCCGCCCATGGAATTGGTGGTCCTTCTCGCCCTGCTGGCGATCTACCCGACGTACCTCGTCATCCGGAACATCCTCAAGGAGCGGTACTTCGCGAGCGAGGAGTTCCAGGCGCACAAGGCCGAAGTCGCCGCCATGGTGGCGGAGCACAACGAGGTCACCAACTACACCGCGGAGATCCGCAACTCGGGGTCGTTCCAACTCGGGGCGTCAGCGACGGGTCGTCAGGCAGGGCTGGCCTCGTTCGAAAACACCAGCAACTGGAACTACCGCCGAGACCGCAACGTCGCCAACTACGCCGCGCCGAACGTCCACAACTGCTCGCTACAGGTCGTCCGCAACGCCAGCGCCGACCCGCTGAAGTACCTCATGAAGTACTTCAACATCAAGGCGACCGAGGACAACCTGACTGAGGTCGAGAGCCTCGGCGAGAGCATCGCCAGCCTGGAGAACGCAGTGTCGAACCTCGCGAAGCGCGAGGAAGAGATCGCGGTCTCTATCGACCCGCCTCCCTTCATCCTCAAGCACTACCTCCACGAGTTCATGGAGCGTGTCGGCGTCGAGCTGTCGCCGATCAGCGTGCCCTACCCCGTCTATGCCTTCGAGTACGTGAGTGCCGGTGGGAACAGCTCGCAGCGCGCGACAATCACTCTGGACACCCGGACGATCGATGCCCTGGTCGAGACCCTCTCCACGAAGATTCGCTGGCGAAAGAGTGCCGCTGGACAGCGGGCCCTGATGACCGCGCGGCTGAGGACGCACATCAAGACCCGGGACAACTACACGTGCCAGCAGTGCTCCATCTCCGTCTACGACGAGCCCCACCTGCTGTTGGAGGTGGACCACATCGTCCCCGTCTCCCGGGGAGGCCTGTCCGCCGAGGAAAACCTGCAGACGCTGTGCTGGCGCTGCAACCGCACGAAGTCGAACAAGCTCCCGGCGTGACGCTGCTGCGTTCTAATGCGGACCACCGATGTTCATCGCCAACTACCCAAGGGCAGGTTCGTGATCTTGGACGGGACCGCGCGTTGCTGCCGGCGCTGCGCTATCCACCACCAGCTACGACGCAACGTAGCGCTGAATGAGCCGCACGGATAACTTTGCTTCACCCCCTATAGGCGGCGCCGAAGAGCGTCTCGGACTCGTCGACCCCGTCGAGCGCGACCGCGTCGCCGAGTCGTACCACGCCGCCCTCGAGCACCCGGCAGACCGACCCGCCGCGCCGGCGCAGGGCGGCCTGCGCCCCGACCCCGATGGTGTCGTCGAGCAGCTTGCAGGGCGCGGCGACCCGCACGACCTCCAGCACGACCGGCCCGACGCGGATGATGCTGCCGGGCGCCTGGGGCACCACGCCGTCGGAGACGGTGATGTTGCGCCGGGTTAGCGCGGCCGGCACCTCCGCGCCGAAGACCTCGGTGGCCTCGTCGAGCGACTGCTGGCTCTGGATCGTGACCTGGCGGTGCCGGGCTCCGTGGTAGCGGTCACCGACGATCCCCCGCGCGGTCTCGACCTCGACCTGCTCGGAGGGACGCATCGGGAGCCGTCGGCCCTTGGCGGTGTGGAGCAGCGAGACGGTCGGCACCCGACGAGCCTAGGCCGACAGCACCAGCCCGCTGGTCGGCACACCGGTGCCGGCGGTGACCAGCACGTGCGAGGACGAGGCGGCCTCGACCTGGTTGACCGCGGTGCCGCGCACCTGGCGCACCGCCTCGGCGATGCCGTTCATCCCGTGCAGGTAGGCCTCGCCGAGCTGCCCGCCGTGCGTGTTGAGCGGCAGCCGTCCCCCGATCTCGATCGCCCCGTCGGCCACGAACCCCGGCGCCTCGCCGCGACCGCAGAAGCCGAGCTCCTCCAGCTGCATCAGCACGTACGGCGTGAAGTGGTCGTAGAGGATCGCCATCGGCATGTCGTCGGGCCGCAGCCCCGACTGGCGCCACAGCTCGCGGCCGACCACGCCCATCTCGGGGATGCCGATGTCGTCGCGGTAGTAGGAGGTCATCACGAACTGGTCGCGCCCGCTGCCCTGCGCCGCGGCCGTGACGTACGCCGGCTTCTGCGCGAGGTCGCGCGCCCGCTCGGCCGAGACGACCACGAGCGCCTGCCCGCCGTCGGACTCCTGGCAGCAGTCGAGCAGGTGCAGCGGGTCGACGATCATCCGCGAGGCCTGGTGGTCCTCCAGCGTGATCGGGCGGCCGTGGAAGAAGGCGTGCGGGTTGGTCGCCGCGTGCCGGCGGTCGGCGACCGCCACCCGGCCGAAGTCCTCGGAGGTGGCGCCGTACTCGTGCATGTAGCGGCGTGCCTGCATCGCGACCGTGGCCGCGGGGGTGCCCAGGCCCATCGGGTAGGACCAGGCGTTGTCGAGCCCGTTGGTGTTGACCTGGGTGTTGGCGGCCACCGAGACCTGGCCGAAGCGGGCGCCGGAGCGCTCGTTGAAGGCGCGGTAGCAGACCACCACGTCGGCGACACCCGTCGCGACGGCCATCGCGGCCTGCTGCACGGTGGCGCAGGCGGCCCCGCCGCCGTAGCTGATCCGGCTGAAGAAGCGCAGCTCGCCGATGCCGAGCTCGCGGGCCACCGCGATCTCGCTGTTGGAGTCCATCGTGAACGTCGTCAGCCCGTCGACGTCGCCCATCGTGAGCCCGGCGTCCTCGACGGCGGCCCGCACCGCCTCGACCGCCAGCTGCAGCTCCGAGCGCCCGGACTCCTTGGAGAACTCGGTGGCGCCGATGCCCGCGATCGCGGCCCTCCCGGACAGCGAGCGGCTCACGCGGCCTCCTCCCCCACGGCCACGCGCACGGTGCCGATGACGTGGTCGCCCAGCGACACCGCCCCGGTCACCCGCAGCTCCGCGACCCCGTCGGCGACCCCGACGACCTCCCCGTTGAAGCGCAGCGTGTCGTAGGGGTAGGCCGGCGCACCCAGCCGGATCGAGATCCCGCGCACGTCGACGTGGTGGCCGAGGTGGTCGGTGACGTAGCGCTCGACCAGCCCGGTCGAGGTCAGGATGTTGAGGAAGATGTCCTTCGACCCGGCCGCCTGCGCGACGTCCCGGTCGTGGTGGACGTCCTGGAAGTCCCGGGTGGCCAGCGCGGTGCTCACCACCAGCGTGGGCGTGATCGGCAGGGTCCACTCCGGCAGCACCGCACCGGGGGTCAGGGTGGTCATGCGCGCCTCCAGGTCGGCAGGGTCAGGTCGTCGTCGACGCGGCGCAGCTCGACCTGCACGGGCATCCCGATCTCGACCTCGTCGTCGGCCACGTCGACGAGCTCGCCGAGCATCCGCGGCCCCTCCTCGAGCTCGACGAGCGCGATCAGGATCGGCAGCTCCTTGCCGGGCACCGGCGGGTGCCGGTGCACGACGTAGGAGAAGACGGTGCCGCGCCCCGAGACGACCACGTGGCCGCGGTCCAGCGCGAGGCACTCCGGGCACGACGGCCCGGGCGGGTGCCGCAGCGTCCCGCAGGCGTTGCAGGTCTGCACCCGCAGCTCGCCCGCAGCGGTGCCCTCCCAGAAGAAGGCGGTGTCGCGGTTCTGCTGCGGCCGCAGCACGGCGCTCGTCGAGGAGCTCACGAGGCACCGCCCGGCACGAACTTCAGCACCCGGAAGAGCATCGAGGCCACCGCCTCCGACTCGCCGCCGTCGTGGTCGACGTACCAGGTCGAGCGCGAGGTCACGAAGTAGCCCACGCCCATGCCGGTGCGCTTGGGCCCGAGCACCGAGTCGAGCGCGGTCGTCACCCGCACCCGCTCCCCCACCCGCAGCGTGCGGTGGTAGGTCTGGCCGGAGTTCGTGCCGAGCACCGCGGTGAAGCCGGCGTCGGTGAGCACGCCCATCATCGCGTGCAGCGGGTCGTCGTCGCCGGCCCGGCCGCCCTGGCCGTACATCGTCCACACCTGGGCCATGGACGGCGGCGCCTCGCCCTCGCGCCAGCGCGGGTTGTCGTTGCCCATCGCCTCGACCCAGTTGTTGATCGTCGGCTGGTTGACCGGGTCGCGCGCCCACCGCTGCGCCGCCTCGCCCCAGCCACGGATCCGCTCGGCCTCGGCCAGCACCCGCTCGTGGACCTCGGGGGCCACCCCGTGCAGCTCCTGCACCTCCGCGCTCATCGCGGCACCCGCGGCAGGCCCAGCCCAAAGAGGGCGATCAGCTCACGCTGGACCTCCTGCACCCCGCCACCGAAGGTGAGCACGAGGTTGCGCTTGGCCTGGGCGTCCAGGTACTCCAGCAGCGCGCGGGTCGCGGGCTCGGCGGGGTCGCCGTGCCGGTGCACGAGCCCGACCAGGTCGGCGGCCAGGTGCTGGACCTGGTCGGCGGCGAAGACCTTCGACGACGACGCGTCGCCGACCGAGACCTCGCCGTGCTCGCCGGCCCGGGCGACGTCCCAGTTGAGCAGCTCGTTGACCCGGAAGGCGGCGGTCACCCGACCCATCACGTCGACGACGTCGGGCCGGTCGAGCACCCCCTGTGCGGCCGCCCACCGGGCCACCCGGTCGCGCAGCCCCTCGATGCGCCCGGCCGGGCCGAGCATCACCCGCTCGTGGTTGAGCTGGGTGGTGATCAGCCGCCAGCCCTGGTTCTCCTCACCGACCAGCATGTCGACGGGCACCCGCACGTCGTTGAAGTACGTCGCGTTGACGTGGTGGGAGCCGTCGGCGGTGATGATCGGCGTCCAGGAGTAGCCCGGGTCGGTGGTGTCGACGATGAGGATCGAGATGCCCTGGTGCTGGGGCGCGTCGGGGTCGGTGCGCACCGCGAGCCACAGGTAGTCGGCCTGGTGGCCGCCGGTGGTCCACAGCTTCTGGCCGTTGACGACGTAGTGGTCGCCCTCGCGCCTGGCGGTGGTGCGCAGCGAGGCCAGGTCGGTGCCGGCGTCGGGCTCGGAGTAGCCGATCGCGAAGTGCACGTCGCCGCGCAGGATGCGCTCGAGGAACATCTCCTTCTGCTTCGGGGTGCCGTAGCGGATCAGGGTCGGGCCGACGGTCTGCAACGTCACCGCGGGCAGGTGCACGTCGGCCCACTGCGCCTCGTTGGCGAAGATCGTCTGCTCGACCTCCCCGAGGCCGCGCCCGCCGTACTCGGTGGGCCAGCCGATGCCCATCCACCCGTCCTGGCCCATCCGGCGCACGGTGCGCTGGTAGGTCTCGCCGTGCCGGTCGACGCCCATCTCGCGGTGCTCGTCCTCGCCGGCCAGCGAGGTGAAGTAGGCACGCACCTCGGCCTTGAGCTCGCGCTGGGCCGTGGTGAGCTCGAGGTTCTTGGCCGCGGCCGACTCGACCGGCACGTCCCCGGGGAGCGTGTCGAGGTCGTGGGCCAGGTCGGTGATCCACGAGAAGTAGCGGTGCAGCGGATAGGTCTCGTCGACGCCGGTGCCGCCGTGCAGGTGGTGGCAGGTGCGCAGCGCCGCCGGCCCCTGGGCGCACACCCAGTACGCCGCCACGGCGAGGTCGTCGCCCGCGTCGAGGCCCGCGCCGACCCGCCAGGCGGCGTTGCGGGCCGCGAGCTCGGTGGTGCGCGCGGCGACGTAGACGTCGGCCGCCTGCATCGCGACGGCCTGGAACTGCGCGAGCGCGCGCCCGAACTGGCGGCGCTCCTTGACGTGGGCCGCGGTCAGGTCGCGGGCGCCGGCGAGGACGCCGGCGGCGGTGAGGCACCGGCCGGCGGTCGCGTGGGCGAGCAGCGTCTCGGCAGCACCGTCCTCGAGCAGCTCGGCGGGGGCGAGGTCGAGCACGACGGTGTGCCGGGCGATCCGGCTCGACGACGGCGACTCCTCCAGCCGCACCCCGGGGCCGGCCGGTCGACCAGCGCGACCACGGTCCGCTCGCCGTCGCGGGCGGTGACCAGCAGGCGGGCGGCGTCGAGGGCGTGGGTGACCGCGATCTTGCGCCCGCTCACCGCCCCGTCGGCGTACGTCGTGGTGGGCGGGTCCCCGGGTCGTGCCCCGCGCTCGCGCAGCGCGGGGCTGAGCACGACCTCACCGGCGGCCACGCCGGGCAGCCACTCCTTGCGCTGGGCGTCGGTGCCGTGCCCGACCAGGGTCGGCACCGCGCAGGCCAGGGTCTCCCACACCGGGAGTCGGACCGCCCGGGCCCCGGTCTCGTGCAGCAGCACCCCGACCTCGGCCAGCCCCAGCCCCTCGCCCCCGTGCGCCTCGGGCACCGGCAGGCCCAGCAGGCCGGCAGCGGCCAGGTCGGCCCAGGTGGCGTCGCGGTCGAGGGCCTCGCGCACCACCGCGCGCACCGCCTCCACCGACTCCCGGTGCTCCTCGACGTCGTACCCGTCCTGCGCCACGGCCCGGCCTCCACTCTCTGCATACACGTGATCCGTCAAAGAACTGTAACGTGTTCTACCTCAAGCGCCAGTGCTGCACCAGCACGACCGGCGCGCCGAACCGAAGGCGCAGGAGCATCCCGTTGCGAGTCCCGCACCCCCGACACCTGCTCACCTCCTCGACGTACATGCCGTTCGTGCAGGTGCCGCCGGGGCGGGTCGTCGAGCTGCCCGGGCGCGGCAGCACGTTCGTGACCGACACCCCCGGCCCGTCGCCGCAGGCGCAGACCGTGGTGCTGCTGCACGCCCTGGGGTGCACCGGGCTGCTCACCTGGTTCCCCTCGATCCCCCGACTGGCGGAGCGCTACCGGGTCGTGACGCTCGACCAGCGCTGGCACGGACAGGGGATCCGCAGCGAGAGGTTCTCGCTGCGCGACTGCGCCGACGACGTGGCGGCCCTCCTCGACGTGCTCGGCGTGGAGCGGGCCCTGGTCGCGGGCTACTCGATGGGCGGCGTGGTCGCCCAGCGGGTCTGGCGCCAGCAGCCGGACCGGGTGGCGGGCCTGGTCCTGGCGGCCACCAGCGACCGCTTCCAGCTGACCGTGGCCGAGCGGGCGTTCTTCACCGGGATGGGGGTCTCCATGCTCGGCACGCGCGGCATCGCACGGTCCCGGGTGGCCACCCGCGCGGCCCGCTCGACCGCCAGGGCGCTGGACGTCGACGCCTCCGACATCCAGGCGTGGGCCCTGCGCGAGTTCCGCAGCACCAGCCCGTGGGCGGTGGCGGAGGCGCTCACCGCGCTCGGGCGCCACCACTCCCGCCCGTGGCTGGGGCGCGTCGACGCGCCGACCGCCGTCGTGGTGACCACCCGCGACCGGGTCATCCCGCCGGCTCGTCAGCTCGCGCTGGCCCGCGCGGTGCCGGGCGCCACCGTGCACGACATCGAGGCGGGCCACGCCGCCTGCGTGCTGGAGGCCGAGGTGTTCGTGCCGGCCGTCGTGGAGGCGGCCGCCACCGTCACCGCGCGGGTGCGGTGACGCCGGGGCCGTCCACGAGCCCCGCCAGCTCGTCGAGGGCCGCCGGGAAGCGCTGCACCAGGTCGTCGACGTCGGGCATCGACTCGCGGCAGGCGATCACCCCGACGTGCAGCTCGCCCGCGTTCGACATCACCGTGATGTTGAGCCCGGCACCGTGGAAGACCGGCCCCAGGGGGTAGAGCGCCTCGATGCGGGCGCCCACGAAGTACAGCGGGACGGGCGGGCCCGGCACGTTGGAGATCACCAGGTTGTGCACCACCGGGTGCTTCTCGGCCAGCCGCAGACCGGCGTAGGCGCGCACGGCGAGACCGAAGGTGCGGGGCGCGGCGAACTCGGCCCAGTCCTGCAGCGAGTCGGCGCTGATCGCGTTGTGGTGGTCCTTGGCGTGCCGGTTGCGCACGGCGAGGTCGCGCACCCGCTCGAGGGGGTCCTCGATGTCGGTGCCCAGGCGGGTGAAGAGCGCGGAGACCTTGTTGGCGCCGTCGGAGCGCCGCGAGGAGCTGCGCACCGAGACCGGCACGGTGGCCAGCAGAGAGTCGGTGGGCAGCTCGCCGCGGTCCAGCAGGTAGGAGCGCAGCGCGCCGCCGGCCACGGCCAGCACCACGTCGTTGACGGTCGTGCCGGTCGCCCTCTTGACCGCCCGCACCTGCTCGAGGTCCATGTCGGCGAGACCGATGCTGCGGTGCGAGGTGATGGTGCCGTTGAACGAGGTCCGCGGGGCCGTCAGCGGGGCGGCCATCGCCGTGCCGTTGCGGGCCCGGCCCACGGTCCTGGTCACCAGGGTGGCCGAGGGGCTGACCAGCCGGGCGAGCTGCAGCGGGCGGGTGGCGGTGCTGAGCACCCCGCGCCCCAGCAGCTCGGCCGGACCGGGCTCGCGCCCGTGCGTCGCCCGGGGGGCCGGGGCCAGGGGCGCGTCGGTGGCCGAGAGCGCGCACAGGTGGGAGATCAGGTTGGCGCCCGAGACCCCGTCGACCGTCGCGTGGTGCATCTTGCTCAGCACCACGACCTTGTCGCCCTCGTACCCCTCGATGACCCACATCTCCCACAGCGGCCGGGAGCGGTCGAGCGGCAGGCCCGCCAGGTGACCGGCGAGCTCGGTGAGCTCGCGGTAGCCGCCGGGCGTGGGCAGGGCGAGCCGGTGCACGTGCCGCTCGATGTCGAAGGACCTGTCGCGCACCCACACCGGGTGGTCGAGGCCCAGCGGCACGCGGCGCAGGCGGCGGGTGAAGGCCGGCACGTCGCGCACGTGGCCCTCGATCCCCGCCCGCAGGCGCTCGAAGCCGTAGCCGCCCGGCATCGTGGAGACGTCGAGCACCAGCAGCCCGCAGACGTGCATCAGCTGCGCCGGGGTCTCGAGGTACAAGAAGCTGGCATCGAGGCCCGACAACCGGTCCATGGAGCGCCTTCCGTAGGAATGAAACGTGTTCTAGTTTTGCACAGGTCCGTGGATTCCGCACACCCGCCGCGGCGGCTCCCCCGCCGCCCTAGAGTGCGCGCCATGGCCTTCCTCCGACGCCAGGTCGTGACCGCTGCCCTCGTGGCCAACGCCGTGCGCCCCGTGCCGGGCTACCGCACGGCCCTGCTCTCGTTCTTCCCCAGCTGGCTGGTCGGCGAGCTCGCCCCGCACGTGCTGGCCGCCACCGTGGCCGACGCCGCCGCCCACGCGACGGGCCCCCGCCGTGACGCCCGGGGCCTGGCCCTGGCCGCCGCCAGCTCGGCGGGCCTGGCCTACCTCCTCGACCAGAGCCGGCGGGTGCGCCGGGTGGCCGAGGAGTCGTTGACCGAGGCGCTCGGGGCCGACTACGAGGACGGACTGGAGACGCGGCCGAGCCCGGCCGACCTGGCCCTGCCGTGGCGCCGGCTGGTCTACCCGTTCCGGATGCGCGAGCCGCGGGTGCGGGTGGAGCGCGACATCGCCTACGACGACGCGCTCGGGCGCCGGGGCATGCTCGACGTCTACCGGCCCGTCGACTCCCCGCCCGAGGGCGCCCCCGTGCTCCTCCAGGTGCACGGCGGCGGCTGGACCATCGGCCGCAAGGACCAGCAGGGCATCCCGCTGATGCAGCACCTGGCGGCCAAGGGCTGGGTGTGCGTGGCGGTCAACTACCGCCTGGCCCCGCGCGACCGCTGGCCGGCCCAGATCGAGGACGTCAAGAAGACGATCGCCTGGGTGCGCGAGCACATCAGCGCCTACGGCGGCGACCCCGGCTACATCGCCATCACCGGCGGCTCCGCGGGGGGCCACCTCGCCGCGCTCGCGGCGCTGACGCCGCACCGGCGCGAGTGGCAGCCCGGGTTCGAGGACGCCGACACCAGCGTGCAGGTCGCGGTGCCGCACTACGGGATCTACGACTTCGCCGGCTCGACCGGGGTGCGTGCCGCCGAGCTGATGCGCGACCGGTTCCTGGGCCCGCGCGTCCTGGGCCGCCGCTGGGCCGAGGACCCGGAGGTCTTCGAGGACGCCTCCCCCATCCTCCAGGTCACCGACCGGGCCCCCGACATGTTCGTCCTGCACGGCCGGCACGACTCGCTCGCGCCGGTGGAGCAGGCGCGGCTCTTCGTCGAGCGCCTGCGCAGCACCTCGCGCCGCTCGGTCGTGTACGCCGAGCTGCCGGGCGCCCAGCACGCCTTCGACGTCTTCCCCTCGATCCGCAGCGCGCACGTCGTGCGGGCCATCGACCGCTACCTGCACTGGCACTGGCACACCCACCGCAGCGCCCGGGCCGGCGCCGCGACCTAGTCCCCCCGGGCGGTCTGCTCGCCGATGGCGCGGTGCTCCAGCGCCACGGCCAGGCGCCCGGCCCGGGCGAGGGTGGCGTCGAGGTGGTCGAGGGGCGCGAGCACCGCGCGGCGCTCCTCGTCGTCGAGGGAGGAGCGCTCGAGGCGGCCCTGGGCCAGGTGCACGCCGAGCTGCAGGGCGGTCAGCGCGTTGTTGAGGTCGTGCACCAGCGCCCGGGTGTCGGGCACCTCGCCCGGTGCGTCCTCGACGGTCGCCGCACCCGCCGCGTCGGGCGGCTCGGCGATCCAGCGGTAGCCCGCCCCGCTCTCGGTGGCGACGTAGGTGGGGCGCTCGGCGGGGTCACCGAGCTTGGCGCGCAGCGACCGGACGTGGGTGCGCAGGGCCGCGCGGGACTCCTCGCCCCGCCCCTCCTCCCACACCCGGGCCAGCAGCCAGCGGTGGGTGAGCAACCGGCCGGGGTGGGCCGCGAGCTCCTCGAGCAGGCGCCACTCCGTGGGGGTGAGGTGCACGGGGTCGCCGTCGACGACCACCGTCCGCGCACCCAGGTCGACCACGAGCCGGCCCAGGTCGAGCACCGCCGGCCGCGCTCCGGCCGGGTCGCCCTCGGCGGCGCCGCTGCGCCGCAGGAGGGCCCGCAGGCGCGCACCCAGCTCCTCGACGCCGAAGGGCTTGTCGAGGTAGTCGTCGGCCCCGGCCTCGAGGGCCTGCACCTTGCGCGACTCCTCGGTGGAGCCCGAGAGGATCAGCACCGGCACCGTCGAGAGACCCCGGAAGCGCCGGACCACGTCGAGGCCGTGGGCGTCGGGGAGGCCGAGGTCGAGCACCACGGCGTCGGGTCGTGCCGTGGTCAGCAGGTCCAGCCCGCCCCGGGCGTCGGGCGCCACCACCACCTCGAAGCCCACCCGCCCCAGCGCGCCGCGCAGGGCCTGGCGCAGCGCGGGGTCGTCGTCGACCACGAGGACCTTCGCCATGTCCCGAGCCTAGTGCCGCGCCTGGACGATCCTCACGCTTTCCTCACACCGTCGGCACCGTTCCACACGCCGCCCCGACGCCGCCGGGGCCACGGTGGGGGGACAGCCCGGGAGCCGCTCGGGGCGAGGGAGGACGACATGGCGACGATCCTGGTCGTGGACGACGACGAAGACATCCGCGAGCTCGTCGAGCTCGCGCTGACCACCGAGGGCCACGATGTCGCCACCAGTCCCGACGGCGCCCGAGCGCTGGACCACCTCGAGCAGCAGCCCGTCGACCTGGCGATCGTCGACGTGAGCATGCCGGTGCTCGGCGGGATCGGGTTCACCGCGTCGCTGCGCAGCATGGAGCGGCGCTCGCACGGCCGCCGGCCGCGCACCACCGTGGTGCTCCTCTCGGCCCTGACCGCCCCGGAGGACATCGACGCGGGCCTCGCGGCCGGCGCCGACGGCTACCTGCCCAAGCCCTTCCGCGTCGCGGACCTGACCCGCGTCGTCCAGCTGCACCTGGACCGCCGTGGCCCCTCCGTCGACCCGCTGCAGGCCGAGGACTGCTGCGAGGCGCAGGGCAGCCGGTGACGCCGCACCCGGTCCTGACGCGCGACTCACCGGCACCGGGTCCACCACCCGCGGCACGCTGGAACCATGATGGGCCGGTGACCACCCCCACCGCCGAGGCCCCGCGCCGCGTGCCGGTGGCCGCGGCGGCCGGGCTGCTGGGCCTGGTCTTCGTCCTCGGCGTGGTCTCGGTGCGCTTCGCGGTGCCGGGCACGGAGGTCGCCGCCTGGTGGCCCGCCTCCGGCGTCGGCGCCGGCCTGCTGCTGCTGCACGACCGGCGGCACTGGCCGCTGCTGCTGGGCCTGCTGGTGCCGCTGTCGGCCGCGGCCAACGCCGTCGGCGGCCGCCCGGTCCCGCTCTCCCTGGTCTACGGCGTCGTCAACGCCGCCGAGGTGCTGGTCTTCTGCGTGGCGCTGGGTGGGCTGCGGGCCCGCCCCTCCCTGGTGACCGGTGAGGACTTCCGCCGGCTGCTGGTCGTGGGCCTCGCGACCGGGCTCGGCATCGGCGCGGTCGCGGGTGTGGTCGTGGCCGTGATGACCGACGGCGACCCGTGGAGCACCGCGCGCAGCGTGGCCGCCTCCCACTCGGCCGCGCTGCTGGCGGTGGTGCCGGTCTTCCTGCGCTCCACCCCCGCTCCCGGCCTCCTCGAGCGTCGATCCGCCGCGGTGGTGGCGCAGCTGGCGCTCACCGCGGCCCTCTCGGCGGTCGTCTTCGCCCCGGGCCAGGAGCTGCCGCTGACGTTCCTGGTGGTCCCGCTCGTCGTGTGGGGTGCCGCGGTCCTGCCGGTGCGCTGGCTGACCTGGCAGATCCTGGTCATCAGCACCGGGGTGACCCTGATGACGGCCGAGGCGGGCGGGCCCTTCGGCGCGCCCGAGAGCATCGACGCCCAGGCGCGCGGGGCCATGGTCCAGCTCTTCATCGTCACCATGGCCGTCGTCGCGCTCCCCCTGGCGATCGCGGTGCAGCAGCGCCGCACCGCCCTGGAGGAGGCGCGCGCCGCCGCGTCGGCGCTGCGCCGCGAGCGCGAGCTGACCTCGGCGGTGCTCGACTCCGCGACCGGCACCGCGATCATCGGCACCGACCCCGAGGGGGTCGTCACCTACGTCAACCCGGGGGCCGAGGACCTGCTGGGCCGGCCCGCGGCCGCGCTGGTGGGCTCGCCGCTGACCTCGATCTACGACCCGGAGGCCCTGCGCGCGCGCCGTGAGCCGGGCGTCAGCGACCTCGGCACCGTGATGCGCTCGGTCGTCGACGGCAGCCCCGGTCGCCAGGACTGGTGCTGGGTGCGCGGCGACGGCAGCCAGGTCACCGTCAGCGTGGCCACCACGGTCCTGCAGGGCGACGACGCGGCGCCCGCCGGCTACCTCGCGGTCGCCCACGACGTCTCCGAGCGCCGCGCCGCCGAGCGCACCCTGCGCGCCGCCCTGGACCGCGAGCAGCTGGCGGTGGAGCGGCTCGAGGAGCTCGACCGCGAGAAGTCGGAGTTCGTCTCCTCGGTCAGCCACGAGCTGCGCACCCCGATGACCAGCGTCCTGGGCTTCACCCAGCTCCTCGGCACCGGCGCGGGCGGCCCCCTGACCGACCGGCAGCGCGACATGGTCGCGCGCATCGACCGCAGCGGGCACCGGCTGCTGGGCCTCATCGAGAACATCCTGTCGCTCTCGCGGGTCGAGTCGGCCCGCGACGAGGTCACCGTCGAGCCCTGCGACCTGCGCGAGGTGGTCGCCGCCGCGCTCTCCGAGACCGAGGCGCTCCTGGCGTCGCGCGACCTGACCCTGCGCACCGACGTGCCGGACGAGCCCGTCGTGGTGAACGGCGAGCGCGACCAGCTGGAGCGCGTGCTGATGAACCTGGTCTCCAACGCCGTGAAGTTCACCGGCGACGGCGGGAGCGTCGACGTCACCCTGACCGGCTCCCCCGGCACCGCCGTGCTGCGGGTCAGCGACACCGGCGTCGGCATCCCCGCCTCGGAGCAGGAGCGGCTCTTCGAGTCCTTCTTCCGGGCGAGCACGGCGGTCAGCACCGGGGTCCAGGGCACCGGGCTCGGCCTGACGATCGTGCGCACGATCGTCGAGGGCCACGGCGGCACCGTCGACGTCACCTCCGAGGAGGGCCGGGGCACCACCTTCGAGGTCCGGCTGCCGACCGCCTGAGCGGTGGAGGCCTCAGCCCAGCAGGGCCGAGACCCGGCCCAGCAGCTCCTCGGTGTCGAAGGGCTTGAGCACGTACTCCGTGGCTCCCGCCGCCAGGCCCGCCTGCTCGTCCGCGGCGCGCGAGCGCGCGGTGAGCATCACGATCGGCACCTGGGCGGTGAGCGGGTGCCCCCGCAGCGCGGCCGCGACGTCGAGGCCGTCGAGCTCCCCGGGCAGCGCGCCGTCCAGCAGCACCAGGTCGGGCGCGGTGCCCGTGCCCGTGGCCAGTGCCAGGGCGCCGGCACCGTCGGTGCAGGCCCACACGGTGTGGCCCGCGTCCTCGAGGAGCATCTGGAGCAGGGCGTGGACGTCGACGTCGTCCTCCACCACCAGGATGCGAGCCACGAGTCCCCCTCCGTTGCCGGTTCGTCCTGGACTTTACCCGGGTGGCCACCCTCAGCGGGGCAGTCCCAGGATCCGTTCTGCGGCGACGTTGCGCAGCACCTGCGTCGTCCCACCCGCGATCGAGAGGCAGCGGGTGCTGAGCATCTCGCGGACGTCCTCGCCCACCTGCCGCAGCGCCGGGTCGTCGTCGCCGGGCAGGTACGCCGCCACCGCGGCCTCCTGCAGGTCCACCACGAGCTCGGCGGCGTCCTGGCGGTTGCGCACGCCGAGCAGCTTGGCGACGCTCGACTCCGCCCCCGGCCCCTGGCTCGCCAGCGAGCGCAGCGTCGAGCGCACCCCGAGCAGCGTGCAGACCGTGGACAGGGCCACCGAGCGGCCGACCGCCGCCCGCTGCGCCGACCCCAGGTCGCCGGTGGCGGCCAGCTCGACCGCCCTCTCCGTGGAGGTCGCCAACCGGCTGCCGGCCATCGCCACCCGCTCGTTGGCCAGGGTCGTGCGCGCCAGCCGCCACCCGTCGCCGGGCTCGGCGACCACGCAGTCGTCGGGCACCAGGACGTCGTCCAGGAAGACCTCGTTGAACAGCGCCTCGCCGGTGATCTCGCGCAACGGGCGCACGTCGATGCCCTCCGAGCCGCGCATGTCGACCAGGAAGTAGGTGATGCCGCGGTGCTGCGGCACGTCGGGATCGGTGCGGGCCAGGCAGATCGCCCAGTCGGCACGGTCAGCCAGCGACGTCCAGACCTTCTGCCCGGTCAGCCGCCACCCGCCGTCGACCTTCACCGCTCGGGTGCGCAGCGAGGCCAGGTCGGAGCCGGCGCCGGGCTCGGAGAAGAGCTGGCACCACACGATCTCCCCGCGCAGCGAGGGCAGCACGAACCGTTCGCGCTGCGCCTGGCTGCCGTGCTGCACGATCGTGGGCAGCGCCCACCCGGCGATGACGATGTCGGGGCGCTCGACACCGGCCTCGGCGAGCTCCTCGTCGATGACGACCTGCTCCACGGCACCGGCCCCCCGCCCGTACGGCGCCGGCCAGTGCGGGGTCAGCAGCCCGGTGTCGACCAGCGCGCCGCGGCGCTGCTCGGGCGGGAGGGCGGCCACGCCGGCCACGTCGGCGCGCACCCCCGGCCGCAGCTCCGCGTCGCGTCCCTGGAGGTCCAGCCGCACCCGCCGGCGCACGCCCCGCACGGCCGCGTCGACCAGCCGCTGGGCAGCGTCGTCGCCGCGACCCAGGAGTCCCCGCAGGGCCAGCGCCCGGCGCAGGTAGAGGTGCGCGTCGTGCTCGAAGGTGAAGCCGATGCCACCGAGCACCTGGATGCAGGACTTCGCGACCTCGACGGCACCGTCGAAGCAGGTGGCCTCGGCGACGTCGGCGGCGAAGACCCACTGGCCGTCGTCGCCGTCCGCCGCGGCCGCGGCCACGTCCCAGGCGGCGGCGGTGACGGCCTCGGCCGTCTCGAGCATCTCGGCGCAGAGGTGCTTGACGGCCTGGAAGCTGCCGATCGGCCGCCCGAACTGCTCGCGGACCTTCGCGTGGGCCACGGCCGTCTCCAGGCACCAGCGGGCCAGTCCGGCCGCCTCGGCCGCCGCGTAGGTCACCGCGCAGCGACGCAGGGCAGCCGCGCCGGTGCCCTCGAGCCGGGTGGCGCCAGCAGTGTCGGCGGTGTCGACGGCGCGGACCCTGGCGAAGCGCCTGCTCAGGTCGAGCCCGGTCGCCGGCCAGGCGTCCACGGCGGCGCGGTCGACGAGCACCAGGCCGTCGTCGTCGGCGAGGAGCACCCGGGTCGCGGTGGGTGCGTCCCACAGCACGCCGTCGAGCACGACGGAGACGACCTCGTCGCCGACCGGGCCGGCCGCGAGGTGCGCGGCGACCACGGGTCCCAGCAGCGGACCGGGCACCAGCGCGTGGGCGCAGGCCTCGAGGGCGACCGCCACGTCGAGCGCGCCACCGCCGCCACCGCCGAGCTCCTCGGCGACCCCGATCGCCGGGACCCCCATGTCGACCAGCGCCTTCCAGGCCGGCTCGAAGCCGGCCGAGGCGTCCTGCTCGGCGGCCCGGGCGAGACCCGGACCGTCCAGGCCCGCTGCCCACGAGCGCAGGCTGGCCGCCAGCTCGGCGTGCTCCTCGGAGATCCCGATCGACATGCAGTGCCCTCCAGAACTAGAACGTGTTCCAACTCTATAGGCTGAGCGGCGTGAGCGACGACTGGTTGTCCCATGCCCTGGCCGCGAAGGGCTTCATGCCCGAGGACGAGGGCGCGCTGCTGCACCGCCGCGCCCTGGAGCGGCTGGCCCACGGCCCGGTGCTCGAGGTCGGCACCTACTGCGGCAAGTCGGCGGTCTACCTCGGTGCCGCCGCCCGGGCGGTCGGCGGCGACCAGGCGGTCGTCTTCAGCGTCGACCACCACCGCGGCTCGGAGGAGAACCAGGCCGGGTGGGAGCACCACGACCCGGAGGTCGTCGACGGCGAGGTGGGCCTGATGGAGACCCTGCCCTTCGCGCGCCGCACCCTGCACGACGCCGGGCTCAGCGACCACGTGGTGCTGGTCGTGGGTCGCTCCACGACCGTCAGCCGGCACTGGGCCACGCCGCTCTCGCTGCTGTTCATCGACGGCGGGCACGCCGAGGAGCACGCCCAGGCCGACTACACCGGCTGGGCGCACCACCTCGTGAGCGGGGGCCTGCTGGTGATCCACGACGTCTTCGCCGACCCCGCGGACGGCGGCCAGGCGCCGTACCACGTGCACCAGCGGGCGCTGGCCTCCGGCGCCTTCGAGGAGGTCGAGGCGCTGGGGTCGATGCGGGTGCTGCGGCGGGTCTCAGGCGCGGCGGGAGAACCCGTCGGCTGAGGCCGGCTCGTCCGAGCACCCGCACTCCAGGCCGATCTCGGCGAAGTGCGGGGCCAGCGACGTGCCGCGCATGATGCCCGAGCCGGGCGTCGCGTGGCCGTGGGTCTCCCCCAGCGCGTCGACCGCCAGCAGCACCGCGGCGGCGGTGTAGGTCGTCCACTCCGGCGGCCAGTTGACGTTGACCGGCTCGGTCGCGGTCGCCTCGTCGCCGTAGACCCAGCCGGTCCAGTACTTCCCGTCCTCGGTGCGCAGGTGCTGCATGTCGCCGAGCAGCGCCAGGGCCCGGCGGCTCTCGCCGAGGGAGTCGAGCGCCATCACCAGCTCGCAGGTCTCGGCGCCGGTGACCCAGGGGTTGGTGTCGACGCAGAGGATGCCCAGGCCGGGGCGCACGAAGTCGTCCCAGCGGCTGTCGATGAGCGCCAGCCCCTCGTCGCCGCGCACGGCCCCGCCCAGCACCGGGTAGTACCAGTCCATCGAGTAGGTGGACTTGTCCAGGAACAGGTCGCGGTGGCGGCGCACGGCGTGGCCGAGCCGGCCGCCGGCCAGCTCCCACTCCGGCTGCGGGTCGTCGAGCAGGTCGGCCAGGGCCACGCCCGCGCGCAGCGACTGGTAGATGCTCGAGGAGCCGGCCAGGAGGGCGCCCTGCTCCTCGGGGGTCCAGTTGATGCCGCCGAAGGCCAGCTGCTGGCCCACCACCCAGTCGAGGCCGGCGCGCACCGAGGGCCAGAACCGCTGCACGAAGCCGAGGTCGCGTCGCACCAGCCAGTGGTGCCAGATCCCGACGGCCAGGTAGGCCGACATGTTGACCTCGCCGCGCGGGTCCTCGACCTCGCCGGCCACGATCTTCATCGGCCACGAGCCGTCGGCGCGCTGCATGGTGGGCACCCAGTCGTAGGCGGCCTCGGCCGCCTCGACCTCGCCCCCGACCAGCAGCGCCATCGCGGCCTCGACGTGGTTCCAGATGTCGGTGTGCTCGGCCGTCGTCCACGGGATCGACCCGCACGGCTCCTGCATGTCGGCGATCGAGCGCGCGGTCTGCGCGACCTGCTGGGCGCTCAGCACCCCGTCGACGTACGGCAGGCGGGCCAGCTCGGCGTCGGCGACGCGGTCCTCAGGCCGCACGCGGGTCGCTCACGGGCTTGGTGAAGTAGAGGACCATGCTCTTGCCGATCAGCGGGTCGAGGACCCGGCCGGCCAGGCGCAGGGCGCGCGGCTGCTTCATGATCTCCCACACCAGCAGGCGGTGGTAGGCCTTGACGGCCGGGTGCTCGTCGTTGGTGACGCCGACCGCGCACTTGATCCACCAGTACGGCGCGTGCAGGCCGTGCGCGTAGTCCTTGCCGTCGAAGGTGAGCCCGGCGTTCTGCAGCTTGCCGATCAGCTCCTTGTCGGAGTAGATGCGGATGTGGCCGTAGGGCACGTTGTGGTAGTCGTCGCTGAGCTTCCAGTTCACGATCTCGGGGAACCAGCGCGGCACCGAGACCGCCATGGTGCCGCCCGGGCGCAGCACGCGCGCGAGCTCCTCGATGGCCTGGATGTCGGCGGGGATGTGCTCGAGCACCTCGGCCGCGACGACCCGGTCGAACTCGCCGTCGGCGAAGGGCAGCGAGAGCGCGTCGCCCTCCTTGACGTCGGCCTCGGCGCCGTCGGGCACCTCGCCCGCCTCGCGCATGGCCACGAAGAGCTCGCGCACCCCGGCCAGCTCGTCGGCGTCCATGTCGAAGGCGATCACGTCGCCGCCGCGACGGTAGGCCTCGAAGGCGTGGCGCCCGCCACCGGCGCCCATGTCGAGCACGCGGTCACCGGGGCGCAGCCCCAGGCGGTCGAAGTCAACGGTGAGCACTGGTGCCCCACTTTCTGGTCCCCCGGCCCTTGCGGCCGGTGCCGGTCATCGGTCCTGTGGCGTGCCACGAGGCGATCACGTCCTCGTACGCCGCGGCGACGGTGGCGGCCACCGCCCGCCAGCTGAACATCTCCTCGACGCGCCGGCGACCGGCGCGCCCCATCTCCGCGCGGCGCTCGGGGTCGTCGAGCAGCGCGGCGAGGGCCGCGGTCAGCTCGCCGACGTCGCCGGGGGTCACCAGGTCGGCGCAGAGCCCGTCGGGGCCCACGACCTCGGGGATGGCCCCGGCCCGCGAGACGATGAGGGGCGTCGCGCAGGCCATCAGCTCGGCGGTCGGCAGCGAGAACCCCTCGTAGAGCGAGGGCACGCACGCGATCTCGGCCGAGCCCATCAGCTCCACGAGCTCGGCGTCGCTCACGCCGTGCACGAAGCGCACGGAGTCGCCGATCGAGAGCCGGTCGATGAGCTTCTCGGTGCGCCCGCCCGGCTGCGGCTTGGTGACCAGCACGAGCTCGACGTCGCGCTCGGTGCGCAGCTTGGCGAAGGCCTCGAGCAGGGTGGCGATGCCCTTCATCGGCGCGTCGGCGCTGGCCATCGCGAGGATGCGCCCCGGCACGCGTGGCTTGCTGGGCGGGACGAACCCGTCGTCCACTCCCAGCAGGATCACCTGCATGCGGGCGGGGTCGACGCCGAAGTCGCGGGCGATGTCGCGCTTGGAGGTCTCGGAGGGGGTCATCAGCGCCCGGGCCGAGCGCGCCACCCGGCCCTGCATCCGCAGGAAGCCGTACCAGCGGCGCAGGGTGAGCTTGCGGTAGGGGTTGCGGGTCTGGGCCAGGTCGATGCGCCGGTCGAAGGTGATCGGGTGGTGCAGCGTGGTGATCAGCGGCATCGTCTGCTCGACGTCGAGCATGCCGTAGCCCAGCACCTGGTTGTCGTGGGCGACGTCGAACTCGTCGGCCCGCTCGCGCAGCAGCCGCGCGACCCGCGTGCTGAAGGTCTTGGGCTCGGGGAAGCCGGCCGCGCACATGGTCGCGAACTCCTCCACGTCGACCCGGTCGCGGAACTCGCGCAGCCTGGGCACCCGGAACGGGTCGGGCTCGCGGTAGAGGTCGAGGCTCGGCACCTTGGTCAACCGCACGCCCTCGTCGAGCTCGGGGTAGGGCTGGCCGGAGAAGACCTCGACCTCGTGGCCCAGCGCGACCAGCTCACGGCTGAGGTGGCGGATGTAGATGCCCTGGCCGCCGCAGTGCGGCTTGGATCGGTAGGACAGCATCGCGATCCGCATGCCTGGCTCCTCTGGTCGGTACGGCCGTCGGGGCCGGTCGGGGGTCTCGGCCACCCGCGCCCGCCTCACCCCTGCGGGCCGGTGGAGCCAAGTGGAACGTGTTCTATCATGTCACGACTCGTCGGTAGCCTAGTCGCCCGCCCCGGACCCGTACCGTGGCACCCGTCGATTTCCAGCCCTCGAACCAGCAAGGGGTCACGCGTGACCGTCAGCAACTCCCTCTCCAGCGACGAGCTCGGCTCGGCCGCCCAGCGCGAGCGCCGCAAGCGCATCCTCGACGCGACCATCGCGCTGGCCTCGGGGGGCGGCTTCGACGCGGTGCAGATGCGCTCGGTGGCCGACCAGGCCGAGGTGGCCCTGGGCACGCTGTACCGCTACTTCCCCTCCAAGATCCACCTGCTGGTCTCGGCGCTGGGTCGCGAGTTCGAGCGCGCCGAGGCGCAGTTCGCCCAGCGCGAGATCCCGGGCGACACGCCCGCGGAGCGGGTCGTCAACGTGCTCAAGACCACCAGCCGCGGGGTGCGCGGCGACGCGCACCTCACCGAGGCGCTCACCCGTGCCTTCATGTTCGCCGACGCCTCGGTGCGCACCGAGATCGACCACGTGGGCATGCTGATGACACGCATGCTGATCCGCGCGATGGACCCGGACCGCGACCCCGCCACCGACGAGATCAGCGAGGCCGACATCGCCATCGCCCAGGTGATCGGCGACGTGTGGCTCTCCGCCCTGGTCGGGTGGGTCACCGGTCGCGCCACCGTGGCCGAGACCAGCCAGAAGATCGAGGTCGCGGTCGGGCTGCTGCTGCGCGACTGACTAGCGCACGGCGGCGGCCGTGGACCCGCCCAGGTCCATCACCGGCAGCCCCAGCTTGCGGTGGTCCCAGCTGCGCACCCGGTCGGCGTCGAGGCGCACGACCACCCGGTTCTTGGCCATCACCTCGACGAACGGGCGCATCTCCTCGGTGTACGGCGCGTTGTAGCGCTCGAAGACGTTGACGCAGACGTCCCAGACCAGCTGCTCGTCCTCGAGCACCACGCCCGTGCCCTCCAGCGCGACCCCGCGCAGCTGGTCGTAGGTGTGGCCGTTCTCGACGAGGAAGCTCATCCGCGGGTCGCGGCGCAGGTTGACGACCTTCTGCGACTTGGCCTTGGTCTCGAGGTAGACGTGGCCGTCGAGCCAGGCGTACCACATCGCGACCAGGTGCACGGCCCCGTCCTTGCCGATCGTGGCGACCGTCGAGCTGCGCTGCTCGGTCAGGAACGCATCGACCTCGGCCTCGTCCATCTGGACCTGACCGCGCTGGTTGGCCATCTGCTGCTCATCCTCCGAAGGCGTGGGTGGCGCTGACGCCGCCGTCGACGGCGATCTCCGCGCCGTTGACGTACGTCGACTCGTCGCTGGCAAGGTACACGTAGAGCGGCGCGACGTCGGCGGGGTGTCCCACGCGGCGCATCGGCACCTTCGCGGCGCCGTACTCCATCGCGGCGTCGCCGCCGTGCTGGCGCGTCATCGGGGTGTCGATCATGCCCGGGTGCACCGAGTTGACCCGGATGCCGTGCGGTCCGAGCTCGTGGGAGGCGCCCTTGGTCATGCCCCGGATCGCGAACTTGGTCGCGCCGTAGGCCACCACGCCCGCCATGCCGCCGAGGCCCTCGGTCGAGCTGGCGTTGATGATCGAGCCGCCACCGTTCTTGCGCATGGTGCGCGCGACGGCCTTCATGCCCAGGAAGCAGCCGAGCTGGTTGACCCGGAACATCAGCTCGAGGTCGGCGACGTCCTGGCGCTCGACCTGCCCGAAGCGCAGCACCCCGGCGTTGTTGGCCAGCACCGAGACCGGCCCCCACTGCTCGGAGGTCTCGGCGACCAGGGACGTCCAGGAGTCCTCGTCGCTGACGTCGTGGTGGGCGAAGCGCGCCATGCCCGGGTGCGAGGCCTCGAGCTCGGCGGCCAGCGCGGCCCCCTCGTCGGCGGCGACGTCGGCGATGACCGTGCGTGCGCCCTCGGCCACGAAGGCGCGGCAGATGCCGGCCCCCTGGCCCATCGCGCCGCCGGTCACGATGGCGACCTTGCCGGCCAGCCGTCCCTCGGTGCTGCTGCTCACAGGGTCATCCTCATGATCGAGTCGGCGGCGAAGCCGGTGGCGGGGTCGCGCTCGGCGAAGAACCCGCCCAGCTGCTGGTCGAGCTCCTCGGCGGTCCAGGTCGGCCCGGTGGTGTCGAAGCGCTGCTCGACGACGGGGGCGGCCACCACGGCGACCATCCCGCCGTACACGACCAGCACCTGGCCGGTGATCCGCTCGGCCGCCGGCGAGGCCAGGTAGGCCACCACGGGGGCGACGTGGTCGGGCGAGTAGGGGTCGACGGCGTCGCCCGAGGTGTCCTCGCCGAAGACCTCGGCGGTCATGGCGGTGCGGGCCCGCGGGCAGATCGCGTTAGCGCGCACCCCCGAGGAGCCCAACGCGCGCGCGGTGGCCACGGTCAGGTTGGCGATGCCGGCCTTGGCGGCGCCGTAGTTGGCCTGTCCGGGCGGGCCGGAGAGGAAGGCCTCGGAGGCGGTGTTGACGATGCTGCCGTAGACCGGGCCGCCCTGCTGCTTGGCCTGGGCGCGCCAGTGGGCCGCGGCGTTGCGCGAGAGCAGGAAGTGCCCGCGCAGGTGCACCCGCACCACCGCGTCGAACTCCTCGTCGCTCATGTTGAAGAGCATCCGGTCGCGGGTCATGCCCGCGTTGTTGACCACGACGTCGAGGCGGCCGTGGCCCTCGACCGCGGCCGCCAGCATGGCGTCGGCGGTGGACCGCTCGGCCACGTCGCCCTCGACGACCAGCACCCGGCGCCCCAGCGCCTTGACCTCGTCGGCGACGCGGTCGGCCGCGCCCGGCAGGTCGTTGACCACGAGGTCGGCGCCCGCGGCCGCGAGGGCCAGCGCCTCGGCCCGGCCCAGGCCGGCCCCTGCGCCGGTCACGACCGCGACGCGGCCCTCCAGGGAGGTGCTCACTCAGTCCTCCAGCCGGATCGCGGCGCGCGGGCAGGCCGCCACGGCGCGCTCGACGTCGGCGCGGTTCTCGTCGGTCGTCTGCTCGGTCTTGAGCTGCAGGTAGTCGTCGTCGTCGAGCTCGAAGACCTGCGGGGCCATCGCCTCGCACAGCGCGTTCGACTCGCACAGGTCGAAGTCGACCTTGATCGTGCTCATGGATCAGCTCCCTTCACTGGAGTGGCCCGGGAACACCTTGGCCCCGGGGTCGATGGCGACGGTGGCGTTGTTGACGGCCGTGGCCGCCTCGCCGAAGCCGACGGCGATGAGACGCACCTTGCCGGGGTGCTCGGTGATGTCGCCCGCGGCGAAGACCCGCGGCAGGTTGGTGCGCATGGAGGGGTCCACGACCACGTGACGCTTGTCGACCTCGATCCCCCACTGCTGGATCGGCCCCAGGTCGGCCACGAACCCCAGCGCCGCCACCACCGCCTGGCACGGCAGCACCGTGGTCTCCTCGCCCTGGCGCAGCTCGACCTCGCCGAGCGGGCCGTCGGGGTCGCCCGGGGCGGCGCGCAGCGCGACCACCTCGGCCTCGGTGACCAGGCGCACCGAGGAGGCCCGCACCTGGGCCACGGTGCGCTCGTGGGCACGGAACTGCCCCCGGCGGTGCACCAGCGTCACGGAGCGGGCGACCGGCTCGAGGTGCACCGCCCAGTCGAAGGCGGAGTCGCCGCCGCCGACGATGACCACGTCCTTGTCGGCGTACGGCTCGAAGCGGGGCACGAAGAACTCCAGGCCACGGCCCAGCCACCCCTCCCCGGCCGGCAGCGGGCGCGGGGTGAACCTGCCGATGCCGGCGGTGACCAGGACAGCGCCGGCGGAGACGGTCGTGCCGTCGTCGAGGCCGACCCGCACGCCGTCGTCGCCGTGGTCGAGGCTCAGCGCGGTGCGGCCCAGCAGGTACGTCGGGTCGGCACTGGCGGCCTGCTCCACCAGCCCGGCGACCAGGTCGCGCCCCTTGACCGCGGGGAACCCCGCCACATCGAGGATGAGCTTCTCCGGGTACATCGCGGTGACCTGGCCGCCCAGCTCGGGCAGGGAGTCGACGACGGCGACCCGGTGGCCGCGGAAGCCGGCGTAGTAGGCCGCGAACAGCCCGGTCGGCCCGGCACCGACGACCAGGACGTCGCACTCGACGTGCTCGGGGTCGGCACCGGTCCGGGAGGTCACGGCTAAACCATAACGTGTTCTAGTTTCGCCGTCACCCGGTGTCAGGTGCTGGTCGGGAAGGGCTCGTGCTCGCTGGCCCGCAGCACCTCGAACGGCTCGGCGTAGCGCGCGTGCGGCAGCTGGCGCGCCCAGTAGCGCGCGGTGGCCACCACCAGGTCGGGTGCCAGGTAGTGCCGCTCGGCCTGGGAGCGGTAGTGCGCCAGCAGCTCGACCTTCTCCTCGATGGTCTCCCGCACCGGCACGAACTTGGTCGGGGCGAACTCGTTGCGCGAGGACGGCGACTGGTAGCAGTACAGCTGCGGCACGCGGCGCGCGGCGATGACCGTCGCCTCGTGCACGGCGCGGTGGTCCTGGTGGTGGTCGTGCTTGGAGTGCACGTAGACGGTGGTGGGCCGGGCGTGCGCGATCGCGGCCTCGACCAGGCTGATGGTGTCGTGGGAGTCGCCGATGCGGGTGTCGGGCAGGTCGCCCATCAGCAGCTCGGCCGACAACGCCATCGCGGCGCCGGCGGCCTCGCGCCGTCGCTGCTCGGTCCGGCCGCCCACGGCTCCGCGGCTCAGGGTGAGCACCGTGATCGCGTGCCCGAGCCGGCGGTGGCGCAGCAGGGTCGCGCCGCAGCCGATCTCGATGTCGTCGGGGTGGGCGCCCACGGCCAGCACCCGCTCCTCCGCACCCTGGGGTCGGGGCCCGAGCAGCTCGAGCGCGGTGCCCGGCTCCGCCGGGTCGACGACCTCGGTCAGGCCCGCTCGCATGGCGCGCAGCAGCCCCGCCCCGTCGGCACCGGACCCGGCCAGCACGACCACGCGGGTCTGCGGGCAGACCCGGCGCACCTCCTCCACGAGCCGCAGGGTCGGGTCGTCGAGGAGCGCGGGGTCGACCATCAGCATCGAGGGCGCGCCGGAGACGTCGACGAGGTCGAGCGTCTCGGCGGGCTCCAGCAGGACCGGCAGGTGACCGGCGTCGCCCAGCGCCTCGAGGAGCTCGGCGACCGGGCCGGTGGTCCACACCACGACCAGCCGCTCGGGCGCGACGGCCTCCCGCACCAGGCCCGGGTGGAGGTCGGAGATCGGCCCGCTCACCGAGCGGGGTCGAGCTGGTACGAGCTGCCACCCACCGTGCTGATCAGGTCGCGGCCCGCGGCGTTGCGCAGCTTGCGACGCAGCCCGGCGACCTGCACGTCGACGACGAAGTCGGACTCGATGAGCTCGCCCGACCACACCTCGGCCGCCAGCGCCTCGCGCGCCCAGGGCTGCCCCGGGCGGGTGGCCAGCGTCGCGAGGAGGTCGAGCTCGGGCGGGGTCAGGGGCAGCGGCACGCCGTCCAGGGTGGCGAACTTCTGCTCGCGCGAGACCACCAGCCCGCCCTCGAGCCGCAGCGGCGCCGAGGGAGACGGCGCGGCGGGCAGCGAGCCGACCCGCGGGCGCCGCAGCAGGGCGGCGGCCCGCGCCTTGAGCTCGCGCGGGGAGAAGGGCTTGACCAGGTACTCGTCGGCGCCCACCTCGAGGCCCACGAGCCGCTCCACCTCGGTGTCGCGACCGGTGATCATCACCACGTAGGCGTCGGTGAAGGTGCGCAGCTCGCGGCACACCTCGGTGCCGTCGGCGTCGGGCAGCGTGAGGTCGAGGGTGACCAGGTCGGGCGCCCACTCACGAGCGGTGCTGACCGCGTCGCGGCCGGTGCCGACCGCCCGGGTCTCGAGGCCCAGGCCCTCGAGCACCATCACGACGAGGTCGCGGACGTCGGGGTCGTCGTCGACCACGAGCGCGCGGTGCTCGCTCACGCGGTTCCTCTCGTCGGGGGGGCGGGGGGAGGCGCCGTCCCGGCGCCGGTGCCAACCCTAGCCTTCCGGCTCCTCACCCGGCAGCGGCACCCGGGCCTCCCAGCGCGCCCTGCGCTCGTCGTCGCTCTGCTCCCACCAGGGCGTCCCACGCTCCCCCAGCGCCACCTTCGCGGCTGCACGCCGGCGCGCGAGCGCGCCTCCTCGTCGGTGCCGCGGGTGCGGCGCACGTCGCGCCGCCAGGCCATCAGGGCCTTCTGCAGCTCCTCGCGCCGCTCCTGGGGCAGGTCCGGGTCGGTCGCGCGCCACCGCCGGCCGTCGATGACGACGTACCGGCCGTCGGGGGTGTGCTCGACGTCCCTGCCGCTGCCCGTGCCGCTCATGGGCTCAGCCTCGCGCCTGCAGCGCGGCACGGTCCATCACCCGTCGGGCGCGCAGCCGGTAGCGGTAGACCTGCACCAGACCCAGGGTCCACAGCACGTACTGGGTGCTCATCGCCCAGCGGAACGCCCCGGGCGTGTAGTCGGAGCCGCCGCCGGGGGTGCGCCAGTCGAGCACCAGGCCGATGGCCACCACCAGCACCAGGCTCGCCGAGAAGCCGCCCACGTTGATGATGCCGGTCGAGCTGGCCATCCGCTCCGGCGGGTTCGCGGTGCGCCCGACGTCGAAGCCGATCATCGAGGCCGGCCCGCCGACCCCGACCACCAGCGCGAGCACCACCAGCAGCCCCAGCGGGGCCGGCCCGGGCCAGACGAGCACGAGCGTCCAGGTCGCCACGATGGCCACGACCACCGCGATCACCATCGAGGAGCGGTGCCAGGGGTGCAGGCCGATGAGCCACCCCAGCACCGGGCCGCTGACGATCACCGCCACCACCACCAGGGTCAGCAGCAGCCCGGCCTCGCCCGGCGTGCGCCCCTCGCCGCGCACGAAGAACGGGTAGCCCCAGAGCAACGTCAGCGTCGTCGCGCTGAACTGGGTGGAGAAGTGCATCCAGAAGCCCAGCCGGGTGCCGGGGTGCGACCACGAGGCGCGCAGGCTGGCGAGCACCCGGGCCGGCGACATCAGCTCGCCCCGGGTGTGGCGGCGACCCGGCGCGTCGGCGACCACCACGAGGGCCACCAGGGTCAGGACCGCCCCGGTGGTCGCGGTGACCAGGTAGGCGGTCGTCCAGCCCCAGGAGCCCAGCGCCCAGGTCATCGGCACCGCGGCCGCGATCGCGCCGGTCTGGCCGATCGTGCCGGTCAGCTGGGTGAAGAACGGCACGCGGCGCACCGGGAACCAGGTGGCCAGCAGGCGCAGCACGCAGATGAACGTCATCGCGTCGCCCATGCCGACGAAGAAGCGGGCCACCAGCGCGACGGGGTAGGAGTCGGCGAAGGCGAACGCGGTCTGGGCCGCCGACAGCAGCACCGCCCCGCTCAGCAGCACGCTGCGCGGCCCGTAGCGGTCGACGAGCAGGCCCACGGGCACCTGCATGCCGGCGTACACCAGCAGCTGGAGCATCGTGAACGTCGCCAGCTGGGAGGCTGAGATGTCGAAGCGCTCGGTGGCCACCAGGCCGGCCACGGCCAGCGAGGAGCGGTGGAACACGGCGAGCAGGTAGAGCGACAGGGCGACGGCCCAGACCAGGACGGCCCGGGACGCCACTCGCTCACCGGGACTCCGCACCCGGTCATTGTCCGCCCCACCCCGCCGGCGCGGCGTCCACCCCTAGGGTGTCGGGCATGAGGAGCCGGTTCTCACGCGACCCCAGGCCCGACGGGTTCCTGGGGCCGCAGCCCTCCGCGGTGCTGCTGGTCACCCAGGTGCTCGCCGTGATCGCCTACCCGTTCCTGGACACCAGCACCGCCGGGCGCGCCGTGCTCGGCGTCGCCCAGATCGCGGTGGTGGGCGCGGCCCTCGCAGCGGTGCGGCGCACCCCCGCGCTGACCTGGGTCGCCCTGCTCGTCGGGCTGCCCGCCGCCGGCTTCACGGTGGTCGAGGCCCTGACCACCGGCATCGACTGGGTCGTGCTGGTCTCGGCGCTGCTGCACGCGCCGTTCTACTTCTACGTGTCCTACTCGATGGTGCGCTACCTCTTCCACGACGACAAGGTGACCCGGGACGAGCTCTACGCCACCGGCGCCGCCTTCACGGTGGTCGCCTGGGGCTTCGCCTACGTCTACGCCGCCGTGGCCGTCCTGTCGCCCGACTCGTTCTCGGGCGGCTCCGCCTCCGACGGGCAGACCTGGTTCGAGCTGCTCTACCTGTCGTTCTCGGTGCTCACCAGCGTCGGGCTCTCCGACGTGGTGCCGATGGGCTCGCACGCCCGATCGTTCGTGGCGGTCGAGATGGTCGTGGGCGTGCTCTACGTCGCCCTGGTCATCTCGCGCCTGGTCGGGCTGACGGTGAGCCGGCAGGCGATGAAGGCCGCCGACCGCGACTAGCGGTCACTTGGTCGCCTCCATCATCTGGCGCAGCTCCTTCTTCAGCTCGTCGACCTCGTCGCGCAGCCGGGCCGCGAGCTCGAACTGCAGCTCCGCGGCGGCCTCGCGCATCTGGTCGGTGAGGTCCTGGATGAGCTGGGCCAGGTCGGCGCTGGGCATCCCGGCCAGGTCCTTGGCGTGCTGGCCGGCGTCCTTGCCGGTCAGCGCCGGGACCGGCTGCTTGGCCTTGACCCCGCCGGCACGACCCTTGGCCGCGGTGCCGGCCCAGGTCTCGAGGAGCGCCTGGGTGTTCTCGTCCTCGCGCGCCAGCATCTCGGTGATGTCGGCGATCTTCTTGCGCAGCGGCATCGGGTCGACGCCGTGGGCGGTGTTGTAGGCGATCTGCTTGTCGCGGCGCCGGTTGGTCTCCTCGATCGCCGACTCCATGGAGGGGGTGATCTTGTCGGCGTACATGTGCACCTGGCCCGACACGTTGCGGGCCGCGCGGCCGATCGTCTGGATCAGCGACTTGTCGGAGCGCAGGAAGCCCTCCTTGTCGGCGTCGAGGATCGCGACCAGCGAGACCTCGGGCAGGTCGAGGCCCTCGCGCAGCAGGTTGATGCCGACGAGCACGTCGTACTGGCCCAGCCGCAGGTCGCGCAGCAGCTCGATGCGCTTGAGGGTGTCGACCTCGCTGTGCAGGTAGCGGGTGCGGATGCCGGCGTCGAGGAGGTAGTCGGTGAGGTCCTCGGACATCTTCTTGGTCAGCGTGGTGACCAGCACCCGCTCGTTCTTCTGGGTGCGCTCCTTGATCTCGTGGATCAGGTCGTCGATCTGGCCCTTGGTCGGCTTGACGACCACCTCGGGGTCGATCAGGCCGGTGGGCCGGATGATCTGCTCGACCACGTGCGGCGGCGTCGAGCCGCCCACCTTGTCGAGCTCGTAGTCGCCGGGGGTCGCGGAGAGGTAGATGGTCTGCCCGATGCGCTCGAGGAACTCCTCCCACTTCAGCGGCCGGTTGTCCATGGCGCTGGGCAGCCGGAAGCCGTGGTCGACCAGGTTGCGCTTGCGGGACATGTCGCCCTCGTACATGCCGCCGATCTGCGGGACCGCCACGTGCGACTCGTCGACCACGAGCATGTAGTCCTCGGGGAAGTAGTCGAGCAGGCAGTTGGGCGCCGAGCCACGGGCCCGCCCGTCCATGTGCATCGAGTAGTTCTCGATGCCCGAGCAGGAGCCGACCTGCCGCATCATCTCGATGTCGTACGTCGTGCGCATCCGCAGGCGCTGGGCCTCGAGCAGCTTGCCCTGCTTCTCGAAGCTCGCCAGCTGCTCCTCCAGCTCGAGCTCGATGCCGCGGATCGCCCGCTCCATCCGCTCCGGGCCGGCGACGTAGTGGGTGGCGGGGAAGACGTAGAGCTCGGTGTCCTCGGTGATCACCTCGCCGGTGACCGCGTGCAGCGTCATCAGCCGCTCGATCTCGTCGCCGAAGAACTCGATGCGCACCGCGTGCTCCTCGTAGACCGGGAAGATCTCGAGGGTGTCGCCGCGCACCCGGAAGGTGCCACGGGTGAAGGACATGTCGTTGCGCGTGTACTGGATCTCCACCAGCTGGCGCAGGATCGAGTCGCGGTCGCGCTCCTCCCCCACGCGCAGGCGCAGCATCCGGTCGACGTACTCCTGCGGGGTGCCGAGGCCGTAGATGCAGGAGACGGTGCTGACCACGATCACGTCACGGCGCGTGAGCAGCGAGTTGGTCGCCGAGTGGCGCAGCCGCTCGACCTCCTCGTTGATGGAGGAGTCCTTCTCGATGTAGGTGTCGGTCTGGGGGACGTAGGCCTCGGGCTGGTAGTAGTCGTAGTAGGAGACGAAGTACTCGACCGCGTTGTCGGGGAAGAGCTGGCGCAGCTCGTTGGCGAACTGCGCGGCCAGCGTCTTGTTGGGCTGGAGCACCAGCAGCGGGCGCTGCACCTGCTCGGCGACCCAGGCCACGGTCGCCGTCTTGCCGGTGCCGGTAGCGCCCAGGAGCACGACGTCCTGCTCCCCCCCGTTGATCCGCTTGGCGATCTCGGCGATGGCGGCCGGCTGGTCGCCCGCAGGCTGGTAGTCGGAGACGACCTTGAAGGGGGCGACGCGGCGCTCGAGATCGGTGACAGGACGCATGCCCCGAGCCTAGACACGCCCACCGACACCCGCACGGTCCAGGCCGCGGCGAACCGCCGCCAGGACTACGCCGGGCCTGACCGATCGGTCACTTCTGCCCCAGATCCTCCATCCGTGCTCACGCGTCACGCTGGTGCGTGCCTAGGATTCGGGCGGGGGACGGCCGACGCGCCACGGCATGGCCAGGCGACTCCTTCGAGACATGGGGACTGACACAGCAATGACACACCTGGTGGACGAGTCGCGCACCCGTCGCGCCCGCACGGCGGCGAGCCTGGGCCTGCTGGAGGCCGAGCGCAACGCCCGCGTGGACCGCATCACCGCCCTCGCGGCCCGGGTCTTCGGCGTGGAGCTGACGACCGTGACGGTCCTGGACGGCGACCGCGCCACCTTCCCCATCAGCCAGGGTCTGGAGCCCGGCACGACCATGCCGCGCAGCGAGGTCTTCTGCGACCTGACCCAGCGCCTCGGCGAGCCGATGTACGTCGAGGACGCCTCGGCCGACCCGCGCTTCGCCGACTGGCCGATCGTCACCGACGCCGGCATCCGCTTCTACGCCGGCCACCCCCTGCGCGACCACCTCGGCACCGTCGTGGCGACCCTGTGCCTGCTCGACAGCACCCCGCGACGCCTGGGCGCCGACGAGAAGGAGCTGCTCTCCGAGCTCGCCGGCCTCACCGAGACCGAGATGGTCTCCTCGACCGAGATGCGCCTGGCCCAGGAGGCCCAGGCCTCGCTGCTGCCCCAGGGCGTGCTCGAGGTCGACGGCTGGCGGGTCGAGGGCGCCTGCGTGCCGGCGGCGGCCGTGGGCGGCGACTTCTACGACTACCGCGCCACCGGGCGCAGCGCGGTGCTCCGGCTGGCCGACGTGATGGGCAAGGGGACGCCCGCGGCGCTGATCGCCGCCGGGGTGCGTGCGGCCCTGCGGGGCACCGAGGCCGCGGCCGCGGCGGGCGTCGACCTGGGCGTCACCGTGACCCGCACGGCGCGCACCCTCGACGACGACCTGGGGCGCACCGAGTCGTTCGTGACCCTCTTCGAGGCCGTCATCGACCTCGACGACGGCGAGGTGCGCTACGTCGACGCCGGCTGCGGGCTGGCCCTGGTGGTGCGCAACGACGGCCGCGTCGAGTCCCTGCGCAGCAGCGACGGCCCCATCGGCGTCTGGCCCGACGACCACTGGACCGAGCACCGCACCACCCTCGCCCCGGGTGAGCGCCTCGTGGTCGTCAGCGACGGCGTCCTCGACCTCGTGGGCGAGGGCCCTGACGTGGTCGAGCGCATCGCCGAGCTCGTCCTCGACCGCGACGCCGTGCACCGGCTCCCCGAGGTCGTGCGCGAGTCCGACACCACCTCGGCCGTCGACGACGTCACCGTCGTGGTCGCCACCCGGCCCGCGGCAGCGGGTGCGGCATGAGCCGGCGGCTGCTGCTGATCCGGGTCATCGTCGTCGTCACGGCGCTGACCGGCCTCAACTACATCACCTGGCGCTGGCTGTTCTCGATCAACTTCGACGCCTGGTACATCGCCTTCCCGCTGATCCTCGCCGAGACCTACTCGCTCATCGACTCGCTGCTCTTCGGCTTCGGCATCTGGCGGCTCAAGGAGCGCCCCGCGCCTCCCCCGCCGCCCGACGGGCTCACCGTCGACGTCCTCATCACCACCTACAACGAGCCCGTCGACCTGGTCATGACCACCGCGCTGGCCGCCAAGGCGATCCGCTACCCGCACCAGACCTGGATCCTCGACGACGGCAACCGCCCCGAGATGCGCGCCGCGGCCGAGGAGCACGGCATCGGCTGGATCTCGCGCTCCGAGGAGTGGGCCGGGATGCCCCGTCACGCCAAGGCAGGCAACCTCAACAACGCGCTGGTGCAGACCGACGGCGAGTTCCTCCTCATCCTCGACGCCGACCAGGTGCCGACCCCGGAGATGCTCGACGCGACGCTGGGCTACTTCGACGACCCCGAGATGGGGCTGGTCCAGACCCCGCAGTTCTTCGTCAACGTGCCCGAGAGCGACCCGCTCGGCAGCCAGGCGCCGCTGTTCTACGGCCCGATCCAGCAGAGCAAGGACGGCTGGAACTCCGCGTTCTTCTGCGGCTCCAACGCCGTGATCCGGCGCGAGGCGCTGGTCCAGATCGGCGTCGCCAGGTACGCCGGCGAGATCGCCCTGCGGGTCTACCAGACGCTGTACTACGCCACCGGCGTGCTGAAGAAGGCGCGCAAGCAGGTCCCCGCCGAGGAGACCGCGACCCGCGAGGCGCTGCTCGAGGTCGAGGCGCTGGTCCGGGGGGCGCGCAAGGAGCTGGCCGACGGCGAGGCGCTCTTCGACGTCACCTACCGCTTCCAGCGCAGCGTCGACGAGGTGCGTCGCCGGATGGTCGACGCGGACCTCAGCGGGCTGCAGGCCGACCTGGCCGAGATCGCGGCCCTGGGCGCCGCCGAGGGCGACCAGGACTTCTCCCTCGACGACAACCAGGAGGCCCTGGCCCGGCTGGCCGAGCGCGACTGGTCGCCGATGGGAGCCATCGAGTCGGTCACCGCGCTGGTCGACGCGGTCGACGTCGACCGCGGCGGCGAGGCCCAGGCGGTGATGCCGATGGCGACCATCTCGGTCACCGAGGACATGGCCACCTGCATGCGCATGCACGGCCTGGGCTGGAAGTCGGCCTACCACGACACCCCGCTGGCCTTCGGCCTCGCACCCGAGGACCTCAAGACGATGCTCACCCAGCGGCTGCGCTGGGCCCAGGGCACGATGCAGGTGATGTTCCGGGAGAACCCGCTGACCCAGAAGCGGCTGTCGTGGCCGCAGCGGCTCATGTACTTCTCCACGATGTGGAGCTACCTCTCGGGCTTCGCGGCCATCGTCTACCTCGCCGCGCCCGTGCTCTTCCTGGTCTTCGGCGTGCTGCCGGTGCAGGCCCTGAGCAGCGACTTCTTCCTGCGCCTGATCCCCTTCCTGGTCATCAACCAGCTGCTCTTCATCGTCGTCTCCGACGGCAGACCGACCTGGCGGGGCATGCAGTACTCCCTGGCGCTCTTCCCGACCTGGATCCGCGCCTTCACCTCCGCCTTCGGCAACGTCTTCATGGGGCGCAGCCTCGACTTCGCGGTCACGCCGAAGGAGAAGCAGGACCCCACGGGGCCGGCGTACCACCTGATCAAGCCGCAGCTGTTCGCGATCGGGGCCCTGCTCCTGGCCGTGGTCATCGGCACGGTGCGGATGATCACGGGCGACGCCGAGGTGCTGCCGACCCTGTTCAACTTCGTCTGGGTGGGTCTCGACCTGGCCCTGATCTCCGTGATCGTCCAAGCCGCGCGCTACCGGGGCTTCGAACCCGGTAGTGCCACGTCCCTGCCCGCGACGGCCCAGGCCGCGCTGCGCAACCGAGAGGAAGCCTCATGATCGAGTTCGACGTCCGCACGCTGGACACCGGGGTCGGGGTCGTCACCCCCCGCGGACGCCTCAACATGGTCGCGGCACGCCAGTTCAAGACCATCCTGGGCGAGCTCGTCGCCGGCGGGACCCACCGGATCGTGGTCGACCTGGCCGAGACCGACTTCATCGACTCCTCGGGCCTCGGCGCCCTCATCGGCGGGGTCAAGCAGACCCGCCAGCAGGGCGGCGACCTGCGCATCGCGCGCCCCACCGAGAGCGTCATGGGCGTCCTGGAGCTGACCAACCTGGCCCGGGTCCTGCGCCCGCGCGACGCGGTCGACACGGCGTTCGATGACTGACCGGCTGCTGCCCGGCCTGGAGGCCGTGCTGCAGTCCGAGGTCCCCACCACCCTCGAGGGCGTCGACGCGGTGCACGACCTGCTGGCAGCCTTCTGGGAGCAGGAACCCGAGGTGCCCGACCTGTGCCGGATGCGCGTGGAGACCGCGGTCGTCGAGGTGGTCGCCAACATCGTCGAGCACGCCTTCGCCGCCGACCAGACCAGCGGGGCCGACGGCCAGCACCGACGGCTGACCATCGCCGTGGGCCGCGAGGACGCCAGCATCGTGGTGGCCTGCCGCGACAACGGCCTGCCCGCCGCCATCGACCTGAGCGACGTGACCATGCCCGACGACGACGCGGAGTCCGGGCGCGGCCTGGCCATGGCGATCCAGGTCCTCGACGAGCTGCGCTACGAGCACCGCGAGGGCCGCAACTTCTGGAGGCTCACGTGCACGATGTGACCCGCACCGGCCACCGACCCCTGGGGGCGTCCGGACTGGCGGCAGGCCTGCTCGCCGCCTCGCTGGCGCTCGTCCCCCCGACGGCGCACGCGGCGGACGGGCCCACGGACCTGCCCGAGGCGGGCACGGCCTGGTTCGGCGCCGAGCTCGACTGGGACGGCGACTCCCCCAGCCGCTACACCGACCGCCTCGGCACCGACGTCTCGCTGCTCGCCCGGCCCGTGGCCTACCCCCTCACCGAGGGCTCGCGCGCGGCGCTGGGCGACCTGGCGCGCACCTCCGCCGAGCAGGGCGCGATGAGCGTGGTCGACCTGCAGCCCGCGGCGGCCCTCGACGACCTCGACACCGAGGACGCCGAGGAGCTCGTCGAGGAGCTCGACGAGCTCGGCGCCGAGCACGGCAGCCGGTTCCTGCTGCGCTTCGCGCCCGAGATGAACGGCACCTGGACCCCCTGGGGCCAGCAGCCGACGGCGTACGTCGCCGCCTTCCGCCAGCTCGCCGACGTGGTCCACGACGAGGCCGACGCGGCGTGGACCGTCTGGGCGCCGGCGTACGGCGCCGGCTACCCCTTCGGCGGCGCCATCAACGGGGTGCGCCGCGGCAGCACCGTCACCAGCGCAGCGACCGCACGCGACGCCGAGCGCCTCGACAGCAACGGTGACGGCGAGCTGGGCACCGGCGACGACCCCTACGGGCCCTACTACCCCGGCGACGCCGCGGTCGACTGGGTCGGCCTGAGCATGCTGCGCTACGGGGTCGACCAGCGCTTCGGCGCCAACCTCGAGCCCACCGCCGACGAGCTGCAGGCGAGGCTCGACGAGGAGTTCGGCTACGCCTCGCCCACCGGCCGGCGCAGCTTCTACGCACGCTTCGCCGGCGGCCGTGACCAGCCGATGATGCTGAGCACCGGGGCGCTCTTCAACCCCGCAGGCACGGGGGCCAGCGAGCGCGACGTGAAGCGGGCCTGGCTGCAGCGGGTGGCCAACGCCGTGCGCTTCCGCCCCCGGCTGCAGGCGGTGGTCTGGCTCGAGGACGCCCGCTACGAGCCCGAGGTCGGCGGTCAGGTCCGCTGGGGTCTGACCCCCACCCGCGAGCTGGCCGCCACCAACGGCCGCATCCTCGAGCGCGGGCCCTTCGACCTGGGACCGGCGGTCACGCCGCCGGAGGACGACGACCGACCGTCCGCGCGAGGCGGGTCCGGGGGCGACGACGCGTCGCAGGACGCAGCGGACGACGAGGCAGGACGCTCCCTGCTGGAGCGGGCCGAGGAGACCACCGGCGTCCCCGTCGAGGGCGCGGCGTCGTTGCTGGGCGCCGTGGCGCTGCTCCTCGGGGTCGGTCTGGCGCTGCGCGCGCGCCGACGCCGGATGCGTCCGCCCTGGCTGTGAGGCCCGGAGCGTGGGGCCCGGGTGGTCCAGTCCACCCCGGGTCCGCACCACTGGAACGAGAGTGATCTTTAACTTTCTCTTCCACAACGTGAACATCAGTCATATATTCGGCGCACGCTCCCTCCCCCTCCCCCGAGGAGTTCCACGTGCGCTTCGCCGTTCGGCTGCTCTGCCTGTCCCTCATCGCCTTCACGCTCACCTTCGCGGCCTCGTCGCCGGTGGCCGCCCACGAGGAGCGTGAGTCCCAGTTCCCCGCCGGCGACGGCACGGTCCCGACCAAGCGGTCGCTCGCGCAGGCGGCGGACGTGATCGTGGTCTGCAAGGCGGACTCCCGCAAACGCATCAAGAAGCTGCCCGGCAAGAAGCTGCGCGCCTTCAACCTCAAGCTGCTCAAGCAGTGCGAGCACCGGCACATGCAGGCGGCCGTGGACGCGGTGAAGAAGCAGCGCACCAACATCTACGTGCTGCCCGGCCTCTACCGCGAGCAGCCGAGCTGGGACAAGCCCTGCATGGACGCGTACGAGGGGGGCATCGTCGAGTACGACTTCATCGTCTCCTGCGGCGAGGTGGTCAACCTGGTCACGATCGCCGGCGACGACCCTGACGACCCGGACATCAAGTGCGACAACCAGCTGTGCGACCTGCAGATGATCGGCACCGGCGCGAGCCCCCGCGACGTCACCCTCAGGGGCGGCTACCGCGAGGACGGCGACTGGATCAAGCACAACGGCATCAAGGCCGACCGCGCCGACGGCTTCTACCTCTCCAACATGCGGGCCATGCTCTTCCGCGAGAACGCCTTCTACGTCCACGAGACCGACGGCTACGTGCTCGACCGCTTCGAGGGCTCGCACAACGACCTCTACGGCGTGCTGACCTTCACCTCCGACCACGGGGTCATCTCCAACTGCAACGCCCACCACAACGGCGACTCGGGCGTCTACCCGGGCTCCGCGGCGGACGTGAACTCCACCAGCAGGAACACCGGTCCGCTGAACCGCTGGGCCACCGAGGTCGTCAACTGCAACCTGCACCACAACGCGCTCGGCATGTCGGGCACCGCCGGCAACTCGCTCTACGTCCACAACAACCGGATCCACCACAACGGGCTCGGCTTCATCGTGGAGTCGATCCTCGGCGGCCACCCGGGCATGCCCCAGGACCACGGCTGGTTCGAGGACAACAAGATCTACAGCAACAACGAGAACTACTACGAGAAGTACGTCCAGGGCGAGGACGCCCCGTGCCAGTCCCGGGTCGCGCGCGAGGTGGGCCACCACAAGGGCGTCGTGTGCCCCGCCTTCGGCTTCCCCGTCGGCACCGGCGGCATCATCGTGGGCAACCACAACTTCATCAACTCCAACCAGGTCTGGGACAACTGGCGCCAGGGCTTCATGCTCTTCTGGGTCCCGCCGGCCCTCCTGCGCGGCGACTACAACCCGCTGCACCAGCAGGACAACTCCAACCACAACGCCTTCACCAAGAACGAGCTCGGCTACTCGCCGAAGGGCAAGGTCCTGCCCAACGGCATCGACTTCTACTGGGACGAGGCCGGCGACGGGAACTGCTGGCAGGACAACCTGACCGCCCCGGGCAAGGAGGTCACGCACAACTACGCCATCGACCTCCCCGACTGCGGCAACCCCTCGCAGTGGCCCATCGGCAACCTGATCAAGACCACCCAGCTGATCCCGTGCGCGACGTACGACCGCCGCTCCGAGCCCGACCCGGCCGGCTGCGACTGGCTCGACACCCCCGAGAAGCCCTCCTCCGACTCCGGTTCCGCGGGCTCCCGGGCCAGCGAGCAGCCGGGCGACGGGCCCGGCGCGCCGGCGGCGCTCCTGGCGGTCACCCTGGTGGGCACCCTGGGCATCCGCCTGGCCAGCGCTCGCCGTCAGCGGGCCAAGGCCGACCAGTGAGCCTGCAGACCGCACCCCGGGTCGAGCGCGCCCCGGTCGCGCTCGACCTCGGTCGCGGTCCCGGCCCCGGCACCGCGACCGGGGCCGGGCCGGGGGCCCGTCGGGGTCGACGTCGGCTGCTCGCCGCGGCGCTCGGCACGGCCGCGACGCTCGCGGTCGGCTGGGCGCTGGCACCCCACCTCGTCACCCTGGACTCCCCCGAGGTGGCGCTCGACCCCACCGCCGGCCTCTTCGTCGACGGCTACGGCGACACCGGCACCTACGCCCTGCACTACCGCTACGGCCAGGAGGTCGAGCTCACGGTGCCGCTCAGCAACGCCTCGGCGGTGCCGTGGCGGGTCACCGACGTCGAGCTGGTCGAGCCGACCTACCCGCTCCTGGAGCCCGTGGGGGGCACCGTCGAGCCGGTGACGCTCGCGCCGTACGGCGACGGCGAGGTCAGCCTGGTCTTCGAGTACGCCAACTGCCGCTACTACCACGAGCGCGCCAACAACTCCTACGAGCAGGTGCGGGTCTCCGGCACGGTGCTGGGCCGGGAGACCTCCGTGCTGGTGGACCTCGCGGTGCCCCTGGTGGTGCACAGCCAGGTCATCCTCAACTGCCCCGAGCGGACCCTCGTCCGGGGCGACGACGTACGGAGCTGACAGGCCTGCAGGGACCTCGTGCGGCCGGGTACTACCGTGTGGGCGTGATCCACAGCCACGAACCCCTGGCCGCACGGGTGCTGCGGGTCGTGCGGCGCACGCTGCTGACCATCGTGGGCGTGCAGCTGGCGCTCGCGGTGGGCATGTCGGTGGTCGACTCCTACCGCCGGCGCGGCAAGAAGCCCAAGCCGTTCCCCACCACGCCGCCGCGCACCGTGGAGATCGGCGGGGGCACGCTGACGACCTACACCTACGGCAGCGACCTCTACCCCGACATGCTCGCGGCCATCGAGGGCGCCCAGCGCCAAGTCTTCTTCGAGACCTACATCTGGAAGGGCGACGCGACCGGCGAGCGGTTCAAGAAGGCGCTCGCCGACGCGGCGGCCCGCGGCGTCGACGTCTACTGCATCTACGACGGCTTCGCCAACCTCGTGGTCTCCCCCGTCTTCAAGCACTTCCCGCGCTCGATGAAGGTGCTGCGCTACCCGGTGTACGCCGCCGGCCTGCGCTTCTTCGACCTGCGCCGCTACGGGCGCGACCACCGCAAGATCCTGGTGGTCGACGGCGAGGTCGGCTTCGTGGGCGGGTTCAACATCGGCGACCCCTACGAGAAGGAGTGGCGCGACACCCACGTGCGGGTCACCGGGCCCGGGGTGTGGGACCTCCAGCGCGCCTTCGCCGACTTCTGGAACCTCAACCGGCGCCGCCGCCTCGGCCACAGCGCGCGGCCGCTGCTGCTGGAGACCGCCTCGTCGTGGGAGTCGCGCATCCGCTTCCAGCGCAACGTGCCGCGGCTGTGGATGTTCCCGATCCGCTCGATGTACCTCGAGGCCATCAACCGGGCCAGCCGCAACATCTGGCTGACCACGGCCTACTTCCTGCCCGACCCCGACTTCGTCGACGCCCTCAAGGACGCCGCGCGCCGCGGCGTCGACGTACGCCTGCTGGTGCCGCTGAAGTCGAACCACATCGTGGCCGACTGGATCTCGCGCGGGTACTTCTCCCACCTGCTCGAGGCCGGGGTGCGGATCTTCCGCTACCGCGACGCGATGGTGCACGCCAAGACCGCGACGGTCGACGGCACCTGGACCACCGTGGGCACCGCCAACATCGACCGGCTCAGCCTCAGCGGCAACTACGAGATCAACGTGGAAGCCATCGACACCGGCTTCGCCCGGACCATGGAGGAGATCTTCACCGTCGACGAGTCGAACTGCCTGGAGCTGACGATCGGCGAGTGGGAGGCGCGCGACCTGCACCGCAAGTTCACCGAGTTCGTGCTGGCCCCGCTGCGCCCCCTCCTCTGACCAGGCCCACTTCACGCTGACCCGTCCCAAATCTCACGCCCACCCGTCCCAAATCTCGCGCTGACCCGGCGCGAACTGTCACTCGACCGCGCAGGGGATGTCGAGCACGGCGAGGAGCTGCAGCGCCTTGGCCTTGTCCCCCTTGACCCTGAGCTGACCCTTGAGCACCCCGGTGACCGGCTTGAGGTGGCCGGTCGCCAGGCGCAGGAAGTCGTGCGCCTCGCAGGTGATGGTCGCGTCGCGGCGCTCGGGCACCTCGGTGTCGGCCAGGCCGGGGCCCACGGTGCGGCAGGTCCCGCCGGCGACGTGGACGACGTACCGCTCGGTCTCGCCGTCGTCGCGGCCGGTGAGCCGGAAGCCGACCGTCAGGTCGCAGCGGGCGGCCTTGCGGGCGTCGAGGAAGGACGGCAGCCGGGTGAAGACCTCCTCGAGCACGACGGCACGGAAGCCACCGGCCATCACGGCGCGCAGGTGCGAGGTGGGGACGCCGACGAGCGCGCACGCCACGGCGACCGGGTCGAGGGCGCGCGGGTCGACGGCGACGGGGTCGGCCTCGGTGCCGGGGACGACGAACACCCCACCGAGTGCCAGTGCCATCTCGGCGTCGCCCTCGACCGCCAGCCGACCGCTCAGCAGGTCGAGGCCGGCGTTGGCGATGCCGCCGAGGAGGTCGGCCAGGTGGCTCGCCGGCAGCCGGAGGACGACGTCGACCGGTGCGTCGGGCTCGGGCAGCACCTCGACCACGCCACCGGCGAGCGTGGCCGCGACCCGGGTGACGACGTCGCCGTCGTGGGTGAGGTCGAAGCGCACGCTGCCCCGCAGCGCCGCGAGCCGGTCGGGCAGGGCGTGCTCGGGCAGGCGCTCCACCAGCGCGACCGCCGCGGCCCGGTCCAGCGGCGCCGATCCTGGTGTCTGCGTCACAGTGTCACAGTAACCACGCCCGCAGCCGCTCGTCGCCGGTTCAGGCCGGGTCGGCGCGAGATATGGGACGGGTCGGCGCGAGATTTGCGACGGGTCGGCGCGAGGTGTGGGCCTGGTCAGGGGCCGGTGACGCGGGCGGGGAGGTGGGTGCGGGGCGACATCCGGGCCCCGTGGCGGGGTCGGTGCAGCCCGGCCAGCCCGATCAGCGTCGGCACCCGGCCGCGCTGCGGGCGCCAGGGCTCGAGGTAGTCGGCCATCTCCTCGTCGGTGAAGGGGGTGCCGGTCAGCGCCCACCCGACGTCCTTGGCCACGTGGTAGTCCCCGAAGGAGACCGCGTCGGGGTCGCCGAAGGCACGCTGGCGCACCTCGGCGCAGGTCCACACACCGATGCCGGGCAGGCTGCTGAGGCGGCGCTCGGCCTCCTCGGGCGGCAGCGCGGCGGTGCGCTCGAGCGACTCGGCGACCCGGGCCGCGGTGACGATGGTGCGCGAGCGGGCCGGGTCGATGTGCATCTTGAGCCACTCCCACGACGGCACCGTGCGCAGCTGGGCCGGTGTCGGCTGGACCCACAGCCGCAGGTCGGCGCCCGGCCCGGGCGCCCGCTCGCCGCGACGGTGCACGAGCATCCGGAACCCGGCGAAGGCCTCCTGGCCGGTCACCTTCTGCTCGATGATCGAGGGCACCAGCGACTCCATGACCAGCCCGGTGCGCCCGAGGCGGGCGTGCGGGTGGCGGCGCCGGGCCTCCACGAGCACCGGGTGACGGGGCTCGAAGGCGCTCCAGTCGTCGTCGGCGCCGAGCAGCGCCGGCACGGCGTCGAGCATCCACTCCGCGCCGCTCCCCCAGGCCCGGGCGTGCACCTCGCCGGCGCCGGGCCGCGCCTCGAGCGAGAGCGTCGCCGGCCCCTCCGGCGTACGCACGCCGCGCCAGATCCGCCCCGCCTCGTCGACCCGGTACGTCGGGTCGCCGCGACCGCGGCGCTGCTGCCCGGCGACCGAGGCGACCTGGCAGGGCCAGTCGGGTCGCCAGGTGCGGCTGCGGGGTTCCGGGCTCACCGGCCCGACGGTACGGGATGTAACACGTTCTAGTTCTGGGTAGTCTCCCGGCATGGTCCTGCAGATCCACGACGAGCACCGCGTGCGCACCCTGACCCTCGACCGGCCCGAGGCGCTCAACGCCTTCGACGAGGCGCTCTACGACGCCACCGCCGACGCGCTGCTGGCCGCCGCCGAGGACCCCGAGGTCGCGGTGGTGCTGCTGACCGGGGCCGGGCGCGCCTTCAGCGCGGGCACCGACCTGCGCGAGATGCAGCTGATCGCCACCGACCCCGCCTTCGAGCGCGGGCGGCACGGGTTCCCTGGGCTGCTCGACGCGCTCGTCGCCTTCCCCAAGCCGCTGGTCGTCGCGGTCAACGGCATCGGGCTGGGCATCGGGGCGACGGTCCTGGGCTTCGCCGACCTGGCGTTCATGTCGAGCACGGCGCGGCTGCAGTGCCCCTTCACCGCGCTCGGTGTGGCGCCCGAGGCGGCCTCCTCGTACCTGCTCCCCCGGCTGATGGGCCACCAGGCCGCGGCCTGGATGCTGCTGTCGTCGGAGTGGATCAGCGCCGACGACGCGCTGGCCGCGGGTCTCGTGTGGCGCGTCTGCGAGCCCGACGACCTGCTGCCGCAGGCGCGGGCCCACGCCGAGGCCCTGGCGCGGCGCCCGGTGGTGTCGCTGGTGGCGGTCAAACAGGCGATGACGGCTCCGTTGCGCGCCGGGATCGACGCTGCGCGCGGGCGCGAGAACGCCGCCTTCGCCGAGCTGATGGGCGGCCCGGCCAACCTGGAGGCCCTGGCCGCCTTCGCTGGTCGGCGCCAGCCTGTTCAATAGCCGGCATGCTGCTCGCCGACGTCGTCACCACCTCCCAGGCCGTCGCCGCCACCCGCTCGCGCAAGGACAAGGTCGCCGCACTGGCCGACCTGCTGGGCCGCACCGGTCCCGCCGAGGCCGAGACGGTCGCGGCGTACCTCGGCGGCACGCTGCGGCAGCGGCGTACGGGGCTGGGCTGGAAGTCGCTGGGCGACCTGCCCGAGCCCGCCGTCTCCCCCTCCCTCGAGGTGCTGGAGGTCCACGAGCACTTCGAGGCGGTCGCGGCGCTGGCCGGTCCGGGGTCGGCCGGCGCCCGGGCGGCGGCGGTGCAGAGCCTCTTCGGGCGGGCCACCGCCGAGGAGCAGCGGTGGCTGCGCGGGGTGGTCACCGGCGAGCTGCGCCAGGGCGCCCTCGACGCGCTGGTGCAGGAGGCGGTCGCGCGGGCCGCCGACGTGCCGCTGCCCCTCGTACGCCGCGCCGCGATGCTGTCGGGCTCGACGGTCGCGGTGGTCGTGGCGGCGCTGACCGAGGGCGAGGAGGCGCTCCGCGCGATCGGGCTGGAGGTGATGCGCCCGGTGCTGCCGATGCTGGCGGGCTCGGCCACCGACGTGGCGGCGGCGATGGCCAAGGCACGGGGCGTGGCCGAGGCGGGCGGCGAGGTCGTCGTCGACACCAAGCTCGACGGCATCCGGGTCCAGGTCCACCGCGACGGCGACGCGGTGCGCGTGGCCACGCGCAGCCTCGAGGACATCACCGCCCGTCTCCCCGAGGTCGTCGAGGTGGCGCGCGCGCTGCCGGCCAGCCGCTTCGTGCTCGACGGGGAGGCGCTCGCGCTCGACGACGCCGGTCGGCCGCGCCCCTTCCAGGAGACCTCGTCGCGCACCGCCCAGTCGGCGGGCGTGCAGGTCACTCCGTTCTTCTTCGACGTGCTCCACGTCGACGGCACCGACCTGCTCGACGCCCCCGGCCGCGAGCGCCTCGACGCGCTGCACGCGCTGGTGCCCGAGCAGCACCGGGTGGCCGGTCTGCGCACCGCCGACACCGCCGCGGCCGAGGCGTTCCTCGCCGAGGCGCTGGCGGCCGGCCACGAGGGCGTGGTGGTCAAGAGCCTGGAGGCGCCGTACGCCGCCGGGCGCCGCGGGTCGGGCTGGGTCAAGGTCAAGCCCGTGCACACCCTCGACCTGGTCGTCCTGGCCGTGGAGTGGGGTTCGGGCCGGCGGCGCGGCAAGCTCTCCAACCTGCACCTGGGTGCGCGCGACCCCGAGGGCGGGTTCGTGATGCTGGGCAAGACCTTCAAGGGGATGACCGACGAGATGCTCGACTGGCAGACCGAGCGGTTCCTCGCCCTGGAGACGCACCGCGAGGGCCATGTCGTGCACGTGCGGCCCGAGCAGGTGGTCGAGATCGCGATCGACGGGGTGCAGCGATCGACGCGCTACCCCGGCGGCGTCGCGCTCAGGTTCGCCAGGGTGGTCCGCTACCGCGACGACAAGACCGCTGCCGAGGCCGACCCCGTGGAGAGCGTGCAAGCCCGGTTGTCAGGAGCCTGACCGCGCGAGCGTCCGCTCGTGCTCGCGGCACCCGCACGGCGCCGATGCACAGCGCTGTCACGGCGAATCCAGCTGAGAACACGACACCCCACGCAAGAGGCGCGAACAGCAACGCGATCGGTGCCGCCAGGATCAAGCTCAGGATGTAGCCAGTCTCCAGCGCCGAGGGCGGGGGGCGGTCGGCAGCAGCGCCAGCGCAGCCACTTCGACTCCGAGGCCGATGAGGGTGCCGTGCGGGAAGTATCCGAACGCGGCTGTGGACGTCACGGCGACCAGGAGCGTGCAGGCCAACAGCGTCCACCACCAGGGCGGGAAGTGCCTGGACCTGGCGGAGATCGCCGCTGGGATGGCGGCGAGCGGGATCGCGAGCAACACGAAGATCTCGGCACCCCACAGGCTGTGCCACGGATCGGGAGCGCCCTCTGCCAGGTAGCTGGTCACGGACACCGGGGCGCCCAGGAGGAACAAGACCCCCACGAGGCCGGGCAGCCTGCCGTAGCCGAGCAGCGGCCAACCGATCAGGAGCCATGCAGGAACCAGCAGCACTCCTGCCCAGGCGTACAGCTCGAGCCCGCCGGCGCCGTCGAGCTCCCGCACCAAGCCGTAGACGGGCAGACTCTCGGCCGAGAGCGCCCACGTCGGTGCATCCTGTCCGTCCCAGGCGACCAGCTGCGGGGGAAGCAGGAACAGCGCCCAGGCTGCTCCTGTCACCGCCGAGACCGTCGCCCAGGGGCGGCGTCGTCCCGCCGGGAGGGACTGTCCCTGCTGGCGCTGCGAGGCCGATCGGCCCTCAGCCGAGGGCGTCAAGATCGTTGCGCAGGTCGATGAGAGCTGCGACGCAGAGGACCGCGAGGCCGGCCCGCAGGAACCAGGCTGGCCAGGGGCTGAGGAGGAGGGCGCGACCGGTGTCGTAGCCGCGCAGCGAGCGGAGCGCGGTGAAACCCGCCGCCAGCGCAAGGGTCACCGGGAGCAGGAGGACCCATGGGGCGAGCCCGATCGCCATGAGCCAGCTGGGCGGACGCCAGCGTTCGAGGGCGCGTTCTCCGAGGACGTGCAGCAGTGCGACGTAGACGGCTGGGAGAGCGATGAAGAGACCCGCGGCGAGCCACAACGGCTCCAGGAGCCGGAAGTCCACTCCGTCCGTGTGGACCACGATGGCCCCGACCACGACGGCGGGACCGAGCGAGACCGTCAGGAGGCGGAACCAGGAGGGCCCGATGATCAGGCCGCGGACGACGACGTAGAACCCGGCACCGATCACTCCGAGCTGCAACCCGGCCAGCATCAGCTGAGCGGAGCCCGACAGGGTCACCTGACCCATCATGAAGCCGTCGTCGCTGGTCACTCCGGTGGCGTCGGGGTTGAGGGCGGCGAGCAGGAACATCGCGAGTCGTCCGACCACCCCGACGACGAACGCACCGCAGGCTCCGCCCACCACCGTGAGCACGGACAGGGTTCTGGCGGCGCCGAGCAGGTCGTCGCGCCACGGCGTTCGTGGTGTCCCGGCTAGCGCTGCACTCGTCATTCGGCCCTCCCAGATCGCCATGGTGGAGGACGATCACTGGCGCAGCCATGCCCCGAACTAGTCATTGCACCCCAGCGACGTCGAGCAGGCCTACGAGTCCTTCGACCTCCTCGACAGGCTCATCGGCTGACCCCGGCGCGCGGCCACGGTCAGCCGAGGACGCCGGCGAAGTCGAGCAGGAACAGCCCGGCGAAGCCGGCCAGGTAGACGAGCCCGGCGTACGACAGGTAGCGCAGGCCGGGGCTGAGCGAGCCCTCCCCGCGGACCAGGCTGAAGTTGAGCCAGGCGAAGACGGGGGCGGTGAGGAAGGCGCTGATCATCGCGAAGGTGAGCATGGTGGCCAGCGAGGCGCTCATCGCGACGACGATGACCAGCCCGACGCCGGTGATGCCGCTGACCCACAGGTTGAGCGAGCCACGGCTGAACTCGGTCTCGCCGCGCAGGAGGCGCAGCGACTCCGCGCACGCCCGGGCGTAGCCGTCGATGACGGTGATGACCGTGCCGTACATGCAGGCGAAGGCGATCGCCGCCATGAGCGGCACCGCCCACTGCCCGATGGCCGTGCCGTACATCTGCAGCAGCTGGTCGACGTACGCCCCGCCCTGGCTGGCGACCTCGACACCGGAGCCGTACTGCACGAGCGCGCCGAGGGAGAGGAAGAACAGGGCGAGCACGGCCGAGGTGGCGTAGCCGACGTTGAAGTCGAAGAGCACGTCCTTGGCGCGGCTGGGGTGCAGCTTCTGCTTGGCCTGGATCCACAGCGAGTTCAGCGCGCTGATCTCGATCGGCGCCGGCATCCAGCCCATCAGCGCCACCAGGAAGGGCAGCGTCGCCCAGGTCCACGGCGTCGGCTCCACGAAGCCGGCGACCCGCTCCGAGCCGGCCGAGGCCGCCATGAAAGTGGCCGTGATGGTGGCCAGGGTCAGCGTGACGATGATGACCTTCGTGACCGCGTCGAGGGCCCGGTAGTGGCCCGCGACCAGCAGCAGCCACGCCGAGGCCATCATCGCCGTGGCCAGCGCCGGGATGCCGGGAGCCCAGGCGTCGGGGAGCATGAAGCCGAGGATCACCGCCCCCAGCAGGCCGACCCCCGCGGTGGAGATCACCGAGCTGACCGTGGCCAGCACGAAGAACACCCACAGGTACCCGCGACCCTTGCGTGCGTACCCCTCGACGAGCGACCGGCCGCTCTCGACTGTGTACTGCGGGCCGAAGCGGAAGAAGGGGTACTTCAGCAGGTTGGCCAGGACGATGACGAAGGCCAGCTGCCAGCCGAAGCGGGCGCCGGCCTGGGTCGAGGAGATCAGGTGGGAGCCACCGATCGCCGCCGAGGCCATCAGGATGCCGGGCCCGAGCGCAGCCAGCCTGGCGGCCCAGACACCGGTCTCGCGCTGCTCTCCCGAGGTCGCAGGGCGCTCTGCCGTCTTTGCCATTGGCCGAAGTTAGCACCGGGCGGCCGGCGCGCTAGCCGGCGAGCCTGACCACGCCGCTGCGCACCTCCCGCCAGCGTCGCGCGAGGGTCCTCGGGCGGCTGTGGCGCAGCAACCACCAGGCGGTGCGGAGCGGGTGGCCCCGGTAGTGCCGCTCGTCCTTGATGAGCCGCGAGAAGAGCTCGAGGTGAGCCCTCGAGCGACTGATGCCCTGGCGATCGTCGAGCTCCTGCAACCGCGAGCGGACCTGCTCGTACGACAGTCCCCCCGCCTCCTCCGCCAGCCGTCGTCGTGCCGCTGCGTACTCATGCAGCCCGTCGGTGGACAGGTCGTCCTTGTTGCGGAGGTCGTCCCGCATGGACTCCTCCCAGTCCTCGTGGGCACGACGCACCCGTGCGAGAAGCTCCTCCGTCACCGGCAACGGTCGCCACGAGGCATCGCGTTGTTCTCCGCGCTGGGGCGCCCGCCCCCTCCCTGGCCGGGGACGGCGCGGGAGGCGGCGTGCCTCGTAGCGCTGCTGCGCCTCGACCAGGGTCTCGCCGTTCGGCCCGCTGAGCTCCCACGGCTCCGTCCCTTCGTCCTCCCACAAGCACACCGGGCACAGCTCGTAGGACGCGCGGCGCGGCAGCGTCTTGTGCCCGCAGCAGGGACAGGGATGCATGACGCCGGAGTCTGCCGCGTCCGCAATCTGCCGACCATCGTCGCAGGTCAGCGCGCTGCGGCGGCGATGTCGGTGCTCAGTGCTTGAGTAGGTGCATGCTGACCGAGACGGACCTCGCGGGCGGGCCGGTCCGGGTCGATGACCTGGACCGGAGCTCGGTGCTGTGGCTCGCCGAGCAGGCCAAGGCACGCGAGGCCGCGGCGGCCCTGGCGGTGCTGCACGCGGCGATCCGATGGTGCGAGACCAACCCCGTCGAGGACCCGAAGTGGGCGGCGGGGTTCGGGGAGGTCGGTGCTGACCTGGACTGCCCGGAGAGGATCGGTGGTGACGGACGTCCGTTGGTCGCTGCGTTCTCCGCCGAACCGCTGGCCGTGGCGATGGCGATCTCCACCACCTCCGCCCTGACACTGATGGCCGACGCGCTCGAGCTGGCGCACCGGTTGCCGCGGGTGATGGCCAGGGTAGAGGCCCTGGAGGTGCCGGTGTGGCGTGCGCGCAGCATCGCCCAGGCCACCAGCGGCCTCTCACCCGACGCAGCCGCCTACGTCGACGCCGAGATCGCCGCCCGCGCGCACCGGGTCGGGCCCGTGGTGCTGGCCCGGCTCGTCGAGACCGCTCGGGCCCGCTACGACACCGACGCCCACGAGGAGGCCGAGGAGGCCGCGCGAGAGTCCTGGGACGTGACCCTGACCCACGGCGACGGCCGCGACCAGCGGTGGTTGGGGACCTCGTGGATGCAGATCACCGGCGACAGCGCCACCCTGGCCGACCTGCAGGACCTGGTCGGTCGTGTCGCCCACGACCTGCTCGCCACCCACCCCGACCTGTCCCTGCCCCGGCGCAGGGTGCTGGCGCTGCAGGTCATCGTCGACCGGGCCCGCGCCCACGGTGACGCTCCCGCCCCCGGACGGCCCTACAAGGCCTACGTGCACCTCACCGCGACCCTCGAGGGCGACATCGCACCCCTGGGACGGGTGGAGGACCTCGGGCCCGCTACCAGTGCCCTGATCCGCGACTGGCTCTCTGGCTCCCGGGTCACCGTGACGCCGGTCCTCGATCCCGACCGCGGCGACCCCGTCGACGCCCACGACCCACCGGAGTGGATGCGCGAGCAGGTCATCCACCGCGACCAGCACTGCGTCTTCCCCGACTGTCGCCGCCCAGCCCGACGCTGCGACCTCGACCACATCGACCCCTACGACCCGCTCGGTCCGCCCGGCCAGACACGGCCCGAGAACCTCGCCCCCTTGTGCAGGCGACATCACCGCGCGAAGACCACCACCGACCCCACCCGGCAGTGGCGCTACCGACGGACGGCCCACGGCCACTACACCTGGACCGGACCCGAGGAACAACGGCTGGTCGTCGTGCCAGGCGTCGGCACCTACTCACCGGCCTAGCCGAAGCACGCGCCGCTACTGCGACGCGGCCTTCGGCTGACAGGCCAAGGCGTCGACGCTGGTCGTGTACACGTCCTCGATGCTGTCGTAATAGGTCCACGCGCGCGTCGCCGGGTCCGCCACGCAGAACGAGAGCGCCGGGACGCCCCGTACGTCGGGGTAGGTCCCGTAGTTCTGCACGACGTTGTCGCCGGAGAAGGAGAAGTCGGAGCCCTCGACCAGCCGCATGAGCGCCGCATGGTTGCGCGGGTAGCGCTGCGAGTCGGCGTACTCGTCCTCCAGGAGCGCCGTCAGCGCGGCGGCGTCGTCGCTCGTGGCGACCTCGGCCGAGGTCGTCTCTTCGCTCTTCGGGGCGGCCGCCTGGGTCGGGGCCGGCTCGTCCGAGCCGCACCCCGCCAGCACGGCGACGACCAGGACGGCGGCAGGGAGCAGGAGAGGCGTGTGCACGTGCCGATCATGCCCAACCCCGGTCAAGCCACACGCGTCACACTCGTGCAACTCCCAGTTGCACGAGTCGTACACTCACCCCCATGAGCACCCGCACCCCCGAGACCGACGGTCGCAGGTCGGCCGCAGCGGCTCGCCGCCGCGCCCGCGAGGCCGAGATCCTGGCCGCCACGAGGGCGCTCTTCGACGAGCGCGGGGTGCGCGACGCACAGATCGAGGACATCGCCCGGGCGGTGGGCATCAACCGCGCGATCGTCTACCGGCACTTCACCGGCAAGGAGGAGCTCTTCGCGCTCACCCTCGTCGGCTACCTCGACGAGCTGCGGCTCGACCTCGAGCAGGCCGCGGCCGGCGGCAAGGCCCCGGCCCAACGGCTGGGCGACATCGTGGGCGCCTTCGTGGACTACTCGCTCGAGCACCCGGCGTTCGTCGACACCGCCCAGGCGCTGATGCGCCGCTCGGGGCCCGAGCTGCTCGACGAGATCTCCGAGAGCGCGCTCTTCCGCCTCGGCCGCGCCATCTCGGGCGCGCTGGGCATCCTCTCGGGCGCGCTCGAGGACGGCGTCGAGAGCGGCGACTTCACCGTCACCGACCCCACCCTCCTGGCCAACACGCTCTACGCCAGCGGCCTCGGGGCGCTGCAGCTCGCCCGGGTCGGCATCCTGGTCAAGGAGGCCGCCCCGGGCGTGCCCACGGTCGGTGAGATCTCCGCGGCGCAGGTGCGCGAGTACCTCGTCGCCTCGGCCCTCGCGCTGGCCACCCTCAGGTGAGGGTGGCCGCGGCGTGGCTCAGGGAGCCTCGAGGATCGCGGTGACGCCCTGGCCGCCGGCCGCGCAGATGCTGATCAGGCCGCGGCCCGAGCCCCTCTGGTGCAGCAGCTTGGCCAGGTTGGCGATGATCCGCCCACCGGTGGCCGCGAACGGGTGACCGGCGGCCAGCGACGAGCCGCTGACGTTGAGCTTGTCGCGGTCGATCGAGCCCAGCGGGGCGTCGAGGCCCAGGCGCTCCTTGCAGAAGACCGGGTCCTCCCACGCCTTGAGCGTCGAGAGCACCTGCGAGGCGAACGCCTCGTGGATCTCGTAGAAGGCGAAGTCCTGCAGCGACAGGTCGTTGCGCTCCAGCATCCGCGGCACGGCGTACGCCGGCGCCATCAGCAGGCCCTCGCCACCGTGCACGTAGTCGACCGCAGCGGTCTCGGAGTCGACGAAGAACGCGCGCACCTCGAGCCCGTGCTCCTTGGCCCACTCCTCCGTGGCCAGCAGCACCACCGAGGCGCCGTCGGTCAGGGGGGTCGAGTTGCCGGCGGTCATCGTGGCGGCCTCGCCCTTGCCGAAGACCGGCTTGAGCTTGGCGAGCTTCTCGCTCGAGGAGTCGGCACGCAGGTTGTTGTCGCGCTCCAGCCCGCGGAACGGGGTGACCAGGTCGTCCTGGAAGCCGCTGTCGTACGCCGCCGCCAGGTGCTGGTGCGACGCGGCCGCGAGCTCGTCCTGCGCCTCGCGGGTGATCTGCCACTCCAGCGCGGTCAGCGCGGCGTGGTCGCCCATCGACAGCCCGGTGCGGGGCTCGCCGTTCTTGGGCAGGTCGAGCCCGATGTCGCCCGGGCGGATCGAGCCGAGCGCGGCCAGGCGCGACTTGGTGTCGCGCGCGGCGTTGACCTTCATGAGCTTCTTGCGCAGCTTGTCGCTGATCGCGACCGGCGCGTCGGAGGTGGTGTCGGTGCCGCCGGCGATGCCGGCCTCGATCTGGCCCAGGGCGATCTTGTTGGCGACCTGGATCGCGGCCTGCAGACCGGTGCCGCAGGCCTCCTGGATGTCGGTGGCCGGGGTCTCGGGCGCGAGCGCCGAGCCCAGCACCGCCTCGCGGGCCAGGTTGAAGTCGCGGGAGTGCTTGAGCACCGCACCGGCCACGACCTCGCCCAGGCGCTCGCCCTCGAGGCCGTAGCGGGCCACGAGGCCGTCGATCGCGGCGGTGAGCAGGTCCTGGTTGGAGACGTCCGCGTAGGCGGAGTTCGACCGGGCGAAGGGGGTGCGGTTGCCGCCGATGACGGCAACGCGACGCGTAGAGGTAGCCATGGCCCCATCCTTGCGCGCGCAGCCCCGCGGGGAGAAGGGTGTGAGGGGCACGTCACGAAAAGTGGACTCCAAGTTACACGTCTAGTTACATGATCATCAGCCGCACCCGTACTCACTGGAGGAACAGACCCGCATGAGCGACAAGTACCAGAGCTTCAGCCAGTCGCCGATCGGCAAGCTGCTGGTCAAGAACCTCGGCCTGCCCGCCCCGATGGCGCTCGAGCGCTACACCGCCGGCGCCCCGCTGGTCGAGGGCACCGTCGTCACCGGCGGCACCGGCCGCCTCGCCGAGTCGCTGCCGGGTCTGCTCGACACCCTGGGCGTCGCGAGCACCGACGTGCCCGACGAGACCTCGACGTACAAGGGCCTGGTCTTCGACGCCACCGGCCTGACCTCCGCCGAGCAGCTCTCGGCCCTGCGCGACTTCTTCACCCCCCTCATGCGCCGCCTGGCCACCTGCCCGCGCGTGGTCGTGCTCGGCACCCCGCCCGAGCAGGTCAGCGGCTCCGAGCGCGTCGCCCAGCGCGCCCTCGAGGGCTTCACCCGCAGCCTCGGCAAGGAGATCGGGCGCGGCGGCACCGTCCAGCTCGTGTACGTCGCCGAGGGCGCCGAGGCCGCGACCACCAGCACCCTGGGCTTCCTGCTCTCCCCCAAGTCCGCCTACGTCTCCGGCCAGGTCGTGCGCATCGGCGCCACCGGCACCACCGAGGCCGGCACCGTCGACGACCTGCTGCGCCCGCTCCAGGGCAAGGTCGCCCTGGTGACCGGCGCCAGCCGCGGCATCGGCGAGCAGATCGCCCGCGTGCTGCACCGCGACGGTGCCACCGTGGTGGGTGTCGACGTGCCGCAGGCCGCCAGCGAGCTGCAGTCGCTGATGAAGGAGCTCGACGGCGACTGGCTGACCCTCGACATCACCGGCAAGGACGCCCCGCAGCGCATCGCCCACCACCTCGCCGAGAAGCACGGCGGCGTCGACGTCGTGGTGCACAACGCCGGCATCACCCGCGACAAGAAGCTCGCCAACATGGGCGAGGACCGCTGGGACTCCGTCATCGCGGTCAACCTCACCGCCCCCGAGCGGATCAGCCGCGAGCTCCTCGACCAGGGCGTCGTCAACGCCGGCGGCTCGATCATCGGCGTGGCCTCGATCGCCGGGATCGCCGGCAACGTGGGCCAGACCAACTACGCCACCTCCAAGGCCGGCGTCATCGGCCTGGTCGACTCGCTCAAGGACGAGCTGCGCGACGGCATCACCGTCAACGCCGTCGCCCCCGGCTTCATCGTCACCCAGATGACCGCCGCGGTGCCGTTCGCGACCCGCGAGGTCGGCCAGCGCCTCAACGCGATGGCCCAGGGCGGACTGCCGGTCGACGTCGCCGAGACGATCGCCTGGTACGCCTCCCCCGGCTCGACGGCCGTCAACGGCAACGTCGTGCGGGTCTGCGGCCAGATGATGCTGGGCGCCTGATGGCCAGCCCCCAGGTCGAGCGCGCGGCCCGCACCCACGACGGCAGCGCCGGCGTCGGGACCCTGCTGCGCGCCGCCCTGCCCAGCATCCCCGTCGTCGGGTCGCTGCCCGGCGTGCGCAAGGCGAGCCCCGACGGCTTCGAGGGCCTCGCCGTGACGCGGCCCCCGGTCGTCGTCGAGCGCCCCCACGTCGAGGCGTACGGCGACCTGTGCGGCTTCCCGCGCAAGGACGTCGCGCCGCTGACCTACCCGCACATGCTCGCCTTCGGGCTGCACATGGCGATGATGACCGACACCGCCTTCCCGGCCCCGGCCATCGGCACCGTGCACATCGCCAACACCATCATCCGCCACCGCCACGTGGTGGTGGGCGAGCAGGTCGCCGTCGCCGCCCGCGTCGGCCCCTCGCGCCCGCACGCCAAGGGCACCGTCTTCGACTTCGTCACCGAGGTCCGCGACGGCACCGGCGAGCTGGTCTGGGAGAGCTCCTCGGCCTACCTGCGCCGCGGTCGCGGCGACGCCGCCGCCCCGGAGGGCACGGTCCTCCCCGACGCCCCGGCCACCGGCGCGACCTGGTCGCTGCCCGGCGACCTGGGCCGCCGCTACGCGGGCGTCTCGGGCGACCACAACCCGATCCACCTCTACCCGCTGACCGCGAAGGCGCTGGGCTTCCCGCGCCAGATCGCGCACGGCATGTGGAGCCTGGCGCGGTGCGTGGCGGCGCTCGAGAACCGGCTGCCCGAGGCGGTCACGGTCGAGGTGGCCTTCAAGAAGCCGATCCTGCTGCCCGGCAAGGTCGCCTTCGGCTCGCGGCCCACCGACGACGGCTACGCCTTCTCGCTGAGCGACCCGCGCAGCGGTGCCCCGCACCTCGCCGGCGTCAGCCGACCCGCCTGAGCGTCAGCGCGGCCGGCCGAAGACGGTGCGTGCGGTGGTGGCGCGCGCCGCGGTCGGCTGCGCGGCCCGGCGCTCCGAGAAGGTCGCGGTGGCCGGGTCCCAGACCCCGACGTCGGTGACCCGGTTGCCGTCCCAGTCGCCGGTCACCGGCAGGTCACCGGGCTCGCCGAACTGCACCTGCGCGGTCCACACGACGCCCTCGGCGTCGACGCGGCGCAGCGTGAAGGTCGCCGTCGACTGGTCGAAGGTCCCCAGGTCGGTGCGTCCGTCGCCGTCCCAGTCGCCAGTGACGGCCAGTTCGGAGGACGCGCCGAGCGGCACGCTCGTCGTCGACCCGTCGGCGGCGCGCAGGTGGAAGGCCGCCTCGCCCGGGCGGCGTACGCCGACCTCGTAGCGGCCGTCGCCGTCCCAGTCGCCGGCCACCGGCTGGTCACCGGCGGCCCCGAAGGCGATGCGGGTGCGACCGCTCGCCAGCTTGAGGGCGAAGGTCGCGGTGGCGGGGGTGAAGACGCCGATGTTGGCCACCCCGTTGCCGTCCCAGTCGCCGAGGACCGGCTCGTCGGTGGCGGTGCCGAAGCGGCGCACCTTGGGCGCCTTGCCGGGGCGCAGCACCTGGAACTGCGAGCGGGCCTCGCGCCGGTAGACCACCAGCTCGGCCGGCGCCCCGCCGATCATGTTGGCCGCCAGCGGGACGTCGACGCAGTTGGTCGAGCGCTGCGTCGAGCCGTAGACGAACTCCGCGCCGCCGAACCACGCGGTCTGCACCGAGCCAGAGGCCCGCTGCTCGTAGTGCAGGTGCGCCCCGGTGGAGTTGCCGGTCGACCCGACCGTGCCCAGCTGGGCGGCCTGGTCGAGGCGCTGGCCGACCGCGACCGTGACGGCGTTGAGGTGGGCGTAGAGCGTCGACTCGCCCCCGCCGTGGTCGACGACGACGTAGTGGCCGTAGCCCTTGGTGCTGGTCGCGTTGGCGGTGGTCACCGTCCCGGGGGCCGAGGCCACCACGGGGTCGTCGACGTCGTCGGCCCGGTTCCAGTCGATCGACCTCGTGCTCGGGCTGTGGTTGCTGCGGGTGGTGCCAGTCCACTCCTGCCCGCAGGGGAAGGGCATCTCGTGGTCGGCGCCGGGGGCGGCGTGCGCGGGGGTCGCGAGCACCACCAGCGCCGGCGCGAGCAGGGCCGCGGGCAGGACCGTGAGCAGGGGCAGACGCATGATCGGGGTCCCTCGGGGGCGGGGGGCGGTCCGGTCACACGCTCCTCAGGAGCGCTCAACCGCCACATTGGTCACAAAAGTAACCATGTGTCGGCGTGTCTGTCACGAACTACATCGCTGTAATGCTATTGGCGAGGGCGGATGAGGCCCTCCTGGGCCACCGTCGCCACCAGCGTGCCGTCGCGGGTGAAGACCCGACCGAGGGCCAGTCCGCGCCCTCCTCGGGCGGCCGGCGAGACCTGGTCGTAGAGCCACCACTCGTCGGCCCGGAAGGGCTGGTGGAACCAGATCGTGTGGTCCAGCGAGGCCATCTGCACCTGCTCGGGCGTGACCGGGTGGGCGGACAGCGTGGCGCCCAGCAGGCTGATGTCGCTGGCGTAGGTGAAGGCCGCCAGGTGGGCGGTCGGGTCGTCGCCCAGGTCGCCGTCGACCCGCAGCCACAGCCGCGACCGCGACGGGTGCTCCGGGTCCTCGGGCAGACCCCGGCCCGAGCTGCCGACCCAGCGCGCGCCCAGCGCGGCCCACTCCTTGGCCAGCGCCTCCGCCTCAGGCGTCCCGGCGCGGCGCATCATCTCGACCATGTCGACCGCGTCCTCGGGGTCGACGACGTCGGGCATCAGGTCCTGGTGCTCCAGACCGTCCTCGGGCACCTGGAAGTTGGCGGTGAGGTAGTAGATCGGCCGGCCGTGCTGGCGCGCGGCCACCCGACGGGTCAGGAACGAGCGGCCGTCGCGGATCCGCTCGACGTCGTAGACGATCGGCACCTGCGGATCGCCGGGCAGCAGGAAGTAGGAGTGCATCGAGTGCACGACGTACGCCGGGTCGACGGTGTGGATGCCGGCGCACAGGGCCTGTGCCGCCACCTGGCCGCCGAAGACCCGCGGCCGGGTGGTGCGGGCCTGACGGCCGCGGTAGAGGTCGGTGTCGATGGTCTCGAGGTCGAAGAGCGCGACCAGCTCCTCGAGGGAGGTCTCCTCGCTCATCACCGACCCCCCGCCGGGCGCATCCTGCGGATCAGCGCCTCCTGGGCCACCGAGGCGACCAGCACCCCGTCGCGGTCGAAGATCCGGGCGTTGACCAGGCCGCGCCCGCCGGTGGCGACCGGGGAGTGCTGGTCGAAGAGCCACCAGTCGTCGGCGCGGAAGGGCCGGTGGAACCACACCGAGTGGTCGAGCGAGGCGACCATCACCTCGCGGGTCCCGATCGAGATGCCCTGGGGCGAGAGCGCTGCGCCCATGATCGTGGCGTCGGAGGCGTAGGTGAAGGCGGCCGCGTGGAGCAGCGGGTCGTCGGGCAGTGCGTCGTTGACCCGCATCCACATCTGCTGGCGCCCCGGGTGGTCCTCGTCGGTGGGCAGCAGGTCGTGGGAGGAGCCGACGTAGCGGAAGTCGAGCACGTCCCACTCGGTGAAGGAGCCGTCGGCGCCGCGGATCTTGTCGTTGACCGCCAGCGCCTCCTCGGGCGCCGGCACCTGCGGCATCCGGTCCTGGTGCTCGTAGCCGTCCTCGGGGCGCTGGAGGTCGACGGTCATCACGTAGATGGGCCGGCCGTGCTGGCGGGCCAGCACCCGTCGCGTGGCGAAGGAGCGGCCGTCGCGCAGCCGCTCGACGTCGTAGACGATCGGCGCGCCCGTGTCACCGGGCTGGAGGAAGTAGGAGTGCAGCGAGTGCACGGCGTAGTCGCCCTCGACGGTGCGGTCGGCCGCGACCAACGACTGCGCGGCGACCTGGCCGCCGAAGACGCGGGGCAGGATCGAGGCCTGCTGGCTGCCGCGGAAGAGGTTGTCGTCGATCGTCTCCAGGTCGAGCAGCTCGAGCAGCTCGGCGGTGGTGCGGGGCATCTCAGTCCTGGTCCTCGGCGTCGGGGTTCTCGAGGCCGGCGAGGAACTGCTCGAACTCGTGGCCGAGCTGGTCACCGGTGGGCAGCGGCTGGTCCCGGGCCAGCAGGTTGTCCCCGGACTCCTCGGCCCGCTCGAAGGCGTCGTACTGGCGCTCGAGCGCGGCGACCACGTCACCGACCTCCTCGTTGGCCTCGAGGTAGCTGGAGATCTCGGCCTCGCGGTCCTCGGCCTCGGCGCGCAGCCCGGAGAGGTCGACGGTGAGCCGGCCGGCGAGCTCGACCTGCTCGAGCAGCACCGCGGCGGCCTTCGGGTAGTCGAGCTGGGCCAGGTAGTGCGGGATGTGCGCGACGAAGCCCTGGGCGTCGTGGCCCCACTCCCCCAGGCGCACCTCGAGCAGCGCCTGCGCACTGGCCGGCACCCGCAGCTCGCCGCGCCACGGGCTCGCGCCCAGCAGCAGCTCGGAGTTGTTCGCGTGGTGCGTCACCGCGATCGGGCGGGTGTGCGGCACCGCCATCGGCACCGACCCCATGCTGATCACCCGGGTCACGCCGAAGCGCTCGACGACCTCGCGCACCGCGCGGCAGAAGCCCTCCCAGCGGTTGTCGGGCTCGGCGCCGTTGAGCAGCAGGTACGGCGTGCCGCCGCTGTCGCGCAGCAGCCGCACCACCAGCCGGGGCGCGTCGTAGGAGTCGTAGCGGTCGACCACGAAGGAGATCGCGGGGCGTCGCGCGCGGTAGTCGTGGAGCCGGTCGACGTCGAAGGTCGCCACCACCCGCCCCGCGCCGTCGTCGGTGCCGGCGACGTCGGCCAGGTGCTGGGCGGCGCGCGCGGCCGCGTTGCCGGCGTCGAGGAACCCGTCGAGCACCACCACCATGGTCAGCGTGGACTCCTCGGAGGCGTCGATCTCGGCCACCTCGTCGACGATGTGCACCAAGCGGGTCTCGCTCACGGGTCTCCTCGTGTCAGCTGTGGTCGTGCGGTCGTGGGGCCCGGGGCGAACCGGCCACGCCGCCACGATATTCCCTGCCCACCCCGGGGGGACGGGCCGTCCGGGCACAGTTGGTTACCGAGGGGTAACCTAGGCGCGACCGACACCCACCACACCAGCCCCACCCAGGAGAACCGGTGCCCCGACAGCTACGAGAGGTCGTCTTCGTCGACGGCGTGCGCACCCCCTTCGGCAAGGCCAAGGGACAGTACGCCGAGACGCGGGCCGACGACCTCGTCATCAAGTGCATCCGCGAGCTGATGCGCCGCAACCCCTCGCTGCCGCCCGAGCGCGTCGACGAGGTCGCGGTCGCGGCCACCACCCAGATCGGCGACCAGGGCCTGACCATCGGCCGCACCGCCGCGCTGCTCTCGGGCCTGCCGCAGAGCGTGCCCGGCTTCGCCATCGACCGCATGTGCGCCGGCGCCATGACCGCGGTCACCACCACCGCCTCGGGCATCGCCTTCGGCTCCTACGACGTCGCGATCGCCGGCGGCGTGGAGCACATGGGCCGCCACCCGATGGGCGAGGGCGTCGACCCCAACCCGCGCATCATGTCCGAGCGCGTGGTCGACCCCGACGCGCTGGTGATGGGCAAGACCGCCGAGAACCTGCACGACCGCTACCCCACGATCACCAAGGAGCGTGTCGACGCCTACGCCGTGCGCTCCCAGCAGAAGACCGCGGCGGCGTACGACGCCGGCACCATCCAGCAGGACCTGGTGCCGGTCGCGACCCGCTCGGCCGACGAGGGCTGGGGCCTGGCGCTCAGCGACGAGCCGATGCGTCCCGCCACCACCATGGAGTCGCTGGGCTCGCTGAAGACGCCCTTCCGCGCCCACGGCAAGGTGACCGCCGGCAACGCCGCGGGCATCAACGACGGCGCGACCGCCGCGCTGCTCGCCGACGAGGAGACCGCGCGCGAGCTGGGCCTGCCGGTGCGGATGCGTCTGGTGGCCTACTCCTTCATGGGCGTCGAGCCCGAGGTGATGGGCGCCGGCCCGATCCCGGCGACCGAGAAGGCGCTCAAGCAGGCCGGCCTCACCATCGACGACATCCAGGCCTTCGAGGTCAACGAGGCCTTCGCCGTGCAGGTGCTGGCCTTCCTGGAGCACTTCGGCATCGCCGACGACGACACCCGGGTCAACCCCTACGGCGGCGCGATCGCGATGGGCCACCCGCTGGCCTCGTCGGGCGTGCGCCTGATGACCCAGCTGGCCCGCCAGTTCGAGGAGCGCCCCGAGGTCCGCTACGGCCTGACCACCATGTGCATCGGCATCGGCATGGGCGGCACCGTGATCTGGGAGAACCCGCACTACACCGGAGAGGCAGCCTGATGAGCGACCTGACCACCCTGCTGGCCCGGGCCGAGGAGATCAGCTCCGACGCCGAGCGCGTCACCCAGGCCCACCTGCGCAAGGTCACCCTGCCCCGCGGGGCCGGCGTGATGGGCCTGATCACCCTCGACAACGGCGAGGACCACACCAAGCCCAACACCTTCGGCCCGCGGGGGCTGATCGCGCTCAACACCGCGATCGACGCCGCCCTGGCCGACGACGAGGTCACCTCGATCGGCGTGACGGGCAAGCCGTTCATCCTGGCCGCCGGCGCCGACCTGACCAGCATCGCCTCGAGCGGCGCCGCCGGCGTGCGCGTCGTGGCAGAGCTGGGCCACGCGGTCTTCCGCAAGCTGCAGGACGGCGGCAAGACCTCCTTCGGCCTGGTCAACGGCCTCGCGCTGGGCGGCGGCCTGGAGGTCGCGCTGCACTGCGACTACCGCACCGTGATGGACTCGGCGCCGGCCCTGGGCCTGCCCGAGGTCATGCTCGGCCTGGTCCCCGGCTGGGGCGGCGCCTACCTGGTGCCGAACCTCGTCGGCGCCGACGCTGCGGTGACGCTGGTCCTCGAGAACCCCCTCAACAACGGCAAGACCCTCACCGGCCAGCAGGGCTTCGAGCTCGGCCTGGCCGACGCGGTCTTCTCGGGCGCCGACTTCCTCGAGCAGTCGCTGCTCTGGGCGGCCGACGTGCTCAACGGCGACGTGCTCGTCGAGCGCCCCGAGGTCGACCGCGGCGAGGCGTGGGACGCCGCTGTCTCGCGCGCCGCCACCGTGGTGCGGGCCCGCACCGGCGGGGCCAGCCCGGCCGCCCAGCGCGCCGTCGAGCTGATCTCGGCCGCGCGCAGCGCGAGCCGCGACGAGGGCTTCGCCGCCGAGGACCAGGCGCTCGAGGACCTCTCCCAGACCCCCGAGCTGCTCGCCAGCCTCTACGCCTTCGACCTGGTGCAGAAGCGCGCCAAGCGCCCCGTCGGCGCCCCGGACCGCTCGCTGGCCCGCCCGGTCACCAAGGTCGGCATCGTCGGTGCCGGCCTGATGGCCAGCCAGATGGCGATGCTCTTCGTGCGCCGCCTCGAGGTGCCGGTCGTGCTGACCGACCTCGACCAGGACCGCGTCGACAAGGGCGTGGCCTACGTGCACGCCGAGATCGACAAGCTGCTCGCCAAGGGCCGCATCGGCCAGGACAAGGCGAACCGCCACAAGGCCCTGGTCACCGGCGCGGTCGAGAAGGCGGAGGTCTTCGGCGACGCCGACTTCGTCATCGAGGCCGTCTTCGAGGAGATGTCGGTCAAGAAGTCGGTCTTCGCCGACGTCGAGAAGGTCGTCTCGCCGACCTGCGTGCTGGCCACCAACACCTCCTCGCTGTCGATCTCCGAGATGGCCGCCGACCTCGAGCACCCCGAGCGGGTCGTCGGCTTCCACTTCTTCAACCCGGTCGCGGTGATGCCGCTGCTCGAGATCGTGCAGGGCTCGGCCACCGACGACGCCACGCTGGCGACCGCGTTCGCCACCGGCAAGGCGCTGAAGAAGACCACGATCCTGGTCCAGGACAGCCCCTCCTTCATCGTCAACCGCCTGCTGGGCCGCTTCATGAGCGAGGTCAGCCGGGTCGTCGACGAGGGCACCCCGATCCAGACCGTGGACGGCTCGTTCGCCGGCGTCGCCCCGATGCCGCCGTTCACCCTGATCGCCCTGGTCGGCCCGGCCATCGCGCTGCACAACACCGAGACCCTGGCGGCGGCCTTCCCCGACCGCTTCTACGTCTCGCCGGCCCTCGAGCGGGTCGTCGCGGCGCGCAAGGGTGCCTACTTCGCCCCCGACGGCAGCCTCGACCCCGAGGTCGAGGCTCTCCTCGAGACCCCCGCCGACCCGGTCGTGCTCTTGCCCGAGCAGGTGCGCACCCAGGTGCTCAGCGGGCTCGCCGAGGAGGCGCGCCTGATGCTCGACGAGGGTGTCGTGGCCGGTCCCGAGGACCTCGACCTGGCGATGATCACCGGCGCCGGGTTCTCGTTCTGGAACGGCGGGCTGACGATGCTCCTCGAGCGCGAGGGCCTCGGCTCGTTCCACTGATCCACCCGCAGCACCCGCACCACCCGGGCCGCCCGGCTCAGTCGTCGTACGTCGCGACCATGAGCCGGGCGGCCCGCTGCGCGAGCTGGTCCTCCCCCAGGCCCACCAGCCGCCGCAGCGCCGCCTCGTCGCCGGCGCCGTCGAGCAGCACCCACAGCACCTGCTCCCCGAAGCTGGCGGCCAGGTGCTCGGCCGCCCACCACGACAGCCCGTAGTGGGCGGTCGAGCCGTCGGCGTTGAAGGTCGCGTCCTCGGGCATCCGCACCCGGCCGGCCGCGAGGTCGTCGCGGACCGCGACCAGCGCGACCTCGGGCAGCGCCCGGTCCTCGGGCGCCAGCGGGCGCACCGACACCCACTCGGCGACGCCCTCGGCCAACCAGACCGGGGCGTCGTCGTCGCGCGCCCCGACGGCCACGTGGGTCACCTCGTGGCGCAGCAGGCGGTCGCGGGTGCGCCCCTGCGCGGAGGTGCGCTCGGCGCCGGCGGAGGCCAGGACCCGCGGGTTCAGCACGATCCGGGTCGAGGCCAGCCCCGAGTCGGGGTCGCGGGGGTCGGCGGCCACCGGCACCGCGACGGCGTCGAGCGCGGCCGCGTCGCCACCGGGCAGGTCGGCCACCGAGGCCAGGGCGGCCGTGGTCGACAGCGCGTAGAGGACACCTGGTTGCTCCAGTCGAAGGGCACCACGGCGCTGACGTCGCCGACCGCGCGCTGGGCGGCGTCGAGCAGGCCGGGGGCGGCCGCCACGCTGGCGTCGTCGAAGACCCCGAGCACCCCGGCGACCTCGCGCACCTGCACCGGGCCGCGGTCCCAGGGCTGGGGCACGACCCGGTTCCGCTCCTCCCACGCCTCGTCGGTCACCGAGGCCAGGCGCAGCCGCTGCCGCTTCCCGCCGCCGGGCTCGAAGAGGTAGCGGTCCCGCGCCACCACCGGGGTCTCGTCGTAGCCGCGCAGCTGCAGGTGCACCTCCACCACGACCCAGTAGGAGTCCTCGACGCGCAGCAGGTCGGCGGGGTCGAAGCGGTAGTCGACGACCTCCAGCGGCAGCTGCGCGAGGTTGTCGAAGTACTGCGCCTGCTCGGCCCGGAACGCCGGGCGCCCCGTGGCCAGCGCCCGGTCGAAGCGGCCCCGGTCCTGGCGGCGTACGCCGGCGGCGCGCAGGTCGAGCGTGCGCTGCACGGCCGCGACCACCCGGCGCGGGGCGGGCTGCGCCGAGGTCGTCTGGCCGCCTGTGGGCTCGCCGTCGCCGGCGAGCAGCGTGCACGACGACAGGACCAGGGACAGGACCAGCGACCCTGCCAGCCCGGCCAGCCCCGTCAGCAGTGCCTGCGGCCCCCTCCCGAGGGGCCCGAGCGCTTCTCCCTCCCCGGTGCGCTCAGCGGGGCCGTTCAACGGGTTGCTCGTGCTCGAGGGGAGAACCCGCCGACATCGCCTCGACGATGCCGCGCGCCAGCGACTGCGGGCTCAGCCCGATGCGCTCGAGGATGACCGCGCGCTTGGCGTGGTCGAGGAACTCCTGGGGCACACCGTGCAGGCGCACCGGCGTGGTGACGCCGGCGGCGTTGAGGGCCTGCAGCAGGCTCGCGCCGCAGCCACCCTGCACGCCGTTGTCCTCGATGCTGACGACCAGCTCGTGGTCGCGGGCCAGCTCGATGAGCGCCGGGTCGACCGGCTTGACCCAGCGCGGGTCGACGACGGTGACGCCGATGCCCTGCGCGACCAGCCGGTCGGCGACCTCGACGGCGGTGGTCGCCATCGAGCCGACCGCCACGACCAGCACGTCGCGGGCCCCGCTGCGCACCAGCACGTCGCAGCCGCCGGCCCGGTCGACGGCCTCGATGTCGGCGGGCGGCGGGCCCTTGGGGAAGCGCACCACGGTGGGGGCGTCGTCGACCGCGACGGCCTCGTCGAGCAGCTCGCGCAGCCGGGTGGCGTCGCGCGGCGCGGCCAGGCGCAGCCGGGGCACCACCTGGAGCACCGACATGTCCCACATGCCGTTGTGGCTGGCGCCGTCGTCGCCGGTGACGCCCGAGCGGTCGAGCACGAAGGTGACCCCGCAGCGGTGCAGCGCGACGTCCATCAGCACCTGGTCGAAGGCGCGGTTGAGGAAGGTGGCGTAGACCGCGACCACCGGGTGCAGCCCGCCCATCGCGAGGCCGGCCGCGGAGGTCGCCGCGTGCTGCTCGGCGATGCCGACGTCGAAGGTGCGGTCGGGGAAGTGCGCCTGGAACTTGTCGAGGCCCACCGGGTGCATCATCGCGGCGGTGATGGCCACGACGTCCTTGCGGCGGTGGCCGATCTCGACCATGTCGTCGGCGAAGTGGTCGGTCCAGATCCGGCCGCGGGCCTTCTCCTCGCCCGACTCGATGTCGAAGGGCTGCGGGGAGTGGAACTGGTCGGCCTCGTGGCGCTCCGCGGCGTCGTACCCGAAGCCCTTGCGGGTCAGGGCGTGCACGATGACGGGCGCGCCGTACTTCTTGGCCTGCGTCAGCGCGGTCTCCATCGCGGCCCGGTCGTGGCCGTCGACGGGACCGACGTACTTGAGCCCGAGGTCCTCGAAGAGGCCCTGGGGGGCCAGCGCGTCCTTGAGGCCCTTCTTCATCGCGTGCAGGGCGTCGTAGGCCGCGGAGCCGACGCCGGGCACCGCGTTGAGGCGCCGCTTGACCATGTCGAGGACGGTCTCGTAGCGCGGGTCGGTGCGCAGCGAGGTGAGCGCGGTGGCCAGCCCGCCCACGGTCGGGGTGTAGGAGCGCCCGTTGTCGTTGACCACGATGACCAGGCGGCTGCTCTGGGCGACCGCGATGTTGTTGAGCGCCTCCCAGGCCATGCCGCCGGTCAGCGCGCCGTCGCCGATGACCGCGACCACGTGGCGGTCCTCGCCGCGGATCGCGTAGGCCTTGGCCAGGCCGTCGGCGTAGCTCAGCGCGGTCGAGGCGTGGGAGTTCTCCACGATGTCGTGCTCGGACTCGGCCTGGCTCGGGTAGCCCGACAGGCCGCCCTCCTGGCGCAGCGTGTCGAAGTCGCCGGCACGCCCGGTGAGCATCTTGTGCACGTAGCCCTGGTGACCGGTGTCGAGGACGATCCGGTCGCGCGGGGACTCGAAGACCCGGTGGATGGCCATCGTCAGCTCGACCACGCCGAGGTTGGGGCCCAGGTGGCCGCCCACCTTCGACGTCGAGCGCACGAGCAGGTCGCGGATCTCGCTCGCGAGCGTCTCGAGCTGGGCCTCGTCGAGGCTGCGGAGGTCACGCGGTCCCGAGATGGTCTCGAGGATCGACATGGGGCTCCTTGCTGCCGGGGGTGCTGGGTGTGCGGGTGGTGCTGGGTGGGCCAGTCTAGAGGTCGGTCCTCAGCGACGCAGAACCGCGACGGCGGGTTCGAGCAGGCTGCCGATCCACACCTGGCCGTCGTGCTCGCGCACGCCCGTGGCCATGTGGAAGCCCTCGGCCGGGAGGTCGAGGTCGTGGACCAGCCGCCCGGTGTCGTCGTAGGCCTGGACGCGGCAGGTGCGCTTCGGCTTGGGCTGCAGGCGCTGGGGGATCCGCGTCACCTGGCGACGCACCCAGGGCGGGGACTGCTGGAGCCGCTCGACGACCGGGTCGCGGGGGCTCGCGATCGCGACCCAGACCAGCCCGTCGCTGCCGCGGGCGATGTTGTCGGGGTAGCCGGGCAGTTCGTCGACCAGCAGGTCGCGGCTGCCGGCGCGCGCACCGGTGATCCAGTGCCGCACCAGGGTCGCGGCCCCGGTCTCGGCGACCACGACGAAGGACTCGTCGGCGGCGAGCGCGACACCGTTGGCGAAGGCGAGGCCCTCGAGGACGACGCTCACGGTGCCGTCGGGGTCGAGGCGCAGCAGCCGCCCGGTGCGGGTGTCCTGGACGAAGTCGTCCTTCCACCGGTCGATGGAGTAGCGGGTCGAGGAGTCGCTGAACCACACCGTGCCGTCGGAGGCGATCGCGGCGTTGTTGCAGAAGACCATCGCGCGGCCGCCGACCTCGTGGACCACCTGCTCGACCCCGCCGGTGTCGAGGTCGACGCGCAGCAGGCCGCGCTGGGCGTCGCAGACCAGCAGCCGGCCGTCGGGGTGCAGCTCGAGGCCCAGCGGGCGTCCGCCGGTGTGGGCGACCCGGTCGATGCGGCGCCCGTCGTGGGAGAGCCGGAAGATCGCGCCGTCCTCGGTGCCCGAGAGCACCGACCCCTCGTGGGGGCCGTCGGGCACCACCACGACGTCCTCGGCCCCGTGGCCGGGCAGCGGGTGGATCTCGAGTCGGTGGGAGGAGGGTGAGGTCACAGCGTCAGCCTGTCGTAGATGGGCGAGGCGAGGAAGAGGGGCAGCAGGAGGCGTCCCGAGACGGTCAGGTCCTTCTCCAGGACGGCCCGGGGCGCCACGAAGACCATCTGGCGGCCCTCGCCGCAGACGATGTCGTCGTCGCCGAGGTCGACGGCGCCCGCGTAGAGGTGCACGGTGTCGTCACCGCCGCAGGCGGGGCTGTGGAAGGTCCACTCCCCCGCGCTCTCGAGCCCGCCGGCCAGGTGGACGCCGGTCTCCTCGGCGAGCTCGCGGTAGGCCGCCTGCTCGGGGGTCTCCCCCGGCTCGATCGAGCCGCCCGGCAGGCCCCACTTCTCGGGGTCGATGACCGGGTGCTCGTCGCGCTCCTGCATCAGCAGCCAACCCCGACGGTCGACGAGGGCGATGCTGGAGAACCGGTGCACCCGCCCACCCTAGGTGGGGCTCGTCACAGACGGGCGATGAAGCGCCGACCTCGCAGCGCCTCCTCGACCAGCCCGACCGCGCGTCGTACGCCGGCGAGCCGGGCGTCCTCGATCAGCCAGGTCTGCACCGCCGCCTCGACGACCTCGGGCGTCGCCACGTCGCGCAGCTCGCTGCGCGCCTCGCTCAACCCCCGCCGCGCCGCGGCCTGGCCGGCCTCGACGTGCAGCACCGCGAACCGCGCCAGCACCACCACGTGCTTGCGCAGCCCCGGGTAGCCGCGGAAGTCGGGCGGGCACAGGTCGAGCAGCCAGCTGGCTGCGGTGGCCTCCCAGTCGGGCGCGTCGGGCGGACGCACCTCGGCCGGCCAACCAGGAGGAGCGACGTGGGTGGGCATGACCCCATGCTACTCGAACACCCGTTCGACATCTACCGCCACCGCAGGTTGAGCAGCGAGGGCCCGCCGTTGGTTGAGCAGCGAGGGCCGAAGGCTCGAGCGTCGCCGAAACCCCGTGAGTCCATGGCGTACGGCGAGCGCGGTTCTCACCAGGTCTCGGCGACGCTCCTCGCTGGCGCTCGTCACTGCTCGACCAGCGGAGCCTCAGGCGGAGGCGAGGAAGCTGAAGCGGACCTCGCGGTCGGGGTTGTCGACGTTGAGGTCGACCAGGCAGATGCTCTGCCAGGTGCCGAGCGCGAGGCGGCCGTCGAGCACCGGCACGGTCGCGTACGGCGGCACCAGCGCCGGCATCACGTGGGAGCGCCCGTGGCCCGGGGTGCCGTGGCGGTGCTGCCAGCGGTCGTCGGCGGGCAGCAGGTCGCCGAGCGCGGCGATGAGGTCGTCGTCGCTGCCGGCGCCGGTCTCGAGGATCGCGATGCCGGCGGTGGCGTGCGGCACGAAGACGTGCAGCAGCCCGTCGCCGCGACCGGCGCACCATTGCTCGGCCTGGCGCGTCAGGTCGACGACGACGTCGCGGCCGCCGGTGTGCACGTGCTGGGTCTCGGAGTCCATCTCGTTCACCTCTCCAACCAGGCCGTGAAGGCCGTGGGCTCGTAGGGACGGCCGAGGAAGTCCTCGACCAGGTCGGCGGCGTCCTTGCTGCCGCCGGCTGCCAGCACCCGGTCGCGGTAGCGCAGCGCCACCTCGGGCGCGAACAGGTCGCGGGTGTCGAAGGCCGAGAACAGGTCCTTCGCGATCACCAGGCTCCACATGTAGGTGTAGTACGCCGAGGTGTAGCCGCCCAGGTGGCCGAAGCCGCAGTGGAAGTGCGAGCCCGGCAGGGCGGCCCACACGGCGTACTGCTCGGAGAGCTCGAGCGAGCGCGCGGTGAGGTCGGCGGGCAGCTCGGCGTGGAAGCGGTAGGACACCGAGGCGTAGTACATCTGGGTGCGGGCGCGGACGCCCTTGCCGAACTCCTCGGCGGCGCGCATCTGGTCGACCAGCTCGGCCGGGATGGCGCGGCCCTCCTCGTCGGTGGCGAAGCCGGCCAGGACGCCGGCGTCCCAGGCCCACTCCTCGAGCATCTGGCTGGGCGCCTCGACGAAGTCCCACTCGGTGGCGACCCCGGAGAAGCGCACCCACTCGTGGCGCCCGGCGAGCACGTGGTGCAGCAGGTGGCCGAACTCGTGGAAGAGCGTGACGACCTCGGAGTGCTCCATCAACCCGCGCCCGAAGTTGCACACCAGCACGCCCTCGGGCAGCTGGCGCCCGGCGACCCCGCTGACGAGGTCGAACTGGGCGGCGTGGTTGTACTTGCCGGCGCGGGGGTGCAGGTCGAGGTAGATCCGCCCGAGCTGCTCGCCGCCCGCCAGTGCGACGTCGTACGCCGCCACCTCGTCGTGCCAGGTCGGTGCGTCGTCGACGGGGGTCCAGGTGAGCCCGAAGAGCCGGCCGGTGACGTCGAGGAGGCCCTGCCGCACCCGGGTGAAGTCGAAGTAGCGGCGCACCTGCTGGGCGTCGACGTCGTAGCGCTCGCGGCGCACGGCCTCGGTGTAGAAGCGGGCGCCGGAGACGTCGAGGCGCTCGAGCCCGGGGTGGTCGAGGCGGGCCCGCTCGAGCAGGACCGCGGCGTCGCGCTCGGCCGCGGCGGTGGCGTCGTGGGTGATGCGGTCGATGAACTCGGCGATCGCCGGCCCGGTGCCGATCATCTTGACCTCGGCGTCGTAGTCGGGCCAGCCGTCGTAGCCGAGCAGGCGGGCGCGCTCGTCGCGCACCGCCAGCAGCTCGCGCAGCACCTCGTCGTTCTCGGGCCAGGCGAGGTCGAGGAACGCACCCATCACGGTGCGCCGGGCGTCGGCGTCGGTGGAGAACGTGAGGAACGGGTGGGTGTCGGGGTAGTCGGTGGTGATCGCGACCGTGCCGTCGGCGTCGACCGGGTGTGCCTCGACGTAGTCGGCGGGCAGCCCGTCGAGGGCGGTGGCGGACACCCGGGTGGTGCGCGCACCGTCGCGGATGTGGCGGCCGAAGGCCTGCGCCAGGTCGTCCTCGCGCTCCCCCAGCACCCGCAGCCGCTCGCGGGTCTCGTCGTCGCGGTCGACCCCGGCGCGGCGGAAGCCGCGCAGCGCGTCGTCGAGCACCCGCAGGGCACCAGCGTCGAGGCCCTCGCGGGGCACCGTGTCGAGACGTGCGAAGACCTCGGTGTCGAGCATCAGCGCGGTGCGGAAGCGGTTGGCGTCCTGCTCGGCGCTCTCGGCCGCCTCGCGCAGGGCCGGGTCGGGGTGCACCTGGCTCAGCAGCGAGGACGCCGCGAAGGCGTTGGCGAGCGCCACGTGCAGGTCGTTCCACAGCACCAGCGCGCCGGCCTCGCCGGGCTCGAGGGCCCGCAGGGCGTCGGCGGTGCGGGCGGCCTCGGCGAGCGGCACGGCGGTCCGCGCCTCGAGGAGGGAGGACCAGCCGGCGGTGTCGTCGGCAGGCGGCAGGGCGAGGGGGCTCAGGGTCACGTCGGCAGGCTACCCACGCCCGCCCCCTGACCGCCGTCGGCGTCGGGCACCCCGCCCGCGCAGCTGGCGAACGGTTCGGGTGCGGTCTCCCCGGCGCCGAAGGCGTCGATGAAGAGCGGCAGCCGCGGGTCGTCGGCGCCGGTCAGGGCGAGCTGTCGGCCCCACACCGTCACCACGACCGGGGCCTCGAGGCCCTCCCAGGGCGTCAGGATGCCGTTGTCGGGCAGCAGCGCCTCGAGCCGTCGTACGTCGTCGGCCGAGGTGTCCGGGCCGTACGCCAGGAGGACCGTGCCGTGCTCGAGGTCGTGCACGACGTTCTCCGCACGGACCTGGGTGTCGTAGGCGCCGCAGTCGAGCCAGCGGTCGGCGTGCGGGCCCCCGACCGGCGGCTCCTGCTCGTAGTCGACGTCGCCGTCGACGTGCGTGGTCGGCAGGTCGTCGTAGACCCGGACCTGGTCGAGGGTGCGGTCGACGGGCTCGGCGAGCAGGCGGGGCACCACGGCGGCGGCCGCCACGACCAGGGCCGCGAGCACCAGCGTGGCCACGAGCGCCACCACCGGCGCGCGGTCGGCGCGCCCGGGCTCAGCGGCCTCGACGGGCTCCGGCTCGACCTCGACGGGCTCGGGCTCGCTCACGAGTCGAGCAGCCGCTCGACCCGCTCCACCTTGGCGGTGAGCTGGCCGTCCCAGCCGGGTCGGATGTCGGCCTTGATCACCAGCCCGACGCGCGGGGACACCTCGGCCACCACGTCGACGGCCTTCTTGACCACCGCCATCACCTCGTCCCACTCGCCCTCGACGTTGGTGAACATCGAGTTCAGCTCGTAGGGCAGGCCGGACTCCTTGACGACCCGTACGGCGGCGGCGACCGCCTCCGAGACGCTGCCGGTCTCGTCGGCGGAGGTGGGCGAGATGCTGAAGGCCACGATCATGGGGCGAACGGTAGCCGTCAGCGCCTCACGGCCTCGGCCCCCTCCGGGGGCAGCAGCTCCCGCAGCCGCGCCATCGCGTCGCGCGACTGCGACTTCACGGTGCCCACCGCGATGCCCAGCGCCTGGGCGGTCTGCGCCTCGGTGAGGTCGTCGAAGTAGCGCAGCACCACCACGGCGCGCTGGCGCGGCGCCAGCTGCAGCAGCGCCGCGCGGACCGCGGCCCGGTCCGTCTGGTCGGCGCCGCCCTGCTCCTGCTCGGGCACGTGCTCCGTGCTCACCTCCCGCCAGCGTCGGCGCCGCCAGCGGCTGATCGACTCCCGAGCCAGCACCTTGCGCACGTAGGGCTCGGGGTCGTGGGCGATCTTGGCCCAGTGCGGCATCGCCTTGACCAGCGCCAGCTGCACCAGGTCCTCGGCGTCGGCGTGCTGGCCGGTCAGCAGGTACGCCGTGCGCAGCAGCGCCTGGCGGCGGGCGGCGACGTACTGCTCGAACTGGGCGCGCGCCTGGGCGTCACGGTCGGACACGGGACCTCCAGCGACGCAGGGCGACACCCACGATCAGCACCAGGCCCGCCGACAGCCCGACGAGGAGTCGTGGGTCGAGAGGTCGCGGGGGCGCTGGGTGGGAGGCGAACGGCTCGTCGAGGAGGCCGACCGCCAGCTCGCCACGGAAGTTCCCGGGACCGGGCAGGTCGACCACCGTCTCCGACTCCCCCGTCGTCACGTCGACGCGCTGGAGGTCGGTGTGCAGCTCGTCCGGGGCGTAGCGCTCGGCGAGCACGTGCTGGGCGTCGAGCCAGGCCAGCACGGCGAAGGTGTCGGCGCCGGGGACCGGGCTGCTCTCCGCGGTCTCCTGCGGTCCGACCAGGCGGACGACGCTGATCCCGTTGGGGCTGGGGTTTCCCCTGGGATAGGCCGCCCTCTGCCCTGTCCGGTCCAGGGCAGCCACCTCGGCCATCAGGCGCCCCGGCAGCGGCAGCCTGGTCACGGCTCCCGTCTCGACGTCCCAGCGCACCATGCCGTCGTCGAGCTGGACCAGCAAGGCCCCTCGCCCGTTGCTGGTCTCGACCGCGCCGGCCTCGACGTTCGCCAGCGTCGGCTCCTCCTCGACGTCGGGCTCCCAGGTCATCAGGCCGTCAGACGGGGTCGACCCGCCCTGCTTGCGCGCCGGGGCGTCGTCGCCGACGTACTCCTGGCCGTAGGACAGCACCAGCGTGTCGCTGTCGGACCAGATCAGCTCGTCCGGGGCCAGCCCGTGCTCCGTGGACACGTCGTGGCGCACCGTCGCCCCTGTGACCGTGTCGTGGACCGCCACCCCGGTGGCCGGCAGGTATTGACCTCCGGCCGTCTGCGGCGTGCCCTGGGTCGCGCCGGTGACCCAGTAGGCCACGTGCACACCGTCCGGCGACAGGGCGTGGTCCCGGCGCGCGTCGTCCGGCAGGTCGAGGAAGCGGTACTCGCCCGTGGCTGCGGAGACACCGACCACCGCCTCCTCCGCACCGGTCCAGCCGCCTCGTTCGGCGGGTAGCAGCGCCGCGAGCTGGCCCAGCGGCCCCTCGTCATCGGTGCCGGGCAGCCACCGGCTCGGCTCCCAGATGGTGTCCGGCAGCGCCGGCCGCGCTCCGGGGGCGGCCGGCTCGATGCCGTCGTCGGCGCGCACCCACCCGAGCCCACCGATCAGTGCCAGCGCGAGCACCGTCGCGCCCACCACCACGGCAGTGCCCAGGCGACGGCGGCGGTGGTAGCCGCGGGCGACGTCCCACAGCCCGGGGTCGGGCAGGGCGGGTGGGGCGTCCTGGGCCAGGTCGGCCAGCCGGTCGTGCAGGGTGCTCATCGGTCCTCCTCGGGGTCCTCACCCTCACCTACGTCACGAGCACAGCGCTTGGAGGGGTCAGGTGAGGCTGCGGACCAGGAGGACCAGGGCCGAGGAGGCGCAGACGACGAGCACCACGGCCCGCACGCGGGCCTCGGGCAGGCGCGGGCGCAGCACCCGCCCGAGCACCGCGCCCACGCCCAGCACCGGGGCGAGCAGCAGCGCGAGCAGGAGCGTGTGGAGGTCGAGCTGGCCGGCGAGCCCGAGCCCGGCCAGCGAGAGGGCCGCGCCGACCATGAAGTAGACGGCCAGGGTGGTGCGGATCGTGCGGGGCGGCTGGTGCTGGTAGAGCAGCGCCAGCGGCGGCCCTCCGATGGAGGTGGCGGTGCCGGTGACCCCCGAGACCGCGCCCGCCACCACGAGCGAGGTGCGGGTCAGCGGGACCACCACGGTGCGCCAGGTCAGCGCGACCGCGACCAGCACCATCGCGCCGACCGCGACCCCGAGCAGGCGCGGCTCCAGCGTGGTGACCGCGACGACGCCGACGGCGGTGCCGGCGATGCGCGAGGGCAGCGACCAGCCCAGGCCGTGCCAGTCGATGTCCTCGCGCTCGTTGGCCAGCGTGAGGAAGGGCAGCGCGAAGGCCAGCCACAGCATCAGCTCGGGCATCAGCCGCGGCTCGACGAGGGTGATGACCGGCGCGCTGACGAGCCCGAGCCCCAGGCCCACCAACGACTGCACGGTGGCCCCGGCCAGGAGGGCCAGGGCCACCGTGAGCAGCGCAGGTGCGGTCAGACCGAGCAGGATCAGCCCCGGCGCAGGTTGCGCAGGACGTACTGCATGATGCCGCCGTTGCGGTAGTAGTTCGCCTCGCCCGGGGTGTCGATGCGGACCACGGCGTCGAACTCGACGTCGTCGGCCTTCACCTTCACCGTGCGCGGCGTGGTGCCGTCGTTGAGCTCGGTGACCCCGGTGATCGAGAAGGTCTCCTCGCCGGACAGGCCCAGCGACTCGGCGCTCTCGCCCTCGGGGAACTGCAGGGGCAGCACGCCCATGCCGATCAGGTTGGAGCGGTGGATGCGCTCGTAGGACTCGGCGATGACGGCCTTGACGCCCAGCAGCGCGGTGCCCTTGGCGGCCCAGTCGCGCGAGGAGCCGGAGCCGTACTCCTTGCCGGCCAGGACGACCAGCGGGGTGCCGGCGGCGATGTACTTCTCGGAGGCCTCGAAGACGGTCGTCACCTCGCCGTCGCCGGCCAGGTCCTTGGTGAAACCGCCCTCGGTGCCCGGCGCGAGCTGGTTGCGCAGGCGGATGTTGGCGAAGGTGCCGCGGATCATGACCTCGTGGTTGCCGCGGCGCGAGCCGTAGGAGTTGAAGTCACGCTGCTGCACGCCGTGCTCGGCGAGGTACTTGCCCGCCGGGCTGTCCTTCTTGATCGCACCGGCCGGCGAGATGTGGTCGGTGGTGACCGAGTCGCCGAGCTTGAGGAGCACGCGGGCACCCTCGATGTCGGTGACGGCCTCCGGCTCGTCGGGCATCCCGTCGAAGTAGGGAGGCTTCCGGACGTAGGTGGAGTCCTCGTCCCACTCGAAGGTCTTGCCCTCGGGGGTGGGCAGCGAGCGCCACTGCTCGTCGCCCGCGAAGACGTCGGAGTAGCCGTCGTCGAACATGTCGGAGGTGATCGCCGAGGCGACGACCTCCTCGATGTCGGCGGCCGAGGGCCAGATGTCCTTCATGAAGACGTCGTTGCCGTCGGTGTCCTGGCCCAGCGGGTCGTTGAACAGGTCGAGGTCCATCGAGCCGGCGAGCGCGTAGGCGACCACCAGCGGCGGGGAGGCCAGGTAGTTCATCTTGACGTCGGGGTTGATGCGGCCCTCGAAGTTGCGGTTGCCCGAGAGCACCGAGACGACGGCGAGGTCGCCCTCGTTGACGGCCGCGGAGACCTCGGGGATGAGCGGGCCCGAGTTGCCGATGCAGGTGGTGCAGCCGTAGCCGACGAGGTTGAAGCCGAGCTTGTCGAGGTACGGCGTGAGGCCGGCCTTCTCGTAGTAGTCCGAGACGACCTTCGAGCCGGGGGCCAGGGTGGTCTTGACCCAGGGCTTGCGCTGCAGGCCCTTCTCGACGGCGTTCTTGGCCAGCAGCGCCGCGCCGATCATCACCGAGGGGTTCGAGGTGTTGGTGCACGAGGTGATCGCCGCGATCGCGACGGCGCCGTGGTCGAGCTCGAACTCGGTGCCGTCCTCGAGGGTGACGTGAACCGGGTTGCTGGGACGACCACCGTCGGCGGGAGCCGCGGAGAGGTAGTTCTTCGGCGCCGCCGCCTCGCCGCCGCCGTTGGAGGTGGCGGGGTCGGAGGCCGGGAAGGTCTCCTCGACGGACTCGTCGTAGCCGTTGGTGTCCTGGTGCTCGTGGTCGACGTAGTCGGCCAGCGCGCCGCGGAAGCCCTGCTTGGCCTCGGAGAGCGAGACGCGGTCCTGGGGGCGCTTGGGCCCGGCCAGCGACGGCACGACGGTGGCCAGGTCGAGCTCGAGCTTCTCGGAGTAGCGCGGCTCGGCCGAGGGGTCGTGCCAGAGGCCCTGCTCCTTGGCGTAGGCCTCGACCAGCGCGAGCTGCTCGGGGCTGCGCCCGGTGAGCTCGAGGTACTTGGTGGTCTCCTCGTCGATCGGGAAGACCGCGATGGTCGAGCCGAACTCGGGGCTCATGTTGCCGATCGTGGCGCGGTTGGCCAGCGGCAGCGCGGAGACGCCGGGGCCGTAGAACTCGACGAACTTGCCGACGACGCCGTGCTTGCGCAGCATCTCGGTGATGGTGAGCACCAGGTCGGTGGCGGTGGCGCCCTCGGGCAGGTCGCCGTTGAGCTTGAAGCCGACCACGCGCGGGATCAGCATGGAGACCGGCTGGCCGAGCATCGCGGCCTCGGCCTCGATGCCGCCGACGCCCCAGCCGACCACGCCGATGCCGTTGACCATCGTGGTGTGGGAGTCGGTGCCGACGCAGGTGTCGGGGTAGGCCAGCAGCTCACCGTCGACCTCGCGGGTGAAGACGGTGCGGGCCAGGTGCTCGATGTTGACCTGGTGCACGATGCCGGTGCCCGGCGGGACGACCTTGAAGTCGTCGAAGGCGCCCTGGCCCCACCGCAGGAACTGGTAGCGCTCGCGGTTGCGCTCGTACTCGATCTCGACGTTGCGCTCGAAGGCCTCGGGGGTGCCGAAGACGTCGGCGATGACGGAGTGGTCGATGACCATCTCGGCCGGCGCGAGCGGGTTGATCTTGGTCGGGTCGCCGCCCAGGTCGGCCATCGCCTCACGCATGGTGGCGAGGTCGACGACGCAGGGCACGCCGGTGAAGTCCTGCATGATCACGCGCGCCGGCGTGAACTGGATCTCCTGCGACGGGTCGGCGTCGGCGTCCCAGCCGGCGATCGCCTTGATGTCGTCGGCGGTGATGTCGGAGCCGTCCTCGGTGCGCAGGAGGTTCTCCAGCAGCACCTTCAGGCTGAAGGGGAGGCTGTCGACGTCGAGGCCCTCACCCTTGACCGCGTCGAGGCGGAAGATCTCGTACGACGTGCCGTCCACGTCCAGGGTGCTCTTGGCACCGAAGCTGTCCTTGCTTGCCACTGACCAACATCTCCTCTGTCGCGTCTGCGATGACGGGCGCTGCTTGCGCCTCATCTTGCCGCCGGGCCGGTGGGACAGGAAAGGAAGGCAACCCTTACCGTCCACGTCGCGACGACCACATCTCTTGACGTCAAGATACATGACGTCGAGGAGTTCTTTCCACCCTCCTGCCCAGGGTGGGTCGCATGTCTTGCCGCCGGACCCCGTTGCACCGCGGAGGGATGCGTCAGTTGCGGTTCAAGCCCCAGGTGCGGGTCATCAGCGCAGACTTGAAGTGCGACTCCGCTGCGTCCACTTCCGAGGGCGGGGTGGACGGTCCGAACACCCTGAGGATGCTGAACACGAAGTGCCGAGCGTGATCCTCCGCCGCGCCGTCGAGCGTCGTGCCGGCTTCTCTCGCCGCCTTCGCGAGCTCCCGCAGTGCGACGTTGCCTCCGTGCCCGTTCTTCGCGTAGGCCGACCAGCGACCTATCAGCCGCTCCGCTCCGTCAGCCTTGCCGACGTACTGCTTGCCCGTGGAGCTGTCGGTGATGAGATAGATGCCCTGCACTTCGGACAGTGCGGCTCGCCAAGCGGCGTATCTCGAGTCGCCGACGAGCTCCTCGAGCTCGTGCCACCGCAGCAGGACGCGGTCGAAGCCGGGGAACTCGATTGCATCGCGGTCAGCGATCTCGAGGACCGGCAGCGTCGCCGCACTCGGCCCCCAGCGGTACCAGCTGCGCGGGCTCGTCCAGTCGACCACCAGCCGGTCCTCGAGCGAGCGAAGGAAGTCCACCCGACGGAGGTCCCAGAATCGGTTCGTCTCGGTCTTCTCCTCGAGCTGTTCACCGTGGTTCTCGTAGACGCCGAACAGCCGGGATCGACTCTTTCCGTCGGCGACCAGGATGACCCAGTAGCGGGGCGGTTCGGCCGGGAACTTCCTCGTCGAGATGTCCTGGGACCGGGTGTAGTCATGGAGGCGCCCCTCGGTGACATCCTCCGGGCCCTGGAGCCCGACGTGACCCGACGGCTTGAACGCATGACGGATCACCAGGATGTCGTCGAGACCGATCGGCGGAGCGTGGTCCGCACCCACGGCTGCCAGGACGTGCCCGAGGGTGAGCGGAAGAGCCGCGCTCCGGGCAGTCTCGACCGCGTCCCCGGCCGAGGGTTCCCCACGCTCTTCCTCTCCCACCGCTGTCGGCGGAAGGTCCCAGGCAGTCGCCGCGGGGTGCCGTCGGATGGCGTCCAGCACGGCATCCCAGTCCCGTGCCATGGGACTGACACCATCCATGTGGTGCTCGCGCTGGCGGTAGAAGGCCCACGCGCGAAGGAGATCGACACCGCACCAGTCCGGTACGCGCCCAGTCGCCTCGTACTCGCGCATCGCCGGCTGCAGGAGCCGGCGAAGCGCGTCGGACCCACTACTACCCCCGGCGAACCGCTCGTAGCCGTTGTACTCCAGTGCCCACCTGGTCTCCGCCTCGTTCACCATGGGCAGATGATTGCACCGGGCACCTCAGGTCAGCCTTCCCTCTCCAGCACCGCCACGCACTCGACGTGGTGCGTCATCGGGAACACTTGAATGGCACTGAGCGTGAGCGCGACTGTTTGCGACTGGCTGACCACATCGGAGCGAACTGGCCCCTGACCTGCGACGATGCCGCTAGTGCGCTCTGACGTCGTCAGAACGTTCGTTGCGGCAGGCTGCGAATCAAACCGAGCCCAATCCGAGCCCTCCGGCCATCGGGCGCCGACAGTCGCAAACGACAGCATCTTCAGATCTCCCCCGAGCGCGGGCCTCAAGGACCGGCCCATCACCGCCGACGGGATGCGGCCGCGGCCGGAGACGACAATGTCGTTCGCTAAAGCCCTGCACGTACATCAACGGGCGGGCGACGCTGGCACGAGCGCAGGCGCCGCTTCAAGGCCGCGTACGGCGAGGTCGCCGACCGTCTCCTCCGAAAGACCGACCTAGGCAGTCGCGCGGCAGCGGTAGGTCCACTCGGTTCATAGATCCGATATGAGGGCGTTTCGAGGGCTTGACGCGGGTGAAGTCGCGGGCGCGAGACTCATCGCCCGTACAGCAGTCAATCAATCAGCCTGTCGAGGAGCTCGAAGGTCTCGTACGGCTGGTCGATGTCTCCGAAGTGGCCGTCGTCTCGGACTATCTGGGTGCCGCCGAGCCGTTCGAACATGGCGCGCCCCTGCCTGTCGTCGCAGCCGTACGGGTCCCTGCGGGAGTTGATGACGTAGAGGTCGCGGACATTTGCCCGCATCGCAGCCCAGTCGTAGGAGTCCTGCAGCACAGGTTCATCCTCAGAGTTGGGCTGGGTGCAGTAGCCCGCGACCAGGATGGCTTGATCCACCTTCGTGTCGATGTGCTCCAGGATCGCGAGCAATAGCGCTGCACCGCCTGAGTGTCCGACAAGGACGGTGCTCGCGTCGAACGTGTGATTGGCCAAGACCTTCGGCAGAAAGGTGGTGATGGATTCAACGTTGAGTCCGGGATAGTGCGGCGCCTCGACGGTGTACCCACGTTCGACCAGCCGCCTTCGCAGCCAAGGGAGCCACACGACGTCGGGGCGCGCGCCGGTCCCGTGAAAGATGATCGCCTTCCGGTCCACGCGTGTTCCTCTCGCAGTTCTGGCGCACACCTCGTTCCGAACCCCCTGGAGCCGCGGAGGGCGGCTTGGCAGTGTGCTGCTCCTGGCGGCTGTGGGCCATGGCCGAGCACGGTGCCACCGTTACGCAGAGGGTCAGAATCCGTGGCGCACCTTCCATTATGGCTAGCGGGGGCCGAGGCCGGTCCGACCGTCAAGGCACTCGCGAGCGGCGTCGAGATGGCCGAGATGGCGGGCAGTCTCCTCGATCATGTGCAGAGCGATGTGGCGCAGATCTGCGAACTCATCATCCAACGTGTCGCTGTATCGCCCCACGAGCTTCGCGTCCAGGGGGGTGGTCGCCAGCACCGCGTTGCTTTGCTCGCACTGGTCGAGATAGAAGTCGAATACCTCTGCAATCGGATGCGTCGAGGTAAGTTGTCTCTCGTCGTCATTGAGCCATGGCACCTCTGCCACAGATCCGGTGGCTACCCTCTGAAACCAGTGGCGCTCGGCGTAGCCGAGGTGCTTGATGAGTCCCAGTGGTGTCCACCCGGACGGCAGGATCGAAGTCCGCAACTGATCGTCGCTGAGCCCCTCCAGGATCGCGACCGCGCTGGCGCGCTGAGCGTCGAGAAAGTGCCGCAAGGCAACTGCCTCCGCGGTGGTTCTGTTCCTGCTCTCCATTCTGGTCCCTTCACTGGGGGTGCAGGTGTTTGATGACCGCGCACCAGACGGGCACGCCCCGGAACCTCGAGATGCGTGGGCGTTGGTCAGCGGCCCCTCCCTGGCAAGTCCGGGAGGCGGCAACGGTGCAGCTGCGAAGTCGGCTAGTTGGTGCCGACCTAGTTCAACCCGTAACCAGTCCTCCGCTGTGGACCGGACGCACTTCGACACCACCGCCCTGGCCGATGACCGGGTTTGTTCGCGCCACCGCGAGCGCGGCGTCCAGGTCAGGCGCTTCAAGGATGTAGACGCCAGCTACCACGTGCTGAGCATCGACGTACGGGCCGTCGCTGATCCCAGCCTCGCGAACCGCTTTGGCCTTCTCCCGTGGGGTGAAGGCCCAGGCTGCCGTCATCACGGCACCAGAGCGCAGTGCGTCCGCGTGTGCGTCGCAGGCAGCGACCTCCTCCGACGTCTCTGCTGTGGCGTCCGGCGCGTGTGCGGAGTCCTTGCTGTAGATCAGCACGGCGTACTGAGCCATGATCGTTCCCTTCGTTGTTGGACTGCGGTGCGTCAGGTGTCTTCAGGGTTGGGCTGCAGCAGGTCGACGTCGAGTCGCGCCATGGCATCGAGCACCTCGTCGAGTCGGCGTTGCAGGTACATGCGAGCGTCGGCAGTGCGTGCTGCGGCCAGCGCCTCTCGGTAGGCGTCCGCGGCGGGGAGGTTGGCTCCGGATCGGCGAAGGAGGTCGGCGCGGATGGCAGGAACCTCGGGTGCTTCCCTGACATGGCGGTGCTCGTCGATGGCCTCCTCGAGCGCGACGAGGCCGGCCTCGGGTCCATCTCGCATGCCGACGGCCACTGTCCGATTCATCGCCACGACCGGCGATGCGGTGGCGCTCAGCAGTGCGTCATACCAAGCAACGATCGCAACCCAGTCAACCGCCTGCGGTGTCTGCGCCGTGCTGTGCACGGCTGCGATCTCCGCCTGGACCCGGTAGGGACCGACCGAGCCTTCGCCGGTGCCCGCGCAGGTTGCTTCACGTGCGAGCTGCAATGCTTCGAGTCCGGCCGCGATCAGCGGGCGGTCCCAGCGTGTGCGGTCCTGCTCGTCGAGCGGGATGAGCGCGCCCGTCGAGGTCAACCTGGCGGGTCGCCGTGCATGCTGCAGGAGGAGCAGCGCCCGAAGGGCTTGCGCCTCGTCGTGCTCAGGTAGCAGCCAGGTGGCCAGCTGTGCCAGCGCGATGGCCTCGTCGGCCAGCTCGTCCCGCAAGCCGGCGCCTTCGGTGGCGGAGTACCCCTCTGTGAAGACGAGATAGATGACGGCCAGTACGGAAGCGACCCGATCGGCGACCTCGTCGGTCGGCGGCACGGCCAGAACTAGCCCCGAAGACGAGATCTGCTTGCGCGCCCGGAGCAGGCGCTGGCTTAATGCCGATTCCTTGACCAGGAGCAGCCTGGCGATCTCCCGGGTGGTCAGGCCGCTGACTGTCCTCAGGGTCAACGCTACGCGGTCGGGCAACGTCAGGTCCGGATGGCAGCACGTGAACAGCAACCGCAACCGGTCATCGGCATACCCACTGCCGGCGTCGGCAGTCGTGGGGGCCGGTTCCGTCAGGGCGACCTCCTGGAGGGCTCTCGACTCAGAGTTCCTACGGCGCAGCACGTCCACGGCGCGCCGCCGCGCGACCGACGTCAACCACGCCCCTGGGTTGTCGGGAACGCCATCGCGCGGCCAGGTCAGCAGCGCCCGTTCGGTAGCGTCCTGCGCACAGTCCTCGGCGAGATCCCAGTCACCCGTGACCCGAAGCAGGCCGGCGACGATGCGAGGCCACTCGGTTCGCACCACGCTATCTAGGGGCGAGGGCGGCGAGGAGCTCATGCTCGGGCCTCCCCCTCGTCTTCGAACGGCCACATCGCCCTAAGCTCGATCGCACCGGCGTGCGCCAACGCGTGACCGGACGCGATCTCGACCGCCTGCTGTGCCGAGTCGCACTCCAGCACGTCGAAGCCGGCGACCAGCTCACTTGTCTCGGTGAAAGGCCCCTGCGTCACCAGCAGCTCACCACCTCGGACACGCACGGTCATGGCCTCCGCAGCGGGACGTAGCCGGTCCCCCAGCACGTAGGACCCGCTCTCGTTCGCGGCCTTCCACCACTGCTCCACGTCCGGGGCGCCGTCACGGTCAGCCTGCGTGGGCGGCGCCGGTGAGTCAGTAGTATCTCGGCAAACCAGCATCAGGTATCTCATGCGCTTCCTCTTTCCAACGGGTAACGGAGCGAACCGGTCACAACGACAAACTCAAACATCGATCACAGTCACGACGAACTGCACAGGGGCGATCCGACAAGTTGGCTGCCGCAGTCTTCCTGGATCGTCCCGACTTCTCGCCCCCGGCCTGGCTGTCCGACGTGCACGCTCATGCCGATGTCCGGATGCGGGCGCCTGTCAGGACACCGGGTCGGCCAGCGGGTCGGTAAGGGTGTCGAGGTCGAGGACTCGTAGGGTGCCGGGATCCCGCCGCGCCGCCAGAGACCAGATCGTCGTGTTGTGGTCGGTGTTCGGCAACCGAACTTCAGCCTCGCCTGCGACGTGGAAGTGCCCGTGCGCCACCAGTCGTGGCTGTACGCCCAGCACGGCCCGAGTGACCTTCTCGATGCCGTCGTCGGCGTAGGCCAGGATCTCGTCGGGCCAGCCCATGGGGTTGCTGGCCATGATGTCGGCGACTGTCGCAGTGCAGTAGGGCAGGGCGGGACTGTCGTGGGTGAGCATGACGTCCGCATAGCCGCCAGCGATCGTTGCCTGCACGTGTTCCTCACGGAGCGCCTCAGAGGGCCACCAATCGACTCCCTCAGTCAGCAGACCCCGGTTCACTGACGGCGCACTCCCCAGGGCAACGAACGAGCGGCCACCCAACTGCCAACGGAACCCTCGGGGCAGCATCTTCACGTGATGGCGCACGGCTATCGGGCGCAATGTGCCGTCCTCGTTCTGCCATCTCGCGTCCGCCCATAGGGCATCGAGGAGCGCCCAGTTCTCGTGGTTTCCGGTAATGCACAACAGTTCGATCTCGTACTCAGCGCACATCGACTCGATGGCGTCGAGATAGCCCTCTGGGTCCGGGCCATACCCAAACCGAAGGTCACCCAACTGGCAGGCCACAGCGATGTCGCCCCGCTCGCCCAGCAGCCTGAGACAGTCGACCGCAGCCTCGCGTTCGCCCTCTAAGTCGCCGATCAGCCCCAGCATCATGGCCGAGATGATGCCAGCGCACCATGCGACCTGTTGTCACGGACGGGTCTGCTGCACGGATAGGTGATATCTGTCTGTGGCGGCAAGGGGTGCCGTGGAGGATGTATGTCGCGCCGTTTCACTTGTTCCCGTGAGAAAGCTCTTTCACCGCAGCGGCGCGCAATGGTTCGCAGGCTCCAGCAGCGCTACGCATTCCGTGTGGCTGGTCATCGGAAAGAGGTCGAAGGCCCGCAACGCCTTCAGCTCGTACCCCCGCTCGGCCAGCAGCCCCAGGTCCCGCGCGAGCGCTGCGGGGTCGCAGGCCACGTAGGCGATCCGGCGCGGCGACCGGGCCACCACGGCGTCGACGACGGCCCGTTTGGCGCCCTCACGGGGCGGGTCGAGCACCACCAGGTCGAACGGCTCGTCGTACGACGACGCGAGCACCTCGGCGACGTCGCCGCAGGCGGTCTCGACGCGGGCCGGGGCGCCGGCGAGGTTGGTGCGCGCGTGCAGGCTCGCGGTGCGGTCGCCCTCGACGGCCACGACCTCGCCCTCGGGGCCGACCGCGTCGGCGAGGAAGCGCGCGAAGAGGCCGACACCGGCGTAGAGGTCGAGCACCCGCTCCCCCGCGGCCGGCTCCAGCATCTCCAGGACGGTGCTCACGAGCGTGGCGGGCGCCCCGGGGTGCACCTGCCAGAAGCCGTCGGCGGCCACGGCGAAGCGGTGCTCCCCCGCGCCGAGGGCGACCTGCTCCTCCACCGATCCCGGAGCCGGCTCGCGGGCGTCGGGGTGGGCGATGCGGCAGTCGTCGACCGCGACGGTCGCGCGCGAGCGGTGCTTGCGCATCCCGCGGCGTCCGTCCCCGAGGTCGACGTACGAGACCCGGGTGCGCCAGCGCAGTCCGGCGAGCTGCTCGGGCAGGTCGCCGGCGACCGCCTCGACCTCGACGTCGCTCTCGATCTTGGCCAGCCGGGCGAGCTGCTCGCGCACCACGGCGGTCTTGAGCGCGCGCTGGTGGGGCAGCGAGACGTGCTGGAAGTCGCAGCCGCCGCAGAGCCCGGGGCCGGCGAAGGGGCACGGCGGCGTGACCCGCTCGGGCGAGGCCTCGAGCACCTCGACCGCGTCGGCGCGCCAGAACGTGTCGCCGTCGGTGCCCTCGGTGATCTGGAGGACCACCCGCTCTCCCGGCAGGGCGTGGCGCACGAAGACCACCCGCAGCGGGGCGTCGGGGGCGGTGCTGCTGGGCACCCGGGCCACGCAGTGGCCGCCGTGCGCGACCGGTCCGACCTCGACCTCGAAGCGCTCGCCGACCCGGGAGCGGCCGCGCTGGCGCCGGGCGCGCGGGTGGCGGCTCACCGGCGCGACCCCCGCTTGCCGCGCGGGTCGACCCGGCCGCTGCGCAGGTCGCCGGGGCGCACCCGGAACTCGTCGCGGGCCTCCCGCTCGCGCGCGATCTGCGACGACTGGAGCTGGTAGGGCACCGAGGTGACCATGACCCCGGGGGTGAAGAGCAGGCGGCCCTTGAGCCGCAGCGCGGTCTGGTTGTGCAGCAGCTGCTCCCACCAGCGCCCGACGACGTACTCGGGGATGTAGACGGCGACGACGCCGCGCGGGTTGGCGCGCCGGATCTCGGTGGCGTACTCCACCACCGGGCGCACCAGCTCGCGGTAGGGCGAGTGCAGCACCTTGAGCGGCACGTCCATCCGGCGCTCGTCCCACTCCTCCATGAGGCGGGCGGTGGCGACGCTGTCGGTGGCCACGTAGACGCCCTCGAGGGTGTTGGGCCGGCTGGCCTGCGCGAAGGCCAGCGCCCGCAGCGTGGGCTTGTGCAGCTTGGAGACCAGCACGATCGCGTGCACCCGGGTGGGCAGCACCCGGTCCTCCTCGTCGGCGGCGAGCTCGGCGGCCACCCGCTCGTAGTGCTGGTGGATGCCGCGCATGAGCACGAAGAAGATGCCCATCGCCAGGATGGTGATCCAGGCGCCGGCCAGGAACTTGGTGATGAGCACAATGACCAGCACGACGGCGGTGAAGGCCAGGCCGATCGTGTTGATGAGTCGCGAGCGCTGCATCCGGTGCCGCGCCCCCGGGTCGGTCTCGCTCTGCAGCTCGCGCGTCCAGTGCCGGATCATGCCGAGCTGCGAGAGGTTGAAGGAGACGAAGACACCCACGATGTAGAGCTGGATGAGCCGGGTGGGCTCGGCGTCGAAGAGCCAGATCAGGGCGATCGCCATGCCGGCGAGGAAGACGATGCCGTTGGAGTAGGCCAGCCGGTCGCCGCGCGAGCCGAGCGCCCGGGGGGCCAGGCCGTCCTGGGCCAGGATCGAGCCGAGCACCGGGAAGCCGTTGAACGCCGTGTTGGCCGCCAGCACCAGGATGATGCCGGTGACGGTGACGGTGAAGTAGAAGCCCGGCGGGAAGCCGTTGAAGACCGACTCGGCGATCTGCGAGATCACCGTGTGCTGGTCGTAGTCCTCGGGCAGCGGCGCGCCGCCGCGCGAGAGCCGGTCGAACTCGTCGGGGTCGACCAGGCGCACGCCGATCTCGCGGGCCAGCACGATGACGCTGATCATCATCGCGATCGCGATCGCGCCCAGCAGCGCCAGGGTCGTGGCAGCGTTGCGGCTCTTGGGGCGTCGGAAGGCGGGCACCCCGTTGGAGATCGCCTCGACACCGGTCAGCGCCGCCGCGCCCGAGGAGAAGGCCCGGGCCAGCAGGAGCATCAGGCCGATCGTCGTCAGCGGCTCCTCGAAGCCGCTGGCCGGCGTGATCGTGATGTCGGCGCTCTCGGCGGCCAGCAGGTCGTCGTTCCACCACTGCCACAGGCCCCAGCCGACCATCACGCCCATCGCGACCATGAAGGCGTACGTCGGCACCGCGAAGAACGCCCCCGACTCGCGGATGCCGCGCAGGTTCATCGCCATCAGCAGCAGCACCAGCCCGCAGGCGAAGGTGGCCTCGTGCCCGCTCAGCGCCGGCACCGCGGACGCGGCGTACTGCGCGCCCGCCGAGATCGAGACCGCCACCGTGAGCACGTAGTCGACCAGCAGCGCGCTGGCCACCGTCGTACCGGCGGTGACCCCGAGGTTGACCTTGGCCACCTCGTAGTCGCCACCGCCGGAGGGGTAGGCGTGCACGGTCTGGCGGTAGGAGGCGATCACCGCGGCCATCACGACCGCGACCGCCAGCGCGACCTTCCACGACCACACGTACGCCGACGCGCCGGCCAGCGAGAGCATGATGAAGACCTCGTCGGGCGCGTAGGCCACCGACGACAGCGCGTCGGAGGCGAACACGGGCAGCGCGATGCGCTTGGGGAGCAGCGTCTCCCCCAGCTGGGAGCTGCGCAGCTTGCGCCCCAGGAGGATCCGCTTGGAGACGTCTCCGACACTCACGAGCGGGAAGGCTACGGCACCGGCGCCCCCGAGCGGCCCTTGCGGCTACCGTGGCCTCGTGCACGTTGTGATCATGGGCTGCGGCCGGGTGGGTTCGACCCTGGCCAACAGCCTCGAGGACCGGAACCACACGGTGTCGATCATCGACAGCGAGCCCGACGCGTTCCGACGCCTCGGGCCCGCCTTCAACGGCGACAAGGTCGCCGGGATCGGCTTCGACCAGCAGGTCATGGAGAAGGCCGGCATCCGCCGCGCCGACGCCTTCGCGGCCGTCTCGAGCGGCGACAACTCCAACATCATCGCCGCCCGGGTCGCGCGCGAGACCTTCGGCATCCAGCAGGTCGTGGCGCGCATCTACGACCCGGGTCGCGCCGAGGTCTACCAGCGCCTGGGCATCACCACGGTCGCCACCGTGAAGTGGACCGCCGACCAGGTGCTGCGCCGCATCCTGCCCGCCGGCGCCGAGCCCGACTTCCGCGACCCCAGCGGGACCATCCGCGTCGACCACATCACCGTGCCCGAGGTCTGGATCGGCAGCCGCACCATCGACCTGCAGGTCCAGAGCCGCAGCCGCATCGCCTGGATCGACCGGCTCGGCGAGGGCATGCTGCCGGTGCGCGAGACCGTCCTGCAGGAGGGCGACATGCTGCACCTGGTGATCCGCGAGGAGAACGCGGCGCACACCTACGAACGGCTCGAGAACGGCCCGGAGGAGAACTGATGCGCGTCGCCATCGCCGGAGCGGGCGCCGTGGGCCGCTCGATCGCCCGTGAGCTGATCACGAACGGCCACGAGGTCCTGCTCATCGACAAGAACGCAGCCTCCATCAAGCCCGAGCGCGTCCCCGACGCCGAGTGGCTGCTGGCCGACTGCTGCGAGATGTCCTCGCTGACCGAGGCGCGCCTGGAGCGCTGCGACGTGCTGATCTCGGCCACCGGCGACGACAAGGCCAACCTGGTCGCCTCGCTGCTGGCCAAGACCGAGTTCGGCGTGCCGCGCACCGTCGGGCGCGTGAACCACCCCAACAACGAGTGGCTCTTCAGCGAGGCCTGGGGCGTCGACGTCAACGTCTCGACGCCGCGCATCATGTCGGCGCTGGTCGAGGAGGCCGTCAGCGTCGGCGACCTGGTGCGGCTCTTCACCTTCCGCCAGGGCAAGGCCAACCTGGTCGAGATGACGCTGCCCGAGGACTCGCCGTACGTCGGCAAGCCCAGCGGGCTGATCCCGCTGCCCGAGAACTGCGCGCTGGTCACCATCCTGCGCGACGGGCAGGTCTACGTGCCGACGCCCGAGCAGCCGGTGGAGTCGGGCGACGAGCTGCTCCTCGTGGTGCCGGCCGAGAAGGAGGACGAGCTCGAGCGGCTGCTCGCGCCCTCCACCCACGGCGGCTAGTCGCGCGGGACGGCCTCGACGGGCGTGTGGTTGCGGCTCAGCACCCACATCATCGTGGCCAGCGCCGCGAGCTGCAGCGGCCAGCCGAGCACGATCTTCAGCACGCCGAGGACCGCGATCGCGGTCTCGGCGGCGATCGCCTCCGACCACCCGCCGAGCCAGATCGGGCCCTGCACGACCACGCGCAGCACGCAGGGCGCGGCCAGCAGCCAGGTCAGGGTGCTGGTCAGGCGCACCACCTGCTTGTCGGAGTGCCAGGCGGTGGCGTCGCCGGTGACGCTGCCGACCATGAACCCCACCAGCGGCCAGCCGACCAGCACGGTCAGCGACAGGACCACGGCGTACCCGCCGTTGTAGAGGATGCCGGGCAGGAAGTAGGCCAGCGCCTGCTCGTCCTCGCTGCCGCCCCGGCGCGCGGCCATGGTGACGAAGAACCAGCCGATGCCGATGCCGAAGAGCGCGTTGACGGCGAACTGCACCGTCGAGCGCTGCACCAGGCGCACCACGAGCGCGAGCACCGCGGCCGCGACGCTGACGACCAGCGCCGTCTGCAGCTGCTTGGTGCTGAGCCAGACCACCGTGAACAGCAGCGTGGGCACGGCCGCCTCGACCATGCCCCGGCGCCCGCCGAGGGCCCTGGCGAGCTGGCTGCGGACGACCGACTCGACGGTCTCGACGTCGGCGGTGCTCACGGGATCAGCTCGTAGCGCGGGTTGAAGATGACGCGGACGCCGTCCTGGGTGCCGATGCGGCCCTCGACCGCCATCGCCACGCCCGGGTTGATGCCAGCGATGCGGCGCCGGCCCAGCCACACGACCGTGATCGACCCGGACCCGTCGAAGAGCTCGGCCTCCAGCGCCGGCACCCCACCGCGCGGGCGCAGCGTGACGGTGCGCAGCGTGCCGCGCAGACGCACCATCGAGCGGTCGGCCGCATCGGCGATGCAGTCGTTGCCCGGCTCGGTGTAGGTGCGGCGCAGGTCGCGCGCCTCCTGGTCCGAGCTGTTGGCCCAGCGGCTGATGCTGCGGCGCAGGCGGCTCTTCTCGGGCATGGTCCCTCAGTCGTGGTCGTGGCCGAAGTGCGGGTCCTCGGTGGTGCGCCCGCGCGCGTCCTTGGTGCCGGGAGGCACCGCCGGGCCGACGCGGCGCGCACCCTCGGGCATGACCAGGTCGAGCGCCTCGCCGACCGGCATGGCGCCCTGGCCGCGCTCCACACCGACCTGGGTCAGCGCGCTGAGCCAGGGCTCGGCGATGTCGGTGCCCCGCGCCGGGGCCCCGATCAGGGTGGCGCGCAGCATCCAGCGGTTGCCGTTGACGCCCACGATGCGCGAGAGCTGCTTGCCGGTGCGCCCGTCGGGCATCGTGCGGGTCAGCTCGCAGAGCAGCTCGGTGCCGTAGCGGCCCTCCTGCTCGGTCGCGGTGCCGCCGCGCTGGACCATGTCGGCCGCGATCTGCGGGCGCACGTCGCCCCACAGGTCGCCGCCGCGGGGGGCGGCGAAGGCGCGCAGCTCGAGCGCACCGTCGGCGCCCGCGAGGAGGACGGCCTGGATCTGCTCGGTGGCCTCGTCGACCTGGAGCCGCAGCTCGAGGCCCTCGGGGGCCACGACCAGCAGCGAGCCGAGGTCGATGCGCTGCAGGCCCTCGGGCACCTCCGGCAGGTCAGCCGCGTCGAAGGGGCCCTCGGGGGCGGCCTCCGGCGTCTCCTTCGATGCCTCGTCGGCCCCGGCGGGCTCGGTGGCGTCGGACTTGCGGCGGAACTTCACGGGCGGGGCTCCTCGGGTGTCTGGGCGGATCGGGCGGGTCCACGACCTCAGGACGAGGCGAACCCACCAGTCGAACCGTATCCCCCGTCACCTCGCAGCGACGAAGGCAGCGCCGCCACCTCCACGAAGCGCGCGCGCTCGACCCGCTGCACGACCAGCTGCGCCACCCGGTCGCCACGACGCAGCTCGACCGGCTCGCGCGGGTCGAGGTTGACCAGCAGGACCTTGACCTCCCCCCGGTAGCCCGCATCGACGGTGCCGGGGGTGTTGACGATCGAGACCCCGTGCCGAGCGGCCAGCCCGGAGCGCGGGTGCACCAGCGCGACGTACCCGGCGGGGAGGGCGATCGCGATGCCGGTCGGCACCAGGGCCCGCTCCCCCGGCTCGAGGCGCACGTCGACCGTGGTGAGCAGGTCGGCCCCCGCGTCGCCGGGGTGGGCGTACGACGGCAGCGGCAGGTCGGCGTCGAGGCGCACCACCTGCACCGGCAGCTCGGGCGGCAGGGAGTCATCCACGACCGGGACCCTAGGTCATCGCCCCGCCCGCCCGGGTGGAAGAATCGCGGTGTGGACGCGACCTCTGACTACCGCGAGCGACTCTCCGTGCCGCTGCGCTGGTGGGTGCAGGGCACGATGCTGGTCGCCAGCCTGTGGCTGGCGGTCGTCGTGGCCGTCCCCGAGCCGCTGGCCTGGGCGATCACCGGCGTGGCGGTGGCCCTGATGGCCGCGCTCCTGCTCGCCTACGGCTCCCCGGTCATCAGCCTCTCCGACGGGGTGCTGCGCGCCGGGCGCGCCCGCATCGACGTGCGCCACCTCGGCGCCGCCGAGGCGCTCGACCCGGAGGCCGCCCGCCGCGCGGCCGGCGTCGAGGCCGACGCCCGCGCCTTCCTGCTGCTGCGCCCCTACCGCAAGCGCTCGGTGCGGGTGGTGGTCGAGGACCCGGCCGACCCGACTCCCTACTGGCTGCTCAGCAGCCGCCGCCCCGAGGCCCTGGTGGCCGCCCTCGAGGCCGCCTCCCCACGGGTGGCCCCGCCCTCCGGGAGCAGTGGGTAGGGTCACGGCCATGGCATCCGGTGACAGCTCCAAGGTCTGGTCCCTCATGTCGCTCGGCTCCTCGGTGGGGGCGGCGATCGTGGCACGCAAGGCGCTCGAGGCGTCCTGGAAGACGGCGGCGCGCCGCAAGCCCCCGGCCAACCCAGCCGACCCCGACATCGACTGGTGGGAGGCCGTGACCTGGGCCCTCACCACCGGCGCGGTCGCCTCGCTGGCGCGGATGCTGGCGCAGCGCCGGGCCGCGGAGTACTACGCGCGCTCCACCGGCCACCTGCCCCCGCCGCTGGTCAAGGACGGCCAGTAGCCGCCGCACCCCCGATCAGCCCGACCAGCCCCGACGACGCCGAAGGCCCGGTCCCCCCTCGAGGGGGGCCGGGCCTTCGCAGGTCTCGCGCGCGTGGGTCAGACGCAGTCGCGGCAGATCATCTTCTTCTCGTCGGCCAGCTGCGAGCGGTGGTGCACCAGGAAGCAGCTCATGCAGGTGAACTCGTCCTCCTGCTTGGGCTTCACCTCCACCGCCAGCTCCTCGTGCGACAGGTCGGCGCCGGGGAGCTCGAAGGACTCAGCGGCCTCGGTCTCGTCCTCGTCGACCTTGCCGGAGTTCTTGTCGTGGCGGCGAGCCTTGAGCTCCTCGATGCTCTCCTCGGACTGGTCTTCCTCGTTCTTGCGCGGTGCGTCGTAGTCGGTGGCCATCGTCGCCTCACTCCCCTCGTGGTCTCGTGTGACTGTGTGTGTCGTCGGGCGCAGATTGTGCACCATGGACGCCGACCTGGATACACCGGCCGGTCGGCGCAGGCGAGAACAGCAGATGACACATCCGTTATTCCCCCGATGTGGGGTAGGCGGCGTAGCCCGCCTCGAGCACCAGCGAACGGAACTCCTCGAAGGAGCCCGCGGGGGCGCACAGCAGCAGGTCACGCCCGCTGGCCCCGGTCATCAGCTCGGTGCGGGCGCCGGCCCCGCGCGCCACCAGGGCGCCGGCGGCGTGGTCCCACAGGTGCACGCCCTCCTCGACGTAGGCGTCGAGGCTGCCCTCGGCCACCCCGCACAGGTCGAGCGCGCAGGAGCCGAGCCGGCGGATGTCGCGCACCCGCGGCAGCAGGTGCGTCAGCGAGCGCGCCTGCCGCTCGCGCACCTCGCTGTCGTAGGAGAACCCCGTCGCCACCAGCGTCTGCGACAGCGGCACCACCCGGCGTACGCCGATCGGCCGGCCGTCGCGGGTCGCGACCGGGCCCTGCGGCCCGACGTGGGCGGCGTACTCGACACCGGTGGCGACGTTGAGCACCACCCCGGCGACCACCTCGGGGCCCTGCGGGCCCTCGACCTCGGCTGCGACGGAGACGGCGTACTGGGGCAGGCCGTAGAGGAAGTTCACGGTGCCGTCGATGGGGTCGACGACCCAGCGCACCCCGGAGGTGCCGACGACGTCGTCGCCCTCCTCGCCCAGCACGGCGTCGTCGGGCCGGGCCTCGAGCAGCAGCCGGCGCACCAGCTCCTCGCTGGCGCGGTCGGTCTCGGTGACCACGTCGACCGCGCTGCTCTTGGTGTCGGCGACCTCGACCCCGCCCCGCCGCTGCTCGCGGACCAGCGCGGCGGCCGAGCGCGCCACCGCGACCGCGAGGTCGCGCAGCTCCTGCGGCGCGGGTGCGCTCACGCCCCGCGACCGCACAGCGCCGGGCGCTCGGCGCGCGGGTTGGCGCAGCAGCCGACCGGGCAGGCGTCCCACATCGGCCCGGTGTCGCCGACGGCGGCGCGGGCGACCTCCTCGCCGCGCTCGACGGTGGCCCGCTCGACCAGCAGGTCGCGCACGGTGGCCACGAAGCGCGCGTCGGTGCCGGCGGTCGCCGCGCGGCGCACCGGCAGGCCGATCCGCTCGGCGGTCTCGACGGCCTCGGTGTCGAGGTCGTAGATGACCTCCATGTGGTCGGAGACGAAGCCCACGGGCACCATCACCGCGGCCGGCACGCCCTGGTCGCGCAGCGCCTCGAGGTGGTCGTTGATGTCGGGCTCCAGCCACGGGACGTGCGGCGCGCCGCTGCGCGAGCAGAAGACCAGGTCGTGCTCGTGGGTGGTGCCGGTCTCGGCGGCCACCCGCTCGGTGACGACCCGGGCCACGTCGCGGTGCTGGGCGACGTAGGCGCCACCGCCCTCGTAGGTCGCCTCCGGGTCGCCGCTGCTCTCGTTCATGGCGGTCGGGATCGAGTGGGTCACGAAGACCAGGCGAGCACCCTCGCGCACGTCGTCGGGCAGGTCGGCCAGGGCCGCCAGGGTCGCGTCGACGTTGGGCTCCACGAAGCCCGGGTGGTTGAAGTAGTGGCGCAGCTTGTCGAGGTGCACCGGCGAGCCCTCGACCCCGCCGGGCAGCGCGTCCACGGCGTCGTAGAGGTTCTCGCGGTACTGCCGGCACGACGACCACGACGAGTAGGCGCTGGTGACGAAGCACGCGGCGCGGGTGACGCCGTCGTCGGCCATCTGCTGCAGCGTCCCGGTCAGGTAGGGGTCCCAGTTGCGGTTGCCCCAGTAGACCGGCAGGTCGATGCCGTGCTCGGCGAGGTCGGCCTCGATGGCCGCCTTCAGCTCGCGGCACTGGTCGTTGATCGGCGAGCGGCCGCCGAAAAGGTGGTAGTGCTGGCCCACCTCCACCAGCCGCTCGCGCGGGATGCCCCGGCCCCGGGTCACGTTCTCGAGGAACGGCACCACGTCGTCGGGCCCCTCCGGGCCGCCGAAGGAAACGAGCAGGAGAGCGTCGTAGGGACGCACGTCGGGAGTCGCCATGCCGCCATCGTAGGGAGGACCCCTCTCACCCCCTCCAGGTGTCGTCGGCGAGGGATTCGCCGGCGGTGATCACCCGGGCTTACGCTCCGCTCGGATGTTCACGTCGTACGCCCGCGTGCTGGGTCGTCCCGGTGCCCTGCGGTTCAGCCTCACCGGGTTCTTCGCGCGCCTGCCGATCAGCATGGTCGGCCTGGGCATCGTGCTCCTCGTCGAGGCCTCGACCGGCTCCTACGGCCTGGCCGGGGCCGTCTCGGCGGCCTACATGCTGGCCAACGCGCTGCTGGCCATCGCCCAGGGCCGCCTGGTCGACCGGCTCGGCCAGGGCCGGGTGCTGGCCGTGGCCAGCGTCGTCTTCGGCCTCGCGCTGACCACGCTGATCTGGTCGGTGCGCGACGGGTGGCCGGTCGCGGCGACGTACGCCGCCGCGGCGCTGGCCGGCGCGACGCTGCCCCAGATCGGCTCGTGCGTGCGGGCGCGCTGGTCGCACGTGCTCGACGCGCCCGCCGACGTGCAGACCGCCTTCGCGCTCGAGGCCGTGGTCGACGAGGCGTGCTTCATCCTCGGCCCGATCCTGGTCACCGTGCTCGCCACCGCCGTGCACCCGGTGGCCGGCCTGGGCTCCGCGATGGTCTTCGGCACCCTGGGCGGGCTGCTCTTCGCCGCCCAGCGGCGCACCGAGCCGCCCACCCAGCCCCACGACCGCACCACCGGCCCCCGACCGCCGCTGCCGTGGCGCACGCTGGTGCCGCTGGCGGCCGTCTCGTTCATGCTCGGGGTGCTCTTCGGCGCCGCCGAGGTCACCACGATCGCCTTCGCCGACGAGCAGGGCAGCCCGGTGTGGGCGGGCGGCCTGCTCGCCCTGTGGGCGCTGGGCAGCCTGGTCTCGGGCGTGGTGACGGGCGCCGTCATCTGGCGGGCCGGCCCGGCCACCCGGCTGAAGTGGGGCGCGTTCGCGATGGCCGCGGCGATGGCCCCGCTGCCCTTCGTCGGGTCGTTGCCGCTGATGGGCCTGGTGCTGCTGGTCGGCGGGGCCGCGATCGCGCCGACGATGATCGCCACCATGTCGCTGACCGAGGCCACGATGCCCCGCAGCCGGCTCACCGAGGGCATGTCGGTGGTGCAGACCGGGCTGGTCGCCGGCGTCGCGCCCGGGGCGACGCTGTCGGGCCTGGTCGTCGACGCCTCGGGCGCCTCGACGGCCTACCTGGTCTCGCTCGGCGCCGGCCTGCTGGCCGTGCTGGCGGCCCAGACGCTCACTTCCGGTGCGGGTCGCGCAGGATCCTGATCCCCGCCCAGGCGGCGAGCGGCACGAGCACGAGCAGGGCGAGGACTGTCCAGAGCATGACGGCATCGTGCCACCGCGGCACGCGCTAGCGTCCCACCCATGTGGCAGAACTGGTCGGGCACCGAGACCACCCACCCGGTGCGGGTGGCCGAGCCGCGCGACGTGGACGACGTGGTCGGCCTCGTGCAGCGGGCGCGCGAGGAGCGCTCGACGCTGAAGATGGTCGGCACCGGCCACAGCTTCACCGGCATCGCCGCACCCGAGCACACGATGCTCAACCCCACCTCGATGAGCGGGGTGGTCGCGGTCGACCGGGAGGCGATGACGGTCACCGCCCTGGCCGGCACCCCCCTGCACGTGCTCAACGCGACCCTGGAGGGCCTGGGGCTGAGCCTGCACAACATGGGCGACATCGCCGAGCAGACCCTCGCGGGGGCCGTCTCGACCGGCACCCACGGCACCGGTGGCGTCGCCGCCGGGCTGGCCGCGCAGGTGGTGGGGCTCGAGATGGTCACCGGTACCGGCGAGGTGCTGCGCGCCGACGCCGAGCACCACCCCGACGTGCTCGCGGTGGCTCGGCTGGGGCTGGGCGCCCTGGGCGTCCTGACCACGCTCACCTTCGCCGTCGAGCCCCTCTTCGTGCTCGAGGCGCACGAGCGGCCGCTGGGCTGGGACGAGGCGCTGGGGTCCTTCGACGACCTCGTGGCCGCCCACCACCACGTCGACCTCTACTGGTTCCCCCACACCGACCGGGTGCAGGCCAAGTGCAACGACCGGCTCGACGTGCCGCTCGAGGAGGCCCGCCCGCTCCCCCGCTGGCGGCACCGCCTCGACGACGACCTGCTCCAGAACACCGCGTTCGGGGCGCTGACGGCGCTCTCGGCCCGGGTCCCGCGCCTCGTGCCGCCGATCAACCGGGCGAGCTCGACCATGCTCTCCGAGCGCACCTACAGCGACGTGGCGCACCGTGTCTTCACCGCGCGGCGCTCGGTCGTCTTCCGCGAGATGGAGTACGCCGTGCCGCGCGAGGCCGGCCTCGCCGCGCTGCGCGAGGCGCGGGCGGCGATCGAGGCCTCCGGGCTGCGGATCAGCTTCCCGGTCGAGGTGCGCACCGCCCCCGCCGACGACGTGCCGCTCTCGACCGCCTCGGGCCGCGACTCGACGTACCTGGCCTTCCACACCCACCGCTCGGTGCCGCACGAGGAGTACTTCGCGCTGCTCGAGCCGATCATGCGCGCCCACGACGGGCGCCCGCACTGGGGCAAGCTGCACTCCCGCACCGCCGACGACCTCGCGCCGGCCTACCCGCGCTTCGAGGAGTTCCTGGCGGTGCGCGAGCGGCTCGACCCCGACCGGGTCCTCACCAACGCCTACCTGCGCCGGGTGCTGGGCGACTGACCCGGGCGCTCAGACGCTGGCGGAGCCCCGGGGCAGGGGTGCCTGCCAGCCGCGCCACATCGCCAGCAGCCGCCACGCCAGGCAGACCGTGGCCCCGGTCAGCGCCGCCACGACGACCGGCAGCCCGCCGCGCTCCATCAGCACCGCCACCATCGCCCCGGCCAGCGCCGGGGTCGCGTAGAGCTCGCCGCGGAAGATGATCGGCACCCGGCCGGCGAGCACGTCGCGCACCATGCCCCCGCCGATGCCGGTGACCATCCCCAGCAGCGCGGCCGGCAGCGGGCCCAGCCCGTAGTCGACGGCCTTGAGGGCGCCCGCGACGCAGAAGAGCGCCAGGCCGAAGGCGTCGAAGACCGTCACCAGCCGCTCCATCCGGCCCAGCGTCGGGTGGTAGACGAAGGCCAGCAGCCCGGCCCCCACCGGCACCAGCAGGTAGCGCCAGTCGGCCAGCGCCGCGGGCGGCGTGGCGTCGATGAGGACGTCGCGCAGGAAGCCGCCGCCCAGGCCGGTGGTGCCCGCGAGCACCAGCACGGCGAAGAGGTCGAGCTCCTTGCGCACCGCGACCAGGGCCCCGGAGATCGCGAACACGAAGATGCCGATGAGGTCGAGGACGACCAGGGTGGGAGCGGGCTCGACAGGTGGCACCCGGCGAGGCTACCCACGACCCGCGCTGCGCAGGGCACGGCGTCCACGGTCGGGGCCCCCTGCTGGCGTAGGCTCAGCGCAGTTGTCGGCACGTCGCCGGCACCGGTGGACGAGGAGGTGGACCGGACATGGTGCACCTGACCCTCGCGGGGGTGAGCGAGGACGGGAAGCGCCTGCTCCTGGTCGACGACACCGGTGTCGAGCACGACCTCGACGTCGACGCCCGGCTCCGCGCCGCCCTGCGCGGCGATTCCTCACGACTCGGCCAGTTGGAGATGAAGATGGACAGCGTCCTGCGCCCTCGCGACATCCAGGCACGGATCCGGGCGGGCGAGACCCCCGAGGCCGTCGCCGACGCGGCCCAGACGAGCGTCGAGAAGATCATGCCGTACGCCGGCCCGGTGCTCGCCGAGCGCGAGCACGTCGCCCAGCGCGCCCAGCGCAGCTCGGTGCGCCGCACCGCCGGCGCCGACGGCGCCCGCACCCTGGGCGAGGCCGTCGAGGCCCACCTGCGCGCCGAGCACGTCGGCCCCGACGTGGTGACCTGGGACGCCTGGCGTCGCGAGGACGGCCGCTGGACCCTGAGCGCCGAGTTCGAGACCCGTCCGCGCAGCGGCCTGGCGCACTTCACCTACGACATGCCCGGCAACTACGTGCTGCTCGACGACGAGGACGCCCGCTGGCTGGTGGGCGAGGTCATCGCCACGGCCACGCTGCCCGCCCCGCTCGACGACCTCCAGCAGGCGCGGGCGCGTCGGCGGGTCTCCCTCGACGACGAGGAGCTGCCGCTGGGTGACGACGCGATCGGCATGGTCTCCCCCGAGCCGGAGCCGGAGCCTGAGCCTGAGCCCGCGCCGGAGCCGGTCGTGGAGCCGGAGCCCGCCGCGGAGGCGGCACCCGAGCCCGAGCCCGAGCCGCAGCCCGAGGCGCCGGTGCGCCGGCCGGTGCGCAAGAGCCGTGGGCGCGCCTCGGTGCCGAGCTGGGACGAGATCATGTTCGGCGGCGGCAAGCCGGAGTAGCAGCAGCTGGTCGCTGGGCCTCCCACCGGGGGGTCCTGACGAGTAGGGTCCGCCCATGTCCTACTTCGTGACCGGCGCCACGGGCTTCATCGGCCGATTCCTCGTGGAGGAGCTCCTCGACCACCGCGAGGGCGAGGTCTTCGTGCTGGTGCGCGAGAGCTCGCTGCCCCGCATGGAGGCCCTCATCCGGCACTGGGGCACCGACCGGGTGACCCCCGTGGTCGGCGACCTCGCCACCGAGGCGCTCGGCGTCGACCCGGCCTGGGTGGCCGAGCACCGGGGGCAGGTCGAGCACTTCTTCCACCTCGCCGCGATCTACGACATGACCGCCGACGACGCCACCAACGAGGCGATGAACGTCGGCGGCACCCGCCACGCGCTGGCCCTGGCCGGCGACCTCGACGTCGGCTGCTTCCACCAGGTCAGCTCGGTGGCCGCGGCCGGGGAGCTGCGCGGCACCTTCGACGAGACGATGTTCGACGAGGGCCAGCACCTGCCCTCGCCGTACCACCGCACCAAGTTCGAGTCCGAGCGCATCGTGCGCGAGGAGGGCAGCGTGCCGTGGCGGGTCTACCGGCCCTCCATCGTGGTCGGCGACTCCCAGACCGGCGCGATGGACAAGGTCGACGGGCCCTACTACTTCTTCGGGCTGATGAAGACCATGCGCGACGTGCTGCCGGCCTGGCTGCCGCTGGCCGGGGTCGACATGGGCGACACCAACGTGGTGCCGGTCGACTACGTCGCCCGCGCGATGGACCACCTCGCCCACCTGCCGGGCCGTGACGGGGAGGCCTTCCACCTGGTCAACCCCGAGCCGCAGCCCGTGGTGGAGATGATCAACGCCTTCTGCGCCGCGGCCGGCGCCCCGACCTTCGCCACCGGCCTCGACCGCGGCCTGACCCGTCGCCTGCCGCGCGCGGTCCAGCCCTCGGGGCTGCTCAACGCCGTGGGCAAGAACGGCGCGCTGCAGGCGGTGCTCGACCTGGTCACCAGCCGCGTCGGCGTCCCGGCCGAGGTGCTGGCGCACACGAGCTTCACCGCCGTCTTCGACTCCCGGCGCACCGAGCGGGCGCTGGCCGGCTCCGGGATCGCCGTGCCCGACCTCGAGTCCTACGCCCGCACGCTCTACTCCTACTGGGAGGAGCACCTCGACGAGACGACCGCCCGCGACCCGCGCATCCGCGCGGCGCTGCAGGGCAAGTACGTCGTCATCACCGGCGCCTCCTCCGGCATCGGCCAGGTCACCGCCCACAAGGTCGCCCAGGCCGGCGGCGTGCCGGTGCTGGTCGCGCGCGGCAAGGACAAGCTCGAGGAGGTGCGCGCCATGATCGAGGTGCGCGGCGGGCAGGCGCTGGTCTACCCGTGCGACCTCTCCGACCTCAAGGCGATCGACCGGCTGTGCGAGCAGCTGGCGAGCGAGCTGCCCTCGGTCGACTACGTGGTCAACAACGCGGGCCGCTCGATCCGTCGCTCGCTGCGCCTGTCCCACGACCGCTTCCACGACTTCGAGCGCACCATGCAGCTCAACTACTTCGGCGCGATCCGCCTGGTGATGGGGCTGCTGCCGACCATGCAGGAGCAGAAGCGCGGGCACGTAGTCAACGTCAGCTCGATCGGCGTCCAGACCAACCCGCCGCGGTTCTCGGCGTACGTCGCCTCGAAGTCGGCGCTCGACTCGTGGAGCAACGTGGTGGCCTCCGAGCTCGTCGGCGACGGCATCACCTTCACCGGCATCCACATGCCGCTGGTGCGCACCCCGATGATCGCGCCGACCAAGATCTACGACAAGTTCCCCACGATCTCACCGGCGCAGGCGGCCGACCTGGTGGTCGAGGCGATGGTCGGGCGGCCCCACGAGATCAACACGCTGCTGGGCAACGCCGGCGCGGTGATGCACACGCTGGCGCCCAAGCTGACCTTCCGGCTGCTCAACATGGCCTACCACGTCTTCCCCGACTCGGCCGCGGCCAAGGGCGAGGGCTCGGGCGGGACCCGCGAGAGCGAGCAGATCATGCTGGCCAAGATCTTCAAGGGCGTGCACTGGTAGGCACCCCTCGACGGGTCAGCCCCGCTCGACGGGCCGCTGCGGGTCGGCGCTCCACTCGCTCCACGAGCCGGGGTAGAGCGCCGCACGGATGCCGGCCAGCTCCATGGCCAGCACGTCGTGGCAGGCGGTGACGCCCGAGCCGCAGTACGCCGCGACGTCGGCGCCCGGCGCGACCCCCTCGGCGGCGTACAGCGCACGCAGCGTGGTGGCGTCGCGGAAGGTCCCGGCCGAGGTGAGATTGGTCGTCGTCGGCACGTTGACCGCGCCGGGCACGTGGCCCGCGACCGGGTCCATCGGCTCGACGTCGCCGCGGTAGCGCTCGGGGGCGCGGGCGTCGACCAGCACGTCGACGTCGAGGACGTCGCCGAGAGCCACCACGGGCATCTGCCCGGGTCGCGCCGTGAAGCCGCCGGGCGAGGGGTCGACCGGACCGGTCTCGACCGGGCCGCCGACGGCGAGCCACGCGGCCCAGCCGCCGTCGAGGACCCGCACGTTGCGGTGGCCGTGGTAGCGCAGCAGCCACCAGGCCCGGCTCGCGGCGAGCCCCGACCAGTCGTCGTACACGACCACGGGCCGGTCGTCGTCGACGCCGAGGCGGCGCATCGCGGCCTCGAAGTCCTCGGTGGTCGGCAGCGGGTGGCCGCCCGCCGCCGTCGGGGGTGGTCGCGGGCGGCGCGGCCAGGTCGGTGTCGAGGTCGACGTACGCCGCCCCGGGCAGGTGGCCCTCGGCGTGCTGGCCGGGCCCGGCGGGGCCACCGAGGCGGTAGCGGACGTCGAGGAGCGTCACGACGGGCGCGTGCGGGTCGTCGAGGAGGCCGCGGAGCACGGGGGCGCTGATGAGAGGACTGCTCATGGCGCCCATCGTGCCGCACGGGTCGGCTCGTGAGAGGATCGCGCCCCGTGGCCGAACTGCACTTCTTCACCGGGACCATGGACTCGGGCAAGAGCACCCTGGCGCTCCAGACGAACCACAACCACGCCGCACGCGGGCGGCAGGGGCGGATCTTCGTCACCCGCGACCGGGCCGGCCAGGGCCGCATCTCCAGCCGGCTCGGGCTGACCCACGAGGCGCTCGAGGTCGACGCCGACTTCGACTTCTGGCGCCACGTCGTCGACAGCCTCACCCAGGGCACCCGCATCGACTACGTGATCTGCGACGAGGCCCAGTTCTACACCCGCGACCAGGTCGACCAGCTGGCCAAGATCGTCGACGAGCTGCAGATCGACGTCTTCGCCTTCGGCATCCTCACCGACTTCCGCACCCAGCTGTTCCCGGGCTCGGGGCGCCTGGTCGAGCTCGCGGACCGGATGAACGTGCTGCAGGTCGAGGCGCTGTGCTGGTGCGGCAAGCGCGCCACCCACAACGCACGCACCGAGAACGGCGTGATGGTCACCGACGGCGAGGTGATCGTCGTCGGCGACGTCGAGGCCGCCGAGACCCCCACGCCCACCTCCGACGCCGACGCCGACGTGGCCTACGAGGTGCTCTGCCGCCAGCACCACCGCCGCCGGCTCACCGCCGCGCGCGCCAAGGCGGTCTCGCTGGCGCCCGAGCCGCTGCCCTTCGGCTGAGCCGTCCGGGACCAACGTCCCTCCCGCCCGGCGCGCCGGCGGGTGAGGGTGGGCAGATGGACCCCGAGATGCTCGCCCGTGTCAGGACCGGCCGCGGCTTCGTCGCCGCGCTCGACCAGAGCGGCGGCAGCACGCCGAAGGCGCTGCGGCTCTACGGCCTCGACGAGACGGCGTACGACGACGAGGCGACGATGTTCGACCTCGTGCACCGGATGCGCACCCGGATCATCACCAGCGCGGTCTTCGGCGGCGACCGCATCCTGGCCACCATCCTCTTCGAGCAGACGATGGACCGCGAGATCGAGGGCCGGGGCTCGGCGGAGTACCTGTGGCAGGAGAAGCAGGTGGTGCCGTTCCTCAAGATCGACAAGGGGCTCGAGGACGAGGCGCACGGGGCCAGGCTGATGCGGCCCATGCCGGGCCTCGACGAGGTCCTGGAGCGGGCCAAGGGGCACGGCGTCTTCGGCACCAAGATGCGCTCGGTGGTGCTGACCGACGACGCGGCGGGGGTCGAGGCGGTGGTGGCCCAGCAGCTCGCGGTCGCCCGGCAGGTCCTGGCCGCGGGGCTGGTGCCCATCATCGAGCCGGAGGTCGACATCGCGAGCCCGCGCAAGGCCGCCACCGACGAGATGGTCGACGCGACCCTGCTCGAGCACCTCGACGGCCTCGACGAGGGCCAGGACGTGGTGCTGAAGTTGACCCTGCCCGACCAGGACGGGCTGCACACCCGTCTGCTCGAGCACCCCCGTGTCCTGCGGGTGGCGGCCCTGTCCGGCGGCTACACCCGCGAGGAGGCGGTCGCCCGTCTCACCCGGAACCCCGGGGTCATCGCCAGCTTCTCGCGCGCGCTCACCGAGGGGCTGACCGCGCAGATGGACGACGCCGAGTTCGACGCCGCCCTCGACGCCTCGATCGCGGCGATCGCCGAGGCGTCATCCACCTGAGTGTCGCTCAGAGCTTGCTGAGGTGCTCCTCCATGCTGGCGGCGACCTTGTCGGCCAGCAGCTTGAGACCTGCAGGCATCAGCGGCTCGGCCAGCTTGGCGGCGCCCTGCGGGTCGAACTCGGCGTGGTAGGTCACCGACGTGCGCCCGTTGCGCTCCTCGAAGGTGATCGTGTCGAGCAGCTGGATCGACCCCGCGTCGCCCTTGAGCTGGAAGGTGTGTGGCGCCTCGTGCTGGGTGACCGTGTAGTCGACCTCCTGCTCGGAGCCGAGGAACTTCGAGACGTTGTGGTAGGTCGTCCCGACTCCCCCGTCGCCGCTGGTCCGCTCGGTGCTCACCGACGGCGGGTCCCACTCCTCGCTGTTGCGGAAGTCGCTGAGGTAGTCCCAGACCTTCTGGATCGGCTGGTCGACGGTGACGGTGCGCTCGACTGACGGCACGGTGTGCTCCCTTGGCTTCGTCGTGGTTGCTGTCCACCTTCTCGGTACCCACCCAGCCCCGACCCACGTCCACCCCCGCGGGTGACCACCTCCCCGGTCTCCCGCCGAGCCGGCGCCACTTCCCTCGGCGTACGCCGCCTCCGTTGGTCGAGCAGCAAGGAGCGCCAGCGACGCGCGTCGTCGAGACCCCGCCACCACCGCGCCGGCGCCACTTCCCCCGCCGTACGCCGCCCTCGTTGGTCGAGCAGCAGCAAGGAGCGCCAGCGACGCGCGTCGTCGAGACCCCGCCACCACCGAGCCGGCGCCACCTCCCCCGCCGTACGCCGCCCTCGTTGGTCGAGCAGCAAGGAGCGCCAGCGACGCGCGTCGTCGAGACCCCGCCACCACCGAGCCGACGCCACCTCCCCCGACCTACGCCGCCTCCGTTGGTCGAGCAGCAAGGAGCGCCAGCGACGCGCGTCGTCGAGACCCCGCAACCACCGAGCCGGCGCCACTTCCCCCGACGCACGCCGCCTCCGTTGGTCGAGCAGCAAGGAGCGCCAGCGACGCGCGTCGTCGAGACCCCGCAAGCACCGAACCGGCATCTCCCCACCGCAGGTCGTGGGGGTGCACCCAGGGCCTCCGCGACGACCTGCCATGACATTCCACAGACTCCGACAGACCCTTGACTCGAACACACGTTCGACTAGAATAGGAGCATGACCACCCAGGAGCTCGAGCGCTGCGACACCGCTGACGCGGTCCTCGCCTACGCCCGCTCCCAGCGTGCGGCCCGCGACGCCGCCGAGGTCGCGATGTACGAGGCCACCTGCACCTGGGCGGCCATGCACTCCACCCGCGACGAGGCCAAGGCCGCGGTCCTGCCCGGCACCGACATGCTCATCACCCTCGCCGGGCCCGGCGCACCCAAGGTCTCCGAGTTCGCGGTCATCGAGTACGGCACCGCCCTCGGGATGTCAGCCGATGCAGCCATCCGCTACGTCGCCCACGTCGTCGAGACCCGCTACCGACTCCCCCGCCTCCACACCGCGGTGGTCGCCGGTCGGGTGCCGGTGTGGCGGGCCCGCCGCATCGCCGAGGCCACCCTCGGCCTCCCCTACGAAGCCGCCGCCTGGGTCGACCACCACCTCGCCGGCGTCGCCGCCACCTGCTCCTACGCCGTCCTCGGGCGCCTCGTCGAGGAAGCCCTGTGCCGCTTCGACCCCGAGACCGCCGAGGACAAGCGCGCCATGGCCGCCGAGGACCGCCGCCTCGACATCCACCTGGCCTCCGCCACCAGCGGTGGGCAGTGCATCGACGGCACCGTCGACATCACCGGTTGCCTCGACCTGGCCGACGCCCTCGACCTCGACAACGCCGTCACCCGCGAGGCCCGCAACCTCGCGCTGGCCGGCTCCGACCAACCCCTCGACGTACGACGCAGCATGGCCCTGGGCATCCTCGCCCGCACCCAGACCACCCTCGACCTCACCGGCGACGACACCGGCGACGAGGACGCGCCTCGGGTGCCTGCACGGCAGGTCGTGCTCAACGTCCACCTGACCGACGTAGCCCTGGCCGGTATCGACCCCACCACCCTCAGGTCCAACAACCTCTCCGCCGGGCTGCACCTCGGGCGTATCGAGGAGACCCGCAGCTTCGTCACCGTCGACCAGGTCTGCGAATGGCTCCGCGTCCCCGACACCCACGTCACCTACCGCACCATCACCGGCAGCGGCGCAGACCCCGAGGCCTACGAGCACCCCTTCCGCCAGGTGCACGCCCCGGCGCGTCAGCAGATCACCGCCGACGACATCCGCGGCTTCGCCAGCAACCCCGACCTACGCCCCCACCCCCGCCGCCCGATCGACCTCGACGAGGACATCACCACCGACGGGTACACCCCCAGCGACCGGCTCGCCGAACAGACCCGACTCCGCCACCCCCGCTGCGTGTTCCCGCACTGCACCCGCCGCGCCCGCCGCCGCACCCCGGACGAGACCCACGCCGACCTCGACCACATCGAGGCCTACGACCCCCACGGCCCACCTGGCCAAACCACATCGGCCAACCTCGCCACCCTGTGCAGGCGACACCATCGAGCCAAGACCCACACCGCCTGGACCTACCGCCCCACACCCACCGGGTTCCTGTGGACCAGCCCGCAGCGCTACCAGTACCTCGTCGAACCCCAAGGCACCACCGACCTCGGCCAAGCCCCCAGACCACCGAGTCGGCCCGCGTAAACCAGCCGCCCCGACACCCCCGCCGCAGCACCACCGCGACGGGGGCACCGGCACGTCCGGCGACGGCTCAGCCGAAGTACGAGCGGCAGGCGTCCAGGCCGCGTACGTCGACGGGCTCGGGCGCCCCGGCCCAGCGCTCGCGGACCAGCCGGAGCCGGTCGGACAGAAGGGCTTCGTCGCCCCGCACGCCCCAGGAGACGCCGTCGGGCTCGTAGCCGAGCTGGCGCGAGACCCCCTGCGAGGCGTGGTTGTCGGGGAAGACCTCGCTGGTCGCCGAGCGCGCGCCCAGGTGGTCGAAGGCCAGGCTCAGCACGCCCGCCCGGGCCCGGGTGCCGATGCCCCGGCCGTGGTGAGCGAGCCCCAGCCAGGAGAAGGTGCTGACCTCGCCGAGGACGGCGAGGTCGCGGGCGCGCAGGGTGATCGACCCGACCGGCTCGCCGTCGGCGAAGACAGCAAGGCCGAGCCTCCAGTCGTACGGCTCCCACGAGGCGAGGGCGGACCAGTGCTCGCGCAGCACGAACCGGGCGCGGGCCTCGGGGCCACCCTCGGTCCACGGGGTCAGGAAGGGCCGCTCGTCCGGTCGGTGGACGCCGTCGCCCGCCAGACGGGCCAGGGCGGCGACCTCCTCGTCGCGAGGCAGGCGCAGGCTCAGGTCGCCGACCGTCACCTCGAGGCCGAAGATCGGCCACACGTCGGCGAGGCTCACTGCCCCACGCGGCTGTTCGTCACCCAGAGCGCGCCCTCGACGGGCACGGGGCCACGGTCGTCGTACGCGCTGGCGAGCACGGCGTCGATGGTGAGGCTGACCCCCGGCTCGTCGCCGCAGCCGAGCGTCTCGAAGCGCAGCGTGCCCTCGGAGCCGTCCAGGGTGCTGGTGGCCCGGTTGGCGCGCTGCGGAGCCGGCGGGTTGGCGCTGGGTGCAGGCACCAGCACCGAGACCTGGAAGGCCTCCCCGTCGGACCCCAGGGGGTAGTCGCGACCGGTCTCCACGCGGCTCGGGTCGACCGAGACCTCGAGCACGGCGGAGTCCACGGTGCCACCTTCGCGGGAGACCTCCCCCGACGTGACCAGCAGCCGCTCCCCGTCGGCACGACACGTGACCTCGGCGAGACCGAGCATGAACTCCGAGCTGTCCTCGGCGGTCACCACCACCGTGTTGGACCACAGCCTCTCGGGCGGCTCGTCCGCGACCCCGCACCCCGCGAGCCCGGCGAGACCGGCGACGCCCACCACGACGCGGCCGGTCCAGCGCCCGCCCGCGACCACCTGCACCGCTCAGTCCACCAGGACCGGGATGAGCATCTCGTCGGGCGTCAGCGACCCGTGCATGCCCACCAGCCGGGCCTCGTAGGCCCAGTCGACGCTCGAGACCACGGCGGCGTCCCCGCGGCAGGCCACCACGACGTCGCCGATGCGCGGACGCACCGCGGACGACACGTCACCGAACCAGCCCAGCGCGGTGGCGTCCTCACGGGTCAGCACCTCGGCCCTGTCGCCCAGCACGCCCCGCCAGGTGGCCACGACGTCGTCGACGGCCCCGCGCTGGCAGTAGAGCTGGCGGAAGCGGGCCTCGCCGCCGAAGAGCACCAGCCCGTCGCGCAGCTCGTGCACGGTGTCGACGTCGACCCGCGAGCCCGCCGGGGAGTCGACCATCCCGTGGTCGGCGACCACGACGAGACGCGTCGAGGGCGGCAGCGCCTCGCGCAGCTGCTCGGCCTCGTGGTCGATCATCGCCAGCTGCTGCAGCCACTCGGTCGAGGCGACGCCGTAGCGGTGCCCGGTCCAGTCGAGGTCGCCGTCGTAGAGGTAAGTCAGCGCGGGGGCGTGGTCGGAGGCCGCGACCGCCGCCGCGATCCGCTCGCCCACCATGTCGGCGCCCACGAACTCCGCACCGCGGTGCGCCGCCCGGGTCAGCCCGCTGGTGGCGAAGTCGCGCTTGTTGACCACGCTCACCGCCACCCCGCGCTCCCGCAGCCGCGAGAACACGGTCGGGTGCGGCTGCCACTCGGCCGGGTCGACGTCGGCCGGCCACGACAGGGCGTTGAGCAGCCGCTCGGTGCCCGGCACCCGTGAGGTGAAGCCGACGACACCGTGCGCGCCGGGCGGCAGGCCCGTGCCCAGCGACGTCAGGCTGGTCGCGGTGGTCGACGGCACGCCCGCCGTCGCCTGCGGCACCGCGCTGCGCAGCGAGGAGAGGTACGGCGCCACGTGGGCGTAGCGCTCCAGGAGCCGCGAGCCGAGCCCGTCGACGAGGAACACGACGTACGCCGGCGCCTCGGGCAGCGCCATCGCCTCGCTGACGCCGACACCGTCGAGGCGCACCCCCAGGGCGGCGCCGACGGCGGGCACCACGTCAGCCAGCGACCGGTCGCCGTACCCGGGCGCGAGGAACGTCACGGCGCCGAGGGCGCCTGGTGGGTGCGCGCGGAGAGCGACTCGGCGAAGCCCAGCAGGCCGGCGACGGCCTCCTTGCCGTCGGCGGCGGCCGAGACCCGCAGGGAGAAGTCGTCGGGGGCCAGGACGCCGGTGTAGCCGTGGTCGGCGTCGCACTCGGGGTCGCTGCAGCCGGCCGGCTCGAGGTCGACGCGGCTCACGCCGCCCCACCCGATCGTCATCACGGCCTCGGCCGGGTGGCCGGGCCCGGAGGTCGGGTTGGCGACCATCCGGGTCACCACGACCGAGCGGACCGCGCTGAGGCGGATCGACTCGGTGGAGGTGGAGGTGTAGGGCTCGGGCAGCAGGTCGTCGCCGGTGTGCTCGTCGGTGTGGGCCAGGACCAGGCGGGTCGGGGTGAGCACCACCACCGACAGGTGGCGGCGCACCTCGTCGTGCTCGAAGGTCGGCTCGTGGTGGACGAAGAACGAGACCACCTGCTCGCCGGCGACGGCGGACTGGACGCCCTCGCCGACCACCTCCGGGTAGTAGCCGGTGCGGTCGATCGCGGCGCGCAGCTCGCGCAGTCGGTCACGGTCGTCGGTGCGGGCGCGCATGATCAGAACTCGTAGCCGAAGGCGGTGACGTCGCGGGCGAAGGCCGCCTCGACGCGCCGCGCCATCTCGTCGGTGTACTCGCTGCGGTAGCGGGTGTCGCGCCCACCGAGCTCGGGGCCCTGCTTGTAGTCGGGGCGGGTGCGGTCGATGTTGACGCTCTTCAACGGCTCCCACGGGATGTCGAAGCGGGCCTGCACGGCGCGCAGGTCGGCCTCGAGGCTCTCCTGGCGCCCGATCATGTCGGCGCGACGGGTCTTGGTGGCCAGGTAGCGCCACTGGGGGGTCTGCAGCCGCGAGAACTCGTCGAGGCCCTTCATGATGAAGGACTCGAAGTCGGGGCAGGTCTCGGCGACCGAGCGGATGAACTGGTTCTTGCGGTCCAGGCGGCGCTCGCCGTCCTGCTCGGAGTCGCGGAAGCGCTCCACCATCCGGAACCACGACAGCATCCGGGCCCACGGGTTCCGCACGATGCCGAACGTCCAGTACGACGACAGCTCGGGCTCGGCGCGCAGGATCTGGCCCAGCGTGCCGTGCCGGTCGACGCCCTTGACCTGACGGGCGTCGGGCAGGACCTCCGTGAGCCGGTTGTGGATGGTCGACCCACCGGTCTTCTGCACGTGCACGAAGAGCAGGCGCGCGCTGTCAGAGATCACCATGGTCACGGAGCATACGGGTAGGGCGACCTCAGCTCGGAATGGTGTCGCCCGGCTGCGAGGGCATCCGCCGCACGAACCAGTCGGAGCGCGAGTCGGCGGCCGGCTCGACCCGGGCCGAGGCGTCGAGCACCGTCGATCCCGACGGCCCGGCGAGCACCAGCCCGAGCTCGAGCGCGGAGAGCTGCGGCATGTCGTTCTGCAGCTGCGAGACCCGGCTGATCAGGCGCTCGACCTCGCCGACGTCGACGACCTCGCTGCCCCGGTAGCCGAAGAGCATCGGGCTCGCCTTGACCTCGCGCACCATCGCCGCGGCGTCGCGCGCGCCCAGCGGCGGGATGCGGTAGGCGCGGTCGCCGAGCAGCTCGGTCAACGGCCCGGAGATGCCGAAGGAGACCACCGGCCCGAAGAGCGGGTCCTCGATGCTGGAGATGCTCACCGGCACGCCCGGGGGCGCGGTGCCCTGCACGAGGAAGGCGTCGGTGAGGTCCTCCTCGCCCACCAGCGCCGTCAGCGACGCCCAGGCGTCCTTCATCTGGTGGGCGCCGTCGATGTTGCGCCACACGTGGGCGAGGTCGGGGCGCTCGCGCAGGTGGTCGGCGGTGGCCTTGAGCACGACGTCCCAGCCCAGCTCGACGGCGGCCGCGGTGGCCTCGCCCAGGGTGCTCACGACCCGCGAGGGCCACAGGTCGATGTCGTAGGCGGCGAGCAGCGACCGCAGGTCCTCGCGGTTGAGCTCGGCGCCCTGGGGGTTCTCGGCCAGCACCCGGTTGACGATCCCGCGGGCGGTGTCCTCGTCGGCGCCCTCGGGGTCCAGCGGCGCACCGTCGGGGGTGCGCAGCCACACGGCGTACTCGACGACACGCGCCAGCGCCCGCACCGCCGCCTCGACGGCGGGGTACGACGGCACCGAGCCGCGCCCGGCGGTCGAGCCGGCCACGTCGGGCACCCGCAGCAGCTCGGGCACGCCCTCGACACCCAGGAAGGTCGAGACCAGCGGCTTGTCGGACTGCTCGCCGATGGCGGCCAGCACGTTGGCGACCTCCTCGCCGCTGACGTTGAGCGGCGGGGTGTAGACCGCGACGACCGAGTCGACGTCGGGGTCGTCGATGGCGGCGTCGAGGGCGTCCTCGAAGTCCTCGGCGGTCGCGTCGGCGCCCAGCGGCACCGACTTGTTGACCACCAGGCCGACCTCGGCGGCGGCGTCGGCGGCCAGCAGGCCCAGGGCGTCGGAGTTGCCGACGATCGCGACCCGGCGCCCGCGCGGCAGCGGCTGGTGGGCCACGAGCTGGGCGACGTCGAACATCTCGTCGAGGGTGCCGACCTGGATGATCCCGGCCTGGCGGAACATCGCGTCGACCGCGGCCGGCGGCGCGGCGATCTTGCGCACGGCGTGGCCCATCGGCACGCCCTGGGTGGTGCGCCCCGAGCGCACCGCGATGATCGGCTTGCGCAGCGAGACCCGTCGCGCGATCCGGGAGAACTTGCGCGGGTTGCCGATCGACTCGAGGTAGAGCAGCACGACCTCGGTGGAGTCGTCCTCCTCCCAGTACTGCAGCAGGTCGTTGCCCGAGACGTCGGCGCGGTTGCCGGCGCTGACGAAGGTCGACAGGCCCAGGCCACGGTTCTGGACCTTCTCGAGGATCGCCGAGCCGAGCGCGCCGGACTGGCAGAAGAACCCCGCCCGGCCGCGCGGCGGCATCACCGACGACAGCGAGGCGTTGATGGAGACGCCCGGGTCGGTGTTGATGACACCCAGGCAGTTGGGGCCGATCAGGCGCAGCCCGTAGGAGCGCGAGAGCCCCACGAGGCGCCGCTGGCGCTGGCGGCCCTCCTCGCCGGTCTCGGCGAAGCCGCTGGAGATCACCACCAGCCCGTGCACGCCCTTGGCCGCGCAGTCGAGCACGACGTCCTGCACCGCGTCGGCCGGCACCGCGACGATCGCGACGTCGACGGCGTCGGGGATCTCCCCCACGCTCTTGTACGCCGGCAGCCCCGACACCGCGCCGGCCGAGGGGTTGACGGCGTACACGCGCCCGGTGAAGTCGCCCATCACCAGGTTGCGCACCAGGGTCTGGCCGATCGTGTCCTGGCGGCGCGAGGCGCCGATGATCGCGACCGAGCGCGGGTTGAAGAACTTCTCGATCGAGGCGGCCTCGGCGCGGTGCTCGCGGTCCTGCATCACCCCGATCGCGGTGTCGGTGGCGTCGATGGGGAACTCGAGCTGGATGACGCCGTCCTCGAACTCGCTGGCCACCCGGTAGCCGGCGTCGCGGAAGGTCTGGATCATCCGGGAGTTGTCGGGCAGCACCTCGGCGGTGAACTTCTCCAGGCCCCGCTCGCGCCCGGCCTGGGCCAGGTGCTCGAGCAGCAGCTGGGCGATGCCGCGGCCCTGGTGCTGGTCCTCGACGAGGAAGGCGACCTCGGCCTCGCCGGCGCGCACCCGGTCGTAGCGGCCCACCGCGATCATCCGCTCGGCCAGCACCAGCACCAGCGCCACCCGGTCGTGGTGGTCGACCTGGGTGAAGCGCTGCACGTCGCGGTCGGAGAGCCGCGGCATCGGCGAGAAGAACCGGTAGTACTTCGAGCGGTCGGAGACCCGGCTGTAGAAGTCGACGAGCCGCTCGGCGTCGTCGGGGGTGATCGGGCGGATGTGGGCGGTGCGCCCGTCGCGCAGCAGGACGTCGGCCTGCCAGTGCCGGGGCGCGCCAGGTGCCGCGGGCTCGCTGGACGTGGGGATCTCGTCGTGCTGGGGGCCGCCGCTCACACCGGAGAATCTACCGAAGACCACCGACCGGCGTGCCCCGGCGCGAGGACGCGGACGCGACCGGGACAATGGCGCCCATGGCCAAGGGTTCCACCAAGCAGCCGCTGCCCGACGACTTCGAGGAGCACATCCTCGACATCGACGTCGGCGACGAGATGCGCAGCTCGTTCCTGGAGTACGCCTACTCCGTCATCTACTCCCGGGCGCTGCCCGACGCGCGCGACGGTCTCAAGCCCGTGCAGCGGCGGATCCTCTACACGATGAGCGAGATGCGGCTCTTCCCCGACCGCGGGCACGTCAAGAGCGCACGCGTCGTGGGTGAGGTGATGGGTCGCCTGCACCCGCACGGCGACTCCGCGATCTACGACGCCCTGGTGCGCACCGCCCAGTCGTGGTCGATGCGCCTGCCCTTCATCGACGGGCACGGCAACTTCGGCTCGCCCGACGACTCCCCCGCCGCCATGCGCTACACCGAGTGCCGGATGGCCCCGCCCGCCGTCGCGATGACCGCCTCCATCGAGGAGGACACGGTCGACTTCAAGCCCAACTACGACTCCCGCGAGACCGAGCCGACCGTGCTGCCGTCGGCGATCCCCAACCTCGTGGTCAACGGCACCACCGGCATCGCGGTCGGCATGGCCACCAACTGCGCGCCGCACAACCTCGTCGAGGTGGTCCAGGCGCTGCGCCACCTGATCATCCACCCCGGCGCCGGCCTCGACGACCTGATGCGCTTCATCCCCGGGCCCGACCTGCCCACCGGCGGCAAGATCGTGGGCCTCGACGGCGTCCGCGACGCCTACGAGTCGGGCCGCGGCACCTTCAAGATGCGCGCCACCGCACGCATCGAGACGATCGGGCGCCGCAAGGCCATCGTCGTCACCGAGATGCCGTACGGCGTGGGCACCGAGAAGATCGTCGAGCGGATCAAGACCCTGGTGCAGGGCAAGAAGATCTCCGGCATCGCCGACATCAAGGACCTCACCGACCGCGACCACGGCCTTCGCCTGGTCATCGAGGTCAAGAACGGCTTCGTGCCCGAGGCGCTGCTCGAGCAGCTCTACCGCCAGACCCCGCTCGAGGACTCCTTCGGCATCAACAACGTCGCCCTGGTCGACGGCCAGCCCCGCACCCTGGGCCTCAAGCAGATGCTCGAGGTCTTCCTGGGCCACCGCTACGACGTCGTACGCCGCCGCTCGCAGTTCCGGCGCACCAAGAAGGCCGAGCGGCTGCACCTGGTCGACGGCCTGCTGGTGGCGCTGCTCGACATCGACGAGGTCATCCAGGTGATCCGCACCAGCGACGACGCGAGCGCCGCCCGCGAGCGGCTGACCACCGTCTTCGAGCTCTCGGTGCTCCAGGCCGACTACATCCTCGAGATGCAGCTGCGCCGCCTGACCCGCTTCAGCCGCATCGAGCTGGAGAAGGAGCAGGAGCAGCTGCGCGGCGAGATCGAGGCCCTCGACGCGATCCTGGCCGACGACCAGCTGCTGCGCGAGGTCGTCTCCGACGAGCTGGCCGAGGTCGCCAAGACCTACGGCACCCCGCGCCGCACCGTGCTGCTCGAGTCGGCCGGCACCCCCGCCGCGGCCGCCGCGACCCCGCTGGAGGTCGCCGACGACCCCTGCTTCGCCTACCTCTCCTCCACCGGCCTGCTGGCGCGCTCCTCGAGCGCCGAGGCGCCCGGGGTCGGGGGCGGGCGCACCAACCACGACGTCGTGGTCTCCGCGGTCGCCACCACCGCGCGCGCCGAGGTCGGGGTGCTGACCAGCCAGGGACGCCTGCTGCGGCTCTCGGTGCTCGACCTGCCCACCATCCCGGCCTCGGCCAACGACCCCAACCTCCAGGGCGGGGTGCCGCTGAGCGAGGTGCTCCAGCTCGCCGGGGGCGAGCGGGCGCTGGCGCTGTGCACGCTGGCCGCCGACGGGCCCGGGCTCGCGCTCGGCACCCGCCAGGGCGTGGTGAAGCGGGTCAACCCCGAGGTGCTCAACCGCGACGACTGGGAGGTCATCGGCCTCAAGGACGGCGACGAGGTCGTCGGGGCGCTCGAGCTGGTCACCGGCGAGGAGTCGCTGTGCTTCGTCAGCACCGACGCCCAGCTGCTGCACTTCACCGCCGACGCCGTGCGGCCCCAGGGCCGCTCCGGCGGCGGCATCGCCGGCATCCGCCTCACCGAGGGCCAGTCGGTGCTCTGGTTCGGTGCGGTCGACCCCGCCGCCCCCGAGGGGGCCGTGCTGGTCACGGCCTCCGGGTCCTCGACCGCGCTGCCCGGCACCGAGGTCGGCGCGATCAAGGTGACCCCGTTCTCGGAGTACCCCGCCAAGGGCCGGGCCACCGGCGGGGTGCGCTGCCACCGCTTCCTCAAGGGCGAGGACGCCCTGGTGCTGGCGTGGGCCGGCACGGCGCCCGCACGGGCCGCCGCCGCCAGCGGCGCCCCGGTCGAGCTGCCGCCGGCCACCGGGCGGCGCGACGGCTCGGGCGTACCCGGCTCGCAGGCCGTCGCGGCCTGCGCCGGCCCCGTCGCGCTGCGGGTCCCGGCGAGCGCCGCTGACGTTCCTGCTGGCGTTCCGGGCGATGTGCAAGGCTGAGTGACATGCGTGCTCCCACCCTCGCGGCCCTGGCCGCGTCCGGCCTGATGGCCCTCGGCGGCCTCTCCGCCTGCAGCAGCGACGACTCCGCCCCGGCCGAGGACGCCCCCAGCGCCGAGGAGGTGCTCGCCGAGGCGAAGACGACCCTCGACGAGACCAGCGGGGTGCAGGTCCGCCTGGCCACCGACGACCTGCCCGAGGGCGTCGAGGGCCTGCTGGGCGCCGAGGGTGTCGGCACGCCCAGCCCGGCGGCCTTCGACGGGGTCATCACCGTGCGCTTCGCCGGCTTCGAGCCCGAGGTGCCCGTGGTCGGCGTCGACGACGTCGTCTACGCCCAGGTGCCGCTGACCACCGGGTGGTCGCAGATCGACCCGGCCGAGTACGGCGCCCCCGACCCCGCTGCCCTGCTCGGGCCCGAGGGCGGCTTCTCCTCGTTGCTGACCAGCACCGAGGAGGTCGAGGTCGGCGAGCAGGTGCGCGGCGGCACCGACAACCGCGACGTGCTGACCACCTACACCGGCACGATCTCGGGCGAGGTCGCGGCCACGATCATCCCCAGCGCCGAGGGCGACTTCGACGCGTCGTACTCGATCAGCGACGACGGCGAGCTGCGCTCGATGGTCCTGACCGGTGCCTTCTACGGCGACGGGGAGTCGATGACCTACACGATCGACTTCGACGACTACGGCTCCTCGCCGCAGATCACCGCACCCGAGTGAGCACGACCAGCGCCGCGGGAGGCACCGCCCGGGGCCCCCGGCTGCTGCTGGGCCTGGCCGCGGTGGCGGTGGCCTTCGCGGCCGCCGACACCTATGTCGTGGTGCTGGCGCTGGTCGACATGATGGCCGGGGTGGGGCTCTCGCCCGACCAGCTCCAGCGGGCCGCGCCGATCATCTCGGGCTTCCTGCTCGGCTACGTCGCCATGCTGCCGCTGATCGGGCGGATCGCCGACCTGCGCGGCCGGGTGCCGGTGCTGACCGCCTCGCTGGTGGTCTTCGCCGTCGGCTCCATCGTCACCGCGGCGGCGTACGACATGCCCTCGATGGTCGCCGGGCGCTTCCTGCAGGGCGTGGGCGGCGGCGGCCTGGTGCCGGCCACCCTGGCGCTGGTGGCCGACCTCTACCCGCGCGAGCGGCGTGGCGTGCCGCTCGGGCTGGTCTCGGCGGTCCAGGAGATCGGCAGCGTGGTCGGCCCTCTCTACGGCGCCGCCGTGCTCGCCTTCGCCGACTGGCGGGCGATCTTCCTCATCAACCTGGCGGTCGGGCTGGTGCTCGCCGCGGCCATCGCGGCGCTGGCGTCCCGGGGCGCCGGAGCCGGGCGGCCGCGGGCCGGCCGGCGCGGGCTGCCCGACCTGGTCGGGGTGGCGCTGCTGCTGCTCCTGCTGCTGGCCGGCGCGCTGGTGTTCCAGCCACCCGGGTCGCTGCGCGCCGACATCGACTACGGCCGGCTCTTCATCCCCTTCGTCGAGGGCGGCGGGCGCTGGCTGACCCCGGTCGGGGCGGCCACCGTGGTGCTCGCCATGCTCCTGGTCGCGCGCACCCTGACGGCCCGGCGCCCGCTGGTCGACCTGCGGGCGTGGGGCCGGTCGCTGCGCGAGGCCGACGTGACCGGGGCGAGCTACCTCGCGGTGGCGCTCGGCGGGGTGATCCTCGCCTTCGCGACCGCCGACCCCAAGGTCCAGGTCTTCTCCGACCAGGGCCGCTGGTACCTGCTGGGCGCCGCGGTCGCGACGGTGGCCTTCGTGGTGCACCTGCGCCGCGCCAGCGACCCCCTGCTGCCCCGCGGCGCCCTGGCGGCCCGCCCGGCCTGGGGCTCGGTCGTGGTCAGCTTCCTGATCGGTGCCGCGCTGATCGCGGCGCTGATCGACGTGCCGCTCTTCGCGCGCACCACGACGTACCAGGACTCCCAGCTGCTGGCGGCGCTGGTGCTGGTGCGCTTCCTGGTCGCGCTGCCGGTCGGCGCGGTCGTCGGCGGCTACCTGACCCGGGTGCTGCCCGCCGGGGTGATCACCGCCGTCGGCATGGTGATGGCCGCGGTCGGCTTCGTGATGATGTCGCGCTGGGGCGTCGACGCGCTGGAGAGCTGGACGGCCACGGTGCCGCTGGTGGTCGGCGGGCTGGGCTTCGGCCTCGCACTGGCGCCGGTCAACGCGGCCGTACTGGCCCACACCGCCGACGCCGTGCACGGGCTGGCCTCGGCGATGGTCGTGGTGGCCCGGATGGTCGGGATGCTGGTGGGCATCTCGGCGCTGACGACCATCGGGCTGCGCCGCTACTACGCCGAGCAGGCCGACATCCCGCCCATCCAGGACGTCTGCCCCGCCGGCACCACCCGCTGCGCGGAGTACTCCGACCTGCTGCGCGCCGCCGGCATCGCCCAGGAGCAGACGGTCTTCCTGGGCGCGGCCGGCTGCGCGGCGCTCGCGGCCGTGCTCGCGCTGGTGCTGCTGCGCGGCGCCGACACACGTGCCGCAGGTCACGGGCGAGACGCGGCGACCGGGGTGCCGCTCGTCGGCTAGGTTGCGGGCCATGGCCGACACGCACCCCACCTCCAACGCCGGCTTCGAGGACCTCCTCGAGGCCAACCGCAGCTTCGCCGAGTCGTTCGAGTACGCCGGTTTCGACGGCATCGCCAAGGCCGGCGTGGCGATCGTGACCTGCATGGACTCCCGCATCGACCCGCTGGGCATGCTCGGGCTCTCCGCCGGCGACGCCAAGATCTTCCGCAACCCCGGCGGCCGGGTCACCCCGCAGGCCCTCGAGGCGCTCGTGCTGGGCACCCACCTGCTCAACGTGCAGCGCATCCTGGTCATCCCGCACACCCGCTGCGCGATGGCCAGCGCCACCGAGGCCGAGCTGCACGAGCGGGTCACCGCCTCCGCCGGCACCGACTCGACCTGGCAGCCCTTCAACGTGGTCACCGACCAGCTCGCGACGCTGGCCGACGACGTCGCGAAGGTGCGCACCCACCCGCTGGTGCCCGAGAGCGTCGTGGTGGGCGGGTTCGTCTACGACGTCGACACCGGCCTGCTGACCCAGCACGCCTGAGCGGGGCTCAGCAGCCCCGGCGCGCCACCCCGGGCACGTCGACCGGCAGGCGCCCCGGGGCCCGCTCGCGCCCCAGGAGCACGTCCACGAGGGCCGACATCGCCCCCGAGGTCTCGCCGTACGTCGCGATCCGCACCGGGGCGCTGGAGCCGCCGAGCAGGTAGGGCCGGTCGGTGGCGACCACGACCCCGGTGTCGGGCGCGACTCCCCCGCTGAGCAGGTGCACCGGCGTGCCGTCGACGACCCGCACCGGCTCGGTGCGCCGCCAGCGGCGCAGCGCGGCCCGGTCCTTCTTCCTGCGCCCGGTGCTCTCCGGGCGCGGCGGCTTCTCGAAGCGCACCTCCCCCAGCGCCATCCCGGCCGACCGTGCCGCGGCGCGGAACGCCGCCACGGCCGCGTCGCCGCCCAGCGGCACCACCGCACCGCGCACGAGCGGTCCGCGGCAGGCCCCGGCCGCCACGGTCACCGCGGCGGCCGAGAGGCGGCGCGAGGCGGCCCGTCCGCTGCCGGGAGGGGCGGGGTCGCCGGTGCGGTGGTGCTCGAGCAGGGCGATGGTGCGCGCAGCGGCCTGGCGCAGCCGGTCGCGCCCCAGCCGCCCGTCGCGCACGGCGCGCACGATGGCGGCGCGGGTGGCAGCGGGGTCGGGCGGCATGAGCACCACGTCCCCGCCGGCGCGCAGCACCTGCACCGCCGGCGTACGACGCCCGCTCACGGCGGCCATGTCGAGCGCGTCGCTCATCACCACGCCCTCGAAGCCCAGCCGCTCGCGCAGCAGCCCGGTGACGACCGGGCGCGACAGGCTGGCCGGCACGCCCGGGTCGACGTCGGCCACGGCGATGTGACCGGTCATCACGGCGGGCAGCCCGGCCTCGACCGCGGCCCGGAAGGGGCGCAGGTCGGTGCGGGCCAGGGCCGCGACGGGGCGCCGCTGCACCGGCAGCGCGAGGTGGCTGTCGGTGGTCAGGGAGCCGTGCCCGGGGAAGTGCTTGACCACCGGCACGACGCCGGCGTCGCGGAAGCCACGGGCGGCGGCCACCACCTGGCGGGCCACCGCTGCCGGGTCGGAGCCGGCCGAGCGGCTGCCGATCACCGGGTCGCCGGGCCCGGTGGTGACGTCGGCGTCGGGGGCGAGGTCGACGTTGATCCCCAGCCCGCGCAGCTCGCGGCCGCTGGCGGCGTACGTGCGGCGGGTCAGGGCCGCGTCGCCCGCCGCGCCGGTCGACATGAACGCCGGGAAGCCGGTCGCCTGCCCGCGCACCCTCGCGACGGTGCCGCCCTCCTGGTCGACCGCGACCAGGAGCGGCCACGCCCGGTCGACGTCGCGCTGCAGGCCGCGGGTGGCGCGGCGCAGCTGGTCGGTGGAGGAGACGTTGTCGGCGAAGACCACGACCCCGCCCAGGTGCAGCCGCTGCACCAGCGCGGTCGGCGCCCCGGTGCCGCTCCACCGCGCCACGATGACCTGGCCGGCCAGCTCGGGCAGACTCAGCCGCGCCGTACGCCGCGCCGCGGTGTCGAGCTCGGCCCGGCTCGGGCCCCAGCCCGTGCGCAGCCCGAGTCGCTGCGAGGCGCTGCGCGGCTCGGGCGCCGGGGCGTCGGTGGTCGTGACGTCGCCGCCCCCGGCCGCTCCCCGCCGTCGGGCCCGTCGGGTGCACCCGTGCAGCCGGCAGCGAGCACGCCCAGCGCCAGCAGGGCGGCCGTGCGGCGACGCGGCGCGGGACGGGAGGAGGGCACGCCCCCATCGTCCCAGCAGGCCGGTGAGGCCCCGCGCTCAGGCGTCGAGCGCCTCCATGTCGACGTCGTAGGCGCCCTGGACGATGAACTCCTTGCGCGGCGCGACCTCGGAGCCCATCAGCAGCTCGAAGACCTGGCTGGCCACGTCGGCGTCGTCGACGGTGATGCGGCGCAGGGTGCGGCGGCGGGGGTCCATGGTGGTCTCGGCCAGCTGGTCGGCGTCCATCTCGCCCAGGCCCTTGTAGCGCTGCACCGGGTCCTTCCAGCGCACGTTCTTCTTCTTCAGCTCGGCGAGCTTCCGCTGCAGCTCGTCGTCGGAGTAGGTGTAGACGTACTTGTCCATGCCCTTCTTGGGGTTGGACAGCTCGATGCGGTGCAGCGGCGGCACGGCGGAGTAGACGCGCCCCTCGGTGATGAGCTCGGGCATGTACTTGAAGAACAGGGTGGCGAGCAGGCAGCGGATGTGGGCGCCGTCGGAGTCGGCGTCGGCCATGAAGATGATCCGGCCGTAGCGGCGTGCGTCGAGCTCGAAGGTGCGCCCCGAGCCGGCGCCCACGACCTGGATGATCGAGGCGCACTCGGCGTTCTTGAGCATGTCGCCGACGGAGGCCTTCTGGACGTTGAGGATCTTGCCGCGGATCGGCAGCAGCGCCTGGAAGGAGGAGTCGCGGGCGAGCTTGGCGGTGCCCAGGGCGGAGTCACCCTCGACGATGAACAGCTCGGTGCGCTCGTTGTCGTTGTCGCGGCAGTCGGCCAGCTTGGAGGGCAGCGCCGAGGACTCCAGGGCGTTCTTGCGGCGCTGGGTCTCCTTGTGCTGGCGCGCGGCCAGGCGGGTCTTGGCGGCGCCGACGACCTTCTCCATGACGAGCTTGGCCTGGGCCTTCTGCTCGCGCTTGGAGGAGGTCAGCCACTCCTTGAGCTCGCGGGCCACGACCTTGCGCACGACGGTGCGCGCGGCCGGCGTACCGAGGATCTCCTTGGTCTGGCCCTCGAACTGGGGCTCGGCCAGGCGCACGGTGACCACGCCGGTCAGCCCCTCGAGCACGTCGTCCTTGATGACGTCGGCGTCGTTGACCTTGAGCGCCTTGGTCTGGCGCATCACGTCGTTGAAGGTCTTGGTCAGCGCCTGCTCGAAGCCGCTGAGGTGGGTGCCTCCCTTGGGGGTGGCGATCACGTTGACGAAGGAGCGCATCTCGGTGTCGTAGCCGGTGCCCCAACGGATCGCGACGTCGACGACGAGCTCGCGCTCGATCTCCTGGGGCGTCATGTGGCCCTTGTCGTCGAGCAGCGGCACGGTCTCGGTGAAGGTGTCGCTGCCCTGCAGGCGCAGCACCGAGGTGACGGCCTCGTCGGGGGCCAGGAACTCGGTGAACTCCGAGATGCCGCCGTCGTGGCGGAACCTCTCCTCGACCGGCTCGTCGCCGCGCAGGTCGCGCAGCACCAGCTCGAGACCGGGCACGATGAAGGAGGTCTGGCGGGCGCGGGTGACCAGCTCGTCGTAGACGAAGGTCGCGTCCTTGGTGAAGATCTGGCGGTCGGGCCAGAAGCGGATGCGGGTGCCGGAGCGGCCCTTGGCCACCCGGCCGCCCTTGCGGGTCAGGCCCGAGCGGGGCTCGAAGGAGCCGCCGAGGCCCTCGCCGTCGAAGACGCCGGGCACGCCGCGCTGGAAGGACAGGCCCTGCACAGCCGGCGAGCGCTCGACGTCGATGTCCATGCGCGAGGACAGGGCGTTGACGACCGAGAGGCCCACGCCGTGCAGACCGCCGGTGGCGACGTACGAGCCGCCGCCGAACTTGCCGCCCGCGTGGAGCTTGGTGGCGACCACCTCGACGCCGGGCAGCCCGGTCTTGGGCTCCTTGTCGGTGGGGATGCCGCGACCGTCGTCGTGCACCTCGACCGAGCCGTCGGGGTGCAGCACGACCTCGACCCGGGTGGCCGACTCGGCCAGCGCCTCGTCGACGCCGTTGTCGATGATCTCCCACAGGCAGTGCATGAGCCCGCGGGTGTCGGTCGAGCCGATGTACATGCCCGGGCGCTTGCGCACCGCCTCGAGTCCTTCGAGGACGAGGAGGTGGGCGGCGTTGTAGGTGTTGTCGGCGATCGTGGGGCTCCTGGCAGGGCGTGCGTACGGCGGGTGCGCACCGCGACCCATCCGGGTACGGGTGCTGCTACGAATCTAGGTCACGACACGCCGGCGCCCCGAACAGGCTCGCCCGCAGGGGCACCGCTAGCGTGGAGAGACCCAGGAAGCACAGCAGCACGAGTGCCGACCACGTCACGATGTGGACACGATCGGGACGGGATTCTGAGATGACCCCCGCACCGCTAGGACCGGCAGTCACACTGGGAGAGCACGGACAGGCGGTCTCACCCGGATGGTCGGGTTGAGACCCTCGCAACAGGGGAACCAGAACTACAGCGGGAATCTTGGGTCCCCTCGATACGTTGAGCCAAGCACCGAGTGATCGAAGAAATGAGGCCGATGTGACCACCACAGTTGCCCCCAGCGCCCCGCTGACCGCAGTGGACCGCTGCGACCGTTGCGGAGCCCAGGCCTACCTCCGCGTAGAGCTGCAGAGCGGCGGAGAGCTGCTCTTCTGCGCGCACCACGCCCGCGAGCACGGCGACAAGCTCAAGGAGATCGCCTCCAACGTCGTGGACGAGACCCACAAGCTCACCTCCGACTCGCCGATGGCCGCCAAGGCGCCCGAGACCGAGTGAGCCCGATGGAGTGAGACCACTCCCCTAGCGCTTCACCAGCAGGCCCCCGGACCCAGGTCCGGGGGCCTGCTGCGCGTCGGGGGTCGAGACGGGCCGGGTACGACGAAGCGCCCGGGAGCCGTGGGGCTCCCGGGCGCTTCGTGGTGTCGAGCGGTGCGACTCAGTCGAGGTAGTCGCGCAGGACCTGCGAGCGCGACGGGTGGCGCAGCTTCGACATCGTCTTCGACTCGATCTGGCGGATCCGCTCGCGCGTCACGCCGTAGACCTTGCCGATCTCGTCGAGGGTCTTGGGCTGGCCGTCGGTGAGGCCGAAGCGCATCGAGACCACACCCGCCTCGCGCTCGGAGAGCGTGTCGAGGACCGCGTGGAGCTGCTCCTGCAGCAGGGTGAACGAGACCGCGTCGGCGGGCACGATCGCCTCGGAGTCCTCGATGAGGTCACCGAACTCGGAGTCGCCGTCCTCGCCCAGGGGCGTGTGCAGCGAGATCGGCTCGCGGCCGTACTTCTGGACCTCGATGACCTTCTCGGGGGTCATGTCGAGCTCCTTGGCGAGCTCCTCCGGGGTGGGCTCGCGCCCGAGGTCCTGGAGCATCTGGCGCTGCACGCGGGCCAGCTTGTTGATGACCTCGACCATGTGGACCGGGATGCGGATGGTGCGGGCCTGGTCGGCCATCGCGCGGGTGATCGCCTGACGGATCCACCAGGTGGCGTACGTCGAGAACTTGTAGCCCTTGGTGTAGTCGAACTTCTCGACCGCGCGGATCAGGCCGAGGTTGCCCTCCTGGATCAGGTCCAGGAAGAGCATGCCGCGACCGGTGTAGCGCTTGGCCAGCGAGACGACGAGTCGCAGGTTGGCCTCGAGCAGGTGGTTCTTGGCGCGGCGGCCGTCCTCGGAGATCCACTCGAGCTCCTCGAGGAGCTTGGGACCGATCCGGCCGCCCTTGGCCATCTTCTCCTCCGAGAAGAGGCCGGCCTCGATCCGCTTGGCGAGCTCGACCTCCATCTCGGCGTTGAGCAGCGGGACCTTGCCGATCTGCTTCAGGTAGTCCTTGACCGGGTCGGCGGTGGCACCGGCGACCATGACCTGCTGCTCCGGCTCACCGGAGTCGTCGGCGTCGGAGACGACGAAGGACGCGTCCTTCTCGTCCTCCTTGATGGTCGGGTCGTTCTTGACGTCCTTCTCGAACTGCTCGTCCGGGACGTCGGGCAGGATCTTCTTGCCGTCGGGGCCCACGACGGGCGTGGCCTCGACGACCGCCTCGACGGTCTCGACCGGCTCGGCGGCGGCCTTCTTCGCCGCCGTCTTCTTGGCGGGTGCAGCGGCCTTGGCGGGCGCTGCCGCCTTCTTCGCCGGCGCCTTCTTGGCCGCGCTGGCGGTGGTGGTCTTGCGCGTCGAGGTCGCGGCGACGGCGCGGGCGGAGCTCGCGGCGCCGATGTGCACCGAGATCCCCAGTCCGCTCAGGTGGGCGAGCAGCGCCTTGAGGTGCTTGGGCTCGATCGCCGCATCCTCGCTGGCCTGCCTCACCTCCTCAGGCGTCAGGCTCCCCGTGGGGGTGCCGAGCTCGATGAGGGCCACCACGGACGGATGGGCGAGCACCTCGGCTGGGATCTTGCGTGCGTTCGAGGACACGAACACCTCTCGTGTGCTGACGTGTGGGCGCGGCAAGGCCCGGAGTCGTCAAGAGCCGCAGTGGTCATTCTGCCACGGGGGTGGTGGCCGGTCCGCATCAGGGCGCCCGGGGCGCTCAGTCGGGCCTCAGGTCACGCTCAGGCTGCGCTCAGGAACCGGGCGACGACGTCGCCGCCTTGGCCGCCGCCTTCTTCTGCTTCTTGAAGTCGCGCACCTTCTGCAGCGAGGCGGTGTCGACGACGTCGGCCACCGACCGGTAGCCCTCCTGCGAGTAGTCCCCCACGACCTTCTCCCAGCCCTCGGGACGCACGTCGAGCTGCTTGGCGACCAGCGCCACGAAGATCTGGGCCTTCTGCTTGCCGAAGCCCGGCAGGGCCATCACCCGCTTGAGCAGGTCCTTGCCGTCGGCGGCCTCCAGCCACAGCCGCTCGGCGTGCCCGTCGTAGTCGTCGGTCACGATGCGCGCCAGGTCCTGCAGCCGGGCCGCCATCGACCCGGGGAAGCGGTGGATCGCCGGCGGCGTGGCGCACAGCGCGGCGAACTCCTCCGGGTCCGCGGCGGCGATCCGCGCCGGCTCCAGGCCGCCGAACCGCTCCAGCACCTTGGCCGGCCCCCGGAAGGCGTGCTCCATCGGGTACTGCTGGTCGAGCATCATGCCCACCAGCAGCGCGAACGGGTCGTCGGTGAGCACCTGGTCGGCGGCGTCGTCGCCGGTGATGTGGATCGCCATGCGGGTCATCCTCCCACCACGCCGGTGACCGGGGTCTCGACGCCGAGCCGGCCCGTTCGAACCGGCCGGGTCGGCGTTGACCCGCCGTTGGTTGAGCAGCGAGGGCCGAAGGCTCGAGCGTCGCCGAAACCCCCGTGAGCACACGGCGTACGGCGGGCGCGGTCCTCGCCGGGTCTCGACGACGTTCCTCGCTGGCGCTCGTCACTGCTCGACCAACGGAGGCCCCCGTTGGTTGAGCAGCGAGGGCCGAAGGCTCGAGCGTCGCCGAAACCCGGTGAGCCCACGACGTACGGCGGGCACGGTGCTTGCGGGGTCTCGACGACGCTCCTCGCTGGCGCTCGTCACTGCTCGACCAACGAGCACGTTGGTCGAGCAGCGAGGGCCGAAGGCTCGAGCGTCGCCGAAACCCCGTGAGCCCATGACGTACGGCGGGCACGGTGCTTGCGGGGTCTCGACGACGCTCCTCGCTGGCGCTCGTCACTGCTCGACCAACGGAGGCCCCCGTTGGTTGAGCAGCGAGGGCTGAAGGCTCGAGCGTCGCCGAAACCCCGTGAGCACATGGCGTACGGCGGGCACGGTGCTTGCGGGGTCTCGACGACGTTCCTCGCTGGCGCTCGTCACTGCTCGACCAACGGAGGCCGCCGTTGGTTGAGCAGCGAGGGCCGAAGGCTCGAGCGTCGTCGCAACCCCGTGAGCCCATGGCGTACGGCGGGCGCGGTTCTCGCGGGGTCTCGACGACGTTCCTCGCTGGCGCTCGTCACTGCTCGACCAACGGAGGCCGCCGTTGGTTGAGCAGCGAGGGCCGAAGGCTCGAGCGTCGTCGCAACCCCGTGAGCACACGGCGTACGGCGGGCACGGTTCTCGCGGGGTCTCGACGACGTTCCTCGCTGGCGCTCGTCACTGCTCGACCAACGAGCACGTTGGTCGAGCAGCGAGGGCCGAAGGCTCGAGCGACGTCGAAACCCCGTGAGCACATGGCGTACGGCGAGCGCGGTTCTCGCGGGGTCTCGACGACGTTCCTCGCTGGCGCTCGTCACTGCTCGACCAACGGAGGCCCCCGTTGGTTGAGCAGCGAGGGCCGAAGGCTCGAGCGTCGCCGAAACCCGGTGAGCCCACGACGTACAGCGAGCGCGGTCCTCGCGGGGTCTCGACGACGCTCCTCGCTGGCGCTCGTCACTGCTCGACCAACGCGGCGGTGGCCTCACCCGTTCGGCGGTGTGGGGGGTGGGCGGGACGGGTAGGCCGGGGCCGTGCAGTCATCAGAGATCCGAGCGGCCGCCGGGGGCGCTGCCGTCGTGGGTGTCGCGTTCGGCATGGCGCGCTACGCCTACGGGCTCACGCTCCCGGACATGCAGGCGGAGTTCGACCTGTCCGAGCAGCTGACGGGACTGGTGGCCAGTGCGACCTTCGTCGGCTACCTCGTGGGGCTGCTTGGGGTGCCGGTGCTGGTCGCCCGCCGCGGTCCTCGGGCCCCGACCTCAGTGGGTGGCGCCTGCGGCGTGCTGGGCTGTTCGCTGGTCGCGGTCTCCCCGACCCCCGCGGTGCTGGCGGTCGGGGCCGTGCTCGCCGGGAGCGCGGCGGGGTGGGTGTGGGCGCCGTACTCGGACGTGCTGCGGGCCGTCGCCGCGCCCCGGCACCGGCCGACGCTGCTGGCCGTGGTCACCACCGGGACCGGGGTGGGCCTCGTCGGCCTCGGTGCGCTGGGGCTGCTGGCCCCGTTCGTCTCGTGGCGCCTGACCTGGGCCGGGATCGCCGTCGCCGCCGCGGTGGCCGCGGTCCTCAACCTGCGGCTCGTGCCGGCCCTCCCGCCGCCGGAGCGCCAGGAGGGAGGCGGCCGGCTGCCGTGGGCACGGCTGCTCGTCCCGCTCCTCTACACCGTGGCGTACTTCGTGGCGGTGACGGTCTACTTCACCTACGCCAGCGACGCCGCCGAGGAGGCCGGCATGGCTGACTGGGCGCCGGCACTGGTCTTCGCGCTCATCGGTCTCGGTGGCCTGGTCGCCTTCTGGACCGGCCGGATGACGGCGCTGCTGGGCCCCACCGGGGTGGGCGCGGCCAGCCTCGGCGTCGTCGGCCTGGCGCTGGTCGGGCTCGGTCTCGCCCCGGGCGGGGCGCTGGTGCTGGCCTCGGCGCTCGTGCTCGGGGCCGGGTTCATGGTCGGGTCGTCGGTGCTGGCCATCTGGACCGCCGAGGCCTCCCCCGAGCGTCCCGGCACCGCCTTCACCGCAGCCCTGGTCGTCGGGGCGGTCACCTCGATCGTGACGCCCACGGTGACCGGCGCACTCGTGCCGGGCGCCGGGCTCGGCACCGTGCTGGTGCTGGCCGGTGGGCTGGCCGCGGCCTGTGCCGCGCTGCTCGCCGCGACGGGGCCGGCCCGGAGCGTGCTGGCCCGGGGGTGAGCGCGCAGGTCCTAGTCTGCTCGCATGCACCCCCACCACGCCGCCCGCACCCCGACGCGCGAGCAGGTCGTCGGTCGAGGCATCGACTGGATCGCCCGGTGGACCGTGCGCTGGCTGCTGGTCGCGCTGGGCGCGGTCGCGCTCGGCTGGCTGGTCGGCAAGGGCTGGTCGATCATCCTGCCGGTGGTCCTGGCGCTGATCCTGACCACCGTCCTGCAGCCGCCGGCCCGCTGGCTGGAGCGTCGTCTCCGGTTCCCGGCCGCGGTCGCGGCCCTGACGGTGATCCTGGTCGGGCTCGGCCTGGTGGGCGCCCTGGGCGTGACGATCGCGCCGTCGGTCGGCGAGCAGGCCGTCGAGCTGGCCGACTCGGCCTCGCTGGGCCTGGCCGAGGTGGAGCGGCTGGTCGCCGAGAGCTCGCTGCAGATCACCCAGACCCAGGTCGAGACCGCCGTCAGCGCCGCCCAGGACCGGCTGCAGTCCAGCGCCAGCAGCATCGCCTCGGGCGTGCTCGTCGGCGTCGGCGCCGTCACCTCGGCGCTGATCACCTTCATCCTGACCCTGGTGCTCTCGTTCTTCTTCCTCAAGGACGGGCCGCGCTTCCTGCCGTGGGTCCGCCGCCTCACCGGCGAGCGTGCCGGCCCCCACCTCGTCGAGGTCGGCGACCGCGCCTGGTCGACCCTGGGCGGGTTCGTGCGCACCCAGGCGCTCGTCGGGCTGATCGACGCCGTGCTGATCGGCATCGGGCTCGTCGTCGTCGGCGTGCCGCTGGCGGTCCCGCTGGCCGTGCTCACCTTCATCGCCGCCTTCGCCCCCATCGTCGGCGCGGTCGCCGTCGGGGCGCTGGCGGTGCTCGTGGCGCTGGTGGCCAACGGCTGGGTCTCGGCCCTCATCGTGCTGGCGATCGTGCTGGGCGTCCAGCAGCTCGAGGGCAACGTGCTGCTGCCCTGGCTCCAGGGACGCAGCCTGCGCCTGCACGCGGGCGTCGTGCTGCTGACCATCGTGCTGGGCTCGACCCTCTTCGGTGTCGCCGGCGCCTTCCTGGGTGTCCCCGCCGTGGCGGTGCTCGCGGTCGTGCTTCGCTACCTCGACGAGCAGGTGCAGGAACGCACCGGACCCCGTGAGGAGCCGCCGGGCAGCGAGGCGGAGGAGCCCCTCGAGCCGGACGCGCCGGACGAGCCGGTCGAGGACCCCCAGGACGCCTGAGACGACACGACGCCCGCCCCGCTGCTGCGCGGGGCGGGCGTCGTACGTCGTGGGGTGGCGGCTCAGGCGAGCGCGGCGGCCACCGCGGCGTAGTCGGGCTCCTGGGCGATCTCGGGCACGAGCTGGCTGTGCAGCACGGTGCCGTCGGTGTCGATGACCACCACGGCGCGGGCCAGCAGGCCCTCGAACTTGCCGTCGGTCAGCGCCACTCCGTAGTCGTGGCCGAACGAGGAGCGGAACGTCGAGGCGGCCACGACGTTCTCGATGCCCTCGGCACCGCAGAAGCGGGCCTGGGCGAAGGGCAGGTCCTGCGAGACGCAGATGACCTGCGTGTCGGCCAGGCCGGCCGCCATCTCGTTGAACTCGCGCACGCTGGCCGCGCAGACGCCGGTGTCGACGCTGGGGAAGATGTTCAGCACGGTGCGCTTGTCGGTGGGGCGGGTGACCTCGGTGGTGAGGTCGGTGCCGATCAGGTGGAAGTCGGGAGCGGTGCTGCCGATGGCGGGGAGGTCACCCACGAGCGTGACGGGGGTGCCTCCGAGTGCGGTGGTGGTCATGGGTGGTTTCTACCACCGCGCTCCACGCGCGCGCCCAGGTGTCCGCCGAGAGGTCAGGCCTTGACGGCCAGCACGGGGCAGGACGCGTCGAGCAGGATGCGCTGGGCGTTGGAGCCCAGGATCAGCTTGCCGACCGGCGAACGACGACGCAGCCCGATCACGAGCAGCTCGGCGTCGTTGTCGGAGGCCAGCCCGATCAGGTCCTCGGAGGGCTCGAAGCCGCGCACCAGCTGGCGCAGCTCGAAGTCGACGCCGGCGCCCTCGAGCTCGGCGCGCACCTCGTCCAGCTCGGTCTGCGTCCTGCTGGCCGCCTCGGAGTCGTACTCCTGGCCGCCGCGGTGGGAGGAGACGACCACGAGCCGCAGGCTGCGCAGCTTGGCCTCCTCGATCCCCCGCGCCAGCGCGGCGCGCCCCTCGGGCTTGTTCACGTAACCGACCACGACGGTGCCCATCGGTCCTCCTCGACCAGCTCGGTGCGCACGGCCGGTCCGACCGCGCTCCTGGCACGCTAGCCGATCGCGGCTCACCCCCGGCGCCTGTGGAGGAGCCGCGTCGGACAAGCCTGCGAGGCGGCAGGCTGGTCGACGTGCCTCCCACCCCGCCGCCGTCGCCCGCCGACGGCGAGGGCCTGCACGAGCCGCTGCCGCGCGAGCTGGAGCGCACGCTGCGGCTGGCGGTGCTGCGCCACGTGGAGTCCGAGCCCCGGCGCCGCCACCCGACGGTGGTGCACGTCGGGCTCCCCGACGACCACGAGAACGTCTTCGCCTGCGCCCCGGGCGACCCCGCCGACCTGGGGGTCCGCACCGACGTGCTGCTGGCCCTCCTGGCCCGCGCGCCCCAGGACCGCCCGCTGGTGTGGATCACCCGCCCCGGCGAGCTCGTGACCCAGGACGACGACGCGTGCTGGGTGGCGGCGACCCGGGCGGCCGCCGGCGAGCTGGGCCGCCGCGTCGAGCTGGTGCTGGTCGGCCGGCACGGCTGGCGCGACCCCCGCTCCGGCCTCTCGCGCACCTGGAAGCGGCTGCGGCCGCGCTAGTCCCAGGTGTGCACGGGCTCGTTGGTGTGCATCCGCTCGCGGTACTCCAGCACCGTCGCGCGCAGGGCGTCGTAGCGGTCCTGGTCGCCCCGGCGGCGCATCCGCTGCACGAACCACTCGGCGCCGTTGACACCGGTCAGGCAGCGCTGCTCGATGATGCCGAGCAGCCGGTCGCGCACGTCGGCCTCGACGCCCCACGACTCCAGCCCCTCGTGGGCCATCGGCAGCAGCCGGCGCAGCACCAGCTCGGTAGCCGGGACCTGGCCCACCCCGGGCCAGTAGACCTGGGCGTCGATGCCCTGCTGCGCGGCGACGTGGAGGTTCTCCTCGGCGGCGCTGAAGGACATCTGCGACCACAGCGGGCGCGGCGAGTCGACCAGGGCGCGCACCAGGCCGTAGTAGAAGGCGGCGTTGGCCACCGTGTCGACCACGGTCGGGCCGGCGGCCAGGAGCCGGTTCTCGACCCGCAGGTGGGGCACGTCGTCGACCACGTCGTAGACCGGCCGGTTCCAGCGGTAGACCGTGCCGTTGTGCAGCCGCAGCTCGGACAGCGCCGGGGTGCCACCGGCCTCCAGCACCTCCAGCGGGTCCTCGTCGTCGGTGACCGGCAGCAGCGCCGGGAAGTAGCGCACGTTCTCCTCGAAGAGGTCGAAGACCGAGGTGATCCACCGCTCCCCGAACCACACCCGCGGACGCACGCCCTGGGCCTTGAGCTCCTCGCTGCGGGTCTCGGTGGCCTGCTCGAAGAGCGGGATGCGGGTCTCGCGCCACAGCTCGCGGCCCAGCAGGTACGGCGAGTTGGCCGCCAGCGCCAGCTGCGGCGCCGCGATCGCCTGCGAGGCGTTCCAGTACGCCGCGAACTGGTCGGGCGAGGTCTGCACGTGGAACTGGGTGCTGGTGCACGCCGCCTCGGGCACGATCGAGTCGGCGGTGGTCTCCAGCGACTCCTCCCCCGAGATCGAGATGGAGATGTCCTCCCCGCGGGCGTCGAGGATCTGGTCGCTGAGCAGCGCGTAGCGCGGGTTGGCGCTGAGGGTCTGGCGGGTCATGTGGCCGTCGGCCAGGGTCGGCAGGATGCCGATCATCAACAGGTGCGCGCCGACCTCCGAGGCCTTGGCCTCCGCGTCGTCGAGGTCGCGGCGCAGCTCGTCCTCGAACTGCGTCAGCCCGCCCTCGCGCAGCCGGGCCGGGGGCACGTTGATCTCGATGTTGTACTGGCCCAGCTCGGTCTGGAAGTCGGGGTCGGCGATGCGCTCGAGCACGTCGGCGTTCTTGAGCGCCGGGTCGCCGCGCTCGTCGATGAGGTTGAGCTCGACCTCGAGCCCGGTCATCGGGTCGTCGGTGTCGAACGCCGCCTCGCGCAGCATCCTGGCGAACACGTCGAGGCAGCGCCGCACCTTCGCCCGGTGCCGCGTGCGGTCCGCGCGGCTGAACTCCTGAGCCTCGACCTCTTCACCCATGCCTCGACCCTAGGCCCACCCGCGGCCCCGGGGCACCCTCCCTCAGGCGGGCCCTCAGGCGGGGCGCCCGGCCGGCGCCCACGCCCCCGGCGGCACCGCCCGCTCCAGCAGCTGGGCCACGTAGCCGCCGAGCACGTGGTCGGGGTCGACGGCCAGGCACCGGTCGACGGCGCACCAGGCCAGCGCGCCGCTGCCCGAGAGCCAGGCCGCGAAGCCCAGCACCGCCGCCGCGCCGGGGAGCCGCTCGTCGGGGGTGCGGCGCACCACCTGCGACCACAGGTCGACGTGCAGCACCGCGTCGGCACGCGTCATCGAGAGCCACGCCACGTCGCGCACCCGCGGGTCGACCAGCGCCTGCAGCAGGCCGGCCAGCTCGACGGGCCCGGGCTCGCGCCCGGTCGCCAGGCAGTCGGCCAGCAACGCGGAGACCTCGTCGGCGCCCAGGGCGGGCGTGCGTGCCAGGACCCGCGCCACCTCTGCGCGCCGCCCCGGGTCGGGGTCGAGGCTCGCGGCGAGCTCGTCGCGCGAGCGGTGGGTCACCCGGCCGTCGAGCACCGCCTGCGCGCGCAGCGGGTGGGCGCTGACGTCGTACGGCGTGCCGGTGCCGGGGCCGATGGCCGGCCAGTGCCGGCTGCCGTCGGCGCGGATGGTCTCGAGCACCTCGATGCCCGCGGCACCGAACGCGTCGACGAGGCTGCGCGCGCTGCGCCGCGCGGCATGGGCGTCGTGGGAGTAGAGGACCAGCAGCACCCGCGACACCCGGTGGTGCACGGCGGGCTCGACCAGCAGCCTGCTGATCGCCGCCACCTCGGCGTCGGTGGCGCCCGGCGGCGGCAGGTCCAGCCGGGCCTGGAACTGGTGCTCGGAGCCGAAGGTCAGCATCACCACGCAGTCCTCGGGCTCGAAGCCGAGCACGACCGGCACCAGGGCCAGGACGTCGACGGGGGCGCGGGCCACGAAGGTCCGGGTGGGCATCTCTGGAGTCGTCATGCCACGAGGCTGTCCGCGGAGCCGCGCCTCCGCACGGGCCCGCGGTCCGGCTGGGGACGGTCCGCCCGCAGCCACCGCCTGTGCACGACCGGCGGCCCGGCGCAGGTAGCGTGCCGGAGTGCGTTCCCAGGCCTCGGTCCTCCACCTGGACCTCGACGCCTTCTTCGCCGCCGTCGAGCAGCGCGACAAGCCCTCGCTGCGCGGCAAGCCCGTCGTCGTCGGCGGCGTCGGCGGGCGCGGCGTGGTCGCCACCGCGTCGTACGAGGCGCGGGTGCACGGGGTGCGCTCGGCCATGTCGACGCGCGAGGCCCGCTCGCGCTGCCCCCACGCGGCGTTCCTCTCGGGTCGCTTCCACGCCTACCGCGAGGCCAGCGGCGTGGTGATGGGCCTGCTGCGCGAGGTCTCCCCGCTGGTCGAGCCGCTCTCGCTCGACGAGGCGTTCGTCGACCTCGAGCAGGCCGGGCTGCCCGACCTGGAGGTCGCCACCGTCACCGACTTCGCCCAGGACCTGCGCCGTCGCGTGCACGAGGCCACCGACGGGCTGACCGCCTCGGTGGGGGTGGCCACCAGCAAGCTGCTCGCCAAGATCGCCAGCGACCTCGACAAGCCCGACGGGCTGGTCGTGGTCGCCCCGGGCACCGAGCAGGAGCTGCTGCGCCCGATGCGGGCCACGATCATCCCCGGCGTCGGCCCCGCGACCGCCGAGCGGCTGCGGCGCGCGGGCATCACCACGGTCGCCGACCTCGAGGAGGCCGGTCTCGACGAGCTGGTGCGCCTGCTGGGCCGGGCCCACGGCGGCGGGCTGCACCTGCTCTCCCGCGCCCGCGACGACCGCCCGGTGGTCGCCGAGCGCGAGGCCAAGTCGGTCAGCGTCGAGGGCACCTACGACACCGACCTGTCCGACCTGCGCCTCATCGAGGGGCTGCTGGCGCGCCAAGCCGGCGAGGTGGCCACCCGGCTGCGGGCCGCCGGGCTCTCGGGGCGCACGGTGACCATCAAGGTCCGCTTCCACGACTTCACCACCCTGAGCCGCTCCACGACCCTCGCCTCCCCCACCGACCACGGCCCGACGGTGGCGCGCAGCGCCCGGGCGCTGCTGGCCGAGCTGGTCGCCGGGCCCGACACCGGGCCGCAGGTGCGCGCCGGCGTGCGGCTGCTGGGCGTGGGCGTCTCGGGCCTGGCCGACTGGGTGCAGGAGGACCTCTTCGCCGACGCCGAGGACGACGGCGCCGAGGAGGAGGACGAGGAGCTGCCCGAGCCGCCGCGCGCGCGCCACCTCGGCGCCTGGGCGCCCGGCATGGACGTCGTGCACGCCGAGCTGGGCCGAGGCTGGGTGTGGGGCGCGGGACGGGGCGTGGTGACCGTGCGCTTCGAGACCCGCGAGACACCCGCCGGCCCCGTGCGCTCCTTCCCCGACGACGACCCGGCGCTGAGGGCCTGGACACCACCCGTGCCCGAGGAGCCGGCGCAGGACCCGCTCAGCGGGCCCGCGTGAACCGCACCGGCTCCCCCGGTCGCAGCTGGGCGCACTGCCACAGGTCGGCCGCCTCGACGACCGCCACCACCGGGTAGCCACCCGTCGGCGGGTGGTCGGCCAGGAAGACCACCGGCAGCCCGCTCGGCGGCACCTGCACCGCCCCCAGCACCATCCCCTCGCTGGGCAGCTCGCCCGCACCGGCCAGCCCGAGCGGGGGCCCCTCGAGCCGCAGCCCCACCCGGTTCGACTCCGCGCCGACGACGTACGACGTCGCGCACAGCCCGGCGAGCCCGCGCGGGCCGAGGCGCTCGGGGCGTGGGCCGGGGTGCACCCGCAGCAGGCCGGTGGGCCGCCCGGTCGGGGACGCGGCGGGCGCCTCGAGGGGGGCGGGCGGGGCCGTGGGCGTCCCCAGCGCGAGCACCTGGCCCTCGGCCAGCACCGGCGGCCCGACCCCGGCCAGGGTGTCGGTGGCGCGCGAGCCCAGCACCGGCGTGACGTCGAGGCCGCCGGCGAGCGCGACGTAGCTGCGCACCCCGGCGCCCGGGGCGCCCAGCCGCAGCACCGCTCCCGCGGGCACGAGCTCGGCGCGGCCCAGCCCGACCGCCCGGCCGTCGACGCCCACCGGGGCCGCCGCCCCCGTCACCGCCACCCAGGTGGCGGCGGTCGGACGCAGCGCCAGCCCACCCAGGGTCACCTCGAGCAGGGCGTGGCCGGGCGGGTTGCCGACCAGCCGGTTCGCCAGCGCGGCGGCGGGCCGGTCGAGCGGCCCGGCGCGTGGCACCCCCAGGTGCTCCGACCCCGCGCGCCCCTGGTCCTGCACCGTGCACAGCGGCCCGGTGGCCAGCACCTCGACCGACCGGGCGCTCACGACGGCTCCGCCACGACGAACCGGACCCGGGTGCCGGGGGCGAGCAGCGCGGGCGGGTCGCGCTCGACGTCCCACAGGCGGGCCTCGGTGCGGCCCAGCAGCCGCCACCCGCCCGGGGAGGCACTGGGGTAGACCCCGCACCAGGAGTCGGCCACGGCGACCGAGCCGGCCGGGACCCGCGGTCGCGCCGAGTCCAGGCGCGGCACCGCCCACTCCTCGGGCAGGCCCGAGAGGTAGGCGAAGCCGGGGGCGAAGCCGCAGAAGACGCTGACCAGCTCCAGACCGGTGTGTCGGGCCACCGCCTCGTCGCGCGAGAGCCCCCACCGGGCGGCGACGTCGTCGAGGTCGAGGCCGTCGTAGACGACCGGGACCTCGATGGTCGGGCCGTCCGCCGGGCTCGACGCCGGATCCTCGGGGTCGGGGCGCCACGCCTCGAGCAGCGCCGCTGTGGCGGCGACGTCGGCGGGGTCGAGCCCGTCGAGCAGCACCGTGCGCGCCGCGGGCACCACCTCGACAGCCCGTACGCCGCTCCCCCGCACCCAGGTCGCCAGGGCGAGGGCGGTCGGGGCGTCGGCGACCTCGGCCAGCAGCGCCGTGGGCCCGAAGGGTCGCACCCGTGCCCCGCCCAGCCCGCTCACCACCCGCTCACAGCCCGCTCACAACCCGCGCAGCGTCCAGCCGGCGTCCTCGAGCGCGGCCCGCACCGCCCGGGCGTGCTCGACGGCCCCGGGGCTGTCGCCGTGCACGCACAGCGAGGCCAGCTCGACCACCCCGCCGGGGGGCTCGCGCAGCAGCCGCAGCGCCTGCGCGGCCACCTCCTCGGGGCCCTCCAGCAGCGCCCCCGGCTCGCTGCGGTCGACCAGCCGCCCGTCGGCGGCGTACCCGCGGTCGGGGAAGCCCTCGTGGCGCACCGTGCGGCCCCGGCCGGCGGCGAGGTCGAGCAGGACCCCGGGCATGCCGAGCACCGGGAGGTCGCCGGAGCCCTCGAGCACCGCCTGCGCCTGCTCGGGGTCGTCCATGGTGCGGTGGTAGAGCGCGCCGTGCGGCTTGAGGTAGCGCACCGTCGTCCCCGCGGCCGACGCGATCTCGGCCAGGGTGCCGACCTGGTCGGCGACCTGCTCGCGCAGCAGGTCGGCCGCGACGTCGAGGGGACGACGACCGAAGTGCTCGCGGTCGGCGTACGAGACCTGCGCACCGACCGAGACCCCGCGCCGGGCGGCCTCCTCGCAGACCGCGCGCATGATCGCCGGCGAGCCCGCGTGGTAGCCGCAGGCCAGGTTCGCCGAGGTCACCACGCCCAACAGCACGACGTCGTCGGTGACCTCCTCGCCCAGGTCGGCGTTCAGGTCGACGTACCGCATGTGCGGACGCTATCGCCCCGCCTCTAGGTTGGCAGCCATGTCCTCCTCCACTCCTGAGCACCCGCCGGTCGCCCCGCCCGTCGCCGAGCGCCGCCCGACGCAGCGCGAGATCCACGGCCGCACCCGTCACGACGACTACGAGTGGCTGCGCGAGAAGGACTCCCCCGAGGTCCGCGCCCACCTCGAGGCCGAGAACGCCTGGACCGAGGCGCGCACCGCCCACCTCGCCGACCTGCGCACCCGGATCTTCGAGGAGATCCGGGCCCGCACCCGCGAGACCGACCTGTCGGTGCCCACCCGCAACCGCGACCACTGGTACTACGGGCGCTCCTTCGAGGGCCGCGAGTACGGCGCGACCTGCCGGGTGCCGGTCTCCGGGCCCGACGACTGGACCCCGCCCACCCCCGCCGAGGACTGCGCCCCCGACCAGCCGGCGCTGCCCGGCGAGGAGGTGCTGCTCGACCTCGACGCCCTGGCCGAGGGCCACGAGTTCTTCTCCCTGGGCGGGGCCAGCATCAGCCCCGACGCCACGCTGCTGGCCTACAGCGTCGACGTGGTCGGCGACGAGCGCTACACCGCGCGCATCAAGGACCTCGCCAGCGGCGAGCTGCTGCCCGACGTGATCGAGGGCGTCATCCACGGCACCACCTGGGACCGCGCCGGCGAGAACCTGTACTACGCCACCGTCGACGAGTCGTGGCGCGCCGACAAGATCTGGCGCCACCGGCTCGGCACCGGGCAGTCCGAGGACGAGCTGGTGCACCACGAGCAGGACGGCCGCTTCTTCGTCGGGGTGGGCCGCACCCGCTCCGACCGGTTCCTGGTCGTGGCCTCCGGCAGCAAGACCACCTCGGAGTACCGCTTCCTCGACGCCGACGCCCCCGAGGCCGGCTGGCAGGTCTTCGCCGAGCGGGTCGAGGACGTCGAGTACTCGCTCGAGCACGCCGTCATCGCCGGCGAGGACCGGTTCCTGGTGCTGCACAACGCCACCGGCCCGGACTTCGAGATCGCCAGCGCGCCCGTCGCCCCCACCCCGGCCTCCGGCTGGACGCCCCTGGTGGCGCACGCCCCGAGCGTGCGCCTCGAGGAGGTCGACGCGTTCGCCGGTCACCTGGTGGTCCACCAGCGCAGCCAGGGCCTCACCCAGCTGCGCATCATCGAGCTCGGCCCCGAGGGCGTCGGCGACGACTACCTCGTGCCCTTCGACGCGCCCGTCTACACCGTCGGCGCGGGCGGCAACCTGACCTTCGACCAGCCGACCGTGCGCCTGGGCTTCACCTCGATGGCGGTGCCCTCGTCGGTCTACGACTACGACGTGCGCAGCCGTGAGCTGACGCTGCTGCGCCGCACGCCCGTGCTGGGCGGCTACGACCCGGCCGACTACGAGGAGCACCGGCTGTGGGCCACCGCCGAGGACGGCGAGCAGGTGCCGATCTCGATCGTGGCGCGGCGCGGCTCGCGGGAGGACGACGGCGGCGGCACCCGACCGGTCCCGACGCTGCTCTACGGCTACGGCTCCTACGAGGCCTCGATCGACCCCTACTTCTCTATCGCCCGGCTCTCGCTGCTCGACCGGGGCGCGGCCTTCGCGATCGCGCACGTGCGCGGCGGCGGCGAGATGGGCCGGCGCTGGTACGACGACGGGAAGATGGCCAAGAAGCAGAACACCTTCTCCGACTTCGTCGCCTGCGCGCGCCACCTCGTCGCGACCGGCTGGTCGCGCCCCGAGACGCTGGTCGCCGAGGGCGGCAGCGCCGGCGGGATGTTGATGGGCGCGGTGGCCAACCAGGCCCCCGAGCTGTTCACCGGCATCGTGGCCCAGGTGCCGTTCGTTGACGCGCTCACCACGATGCTCGACGCCAGCCTGCCGCTGACGGTCACCGAGTACGACGAGTGGGGCAACCCCGAGGCCGACCCCGAGGTCTACGACTACATGGCCACCTACGCGCCGTACGACAACGTGACCGAGCAGGACTACCCCGCGATCCTCGCCGAGACCTCGCTCAACGACACCCGGGTGCTCTACGTCGAGCCGGCCAAGTGGGTGGCCCGGCTGCGCGCCACCGCGCCCGACCACCGTCCCGACGTGCTGCTGCGCACCGAGATGTCGGCGGGCCACGGCGGCGTCTCGGGGCGCTACAAGTCCTGGCACGACCGGGCGTTCGCGCTGGCCTGGATGCTCGACCGGATGGGGCTGGCCGACGCCTGAGGTGCGGTGCGGTGTGACCTCGCTCCCCCTCCGGGGTGAGAGCCATCCGTCGCAGGGTGGGCACCGAACAACCAGCGAGGCAGCGAGGCCCTGAGAAGTCCCTGAGAGTTGATGATTCATGCAACTCCGGGGTCGGGCCGGACGTCCTTGATGGTGAAGGCTCCACGGCGGAGCGGGAATCCGCACCGCCGCCGGAGCGTTGAGACGACGTGGGAGCGCGAGAGCGACCACGTGACTGAGGAGGGGTTCCATGGCCACCCGCACCGCCACCCGTACCGCACCCAGCGCCGGACGCGAGATCGAGGGACGCGACAGCGTCGGTCTCTACCTCGACGAGATCGCTCGCAACCCGCTGCTCGACGCGGCGGCCGAGGTCGAGCTCTCGCAGACCATCGAGGCGGGCCTCTACGCCCAGGCCCTCCTCGACGAGGGCCGGGTCGGGCGCCGCAAGGGCGGTGCCCCCGGCCGGGCCACCCAGGAGGAGCTTGAGTGGCTCGCCGAGCAGGGCCAGCAGGCGGTGCAGACGTTCATCACCGCCAACCTGCGCCTCGTCGTCTCCATCGCGCGCAAGTACGGCCGGGCGCAGATGCCGATGCTGGACCTGATCCAGGAGGGCAACACCGGCCTGATCCGTGCGGTCGAGAAGTTCGACTACACCAAGGGCTACAAGTTCTCCACCTACGCCACCTGGTGGGTGCGCCAGGCCATCACCCGCGGCATCGCCCAGCAGGCGCGCGTGGTGCGGCTGCCCGTGCACGTGGTCGAGGAGCTCAACCAGGTCGGCGGCGCCCGCCGCACCCTGGAGCGCCAGCTGGGCCGCGACCCCGAGCCGGCCGAGATCGCCCTCGAGCTCGGCATGGACGTCGACCGGGTGCTCGACCTGCTGTCGTGGGGCCGCGAGCACGTCTCGCTCGACACCCCCGTCGACGAGGACGGCGACACCTCGCTGGGTGACCTGATGGCCCAGGAGACCTCCCCCGGCCCCGACCTCAACGTCATCGACGTCGAGTCCCGCGACCGTCTCAACGCCCTGGTGGGCCACCTCGACGACCGTGCGGCCGACATCATCCGCTCGCGCTACGGCCTCAGCGACGGCCGTCAGCACAAGCTGGCCGACATCGGCGCCAAGCACGGCATCTCCGCCGAGCGGGTGCGCCAGCTCGAGCGCGAGGCGCTGCAGAAGCTGCGCCGCTTCGCCGACCCCGACCTGGCGGCCTGAGCCGCCGGGACGGACCAGCACGACCCGTCGGCCGGGAGGATCGGCCTACGGGGCGGCGTACGCCGCGACCTCCAGCGCCTGGGCGGCCTCAGCCGCCCGGGCGCTGACGTCGTCGGGGACCTGCTCGGCCTCGGCGGTGCGCGCCTGCCACATCTGCAGCGCCACGACGCGGGCGGCGGCCTCCTCGATGCGCTCGGGTGCGACCTCGCCGTCCCTGATCGCCTTCGTGACCCGGGCGTGCGTACGGCGCGTGTCGGCGGGCATCAGCAGCAGGTCGGCGCCGGCGACGAGCGCCTTGACGGCCAGGTCGGGGATGCCGACGACCGCGCCCATGCCCAGCGAGTCCGTGATCGCGACGCCCTCGAAGCCGACCTCCTCGCGCAGGTGCTCGTAGACCTCGGGGGCGATGCTCGAGGGGGTGCCCGGGGCGAGCGCCTCGACGTCGAGGTGGCCCATCATCACCGACGGCGCCCCGGCCTTGGTGGCGGCGCGGAAGGGCATCAGGTCGCGCTTCTCGAGCTCGGCCGCCGGGGTGTCGAGCTCCGGGAGCGTCAGGTGGCTGTCGGCCGTGGCGCCGCCGTGACCGGGGTAGTGCTTGGTCGTCGACACCGTGCCGGAGCGGTCGAACCCGTCGACCGCGGCCGCGGTGGCCTTGGCGGCCAGGCGGGGGTCGCTCGAGGGCGAGCGGCTGCCGATGGTGGGGTCCGCCGCGCCGATCGTGACGTCCGCGACCGGGGCGTAGACCCAGGTGAAGCCGAGGTCGCGCAGCTCGAGACCGGTCGTGTACGCCGCGTCGCGCACCGCCAGCCTGCCGCTGCGCCCGCCGCCGTCGACGGCCTCGCCGGCAGCGCGGAAGGCCGGGAACTCGGTGGCGATCCCACGCAGGTGGGAGACGCTGCCGCCCTCCTGGTCGACGCCGATGACGGCCGGGAAGTCGCGGCCGCTGTCGGCGACGGCCTGCGAGACCGCCGCGGTCGTGGCGCGCACCTGGGCCTCGTCGACGACGTTGTCACCGGTGACGCACACCCCGGAGAGGTGCAGGTCGGAGACCAGCTCGGCCGGGATCGCCGGGTCGGTGCCGGCGTAGCGGCCCACGATCACCTGGCCGGCGAGCTCCTCGGGGCTCATCGCGGTGACGACCTCGCGCGCCTCGGCGAGCTCGCCCTCGGTGGGACCCCAGGTGGTGGGGGTGTCGGGGTCGACCGGCTCGGCGTCCTGCGTCGCCTCGGTCTCGTCGGTGGCGCTGGGCGCGTTCTCGTCGGCGGCCGCCCCGGTGGTCAGCCCGGTGGTCGGTTCGTCGTCGACCCCCGAGCAGCCGGTGACCAGCAGCCCCAGGCTGAGCGCTGCCGCGGCGAGGGCTCCGGGGCGCCTCACGCCCGCACCGCCAGCTCGTCGTGGACGGCGCGCACCCGGGCGCGCAGCTCGTCGAGGGTGCCGGTGTTCTCGATGACGTGGGTCGCCACGGCGAGGCGCTGCTCGCGGGTCGCCTGCGCGGCGATGCGCGACTCGGCGTCCTCGAGGGTCCAGCCGCGCTGCTCGAGCATCCGCTCCACCTGCGTCTCGGTGGGGGCGTCGACCACGATGACGGCGTCGAAGCCGTCGGCGCGTCCCGACTCGGCGAGCAGCGGGATGTCGTGGACCACCAGGGCCCCCTCGGGTGCGGTCGCCTCCAGCTCGGCGTACCGCTCGAAGACCAGCGGGTGCACGATCGCCTCGAGGCGCTTGCGGGCCGACTCGTCGCCGAAGACGAGGCGCCCCATCGCCGGGCGGTCGAGGTCGCCCTCGGGGGTCAGCAGCTCGTCGCCGAACTCCTCGACGACCGCGGCCAGGCCTGGCGTGCCCCGCTCGACGACCTCGCGGGCGAGCGCGTCGGCATCGATCACGACGGCTCCCAGCTCTGCCAGCATGTTCGCGACGGTGCTCTTGCCCGACGCGACTCCCCCCGTGAGACCAACGCGCATGGGCGCCACGGTAGCCGGGGACGCCTCGAGCGCCGCATCTGGCAGGGGCCCACAATTTGCCGAGCCCGCGGGTGCGGGACCTTCCTGCCCCACCGTGCCGTTGGGAGGATCGAGGTCGGACCACCACCAGCCAGGGGGGCGCCATGACCACCACCACGAGCACCAGCACCGCCATCGCCGCACCGCCGGAGCGTGTGTGGCGGCTGCTGACCGACACCGACTGGTGGAACCGCGCCGACAACGGGGTGGTCGACGTCGCCGGCGCCATCGCGCAGGGGCAGAAGATCAAGCTGGTCTCCGAGCTCGACCCGAAGCGGGGCTTCAAGCTCCAGGTCGCCGAGATGGACGAGCCCCACCACATGGTGTGGACGGGCGGGATGCCGCTGGGGCTGTGCACCGGCCGCCGCTCCTTCAGGCTCGAGGCCACCAACGCGGGATGCACCTTCAGCATGGCCGAGGACTTCACCGGCCCGCTGTCGCCGCTCATCGTCCGGGCGCTGCCCGACTTCCAGGGGTCCTTCGACCAGTTCGCCGCTGCGCTGAAGGCCGACAGCGAGGCGTGACCCCGCTCGGTCAGCGCCAGGGGCGGTAGACGACCTCGTAGGTGTCGCCGACCTCGCGCTCGAGCCATGCGACCAGCCCCCGGGCTCTCGCGTCGAGCTCGGCCAGGGCCTCGTCCTCCCCGCGCACGGTCGTGCGGTGGTCGACGACGCGGCCCATCGCCTGCCCCCAGGCCGCCAGGTCGGCGACCAGCGTGCTGCTCAGGCCCAAGGCCCTCCGCAACCACGACTCGTCCTCGGGGAGCAGTCCCTCCTCGTCCCAGAGCGGGACGCCCACCCAGTAGTCCCACATGAAGCGGATGGTGCGGCCCGCGACCTCGACGTCGTCGTACTCGCTCACCGTCGCAGTCTCGCACCGCCCGGCCCCGCACGCTCGGGCCAGCGGTGCCTCGGCAACCAGGCACGGGCGACGGTTGGTTGTTGGGCCACCGCTCGCTCGGCGGCACCGACGTCTGGTCGGCAGCGGGAGGCGCTGATGACCCCAGGAGGAGAGCGGGATTCAGACGTAGGTGTACGTGCCCGGCTCCTCAGGTCGACCGCCGTGCCTCCTACGATGCGCGAACACCCCGGCAGTGGGAGTGCGAAGCGTCTCGCCGCACTCCAGGCAGACGTAGTCGTTGACCCCGACCCGGTGGAGACCTTCGAGGCAACGGTTGGACGGGCAGTCCAGGTTGCTGCACCACTCGACTCGATCGAAGCAACCCCCCTCGTCGGTGGGGAGGCCGTCGGAGTCGTACCGCTCAGGGGCCGCGGGTTCGAGTCCGGAGACGACCTGGCTGCCGCAGGCTTCGCAGGGCCGCGCATCGACGCGCCGGTCCTCTTCCTCGACTGACATGTCGCCGACGATCCCATGGGTCGGTCATGTCGTCGCTAAGCGGCAGGTGCGGACGGTCGTCGGGCGCTCGCGGTCCGTCCTGGTGCTGGCCGGCTGCCTCGGTCCAGCTGCCAGCGCGGACTTCTACCTCAGCGGGGACATGACGCAGCGTTACCCCAGGCCGACCCCCGGGTGCGACGGACCAGTCCCAGGCAAGCGTGTCCGCTTCTGCTGACTACCTGCGGGGGCGTCTCACCTGTCAGTGGTCGAATGAGGACGGTTCATCAGTCGCCAGCACGGAGTTGCCACTCCACGCGCGGGGCTTAACCACGGCAGACCTGTCACCTGCTCGTGCAGCAGTCCCGTGCCCTGCTCGTGGTGTCCCCGCTCTACGGCTCCGCGCGTAATGCATGTGCGGCCAGCGGCCACCAATGGCGGTCACGCAACTCCGCTTCAGCTTCAGCCGCGTCGAGCCACCTTCCCCGTGCGTCTCGACGGGTGGGCGCAGGGTAGTGCCAGACCACGAAGTAGGCGTGCGGCGCAGGCCACGGATAGCCCTCTGGCGCTCCAGCCACGTCGTTGCGCACGTACCCCAGCAACCGCGCGGGGTGGCCAGCGCTGGCCAGTGTCTGGCGCAGCAGGTCGTCGATCTGTTCCTTCCACGCCCCATCGCCGACTGCACGCGTTGGGATGTCAAGCCCTCTGCCGTCGGGGCGCGGCTCCACGAGGATGCTCGTCCCACATGTCACCAGTAGGCGAACCAGACAGATGGGCGAAGGAGGGACGGCGGGCACTCCGGCCAGAACGACGTCCGCTCGACCCTGAACCGGTAGCCATGCAGCCCCCTGATGGCTGACGAGTACCCGCTCCGAGATCGACACCGCGCATACGTAGCGCCCAGTCCGGACGGATCACCGCCAGGCGACCTGAGCTCGGCAGGACCGCGCGCTAGGCGGCAAGAGCGGACGGATGCTCGCGCGTCAGTCCGATAGTGCGTTTCGCGCGGTCACGGTCGGACGAAGACGCCCATGCGTCCGGCGGGGCGGAAGCCGTTCCTTTCGTAGAAGGCTGACGCGTCGCTGTCACGGGCGGTTAGGAGGTACCAGTGCCGAACGCCTTCAAGGTGCTTGGCGAGAGCACCCAGCAGCCGGGTGCCGTGGCCTTCGCGTTGCCTGCTCGGGCGAACGCACATCTCCTTGAGCAGGAAGTGGTCGTCGACTCCCGAACGTTCCAGGTGACCGACCGCGAAGCCGAGCAGTTCCCCGTCGGAGTCTCGCGAAAAGACCCCGTGGGCGCGGGGAGTAGCGAGGAAGTCGCCGAGCCGTTGAGCGGCATCCTCCGCTTTCCACGACTCGTTCCAGGGCGGGGCATTGAAGATGTCGACGTAGAGGGCGACACAAGCGCCAAGCGCGTCGGTCGACAGAGTGGTGATCACGCTGAACCATGTCACGACGCACGGACGGGCCGCATCCGCTCTTCGGCGGGACGGTGCTCTGTCAGCGGCGGAAGCGGTCGCTCGCCGGATGGTGTTTCATGAGCACCATGTCTCGGGAAAGCACTCGGTTGCTGTACCTCGCCCGCCATGCGGAGCCCGATGCGCACGATGCCGGACTGACCTCGATCGGTTCGGTACAGGCACAGCACCTGGGCCAGCGGCTCGCACCGCTGTCGGTGGGCCGCATCACCCACGGACCGCTCCCGCGCGCGGCCGAGACGGCGCGGATCGTGGCGGAACAGTTCGAGCAGAGTCCCGCACTCGTGGACGATGATTGCGTGGGCGACTACTTCCCCCACCTGCCCCGACGTGAAGAGATTCCGGACGCGTGGGCTGACACCGTCATGTCGTTCTTGGGGGAGGTGTCCGAAGATGAGGCATCCCGTGGCGCGGCTCTAGGAGCAGACGCGATTGACCTCTGGGCTGGTCCCGCTGTCGATGGTCGAGCACCTGTGGACGTCGTCATCACGCACGCGTTCACGATCGGGTGGCTCGTGGCACACGCCTTGGCCGCCCCGACCTGGCGCTGGTTCCCTCCGATGCAGTGTCATGCCGGACTAACGGTGATCAGGTACGAGGTCGGTTCCCCGCCGTCCGTCGTTTTCGCTAACGACATGGCGCACCTCCCTGCTGACCTCCAGTGGACCGGGTTCCCCGACCACCTGCGTCTCTGAGGTCCCGCACGCTCATCGGTTGAGCCGCGCACCATCACCGGCATGAGCGGAAGCCTTCCAGAGGCGGGCGCTTGTCCCCGAGTCCGACTCCCCCCGCCCCGCGAGCGGTCCAACACCTGATCCACAGGGTCGAACAAGTGTTCGACAATTCGGCCTCCGCGTGGGAGAATGGTGGCCATGAGGCCGCTCCAGCACCCCACCAGCGACCGGGCCCCCAGCCCGGGTGTCGGGGTGCCCGCCGACCTCTCCTCAGCCCCTGAGCTGGGCCCGGTGGCGCAGGCCGTGCACGCCGCTCGTGCGGCGATGGCGGCGGCACGCGACGGGGATCTGCGTCGGCAGCCGGTCGATGACCTCGCCGTGCTGGTCCAAGCCCTCTCGGGCCTGGAGGCGGAGGCGTCCGCGCTGCTGGGTGAGGTGCTCGGGGAGGCCGAACGACGCCAGGTCGCCGACGCCGAGGCCGCCACCGGCACCGATGCCTGGGCCGCCGCCCTGACCGGCCAGTCCCGCGAGGTCCTCGCCGGTGGCGCCCGGGTCGCGGAGCTGCTCCGCAGCAAGTACCACCACGCCCGTGCGGCGTACGCGACCGGCGCGATCACCACCCGCCAGGTCCGCATCATCGTCGCCGCCGCCGAACAAGCACCCCTCGAAACCACCCCCGAGCAGCTCGCCGCCGCCGAGGAGATCCTGGTCAACAAAGCCACCGGCATCGGCACCCGCACCGGGCGCCCGATGAACCCCAAACGCCTCCGCCAAGCCGCCCGGCGGATGCTCGATGTCGTCGACCGCGACCTCGCCGACAAGCACGAAGCGATCATGCTCGGGCGCGAATCCAGGCGCGCGAAGCACGAGACCTACCTCGCCCTGCACGACAACGGCGACGGCACCTACTCCGGCAAGTTCACCATCCCCGAGCTCCACGGCTCCCTGCTCCGCACCGCCATCGAGACCCTGTCGGCACCCCGCCGCCTCAACAAGGCGCGCACCAGCCCGGAGGGTGAGAACATTTCCGGCTACGACGAGTCCGCTCCCACCGGCCCCGACCACGGCCTGTCCGGCTGGGAGATCCACGGCAACGCCCTGTGCGAGCTCATCGAGCACCTGCCCACCGACGGCTGGAACGGCGCCAACGCCCTCACCCTGCTGGTCACCATGACCGCCGAAGACCTCACCCGCGACCTCGCCGCCACCGGCGACCTCGACCCCGCCACCTGGCCCGACTGGCACGGCCCCCACGAGACCGGCACCGCCCGCCTCGACACCGGCACCCGCACCGCCGCCGGCGACCTGCGCCGCCTGGCCTGCGAAGCAGGACTCGTCCCCGCCGTCCTCAACGCCCAGTCAGTCCCGCTCGACCTTGGCCGCACCCGACGGCTCCACACCCATCATCAACGCAAAGCGTTGTTCCTGCTCTACGACACCTGCGCGATCGGGACCTGCGAGAGACCCTTCGCCTGGACCGAGACCCACCACCTCACCCCCTGGGCCCACCACGGCGACACCGACCTCGACGACGCACTCCCCCTCTGCTCCTGGCACCACCACCGAGCCCACGACCCCCGGTGGCACCTCACCCAGCACCCACTCCGAGGCTGGGAGCTGAAGGCACGCCGGACCAACCGGCACTGAGCCGACCCCGGCGCGCCCGCCTACGATCGGCGCATGCCCACCTCCCTGCCCGAGGGCTCCCGCGTCGCCCTGCTGGTGCCCGGCTCGATGCTGCTGCTCGAGTCGGTGATGGCGCTGCTGGCCCGCGGGGTGCTGCCGGTGCCCCTCGACCCGCGGCTGACGGCGTACGAGCGAGGGCGGATCCTGGCCGGGCTGGAACCCACGCTGGTCGTGGACGAGGAGGACGACCTGGTCGCGCTGCTCGACCAGGTGCGCCCCGAGGGACCGATGAGCGGCTGGCGGCCCCGGGCGCGGCCGGTGCACGTGACCAGTGGCACCACCGGCACGCCCAAGGGCGTCAGCAGCGGGCTGCTCACCCCCGCCGACGCCGCAGCGCTGGTCGAGGAGGAGCGCGACCTGTGGGGCTTCCGCCCCGACGACGTGCACCTGGTCCTCAGCCCGCTGTACCACTCCGCGCCCCTGCGCTTCGCGATGGGGACGGTGCTCGCCGGCGGCCGCGTGGTGCTGCCCGGCCCCTTCGACCCGGCGACGGTCACCGACACGATCCGCACCGAACGGCCGACCACGACCTTCTGCGTGCCCACCCACCTCCAGCGCCTCTTCGCGCACTGGGACGAGGTCGGCACCCCCGACCTGAGCAGCTTCCGGGTCCTCGCCCACGCCGGCGCCCCCTGCCCCGTCGCGACCAAGCAGCGCCTGCTCGAGACCTTCCCACCCGGCAGCACCTGGGAGTTCTACGGCTCCACCGAGGGCCAGTTCACCGCCTGTCGCAGCGAGGAGTGGCTGGAGCGCCCCGGCACCGTAGGACGGGCCCGGCCCGGCCGCACCCTGCACCTCGACGACGACGGGACCATCTGGTGCACCGTGCCGCCCCATGCCCGGTTCGAGTACCTGGGTGCGCCCGACAAGACCGCCGCCGCCTGGCGCGAGGGAGCCGACGGCCCCGCGTTCAGCGTCGGTGACGTCGGGCGGATGGACGCCGACGGCTACCTCTACCTCGACGGGCGGCGCACCGACCTGATCATCACCGGCGGGGTCAACGTCTACCCCCTCGAGGTCGAGCACGCCCTGCGCGAGCACCCCGCCGTCGAGGACGTCGCGGTGTACGGCGTCCCCGACGCCGACTGGGGGCATCGCGTCTGCGCCGCCGTCGTCGGCACCGCCACCCCCGACGAGCTCGACACCTGGGCGCGCGAACGGTTGGCGCCGCCCAAGCGGCCCAAGACCTGGACCAGCGTGACCGACCTGCCGCGCACCGCCACCGGCAAGGTCCGGCGCGACGAGCTGGCGCCTCACCACCAGGGGTGAGCCTGCGTCCCTTTACCCGGGTGTGAGGTGGGCGGAGCACTCTCGGGAGGACAGATGACCAGCACCGTCCAGGACACCACCGACACGCCGACCCGTTCGGCTCAGCACACCTGGGGTGTGCGGGGGTTGGGGGTGTTGATCGCCGCCGCGGTCTACCTCGCCCTCGGCGGCGCCGACCTCTCGCAGGACGGGCGCGTGGTCGCCGCCGTGGGCGCGCTGATGGCGACCTGGTGGATGACCGAGGCCATCCCGCTGGCGGCCACGGCGCTGCTGCCGATCGCGCTGCTGCCGGCGCTCACCGACGACCTGGCCGTGCCCGACGCGACGGCGCCGTACGCCGACCCCATCGTCTTCCTCTTCCTCGGCGGCTTCCTCATCGCCATCGCCATGCAGAAGTGGGACCTGCACCGGCGCATCGCGCTGCTCACGCTGCGCCGGGTCGGCACCCATCCCCGCCGGATCATCCTCGGGATGATGATCGCCACCGCGTTCCTCTCGATGTGGGTCTCCAACACCGCGACCACGCTGATGATGCTGCCGATCGCGCTCTCGGTGCTCGCCCTGGTCGTCGAGAACAGCTCCGGCAGCGACCAGCGCACCGACGAGGCCGAGCTGACCGAACGCCTCGGCGGGCGCGAGACCATGCGCGAGGTCATCGACGACCCCGACGTGCGGCTCTTCGGTGTGGCCCTGCTGCTCTCGGTGGCGTGGGCCGCCTCCATCGGCGGGCTCGGCACTCTGCTCGGTTCCCCGCCCAACGCGATCGTGGCCGGCTACCTCTCCAGCGAGCTCGGCCGCGACATCGGCTTCGCCGAGTGGATGATGCTCGGGCTGCCGTTGGTGGTGGTGTTCCTGGCCATCGCCTGGCTGCTCGTCACCCGGGTCATCTTCCGCTTCCGCCTCGACTCCATCCCCGGCGGTCGCGAGCTCATCGACTCCCAGATCGCCGACCTCGGCCCGGCCAGCCGGGGCGAGAAGGTGGTGCTGGCCGTCTTCGCGACCGCCGCCTTCTTCTGGGTGGTGCCGGGCGTGCTGGCCAGCATCGGCGACCTAGGCGAACGAGCGCCCTGGCTCGACGGCTTCGACGACACCGCCATCGCGATCACCGCCGGCCTGGTCATGTTCCTCATCCCCGGCGACGACCGGGGCCGGATGACCCTGGAGTGGCACGACGCCGAGAAGGGCCTGCCCTGGGGCGTGCTGCTGCTCTTCGGCGGCGGCCTGAGCCTGGCCGGTGCCGTGGCCGCGACCGGCCTGGACGCCTGGTTCGGCGAGCAGGTCGGTGCCCTGGGCGCGCTTCCGATCGTGCTGCTGCTGGCGGCGGTCGTGACCCTGGTGCTGCTGCTGACCGAGGTCACCAGCAACACCGCCACCGCCGCGACCTTCATCCCGGTGCTCGGCGGCGTCGCCGCCGGCCTGGGCGTCGACCCCGTGACCCTGCTGATCCCCGCCGCGCTCGCCGCCACCTGCGCCTTCATGCTGCCGGTCGGCACGCCGCCCAACGCCATCGTCTTCGGCACCGGCGCGGTGCGGATCGCCGACATGGCCCGCGGTGGCGCGGTGCTCAACGTGCTCGGCGTCGTGCTGATCACGCTCTTCACCGTGCTGATCGGCCCGTTCGCCCTGGACCTGGTGCTGTGACCCGCCGGCTCAGCAGGCGAACTGGCGCCGGTACTGCTGCGGGCTGATCCCCCGGACCCGCCCGAACTGCTGGCGCAGGGTCGCGGCGTTGCCGAAGCCCACCCGCGTGGCGATCTGCTCGACGGCCAGGTCGCTGCGCTCGAGCAGCTCCTCGGCCGCCGCGACCCGCTGGTGGGTCACCCAGCTGTGCGGGGTCGTGCCGGTCTCCTCGCGGAAGCGGCGCGCGAACGTGCGCGGCGACATCAGCGCCCGGCGGGCCAGCGCCTCGACACCCAGGTCCTCCTCCAGGTGCTCGACGATCCAGGTCAGCAGCGGACCCAGGGTCTCGGCGTCGCAGTCGGGCACCGCGCGCGCGATGAACTGCGCCTGACCGCCGTCGCGCTGCGGGGGCACCACCATCCGCCGGGCCACCGCCCCGGCCACCCGGGCGCCGTGCTCCTGGCGCCACAGGTGCAGGCAGGCGTCGATTCCGGCCGCGGTGCCCGCACTGGTCACCACCTGGCCCGTGTCGACGTACAGGACCTCGGGGACCACCCGGGCCAGCGGGAAGCGCTGCTCCAGCTCGGCGGTGTGGCGCCAGTGCGTGGTGCACTCGCGACCGTCCAGCAGCCCGGCCTCGCCGAGCGTGAAGGCACCCGAGCAGACCGACAGCACCCTCGCGCCGCGGGCCACCACCCGCTGCAGCGCCTCGGCCACGCCGTCGGGGAGCCCGGGCGTGCGGGGCATCGCCGGCACGCAGACCAGGTCGGCCTGCTCCAGCCGCTCCAGGCCGTGCTCGACCAGCATCGAGAACCCTCCCGAGGTCGCCACCGTCCCAGGCTGGGGGCCGCACACGGCGAAGTCGACCAGCGGGACGCCGTCGTCGCGCCGGTCGATGCCGAACGACTCGCAGACGACACCGAGCTCGAAGGGCGCGACCCCGTCGTAGACGAGGACGGCGACGTCACGGAGCATGCCTCCAGCATGCCACGCTTGGCAGGAAATCGTCGAGGGGTGTCATGACTGCCACTGGTGGCAGGATCAGCCCCGGCGCACGATTGCTGCCATGAGCGAGCTGATCCTCTTCATCACCCTGGTCCTGCTGGTCACGGGCGTCGCTCTGGCGCTCCTCGAGGTCATCGACGCCGACGACCCCTTCTTCCACACCGACTACCGGCCACCGCGCAGCCACCCGGACGACCCCTTCTCCCACTCGGGCTCCTGGTACCACTGAGCCCCGGCGCGGGCGCGGACGCAACGAGGGCCCGGTCACCTCTCGGTGACCGGGCCCTCGTCATGTCAGCGTGACGCCGACCTGCTGGGGATCAGCAGATCAGTTGCCGCCGCCGGTGAGCTTCTCGCGCAGCGCCTGCAGCGCCTCGTCGGAAGCCAGCGAGCCGGAGCCGGTGTCGGCGGACTCGTCGCCCTCGACCTCGTCGTGGCCACCGCTGGAGTACGAGGTGGCCTCGCCGGCCTCGACCTCGGCCACCTTGGCCTCGGCCTGCTGCTTGACGTGGGCCTCCCAGCGAGCGTGCGCCTTGGCGTACTGCTCCTCCCAGACACCACGCTGCTCGTCGAAGCCCTCGAGCCACTCGCCGGTCTCGGGGTCGAAGCCCTCGGGGTAGACGTAGTTGCCCTGCTCGTCGTACGTGGCGGTCATGCCGTAGAGCGTCGGGTCGAACTCCTCGACGTCCGAGGCGGCAGCGGTCTCGTTGGCCTGCTTCAGCGACAGCGAGATGCGGCGACGCTCGAGGTCGATGTCGATGATCTTGACCATGACGTCGTCGTTGACCTGGACGACCTGCTCGGGGATCTCCACGTGGCGCTCGGCCAGCTCGGAGATGTGCACCAGGCCCTCGATGCCCTCCTCGACGCGGACGAACGAGCCGAAGGGCACCAGCTTGGTGACCTTGCCGGGCACGATCTGACCGATCTGGTGGGTGCGGGCGAAGTGCTGCCAGGGGTCCTCCTGCGTCGCCTTGAGCGACAGCGAGACCCGCTCGCGGTCCATGTCGACGTCGAGGACCTCGACGGTGACCTCGTCGCCCACGGCCACGACCTCGGAGGGGTGGTCGATGTGCTTCCAGGACAGCTCCGAGACGTGCACGAGGCCGTCGACGCCACCGAGGTCCACGAAGGCACCGAAGTTGACGATCGAGGACACGACACCCTTGCGGATCTGGCCCTTCTGCAGCTGGGTGAGGAAGCCGTGGCGGACCTCGGACTGGGTCTGCTCGAGCCAGGCACGGCGCGACAGGACCACGTTGTTGCGGTTCTTGTCGAGCTCGATGATCTTGGCCTCGAGGGTCTGACCGACGTAGGGCTGCAGGTCGCGGACGCGACGCATCTCCACCAGCGAGGCGGGCAGGAAGCCGCGCAGGCCGATGTCGAGGATGAGGCCGCCCTTGACGACCTCGATGACGGTGCCCTCGACGACGCCGTCCTCCTCCTTGACCTGCTCGATGGTGCCCCAGGCGCGCTCGTACTGGGCGCGCTTCTTGGACAGGATCAGCCGGCCTTCCTTGTCCTCCTTCTGGAGGACGAGGGCCTCGACCTTGTCGCCGACGGCGACGACCTCGTTGGGGTCGACGTCGTGCTTGATCGACAGCTCGCGCGAGGGGATGACGCCCTCGGTCTTGTAGCCGATGTCGAGCAGGACCTCGTCGCGGTCCACCTTGACGATGGTGCCGTCGACGATGTCGCCGTCGTTGAAGTACTTGATGGTCGCGTCGATAGCCGCGAGGAAGTCCTCTTCCGACCCGATGTCGTTGATCGCGATCTGCGGCGCGTCGTAGTCAGGAAGAGTGGAGATGGTGCTCGTCATAAGGGAAGTGGAACCTTCACGTGGTCAGGAATCGTGCGGACGTGCGCCAGGAGTCCTCGTCCACCGCCGGACAGCGGTGAGCCCGGTCCGCTCCGTATGGGACACAGGCAGACTCCAGGCGCTGTAACAGACTACGCCGCGCGTCGTCCGAGCGTCCAACCAGGACGCGACCCCACTGGTCCAGACCACTAAGGAGTCGTCTGCATACCGACGGTACCCCTGGGTACGGTCCGGTCACGACGAGGTCGCGCCGGTCCTCCACGAGACCGCCCGGCGCGCCCCCGGACGCCGCAGACGACCAGGGTCCGACCCCCATCCCCCCCACCGGTCCCCGCTCCTGCTGCGGCAGCCCCGCCACCTTCTCAGGAGACCCCCCCCATGACGTCCTCCCCCCGGACGCGGCTACGCCGTCCACTGACCCTCGGCGTCGGCCTGTCGACCGCCGCTCTCTACTCCCTGGTCGCGGTCCCCGCGGCCCAGGCCGACCCGCTGCCCGTCCCCGTGACCGCGACCTCCTCGGCCACGGGCGAGGTCGCCCACGTCACGGCGCTCTCGGTGCCGCTCGCCGGCGTCTCGGCCGTCGACGCCGGCGTCGCGCAGGTCACCGGCACGGTCAGCGCCAGCGCGCCCCGGGCCGTCGCCGACGCACGCAACATCGACGGCTCGCTGCTCACGGCGCTGCCGCTCGGTGAGCTCGACGCGGTGCTGGCCGACGCCCACCAGGAGGCGCCGCCCTCCAACGACGCGCCCACCACCGACTCGCTGATCCCTCCGGACCTGCTCGGCCCGCTGGGCGTCGGCGTCTCCAACGCCTCGGCCCACGCCCGCTTCCTCGACAGCGGGCTGTGCCTGCCCGGCACCGTGCCCCTGACCACCTCGACGGTCTCCACCGCCGACGTCGACCTCCTCGGTCTGGTGCAGCTGCCCGGCGTGGCCGCCACCTCGCAGTCGACCAAGCTGGTCGCCAACGGCCGGCCCGACGGCGGGCGCACCGTGGTCAGCCGCGTCGTCGGCAGCACCGTCGACCTCTCGATCGGCGGCCAGCAGGTCGTCGAGGTGCTCACCGCCCCCGAGCTCGTCGTCGAGAGCGACGGCACGGCGGAGGGCACGAAGGCGACGTACACCGCCCCGCTGGTCGCCATCGGCGGCGAGGTGGTCGACCTCGCCGACGGCTCCGCCAGCCTGCCCCCCGAGGCCGGCATGCTCCTCGAGCTCTCGGCCGGCGAGCTCGTCGTGAGCGAGAAGACCGCCACCAATGTCGTCGCAGAGGCCACCGCGCTGCACCTCAAGGTGACCCTGGGCGGCCTCATCGACGTCGCCGAGATCGACCTCTTCCCGATGGCCGCCCAGGTCACCGCCCCTGCCGGCGGCGTCACCTGCGGCACCGCGCCCGACTCCGACGGCGACGGCCTGACCGACGACGTCGAGGAGGTCATCGGCACCGACCCCGGCAACCCCGACTCCGACGGTGACGGGACCCCCGACGGCGACGAGGACGCCGACGCCGACGGCCTGACCAACCTCGAGGAGGTCACCGGCTCGGAGAACGACGGCTACGGCAACGAGCCCACCGACCCCACCGACGCCGACAGCGACGACGACGGGCTCACCGACGGCCAGGAGGTCGACCAGACCGGCACCGACCCCAACGACCCCGACACCGACGGCGACGGCACCAACGACTTCGACGAGGACGCCGACGCCGACGGGCTCAGCAACGGCGAGGAGGTCACCGGTTCCGAGAACGGTGCGTTCGGCGACGAGCCGACCGACCCCGCCGACGCCGACAGCGACGACGACGGGCTCACCGACGGCCAGGAGACCAGCGGCTCGGAGAACGACGCCTTCGGCAACGAGCCCACCGACCCCAACGACGCCGACACCGACGACGGCGGCTCGAGCGACGGCGAGGAGACGGGGGCCGACCCGGCCACCGACCCCAACGACGCCGGTGACGACACCTCCGACCCCGACGGCGACTCCGACGGTGACGGCCTCACCAACGGCGAGGAGACCAGCGGCTCGGAGAACGACGGCTACGGCAACGAGCCCACCGACCCCGACGACGCCGACTCCGACGACGACGGGCTCACCGACGGCCAGGAGATCAACGAGACCGGCACCGACCCCAACGACCCCGACACCGACGGCGACGGCACCTCCGACTTCGACGAGGACGCCGACGCCGACGGGCTCACCAACGGCGAGGAGGTCACCGGTTCGGAGAACGACGCCCACGGCAACGAGCCCACCGACCCCACCGACCCCGACAGCGACGACGGTGGCGTCAACGACGGTGACGAGGTCGCGGCCGGCACCGACCCCAACGACGCCGGGGACGACGACACCGGCAGCGGTGGACCGCTCGACACCGACCAGGACGGCCTGACCGACGCCGAGGAGCTGCTGCTCGGCACCGACCCGACCAACCCCGACACCGACGGCGACAAGCTGCTCGACGGCGAGGAGGTCAACGACCACAGCACCGACCCGCTCGACCCCGACACCGACGGCGACCAGCTCGACGACGGCGACGAGGTCAACGCGTTCTCGACCGACCCGCTCGACCCCGACACCGACGACGACGGGCTCAAGGACGGCTTCGAGGTCTTCGAGACCAAGGCCGACCCGCTGAAGAAGGACACCGACGGCGACGGCCTCAACGACGGGCGCGAGGTCAAGCGGTTCAAGACCAAGCCGCACAAGGCCGACACCGACAAGGACGGTCTCAACGACCGTCGCGAGATCAAGGGCCTGGCCAACAAGCGCTACGACAAGTGCCCCACCAACCCGCGCAAGAAGGACACCGACAAGGACGGCCTGACCGACAAGCGCGAGATCAAGAAGTACAAGACCAACCCCTGTGACAAGGACACCGACGGCGGCGGCGCCAACGACGGCAAGGAGGTCGCTGCCGGCAGCGACCCCCTCGACCCCGGGAGCACGCCAAACTACCCGCGCGGCACTGCCGCGCGAGGGGTGACCGGCTGAGACCGGTCCCCCTTCCAGACCGCACCATGGCGGGGCGGGACGGGCACGTGGCGCTCAGCGCCACGTGCCCGTTTGGGCGTCCAGGTCGCCGCTGGCGACCACCGCGCCCAGCTGCGCCGCGGCACGGTCGCTGACCGGGTTCTGCCCGGCCCGGGAGGCCAGCTCGACCAGGGCCGCCAGGTCGGCGGCCCGGGCCAGCTCGAGCGCCCGGTCGGCCTCGACCCCGCGCAGGGCGGCGTACGTCGTCACCACGGCGTCGTGGAACGCGGGGCGCCGCTCGAAGCGCAGCAGGTTGCCCAGGTCGGTGAAGGGGTTCCCCGCGTGCGCGAACTCCCAGTCGAGGACGCCGGTCACCTCGACCGGGGCGTCCTGCTCGTCGGGCACGCGCAGCAGCAGGTTCTTGGGGTTGAGGTCGCTGTGCACCAGGCAGTGCTGCGGCACCTCGTCGAGCAGGTCCTGCGCGTCCCGGGCGAGCCCGGCCAGGCGGTCGAGCCCCGCGGCCCCGAGCGCCGGCAGCCACGACCCCGGGGCCGCCACCAGCACCTCGACCAGCTCGACCAGGCCGTCGACGTCGTACGGCGCCGGGTGGGGGCCGATGGTGAGCGCGGCGTCGACGAAGGCGCCCCCGCGCGGCAGCACGGCGCCGGCCAGGGCGACGAGCACCCGACCCAGCGCCTCACCCGCGGACGCCGCGCCGGCGTCGTCGAGCCGGGGCAGCACCAGGTCGCCCCGCTCGCCGGGCAGGAACCCGGTCACCAGCAGCCCGGGGAGGCCCTGGTCGGGGTCGGCTCGCCGGACCTCGAGCACCGGGGGCACCCCCGGCACCACACCGGCCGCGTGCGCCAGCACCGCCGCGTCGACCGCGGGGGCGTCGGGTCCACGGCGCCCGGAGTAGATGCGCACGACGGTGCGCTCGCCGCCCGCCTCGGCCACGAACGTCTCCCCCGACCAGCCGCCCTCGAGGGGTCGCAGCGAGGCGAAGGCCGGGTCGCCGGGAGAGTCGGGGTGGTCCACGCCGTGGATGCTGCCACGTCGACGCCCCAGCGGGCGCCGGGGACCGTACCGTTGCCCCATGCCACTGCCCTCCGTCCTCCTCGACGCCGCGCTGCTGCCGTGGCGTGTCGGGGTCGCCGCCACCCGCACCACCCTCGCCCTGGGCGTCCTCGCCTCGCCGGAGGGGCCGCTGCGCCGCCCGGGCGGGTACGCCGACCTGCTGCTGCGGGTGATCGGTGAGCGCGGCTACGCCGAGCAGCTGACCGACCTGCTCACCGACGAGCAGGGGCCGATGCGCCTGGCCGGTGCCGTCAACGAGCTGGTCGCCCCCGACCGCCCGCTGGGCCGGATGCTCCAGCGCGACGGGGTCGTCGACGCGCTGCTCGCTGAGGGCGGCCCCGTCGACCGGCTGCTGGCACCCGGCGGGGCGCTGGACCGGCTGCTCGCCGAGGACGGCGCCCTGGAGAGGGTCGTGGCCGCCGACGGCGTCCTCGACCGGGTGCTGCGACCGGGCGGCCTGGCCGACCGGCTGCTCACCGACGACTCCTTCATCGAGAAGCTCCTCGACGAGGGCGGCACGCTCGACCAGCTGGTGCAGCTCGGCGCCACCCTCGAGGCCATCCAGCCGCGGCTGGCCGAGCTGGCCGCGGTGGTGCCGACCCTCTCGGCCTCCGCCGACGCGCTGGGCCGTGCGGTGGGTCCCCTGGGCGACCTGGCCGGGCGGCTGCCGATGTCGCGGCGCAAGCCCACCCCGCTGGGCCCGTGACGAGCCCGGCCCCGGGACGCCCCCCGGTCTCCCCCGACTCCCGCGACCACCCGCCGCAGGCACCGGTGCGCGCCGAGCGCCGCGCCGTGACCGAGCAGGAGTCACGCCGCGCCAACGGACCCGACTGGGACCGCTACGCCGACGACTACCAGGCCACGCACGGCGAGTTCCTCGGTGACGTCGGGTTCGTCTGGGGCCCCGAGGGGCTGACCGAGGCCGAGGCCGGGGTGCTCGGCGACCTGCACGGACGCGACGTGCTCGAGGTCGGCTCGGGCGCCGGGCAGTGCTCGCGCTGGGTGCGGGCGGCCGGTGGGCGCTCCTACGGCCTCGACCTGTCGCACCGCCAGCTGCAGCACTCGCGCCGCATCGACGTCGCCACCGACGTCGCGGTGCCCTCGGTCCTGGCGACCGCGACCGCGCTGCCCTTCCGCGACGCCTCGTTCGACGTCGTCTTCAGCTCCTTCGGCGCGCTGCAGTTCGTGGCCGACATCGGCGTGGCCGTCGACGAGGCGGCGCGCGTGCTGCGCCCCGGCGGTCGCTTCGCCTTCTCGATCACCCACCCGACGCGGTGGATGTTCCCCGACGACCCCGGCGAGGCGGGCCTGGTGGCCTCGCAGTCCTACTGGGACCGCACGCCGTACGTCGAGGTGGACGACGCCTCCGGCGAGGTGTCCTACGTCGAGCACCACCGGACGCTGGGCGACTGGGTGGGCCTGCTGTCGGGCGCGGGCTTCGCCCTGACCCGGCTCCTGGAGCCGGAGTGGCCCGAGCACCACGAGCGGGTGTGGGGCGGCTGGTCGGGCGTGCGGGGTCGCTACACCCCTGGAACAGCGATCCTGGTCGCCGACCTGAGGTAGGCCCCCCAGCGCAGGGGCCCCGCACCGTGTCGACGGTGCGGGGCCCCTGTGACGTGCTGGGTCAGACGAAGCGGCGGCGTGCGGCCAGGACCCCGGCGCCGGTGCCCAGGACCACGAGACCACCCAGACCCCGGACCAGGTTGCGGCCACCCTCACCGTCCTCGCCCTCGACGACGAAGCTGTACGCCGCCAGCCCGACGGCACCGTCCGGCGCACCGAAGACCATCTCCTCGGCGTCGGCACGCTCGGCGCCGGCGTTCATCACGGCCACCAGCTCGCCGTAGTCCTGCGAGGTGGCCTCACCGGCCGCGACGAGCTTCTTGGTGCCCTCGTCGGAGAGCCGTTGGGCGCCGTCGACGAGCGCCGGTGCGCCGTCCGCCGCCTGCTCGAGACCCTCGGCGAGCCGGCCGGAACCGTCGGCCGCACCCCGGAGCCCGTTGGCGAGCTCGTCGGCACCGGAGGCCAGCTGCTGCGAGCCCGCGGCGGCGTCACCCGCGCCCTGGGCCAGCTGTCCGGCGCCGTCGTCCAGCTGACGCGCCCCGGCGACGAGGTCACCGGCGCCGGCATCGAGCTGCCCGAGGCCGTACGACAGCTCCCGGCCGCCTGCCGCGGCGTCGAGAGCCCCGCTGTCGAGGGCCTGGATGCCGCCGACGGCGCTCTGCACACCCTCGGCGAGGTCGACCAGGCCCTGCCGGACCTCGCCCAAGCCGGCCTTCAGCTCCTGGCTTCCCGCCAGCAGCTTGCCCGCACCGGCCTCGGCCTCGGCGACGCCGGTGGCCAGCTTCTCGCTGCCGGGCGCCAGCAGGCTGACACCGTCGATGGCGGACTTGAGCCCGCCGGACACGGCGGTGAGACCCGCCACCGCCTGACCGAGGCTCGTGCTGAGCGTGCCGCCCAGGCTGGTGAGCGCCGCGAGGGCCTCGCTCAGCTGGGTCGCGCAGACAGGCTCGGCCTGGCAGCCGGCCGTCTGCAGCGCTGCGCCGACCTTCTGGCCGATCCCGGTGAGGGCGGCCGTCGTGCTGCCCGACCCGCCCTGCAGACCGGCCAGGACCTGGTCGACCCCGCCCTTGGCGACCGGCAGACCGGCCGCGAGCGACGCGATGCCGTCGCGCACCTGGGCCGACCCGTCCTTGGCGGTGCCGAGCCCGGTATCGAGGGCGGCCAGCCCACCGACCAGGGTGTCGGCCTGGGTCGTGGTGCCGACCTTGACGAGGATGGTGTCCACGCCCGCCTTGAGGGCCTGGATTCCGGCGGCCGCGGCCGGCAGACCCGACTGGGCATCCGCCAGCTGGCCGAGCCCGTCGCTGATCTGCGACAGCCCGGCGCTGAGGTCCTTGCTGCCCTCGAGGGCCGAACCCGTACCGGCGCCGAGACGAGCCGCCCCCGCCGAGAGGTCGCCGGTGCCGCCCGCGAGCTGACGCGCACCGTCGTCGAGCCGGCCGAGCCCGTCCTGCAGGTCGCTGGCGCCGTCGGCCAGGCGACCGGCTCCTGGAGCGGCCTCGTCGACGAGGCCTGCGCGCAGCTGATCGGCGCCGTCGTTGAGCTGGATGAGCCCGCTCAGGAGGTCGGCCGCACCGTCCCGCAGCTGGAGGAGGTTGCTGTCGATCGTGGTGGCGCCCTCCGTCAGCTCGATGCCGGTGTCGGCGCCGCCCTGGTAGCTCTCGGCCGCCGACGCGAAGGTCGGTACGTTGAGCGGGTTGACCGGCAGCGCCGAGATGTCGGCACGGGGGACCACGCCCTCGGTGATGTCGGCCGAGTAGCCGAACGTCGCGGTCGTCGACCCGATCGGCGGGAACAGCGTCATCGTGAACGAGAGCTTGGTGCCGCCCTGACCGTCACCGGCGAGGTTGGCCTGGTCCGAGCTGACGTTCTTGAAGTTCGGGGGTGCGACGGTGGTCAACGAGCCGACAACCGGGATCGCGACGTCGACCGTCTTGGTGACGGTGCCACCGTTCCCATCGTCGTAGCTGACCTCCTGCGGGGCCGAAGTGGTGTTCTCGACCGTGTAGGTGACGTCCAGGCGACCGGACTCCCCCACGACGTCGCCGGGCTGCACGGACTCGCCGTCGAGCTGGTAGTCCACCGAGATCGTCAGCGGCAGGTCACCCTGGAAGTCGCTCACCGAGCGGAGCTCCTGCTCGCCATCGACGGTGGTCTCGAGCGTCTGCACGCCGTCCTCGACGTCCCACCCGCCGAAGCCGTCGAGGTTGCGCACCCCGTCAGGGGCCACGGGGTTGGACAGCTGCACGTCACCTGACCCGGTGAGCGAGAGCTGCTCGTAGATCCGCTTCGTCTCCACCTCGCCGGTCGGCGAGAGGTAGACCTGAACGGTCTCGGTGTTGACGACGCGGACCTCGGCGTCGGTGCCGGCGGCTGTGGCCGGCATCGCCGAGGCCAGGACCCCGACCGCCAGCACGGCGGTGCCGGCGAGGACCTTCGTGGGAAAACGGTTCATGGGGCTCACAGGGTCTTCTCCGTCATCAGCTCACCCAGGCGGGTGGTCGGCGTGGTGTCCGTCGTGGCCGTCGAGGCCGTGGTGGCGTGGCGCCGAGGCGGGTGGCCGGGCGCGACGAACGCGGCCGCGGTGAACCCGATGGCGATGTTGAGCAGCAACGTGGTCGCCGTCGAGACCGACGTCGTGGCCATCTCGGGGACGGCGGCGGCGAAGGTGAACTCGTAGCCACCGGCCACTGCCGCGGCTCCCAGCAGCGTGGACCACAGGGGCAGGCGCTCCAGGCTGGCCGCGGTGACCGCGACGCACAGGAGCACGACGAGCACCACGACGACGGCGCGGCCGGCCGTGGAGTCCGGCAGCGCCAGGGCGCGGACGGCGTAGCCGACGAAGGCGACGACGAAGCCGGCGACGAAGCCGCCCAGCCGTGCCAACGGCGTGCGATCAGGGACGAGCGCGACGACCGCGCCCAGCGCTGCGCCCAGCAGCGCAGCCGACTCGAGCTCGAGGCCGAAGGCCCCGCTCAGGACCACCACGAGTCCCGCGACGAGCGCCAAGGACGCTCCGGTCATAAATGTTGTGCGCATGCGAGCGCCGCCCTCCCAGACGATGATGAGCCGGGGCAGCTCAAGCGCGGCCCGGCGTCCTCGGTCCCTCCCACAGTCACGAGAACCGGCACAATGTACGACACGTCACAGTCGTTCACGCAACTTCCCAGTAACAAGTTGTGATCTTGTGCACACCGACTCTCGACCGTCGGTCCGGGCCGATGGGGCGTATGCACCCCGTAGGCTCGGCCAGTGCCGATCAGTGAGCTCTCCCGCCGCGTGAGCCCCGCGTCGACGCGTGCGCGTGCGTTGCTGCGCGGCAGCGCCGGCATCGCGGTGGCCATGGGCGTGATGAACGTGGCCACCTACGCGTTCCAGATGATCTCGGCCCGCCTGCTCGGCCCGGCCGACTACGGCGTGCTCGCCCCGCTGATGGCGCTCCTGATGGTGGTCGCGGTACTCCAGCTGGGGCTGCAGGCCACCGGCGCCCGCCGCATCTCAGCCGACCCGGAGCACGTCGCCCAGATTGAGCGGGTCGTCCTGGGTGTTACGTACCGCGCGGCGCTCGGCCTCGGCGCGTTGATGCTGCTGCTCTCCCCCGTCGTCATGGTCATGCTCCGCCTCGACGACATCGTGCCAGCGCTGCTCCTCGCCGTCGCCGCCGTCCCGCTCACGGTGATGGGTGGCCAGGCCGGCATCCTGCAGGGCGAGCGCCGCTGGCTGCCCCTGGGAATGGTCTACCTCGGCATGGGCGTGCCGCGGGTCGTCGTCGGCACGCTGTGCCTGCTCGTCTCCCCCACCGAGACCGCCGCCATGCTGGGGGTGATGCTGGCGATGTTCGTGCCGGCCGTCATCGGCTACGTCGCGCTGCGCCGCCCGCGCGACGAGGCGGCCCACAGCGAGGTCCACGCGCCGCGGCCGGTCGCGGGCGAGGCGGTCACCGCCTCGCTGGCCCTGCTGGCCTTCTTCGTGCTCTCCAACGCCGACATCGTGGTCGCGCGCAACGTGCTCGACGACCACGACGCCGGCCTCTACGCCGCCGGGCTGATCCTCACCAAGGCGGTGCTGTTCCTGCCCCAGTTCGTCGTGGTGGTGGCCTTCCCGTCGATGTCGACGGTCGAGGAGCGCCGCCTCGCGCTGCTGCGCAGCCTCGCGCTGGTGGCCGTCCTCGGCGTCGTCGCCACGCTCGGCGCGTGGCTGCTCAGCGGCCTGGCCATGGTCTTCGTCGGCGGCCAGGAGTACGTCGACGTGCAGTCGCGCCTGTGGCTCTTCGCCGTCGTCGGCACCCTGCTGGCGATGCTCCAGCTGCTGGTCTACTCGGTGCTGGCCCGCCAGGGCACCCGCTCGGCGTACCTGGTCTGGCTGGCGGTGCTGGTGCTGGTGGCGCTCGCGGCCTCCACCAGCGCGCTGAGCTCGCTGGTGCTGGTGGTGATCGCGGTCGACGCGACCCTCTTCACCGCCCTGCTGGCGCTGAGCCTGCACCGCCTGCGCGACCCGGCCTGAATCTCACGCCGACCCGGCCCGAATCTCACGCTGAGCCGGCCCGAACCGGCGGGGCCGGCCCGCCCGGCGCGCCCGGCACGGCTCATGCGCGGCCTCGTGCCAGCTGCGCCCGGTGCCCACCGAGACGTCGAGCGGCACGGTGAGGTCGGCGGCGGCGCCCATCTCCCGGCGCACGAGGGCCTCGAGCGCCTCCCGCTCGCCGGGGGCCACCTCGAGGACGAGCTCGTCGTGGACCTGCAGCAGCATCCGCGAGGCCAGCCCCGTCTCGTCGATGGCCCGCTGCACACGCAGCATCGCGATCTTGATCAGGTCGGCCGCCGAGCCCTGGATCGGGGCGTTGAGCGCCATCCGCTCCGCCATCTCGCGGCGCTGGCGGTTGTCGCTGGTCAGGTCGGGCAGGTAGCGGCGCCGGCCCTCGATGGTCTCGGTGTAACCGGTGCGCCGCGCCTCGTCGACGATCCCCCCGAGGTAGTCGCGGATGCCGCCGAAGGTCTCGAAGTACTCGTCCATGAGCCCGCGGGCCTCGGCCGGCTCGATGCCGAGCTGCTGGCCCAGGCCGAAGGCCGAGAGCCCGTAGGCCAGGCCGTAGTTCATCGCCTTGATCTTGGCGCGCTCCTCCGTGCCGACCTCCTCGGCGGGGATGTCGAAGACCCGCGCCGCGGTGATCGAGTGGAAGTCGCGACCCGAGCGGAACGCCTCGATCAGCAGGGCGTCCTCGGAGAGGTGCGCCATGATCCGCATCTCGATCTGGCTGTAGTCGGCCGTCATCAGCGACTCGTGGCCCTCGCCGACGACGAAGGCCTCGCGGATGCGGCGCCCCTCCTCGGTGCGCACCGGGATGTTCTGCAGGTTCGGGTCGGTGCTGGAGAGCCGACCCGTGGCCGCGATGGTCTGGTTGAAGGTCGTGTGGATGCGCCCGTCTGAGGCGACGGTCTTGAGCAGCCCCTCGATGGTCTGGCGCAGCCGGATCACGTCGCGGTGGCGCAGCAGGTGCAGCAGGAACGGGTGCTCGGTCTTGACGTAGAGCGACTGCAGCGCGTCGGCGTCGGTGGTGTAGCCGGTCTTGGTGCGCTTGGTCTTGGGCATCGCCAGCTCGTCGAAGAGCACCACCTGCAGCTGCTTGGGCGAGCCGAGGTTGATCTCCTTGCCGATGACGGCGTACGCCGCCTCCGCGGCCGCGCGCACCTCGCCGGCGAAGTGCGACTCCAGCGACTCGAGGTGCTCGCTGTCCACGGCGATGCCGGTGGCCTCCATGCGGGCCAGCAGGTGCACCAGCGGCAGCTCGACCTTGGCCAGCAGCTCGGTGCCGCCGTGCTCGGCGACCGCGCCGTCGAGCGCCTCGGCGAGGTCGAGCACGGCGCGCGCGTGCAGCATCGCGGTGTGCGCGGCCGAGTCGCCGGCGCCCTCCAGACCGGAGTCGAGCCCGGCGTCGAGGGTGTCGAGGCTCAGCTGGCCGTCGTCGGCGCCGCCCTGCTTGAGCTCGCGCTTGAGGTAGCGCAGGACCAGGTCGGCGAGGTCGTAGGAGCGCTGGTCGGGGCGCACCAGGTAGGCCGCGAGCGCCGTGTCGGACTGCAGGCCCTCCAGCGCCCACCCGCGTGCGGCGAGCGCCAGCATCGGCCCCTTCGCGTCGTGCAGCACCTTGGGCCGCGCGGGGTCGGCGAGCCAGGCCGCGACGGCCGCGTCGTCGTCGGGCGTGACCTCCGCGGCATCGAACCAGGCCGCCGTGCCGTCGTCGGCTGCGAGGGCCAGTGAGTGCACCTCGCCGCTGCCGGCCCGCCAGGTGCCCTGCACCGTGACCCCGACCCGCTCGACGGCGTGCTCGGCCAGCCAGGCCGCCACCTCGCCCGGGGCCAGTCGCGCGCCCTCGAGCTCGAAGCCGTCGCCCTCGACGACCTCCTCGGAGCTGAGGGTCTCGAAGAGCCGGTCTCGCAGCACCCGGAACTCCAGGCCGTCGAAGAGCGTGTGCACCTCCTGGCGGTCCCACGGCCGCAGCGCCAGGTCGCCGGGACCCAGGTCGAGGTCGAGGTCGCGCACCAGCGCGTTGAGCCGCCGGTTGCGCAGCACGTCGCCGAGGTGCTCGCGCAGCGCCTCGCCCTTCTTGCCGGTGATCTTGTCGGCGTGGGTGATGACGTTGTCGAGGCCGTCGTAGGTGTTGATCCACCGGGCCGCGAAGCCCTGGCCGACGCCCGGCACGCCGGGCAGGTTGTCGGAGGTCTCCCCCACGATCGCGGCCAGCTCGGGGTAGCGCTCGGGCGGCACGCCGTACTTGGTCTCGACCGCCTCGGGCGTCATCCGCGCCAGGTCGGAGACGCCGCGCATCGGGTAGAGCACCGTGGAGCGCTCGGTGACCAGCTGGAGGGAGTCGCGGTCGCCGGTGAGGATCAGCACCTCCATGTCGGGGTCCTGGGCCAGGGCCTGGGTGACGAGGGTGGCGATGATGTCGTCGGCCTCGTAGCCGTCCTTCTTCAGGAACGGGATGCGCAGCGCGTCGAGCACCTCCTCGATCAGCGGCAGCTGGCTGGAGAACTCGCCGGGGGTCTTGGCCCGCTTGGCCTTGTACTCGGAGTACTCCGCCATCCGGAAGGTCTGGCGCGAGACGTCGAAGGCGACGCCCACGTGCGTGGGCTGCTCGTCGCGCAGCACGTTGATGAGCATCGAGGTGAAGCCGTACACCGCGTTGGTGTGCTGACCGGTCGAGGTCGAGAAGTTCTCCACCGGGAGCGCGAAGAAGGCCCGGTAGGCCAGGGAGTGGCCGTCCAGGAGGAGCAGCCGCGGGCGGGCGGGCGAGGTCGTCTCGGGCACGGGGCGACCCTAGCCGCTGCCGCCGACGCCGCCTCGATAGGTTGTGGCCATGAGCGAGACGGGTGCCGGCGCCGGTGCGCAGATGGACGTGGAGCAGTACGTCGCGATGATGCCCCAGGGCATGGGCGGGCTGAACGAGAAGATGGGCGTCGAGCTCGTCGAGGTCTCCACCGAGCGGGTCGTGGCGACGATGCCGGTCGAGGGCAACACCCAGCCCTACGGCCTGCTGCACGGCGGCGCCTCGGTGGTGCTGGCCGAGACGCTCGGCTCGATCGGCTCCGCGCTGCACGCCCACCCCGACCGGGTCGCGGTCGGTGTCGACATCAACGCCACCCACCACCGCTCGGCCACCAGCGGCACCGTCACCGGTGTCGCCACCCCGGCCCACCTCGGGCGCACCAGCGCCACGTGGGACGTCGTCATCACCGACGAGCGCGGCAAGCGCGTGTGCACCTCGCGGATCACCTGCTCGCTGGTGCCGCGCGAGCGCGTCGGTCTCTAGCCGGCACCCTGCTGGCGGCGCAGGGAGCGCCGCGCGGCCAGCATCTGCCCGCGCGCCGAGCGGCTGCGGTCGCAGGCCGGCGCTGCGCCTCGACCTTGGCACGCATCGCCGGCGTCGCGGCCACGCGCAGCACGGCCTGCGGACGCAGCGCCAGGCGGGCCATGAACCGGTTGGCGTCGCGCGAGCCCGCCGACGCGGCGGTCACCACATGGGGGATGCCCAGGTCCTCGGCCCAGGCGACAGCGGCCTCGACCAGGGTGCGGCCCACGCCGTGGCGGCGCAGGTGGGCCACGACCGTGGGCGTCCAGCACTGCACCACGGGCTCGAGGTTGGTCGGGCTCAGCGTGGCCACGCGCAGCAGCACCGCACCCGCGGGGCGGCCGTCGTGCTCGGCGACCAGCAGCCGCTGCTCGGGCGAGGCGGCGGCCTCCTTGATGACCCGCTCGAGGTCGGCGACCTGCTCCTCGCGGTCGCCACGCCGCAGGTGCTCGGCCCACAGCTCGGCCAGGAACAGCGCGTCCTGCTCGCTCGCAGAACGCAGGGTGATCGAGCTCCGACTCATCCCGCACGCCCCTCCGGACCGCCGCACACCTGTGGCGCCCACGTGGGCGCCCCCGACCGGGCGAGACTACGCTCCTGCAGGCCGTGCTGTCGCATGGACGAGACCACTTTTAATCCCGCCCGGACGCCGGGCCGACGTCCGCCCGAGGATCGCGTTGAACCCGTTGCTGCTCCTGCCGCTCCCGCTGCTGGTCCCAGGAGTGGGCACGGCCGTCAACGTCGTCACAGTGCTGATCGGCTGCGTGCTCGGCGTGCTGCTGGGCCACCGGCTGCCCGAACGCACCCGTGAGCTGGTCACCGACGGGCTCGGTCTCGTCACGCTGCTGATCGCCGCGACGGCCGCGGTCGAGGTCCTCTCCCCCGCGCTGGCCGCCGAGGTGGGCGACAGCGCGCCCATGCTGATCGTGCTCGGCTCGGTCCTGCTGGGCGGGATCGCGGGGTCGCTGCTGCGCCTCGAGCAGCGCATCGAGGGGCTGGGCCGGTGGCTGCAGCGACGGATGGCCGGCGGCGCCGGCTCCGTGGACCGGCAGCGCTTCGTCGAGGGTTTCGTCATCGCCTCCCTGGTCTTCTGCACCGGGCCTCTGACGATCCTGGGCTCCCTCAACGACGGGCTCGGCAACGGCGCGGACCAGCTCTTCCTCAAGTCGGTGCTCGACGGCTTCGCCGCGATCGCGTTCGCTGCCTCCTTCGGCTGGGGGGTCGCGGCCTCGGTGCTCACCATCGTGGTCGTGCAGGGCGGGCTGACCCTGGCGGGGCTGGGGCTGGGCGACCTGCTCCCCGACGCCCACCTGGCAGCGGTCACCGCGGTGGGCGGCCTGGTGCTCGTCGGCGTGGCGCTGCGCCTGCTGCGCATCCGCGAGGTGGCGGTCTCGGACCTGCTGCCGGCCCTGCTGGTGGCTCCCCTGCTGGTGCAGGTGGCGGCGGCCGTCCGGTGACGGTGTTCCCCCGATCACGTCACGATTCGGCAACGCTCCTCCGGTGTGCCACGACTCACACCCTGCTGGGTCTACCGTGACCGTGCTGCGCCCAACCTCCGGGGGTCGGGCACCGGTGAAGGCACTCACACCTGAGGAAAGGGTTCACCACGTGAATCGATCGACGACATCCCACTGGGTCAAGCTCATGGCCGGCACCGCCGCCCTCGGCCTGGTGCTGACCGCCTGCGGTTCGGAGGACTCCGACACGGAGGCCACCGAGACCGAGACCACCAGCGAGGCGAGCGACTCGGCGGCTCCTGCTGACGACGAGTTCACCAACGACGAGTGCGCCGACGGCTCCTCGAACGCTGACACCTTCAAGGCCGGCGGCATCCTGCCGCTGACCGGCAACCTCGCGTTCCTCGGCCCGCCCGAGGTCGCCGGCGTCGGGATGGCCGTCTCCGACATCAACGCCGCCGGTGGCGTCAACGGCGCGCCGGCCTGCCACCAGATCGAGGACTCCGGTGACACCACCGACCTGTCCATCAGCACCGCCTCGGCGCGCAAGCTGATCCAGGACGAGGCCTCGGTCGTCATCGGCGCGGCCTCCTCCAGCGTCTCGCTGAACTTCGTGGACCGCCTCACCGCCGCCAAGGTCACCCAGGTCTCCCCCGCGAACACCGCGGTCGACCTGAGCGGCTACAGCGACTTCTACTTCCGCACCGCCCCGCCGGACGGCATCCAGGGCAACGCCCTCGGTTCGCTGATCTCCTCCGACGGCTTCCAGAAGATCGCCTTCATCGTCTTCTCCGACACCTACGGCACGGGTCTGCGTGACGTGGTCCAGGAGACCGTCGAGGCCGGCGGTGGCGAGTGCACCTACGGCTGCAAGGGCGACGGCGACGAGTTCCCGGCCGGTCAGACGACCTTCTCCTCGGAGGTCTCCGCGGCCGTCAACTCCAACCCCGACGCGATCGTGATCCTCGCCTTCGACGAGACCAAGGCCATCGTGCCCGAGCTCGCCTCGACCGGTTGGGACATGTCGGCGACCTACTTCTCCGACGGCAACACCGCCGACTACTCGGAGGACTTCGAGGAGGGCACCCTCACCGGCGCCCAGGGCACCATCCCCGGTGCCGACGCGGCCCAGGACTTCAAGGACCGCCTGGTCGCCTGGAACGAGTTCGCCTTCGGTGACGGCCTGACCGACTTCGCGTACGCCGCCGAGTCCTACGACGCCACCATCCTCGCGGCCCTCGCGGCCTACAAGGGCGGTGCGACCGACTCCGAGACCGTGCAGCAGAACTTCGCTGCCGTGTCGGGCGCCACCGACGGCGAGGAGTGCACCTCCTACGCCGAGTGCACCGAGATGCTCGACGAGGGCAACGAGATCCGCTACGTCGGCCCCTCGGGCATCGGCCCGATCGACGAGGAGAACGACCCGTCCTCCGCGTTCGTCGGCATCTACACCTTCAACGACCAGAACAAGAACGAGCTGACCGCCACGGTCGAGGGCCAGAAGCAGTCCTGACCCCCTGACGCTCGTACGACGAGGGCCCCGCACCGAACCTGGTGCGGGGCCCTTCGTCGTCCCCAGCGGTGCTCCAGCAACCGTTCCTCACCCCTCCTCGGTTGCTGGCGCACCGCTGACCCGGCGGCACGTACCCAGCGGTGCGCTGACAACCGAACCCGTCAGCAGGACGGTTGCCGACGCACCGCCCTCGTGCCCGCGGCTCGCTGCCCGCTGCGGTGCACGGGAGCGCCGCCTGCCGCCGCCGGTGCGGCCCGGGAACAGGAACGGGGGGCGTGCCCGGGTGCGGACGTGCGAACGGCCCCGGACCAGTGGTCCGGGGCCGTCCGACGTACGTCGTGCGGTGCGCGAGGGCGCTACTCCTTGCCGACCTCCTTGGCCAACGTGCCCAGGTAGAGCTCGATGACCTTGGGGTCGTTGGCCAGCTCGCGGCCGCCGCCGGTGTAGGCGTCACGGCCCTGGTCGAGCACGTAGCCGCGGTCGCAGACCTGCAGGCAGCGGCGTGCGTTCTGCTCGACCATGACCACGCACACGCCGGTCTTGTTGATCTGGCGGGTGCGGATGAACGTCTCGTCCTGGCGCACCGGCGAGAGGCCGGCGGAGGGCTCGTCGAGCAGCAGCACCGACGGCTCCATCATCAGGGCGCGGGCCATGGCCAGGGACTGCCGCTCGCCACCCGACAGGGCGCCGGCGCTGCGGTCCTTGCGCTCGTGCAGGTTGGGGAACAGGTCCCACATCGCGTCGAGGCGCTCGCGGAGCTTCTTGGGGCGCAGGAAGATCCCCATCCGCAGGTTCTCCTGGATGGTCAGCGACGGGAAGACGTTCTCCGTCTGCGGCACGAAGCCGACGCCCATCTGCACCAGCTGGTTGGCGCGCATGTTGGTGATGTCGCGCTCGCCGAGGTGCACGGTGCCGGAGTGGATCTTCACCAGCCCGAACATCGCCTTGAGCAGGGTCGACTTGCCGGCACCGTTGGGGCCGATGATGCCGATCATCTCGCCGGGGTAGGCGGTGAGGCTGCACCCGTTGAGGATGTTGACGCCGGGCAGGTACCCGGCGACCAGGTCCTTGGCCTCGACCACGGGCCGCGAGCCGGCAGGCACGCCCGGCGGCAGCTCGGCGTTCGTCTGGGTGGTCATCGCTTCCCCTTGTCCGCGTCCCGTCGGGCCGCCTCTTCCTCGTCGGCCTCGTGGTGCAGCTCCTTGACGACCTCGTCGCTGAGCAGGTCGTCGTCGCCCAGGTCGGTGTCGTGGTGCGCGCCGAGGTAGGCGTCGATCACCGCGGGGTTGGCCATCACCGTGTCGGCCGGCCCCTCGGCGACGATGCGGCCCTCGGCCATCACCACGACCCAGTCGGAGATGTGCTGCACGACGTGCATGTCGTGCTCGACGAACAGCACGGTCATGCCCTCGTCGCGCAGGCTCTGGATGTGGCCGAGCAGCGACTGGGTCAGGGCCGGGTTCACGCCGGCCATCGGCTCGTCGAGCATGATCATGGTCGGGTCGGTCATCAGCGCCCGGGCCATCTCGAGGAGCTTGCGCTGACCGCCGGAGAGGCTGCCCGCGTAGTCGTCCTTCTTCTCCAGCAGCTTGAAGCGGGCCAGCAGCTCCTCGGCCTTGGCCCGCACCTCGCCCTCCTGGGAGTGCCACAGCGGCTTGAACATGGCCTTGGCCAGGCTCTCGCCGGTCTGGTCCTTGGCCCCCAGCATCATGTTGTCCATCACCGTCATCCGGCTCAGCGCCTTGGTGAGCTGGAAGGTGCGCACCATGCCCGCCTTGGCCACCTTGGGCGCCGAGGTCTTGTCGAGCTTGGCCCCGTTGAAGGACCAGTGGGCGCCCTTGCCGGCCGACGAGGGCTTGTCGAAGCCGGTGATGAGGTTGAAGAACGTCGTCTTGCCGGCGCCGTTGGGGCCGATCAGCGCGGTGATCAGGCCGCGCTGGACCTCGAGGTGCTCGACGTCGACGGCGGTGATGCCACCGAAGTGCCGGGTGATGCGGTCGACGGTCAGGATCGGGTCGGGCTTGGCCGCGCCCGGCTCCTGGACGACGCCGCTCATCAGGGCCCGACGCTCGGCCGGGTCCGCGAGGCCTCCAGGGCCGGTGGCCGTGGCGGTCGCGTGCGGGTTGGTCGTGGGCTCAGACATGGAAGCGCAGCTCTCTCTTGTTACCAAGGATGCCTTGTGGTCGGAAGATCACCAGCAGCACCAACGCCACACCGACGACGACGTAGGAGAACTGCTCGGTCTGCTGGGTGCTCATGATGCTGTTGGGCACGTAGGCGCCCGACAGCTCGCGCACCAGGATGCGGGCGGAGAAGAAGATGATCGAGCCCAGGACCGGGCCGAAGATCGTCGCGGCGCCACCGAGCAGCAGTGCGGTGTAGGCGAAGAACGTCAGCTGGCGACCCATCGAGTCGGCCTGCACCGAACCGGTCAGCACGTAGACCATGCCGCCGAGCGCACCGAACATGCCGCCGATGATGAGCGCCTGCATCTTGATCGCGAACACGTTCTTGCCGAGGCTGCGCATGGCCTCCTCGTCCTCGCGGATGCCGCGCAGGAGGCGGCCCCAGGGGCTGCGCACCAGCAGGAAGACGATGAGGCACGAGACGCCGACCAGCGACCAGGCGACGACGCGCACCCACCAGCCGTCCACGCTGGTGCGGGGCTCGGTCTGCGGGAAGGAGAAGAACAGCGCCAGGAACAGCACCACGCCGAGGGCGGCCATGATGAGCTTCGGGGTGGCGGTGGTGCCCACCTTGGGGGCCTCGCCGTCAGCCGCCTTCATCCGCTTGGCGATCACCACGATGCCGGCGATCGCGGCCACGGCCACCAGCAGGCCCACGACCCGGAGGGCCGCGCCGCCGCCGGCGTCGCGGTAGTTCAGGGGCAGCAGGTCGAAGCTGCCGCTGCCGAAGAAGGACAGGTCCATGAAGGGACCCTGGTAGTCCTTGCCGAAGATGCCCTGCGAACCACCGGTGAAGTCCTCGAACGCGGCCAGCCGGCCGGTGTAGCGGATGATCTCCGCCGCCGAGATCGTCACGATGGCCAGGTAGTCGCCTCGTAGCTTCAACGTGGGCAGACCCAGGATCAGCGAGAACAGCACCGAGACGACCAGCCCGATCAGCACGGCGACGGCCAGCGGGATGTCGTAGGTGATCGAGATGGCCATGCCGTAGGCACCGAGCAGCATGTAGCCGGCCTGGCCGATGTTGAGCAGGCCGGTGAAGCCGAAGTGGATGTTCAGGCCGATGACGGCGATGGCGACCGCCGCGGTGTCGGGCGAGATGGCCTCGCCGACCACGGCATCGAGGATTCCGAGGAACTCGTTCATCTGCAGGCTCCTTCTCAGCCGACTCGGACGGCGCGTCCGAGCAGGCCCTGGGGCCTGACCATCAGCAGCAGGATGAGGATGACCAGCGCCACCGCGTACTTGAGGTCACCGGGCGCGCCCAGCGGCCCGGCGAGCTCCACGACGAGACCGATGATGATGGCGCCGACGAAGGCGCCGAAGGCGGTGCCGAGACCGCCCAGCGTCACCGCGGCGAAGAGCAGCAGCAGGATCTGCATGCCGGTGTCCCAGCGGATGCCGTTGCTGACCACGAGCGCGTAGAAGACGCCGCCGAGGCCGGCGAGGCCGGTGGCGGCGATCCACACGAGGCGGATGATCCGGTCGACGTCGATGCCGGAGGCCGCGGCGAGCGCGGGGTTGTCGGAGACCGCGCGGGTGGCCTGGCCGATGCGGGTGCGCAGCAGCACGAAGCCGACGATCGCGATCGCGACGAGCGAGACGCCCATGGCCACGAAGGACATGTCGGTCATCCGCACCGGGCCGATCTCGACCACGTCGAAGGTGCGCACCACGACCTTCTGCTGCGAGGCGCCGACGAAGAACTGGAAGGCGTACTGGGCCGCGAGCGCCAGACCGATCGTCACGATCATCATCTGGGTCAGGCCGAGCCCGCGCCGTCGTAGTGGTTGCCACATCAGGCGGTCCTGCACGTAGCCGGTGCTGCCGCAGATGAGCGTGGTCAGCAGGATGCCCAGCCACAGGTTCAGGCCGGCGACGTTGACCAGGCCGTAGGCCACCATGCCGCCCAGCGTCACCTGCTCGGCGTGCGAGAAGCTGGACAGGCCGGTCGTCCCGTAGATCAGCGACAGACCGACCGAGGCCAGGGCGAGCAGCAGCCCCAGGCGCAGGCCCTGGGCGATGCTCTGCACGATCTGGTCGCCGAAGCCGGCGCCGTCGGCGTCGTAGTCGACCGAGCGGACCTCGAGGTCGGGAGCGGTGGTGCGACCCAGCTTCACCGGGACGCGGATGCTGCCGTCGTCCTCCTGGAAGCGCGGGGCCGGCGGGATGATCTCGACGTCGTCGGGCAGCGACTCGGGGTCGACGAAGAGGAAGTAGTCGCCCGCCTCGGTGACCTGGAAGCTGTACTTGCCGTCGGCGGCGGTCGTGATCGAGTCGACCTCCGTGCCGGCCTCGTCGCGCAGCACCACCTCGGCGCCCTCGACGGGGTTGGTGCGGTTGCCGACCGTGCCGCTGACGCAGGCGCTCTGGCCGGGCTGGGCCAGGCACAGGGTCGCCACGCCGGCGTGGGCCGACGAGGCACCCAGGCCCAGCACGAGCAGGGGGGCCAGCAGCATGCCCAGAAGGGCACCGACCACGGACGTTCGTCGTCGTAGGCCAGGTGGCCTGGGGCAAGCCTTCACGTGCGGTCTCCTCTCGCGCGCCCGGCTGGGCGCCGCCCGGCAGTCTAGGGGCACAGTGAGATCCACCTCACCACAACGCGCGCAACTTCTGGGCGATGCGCGGTGGGATTTACCGCGTCGTGACCGAGCCGAGACCAAGCGCCGTCCTCACTCGGGCTGCTGGTCCTCCTGCGGCACGACCCCGTGCTCGACCACGCCGTCGGCGACCTGGCGCATCGATAGGCGCAGGTCCATCGCCGTCTTCTGGATCCACCGGAAGGCCTCGGGCTCGGAGACGCCGAGCTCGCGCTGGAGCACTCCCTTGGCACGGTCGACGCTCTTGCGGGTCTCGAGCCGGTCGGTCAGCCCCGCGACCTCGGTCTCGAGCGCCTGGACCTCCGCGAAGCGGCTCAGCGCCATCTCGATGGCCGGCACCAGGTCGGTGTGGCTGAACGGCTTGACCAGGTAGGCCATCGCGCCCGCGTCGCGCGCCCGCTCGACGAGCTCGCGCTGCGAGAACGCGGTCAGCACGATCACCGGCGCGATCCGCTGGCGCGCGATCGCCTCGGCGGCCGCGATGCCGTCGAGGACCGGCATCTTGACGTCGAGGATCACCAGGTCGGGGCGGTGCTCCTCGGCGAGCCGGATCGCGGTCTCACCGTCGCCGGCCTGCCCGACGACGTCGAAGCCCTCCTCGGCCAGCATCTCGGCCAGGTCCATGCGGATCAGGACCTCGTCCTCGGCGATGACGACGGTGCGGGAGGTCTCGGTGGGTTCGGGCGATGCGGTGCTGCTCACCCGAGCAGGCTATCCGCGCCGGCCGGTCCGCGCTCCTCAAGGGTGCGGGCGGCACCGCTGTGCGCGGGCGGGGCGGGTTCTAGTAGCGTCACGACGGCGACGCGCCCCGGTAGTCCAAGGGCAGAGACACGGTGCTCAAACCACCGCCAGTGTGGGTTCGAATCCCACCCGGGGCACGCGACCGCCTCCGTCCGGCCGGGTGTCGGTGCCGGGGCCGATGCTGGGGGCGTGCACCCCGCCACCGTCCGCCAGGCAGCCGAGACGCTGCTCGCGAGAGGCCTGGGCCCCTCGGAGGTGGCCCGGCTGCTGGGGGTGCCCCGCACGACCGTGCGCGACTGGTCCCGACCGCGCACGCACGCACCCCGCGGCGAGTGCCCCCGGTGCACCTCGGCTCCCCTGGCATCCACGTACGCCGCGCTGCTGGGGTTCTACCTCGGGGACGGCCACGTCTCGAGGGCTGCGCGGTACCACGCCCTGCGCATCTCCTGCGACGCCGGCTACCCCGGCATCGTCGACGACGTCGCGGGCCTGCTCGTCGACGTGCGACCCGGCGCCCGGGTGTTCCGCGTGGCCGCACCCGGCGTGGTCGTGGTGCAGGCCCACTGGCAGCACTGGCCCTGCCTCCTCCCCCAGCACGGACCGGGACGCAAGCACGAGCGTCCGATCCGGCTGCAGCGCTGGCAGGAGGAGGCGGTGCGCCGCGACCCCGGCGGCTTCCTCCGGGGCCTCCTGCACTCCGACGGCTGCCGGGTCCACAACTGGACCCGCAAGCAGGTCCGGGGGGAAACGAGGCGCTACGACTACCCGCGCTGGCAGTTCAGCAACCGGTCCGAGGACATCCTGGCGCTGTGCTGCTGGGCGCTCGACCTGGTCGGGGTGGCGTGGCGGCGCTCGAGCCCGACCGTCGTCAGCGTCTCGACCCGTGCCGGGGTGGCCCGGGTGGACGCCCTGGTGGGACCCAAGACCTGAGCCGACCGGTCAGGTCGGGGCTCAGCGCCGCTGGTAGGCCGGTGCGACCTCGTTGATCGCGTCGCCCATCTGGTGGATGCGCAGCGCGTTGGTCGAGCCCGGGATGCCCGGGGGCGCACCGGCGATGATGACGACCAGGTCGCCCTCCTGCACGCGCCCGATCTTGAGCAGCTGCTCGTCGACCTGGCGGACCATCTCGTCGGTGTGCTCGACCTGCTGGGTGCGGAAGGTCTCGACGCCCCAGGTCAGCGAGAGCTGCGAGCGCACGATGTTCTCGGGCGTGAAGGCCAGCAGCGGCACCCGGCCGCGCAGCCGCGCCATCCGGCGCGCGGTGTCGCCGCTGGTGGTGAAGGCGACGACGTACTTCGCGCCGACCCGCTCGGCGACCTCGGCGGCCGCCTTGGCGATGACGCCGGAGCGGGTGTGGGGGTCCCAGTCGATGGTGGCGACGCCCGAGCCGTTGCTGGCCAGGGCGTGGGTCTCGGTCGAGGTGATGATGCGCGCCATCGTCTCGACGGCCGTGACGGCGTGGTCACCGACGCTGGTCTCGCCCGAGAGCATCACCGCGTCGGCCCCGTCGAGGACGGCGTTGGCGACGTCGGAGGCCTCGGCACGGGTCGGCGAGGGCGAGCTGATCATCGACTCCAGCATCTGGGTGGCCACGATGACCGGCTTCGCGTTGAGGCGGGCCTGCTCGATGATCCGCTTCTGCAGGAACGGCACGTGCTCGAGCGGGCACTCCACGCCCAGGTCGCCGCGGGCGACCATGAAGCCGTCGAAGGCGGCGATGATCTCGTCGAGGTTGTCCATCGCCTGGGGCTTCTCGATCTTGGCGATGACCGGCACCAGGACGCCCTCCTCGCGCATGATCGCGCGCACGTCCTCGGCGTCGGCGGCGTTGCGCACGAAGGACAGCGCCACGAAGTCGACGCTGAGGTGCAGCGCGAAGCGGAGGTCCTCGATGTCCTTCTCCGACAGCGCCGGCACGGACACGGCGACACCGGGCAGGTTGATGCCCTTGTTGTTGCTGACCTTCCCGCCCACGACGACCTCGCAGCGCACGTCGGTCTCACCGACCTCGAGCACGCGCAGGCGGATCCGCCCGTCGTCGATCAGCAGCGGGTCGCCCTCGGCGACGTCACCGGGCAGGCCCTTGTACGTCGTGCCGCAGATCGTGTCGTCACCAGGGACGTCGCGGGTGGTGATCGTCCACTCCGCGCCGGCCTCCAGGTGCGCCGAGCCCTCGGCGAAGGTCTCGAGACGGATCTTGGGGCCCTGGAGGTCGGCGACGATGCCGACCCCGTGGCCGAGCTCGTCGGCGGCCTCGCGCACCAGCCGGTAGGTCGCGGCGTGGTCGGCGTGGCTGCCGTGGCTCATGTTCAACCGGGCGACGTCCATGCCGGCGCCGACGAGGGCACGGATGCTCTCGCGCGAGGAGGTCACGGGGCCGAGGGTGCAGACGATCTTGGCTCTACGCACGTCCCTCACCCTACCGGGCTGTTGGATCGTTCCAACACCGGTGTCGCGGGTGTGTCCCGCCGGGCCGCCGCAGCGGCCCGACGGGACCCGCGCTCAGACCGTCAGCGGACGGTCGGTCGGCTTGACCGGCGCCGGCAGCGCGGTCTCGCCGGTGAGGAACGCGTCGACGTACGACGCCGCGGCGCGGCCCTCGGCGATCGCCCACACGATGAGCGACTGCCCACGACCGCAGTCGCCGGCCACGTAGACGCCCGGGCGCGACGAGGCGTACGACGCGTCGCGGCGCACGTTGCCGCGCTCGTCGAGCTCGAGGCCCAGCTGCTCGACCAGGCCGCCCTGCTCGGGGCCGGTGAAGCCCATCGCGAAGAGCACCAGGTCGGCCGGGATCTCGCGGCTGGTGCCCTCGACCTCGGTGAGGCGCCCGTCCTCGAACACCACGTCGACCAGCTCGAGGGCGCGCACGTTGCCCTCGTCATCACCGATGAAGCGCTTGGTGGAGACCGCGTAGACGCGCTCCCCCGCCTCCTCGTGGGCCGAGGAGACGCGGAACGTCATCGGGTACGTCGGCCACGGCTGGCCCGCGGGCCGGGCCTCGGGCGGCTCCGGCATGATCTCGAGCTGGGTGATCGAGGCGGCCTTCTGGCGTGTCGAGGTGCCCAGGCAGTCGGCGCCGGTGTCGCCGCCGCCGATGATCACCACGTGCTTGCCGTCGGCGCGGATCTGGTCGTCGACCGACTCCCCCAGCGCGACCCGGTTGGCCTGCGGGAGGAACTCCATCGCCTGGTGGATGCCCCCGAGCTCGCGGCCCTCGACGTCGAGGTCGCGGGCCACGGTCGACCCGGTGGCCAGCACGACGGCGTCGTAGCGGTCGGCGAGCCGGGCCCCGGTCAGGTCGCCGCCGACGTCGACGCCGGCCCGGAAGACGGTGCCCTCGCGGCGCATCTGGTCCAGGCGCCGGTCGAGGTGCTTCTTCTCCATCTTGAACTCGGGGATGCCGTAGCGCAGCAGCCCGCCGATCTTGTCGGCGCGCTCGTAGACGGCCACGGTGTGCCCGGCGCGGGTCAGCTGCTGGGCGGCGGCCAGCCCGGCCGGACCGGAGCCGATGACGGCCACGGTGCGGCCCGAGAGCCACTCCGGCGGCTGGGGCCGCACGGAGCCGGACTCCCAGGCGCGGTCGATGATCGAGACCTCGACGTTCTTGATCGTCACCGGGTCCTGGTTGATGCCCAGCACGCAGGCGGTCTCGCAGGGGGCCGGGCAGAGGCGACCGGTGAACTCCGGGAAGTTGTTGGTCGCGTGCAGCCGCTCGATGGCCCCCTCCCAGTCGTCGCGCCAGACCAGGTCGTTCCACTCGGGGATGATGTTGCCGAGCGGGCAGCCCTGGTGGCAGAAGGGGATGCCGCAGTCCATGCAGCGTCCGGCCTGCGGGGTGATGATCGGCAGCAGGGCGCGGCCGACACCGTCGGGGTAGACCTCGTTCCAGTCCTCCACCCGCTCCTCGACAGGTCGACGGGTCGCGACCTTGCGACCCTCCTTGAGAAAGCCCTTGGGGTCAGCCATGGAGCGCCTCCATCATCGCGTGTGCGGTCTCGTTCTCGTCGAGCCCGTCGGCCTCGGCCTTGGCCTTGGCCTCCAGGGAGATGCGGTAGTCGCGCGGCATCACCTCGGTGAAGCGGGCCAGCGACTGCGACCAGTCGGCCAGCAGCTCCTCGGCGACCTCCGAACCGGTCTCCTCCAGGTGGGTGCGCACGAGCGCCTCGAGCTCGGTGGCGGCCTCGCCCTCGACGGGGGCCAGCTCGACGAGCTCGCGGTTGACCCGCGCCTCGTCGAGGTCCAGCACCCAGGCGACACCGCCGGACATGCCGGCCGCGACGTTGCGGCCGGTGGGGCCCAGCACGACCAGGCGACCGCCGGTCATGTACTCGGCGGCGTGGTCGCCCACGCCCTCGACGACCACCTGCGCGCCGGAGTTGCGCACGCAGCAGCGCTCGCCCACCCCGCCGCGGATGAACACCTGGCCCGAGGTGGCGCCGTAGGCGATCGTGTTGCCGGCGATGATCTGCTCGGAGGCGGTGAAGGTCGCCGCGCGGTCGGGCCGCACCACGACCCGTCCGCCCGAGAGGCCCTTGCCGACGTAGTCGTTGGCGTCGCCCTCGAGGCGCAGGGTGATGCCGCGCGGCACGAACGCGCCGAACGACTGCCCGGCCGAGCCGAGGAACGTCAGGTCGATCGTGCCGTCGGGCAGACCCTCGCCGCCGTAGCGCTTGGTCACCTCGTGGCCCAGGATCGTGCCGACGGTGCGGTGCACGTTGCGCACCGCGACCTGGGCGCGCACGGGCTCGCCGTTCTCCAGCGCCGCCTGGGCCAGCGGCACCAGCTCGGTGACGTCGAGCGACTTCTCCAGACCGTGGTCCTGCGTCTTGGTGCAGCGCGGGTCCTGGTCGGGGAAGGCAGCGCCGTCGGGCACGTGCAGGATCGGGCTCAGGTCGAGCCCGGCCGCCTTCCAGTGGTCGACGGCCGGCGCCACGTCGAGCGCGCCGACCTGGCCGATGGCCTCGTCGAGGCTGCGGAACCCGAGCTCGGCGAGGAGCTCGCGCACCTCCTCGGCGATGTAGGTGAAGAAGTTGACGATGTACTCGGCCTTGCCCGAGAACCGCTCGCGCAGCACCGGGTTCTGCGTCGCCACGCCCACCGGGCAGGTGTCGAGGTGGCAGACCCGCATCATGATGCAGCCCGAGACCACCAGCGGGGCGGTGGCGAAGCCGTACTCCTCCGCGCCGAGCAGCGCCGCGACGACGACGTCGCGACCGGTCTTGAGCTGGCCGTCGGTCTGCACCACGATCCGGTCGCGCAGGCCGTTGAGCAGCAGGGTCTGCTGGGTCTCGGCCAGACCGAGCTCCCACGGACCGCCGGCGTGCTTCAGCGAGGTCAGCGGCGAGGCGCCGGTACCGCCGTCGTGGCCCGAGATCAGCACCACGTCGGCGTGCGCCTTCGAGACGCCGGTCGCGACCGTGCCGACGCCGACCTCGGAGACCAGCTTGACGTGCACGCGGGCCGAGGGGTTGGCGTTCTTGAGGTCGTGGATCAGCTGGGCCAGGTCCTCGATCGAGTAGATGTCGTGGTGCGGCGGCGGGCTGATCAGGCCCACACCCGGCGTGCTGTGGCGCGTCTTGGCCACCCACGGGTAGACCTTGTGGCCGGGCAGCTGCCCGCCCTCGCCGGGCTTGGCGCCCTGCGCCATCTTGATCTGGATGTCGTCGGCGTTGGTGAGGTACTCCGACGTCACGCCGAACCGGCCGCTGGCGACCTGCTTGATCGAGCTGCGGCGCTCGGGGTCGTAGAGCCGCTCGGAGTCCTCGCCACCCTCACCGGTGTTCGACTTCGCGCCCAGCCGGTTCATCGCGATGGCCAGCGTCTCGTGGGCCTCGCCGCTGATCGAGCCGTAGGACATCGCGCCGGTGGAGAAGCGCTTGACGATCTCGGAGACCGGCTCGACCTCCTCGATCGGCACGGGCGCGCGGCCGCTCTCGGTGGCGTCCTTGAAGCGGAACAGCCCGCGCAGCGTCATCAGCCGCTCGGCCTGCTCGTCGACGCGCTGGGTGTACTGCTTGAAGACGTCGTAGCGACCGGCACGCGTGGAGTGCTGGAGGCGGAAGACGGTCTCGGGGTCGAAGAGGTGCGGCTCGCCCTCGCGGCGCCACTGGTACTCGCCGCCGATCTCGAGCTCGCGGTGCGCCGGCATGATGCCCCCGCGCGGGTACGCCGTGCGGTGGCGGCGCGCGACCTCCTCGGCGATGGTGTCGAGCTCGATGCCCCCGAGCTTGGAGGTGGTGCCGGTGAAGTACTTGTCGACCACCGACTGCGAGAGGCCGAGGGCCTCGAAGATCTGCGCACCGGTGTAGGAGGCGACCGTGGAGACGCCCATCTTCGACATCACCTTGAGCACGCCCTTGCCCAGCGCTTTGACCAGGTTGGCCACGGCCTGCTCGGGCTCGGTGGTGACGTAGTAGCCCTCGCGGGCCAGGTCCTCGGCCGACTCCATGGCCAGGTAGGGGTTGACCGCGGCGGCGCCGTAGCCGACCAGCAGCGCCACGTGGTGGGTCTCGCGCACGTCGCCGGCCTCGACCAGCAGACCCACCTGGGTGCGGGTCTTCTCGCGCACCAGGTGGTGGTGGACCGCGGCGGTGAGCAGCAGCGACGGGATCGGCGCCAGCTCGGCGGTGGAGTGGCGGTCCGAGAGCACGATGATGCGTGCGCCCTCGGCGATCGCGGCGCTGACCTCGGCGCACACCTCGTCGATGCGCGCGGCCAGGGCGGCCCCGCCGCCCTCGACCTCGTACAGGCCGCGGGAGACGTGGGTGATGAAGCCCGGCATGTCGCCGTCGCGGTTGACGTGGCGGATCTTGGCCAGGTCGTCGTTGGAGATCACCGGGAACGGCAGCACCACCTGGCGGCAGGAGGCCGGGGTGGGCTCGAGCAGGTTCGCCTCGGGGCCGATGGTGCCGTTGAGCGAGGTGACGAGCTCCTCGCGGATGGCGTCGAGCGGCGGGTTGGTGACCTGCGCGAAGAGCTGGGCGAAGTAGTCGAACAGCAGGCGCGGCTTCTCCGAGAGCGCCGCGATCGGCGTGTCGGTGCCCATCGAGCCGATCGGCTCGGCGCCGGTGTTGGCCATCGGCGTCACGATGACGCGCAGCTCCTCCTCGGTGTAGCCGAAGACCTGCTGGCGGCGGGTGACGCTGGCGTGGGTGTGCACGATGTGCTCGCGCTCGGGGATGTCGTCGAGGTGGATGAGCCCGGCGTGCAGCCACTCCTCGTAGGGGTGCTCGGCCGCGAGGCCCGACTTCACCTCCTCGTCCTCGATGATGCGGTGCTCCTCGGTGTCGACGAGGAACATCCGGCCCGGCTGCAGCCGGCCCTTGCGCACGATCGTGGCCGGGTCGAGGTCGAGGACGCCGACCTCGGAGGCCAGCACGACCAGGCCGTCGTCGGTGACCCAGTAGCGCGAGGGGCGCAGGCCGTTGCGGTCGAGGACCGCGCCGATCTGGTCGCCGTCGGTGAAGACCACGCAGGCGGGCCCGTCCCAGGGCTCCATCATGCTGGCGTGGAACTCGTAGAAGGCGCGGCGGGCCGCGTCCATCTCGGTGTTGTTCTCCCACGCCTCGGGGATCATCATCAGCACCGAGTGGGGCAGCGAGCGCCCACCCATGTGCAGCAGCTCGAGGACCTCGTCGAAGGACGCGGAGTCCGAGGCGCCGTCGGTGACGATCGGGTAGAGCCGCTCGAGGTCGCCGGGGATCAGGTCGGAGTCGAGCAGCGCCTCGCGGGCCCGCATCCAGTTGCGGTTGCCCATCACGGTGTTGATCTCGCCGTTGTGTGCGATGTAGCGGAACGGGTGCGAGAGCGGCCAGCTCGGGAAGGTGTTGGTCGAGAACCGCGAGTGCACCACGGCCAGGGCCGAGGCGACCCGCTCGTCGACCAGGTCGGGGTAGAACTGGTCGAGCTGCTCGGTGGTGAGCATGCCCTTGTAGGCCAGCGTGCGCGAGGACAGCGACGGGAAGTACACGTCGCTCTCGCGCTCGGCGCGCTTGCGCAGGCAGAAGGCCATCCGCTCCAGCGACATGCCGGTGACCCGCTGGGTCGCGCCGGCCACGAAGAGCTGGCGGAAGGTCGGCATCACGCCGAGGGCGGTGGCGCCCAGCATGCTGGGGTCGATCGGGACCTCGCGCCAGCCGAGGACCGCGAGGCCCTCCTCGGCGGCGATCTCCTCGATGCGGGCCACGGTGGCGGCCACGTGCTCGTCGTCGCCGGGCAGGAACGCCGTGCCGACGGCGTACGCGCGCTGCGGCGGCAGCTCGACGCCGATCTCGGCGCACGCCTCGCGCAGGAACGCGTCGGGCACCTGCATCAGGATGCCGGCACCGTCACCGGAGTCCGGCTCGGCGCCCGCGGCACCGCGGTGCTCGAGGTTGCGCAGGGCGGTGAGTGCCTGGGCCACGATGTCGTGGCTGGCGACGCCGGTCAGGGTCGCGACGAAGGCCACACCGCACGCGTCGTGCTCGTGGCGGGGGTCGTAGAGCCCTTGGGGCGGCGGGAATGCGTGCTGGTAGGGCACCGGGGTCTCCCGTCGTCGTCGCCGCCGGGGCAGGACCCTGGTCGAGCTGGTCCGAGAACCGGCGACTGCGGTGGAGCGGAACATGAGTCGAGCGCAGGGGACGACATTGGCCCACGCGAAGGATCAGGCTAGCACCGAGGCACCCGCACCCCTGTCCGCACGGTCCTGGGCGCCGCCAGGTGAGACGGCTCAGGCGGTCGGCTCGTCGGCGGGCTCGCGGCCGGGCTCGTAGACCTGGCTCTCGCGCTCGGGGTGGCGACGGCGCGACCACACCAGGAAGGCGACGGCCACCACGAGCAGCACGATCGAGGTCCACACGTTGAAGCGCAGCCCACCCACGTCGGAGAGCTCCACGTCGTCGATGCGCAGGGTCTCGATCCAGCCGCGGCCCAGCGAGTAGAGCGCGACGTACGCCGCGAGCACCTGGCCGTGGCCGAGCCGGAAGCGCCGGTCGGCCCAGACCAGCACGGCGAAGGCGGCCAGCGCCCACAGCGACTCGTAGAGGAAGGTGGGGTGGAAGGTGGTGCCGGGCTCGAAGCTGCGCCCCGGTGGCCAGCTCGCCGGGTCGATCTCCAGGCCCCAGGGCAGGTCGGTGGGCCGGCCGTAGAGCTCCTGGTTGAACCAGTTGCCCCAGCGCCCCAGCGCCTGGGCCACCAGCACGCCGGGGGCCATCGCGTCGAGCACCGGCAGCAGCCGGATGCCCTTGCGCCGGGCCCCGAGCACGACGCCCACCGCGCCCAGCGCGATGCCGCCCCAGATGCCCAGGCCGCCCTTCCAGATGTAGAGCGCCTGCCAGGGGTCGCCGTCCGCGCCGAAGTAGCGCCCGGCATCGGTGGCCACGTGGTAGGCCCGCGCCCCGACGAGCCCGAAGGGCACCGCCCAGATCGCGAGGTCCTGGATGTCGCCGGCGCGCCCGCCCCGGGCCACCCAGCGCCGCTCGCCGATCCAGATCGCGGCCACGATGCCCAGGATGATGCACAGCGCGTAGCCGCGCAGCGGCAGCGGACCGAGGTACCAGATCCCCTCCGAGGGGCTCGGGATCGAGAGCGGCAGCATCTGCAGCACCGGCCAGGACGTCATCGTCAGCTCCTCGCGAGCAGGGTGTGGATGTCGGCGGCGAACTGCGCCGACGACGTCTCCTGGCCCCAGTAGAGCGGCGCGTCGTCGCCGCCGTCGATGGCCACCACCTGGGTGCTGTGGGTGTTGGGGTCGTAGCCGCCGCTGGGCAGGCGGGTGCCGTCGGTGACACCGATGGCGATCGACTCCCCCACCTCCTCGATGTCGTCGAGGTCGCCGGTCAGGCCGGTGAAGTCGGGGTCGATCCGGTCGAGGTAGGCGCGCACCGTCTCGGCGTCGTCGCGGGCGGGGTCGCTGGTCACGAAGACCACCTCGACCTGCTCGCGGTCGGCCTCTTCGAGCCGGGTCATCGCGCTCGCCAGGTTCGTCAGCACGGCCGGGCAGATGTCGGGGCAGCGGGTGTAGCCGAAGAACACCAGGGTCAGGCGGGCGTCGGTGTCCTCGGTCAGCGAGTAGGGCTCGCCGTCGGTGTCGGTCAGCGGCGTCGAGGACACGTCGAAGGGCGGGTCGACGACCTGGGCGCTCAGCGCCCCGCCCGTCGCCTCGCTGCCGCCGCCGCAGGCGCTGAGCAGCAGGGAGGCGGTGAGCAGCGCCGGGGCCAGCAGCCGGCGGGTGGCGCGCGGGCGCTCAGCCACGTCGTACCCCCTCGGCCAGGTCGCGGGTCAGCGCGCGCAGGGCCTCGAGGCCCGCGGCGCGGTCGTCGGGGTGGTCGAGCAGCGTGCGCACGAACGCCGAGCCGACGATCACCGCGTCGGCGTACGACGCCACCTCGGCCGCCTGGTCCCCGTTGCCGACCCCGAGCCCGACGCCGACCGGCAGGTCGAGGCCCGCCTCGGCCACGGCCTTCTTGGTGCGGGCCACGAGCGGGCCGGCGAGGTCGCTGGTGGTGGTGCGGGCCCCGGTCACGCCCATGACGGCCGTCGCGTAGACGAAGCCGCGGCTGGCGCGCACCGTCATCGCGACCCGCTCGGGGGTCGAGGAGGGCGCGACGAGGAAGATCTTGTCGAGGCCGTGCCGGTCGGCGGCGGCGATCCACTCCGGGGCGAAGTCGGGGGTCAGGTCGGGGGTGATCAGGCCTGCTCCCCCGGCGTCGGCCAGGCCGGCGGCGAACCGCTCGACGCCGTAGCGCTCGACCGGGTTCCAGTAGGTCATCACGACGGTGGGGGTGCCGGTGGCGGCGACCGCCTCGACGGTGCGCAGCACGTCGTCGGTGCGGGTGCCGCCCTCGAGCGCCTGCTGCGCGGCGGCCTGGATGGTGGGGCCGTCCATCACCGGGTCGGAGTAGGGCAGCCCGACCTCGATGACGTCGCAGCCGGCCTCGACCATGGCCAGCATCGCGTCGATGCCGCCCTGGACGTCGGGGAAGCCGGCCGGCAGGTAGCCGACCAGGGCGGCCCGGCCCTCGGCGCGGGTCCGCTCGAAGACGGACTGCATGGGGGTCGTCGCGCTCATCCGACGGGCTCCTCGGTCACCTTGTCGGGGTCGCCGAGCCCGAAGTACTCGATGGCGGTGCCCATGTCCTTGTCGCCGCGCCCCGAGAGGCTGATCAGCACGGTGGCCTCCGGGCCCTTCTCCACGGCCAGCCGCTCGGCCACCCGCAGCGCGCCGGCGACCGCGTGGGCGGTCTCGATGGCGGGGATGATGCCCTCGGCCCGGCTGAGCAGCGACATCGCGCTCATCGCCTCGTCGTCGGTCACCGGCAGGTACGTCGCGCGGCCGGTGGCGGCGAGGTGGGCGTGCTGGGGCCCGACGCCGGGGTAGTCGAGACCGGCGCTGATCGAGTGGGACTCCAGCGTCTGGCCGTCGGCGTCCTGCAGCACGTAGGTGCGCGCGCCGTGGAGCACGCCCCGGTCGGCGGCGTGGATGGTGGCCGCGTGGCGCGGGGTGTCGACGCCCTCCCCCCCGGGCTCGAAGCCGTAGATCGCGACGTCGTCGTCCTCGAGGAACGCGCTGAAGAGACCGATCGCGTTGGACCCGCCGCCCACGCAGGCGGCGATCGCGTCGGGCAGCACGCCGTACTGCTCGAGGCACTGGGCGCGGGCCTCGTCGCCGATGCCGCGGGTGAAGTCGCGCACCATGCTCGGGAACGGGTGCGGACCGGCGGCGGTGCCGAAGAGGTAGGCGGTGTGGTCGACCGAGGCGACCCAGTCGCGCAGCGCCTCGTTGATGGCGTCCTTGAGCGTGGCGCTGCCGGACTCGACCGGCACCACCTTGGCGCCCAGCAGGTGCATGCGCGCCACGTTGAGCGCCTGGCGACGGGTGTCGACGGCGCCCATGTAGACGGTGCAGTCGAGCCCGAAGTACGCCGCGGCCGTCGCGCTGGCCACGCCGTGCTGGCCCGCCCCGGTCTCGGCGATGACGCGGGTCTTGCCCATCCGCTTCGTCAGCAGCGCCTGGCCCAGCACGTTGCGGATCTTGTGGGCGCCGGTGTGGTTGAGGTCCTCGCGCTTGAGGAGCACCCGGCAGCCGACCTGCTCGCTGAGCCGGGTGGCGTGGAACAGCGGGCTGGGCAGGCCGGCGTAGTCGCGCAGCACGTGCTCGAACTCGCCCACGAAGGCGGGGTCGGCCATCGCGTCGGTCCAGGCCTCGGTGAGCTCGTCGAGAGCGGCGATCAGCGCCTCGGGCATGAAGCGGCCGCCCCAGCCCTGCTCGGGCCCGCCGAACCAGCCCTGGGCGTCGGCGTCGAAGCGCCCCGACGGGGAGGGGGTGGACGGCGGCGGGGCGGGGCTGCTGGTGCTGCTCATGCCTGGACTCCTGTCATGGCGGTGACGGCGGCCCGGGGGTCGCCGTCCTTGACGAGGGCCTCGCCGACGAGGACCGCGCGGGCGCCCTCGCCGACGTGGCGGCGCACGTCGTCGGGGCCGAGGACGCCCGACTCGGCGACCTTGACCACGTCGTCGGGGATCTGCGGGGCCAGCCGGCCGAAGGTGGCCTGGTCGATCTCGAGGGTCTTGAGGTTGCGGGCGTTGACGCCCACCAGCGGCGCGCCGAGCGCGACCGCGCGCTCGGTCTCGGCCTCGTCGTGCACCTCGACCAGGGCCGTGAGCCCGAGCTCGCCGGCCAGGTCGTGCAGGCGGCGCAGCTCGTCGTCGTCGAGCGCGGCCACGATCAGCAGCGCCAGGTCGGCGCCGGCGGCGCGGGCCTCCCACAGCTGGTAGTCGGTGACGATGAAGTCCTTGCGCAGCAGCGGGGTGTCGACCGCGGCGCGCACCGCGCGCAGGTCGGCCAGCGACCCGCCGAAGCGGCGCTGCTCGGTCAGCACGCTGATCGCGGCCGCCCCGCCGGCGGCGTACTCGCGCGCCAGCACGGTGGGGTCGGGGATGTCGGCGAGCGCGCCCTTGCTGGGGCTGCGCCGCTTGACCTCGGCGATCACGCTCGAGCCGGGGGCGCGCAGGTGCGGCATCGGGTCGCGCGGCGCGTCGACGTCGGCGAGCGCCGCACGCAGGTCGCTCAGCGACGTGGTGGCCTGGCGCTCGGCGAGGTCGACCCGGACGCCGGCGACGATGTCGTCGAGGACGGACACGGGGACTCCTGGAACGGTGGTGGGGACGCCCCTGAGTCTGTCACGCCGCTGGCTGCGCACCCGCCGCGCGGTCCTGTCGCGGGCACCCGGAGATGGTCCTCCGCCTGTTGGCGCGTCCTGCAGCGGCGGGCGGGCAACGGCGATACGTTCGCCCCGTCCTGTCCCGGCCCGCGTGGGCCCACCCCCAGAGGAACCCGATGAGCTACTCCGAGCCGCCTCCCCCGCCGCCCCAGTACGGCCAGCCCGCCTACGGCGGCGGCCCCGACTCCGCCCCGCCGCCCAACAACCTGGTCTGGGCGATCCTCAGCACCCTCTTCTGCTGCCTGCCGCTGGGCGTCGTCTCGATCGTCTTCGCCGCGCAGGTCAACAGCAAGTGGCAGGCCGGCGACCACGCGGGGGCCCGCGAGTCGGCCGACAAGGCCAAGAAGTTCGCGATCTGGTCGGCGGTGGCCGGCATCGTCGTCATCGTGCTCTACGTGGTCGTCGTCATCGCGGTCATGGGTGCCGGCACGGTGTGATGCCGATGCTCGACGAGCTCGACGAGCACCCCGTCGTCCCGGCGCCCGCCGCCCGGCGGGCGCCGGGACGCGCCTGGCTGCCCTTCGTGGCGACCGGCCTCCTGGGGCTGGGCGCCGCCGCCGTGGTCGCCACCGTCGACCCGCACGAGCCGGGGCACTACCCGACGTGCCCGTTCCTGTCCGTCACCGGGCTGTACTGCCCGGGCTGCGGCAGCCTGCGCACGCTCAGCTCGTTGGCCGGCGGCGACCTGGTCGGGGCGGCCGCGCGCAACCCGTTGACGCTGCTGGCCCTGCCACTGCTCCTGCTCGCCTACCTGCAGTGGGGCCGCCGGCTGGCCGGGCGGGGCACCTGGTCGCCCACCTCCCTGCCCGCACGCTGGATCTGGCTCCTGCTGGGCGCGCTGCTGGCGTTCTGGGTGCTGCGCAACCTGCCCGGCTGGGACGTCCTGTCCCCTGCGTGACCTGGGTGACCGCCCCGGAGGGTCAGGGGGCGAGCCAGCCGCCGAGGGGCAGCGGCAGGTTCCGCAGCAGGGTGAAGGCCGCGACCGCGGCCAGCGCCGTCACCAGGACCACCGGGGCGGCACGCCCGCGCAGCCGCGCCACCGGCCGGCCGCGCCAGCGCGAGAGCGCCCACAGGCCCAGCAGCACCACGACGACCGGCGCGAGGACGACCAGCAGCAGGTTGCTCGAGGCCGCGGCGGCGACGTCGCCGTGGGTGAGGTCGTTGACCGCGCGCAGCCCCCCGCACCCGGGGCACCAGAACCCCAGCGCGGCGGAGGGGCACAGCCCCCAGCTGCCGGCGACGTGCGGGTCGCGCAGGCGCAGGGCCAGGGTGGCCAGCGCCAGCCCGCCGACGACCAGCCCCGGCGCCCGGAGCCGCTCGCGCCGCGTCGGCGGCGAGGGGGCGGGGGCCAGGACGCTCATCGGCGCGGCAGGCTCAGTGGCCGGACTCCTCGTGCAGGCCCATCTTGGCCATCACGAGGAAGACGAGGCCGGCGGCGACGGTGATCGCCACGCCCGCCCAGAAGACCGGGTAGCTCACGGGGCTGAAGAGCAGGCCCACGCTGCCGACGGTGAACCCGAGGAGTCCCACGACCACCGCGGTCCAGGCTGCGGGGGTGTTGCCGTGGCTGTTCGACATGTCTGGGCTCCTCGGGGGTACGTCGATCGGTGCGGCCGAGTGTAGTGGCGCGGGCCGCTCAGCCCGCACCCCGGTCCGGCCCGGACGTGTCCTCGTCGTCGGGGGCGGTCGGGTCGTGCCCCTCGTCGAGCGCGCGCCACAGGTCGAGGTCGGAGAGCTCCTCGACGGGGCGGGTGGCCGCAGCGGTCGCGGCGGCGCCCGCGCCACCCGACGGGGCGTCGTAGCGGCTGCCCATCTCGGGCCAGTGCGGCACCAGCCGCAGCGCGGCCAGCGAGGCGGCCACGAGCAGCACCGAGCCGGCGACGGCGGCGGCGTACCAGCCGGTGTGGGAGACGTCGGCGTCGGCGGCCCCCACCTGCTGCAGGGCGGTGCGCAGGTCGTCGGCCAGGCTCCCCCAGGCGGTCGCGGCGGCCGCGAGCGCACCCAGTGCGGCGACGACGCCGACGACCACGACGCCGCGGCGCACCACGCCGCGGGTCACCAGGACCACGCCCCAGGCCGCCAGCGCGACCAGCGCCAGCGAGGTCACCAGCGGCATGTCGTAGGCGGTGTCGGTCCCGCCGAGCCCGACCGAGGCGGTGACGCCGGAGCCGGGGTCGCCGTCGACGTCGACGCCCGGGCGGGTGCCGGCCACCGCCACCAGGGCACCGGCGGCCAGGCCGAGCAGCACGACCGGCGCGAAGGTGCGCCGCGCGCGAGCGGGCTCAGCCACGGTCGGCGGCACCGGTCAGGGGGAGCAGGTCGGCGTCGAAGCAGGTGTGCTCGCCGGTGTGGCAGGCGGCCCCGACCTGGTCGACCTTGACCAGGAGGGTGTCGCCGTCGCAGTCGAGGCGCACCTCGACGACGTGCTGGACGTGCCCGGAGGTGTCGCCCTTGACCCAGTACTCCCCGCGGCTGCGCGACCAGTACGTCGCCCGCCCGGTCGAGAGGGTGCGGGCCAGGGCGGTGTCGTCCATCCAGCCCAGCATCAGCACCTCGCCGGTGTCGTGCTGCTGGGCCACGGCGGGGACGAGCCCGTCGCTGGTGCGCTTGAGCCGTGCGGCGACGGCCGGGTCGAGCTGGTCGGTCATGGGCCCATCATCCCCCGCGCGCACCACCGCCCCCGCGCCGGGAGGCACGGGGGCGGTGGTCGGGGACCGCGGCAGCGGTCGGACGTCAGCGGATGCGGAAGCTGATCGTCTTCTTGGCGTTGCGGACGTCCTCGGAGCCGCTGAGGAACTTGACCCGCACGGTGTGGAAGCCGCGCGAGAGGCCGCGGACCACGATCTTGTGCGTGCCCCCGGTCAGGGACTTCCGGGCCAGGGTGCGCCTGTTCTCCTTCAGCACCAGCTCCCCGGGCACCGTGTCGACGGCGTCGGCGAGCACCGCGACCTTGAGCACGAGCTTGGTGCCCTTGGTCCGCTTGACGACGTCGAGCCGGGGCTTCTCCGGACCGGTCGTCCCCTCGCGCACCGTGCCCGCCGTGACCGTGCGCACCGCCTCGGCGCGCTCGGGGTGGGTGTAGGTGACGCGGGCCGAGAGGAGCGTGCCCAGGTCGGCCCCGGTCGGGCGGTAGCGGGTGCCGATGGCGCCCGGGACGGCCTGGCCGTCGCGCAGCCACTGCACGGCGCGGGTCGCGCCGGCCGGGTCGGTGGTGCCGGTGTCGACGACCACCTCCTCACCGACCTCCGCACGCCCCGAGACGCTGGGGGCGGTGAGGACCACGACCGGCTCGACGGGCTCGGCGGCGACGGTGCGCGCCTTCGAGGTGGCCGAGGCGCTGTCGCCGCCCCGGCGGGCGGTCACCACGGCGGCGACCGCCTTGCCGACGAGGCTCTCGGTCACCACGATCGACGACGAGGTCGCGCCGGCGACCGGGGTGCCGTCGGCCAGCCACTGGTAGGAGTACGTCAGGCCGGTGGCGGGGTCCCAGGTGCCGTCGGTGGTGCTGAGCGTGCCGCCGGGGGCGGCGGTGCCCGAGACGACCGGCAGCGCCGTGTTGGTCAGCGGCCCGGAGGCCACCGGGCCGACCGGGTCGGCGGTGGCGGTCCCGGAGGTGAGCCCGGCCTTGCTGGCCGTGACCCGCACCGTGACCAGCTTGCCGGCCTCGGCGGCCCCCAGCTCGTGGGTCGACCGGGTCGCGCCGCCGATGGCCACGCCGTCGGCGAGCCACTGGTAGGAGAACGACGTCGGCTCGTTGGTCCAGGTGCCCTCGGTGGTCGAGAGCGTCTGGCCGACCTGCGGGGTGCCGGTGATCCGGGGTGCCGTGCGGTTCGACACGGTGGTGGGGTCGGGGGCGACGAGTGCCGTCGACTCCGAGGTCGCCGTGCCCGGGTCCATGGCCTGGGCCACGCTGGCCGCCACGCGCACCGCGACGGGCTTGCCCTCGTCGGCGGCGCCGGGCGTGTAGGTCGTGCCGGTCGCGCCGGGGACGGCGCGGCCGTCGACCAGCCACTGGTAGGCGAACGTCGGCGCGTCGGCGTTCCAGGTGCCCGGCTGGGCGGTCAGCGGCTTGCCGACGAACGGCTGGCCGGTGACGCTGGGCAGCGTGGTGGCGCGCAGGCTGCCGCGCACGACCGCCACGGTGGTGCGCGAGACGGCGACCCGGTCGGGCTCGTTGGTGGTCTCGGTGACCTTCAGCGAGATCTTGCGGCCCAGCTGGGCCGCGCCGAGCCGCAGGCTGCTGGTCGTGGCGCCGGCGACGGCCTGGCCGTCGGCGAGCCACTGCAGCTCGAAGGTGCCGCCCTTGCTCCACTCGCCGGTGGTGCCGGTCAGGGTCTCCCCGACGACCGCCCTGCCGGTGACCTGCGGGTCCTGCCGGTTCTCGGTCGTCGGGTCGGCCGGGGCGTAGAACGGCGAGGCCTTCGCCTTGCCGGTCGGCTTGCTGCTCGCCGCCTCGCTGACGTCGCCGGTGGCGCGCCGCGCGGTCAGGTGCACCAGGTAGTGCTTGGCGTCGAAGGTCCCGATGATCGGCGTCGCGCTGGGGATCTCGTAGGTCGCCTTGTCGGAGGTGCCCGACGCCTTGGTCCAGGGACCGGCGGCGGTGTCGGACTGGAACCACTGGTAGGCGTAGGTGACGTCGGCGGCCGACCAGGTGCCGGGCTTGGCGGTCAGCGTGCCGCCCTCGACGGCCTGCCCGGCGATCCACGGCGGGGCCAGGTTGACCGGCCGGCCGTCGCTGAGGCGCACGTCGACACCGGTCGCGGCGACGGAGCCGAGCGTGACGTCGTCGGCGTCGGCGAGGGTCTCCTGGGGCGTCCCGTCGACGGTGTGGAACCCCTTGCCCGGGACCCCGACGCGGTAGGTGCGCGCCCGCACCTTCAGCTCGTAGGTGCCGTCGGTGGTCGTGGGCGCGGTGGCGGCGGGCAGCCGCCAGCTGCTGAGCACGGGGGCACCGTCGCGGATGTCCTGCACGAAGCGGTAGTGCGCGCGCACGGTCTCACCGCGGGCGGGGGCGCCCGTGGTGGTGGTGACGGTGCCGCGGACGGCCGAGACCGGCGGCAGGGCGTAGGTCTGCAGGGTGCGGCTCTGCTCGGGCGCCAGGCTGATGTCGGGCGCCTGGTCGAGGCCGACCAGGCCGGGCAGGAACCCGTCGTTCTCGCCGGTCAGGCGGGCCAGCATCCGGTAGCTGCCGCTGGGCACGGAGAAGGAGAAGCTGCCGTCGGAGCCCGAGACGGGCTTGGCGGCCACCGGGCGCCACTCGGTGTGCGCGGGGCCGCCCCGCTCGCCCTGCTCGGTGTAGGAGACCTTGCGCCACAGCGACACCTCGCCGCCGTCGTCGTACGCCGACCCGTCGGCCTCGGTCAGCGCGCCCGCGAGGACGGCCAGCGTGGGCAGGGTGACGTCGCGGCCGCTGAGGACCTGGTGCTTGGCGACCGAGAGGTTCTGGCCCTCGTCGGCGACCGTAGCGGCCGGGAACCAGCGGGGCTCGCGGCCCGGCTTCTGGAAGCGCAGGCGGAAGGGCTCCTCGAGCCCGGCGTCGAGGACCGACACCGCGTAGGCGCCGGACCGGCCGGTGGTGGTGCCCTCGGCGAAGTCGGCCGGGCCCCACTCCCCGGTCGCGGGGTCGAGGACCACCGGGGTCACCGTGACGCCCTGCACCGGCTGGCCGGTGGTGTCGCGCACGGTGCCGACGACCTGGGCGACGCGCTCCAGCTGCGCGTTGACGCCGCCCCTCGGAGTGGCGAACGAGGTCTGCACCTTGGTGGCCTCGCTGCGCGTGCCCTTGCGCTCGAAGAACTGCGGGCGGTAGCCGGGCGCGTGGAAGCCCACGACGTAGCCGCCCCCGGGCGGCACCTCGGCGGAGTAGAAGCCGTCGGCGCCGGTCGTGGCCTGCGTCTTCTGGGCCTCGGTCCACACCGGCTGGCCCGAGGCGTCCGTGGTGCCGGTCTCGACCGAGATCGTCACCCCCTTGACGGGCTGCTCGGTGCCGGCGTCGCGCACGATGCCCTGGATGGTGGTGGTGCTGCGGCTGCCGAGCCGGGCGTCGAGGGGACGGGCGGTGCCCTCCTCGATCCGCACCAGGGCGGCGCGGGACTTGTCCTGGCTCATCGAGCCGTTGTCGAAGTAGTAGGTGCCGAAGGCGGGGGCCTTCACCTCGACGACGTAGTCGCCGAAGACCTGGTCGACGAGCCAGCGGCCCTCGACGTCGGTCGTGTCGCTGACCTCCGACGACTCCTTGCCGTCGGCGTCGACCTGGGTGTGGCTCACGGCCCCGGTGCCTCCGTCGGCGTAGCGCCGGGTGAAGACCCGGATCTCCGCGTCCTTGACGGGGGTGCCGTCCGTGGTCACGACCGTGCCGCCCATCTGCGAGCGGGTCGTCTGGGTGAGGAAGCCGTGGACGGTGCTGGCGCTCTGCTTGTCGGCGAGCGTCACCGAGCCGGCCGCCGCGGGGTCCGCGGTGCTGGCCGTGCTCGAGAGGTAGTGGTGGGTGCGGTAGCCGGTGCGCGCGAAGGACAGCTGGTAGCTGCCGGGCAGCAGGCCGTCGAAGCGGTAGGCGCCCTTGGCGTCGGTGGTCGCCGACCGGGGGGTGGTGCCCGTGCGCGACAGGGTGACGGTCGCGCCCGCGACCGGGTCGCCGGCGAGGCTGCCCTTGCGGGTGACCACGCCGCTGAGCTCGGCGCTGCCGACCTCCAGCTGCTCGTCGACGGCCGTGCGTCCGCCGGTCACGGTCACGTAGGTGGCCTGGGCGAGGTCGGTGGTAGCGCTGCCGCCGTCGCGCAGGTAGGCCGGGTCGTAGCCCTGCGCGGTGTAGCCGACCAGGTAGGTGCTGCGGGTCGCGTCGTCCAGCGTGGTCGACCACGCCCCGTTGGCGTCGGTGGTGCCGGCCACGGCCACCAGCTCCTTGAACGCGCCGTTCTCCCGGTCGCCGAGCTTGACGACGACCCCGGACAGGGGCGCTCCGTCCTGCCCGAGCACCTTGCCGGAGACGGTGACCGTCGCAGCGTGGGCGGCCACCGAGAAGGTGCCCAGCACCAGCGCGAGGACGGTCAGGAGCAGCAGCGGCAGCGAGAGCGCTCTGCGGGGGTGGCGGGACGATGACGAGGGCATGGAACACCTCTCCGGTGGGGGACGCGGCACCGCCCGAGAAGGGTCGGCACTGGCCCCAACCGCCGGCTGTGACCGGTGTTACGGCAGGGGCCCGAGAAACCCCCGAACCGCGTGGGAGGTCTGGACCCACCGGTCCAGACCCGTTGCGCGAAGTAAAAAGTAAAGGTAAAGGAACTCAGCGGCCCTGCTGGGCGACCCACGAGGCGTGCAGGCCGGCGTAGACCGAGCCGGCCTCGGCGACCAGCGTGGCGTGCGGGCCGCGCTGCACGATGCGGCCGCGGTCGACCACGACCACCTCGTCGGCGGCCTCCGCCGTCGACATGCGGTGCGCGATCGTCACCGAGGTGCGCCCGCTCATCAGCCGCTCCAGCGCGCGGCCGATGCGCATCTCCAGCGACGGGTCGACCGCGCTGGTGGCCTCGTCGAGGACCAGGAGGTCGGGGTCGGCGAGGTGGGCGCGCAGCAGGGCCACCAGCTGCCGCTCCCCCGCCGACAGCGACTCGCCGCGCTGCCCCACCCGGGTCCCGAGCCCGGCGGGCAGGCCGGCGAGCCAGTCACCCAGGCCCAGCTCCTCGGCGCTGGCCCAGATCTCGGCCTCGGAGGCCTCCAGGCGCCCGTAGCGCACGTTGGCGGTGATCGTGTCGTCGAAGAGGAAGCCCTCCTGCGGCACCAGCACCACGCTGCGGCGCAGCGTCGCCTGCGCGATGTCGCGCACGTCGACGCCGTCGAGGAGCACCGCACCCTGCGAGGGGTCCATCAGGCGGGTCAGCAGCTTGGCGAAGGTCGACTTGCCCGACCCCGTCTCCCCCACGATCGCCACCCGGCGCCCGGCCGCGATGGACATGGTGACGTCGCGCAGCACCGGCGGACCGCCGGGATAGGCGAAGGTGACGTCGTCGAAGCGCACGTCGATCGGGCCCGGCGGCAGGTCGTGGCCCTCGGGGCCCGGGTCCACCAGGTCGGCGGGGGTGTCGAGGATGCCGATGACCCGGCGCCAGCCCGCGATCGCGAGCTGGGCGTCGGTGAGGATCTGGGTGCCCATCTGCACCGGCCCCACGAACAGGGTGACCAGGAACGCGAAGGCGAGGATCTCGCCGGCGGTGATGTCGCCGGCCAGGCCGAGCAGCACCCCCACCACGATCACGCCGGCGTTGGCCAGGCCCGCGGAGACCCCGCCGAGGGAGAACGAGAACGCCGTGAAGCCCTGGGCCCGGGTGCTCGCGACGCGGTGCGCGTCGACGGCCTCGTCGATGCGGTCCTGGGTGCGCGACTGCACGGCGTACGAGCGCACGACGGCAGCGCCCACGACCGGCTCGGAGATGGCCGAGAGCATCACGCCGACCTGGCGGCGCACGGTGCCGTAGGCCTGCGAGAGCTTGCGCTGGAAGTACTTCAGCGACGCGAAGAGCGGCGCGAAGCACAGCCACACCACCAGCGTGAGCTGCCAGGAGTAGACCAGCATCACCGCGGTCGCGATGACGACCTGGCCGATGCTGACCACGAAGAGCAGGCCGCCGAAGACCAGGAACTGGCTGACCTGGTCGACGTCGCTGGTGACCCGCGCGACCAGGGCCCCGCGCCGCTCGGTGTTCTGGGTCAGCAGCGGGAGGTCGTGGACGTGGCGGAAGGCCTTGGTGCGCAGCGTCGCCAACCCGCCCTCGGCGGTGCGGAACAGCCGGCTGGTCATCTTGTACGACGCCCACGAGGTCAGCACGATCGCGAGCGCCGCCAGCACCCCCATCCACGCGGTGAAGGCCAGGTCGGGCCCGCCCGCGGCGCCGAGCCCGCGGTCGAGCGTCTGCTGGACCGCGATGGGTACCACCACCTGGCCCGCGGAGGCGAGCACCGCGTAGGCCAGGGTCGTGCGGATCCCGACGGTCAGCTCGGGCGAGTGGTGCAGGCCGCGACGGATCGTCTCGACCGCCCGCATCTCCTCGCCGGTGTCGAGGGCGGTGCCCGAGCTCGAGGCGGCGCGCACGGCGCTCATGAGGACTCCTCCGTCGTGGTGCCGGGGGCGGGGTGCTCGTCCTCGTAGGCGTTGACGAGGGCGGCGTAGGAGGGGCTGCGGCCCAGCAGCTCCTGGTGGGTGCCGCGGTCGGCGACCCGGCCACCCTCGAGGTGCACCACCTCGTCGGCCAGCCCGATGGTGGCCTTGCGGTAGGCCACCACGAGCAGGCTCGGACGGTCGGCGGGGTCGTCACCCGGGCCACCCGCGCGCAGCGCGGCCAGGATGCGCGCCTCGACCTCGGGGTCGACCGCGGAGGTGGCGTCGTCGAGGACCAGCAGGCGGGGACGGCGCACCAGGGCGCGGGCCAGCGAGATCCGCTGGCGCTGGCCGCCGGACAGCGACGTGCCGCGCTCGCCGAGACGGCTGTCGAGGCCGTCGGGCAGGGCGGCGACGAAGTCGTCGGCCTGCGCGGCGCGCAGCACCTCCCAGACCTCCTCGTCGCCGATGTCGGCGCCGAGCGTGATGTTGCCGCGCACGGTGTCGTCGAAGAGGAAGGCCGTCTGGGCGACCAGCGAGACCGCCTCGGCCAGCTGGCCGGGCGCGAGGTCGCGCAGGTCCTGGCCGTCGAGGGCGATCCGCCCCTCGTCGGGGTCGACCAGCCGGGTGACCAGGGAGGTCAGGGTGCTCTTGCCCGACGCGGTGGCGCCCACGAGCGCCACGGTGCGGCCCGGCTCGACGGTGAGGGCCAGGTCGTCGAGGAGCCGCTGGCCCGGCTGGTGGGAGTAGCGCAGGCCCTCGATCTCGAGGCGGGCGCCGCGGCGGCCCGTGGGCGTCAGCGACGCGTCGCCGTACGGCATCTCGCCGGTGGCCTCGAGCACGCTGGTGACCCGCCGGAAGCCGACGACGCTGCGGGGGAACTCGCCCAGCAGCCAGCCGATGGAGCGGATCGGGAAGGAGACGATGGTCAGCAGGTAGGCCACCTGCACCACGTCGCCGGGGTCGGTGGCGCCGCTCTGCACCCGGGCCACGCCGACGGCCAGCACGACGAGCACGCCCAGGTTGGGCAGCGCGGCCAGGGCGGGGTCGAACATGGCGCGGATGCGCCCGGCGCGCACCAGCACGCCGCGCAGCTCCTGCGCCTTGGCCGAGAAGCGAGCGGTCTCCTCGCCCTCCCGCCCGAGGGTCTTGACCACCATGGCGCCGTCGAAGGACTCGTGGGCGACCTCGGAGAGCTCCGCGCGCAGCTGCTGGGCGCGGGTCATCAGCGGCGAGCTGAGCCGCTGGAAGACGACGTTGGCGGCGATCACCGCGGGGAAGATCAGCAGCCCGACCAGGGCCAGGACCAGGTCGGCGACGAGCATCTGCGCGACGGCGATCACCATCATCGCGACGGTGCCGACCGCCATCGGCAGCGGCGCGACCGGGCCCCAGGCGGCCTCGACGTCGGAGTTGGCGTTGGAGAGCAGCTGGCCGGTGGGGTGGCGCTGGTGCCACTCCATGGGCAGGGCGAGGTACTGCCGCGTCACCGCCCGGCGGGTGTGGGCCTGCATCCGGTACTGCATGATGCCGGCGCCCAGGCGACGCGCCACGATGCCCACCGCGCGCAGGATGGCGACGCCGAGGAACAGCGCGAGCACCGCCCAGAGCATGCCGGCGCCGATCTCGCCGGTCTCGAAGGCCGGCAGCACCACGTTCTCGGTCGACCAGCCCAGCACCCAGGCGTCGGCGACGGTCAGCGCGCCGAAGAGCACGCTGCCCAGGGTCGAGACCGCGAAGACCCAGGGCTCGCGCTTGATCGCCACCCACAGCACGGCGAAGCCGTCCCGGGTGGTGGTGGCGCGGTTGACCGGACCGGGCGGCGCAGCCGCGTCGACCTCGTCCGTCCCGGTCGCGACCTCGTCGACCTCGTCCGCGACCTGGCTCACCGCTCCCCCACCCGTCTGCTCCCGGGGTCCGCCCGTGCGTCCCCGACCGCGGGCCAACCCCGCGACCCCCGAGGCTATTCCTGCGCCCCCACCGGCCGCACACCCCGGCCCTAGGGTGGCGCCATGGACCACGCCGCCCCCCGCTCCCGTGCCCGACGCACCGTGCTGAGGGGAGGCCGGGTGCTCGACCCCGGCACGCCCGGGCCGCTCGCCGCGCGGCCCACGGCGCTGGCCGTCGAGGACGGCCGGGTCGTCGCGCTCGGCGACGACGACGCGGCGCAGGCGTGGGCCGGCACCGGTGACGAGGCCCCCGAGGTCGTCGACCTCCGGGGCGCCCTGGTCACCCCCGCCTTCGTCGACAGCCACGTGCACACCGTGCGCACCGGCTTCGCGCTCACCGGGCTCGACCTCTCCGGGCCGTCGTACGCCGCCGCGTCGGGGCTCGAGGACGTGCTCGACGCGCTCGCCCGCCACGCCGCCCGCCACCCCGACGACGCGGTGCTGGTGGGCCAGGGCTGGGACGAGACCCCGTGGCGCGCGGGGCGCCCGCCCACCGGCGACGAGCTCGAGCGGGCCGCGCCCGGGCGCCGCACCTACCTGACCCGGGTCGACAGCCACTCCTCGGTCGTCAGCCCCGCCCTGGCCTCCCTGGTGCCCGGCCTCACCGACCTGCAGGGCTGGTCGCCCGACGGCCGCGTCGAGCGCGACGCCCACCACGCGGTGCGGCACACGCTCGAGGGCCTCATCGGCGACGCCGAGCGCCTCGACGCCGCCCGGGCCGCCTGCCACGCCATGGCCGCGGCCGGCATCGCGGGCTTCCACGAGAACGCCGCACCCCACATCGGCCCCGAGTCGGAGATCTCGCTGGTGCGCCGGGCCGCCGAGGACGTCGGGCTGGCCGCGACGGTCTACTGGGGCGAGCTGATGGCCGTCGAGACCGCCGCCCGGCTGGGGGTGGCCGGGCTCGCCGGCGACCTGGTGGCCGACGGCGCCTTCGGCTCGCGCACCGCCGCGCTCGGCACGTCGTACGCCGACGCGGCGACCTGCGGGCACGCCTACGTCAGCGCCGAGCAGGTGCACCAGCACGTCGTGGCCTGCACCCGCGCCGGCCTCCAGGCCGGGTTCCACTGCATCGGCGACGCCGCGCTCGACGCCGTCGGCGAGGGGTTCGCGGCCGCGGCCGCCGAGCTGGGCGACGAGGCCGTGCGGGCCCGGCGCCACCGCCTCGAGCACGTCGAGATGCCCTCGCCGAGCACCGTCGCGCTGCTGGGGCGCCTGGGCGTCACCGCGAGCGTGCAGCCGATGTTCGACGGCCTGTGGGGCGGCCCCTCGGGCATGTACGCCGCCCGCCTGGGCGAGCGCTGGCGCGCGACCAACCCGTTCCGCGACCTGGCCGAGGCCGGTGTGCCCCTCGCCTTCGGCTCCGACTCACCGGTGACGGCCCTGGGCCCGTGGGCCGCGGTGCGGGCCGCGGTCCACCACCACGTGCCCGAGCAGGGGCTGGCGCCGCTGGCGGCGCTGGGGGCCCACACCCGGGGCGGCTGGCTGGCCGCGGCCCAGGACCACCGCGGGCGGCTGGCCCGCGGTTGGGTGGCCGACCTGGCGGTCTGGGAGACCCCGGCGGGCCTCGACGCCGACGGCGTGCCGGTGCTGGAGGCCGGGGCCGCGCTGCCCCGGCTGCTGCGCACCCTGGTGGCCGGACGCACCGTCCACCAGGCCGGCTGACCGACCAGCGACCGGCTACCAGCGACCGGCTACCAGCGACCGGGCTCGACGGTGGCCCGCTCGCCCGGGGGCAGGGCGTTGTAGAGGCGCATCGAGCCGCGGGCCGCGCCGTCGGCGGCCGGGTCGGCGTAGAACGACAGCACGGTGACCGAGGCCGGCGAGAGCTCCATGCGGTAGACCGCCTCGAGGGGCGCGCCCAGCGCGTGGGCCACCAGGGTCTTGATGGGCGTCACGTGGCTGACCACGACGACGGTGCGACCGGCGTGCTCGGCCAGCACCCGCTCGAGCCCGGCCAGCACCCGCTCGCGCACGGTGGCGAACGACTCGCCCCCCGGCGGGGCCACGTCCATCGAGCCCAGCCAGGCGTCGAGACCGGGCCGGTCGCGCTCGGCGACCTCGCTGAAGGTCAGCCCGTCCCACTCGCCGAACTCCATCTCGGCAAAACCCGGCTCCACCGACACGCTGCGTTCCAGCCGCGCCGCCACGACCTCGGCGGTCTCGCGGGTGCGGCGCACCGGCGAGGAGACGACCGCGTCGACCCGCTCGCCGAGGCCGGTCAGCCACTCGGCGGTGTCGCGGGCCTGGGCCAGACCCTCCTCGCTCAGCGCCGGGTCGTCGCCGCCCAGGCCTCCCGAGAAGCGCTTGGCCGCGGTGTGCCGGGTCACGCCGTGGCGCACCAGCACCAGCGTGGTCGGCGGCGCGCCGGGCCCGCTCCAGCCGCGGTGGCCTGCCTGGTCGCGCGGCTGCTCGCCACGCGTCGCGCCCGGCGACTCGATCTCCTCGATGAGCGACTCCTCGTCGGGAGCCCCCTCGGCGGTGCGCTCCTCGACCGGGTCGGCGGCGGGCCCGGCGCCGGCCACGGTGACGCCCTCGCGGACGCCGTCGAGCGCCTCGTTGGCCAGCCGGTCGGCGTGGGCGTTGCGGGCCCGCGGGATCCAGGTGTAGGTGGTGCCCTCGGGGGCGATCTCGCCCGCCTCGGCGGCCAGCACCCGCATGTCGGGGTGCTTGATCTTCCAGCGCCCCGACATCTGCTCGACCACGAGCTTGGAGTCCATCCGGACCTCCACCGCGGCCCCCGGGGCGTGCTCGACGGCGAGCCGCAGCCCGGCGACCAGCCCGGAGTACTCCGCGACGTTGTTGCTGGCCACCCCGATGGTCCGGGCGTCCTCGGCGATCACCTCGCCGCTGTCGGCGTCGCTCAGCACGGCGCCGTACGCCGCGGGGCCGGGGTTGCCGCGCGAGCCGCCGTCGGCCTCGACGACGACGCGCGAGGTCACAGCCCCGACTCCGGGGTGCGCACCAGGATGCGCGTGCACTCCTCGCAGCGCACCACGAGGTCGGCGGGGGCCGAGCGGATCACCGCGAGCTCGGCGTTGTCGATGCTGAGCTGGCAGCCGGTGCAGCGGCGCTGGTGCAGCATGGCCGCACCCACCCCGCCCTTGGCCGCGCGCAGCTTCTCGTAGAGCGCCAGCAGGTCCTCGGGCAGGCCCTCGACCGAGGGGCCGCGCTGGGCCTCGACGTCGACCAGCTGGGCGTCGATGGCCGCGACCTTCTCGTCGCGGGCCGCGATCAGCTCGCCCAGGCGCACGTCGGCCTGCTCGAGGAGCATGGTGACCGAGTCGAGCACCGACTGCGCCTCCTCGAGGCGCTCCATCACCTCGAGCTCGTCGTCCTCGAGGCTGGCGATGCGCCGCTCGAGCGACTCCAGCTCGTGGCCGAGGCGCTCGAGGTCCTTGGGGTTGCCGACCTGGCCCTTGTCCATCCGCTCGCGGTCGCGGGCCCGGCGGGCCTTGACCTGCTCGACGTCGGCGTCGACCTTGGCCTGCTCGACGGCCAGGTCGTCGACGACGATGCGGGCGTCGCGGGCCTGGTCGTCGAGCTCGGTGCGGTGGGCCTGGAGCTCGGCGATCTCGGCGATCTCGGGCAGGCTGCGGCGCTGGTGGCGCAGCTGGTCGGCACGGGAGTCGAGCTCCTGGACGTCGAGCAGCGTGACCTGGGCGGTCGGGTCGGCTTTCAGCGGTCTCTCCTGGCTGTGGGATGTGCTGTGTGTTGATCGGGGCGGAACGTCCACGGGTCGGTGCACCGGGTGCTCACGCGGGTCTCCACCGTAGCGCCCCGCTCGCCCACCAGCGCTGCCCGGAGTCGGGCCTCCAGCACCGGCAGCCAGGTCCACTCCGCCGCCCAGTGCGCCACGTCGACCAGTGCGGGCCCCTCGTGCTCGAGGAACTCCGAGGCCGGGTGGTGACGAAGATCGCTGGTGACGTAGACGTCGACCCCGTTGTCGCGGCCCGTGCCGAGCACGGTGTCGAGCAGGAAGTCGCCGGCGCCGCCGCACACGGCCACCCGGCGCACCTCGCGGTCGGGGTCGCCCCCGACCCGCACGCCGTGCACGGTGGGCGGCAGCACCTCGGCGACCCGGGCGGCGAAGGCGGCCAGCGTCATCGGCTCCACGCTGCCCACCCGACCGGTCCCGGTGCTCGACAGGCCGGGGTCGGCGAGCTCCACGACGTCGTAGGCCGGCTCCTCGTAGGGGTGCACCGACAGCATCGCGCGCACCACCTCGGCGCGGCGCGAGCGCGGCGCCACCACCTCGACCCGCACCTCGGCGACCTCCTCGAGCTCACCGACCCGGCCGATGGCCGGGCTGGCACCCGGCGTCGGGCGGAACCGGCCGACGCCCTCGACGGTGAAGGAGGCCGACTCGTAGTCGCCCAGGCGCCCGGCGCCCGCCTCGGCCAGCGCGACGCGCAGCCGCTCGGCGTCGGCGACCGGCACCAGCACGCCGATCTTGTCGAGGGCCGGGCGCTCGGCGCGCAGGATCGGGCGCAGGTCGTCGAGCCCGAGCGCGAGGGCCAGCGACTCCGAGACCCCGCCCTCGGCCTGGTCGGCGTTCGTGTGGGCGGCCAGCAGCGCGCAGCCGGCCCGGGCCAGGGTGTGCAGGGTGCGCCCCTTGGGCGTCTCGGTGGTGAAGCCGTGCACGCCCTTGAGGAAGAGCGGGTGGTGCACCACCAGCAGGTCGGCTCCCCACTCGGCGGCCTCCTGGGCCACCGCGGGCGAGGGGTCGACGGCCAGCATGATGCGGCGCACCGGCTGCGCGGGGTCGCCGTGCACCAGCCCGACGCGGTCCCAGGAGTCGGCGGTGCCGGGCGGGTACCACCCGTGCACCAGGTCGACGACGTCCCTCAGGCTGGGCTCGGTGCTCGCGTGCATGAGGGGAGGCTATCGGCGCTCGCGCCGGGACCTAGGCTGGGCGCCATGCCCGTCGTGAAGATCAACGCCATCTCCGTCCCCCCGCAGGCCGGCCCCGAGCTCGAGAAGCGCTTCGCCGCCCGCGCCGGCGCCGTCGAGGGCTCCCCCGGGTTCCTCGGCTTCCAGCTGCTGCGCCCCACCGCGGGCGAGGAGCGCTACTTCGTCGTCACGCACTGGCAGGACGAGGAGTCCTTCGCAGCGTGGCGCGACGGCGGCGCCCAGGCCGCGCACGCCGGCGAGCGCGCCAAGCCCGTCGCCAGCGGGGCGGACCTGCTGGAGTTCGAGGTCGTCATGGACGTCCGCCCCTCCTGAGCACCCCTGCGCGTCAGTTGACCTGGCGCTCCTGGCCCTCCCAGTAGGGCGCGCGCAGCTTGAACTTCTGCAGCTTGCCGGTCGCGGTGCGGGCCAGCTCGTCGCGGATCTCCACCGAGGTCGGTGCCTTGTAGCCGGCCGCGCGCTCCTTGCACCACGCGATCAGCTCGGCCTCGGTCGCCTCGGCGTCGGGGGCGAGCACGACGAGCGCCTTGATGGTCTCGCCCCACTTCTCGCTCGGGACGCCGATCACGGCGACCTCGGCGACGGCCGGGTGCGAGAACAGCACGTCCTCGACCTCGATCGAGGAGACGTTCTCGCCGCCGGTGATGATCACGTCCTTCTTGCGGTCGCTGATGGTCAGGTAGCCGTCGTCGCCGATGACGCCGCCGTCGCCGGTGTGGAACCAGCCGCCGGCCAGGCAGCGCTCGCTCTCCTCGGGCTGCTCCCAGTAGCCCTCGAGGCACACGTTGGAGCGGGCCAGCACCTCGCCCTGGTTCTCGGGCTCCTCCGAGATCGCGAGCCGTACGCCGAGCGCCGGTGCCCCGGCGCGGGTCAGCCGCGCGGCGCGCTCCTCGGGCTCGAGGTGGTCCCACTCGGCGCGGCCCCGGTTGATGGTCAGCAGCGGGGAGGTCTCGGTGAGGCCGTAGATCTGGATGAACTCCCAGCCCAGCTCCTCCTCGACGCGCACGACGGTGCGCGTCGGCGGCGGCGCACCGGCCATGATGATGCGCACCCGGTCACGACCGGGGATCGGACCATCCCACTCCTGGGCCGCCTCCAGCACCGCGGCGGCCACGGCGGGCGCGGCGCACATGACGGTCACGCCGTGCTCCTCGACGCGGCGCAGGATCTCGGCGCCGTCGATCTTGCGGATCACCACGTGGGTGGCGCCGGCCTGGGTGGCGACGAAGGGCCAGCCCCAGCCGTTGGCGTGGAACATCGGCAGCGTGTGCAGGTAGACGTCGCGGTCGCTGACCCCGGCGTGCATGCCGAAGGTGACCGCGTTGGTCCAGATGTTGCGGTGCGTGATCTGCACGCCCTTGGGCCGCGCGGTGGTGCCCGAGGTGTAGTTGATGGTGGCCGTGGCGTTCTCGTCGGGCTCCCACGGCTGCGGCACGCTGCCCTCGGGGGCGTAGAGCAGGTCGTCGTCACCGATCACGAACCGGTGCTCGGCGGTGACGTCGCGCAGCTCCTCGTCGAGCTCGGGGTCGATGATGAGCACCCGCGCCCCGGAGTGCTCGACGATGTACTGCACCTCGTCGGGGCGCAGCCGGAAGTTCACCGGCACCAGCACCCGTCCGTAGCCCGCCACACCGAAGAACGAGGTCAGCAGCCGGGCGCTGTTGTGGCTGACCACGGCCACCCGGTCGCCGACACCGATGCCGAGCTCGTCGAGGCGGGCCGCCTGGCGAGCGGCGAGGGCCGCCATCTCGCGGTAGGTCAGCCGGCCCTTCTCACCCAGCGGCTGCGCCGGCTGGTCGGGCTCGTCCACGACGCCGACCCGCTCGCCGTAGACCTGCACGGCGCGGTCGATGAAGTCCGAGACGCTGAACGGGACGATCATGGGCTCCTCCAAGCGGTCGTGTGACGGGGCCCACTCTAGGCAGGCCCCGGGTCGCGCCACCCCCGCCCGACCGGGCCCGTACGCCGAGCGGTGCGGCCGCGGCGACGAACGGTCGGTTCGGCCCGCGGCTGTAGCATCGAGGCGTTCCGGACGACCACGCCGGCCGGCAGCACGGAGGACGACATCACCAGCGCGGAGCAGCCCGCCCGCCCCACGAGGACCCTCGTGTGGGCGCGCGCCGCCGTGCTCGGGCCCGTGGTGCTGCTCTCCGGCGTGGTCTCCCACGTGACCGCCGACGGGCTGCTCCCCGGCCCGGGGGTGCTGGTCGTCCTGCTGGCCGCGTGCACCGCCCTCTCGGCGGCGCTCCTGCGCACCCGGGCCTCGGCGCTGCGCCTGGTCGCCCTGCTGGTCGGCGGGCAGGGGCTGACCCACCTCCTGCTCTCGGCGGGCGCGGGCCACACCGGCTCCGGCGCGACCACGACGGCCGCTGCGGGCGGGTCACCGGCCGCCGGCTCCGCGCTGCACGCGGCCGCCGACGAGGGCGGACGCCGCGTCGGGTCACTGACCGACCACTTCGAGGCCGCCTCGGCGGCCGGAGGGCGCGCCGCCGAGGCCGCCCCGCTGGGCGCTGCGCCGGGCGGGCTGGGCTCCTCGTTCGGCCACCTCGTCGACCACGCCCTGGCCCAGGGCCCGCTGATGCTGCTGGCCCACCTGCTGGGCGCCGTCGCGCTCGGCCTGTGGCTCGCCGTCGGCGAGAGCGCGCTGTGGGGGCTGCTCGTCCTCGCGGCCGTGCAGGTCCGGCTCGCGCTGGTCGCCGACGGGTGCGCCCGCCCGCTGCGGGCCTCCCTGCACGGCGCGATGGACGCCGCCCGACGGCTCCCGGTCCCCGCGCCGCTGCACCTGCCGCTGCCCGACTCCCTGCCGCACCGGATCGTCGCCCGCCGCGGCCCACCGCTCCTCCTCGCCGCCTGACCCCGCGCCGCCGACCGCGGCGCCTCCCGCGCGCGACCGCGCGCCCACGTCGTACGAGGAGACCCTGATGAGCAGCACCACCCGCACCACCCGAACCACCAGCCCCCGCGCCCGCCGGCTGGTCCCGGCCGCCGCCCTCGCCCTCGCGCTCGGCGCCGGCCTCGTGGCCTGCGGCGACGAGGAGCCGGCCGACGCCTCGTCGTCGAGCACCGCTGCCGAGGCGAGCGCCGAGATCACCGTCGGGGACCCCTGGGTGCGCGCCACCACCGGCGCCGAGGACACCACGATGTCGGCGGCCTTCATGACCATCGACAACGCCGGCGACGCCGACGTCACCCTCACCGGCGCCTCCACCGACGTGGCCGGCACGGTCGAGATCCACGAGATGTCGATGGTCGACGGCGCCATGGCGATGTCGGTCATGGACGACGGCCTGGTCATCGAGGCCGGGCGCGGCAAGGTCCTCGAGCCCAACGGCTACCACGTGATGCTGATGGACGTGCAGCGCGAGCTCGCCGCCGGCGACGAGGTCGACCTCACCCTGGAGTTCTCCGACGGCACCACCGAGACCCTCACCGTGCCGGTCAAGGAGTTCACCGAGGAGGAGGGCCACTACCACGAGCCCGGCACCGGTGAGCACGACCACGGCGACGACGAGGACCACGGCGACGAGGGGCACAGCGACGACGAGCACTCCGAGGACGAGGAGCACTCGCACTCGTGAGCCCGGCCCCACGCGTCAGCCGCCGTCGCCTCCTGGGCTACGTCGGCAGCACCGGTGTCGGCGCGGCCGCCGGCGCCGGTGCGGTCCTGGCCGTCGGTGCCGAGGAGGCGCCCCCCGCGTCCTCGGCGGCGGCGGCCGTGGGTGCGCCGGGGCGCACCATCGAGCCCTGGGGCGCCCACCAGCCCGGCGTGGCGACGGCGCAGACCGAGGTCACCGAGCTCGTCGCCCTCGACCTGCGCGCCGACGTCGACCGGGAGGCGCTGGGCCGGCTGATGCGCCTGTGGACCGGCGACATCGAGGCCCTGACCGCCGGCCGCGGCGCGCCCGGGGACCCGGCCCCGTGGCTCTCCCAGCCGGCCTCCGACCTCACGATCACGGTCGGCGTCGGCCCCGACGCCTGCCGGCCGGGCCTGTTCGGCGCGGGCCCCGACGGGTTCGCGGCGGTGCCGCCGATGAGCCGAGACCGGCTGCAGGAGCGCTGGAGCGGCGGCGACCTCCTCGTGGTCGTGGCCGGACGTGACGGCACCACCGTCGCCCACGCCGTACGCCGCCTGGTCGCCGACGCGGCGCCCTTCGCGCGGGCGCGGTGGCGCCAGGCCGGGTCGTGGAACCCCACCGGACCCGACGGGCGCCCCCAGACGGGCCGCAACCTCTTCGGCCAGGTCGACGGCTCGGGCAACCCGCAGCCGGGCAGCCCGCTGTTCGACTCGACGGTGTGGGTGCGCGAGGGACGCTGGGCGGGCGGCAGCACCCTGGTGGTGCGACGCATCCGGATGGACCTCGACACCTGGGACGAGCTGACCCGCGACGAGCAGGAGCGCTCGGTCGGACGGGCGTTGGCCGACGGCGCACCCCTGACCGGCGGCATGGAGATCGACGAGCTCGACCTGTCCGCGCGCTCCCAGGGTCGGCTGGTGGTGCCGGTCGACGCCCACGCACGCCGCGCGCACCCCTCCCTCAACGGCGGTCGCCGGATGTTCCGCAAGGGCGCCAACTACACCCGCGAGGTCGAGACCGAGCAGGGCGTCGAGGTCGAGAGCGGTCTGGTGTTCCTGGCCTACCAGGCCGACCTGCTCGACCAGTTCGTGCCGGTGCAGCGGATGCTCGACGAGTCCGACCAGCTCAACGAGTGGACCACCGCGATCGGCTCGGCGACCTTCGCGGTGCTGCCCGGCTTCGAGCAGGGCTCCTGGCTGGGCGAGCAGCTGCTCGCCTGACCGCGACCCGGCGCCACTTCCCCGCCGACCCGGCGCCACTTCCCCGCCGACCCGGCGCCACTTCCCCGCCGACCCGGCTGGTTCACACCAGCCGGGTCGACACCCACCACGCCGGGTGCGCCACATGAGAGCTTTCTCATCGGGCTCTCACGGCCCTCCCACCGCAGGAGAGGATGCTGGCCCCATGAGTCGCCCGTGGAAGGTCGTCCTGCTGGCCGTCCTGGTCCTGCCCGTGCTGGCCTACGCGGCCGGCGCGCTGACGGCGACGTCGCCGCGCGAGCCCGCGCCGCGCCCTCCCATCCTGCTCGAGGATCCACGCGGCGACGTCTCCCCCGGCGCCACGCTGAGGCCCTCCGCCGCGCCGACCTCCAGCCCCTCCTCGGACGACGATGACGACGACGACGATGACGACGACGGGGTCACCGTGATCCGCCCCGACATCGGCGAGGACGACGATGACGACGACGGGGACGACGATGACGATGGGGACGACGACGAAGGGGACGACGACTGACCAGGCCCGGCACTCCTGAGAACCGGCCCGACCGCCAGCCGCGGTCGGGCCTGTCGGTGCGCGCCCGGATCAGCGTCACGGTGGCCCTCCTGGTCGCTGCGACGCTGCTGCTGGCCGGCGTCCTGGTCTACGCCATCGAGGCACGACGTCTCGGCGAGCAGACCGCGTCGGCCGTCGACCAGGAGCTGGCCGAGCTCTCCGCGCTCCAGGAGGACGGGGTCGACCCGACCACCGGCGAGCCCTTCGCCGACGTCGCCACCCTGCTGCGGCTCTTCATGGAGCGCAACGTCCCCGACGACGACGAGCTCCTGGTCGGCTGGGTCACCGGCCAGCAGGTCGAGTACGTCTCCCCCCGCACCGACCCGCTCGCCGAGGACCCCGCGTTCGTCGACCTGGTCGAGCCGATCGTCGAGGAGGGCGGCACGGTGCGCGCCGAGCTGCCGGCGTACGGCGAGCTGCTGGTCGTGGCGCAGCCGGTGGCCATGCGCAGCGGCTCCCAGTCGGGCGCGCTCGTGGTGGTCACCCGGCTCGACCAGACCCGCGCCGGGCTGGTCGAGACGATGCGCACCTACGCGATCGTCTCGGCGCTGGCGCTGCTGGTGGTCACCGGTGCCGCCTACCTGCTGACCGGGCGGCTGCTCGCCCCGCTGCGCACCCTGCGCGAGACCGCCCAGGAGATCTCGGAGACCGACCTGTCGCGCCGGCTGCCCGTGCGCGGCAACGACGACATCACCGCCCTGACCCGCACCGTCAACCAGATGCTGGCCAGGCTGGAGTCGGCCTTCGCCGGGCAGCGCCAGTTCCTCGACGACGCCGGGCACGAGCTGAGGACCCCCCTCACGGTGCTGCGGGGCCACCTCGAGCTGCTCGACGCCGGCGACCCCGACGACGTGGAGCAGACCCGGGCGCTGCTGCTCGACGAGGCCGACCGCATGTCCCGCCTCGTCGGCGACCTGATCCTGCTCGCCAAGAGCGACCGGCCGGACTTCGTCACCCCGGCGCCCTGCGACCTGCGCACCCTCACCGAGGACGTCCTGGCCAAGGCCAGTGCCCTTGGTGGGCGCGACTGGCGCCTCGACGGTGTCGCCGAGGTCGTCGTGCCGGCCGACGCCCAGCGCCTGACCCAGGCCCTGCTGCAGCTGGCCGAGAACGCCACCAAGCACACGGGCCCCGGTGACACGGTCGCGCTCGGCTCCGCCTGGGAGGGCGGCCAGGTGCGGCTGTGGGTGCGCGACAGCGGCCCGGGGGTCGCCGAGGCCGACCGGGAGACGATCTTCGACCGCTTCGGTCGCGGCAGGGTGCCGGAGGGCGACGACGGCTTCGGCCTCGGGCTCTCCATCGTCAGCGCCATCGCCGAGGCGCACGGCGGCCGGGTGGGGGTCGAGGACCCCGGGCCGGAGCATCCCGCCGGCGCCCGCTTCGTCATCACCTTGCCCGCCCACCCCACCGAGGAGTCCACGTGGCCCGCATCCTGATCGTCGAGGACGAGGCCCGCATCGCCTCGTTCATCGCCAAGGGCCTGCGCGCCGACGGCCACCAGGCCACCGTGGTCGGCGACGGGCCCACCGGGCTCGACCTCGCGCTCGCCGGCGAGCACGACCTGGTGATCCTCGACATCGGCCTGCCCGGGATGGACGGCTTCGAGGTCCTCGACCAGCTGCGCTCGCAGGGCTCGCGCCTGCCGGTCGTGGTGCTCACCGCCCGCGACTCGGTCACCGACACGGTCTCCGCGCTGGAGGGCGGTGCCGACGACTACATGGCCAAGCCGTTCCGCTACGCCGAGCTCCAGGCGCGCATCAGGCTGCGGCTGCGGCAGGGGCAGGCCGCCGGCGACGCCGTGTCCTCCGCGACCTCCGACGCGCTCGAGGTGGGCGGGGTGCACCTCGACCTGCGGACCCGGCGGGCCCGGGTGGGTGGGCAGCAGGTCGACCTGTCGGCCCGCGAGTTCGCGCTGGCCGAGATCTTCATGCGCAACGCGGGGCAGGTCCTGTCGCGCGAGCAGCTGCTCGACCACGTCTGGGGCTTCGACTTCGACCCCGGCTCCAACGTCGTGGACGTGTACGTCGGCTACCTGCGCAAGAAGTTCGGGGCCCGCTGCATCACCACCGTGCGCGGCATGGGCTACCGCTTCGACGCCTGAGCAGGCTCAGGCCCGCCAACCGGTGAGCCGCGGGGCCGGCAGCCGGGCCAGGACCGGCTCGCACGCCTGGGCCACCTCGTGCGGGAGCGGGCGGTCCTCCGGTCGCTTCTCCAGCCCGGCCAGCACGACCTTCTCCACCTCGGTGGGCACCCGCGGCGGCAGCGGCCGGGGCGCCTGCACCAGCTGCGGGTGCCGTTCCTCCGGGGTCGCGCCGAGCCGGTCGGGGCGGTCGAAGGGCAGGTGGCCGGCCACCGCCTCGAACAGGGTGACGCACAGCCCCCAGACGTCGCTGGCGTGCCCGGGACCCTCGCCCCGCGAGGGGTCGGCCTGCTCCGGCGACAGGTGGTCGTCGGTCCCGATCACCGCGGTGAGGGCGCGCGCCTGGTCCACCGGCCGGGCCACCGACAGGTCGATGAGCCGCGCCGGGGCGCCCATGATGATGTTGCTGGGCTTGATGTCCAGGTGCGTCCACCCGACGTGGCGCAGGTAGTGCAGCGCCGAGGCGACCTCGATGGCCAGTGGCAGGTACTGCTGCTCGGTGAGACGACCGTGGCGGCGCAGCAGCGTGGAGAGCCTGGGGCCGTCGAGGTGCTCGAGCACGAGGTGCGGGCGTGGCCCCTCCTCCTCGTGCCGCAGTCCGCGCACGACGACCGGGTGGTTGACCGCCGCGAGGGCCTGCGCCTCACGGCGCAGGCCTCGCAGCGCCGAGGCGTCGTCGACCCGGCCGGGCCGCACCACCTTGACCACGACCGGTGCGTAGGTCACCTCGTCGAACGCCAGGTAGGCCTCGTACGTCGACCCGCCACCGAGCAGGCGCACCGCGGTCAGCTCGGGGGTGATCTGGTCGCCGGGGTGGAGGTCCCAGGTGGGTGCGTCCTGGCTCACCGGTGCACACCCGTGGAGCGCGAGCTCGTCGCGTCGGTGCTGTCCTCCAGGCTGTCCTGGCTGCTGGTGGCATCGTTGCTCGTCCCGGTGCCGGTGCCGGTGCTGGTGCCGGTGCCGGTGCTGGTCCCGGTGCGGGTGTTCGTGTGGTCGCGGGTGTCCTCGTCGTCATCGTCGTCGACCGTGGTGACGACGGCCGTGCCGTCGTCGTCGCGCTTCCACGGCTCGGCGTCGACCGAGGTCGAGGCGGCGGGGAGGGCGAGCACACCGGCGCCCACGGCCCCGGCGACACCAGCGACCCCGACGACTGCCAGGGTGGCGATCTTCTTCATGGTGGTTCCTCTCGTCGATGGCCCCAGGGGCCCGTTCGCTGACGAAGGAACTCAACTGCGCCCGGGTGAGCCCACCATGAGGCCGCGATGAGATCGCTCTCACGATCCAGGGCCGGACCTCAGCGGCGCCACACGCGACGTCGCGGTCCGGTGACGGGCTCGACCGAGGGGGACTCGGTCTGGGCCCAGACCCGGCGCCAGGTGGCGGCGTCCGGCCCGCCGGGGTCGGGGGTGGTGCCGGCAGCCCGGCGGCGCTGCGCCTCCCACCAGGTGCTGCGGTCCTCGTCGAGCAGCGCCGCGACGGCGTCGCGCACCCGGGGGGCGAACTCGCGCACCGACTCCCCCTCGGCGGCGCGCAGCGGCTCTCCGAAGCGCACCGTGAGCTGGCGGCGCCCGCCGGCGTCGCGCCCGGGCCACCCGACGCCCCGCGGCATCGCCGCGAAGGTCCCGCGGTGGGCCACCGGCACGATCGGCACGTCGTGGGTGTGGGACAGGTAGGCCGCTCCCATCCGGAAGGTGTGCATCCACCCGTCGCCCGAGCGCGTGCCCTCGGGGAAGACCACCAGGCTCCACCCGTCGGCGAGCACCTCGCCGGGCGTCGCCGAGATCGACCCGCCGCGACGGTCGATGGGGAAGGTGTTGAAGACCAGCGAGGAGCCCACCGCGCGCCACCAGGTGTCGAAGAAGTAGTCGGCGGCCGCCGCCACCGCGGTGCGCCGGCGCCACTCGTCGGGCAGCGAGAGCAGCAGCAGCGGGGTGTCGAGGTGCGAGGCGTGGTTGGCCACGAAGATCACCGGTCCCCGGGTGCGCTCCAGCACGTCCAGGCCCTCGACCCGGGTGCGCACCTGGGAGCGGAAGACCGGCTCGAGGGCGAGCTTCTGGGCGACCTCGCGCGCGGCGATCGCGGGTCGTCGCCGTGCCCAGGCCGAGTCGGCGACCTGCGAGCGCGCCGGCTCGACGTACACCTCGGCCGAGCGCGGCACCTGCGAGCGCCGACCCCAGCGCCAGCCGCGCGCGGTGCGCCGCACGTCGTCGACGCCCTCGCTCCAGAAGCCCACGACCGCCCCCTCAGACCCGCACGTCGGCGAGCAGGTGCGGCGGGTTGTGGAGGTAGGTGATCGACGGGCTGGTGCCGACCGTGCCCGAGGCCATCTCGAGGGCGTCGGCCAGCGTCGAGGCGGCCCGGAAGCCCAGCCTGGCTGCCGCGCGCCGGTCGCCGCCGACCCAGATCACGTCACCCACGTGGTCCATCGCGTGCGCCGCCCAGTACCACATGTAGAAGGGGTGCACCCCGTGGTAGGCGTGCGAGGTGCGGTAGAGGTGGCGGTACCACGGGTCCTCGGCGAACTGCTGCTCGTACTTCTCACCGATCTCGGCCGGGTCGGTGGTCTCGGCGAGCACCTCCTCGTAGAAGTCGACGTACGACGGGTGGTGCAGCTGGTGGAAGCCCTCGTCGAGCGGGTGGTAGAGGATCACCGCTCCCCCGCGCCGCACGACCGGGTGCCCGCGGTAGGAGTTGAAGTAGTAGCCCAGCCCCATGCAGGTGGCCAGGACCGGGTTCATCGAGCTGTTGACGTTGTAGGGCCCCAGGTAGGGCACCCCCATCACCAGCACGTCGGAGACGCCCTGGACCTCGACCAGCTGCTGGCGGTGCACCCGCGCCAGGGTCTGCTCGTGCACGGCCTCGACCTCGCCGGCCGCGATGCCGGTCAGCCCGTACGGCGCCCTCAGGTCGTGGAAGAGCCGGTGGCGCATCCGTTGCGGGGCCAGCGCCAGCCCGCGCCGCACCGCGAGCATCGAGGCCTGGTCGCGCACCGACCACTCCCACTCGCGCTTCATCAGGAACTCGTAGGGACGGGGGAAGACGTCGTTGTTGAGCGTGGTCTCGACCTGGAAGACCGGCACCGTGTCCTTGATGACGCGCCCGATGCGCCACGCCGACTGGTGCATCGCGGAGCGCTCGTGGTCCATGAACGAGCGCGAGTGCACCATCGTGTGGGCGTTGTGGTGGTGGCGCAGGCTCTTGTACGACGCCAGCCCGATGCCCACCGACTTGTGGCCGCCGTCCATGGCGACGAGGTTGACGTTGACGTAGACGAGCAGGTCGGACTCGGCGGCCCGCCTGCTGATCTCGACGTCCTCGCCGAGCTCGGTGGTGCCGAGGTGGCTCAGCGCGTCGCGGTCCTCGGCGTCGAAGTTGTAGAGCCGGCCCTGGGGGTGGAAGGAGCGGAAGACCCGCTCGCCGACGATGTGCTCGAGCTCGGCCGGGGTCATCCGCCGGTGCAGCGCGTTGGCGGCGATGATCTCGACGTCGTCGACACCGGCCTCGGCGGCCATGGTCAGCACCTGCTCGATGACGCGCTGGCGGATGTCGGGGCGGCGCATCGTGGGCAGCGGCAGCGACAGGTCGTCGAAGGCGATGGTCAGCCGCATCCCGGCGAAGAGCCGCTCGGGCAGCGGGTCGCTGTCGACGGGGTGCAGGAGCGCCTCGCGCACGGCGCCCTCGACGTCGGCGACGCCGGGCAGCGAATCGGGTGGGTAGATCACCCGGGTCCCGAGCGGGAAGTCCTCGAGGCGGAAGCCCAGCCCCTCGTGGACCACCAGCGGCGGGGTGCGGTCGTCGACCTCGAGCACGAAGCCTGGTCGGGTCACGGGGACCTCCTCATGCGGTTCTCCTGGGGTCGAGTGCCACCTTGACCGTGCCGAGGCGACCGGTCGAGTGGGCGTGGTCCAGCGCCTCGCGCCAGCGGTGCAGCGGGTAGGTCGCCACCGTGTCGGCGACCGGGCCGAGGGCGTCGTGGCCGCCGAGGGCGAGCGCCGTCTCGAAGGCGCTGCGCCCCCCGGGCTCGCGGTGCGCCGAGGCGTAGGTGCCGACGACCTCGAGCTCGCGGAACCAGGCGGCCGACAGGTCGGCGGGCTGGGGCATGCCCGAGAGCACGACGCGTCCTCCGGCCCGGGTCGCCTGCAGCGACGTCTCCAGCGACTGCTTGGAGCCGACCGCGTCGACGGCGACGTCGACCCCGCCGAGCAGGTACGCCGAGGACAGCGTGGGCCGCAGCGCGAACGCGCCGGTGCGCGGCGGACGCGGCGCAGCACCTCGCGCGGCGCCACCACGTCGGTGGCCCCCAGGGCCAGGGCCAGCTCGCGCTGGTGGGGCGTGCTTGGCGACCACCACGATCTCGGCGGCCGGGGTCAGCTCGCGCAGGGCGAGGGTGGCGAGCAGGCCGACGGCCCCGGCCCCGCTGACCAGGACCCGGTCGCCCTCGACGACGCCGGCGCGCAGCGCCGTGTGCACCGCGCAGGCCAGCGGCTCGACGAGCAGCGCGCGGGTGTCCGACCACGCCTCGGGCACGGCGTGCAGCTGGCTGCGGTGCGCCGCGAGCTGCTGTCCCCAGCCGCCGCCGGTGTCGTGGCAGAACCCGGTCTGCAGGCCGGCGGAGAGGTCGCCGACGGTGATCCGCGAGCACCTGTTCGTGGCTCCCGCGGCGCAGCCCTCGCAGGGCTCGAGGCCGCGGGCGGCGCACGCCAGCACCGGGTCCAGCACGACCCGGGTGCCGGCCGGCAGGTCGTCGCAGTCGTCGAGCAGGTCGGCGACCACCTCGTGGCCCGGCACGAACGGCAGCGACACGACCGCGGAGAAGTAGAGGCTGGTGCGCCCCGAGAGCATCGAGAGGTCGGAGCCGCAGATGCCGCTGAGCCGGGTGCGCAGCCGGGCCCAGCCCGGGCGCCGCACGACCGGCGGCTCGGTCGTCACCAGCCGCAGCGGCGCCGCGAAGCCGGAGAGGCGCCGGGCGCGCGCGAGCCCACCGCCCGGCCCGCGACCGTGCGCGGCACCGAGCGGAACATCTCCAGGGCCAGCATCATCGGCGCGACCCCGCGGGGTTGAGGCTCCGGCCGGGGTGGCCGGGCTGGCCCAGTCGACGATGGTCCAGTGGTGCCGGCGCGCGTGGCGGTAGAGCGGCACGTCGGGGCGCACCGCCACCGGGTGGCCGGCGGCGGCCAGCAGCGGCAGGTCGGAGTGGGAGTCGGCGTAGGCGTAGGAGCGGGCGAGGTCGACGTCGTGGCGGGCCGCCCAGTCGCGCATGAACGCGGCGCGGGACTCCCCCACCAGCGGCGACCCGGCCAGGTGCCCGGTGCACACGCCGTCGGCGTCGGTGGCCAGCTCGGCGGCCTCCACGTGGTCGAAGAGCGGCGCCAGCGGACGGGTCAGCGGCCGGACCGCTCCGGTGATCAGCACCGTGCGGTGCCCGGCGCGCCGGTGCTCGCGCACCCGTCGTACGGCGGCCGGGGCCAGGCGCGAGAGCACGTGGTCGCCGAGCAGCTCGTCGGCCACCGCCTCGAGGTCGGCGAGCCGGGCCCCCTCGTAGTCGCGGTAGACCGCGCGCAGGAACGCGCTGCGCTCGCGGCGCTCGGCCCGCACCAGCGCGGGCACCCGCGACGCCACCCGCACCAGCTCGGCGAAGCGACCGGCGCCGTCGAGCTCCTGCAGACGCAGCCACAGGAAGGTCTCGATGACGTTGGAGGAGAGCAGGGTGCCGTCCATGTCGAAGAAGGCCGCCACCCGCGCGGGGTCGGCCGCCTCGCGGCCCCCGACCTCGGGCAGCCGGGCCCCGCCGGCGCTGCGCCCCCGGGCCGTCCCCTGGCGGCGGGCGCGCAGCTCGTCGAGGCGCCGCACCGGCGCGGTCACGGCCGGGCAGTGCACCTCGCGCAGGTAGGTGTGCCAGTCGACGGCGGCGGTGTCGAAGGCGAAGGTGCGCTGGTCCTCGGGCGAGAGCCGGCCGCGCAGGGCCGAGGTCCGGTCGTCGGAGAAGCGCAGCTCCGCCTGGGCGTACTCCTGGTAGAGCGTCAGGTAGCGGCGCAGGAAGTCGAGGCGGCGCCCGCGCCGGTCGAGCTCGCGGGCCACCGAGCGGGTGCGGTCGCTGCGCGGGGCGTGGCCCACGACGTAGTCGGCGACCTTGAAGGCCCGCTCGCTGGTGGTCAGCAGCCGGTCGACCGAGGCCGCCCCGGGGAAGCGCCAGTCGGGCAGTCGGGCCGCACCCCGGTCGCCGACCTCGAAGGGGTGCTCGTCGAAGTAGGCGCGCACGTGGGCGTAGAGCTCGCTGAAGGTCAGCGGGTTGCGGTCGCCGGAGCAGACGTGCAGGTACGCCGCCTCGCCCGGCTCCGGCGGGTGCGCGAGCGCCGCCACGATCGCGGAGACCACGTGGTCGACCGGCACGATGTCGACGATCGTGTCGGCAGCGGCCGGGAACTCCGGCAGCTCCCCGCGCCCGTAGGCCAGGATCAGCGGCTCGGCCATCTTGAAGCCCTCGATCCACCCCGGGTGCGGACGCTCCAGCGCCGACTCGATGATGCTGGGGCGCAGCACCGTGACCCGGTGACCGGCGCGGGCGTGCGCCTCGACCACCCGCTCGCCCAGCGCCTTGGTGAAGGTGTAGCAATCGGTCCAGCCCAGGCTGCGCGCCCGCTCGGTCCCGACCCGCACCAGCTCGGCGCCCACCCACTCGCGCCGGGCCTGCTCGCTGGCGGTGGCGGCAGTCAGCAGCCCGGCCCGGGAGTGGGCCTTCTCGGCCCGCTTGCGCGCCTCCTCCAGCACGTCGGCGCTGCGGCTGCGGTGCTCGGTCTCGCGGCGCTGGGCCAGGCCCCACGCCAGCTCGGCCTCCAGGTCGACGTCGTGCTCGACCGGCGCCTCCGGCACGTGGCCGCGGCGCCGCCCGGCGACGTACGCCGTCGAGACGTGCAGGTAGTGCACCTCGCGCCCGCCCTCGCGTCCGGCGGCCGCCACGCGCTCCAGCAGGTCGCGGGTGCCCACGACGTTGGTGGCGAACGCCTCGTCGACCGGTGGGTCGAAGCTGACGTCGCCGGCGCAGTGCACGACGGCATCGAGGTCCCCGGGCAGGTCGGGCACGTCGACGAGGTCGCCCTCCACCACGCGGACCCGCGCCGCGAGCAGCGCGTCGACGTCGCCGGCCGCCTCGACCGCTGCGGCGAAGACCGGCTTCTCCAGCATCCGGGCGACCCGTGCGGTGCCGCTGGTCGACCCCTTGGGCCGCACCAGCACGCTGACCCGCACGCCGGGCACCTCCTCGAGGAGCAGGTGCAGCAGGGCCTCGCCGACGAAGCCGGTGACCCCGGTGAGCAGGACGTGGCTGCCCGCCAGCCTCTCGGCGACCGACCCGGACGGTGCCTGCTCCATGCGTCCTCCCTCGCCCGCCACGACGCGGGCTCCCGCGCAGCACCGTACCCAGGTACGGCGCTGCGCGGGAGGGGCTCAGGCCGGCCAGGTGGCCCAGGTGACCTCGCCGCCGCGCACCACGACGTCGAGTGCGACGTCGTCGGTGCCGGGGTGGAAGAGCCGGTAGGCGCCCTCGTCGAGGTCGGGGAAGACCACCGACGGCAGGTCGCCGACGGGGGTCTGCCGGGGCACCACCGCGACGTGGCGACGGTGCGCGTGGTGCCCGTCCCCGTGGTCGTGGTCGTGGTCGTGCCCGTGGTCGTGCCCCTCGTGCTGGTGGTGGCGGTCGCGACCGTCCGCGGGGTCGATCTCGACCTCGTGGCCGACCAGCGCTGCGGGCATGTCGACGACGAGGGCCCCCACGTCGCCCCCGATGTCGAGCAGCACCGATCCCTGGCCGGCCCAGGGGTTCTCGTCGAGGTTGGCCTGCAGGTGGTCCGGCAGGCTGGTCCCCTGGGTCCCCCCCGGGCCGCTCCCCGGGACGGTCGCGACCCCGGTCACGACGCCTGCGTCGTGCCGGGCTCGGTCTGGTACCCGCCACCAGGCAGACCGAGGTAGGGGAACTCGCCCAGCAGCGGCGAGTTGGTGTACTCCGAGCCGTCCTCGACCGCGGCGGCGGCGTCGTCGGGGGTGAAGGAGGGGTCGACGAGCGGGATCGTCAGGCCGGCGACGGCGCGGATCTCGATCGTGGTGACGTTGTCCTCCAGGCGGCGGCCGTTGGGGAAGCCGGCCGGGTCGCCGCCCACGAGCCCCAGCGGGTTGGGGTCGTCGCTGGGCGGGATGGCGACGTTGAGGCGCAGCATGTCCGAGGGCACCGGGCCGGTGTAGTTCTGGAAGCCGGGCACGACCCCCTCGGGGATGCCGGTGAGCAGGATCGCGTGCAGGTCGGCGCGCTGCTTGTCGTAGGCCGCGAGGTTCGGGAACACGCCCGGGTAGAGCACCGGCAGCAGGCCGGCGAGCTCGGGCTTGTAGACGAACTTCTGGTACTTGCTGTCGCCCGAGGGCTCGCGGCTGTTCCAGAGGTCCTTCTCGGCCATCGGCACCACGACCTCGTTGAACAGCGGGTTGCCCAGGCGCGAGACCTGGCGCCACTTGCCGAAGTCGCGGTAGGTGCCGGTCTTCTTGTTGAAGACCCGCGACGTGCGGCGGCTGGCGGTGGCCCACACGCCGATGGTCGACGTGGCCGACATCGGGTCCGAGGGCGTCGAGCCGTCGCGGGTGAGCTCGTCGATCGGCACCTCGATGGCGATCGTGTGCACGTTGAAGGACTGCACCGAGTTGATGCCGTCCATGGCACCCATCGGGATCAGGTGCGCCTCGTTGAAGGGACGCAGCGCGCCGAGGTCGAAGATGCTGCCCAGGTCGACCCAGAACGCGTCGGCGCGCTGGCCGGCGAAGACCTTGCGCCCGCGGGGCAGCTGGTGCACCGCCTGGCCGGCGAGCTTGGCGTAGTCGGGGGTCGAGCGCTTGCCGACGTTGACGGGCGGGCAGGGCAGGTTGCTGCCCAGGGTCGTGGTGTCGTTGCCCTTGACCCGCTTGACCGAGTAGCTCTGCGGCCGGTTCCAGGTCTCGTCGTCGATGTCGGAGATCGGGCCGGTGTTGTAGAGGAACGTGCGGTTGTTGCGCACCTTCGTCTTGAACTTGAACTGGTAGCTGATGTCGGCCTGGGCGGTGCCCTTGTTCGAGACGTGGATCTCGTAGAGCACGTCGTCGCCGAACTCGAAGAAGTTCGGTCCGGAGTCGGGCTTCTGCAGCGGGATGAAGTTGGCGATCAGCACGACGTTGCCCGGGTTGGCCGGGCTGCGGAAGGCGTAGACGTCCGTGCTGTCGGCGACGGGGTCCTTGGAGATCTCGGGGGCTTCGCGGTGGGAGGACATCTCACTTGCCTCCCATGGCGGCCAGCAGGCGGGTGACGAGGTCGCGGTCGCGCACGACCACCTCGTCCTCGCCGATCATGAGGGTCACCCGGTCGGAGCGGTGGTCCTCGACGTAGGCGACGAGCGGCTCCTGCGCGCTGATCGTGCGGGGGCGGGCGGCGGCCGAGGCGGCGCCTCCGCCCATGAGTGCTGCTGCTCCGACCGCGGCGCCGGCTCCTGCCACCGCGATCACGTTTCTCCTGCTGGTCTCACTCATCCGGGTGCCCTCCACGGGTCTGCGGGTCCCGCCCCTGGTGAGGCGGGTCACAGGTGCTTCGGTGCCCTCACCCGAGCGGATGGGACCGGAGGCGGAGAACTTTCGACCGGAGTGGGCGCAGAGGGGATCGAACCCCCGACCACCTCGTTGTAAGCGAGGTGCTCTACCGCTGAGCTATACGCCCCGGGCCCGCGCGCAGCGGACCGGCGGGCGGGCCACAGACTAGACGCTCGCGCACGCGGGTCGGAAATGAGTCGAACCGCTGGCGTCTCGGGTCACCAGCGGTTCGACACCGACAACGGTACGTGCTGCTCCCGGCGAGCGTGAGGGCTCTCGGCCATTCCGTGCGGATTTTGCCCGGCCCGGTCCAGACCAGGCCGGAGCGGGCCGGCTCAGGCCAGCGCGGTGAGCTGGCGCAGGTGCTCGTCGAGGTCGCGCCCCTCGGGGTTGGCGTTGTGCACCGCCCAGCGCACCAGCCCCTGCTTGTCCACGACGTACGACGAGCGGCGCGGGGCCCCCACGGCCTCGTCCAGGACGTCGTAGGCGCGCGAGACCTCGCCGTGCGGCCAGAAGTCGGAGAGCAGCGGGAAGTTCAGCCCGTCGGCGTCGGCGAAGGCGCGCAGCGCGAACATCGGGTCGCAGGAGATCGCCAGGACCTCGGTGTCGAAGGTCATGAACTCGGCCAGCCGGTCGCGCACGCCGGCCATCTCGCTGGTGCACACGCCCGAGAAGGCGTAGGGGTAGAAGAGGATCGCGACCGCCTTGACGCCCCGGTAGGACGACAGCGTGACGTCCTGGCCGAATTGGTCGCGCAGGGTGAAGTCGGGGGCGGGTCCGCCCAGCGTGAGCCCGCGGCGCTCGAGGTCGTGCTGGCTCACGCGTCCTCGCCCCGCAGCTCGCGCTTGAGCACCTTGCCGGTGGCGTTGCGGGGCAGCTCGTCGAGGAAGACGACCTCCCGGGGCACCTTGTAGCGCGCGAGGTGCTGCTTGACCCACCCCTTGACGGCGTCCTCGTCGAGGGAGGCCCCGTCGCGGCGCACGACGAAGGCCCGCAGCCGCTGGCCGTAGTCGTCGTCGTCGACGCCGACGGCCGCGACCTCGGCGACGTCGTCGTGGCGGGCGATGCAGTTCTCGACCTCCTGGGGGAAGACGTTCTCGCCGCCCGAGACGATCATGTCGTCGTCGCGGCCCTCGACGTAGAGCCGCCCGTCGTGGCCGATGCGCCCCACGTCGCCGGTCGACATCAACCCGTCGACGACCTCCTTGGAGCCGCCGCCGGTGTAGCCCTCGAAGAGCAGGCCGTTGCCGACGAAGATCCGTCCGGGTTCACCCGGGGCCACCTCGACCCCTCGGTCGTCGAGCACCTTGACCACCGTGGCGTACGGCGGTCGGCCGGCCGTCGAGGGCGCCTCGCGCAGGTCCTGCGGTCCGGCGACGGCGGCGTAGGCGACCTCGGTGGAGCCGTAGGTCGAGTACAGGTTGTCACCGAAGCGGTCCATCCAGGTCACCGCCAGGTCGCCGGGCAGCGCGGACCCGGAGGAGGCGACCACCTCGACGTGGGACAGGTCGTGGGCGCCCAGGACCTCCTCGGGCAGCGCCAGGATGCGCTGGAGCATCACCGGGATCACCACGACGCTCTCGCAGCGCTCCCCCACGATCGTGCGCAGCGCCTCCTCGGGGTCGAAGCGGCGGCGCAGCACCAGGGTCGAGCCCAGCAGCATGGCCAGCGCCATGTGGGCGAAGCCCCAGGTGTGGAAGAGCGGCGCGGCGACGTGGCAGCGCCAGCCGCGTCGCAGCGGCATGGTCGAGAGCAGCGAGACGGCGGCGTCGATGCCGGCCTCGCTGCGCGGCGCGGCCTTGGGCGTGCCGGTGGTGCCCGAGGTGAGGATGACGGTGCGCCCGTGGCGCGCGGGCGGCTCGAGGTCGCCGGTGCCGTGGACGGCGACGAGCCGCTCCACGGTGGCGGTGCCCTCGGCCAGCTCGCGCTCGTCGTCGACCCAGGCCACGACCCGGTCGGCCACGTCGGCCTCGGCGAGCAGGCCGGTGAACTCCTGGTCGTGCACGACCACGACGGGCCGCTCGCGCCCCAGCACCTCGACCAGCTGGGGGCCGGCGAAGGCGGTGTTGAGGTAGAGGGCGTCGGCGCCGAGCTTGGCGACCGCGCAGGTGACGTCGACGAAGAAGCGGTGGTTGCGGCACATCACCGCCACCGCGTCGCCCTCGCCGACCCCGCGCTCGCGCAGGGCCCGGGCCAGTGCGTTGGACCGGGCGTGCACCTGGGCCCAGGTGAGCTCGCCGAGCTCGTCGACGAGGCCGACGTCGTCGGGGGCGCGCACCGCCAGGGAGGCGAAGCCGCCGGCCGGGCCGGTGCCCCAGTCCTTGACCACCCTGGCCAGCCGTGCCAGCACGACCGGCGAGTAGGGCCGCAGCACCCCTGCGCGGGCCAGCACGCGCAGGCTGGTGCCGGCGGCACCCGCACCGGTGAGCAGCTTCGAGATCACGTGACGTCCGATCTGCCGGGGCCGCGCCCGGCGACCCGTCGACGGGGCACCGGGCGGGACCGAGGTGTCCGGGCCTGGGTCAGGCCGGGGTCTTGGGGGTGACCAGGCGCGTGGCGGCCCAGTCCTTGCTGACCGTGGCCGTGGTGGTCTGCGCCAGGCCGGCGATGGGCGCCGCCTCGGCCACGTCGGCGGGGTCGACCGAGCCGGGCCGCCCGATGCGGGGGGTCAGCAGCCAGATGGCGCCGCCGCCCACGAGGTCGGTGAGCGCGTCGACCAGGGAGTCGACCAGGTCGCCGTCGTCGTCGCGGTACCAGAGGACCACGGCGTCGACCACGTTGCCGTAGTCACCGTCGACCATGTCGGCGTCGATGGCGTCCTCGATCGCCACCCGCAGCGTGTCGTCGGTGTCGTTGTCCCACCCGAGCTCCTGGACCACCATCCCCTTGGCGAGCCCGAGGCGCTCGGCCGGACCTGTCGGGGTGCCTGTCTGGGTGGACCCGCCACCCGCGGTCGAGCTCAACTGAGACCTCCACGTCGTCGCACCCGCGGCACTGCACCGCAGGGTCGTGCGGACAGTCCAGCGGGTTTGGGCGGACGGCGCAACCTCCCGCGCGGGGCTCGAGCCCCTCCGACGGCCGTCCTGCCGGGCCCGTCCCGGGCGCCGGGCGTGCTCGACCAGGGGGTCACGACCGCCTGTCAGGACATCGGTGACCGGATACAGGACATACCGACGGGTAGATTTCGGATCCTCCGCGTGCGTGCCACGATGGACGAGTGACCGACGACTCATCCTCTGTGACAGGCACTCCCGCGGACAGCACCCCCGTCCCGCGCAGCACCGCCAAGACCTCGGTGATCCACGAGGGCCTGCCGACCCAGCTGCCCGACATCGACCCGGACGAGACCCAGGACTGGATCGACTCCTTCGACTCGATGCTCGCCGAGCGCGGGCGCGACCGCGCGCGGTACGTGATGCTGCGGCTGCTCGAGCGGGCCCGCGAGACCCAGGTCGGCGTCCCGGCCCTGCGCAGCACCGACTACATCAACACGATCCCGCCGGAGCGCGAGCCGTGGTTCCCCGGCGACGAGGACGTCGAGCGCCGCATCCGCGCCTTCATCCGGTGGAACGCCGCGGTGATGGTCTCGAGCGCCAACCGCAAGGGCCTCGAGGTCGGCGGCCACATCGCCACCTACCAGTCCTCCGCGAGCCTGTACGAGGTCGGCTTCAACCACTTCTTCCAGGGCAAGGACGCCCCCGGCGGCGGCGACCAGATCTACATCCAGGGCCACGGCTCCCCCGGCGTCTACGCCCGCGCCTTCCTCGAGGGCCGCCTCGACGAGCAGCAGCTCTACCGCTTCCGCCAGGAGGTCCAGCACGGCACCGGTGCCGGTCTGCCCTCCTACCCCCACCCGCGCCTGATGCCGGAGTTCTGGGAGTTCCCCACGGTCTCCATGGGCCTGACCGGCATCAACTCCATCTACCAGGCGCGCTTCAACCGCTACCTGCACAACCGCGGGATCAAGGACACCGACCAGCAGCACGTGTGGGCCTTCCTCGGCGACGGCGAGATGGCCGAGCCCGAGTCGCTGGGCGCCATCGGCGTCGCGGCCCGCGAGGAGCTCGACAACCTGACCTGGGTCATCAACTGCAACCTCCAGCAGCTCGACGGCCCGGTGCGCGGCAACGGCAAGATCATCCAGGAGCTGGAGTCGACCTTCCGCGGCGCCGGCTGGAACGTCATCAAGGTCGTGTGGGGCCGCGAGTGGGACGACCTGCTGGCCCGCGACGTCGACGGCGTCCTGGTCAACAAGATGAACACCACCCCCGACGGCGCGTTCCAGACCTACTCGGTCGAGGACGGCACCTACGTGCGCGACAGCTTCTTCGGCGGCGACCCGCGGCTGCGCAAGATGGTCGAGCACATGAGCGACCGCCAGATCCAGAAGCTGCCGCGCGGCGGCCACGACTACCGCAAGGTCTACGCGGCCTTCGACGCCGCCAAGAAGCACGCCGGGCAGCCGACGGTGATCCTGGCCAAGACCGTCAAGGGCTGGACGATCGACGCCCTCGAGGGCAAGAACGCCACCCACCAGATGAAGAAGCTGACGCAGGACGACGTCAAGAAGTTCCGCGACCGCCTCTACCTGCCGATCTCCGACCGCGACCTCGAGCGCTCCTACGAAGAGACCGGCGCCGCGCCGTTCTTCCACCCCGGCGCCGACTCCCCCGAGATCGAGTACATGATGGAGCGTCGCAAGGCGCTCGGCGGCGCCGTGCCGCGCCGGGTCAACCGGGCCAAGGCCCTCAAGCTGCCCGGCGACAAGGTCTACTCCGAGCTCAAGCAGGGATCGGGCAAGAACTCCATCGCGACCACCATGGCCGTCGTGCGGCTGCTGCGCGACTGGATGAAGGACCCCGAGATCGGCCAGCGCATCGTGCCGATCGCGCCTGACGAGTACCGCACCTTCGGCATGGACGCGATGTTCCCCTCGGCGAAGGTCTACAACCCGCAGGGCCAGCTCTACGAGTCGGTCGACCGCAAGCTGCTGCTCTCCTACAAGGAGTCCCAGCAGGGCCAGATGCTGCACGAGGGGATCTCGGAGGCGGGCGCGATGGCCTCGGCCACCGCCGCGGGCTCGGCGTACACCACGCACGGCGAGCACATGATCCCGTTCTACATCTTCTACTCGATGTTCGGCTTCCAGCGCACCGGCGACTCGATCTGGGCGATGGCCGACCAGCTGGCCCGCGGCTTCCTCATCGGCGCCACGGCCGGGCGCACCACGCTGACCGGTGAGGGCCTGCAGCACGCCGACGGCCACTCGCCCCTGCTCGCCGCCACCAACCCCGCGGTCGTGCACTACGACCCGGCGTTCGCCTACGAGATCGGGCACATCATGCGCTCGGGCCTCGAGCGGATGTACGGCACCAGCGAGGAGCACCCCGACGGCGAGAACGTCATCTTCTACCTCACCGTCTACAACGAGCCGGTGCACCAGCCCAAGGAGCCCGACGACGTCGACGTCGAGGGCATCCTCAAGGGCGTGCACAAGGTCTCGACGGCCCAGGGCGACGGGCCGCGCGTGCAGCTGCTCACCTCCGGCGTGGGCTTCCCCTGGGTCGAGAAGGCGCGGGTGCTCCTGGCCGAGGAGTGGGGCGTGCAGGCCGACACCTGGTCGGTCACCTCGTGGAACGAGCTGGCCCGCGACGCGGTGGCCGCCGAGGAGCACAACCTCCTCAACCCCACCGCCGAGCCCCGGACCCCGTTCGTGACCACCAGGCTCGCCGGGCACGACGGGCCCTTCGTGGCCGTCAGCGACTACATGACCGCGGTGCCGATGCAGATCGCGCGCTGGGTCCCCGGCGACTACTGCGTGCTGGGCGCCGACGGCTTCGGCTTCGCCGACACCCGGCCCGCGGCCCGTCGCTTCTTCCACATCGACGCCGAGTCGGTCGTGGTGCGCTCGCTGCAGGCGCTCGCCGACGCGGGCGAGATCGACCCCGGCCTCGTGGCCAAGGCGTTCGAGAAGTACCGCATCGACGACCCCACCGCGGTGAGCGGCGTCAAGCAGGAGGGCGGCGACGCCTGAGCGTCGTCCACCCGGCGTGACAGCAGCGGCCCCGAGGCGATGCCTCGGGGCCGCTGGTGCGTCCGGTCCGTCCCGGGGTCCGCTCAGGCGCCGGCGTCGCCGGCCACCGCCGTGAGCGGCACCACCGGGGCGACGTCCCCGGTCGGGTCCGCGGGCCCGTTCTCCAGCAGCCGGCGCCACCGGGCCCGCGAGTAGGTCGCCGCCCGGGTGCTGCGCACGAACTCGTGCACGATCTGCACGAAGCGCTCGGGGTGGTCCTTGTGCGGGAAGTGGCCGCTGTGCGGGATGACCTCGATGCGTGCCCCGGGCGCCAGCGCCGCCGCCCGGTTCGCGTGCCGCACGGGGATGACGTGGTCGTCGCGCCCCCACACCACGCACATCGGCATCGCCTCGGTGAGGTAGGCCCGGTCGGCCATGGTGACGATCTGGCCCTTCCAGTCGACCACCGCACGCACCACGTGCCGGATGGCGGCCCGGGCCCGGGGGTCCTTGAACGAGTCGTAGATGTCGGCGACCTCGGCGAGGTCGCGGGTGACGGCGGTGGGCAGCGCGGCCAGCCCGCGCAGGCCGGCGGCGCCCACGTGGCGCACACCCGGGAGCGTCAGCACGCCCATCACCTGGTGGAAGCCGGGGGTGGTGATCGCGCGGATGCCCGGGGTGACCTCGGGGCCCAGCCCGCCGGAGGCGACCAGGATCATCCGCTCGGTGCGCTCGGGGAACTGGTAGGCGAACTGCATCGCGACGCCGCCGCCGAAGCTGTGGCCGACCACGGTGACCTTGTCGATGCCGAGCACCGTCAGCAGGTCGCGCACCCCGTTGGCGTAGCCGCCCACGCTGTAGTCGGCGCGCGGCTTGTCCGAGAGCCCGTGGCCCAGCAGGTCGGGGGCGATGACGGTGTAGCGGCGCGCCAGGCCGTCGATGACCGACGACCAGGTGGTGTGGTCGCAGCCCAGGCCGTGCAGCAGCAGCAGGGCCGGGCCCTCGCCGGCCTTGACGAAGGCGCGACGGTGGCCGTGGATGGTGAGGTGCTGGACGTGATGACGGCTCGGGGGCACCGTTCCTCCTGTCGTGGGGCCGCAGACGACCGCTGGCCGGGGGTCGGGCCGCTGCGACATCAGGACACCATGTCGCACTTTCCCCTTGCACGTAAGGCTTTCACCCCTTCGCGCCACGAAACTTGACCCGGCCGCGACGGGCGGCGGCGGGCCGCGGACTAGCCTGCAGGGGTGGTCGATCCCGCCCCCGCGTCGCGCACCCGCGCCGCCCAGACCCTGCTGCGCTCCACGGGGGCGCTGAGCACGGCGGCCACGGGGCGCATGGAGACCTCCCTGCCCTGGTTCCGCGACCTGGCCGCCGAGCACCGCTCCTGGGTGGGGCTGATCGTGCAGGCCGGCGTGCGGCACTTCGTCGGCTGGTACGCCGAGGACGGCGACAGCGCACCGTCGGGCGAGGGCGCGCTGGCCTCCTCGGTCTTCGGCGCCGCCCCGCGCGCCCTCGCGGGGGTGATCAGCCTCCAGCAGACCGTCGACCTGGTCCGCCTGTCCATCGACGTCATCGAGGCCAACGTCGACTCGCTCCTCGACCCCGACGACGCCGCCGAGGTGCACGCGGCGGTGCTGCGCTACGCGCGTGAGGTCGCCTTCGCGACCGCCGAGGTCTACGCCCGCGCCGCGGAGTCGCGCGGTGCGTGGGACGCGCGGCTCGAGGCGCTGGTCGTCGACGCGGTGCTGCGCGCCGAGGCCGACGAGACGATCGCCTCGCGCGCCAGCGCACTGGGCTGGCGCGGACGCGGGCAGGTGGTGGTCGTGCTCGGCGACGCCCCTGCTCGACGGACCGAGACCGACCTCTTCGAGGAGGCGCGGCGCGTGGCCCACGCAGCCGGGATGGACGCCCTGGGCGCGGTCCAGGGCGACCGCCTCGTGCTGCTGCTGGGCGGCGTGACCGACCCCCGTGCGGCCGCGCGGCGCGTCATCGAGGTGTTCGGCGAGGGCCCGGTCGTCGTGGGCCCGGTGGCCGACGGCCTGGCCGAGGCGCACCTGTCGGCACGCGCAGCCGTCTCGGCCCAGCGCGTCGCGGTCGGCTGGCGCCCGGTGCGCCGCGACCGGTGCGCACCGACGAGCTGCTGCCCGAGCGGGCCCTGGGCGGCGACGGCCACGCCCGTCGGCACCTGGTCGACGAGGTCTACGTGCCCCTGCTGCGCTCGCGCGGCACCCTCACCGACACCCTGACCGCCTACTTCGAGGCCGGCACCTCGATCGAGGCCACCGCCCGGGCCCTCTTCGTGCACGCCAACACGGTGCGCTACCGCCTGCGCCAGGTCACCGACCTCGTGGGGCTCGACCCCACCCAGCCGCGCGACGCCTTCACCCTCCAGATCGCCCTGGTGCTGGGCCGCCAGTCCGGCCGCTCCGCCACCGACTGAGCCCGCATACCCCCGCCCGTACCGCGCGCTGATCGGCGCCCTTTGTAGGAACCCGACAACGAATCGCCCCCCAAAATCGTCCGTGGCGCTCGTGAGTCGTAGGAGGTGCTGCGGCACAGTAGTGCTCGTGCTCGTCATCGTCGCTCCCGGTCAGGGAGCCCAGACCCCCGGTTTCCTCACCCCCTGGCTGGAGGACCCCGCCTTCGCCCGGCGCTTCGAGTGGCTCTCGACCGTCGCCGGCCTCGACCTGGTGCACTACGGCACCGAGGCCGACGCCGACGCGATCCGCGCCACCGAGGTCGCCCAGCCGCTGCTCGTGGCCACCGGCCTGGTCGCCGCGCTCGAGCTGTTCCCCCACCCCAGCGACGCCTTCGAGCGGATCGGCGCCGTGGCCGGCCACAGCGTCGGCGAGATCGGCGCCGCCGCGGGCGCCCGGGTGATCACCGCCGAGCAGGCGATGGTGCTGGTGCGCGAGCGCGGGCGCGCCATGGCCAGCGCGGCGGCCGCCACCCCGACGGGGATGACGGCCGTGCTGGGCGGTGAGCGCGAGGAGGTGCTCGCCGCCATCGAGGCCCAGGGCCTGACCCCCGCCAACGACAACGGTCCGGGGCAGGTCGTGGCCGCCGGCACCATGGAGCAGCTCGCGGCCCTCAAGGACGCACCTCCCGCCAAGGCGCGGCTGGTGCCGCTCCCGGTGGCCGGCGCCTTCCACACCCACCACATGGCCCCGGCCGTGGAGCACCTCGGCGCCCTGGCCCGTTCGGTCTCGACGCACGACCCGCGCACCCGGGTCATCTCCAACCGCGACGGCCAGGTCGTCCACGACGGCCGCGAGGTCCTGCGCCGGCTGGTCGGCCAGATCGCCCACCCGGTCCGCTGGGACCTGTGCCTGGAGACGATGGAGGACCTCGGCGTCACTGGCATCCTCGAGATGCCCCCCGCCGGCACCCTGACCGGCATCGCCAAGCGCGCCCTCAAGGGCGTCGAGACCTTCGCGCTCAAGACCCCCGACCAGCTCGACGACGCGCGTGCCTTCGTCGACAAGCACGGGGAGTCGGCCGGTCTCGACCTCACCCCGACCTGGCGGGTCGTCGTCTCCCCCGCCAAGGGCACCTTCCACCGCGACGAGACCGCCGGCGCCAGCTCGGTGCTCAGCGCCGGCGCAGCCGTCGGCGACGTCGCCAGCTCCCGCGACCGGGTCTCGATCACCGCCGCCCACGGCGGCCAGGTCGTCGAGTGGCTCGTCGAGGACGGAGACCTCGTCTCCCCCGGCCAGCCCCTGCTGCGCCTGCACCCCGAGGGAGCCGCCTGATGGCCGCCGGGAGCACCACGCTGAACACCTCGGTCGGCGCACCGCACGCCCGCCTGCTCGGCCTCGGCGCCTACCGGCCCTCGCGGGTCGTCCCCAACTCCGAGATCGTCGAGAAGATCGACTCCAGCGACGAGTGGATCCGCCAGCGCTCGGGCATCGAGGAGCGCCGCTGGGCCACCGACGACGAGTCGCTGCGGATGATGTCGGTCGCCGCCGCCCGCCAGGCCCTCGAGCGCTCCGGTGTCGACCCGCGCCAGATCGACTGCGTCGTGGTCGCCACGGTCAGCCACTTCATGCAGACCCCGGCCCTGGCCACCCTGGTCGCCCACGACCTCGGCACCGACCAGGCCGCGGCGTTCGACGTCTCGGCCGCCTGCGCCGGCTTCTGCCACGGCATCGCCCTGGCCTCCGACATGGTCCGCGGCGGCAGCGCGCGCCACGTGCTGGTCGTGGGCGCCGAGCGCCTCTCCGAACAGACCGACCCGACCGACCGGGGTACCGCCTTCATCTTCGCCGACGGCGCCGGGGCGGCCGTGGTCGGGCCCGGCGACGAGCCCGGCATCGGGCCGGTCGTGTGGGGCTCCGACGGCGAGCAGTACGACCTGATCCGCTCGCGCGACGACTGGCGCGACGTGCTCAGCGCCGAGTCGCCCCGGATGCCGCACCTGGTGATGCAGGGCAACGCGGTCTTCCGCTGGGCCTCCTTCCAGATGGCCAAGACCGGGCTGCAGGCCCTCGACCGCGCCGGCATCGGCGTCGAGGACCTCGACTGCTTCGTGCCCCACCAGGCTAACAACCGCATCACCGACGCGATGGCCCGGGCCATGAAGCTGCCCGAGTCGGTGGCCGTCGCCCGCGACATCATCCACCAGGGCAACACCTCGGCCGCCTCGATCCCGCTCGCCCTCGACCGGATGGTCTCCGAGGGCCAGGCCCGCTCGGGCGACACCGCGCTGCTCATCGCCTTCGGCGCCGGGCTCGCGTACGCCGCCCAGGTCGTCGTCCTGCCCTGACCCACCCTGGACCGACCTCGTACCCACCCTCAGCACCACCCAGCACCACCCAGCACCACGACCGCAGCACCCAACGAGAAACAGGAGACAGCCAGCACATGGCCACCACCGAAGAGATCCGCACCGACCTCGCCGAGATCGTCAACGAGGTCGCCGGCGTCGACACCGACGACGTCCAGCTCGACAAGTCCTTCGTGGACGACCTCGACGTCGACTCCCTGTCCATGGTCGAGGTCGTCGTGGCCGCCGAGGAGAAGTTCGGCGTCTCGATCCCGGACGACGAGGTCAAGAACCTCAAGACCGTGGGCGACGCCGTCGCCTACATCGAGCGCGCCCAGGCCTGAGCAGGCTGCCGGCGGCCGCCCCCGCGGCGGCCGCCGGCCCCGCTGCTCCCCCGCAGCACCAGCACCAGCACCAGCACCAGCACCAGCACCAGCACCCACCCTCCACGTAAGGACACCCACGCATGTCGTCGAAGCGAGTCGTCGTCACCGGTCTCGGGGTCACCTCCCCGGTCGGCGGTGACGTGCCCAGCACCTGGGACGCTCTCGTCAACGGACGTTCCGGCGTCCGGCCGCTGACCCAGGACTGGGCCGAGACCCTGCCGGTGCGCATCGCCGGCACCGCGGCGGTCGACCCCTCCGAGGTCCTCGAGCGCGTCAAGGCACGGCGCTGGGACCGATCCACCCAGCTGGCGATGGTCGCGGCCACCGAGGCCTGGACCGACGCCGGCCTCGACCAGAGCACGGACCTCGACGGCGACCGGGTCGGCGTCGCGTTCGCCTCCGGCATCGGCGGCGTCACCACGCTGCTGGCCAACTACGACGCCCTGCTCGAGAAGGGACCGCGGCGGGTGTCCCCGCTGGCCGTCCCGATGCTGATGCCCAACGCGCCGGCCGCGAGCGTCAGCCTCGCCTTCGGCGCCCGCGCCTTCGCCAGCACCCCCGTCTCGGCCTGCGCCTCCGGCAACGAGGCGATCTCGCTGGCCCTCGACCAGATCCGGCTCGGGCGCGCCGACGTCGTGGTGGCCGGCGGCACCGAGGCGGCCATCCACCCGCTCAACATCGCCGCCTTCGCCAACATGATGGCGCTGTCCAAGAACGACGGCGACCCCACGACGGTCTCGCGGCCCTGGGACACCGCCCGCGACGGCTTCGTGCTCGGCGAGGGGTCCGGCGCGCTGGTGCTGGAGTCCGAGGAGCACGCCCTGGCGCGCGGCGCCCGCATCTACGCGGTCGTCATGGGCGCCGGCGTCACCGCCGACTCCCACGACATCGCCCAGCCCGACCCCGAGGGACGCGGCGGCACCCGGGCCATCGCCCGCGCGCTGTCCGAGGGCGAGGTCGACCCCGCCGACGTCAAGCACGTCAACGCGCACGCCACCTCCACCCCGCTCGGCGACATCGCCGAGGGCCTGATGCTCCACGCGACGCTGGGGGCACACGCCTCCGACGTCGTCGTGACCTCGACCAAGTCGATGACCGGGCACCTGCTCGGCGGTGCCGGCGCCCTCGAGGCCGTCGCCACCGTGCTGGCCCTGCACCACCGGGTCTCGCCGCCGACCATCAACCTCGACGACCAGGACCCCGCGGTCGACCTCGACATCGCCACCAAGGCCCGCGACCTCCCGATGGGCGACATCGTCGCCCTCAACAACTCGTTCGGGTTCGGCGGCGCCAACGTCGCCGTCGCCTTCGGCAGCGCCTGAGACCAGGAGACCACCACGTGAGCACCGCCTCCGCCCCCGCCGCCGCACCGACCTCGGCCGGCAAGCCCGCCAAGCTCCCTCGCGAGCAGGACCCGCGCCACCCCCGGCACCGGCTGGGGGCGCTCCTCGACGAGGGCAGCCTCGAGCTGATCACCCCTGACGACGAGTCGGGGATGCTGGCGGCCGTCGGGACCGTCGGCGGCGCCCCGGTGGTCGCGTTCTGCTCCGACGCCACCGTGATGGGCGGCGCCATGGGTGACCAGGGTTGCCGCGTCGTGGTCGACGCCTACCACCGCGCCATGACCGACCGGGTCCCGATCATCGGGCTCTGGCACTCGGGCGGCGCGCGGCTGGCCGAGGGCGTGCTGAGCCTGCACGCCGTCGGCAGGATCTTCCAGGTGATGACCCAGGCCTCGGGGCGCATCCCGCAGGTCTCGGTCGTGCTGGGCCCGGCCGCCGGCGGTGCGGCGTACGGCCCGGCGCTGACCGACGTGGTGGTGCTGGGCCCCGAGGGCCGCATCTTCGTCACCGGCCCCGACGTCGTGCGCTCGGTGACCGGCGAGGACGTCGACATGCTGCGCCTGGGCGGGCCCGAGCCGCACGGACGACGCTCGGGGGTGGTCCACGTGCTCACCGACTCCGAGGAGGAGGCCCTCGAGCGTGCCCGCACGATCGCCAACCTGCTGGGCGCCCAGGGCAGCCTGCGCGTCGCCGACGTCGAGGACCGCGACCTGGCGGCGGTGCTGCCGGAGTCCAAGAAGCGCGCCTACGACGTGCACCCGCTGGTGGAGCAGGTCCTCGACGAGGGCACCGTCCAGGAGCTCCACGCACGCTGGGCACCCAACATCGTGACCGCGCTGGGTCGCTTCGGCGGTCGGACCGTCGGGGTCGTGGCCAACAACCCGCTGCGACTCGGCGGCTGCCTGGACTCGCTGTCGGCCGAGAAGGCCAGCCGGTTCGTCCGCATGTGCGACGCCTTCGGCATCCCGCTGGTCGTGCTGGTCGACGTCCCCGGCTACCTGCCGGGCGTCGGCCAGGAGTGGGACGGCGTCGTGCGCCGCGGCGCGAAGCTCCTGCACGCCTTCGGCGAGTGCGTGGTCCCGCGCGTGACCCTGGTGACCCGCAAGACCTACGGCGGCGCCTACATCGCCATGAACGCCCGCTCGCTGGGTGCCACCAAGGTCTTCGCCTGGCCCGGGGCCGAGGTGGCGGTGATGGGCGCGGTGGCGGCGGTGCGCATCCTGCACCGCCGACGACTGGCCGAGGTCTCCCCCGACATCCGTCCCGCGCTGGAGGCCGAGCTGGCCGCCGAGCACGAGCGGATCGCCGGCGGGGTGGAGCGGGCCGTCGAGATCGGGGTCGTCGACGAGGTCGTCGAGCCGGCCGCGACCCGCTCGGCCATCGCGCGCGCCATCGACGAGGCGGTGCAGAGCGTCGGTGTGCGTCGCGGGGCGCACGGCAACATCCCTCTCTGACCCCCGCGCCTCCGGCGGAGGTGTGACGGACGTAACGTGGAGCGGGCAGCCGCGTTGATCCACCGACGTCACTTCGGGAGGCCTCCATGACCACCGCCCTCAACCGCCTGCTCGCCGCACCGCTGGCGGGCCTGCTCGCAGCGGGCCTGCTCGGGGCCGCCGGCGGTGCGCCCGCCACGGGTCACACCGGCGACGACCGGCACGACGCCTCCGAGCACGCGCGGACCTGGGCCAAGGACCAGGTGCTCCGCAAGGGCTGCCGCGACTACAGCTACCGCTACCGGGTGAACCCCCCGACCGACCAGGCCTGGGGCCTGGAGACGTTCCTCGTCGCACCGGGCGGCAGGAAGCTCGCCTCGGGCGCCCTCTCCGACAACGCCGACCGGAAGAAGGGCCGCGACACCTTCACGGTCTGCCGGACCTCGACCCGGCCGGGGAAGTTCCGGATCCGCGCGAAGCTCACCTACTACGACGGCTTCACCGCCCACGACGGCTGGGCCGACACGACCCGATTCCGGCTGCGCCGCCGCTGACCCGCTCCGGCTGGGCTCAGACCACCTGGTGCAGCCAGCGCACCGGCGCGCCGTCGCCGGCGTGCCGGAAGGTCTCCAGCTCGTCGTCCCAGGGCTTGCCGAGCAGCTTGTCGATCTCGACCAGCAGGGTCGTCTCGCCGACGGCTGCCTTGACCACGGCCGCCTTGAGCCGGTCCTCGGGGATCATGATGTCCCCGTGCAGGCCCGTGACGGCGTGGTAGACGCCGAGGTCGGGGGTGTAGGAGTAGCGCGTGCCCTCGACACCGGGGCTGGGCTCCTCGGTGATCTCGAAGCGCAGGTGGTTCCAGCCGCGCAGCGCCGAGGCGGTCGCGGCCGCCGAGCCGACCGCTCCGGTCCAGGAGAGCTCGGCCCGGTAGGTGCCGCTCTGCGCCGGCTGGGGGGTCCAGTCCAGGCTCACGGGCATGCCGAGCACGCCGCCCACGGCCCACTCGATGTGGGGGCACAGCGCGGAGGGTGCTGAGTGGACGTAGAGCACGCCCCTCGTCGCGGTGCGGGTGGCAGTCGTTGCGGTCACCGTGACCTCCTTCATCTCCGGCGCGAGGTACGCCTTCCCCAGCGGTCTCGTCAGGAGTCTCGAAGGATCGAGTGACACGTATGTGGTTTGGGACCATTGTGGCCCATGAGGCGCGCGAGCACCAGTCCCCGCACCTCGTGTCGCGCCGGCGTCTCAGGCGCCCCGCGGGGCGCGGCGCCGGCCGAGCGCGACCAGGGTGCCGAGCACGTCCTGGGCGATGCCCAGGCCGCCGAGGTGGCTCTCCCCCTCGATCACCTGCAGCGTCGCGTCCGGCAGCAGGTCGACGACGTGCCGGCCGTGGCGCAGCGGCACGATGTGGTCGTCTTCGCCGTGCCACCACCGCACCGGCACCCGCACGTCGGCGGGCGAGAAGCCCCAGTCGCGGCAGAAGAGCAGCAGGTCGTTGAGCGGGGCCGTGGACTGGAAGCGGTTGCCGTTGAGGATGTCGTCGACGAACATCGCCCGGAACTCCGGCCGGGAGAGCAGGGTCCGGTCACCGTCGGGCTGGAGGGCGGCGTACAGGTCGATGCACGAGCCCGCCACCGGCCGGGCCACCCGGATGAGCTGGTGCACCGCGATGCCCAGCGGCACCCGGCCGGCCCTCAGCAGCGGCGCGAGGCGGACGGCCAGCCGGATCGGGCCGCCCTCGGCGGCATCGGGCCCCACCGTCGGCGCCACTCCCCCGAGCACCGCCACCCCGTGGACGCGATCGGGCATGGCGGCGCCCGCCGCCAGGACGTAGGGGCCACCACCCGAGAGCCCCACCAGGTGGAAGGTGTCCACGGCCAGGGCGTCGAGGAGCAGGCGCAGGTCGTGCGTCCAGTCGAGGAGGTCGGGATAGAGGTGGGGCGTCGAGGAACCGATCCCCGGGCGGTCCACGCCGATGATCCGCACACCGTGCTCGAGCGCCCACCGACGCGCCTCGAGCGGGATCTGGCGCCGGGCACCCGGGGTGCCGTGCATCCACACCACCGCACGACCGCGCGGCGACCCGAACTCCGCGAAGCTGAGCCGCCGGCCCTCGCGCACCGCCACGCTGCCCTCCAGGGCTGGCCTGTCCACGGTCAGAGGAGCACTCACGCGCTCATCATGCCCTACGCTCCAGCCATGCCCGAGCACAGCAGCGAGCCGGCGCTCGGCGTCACGCCGGGCAGGTGGCTGCGCCGACTGGCGCTGGCCGCGGGTGCGGTCGCCGGGTTGCTGTTCGCGTGGTGGTTCGTCACGAACCCCTCCAGCCTGCCCGTGCGCACCGGTCACGTCACCGCGGTCACCACCGTGGGTCGTCCCGTCTACGTGGGGTTGTGGAGCACCGGCGCCGACTTCGGGCGCACCCTCGACGTCGCCGGCGTGCGGCTGCGCGCCGACGCCACCGTCGAGGTCTCCCTCGAGCCGGTGCTGTGCAGAGGCGGCTCCGTCGGCGTCACCACCGACCCGGCGCCGTTCTGCCGCGAGCTGCTCGACCCGGCCGGCGCCGAGCTGCGCCCGGGCGACTCGCTGGTGGTGCGCGTCCTGGCCGACGACGCCGGGGCGGTCTACCTGGACCGTCCCGTGCTCGCCTTCCGCGAGGGCCCCCGGTGGGGCACCCGCGAGGCGGGCACCGAGGCGGTGCTCGCCGTGGTCACCCCCTGAGGAGCCGGCCGGCTCAGTCGCGCTGGGTCTTCTCCAGCAGGGCGGCCCGCTCGGCGGCGTCGGTGAGCTCGTCGCCGTCGATCGCGTGCGTGCGGTGGAACCAGGCCAGGGCGTCGGTGGTGCGCCCGGCGGCCTCGAGGGTGTCGGCGTAGGCATAGCGCAGGCGGACCACCCAGGGGGCCCTGTTCTTCGACTGCAGGGGCGCCAGCTCGAGGGTCCGCAGGGCGGCGTCCATCTGGCCCATGTCACGGCGGGCCCCGGCCTCGACGATGGTCATCTCCGCCTTCGCCTCGGACTCGAAGTTCGCCACCGACGGGCTCTTGGCCAGCTTGAGCGCCTGCTCCGGCTGCCCGAGCGCCCGGTGGCAGTCGGCGATGATCGGCAGGTAGGCCGTGGCGCCGTTCATCCGCTTCGCGGCCCGCAGGTCGGCCAGCGCCTCGGAGTAGTGCCCGGCGGCGTAGGCCGCCTCACCCGCCGCCTCACGCACCACGGCCAGGCGGGGCGCACGGGCGCGCGCGGCCAGGGTGTGCTGGTAGGCGGTCTCGGGGTCCTCGTCGATCAGCGCACCCGCAGCGGCGAGGTGGCGCGCCACCCGGGCTGCCAGCTTCTCGGGCAGACCCTTCAGCTGGGCGATGACGGCGCGGTCGAGCTCCTTGCCGGTGATGTCCTCCGGCAGCTCCGGGCCGTCGTAGACGGCCTGGTCGGCCGAGCGGGGGGCCTCCTTCTCGACGTACCGGCCACCGCCGGCGCCACGAGGACCGGACTGGCGCCGGTCGCGCGACTGCCCACCACGCGCGTCGCGGTCACCACGCGAGTCCTGACGACCCCCGCGGTCGGGGCGACCACCGCGCTCGGGCCGGCCGCCACGGTCCGGTCGTCCCTCGGAACCGCGGCTCGACGAGGGACGGCCACCGCCGGTGGGCTTGCCTCCGGAGGGACGCTGGTTACGACGCTGCTCGGCCACGGTGGTGCTCCTTCGCTGACCTCTCGGTCGGGTAAATGCACGTAGGGGCCACCTTGCGGTGGCCCCTACGGAGTGTATGTCCGGCGGCGTCCTACTCTCCCACAACCTCTCGGTTGCAGTACCATCGGCGCTGAAAGGCTTAACTTCCGGGTTCGGGATGGGACCGGGTGTTTCCCTTTCGCTATGGCCGCCGTAACTCTTGCGGCACACACCCCAGGTAGATGATCACTGGGTGGCGTGTGTGCCAAGCCATTATTCACATGTGATGACACGTGTGTTGTGTGTGTTGGATTCGTGGACGCGAACAGCCTTTGCAGGTTCAGCTGAGTGGTTGTGGGACAAGCCCTCGGCCTATTAGTACCGGTCGGCTAGGCATTGCTGCTGTACACCTCCGGCCTATCAACCCAGTGTTCTGCTGGGGGCCTTACCCGGTTGACCCGGTGGGAAACCTCATCTTGAAACGTGCTTCCCGCTTAGATGCATTCAGCGGTTATCACTTCCGAACGTAGCTAACCAGCCGTGCCCCTGGCGGGACAACTGGCACACCAGAGGTTCGTCCATCCCGGTCCTCTCGTACTAGGGACAGCCTTTCTCAAGTTTCCTGCGCGCGCGGCGGATAGGGACCGAACTGTCTCACGACGTTCTAAACCCAGCTCGCGTGCCGCTTTAATGGGCGAACAGCCCAACCCTTGGGACCTACTCCAGCCCCAGGATGCGACGAGCCGACATCGAGGTGCCAAACCATCCCGTCGATATGGACTCTTGGGGAAGATCAGCCTGTTATCCCCGGGGTACCTTTTATCCGTTGAGCGACGTCGCTTCCACATGCCGACGCCGGATCACTAGTTCCGACTTTCGTCCCTGCTCGACATGTCTGTCTCACAGTCAAGCTCCCTTGTGCACTTACACTCGCCACCTGATTGCCAACCAGGCTGAGGGAACCTTTGAGCGCCTCCGTTACTCTTTAGGAGGCAACCGCCCCAGTTAAACTACCCATCAGGCACTGTCCCTGATCCGGATAACGGACCTAGGTTAGACATCTAGTACGACCAGAGTGGTATTTCAACGATGACTCCACACTCACTGGCGTGAATGCTTCACAGTCTCCCACCTATCCTACACAAGCCGAACCAAACACCAATACCAAACTATAGTAAAGGTCCCGGGGTCTTTCCGTCCTGCCGCGCGTAACGAGCATCTTTACTCGTAGTGCAATTTCGCCGAGTCCACGGTTGAGACAGCGCCCAAGTCGTTACTCCATTCGTGCAGGTCGGAACTTACCCGACAAGGAATTTCGCTACCTTAGGATGGTTATAGTTACCACCGCCGTTTACTGGGGCTTAAATTCTCCGCTTCGGTATTGCTACCTAACAGGTCCTCTTAACCTTCCAGCACCGGGCAGGAGTCAGTCCGTATACATCGTCTTACAACTTCGCACGGACCTGTGTTTTTAGTAAACAGTCGCTTGGGCCTGGTCTCTGCGGCCCTTCCCGCTCCCACCGCAAGGGTGTTCACGTTCCGGGCCCCCCTTCTCCCGAAGTTACGGGGGCATTTTGCCGAGTTCCTTAACCGTGGTTCGCTCGATCGCCTTAGTATTCTCTACCTGATCACCTGAGTCGGTTTGGGGTACGGGCGGCGCATAGCTCGCTAGAGGTTTTTCTCGACAGCATAGGATCATCCACTTCCCCCCAACGGGGTCCCCATCACATCTCAAGCCCGACATCAAAGTCAGAGATCCGGATTTGCCTAGATCTCGCCCTACATGCTTAGCCGTACACAACCATCGGTACGGTTGGACTACCTTCCTGCGTCACCCCATCGCTTGACTACTACCAGTTCGGGTCCCACGCTACGCTCAACCGCCTCGCCCCGAAGGGTCCGGTCGGCTGAGTTTCAGATGGTTAGCATCACCGGGTTCGTCATGGGCGCTACTTTGCCGGTACGGGAATATCAACCCGTTGTCCATCGACTACGCCTGTCGGCCTCGCCTTAGGTCCCGACTTACCCAGGGCAGATTAGCTTGACCCTGGAACCCTTGATCATTCGGCGCACGTGTTTCTCACACGTGATTCGCTACTCATGCCTGCATTCTCACTCGTGTCGCATCCACACCTGGATCACTCCGGCGCTTCACTCGCGACACGACGCTCCCCTACCCATCCACACACCTGAACACCCATCAAGTGGGTGCTGGGCTTATGTGAATGCCATAGCTTCGGCGGATGACTTGAGCCCCGCTACATTGTCGGCGCGGAATCACTTGACCAGTGAGCTATTACGCACTCTTTCAAGGGTGGCTGCTTCCAAGCCAACCTCCTGGTTGTCAGTGCGACTCCACATCCTTTTCCACTTAGTCACCGCTTAGGGGCCTTAGCTGATGGTCTGGGCTGTTTCCCTCTCGACTACGGAGCTTATCCCCCGCAGTCTCACTGCTGCGCTCTCACTTACCGGCATTCGGAGTTTGGTTAACGTCAGTAACCTGGTCGGGCCCATCGGCTATCCAGTGCTCTACCTCCGGCAAGAAACACGCAACGCTGCACCTAAATGCATTTCGGGGAGAACCAGCTATCACGAAGTTTGATTGGCCTTTCACCCCTATCCACAGGTCATCCCCTCAGTTTTCAACCTAAGTGGGTTCGGTCCTCCACGCGGTCTTACCCGCGCTTCAACCTGCCCATGGATAGATCACTTCGCTTCGGGTCTTGATCGTGCTACTCAGACGCCCTATTCGGACTCGCTTTCGCTACGGCTTCCCCACACGGGTTAACCTCGCAACACAACGCAAACTCGCAGGCTCATTCTTCAAAAGGCACGCCGTCACCCCATCACCACAAGGATGAGTAAGGCTCCGACGGATTGTAGGCACACGGTTTCAGGTACTATTTCACTCCCCGCCAGGGGTACTTTTCACCTTTCCCTCACGGTACTTGTCCGCTATCGGTCATCAAGGAGTATTTAGGCTTAACGGGTGGTCCCGCCAGATTCACACGGAATTTCAGGGGTTCCGTGTTACTTGGGATAACGCATCACAGCCCAGGCCTTACACTTACGGGGCTATCACCCTCTACGGCGCCACTTTCCAGCGGACTTCAACTTCAACCTGCTGGGTTTCTTACTGTGTGGTAGGCCGGCAGACCCACCCATGCGATCCCACAACCCCACATACACAACCCCTGCCGGGTATCACATGTACGTGGTTTGGCCTCATCCGATTTCGCTCGCCACTACTCTCGGAATCACTATTGTTTTCTCTTCCTGTGGGTACTGAGATGTTTCACTTCCCCACGTTCCCTCCACACACCCTATATATTCAGGTGCGGGTAACTGGACATGACTCCAGCTGGGTTTCCCCATTCGGACACCCCCGGATCACAGCTTGGTTGCCAACTCCCCAGGGCTTATCGCAGGCTCCTACGTCCTTCATCGGCTCTTGATGCCAAGGCATCCACCATGTGCCCTTCATAGCTTGTCTCACAAACACTCAACAAAAACTACAAAGACTAGATTAATTACACATCTAGAAAGACACGACCAACCACACCCACCCCACACAAGAGGCAGAAGCATTGATCGCGTCAGATGCTCGCGTCCACTATCCAATTCACAAACAACCAGCCCACCAAGCCCCCAACCCCACCATCCGGTGGACCTGGGATACCAGGAGGCAACCTGAGCAACCAGTCACCTGATCCCTCAAAGCTCAACAGTGTGCCAACCCCGACCCGACCAGCAGAGGACTCCAGGTTCCACACCCCCACACACGCTCAGCAGAGCGTGCATACGGGTAGTACTGAGAAGACCCCGCCCACCAGGAACGGAGACATCATCGACGATTCCACTAGTGAACACCACCATGCGTACCAGAACAGTCGTCTGGTATCGGGGCGTGTGCTCCTTAGAAAGGAGGTGATCCAGCCGCACCTTCCGGTACGGCTACCTTGTTACGACTTCGTCCCAATCGCCAGCCCCACCTTCGACGGCTCCCTCCCACAAGGGGTTAGGCCACCGGCTTCGGGTGTTGCCGACTTTCGTGACGTGACGGGCGGTGTGTACAAGGCCCGGGAACGTATTCACCGCAGCGTTGCTGATCTGCGATTACTAGCGACTCCGACTTCATGGGGTCGAGTTGCAGACCCCAATCCGAACTGAGACCGGCTTTTTGGGATTCGCTCCCCCTCACGGGATCGCAGCCCTTTGTACCGGCCATTGTAGCATGCGTGAAGCCCTGGACATAAGGGGCATGATGACTTGACGTCATCCCCACCTTCCTCCGAGTTGACCCCGGCAGTCTCCTATGAGTCCCCACCATCCCGAAGGACGTGCTGGCAACATAGGACGAGGGTTGCGCTCGTTGCGGGACTTAACCCAACATCTCACGACACGAGCTGACGACAGCCATGCACCACCTGTACACCGACTAAAAGGGGCCGTATCTCTACAGCTTTCCGGTGTATGTCAAACCCAGGTAAGGTTCTTCGCGTTGCATCGAATTAATCCGCATGCTCCGCCGCTTGTGCGGGCCCCCGTCAATTCCTTTGAGTTTTAGCCTTGCGGCCGTACTCCCCAGGCGGGGCGCTTAATGCGTTAGCTGCGGCACGGAATCCGTGGAATGGACCCCACACCTAGCGCCCAACGTTTACGGTGTGGACTACCAGGGTATCTAATCCTGTTCGCTCCCCACACTTTCGCTCCTCAGCGTCAGGTCATTCCCAGAGAACCGCCTTCGCCACCGGTGTTCCTCCTGATATCTGCGCATTTCACCGCTACACCAGGAATTCCGTTCTCCCCTGAATACCTCTAGTCTGCCCGTATCGAAAGCAAGCACCGAGTTAAGCCCGGTGTTTTCACTCCCGACGCGACAAACCGCCTACGAGCCCTTTACGCCCAATAATTCCGGACAACGCTCGCACCCTACGTATTACCGCGGCTGCTGGCACGTAGTTGGCCGGTGCTTCTTCTGTAGGTACCGTCACTTGCGCTTCGTCCCTACTGAAAGAGGTTTACAACCCGAAGGCCGTCATCCCTCACGCGGCGTTGCTGGATCAGGCTTCCGCCCATTGTCCAATATTCCCCACTGCTGCCTCCCGTAGGAGTCTGGGCCGTGTCTCAGTCCCAGTGTGGCCGGTCACCCTCTCAGGCCGGCTACCCGTCGAAGCCTTGGTAGGCCATTACCCCACCAACAAGCTGATAGGCCGCGAGCACATCCCCCACCGAAAAAACTTTCCACCACCATCTCATGCGAGAAGCGGTCATATCCGGTATTAGACCCCGTTTCCGAGGCTTATCCCGAAGTGAGGGGCAGATTACTCACGTGTTACTCACCCGTTCGCCGCTCGTGTACCCCGAAGGGCCTTACCGCTCGACTTGCATGTGTTAAGCACGCCGCCAGCGTTCGTCCTGAGCCAGGATCAAACTCTCCGTTGAAAAACAACACCACACCAACCCTCTCGCGAGAGCCGATGCAGAAAAAGAGATGCCTGACAAGAGAACAAAACTGACAATTGTCAGAATCATCGTCTTACCAAAGAAACCATCAACCACAAACATCGCAAAGACATCCATGATCGACGGGGCATAACAAACTAATTCGTCGACTATGACACACTGTTGAGTTCTCAAGAATCAGACGCACACCGTCCCAGCACCTCTCGGTACCAGCGGCGGGGCTCTGTGCTCGTCGTCGCAGCGAGCTGCGATCTGAGCGGTGGTCGTCCTGGGGCCGGGAGCCCGGCCAGACCGGCCTTGCTCCCCGCCGCTCCCTGGCGACATGGAAAACATTAGGCGAACGTCCGCTGGACGACAAATCGAGTGGGCGTGACCCGGAGCACATACGCGTTTGCGCAGGTCAGAGGGGGTGTGGCCGTTCCTGGCGTGTGTCGGGCAGCAGCTCGCGGGTGTCAGCGGGCGTGCGGCACCCCGCCAGCCGCATGGCCTCGACGGTCTCGTCGAGCAGCGCGGCGTGCCAGCGCGCCACGCCCGCCTCGCCGTCGACCAGCGCGTGCAGCACCGGCCGCCCGACGAAGACGGCGTCGGCGCCGGCGGCCAGTGCGGTGAGCACGTCGAGGCCGCTGCGCACTCCCCCGTCAACGTAGACCTCGGCCTCCTCGCCCACGGCCGCCCGGACGTCGGGCAGCGCGTCGGCGGTGCTGACGCTGCGGTCGAGCTGGCGCCCGCCGTGGGTGGAGACCCACACCGCGGCCGCACCGGCCTGGACGCAGCGTCGGGCGTCGTCGCCGCGCAGGACGCCCTTGACCACGACGGGCAGACCGGTGCGGTCGCGCAGCCAGTCGATGTCGTGGGGTCCCAGGTCGAGCGCCTTCTCCGAACCAGGTTGGTCGTCGTGGCCCGGGCCGAAGTTGACGCGGGTCCACGCCGGGTCGGCGACGTCCCAGATCAGCGCCTGCGTGGGGTGCCAGGTGGCGACCACCGGGGTGTCCACGGTCAGGACCACCGCAGCGGCACCGGCCTCGACGGCCCGGTCGAGCAACGGGCCGGCCAGCGTGCGGTCGGAGGGCAGGTAGACCTGGAGCCACCAGGTGACCCCGGTGGCGGCGATGTCGGCGAAGGTGCTGCCCGCGTTGCTCGAGACCACCATCACCGCGCCGGCCGCCGCGGTGGCGCGCGCCGTGGCCACCTCCCCGTCGGGGTGCACGGCCTTCTGGAGCGAGGTGGGGGCGACGCCGAAGGGGGCCCGGCTGGTGCGACCGAGCAGCGCGACGGAGGGGTCCACGTCGGTGACGTCGCGCAGCACGTGCGGGTGCAGCCGCAGCCGGCCCCAGGCCTGCGTGGCCTCACCCGCGGTGACCGAGGCACCGCTGCCGTGCTCGACGTACTCGCGCAGCGGGGTGCTCATCGACCCGGCGGCGCGCGCCGGCAGACCCGCCAACCAGCTGCCGCCCGGGTCGCCCACCTCAGACGACCTCGACGCCCTTGAAGCTCTTCTTGCCCTTGCGCAGCACCAGCCAGGTGCCGCCCAGGAGGTCGTCGGCCCCCGGCACGTGCTCGGGGTCCTCGACCCGGACGTTGTTGAGGTAGGCGCCGCCCTCACCCACGGTGCGCCGCGCGTCGCCCCGGCTCTTGGCCAGGCCGGTCTCCACGAGGAGGTCGACGACCGAGGGCAGGCCCTGCTCGCCCCGCACCTGCAGCACGCCGGTCTCGCGCAGCGCCGCCCCCAGGGTGTCGGGGCTGAGCTCGCGCATCTCCCCGCCGCCGAAGAGCGCCGCCGAGGCGGCCTGGATGCGGGCGGTCTCGTCGGCGCCGTGCACCAGGGAGGTCATCTCCTCGGCGAGGGCCTTCTGCCCGGCCCGCAGGAAGGGCTTCTCGGCGTGCAGCGCCTCGAGCTCCTCGATGCGGGCGTGGTCGAGGAAGGTGAACGCACGCAGCAGCTCACCGACCTTCTCGTCCTCGACGTTGAGCCAGAACTGGTAGAAGGCGTAGGGCGAGAGCATCTCGGGGTCCAGCCACAGGGCGCCGCCCTCGCTCTTGCCGTACTTGGTGCCGTCGGCCTTGGTGATCAGCGGCGTCACGAAGGCGTGCACCCGGGCCCCGTCGGCACGGCGCACGAGCTCGACGCCGCCGGTGATGTTGCCCCACTGGTCCGAGCCGCCGAGCTGCAGCGTGACGCCGTGCGCCCGGTGCAGGTGCAGGTAGTCCATCGACTGCAGCAGGATGTAGGAGAACTCGGTGTAGCTGATGCCGTCGTCGAGGCGGTTGCGCACCACGTCGCGCGCCAGCATCCGGTTGACCGGGAAGTGCTTGCCGATGTCGCGCAGGAAGTCGATCGCCGAGACGTTCTCGGTCCAGTCGAGGTTGTTGACCATGGTCGCACCGTTGGCGCCGTCGAAGTCGAGGAACGGCTCGACCTGGCTGCGGATGCGCTGCACCCAGTCGGAGACCGTCTCGACGGTGTTCAGGGTGCGCTCGCCCGAGTCGCGGGGGTCACCGATCATGCCGGTCGAGCCGCCGACGAGCACGAAGGGCGTGTGGCCGGCGCGCTGGAGCCGCATGGCGGTGACGATCTGCAGCAGGTTGCCCATGTGCAGGCTCGGCGCCGTGGGGTCGAAGCCGACGTAGTAGCGGACGCTGTCCTCCGCGAGCGCGGCGCGCAGCGCGTCGCGGTCCGTCGAGTGCGCGACGAGGCCGCGCCACTCGAGGTCGTCGAGGAGGGTGGGGTCGATGCTCACGTCTGTGCCTTCTCCGCAGGCGGGGTGCGGACGGACCGTCCGCCGGACGGTGCCAAGCCTGCCTCATCGCCGACCGGGCCGACCACCCGGTTGGCCCGCGACGCCCTATCCTCGGGCACATGGAGGTCGGGCGGGCGTGATCGCGGGCAGGTACACCCTCGAGCGGGAGATCGGTCGAGGCGGCATGGGCGCGGTCTGGCTGGGCCGCGACGAGATGCTGGGCCGGGCCGTGGCGATCAAGCGCCTGGGGGCCGTGCCGGGCCAGGACCCCGACGACCGCGAGCGCGCCGAGCGCGCCGAGCGGGAGGCCAGGCTGGCCGCCCGCCTGAGCCACCCCCACGTGGTGGCCGTCTACGACCTCGTCGAGCAGGACGACGAGCAGTACCTGGTCATGGAGCACGTCGACGGCACCAACCTGGCGGGCTACCTGCGCGCCGAGGGACCGCTCTCCCCCGACCGGGCCGCCGAGCTGCTCGGACAGGCCGCCGAGGCGCTCGCCGCCGCCCACGAGGCCGGCATCGTGCACCGCGACGTGAAGCCCTCCAACATGCTGGTCACCGCCGACGGGCAGGTGAAGCTCTCCGACTTCGGCATCGCCAGGGCCGAGGCGGACCCCTCGCTGACCCGGACCGGGCTGGTGACCGGCTCCCCCGCCTACCTGGCACCCGAGGTGGCCTCGGGCGCCAGCGCCACCGCCCGCAGCGACGTCTGGTCGCTGGGTGCCTCGCTCTACCACGCGCTGGCCGGGCACCCGCCGTACGAGGTGAGCGACAACGTGCTCGGCGCGCTCTACCGCATCGTGCACGAGGAGCCGCCGCGCCTCGAGCAGCCCGGGTGGCTGGGGCCGCTCCTCGAGGCGACCATGTGCCGCGACCCCGAGCAGCGCTGGGACATGGCCACGGTGAGCGACGTGCTGCAGCGCGGTCCCGGCTCCTCGGCGCCCACCCCTCCACTGCCGCGCCGCCACGACACCCGCTCCCTCGAGACGATCGCGCCCGTCACGACCGGCGGGCACCCCACCGTCATCCCCTCGGCCGAGCCGCCGCCCGGGCCCGCGACCGGGCCCACGACCGGGCCTGCGACCGGGTCGGGAACGCCGTCCGAGGGGCGACGCCGCGGCGCGCTGGCGCCGCTGGCGCTGGGCGCCGCCGTGGTGGCCGTCCTGGTCGTGATCGCCTTCGCCGTGGGGCAGGGCCGCGACCCGGGCGGCGACGGGGCGGCCGGCACCGACCCCACCAGCACCGCCGGCAGCACACCCGAGGACACCGGCTCCGCGCAGCCCGAGCGGCCGAGCGCCGAGGACATCGAGGAGTTCGCCAGCGGCTACGTGAGCACCGCGGTCGCCGACCCCGAGGAGGGGTTCGCGCTGCTGACCCCTTCCTACCAGCGCGCCAGCGGTGGACTGGACGGCTACACCGGGTTCTGGGGCAGCGTGCGCGAGGTGCGCGACTTCGAGATGGTCGAGGCCGACCCGGTGTCAGGCACGGCGACCTACGACTACACCTACCGACGTGCCGGGGTCGGCACGGTCAGCGAGCGGGTCGAGCTCACCCTGCAGCAGCAGCCGGGAGGCGATCTGCTCATCTCGGGCGCGCGCACGTTGTGACGGCGCCGGAGGGCCCTGAGGCCCTAGGGTGTGGCGGGGCGGGAGGTGCGATGACGACTGGCGAGGTGTACCGCGACATCGTCGAGCGCTCTCCCGACGGCATCTGGGTCGTCGACCTGGCCGGCCGGACGATCTACGCCAACCCGGCCATGGCGCGCCTGTACGGCGTGGAGCACGACGAGATGCAGCGCGTGCCGATGCAGGCGACGCTCGACGAGGTCGGTCGCACCCAGCTGGAGGCGCACCTGGTGCAGGTGCGCGACGGGCACGTCGAGGACGACTCGGTCGAGGTCCAGCTCGTGCGCCGCGACGGCAGCATCGTCTGGGTGCTGGTGCGCGAGTGCGCGGTCCGCGACGAGGCGGGACGGCCGACCGCGGTGCAGATGACGTTCAGCGACTACGACGAGCGTCGCGCCGCCGCGCTGGCCCACGAGGAGAGCCTGCGCCGGCTCGAGGAGGCCCAGGAGATCGCCCGGATCGGGGCCTGGACGTGGGACCTGGGCACCGGCGAGATCCTGGGCTCCGAGCAGATCGACCGCCTCTTCGACACCGACGCCACGAACGAGCCGTGGACCCTCGACCGCTTCGTCGAGAAGGTCCACCCCGACGACCGGGACCGGGTGCGCGCCGTGGTGGCCGACGGGCTCGCCGGCAGGGGCGACCTCGACTTCACCGTGCAGGTCCTGGTGGGCGAGGAGTGGCGCTGGGCCCGTGGCCGCGGCGTCCTGCAGGACGACCCCGACCACCCCAGGATGATCGGCACCCTCCAGGACGTCACCGAGAGCAAGCAGACCGAGCTCGCGCTGGCCGACCAGGCGGCCCAGAACACCTTCATGCAGACCGTCTCGACCGCGGCCAACGACGCCGAGACGTTCGACCAGCTGCTGCGCCAGGCACGCGACCTGGTGCTGCTGCACGACGACTGGGAGCGGGCCCGCGCCTTCACCGTCCGCGACGGGCGTCTGGTCCCCTTCTACGTCGACGCCGACGCAGCCGACGAGGACCGCGCCGACCCGGTCACGGCGCGTGCCGAGCTCGCGCTGGCCCAGCGCGTCCTCGAGGAGGGCGGGGTCCTGTGGGACCAGGCGCGCCTGACGATCGCCTTCCCGGTGGTCCTGCTCGACGAGGTGTGGGCCGTGCTCACGATCACCTCCGCCCCGCCGCTCTACCGCCACGCCATGATCGAGCAGATGGTGGAGCACGTGTCGATGCAGATGGCCCGTGTCGCCTGGCGCGAACGGGTCCGCCAGGAGCTGGCCGAGGCCCGCGACCAGGCGATGGAGGCCTCCCGGCAGAAGTCGGAGTTCCTGGCCACGATGAGCCACGAGATCCGCACCCCGCTCAACGGCGTGATCGGGCTCAACGACCTCCTGCTGCGCACCTCCCTCTCCGGGGAGCAGCAGCGCCTGGCCGCCGGGGTGCAGGTCGCCAGCCGCGCCCTGCTGGGGGTCATCAACGACATCCTCGACTTCTCGAAGATCGAGGCGGGCCGGCTCGAGCTGGAGGTCCTCGACTTCGAGGTGCGCCCGGTGCTCGACCAGGTGGTGGGCGTGCTGGCCGGCCAGGCCCGCGCCAAGGGGCTGGAGCTGACCCTGTCGTGCGCGCCCGAGGTGCCCCGGGTGCTGGCCGGCGACCCCACACGCATCGCGCAGGTGCTCACCAACCTCGTCTCCAACGCCGTGAAGTTCACCGAGCACGGCCGTGTCGACGTCGACGCCACCGCTCGGCCCGGCGAGGACGGGGACGGTGGCGGGGACACCACCCTCGTCGTCACCGTGACCGACACCGGCATCGGGGTGCCGCCCGACAAGGTCGCCGGGCTGTTCGACCCCTTCACCCAGGCCGACGCCTCCACGACCCGCATGTACGGCGGCACCGGCCTGGGCCTGGCCATCTCGCACGAGATCGTGCAGGCGCTCGGCGGCAGCCTCGAGCACCGCCCGAACCCGACCGGTGGCGCCGTCTTCACCGCGCGGGTCCCCCTCGCGCCCCCCACCGGCGACGTCGTCGACGCCGCCGACGAGCAGGCCCGCGCGCTGCTCGGCGGGCGCCGCGTGCTGGTGGTCGACGACAACCCGGCCAACCGCCTGATCCTCGTCGAGCAGCTCGGCTGGTGGGACCTGGAGGTCGAGGTGGCGGCGTCGGTCGACGAGGCGCTGGCCGCGACCGCCCGGGCCGGGCGCGAGGCGGCGCCGTACGCCGCGGTGCTGCTGGACATGGCCATGCCCGAGCGCGACGGCCTCGACCTGGCCCGCACCCTGCGCGCCGACCCCGCCCACGACGCGACCGTGCTGCTGATGCTGACGTCGATGACCCACCTCGGCACCGCGGAGCTGCGCCGGGCGGGTCTCGACGACTGCCTGGTCAAGCCGGTGCTCTCGGGGGTGCTGCGCACCACGCTGCTCGAGCACCTGGCGACCGCCCCGGCCGACGCGGGCCAGCCCCAGCGCCCCGGTCGTCGCCACCGCGTGCTGGTCGTCGAGGACAACCCGGTCAACCAGATGGTCGCCGGGGGGCTGCTCCAGCACCTCGGCTACGACCACGACACCGTCGACGACGGCCGGGCGGCCGTGGAGGCGGTGGCCGCCGGCGGCTGGGACGCGGTGCTGATGGACGTGCAGATGCCCGTGCTCGACGGGTACGCCGCGACCCGGTGCATCCGCGCGGCCGAGGCCGACGCCGGCGCGCCCCGGCTGCCCGTGATCGCGATGACCGCCGCCGCCGTGGAGGGCGAGCGCGAGCGGTGCGCCGAGGCCGGCATGGACGACTACCTGACCAAACCGGTCGACCCGGCCGCGCTCGCCGAGACCCTCGCCCGCTGGCTCGACGCCGCGCCCGACTGCGCAGCCACCGACACCCGGCACCACCTGCCACCCGGCACCGAACCCCAGGAGACCGCGATGAGCGAGCCCGTCCCGCCCACGCACGACCCCGCGCTGGCCGGCATCGACGTCGACCGGCTCGAGATGCTGCGCGAGCTCGACGAGGACAGCACCGACTACCTCGACCGCGCCATCGCGAACTTCTCCCGCAACTGCGGCGAGGCCATGACCGCGATGGGCGACGCGATCGCCGCGGGTGACGCCGACGCCCTGCGCCAGGCCTCGCACAAGCTCGCCGGCGGCGCGCTCAACCTCGGCGTGACCTACGCGGGCGAGGCGGTGCGGCGCATCGAGCAGGTCGCCGACAGCGGGACCGTCGAGGGCGCCGCCGACCTGCTGCCCCAGGCCGACGAGGCGCTCGAGCGGGGCCGCGCGGCGCTGGCCTCCTACCAGGAGTGGTACCGGGGCCTCAGCGGCTGACCGGCTCCGTCGTCGTGCTGCCGGGGTCCTGGGCCTCGACGACGTCGTCGCCGGTCCAGGCGCACGAGCCCTCGGTGCCGCGGGCCCGGTCGGGGTCGGCCTTGCGAACCGAGCGCTCGGGCGGGTCGATGGCCCGCGCCACCGTCGCCCGCACGTGGTCGTAGTCGGGGTCGCCGGAGGAGAAGCGCTCCGAGGGCTTGAAGACCACCGAGCGGACCTTGGCGTCCTTCATCCGCAGCCCCAGCTCGACGAACGACGGCAGCAGGTCGCGCGGGATGTCGGTCGTCACGATGTCCATGCCGGCCTCGGCGAGCCCGGTGTAGCGGCGCAGCAGCGTCATCGGGTCGGCGGCCTCGATGATGGCGTCGACCGCACAGCGCTGCCGCTCCATGCGGCGGTAGTCGTCGGAGCCGTAGCGGCCGCGGGCGAACCACAGGGCGTGGAACCCGTCGAGGTGCTGGTCGGGCCCCGGCTCGATCCACGCGGTCGGCTCGATGCCGGCGTCGGTGTTGCCGTTGACGGCCACCGGCTCGTTCACGTTGACGGTGATGCCGCCGATCGCGTCGACCACCTGCTCGAACCCACGCAGGTTGACCAGCACGTAGTAGTCGACGTCGATGCCCAGGGAGCCGGCGACGGCGAGCTTGAGGGCGTCGGCGCCCTCGTCGGCCCCCTCCTCCGCGCTGGCACCCAGGACGCCGGGGTGCAGCAGCGGCACCTGGCCGTAGACCGCGTTGAGCATGTAGCCGGCCGGGTCGCCGTAGCCCGTGAAGCCGTCGGGGTAGAGCTCGTGCAGCACGCTGCCTTCGGGGAACTGGGCGTACATCATGTTGCGCGGCAGCGAGAAGAGGACCGTCTTCCCGGTGGCGGTCTCGATGCTGGCCAGGATCAGGCTGTCGGTGCGCACCCCCGCGCGGGAGTCGGAGCCGTCGCCGCCCAGGAGCAGCACGTTGACGCGCTCGCGCCCGCCCCAGGGGTCGGCCACCGTCACGTCGCGCGGGATGGTGGCGCTGCGCGGGGCCTCCTCGAAGACCGTCTCGACGAGGTCGGCCTGCACCGTGGCGTAGCGCGCCGCGACCCCGAGCGGAGCACCGACCAGGACGACCAGCAGCAGCACGAAGGCGTGGCCGGCCACGGTCGCGGTGCGCGAGCGGCGGACGGGACGGGCCTGGCGGTAGGTCAGCCAGACCGTCAGGGCCCAGACCCCCAGCCCGACCAGCGCCACCGCGGCCAGCACCTTCAGGCGCCCGGGGTCCATGGCCAGGTCGATGAGGGCGCGCAGGTCGGCCGCCCGGCTCGCCATCCCGACGGCGTACGCCGCCGCCACGCAGCTGGGCACGAGCACCAGCAGGCCCAGCAGCGTGCGACCGGTCCAGACGAAGCCGGAGCCCGGGAGCAGGGCGCCCATCAGGGTCACCCCGACGGTGCCGGGCAGCCCCTGCGCGCGCCGGCGCGACGGGGGGCGGCGACGCTTGCCGCGGCGCGGTGGGGCGCTGGGCTCGTCCATGACGACCTCGCTGGCAGGGGGAGACGGGCGCTGGGAAGGTACCAGCCGCGCCGGGCCCCGACGGGGACCTCGGCGCGGGGCTCGTCAGGCTTTGCCGTCGTGCGGCTCAGCGGCCGGTGAGGCGTCCGGTGGCGACGTCGCGGTGCAGCGCCACGTCGGCGGCGTACACCTCCTCGACCAGGTCGCGGGTGGCGGCCGAGACCTCGTGCTGGCGCTCGGGCGAGACGTTGCGCTGCTTGAGCTGGCTCTTGCGCGCCTTCTTGGGCCCCAGGCACTCGTGCAGCCAGGCCAGGAAGTCGTCGAGGTCCTCGTAGCGGTAGAGCCGGTCGACGCCGGGGGCGCCGTCGGGGCCGGTGACGTAGCTGGACTGCGAGGGCAGGTCGATCTCGCCGGTCGACACCCGGCCCACGAACTCGTCGAAGCTCATCTCGCCGGTGTACGTCGCGGTGCCAACGATGCCCGGCCGCGAGCGGTAGCGCCACCACGACGACATCCAGGACACCGGGTCGCGCACCAGGGCCGCGACCTCGTAGCCGGTGCGCGGGTAGCCGTGCTCGTCGAGCAGCGGGGCGATGTCACGCTCGAAGCCCTGCACCCCGACGTGCTTGAGCGAGTGCGGGCCCGAGGTCACGAGCTGGGCGTGCTTGGCGAAGGCCGCCTCCAGCGCGGTGGAGCCCGACTTGGGCACGGCGAGGACGACGAAGCCGTACTTGGGGGCGGCGATCATGGCTCCAGTCTGCCGCGTGGCCGGCCCTCACCCCACAGGGGCCTTGGGGCGGTGGTCCCCGGTGGGTAGCGTCACCGGCATGGAATCGAACGCACGTACGAACGACGTCCCCGCCGAGCAGCCCGAGGTCCTGGGTGCCGAGCGCCCCGACCCCAGCGCCACCGAGAAGGACCCCTCGGACTGGGTCAGCGGCGACGAGCCGGCCACCGGTGCCCAGAAGAGCTACCTCGACACGCTGGCCCGCGAGGCCGGCGAGACCATCGACGCCGACCTCACCAAGGCCGAGGCCTCCCAGCACATCGACCGGCTCCAGACCGGTGACCAGGGCGGCGGCCAGAAAAGTGACCAGAGCGGTGACGCGCAGGGCTGAGCGGCGCGGCGCGCGGCGGGGCGGCACGACCGGCCACAGGATGGGCCCATGAGCGAGCACCCGTCCACCGGCGACCGCGACCACGCGGACGACCCCTCGCGCTCGCGCGGCAGCACCGACGGGCCGCTCGAGGACGAGCTCGAGGACGCCATCGACCGCCAGCTCGACGAGGGCGTGCAGCGGATGGGCCGCGGCGTGGTGGCCACCGCGGTCACCGGCTTCTTCGGCGGTTCCGAGGTGGCCTTCGGGGTGCTGGCGCTGCTCGCGGTCTACCACGAGACCGGCAGCCACCTGCTGGCCGGCATCGCCTTCTCGCTGGGCTTCGTGGCGCTGCTGCTGGCGCGCTCGGAGCTCTTCACCGAGGGCTTCCTCATCCCGGTGGTGACGGTGGCCGCACGACGGGCGCGGTTCCGCTCGCTGCTGCGGCTGTGGGGCCTGACGCTGCTGGGCAACCTGCTCGGCGGCTGGGTGATCATGTGGCTGGTCGTGCAGGCCTTCCCGGCCTACCACTCCGACCTGGTCGACATGGGCACCCACTTCGTCGACGCGGGCCTGTCGCTGGAGACCTTCAGCCTCGCCGTGCTCGCCGGCGCCGCCATCACCCTGATGACCCGCATGCAGCAGGGCACCGACGAGATGGTCGCCAAGATCATCGCGGCCGTGGCCATCGGCTTCCTGCTCGCGGGCCTGCAGATGTTCCACTCCATCCTCGACTCGCTGATGGCCTTCGGCGCCCTGCACACCGGCGAGGCCGGCTTCGGGTACGCCGACTGGGCGCGGTGGTTCTCCTGGACCGTGCTCGGCAACATGGTCGGCGGCATCGGCCTGGTCACGCTGCTGCGCCTGGTGCGCAGCCGCGACCGCGTCGCCGCCGAGCGCGAGCGGGCGGCGTACGACGCGAGGGGCTGAACGCGCCTAGCCCGAGGAGTCGCGCACCCCGCCGCCGGGGGTCACCTCGGCCTCGCCCGAGATCGCGGCGCGCAGGCTCGGGGTGGCCTGCAGGACGACGATGTCGGCCGGCATCTCGATGCCGGCCCCGTCGAGCGCGGCCTTGACCGACCGGATGGCGGCGTCGGTGGCCAGCACGACGTCGTGCTGGTCGGGCGCGCACCAGAAGCGGGCCTCGATGTCGACCGTGGAGACCCCCAGCTGGGTCACGACGGCCTCCGGCTCGGGGGTGTCGTCGACGCGCGGCAGGTTCTCCTCCAGCGCCGCGCGGATCTCCCGGCACGCCTCGCCGGTGTCGTTCTCGTAGGCGATCCCGACGACGAAGGCCACCCGGCGGCTCGGGAAGTGGGTGCGGACCGTGATGACCGCCTTGTAGACGTCGCGGTTGGGGATCAGCACGAGCTGTCCGTCGAAGGTCCTGAGCCGGGTCTCGCGGATCGTGATCGCCTGGACGGTGCCGGAGACCTCCCCCACGCTGATCTGGTCACCGGAGCGGAACGGCTGGCGCAGGATGAGCAGCAGGCCGGAGAGCAGGTTCTCCAGGATGTCCTGGAACGCGAAGCCGGCGGCCACCGAGAAGAACCCGAGCCCGGCGAGCATGTTGACCGGCTTGACCGAGGGGAAGACCAGCACGACGGCGGCCATCACCGCGAGGAACAGCAGCACCCAGCCAGCCAGCTTGCTCATCACCGTCGTGAAGCTCGGGGTGTGCCGCGAGCGCAGGAGCCGCTGCAGGACCCACCGCAGCCCCCGCGACAGCAGGTACCCGAGCACGACGACCCCCAGGGCCAGCAGCACCCGGGGCCCGGCCCCGACCAGCGCGTCGAGCAGGTCGGCCGCCTTGTCACCCATGCCGGGCACAGTAGCCCCAGGCACGGCGATCCCCTGGTAGGGCGGGTGGGGCTCGAACCCACGACCCAAGGATTATGAGTCCTCTGCTCTGACCGGCTGAGCTACCGCCCCTCGGCGTCGTACCTTAGCCAGCCTCCCCCACCGCGGGTGCCGCCGGGCCCGGGAGTTTCATCGGGTGCCCGACAGAGCTCCCGCCGGGACGATGAACCTTCATGGTGCCGGCGACAGGTGCATCGGGTGCCCGATGAAACTCCCGCGGGCGCCCGGCCCCCGGCGGAGGGGATGCGCGGCCGGGCGGGGCGTGCCAGTCTCGGGGGATGTCGCAGCCGACCGAGACACCGCAGCCCCTGGAGCACCTCGACGAGACCTGGCAGCGGATGCTGTGCGTGGTCGCGCACCCCGACGACCTGGAGTTCGGGGCCGCGGCGGCGGTGGCGCGCTGGACCGGGCAGGGCAAGGAGGTCGCCTACTGCATGGTCACCAGCGGTGAGGCCGGCATCGACGCGCTGCACCCCGACGAGGCGAGGCCGCTGCGCGAGCAGGAGCAGGTCGACAGCGCCAGGGTCGTCGGGGTCGACGTGGTCGAGTTCCTCGGCCTGCCCGACGGGGTGCTGGAGTACGGCGTCGCGCTGCGGCGGGTGATCGCCGAGGTCGTGCGCCGCCACCGCCCCGACATCGTCCTGACCGGCAACTTCCGCGAGACCTGGGGCGGGCGCAACCTCAACCAGGCCGACCACATCGCCGTCGGCCAGGCGGTCCTTGACGCCGTGCGCGACGCCGGCAACCGCTGGGTCTTCCCCGAGCAGCTCACCGGCGAGCGGTCCGTCGGCACCCTCGAGTCGTGGGGCGGGGTGCGCGAGGTGTGGGCGTTCGGCTCCCCGCAGGCCACCCACGCGGTCGACACGACGAGCAGCTTCGACGCCGGCGTCGCCTCCCTCGAGGCGCACCGGGCCTACATCGACGGCCTGGGCTGGGAGGACTTCGACGCCCGCGAGTTCCTCGAGGGCATGGCCCGCGCGAGCGGGCAGCGCCTCGGCACCCCGCTGGCCGCGCCCTTCGAGGTGTTCGCGATGGGCTGGGGCGAGTAGCCCCGCCAGCAACGCCGAAGGGCCCGCCGCGACGATGTCGCGTGCGGGCCCTTCGCTCTCTGCTCCCCCGGTTGGACTCGAACCAACAACCCTCCGATTAACAGTCGAATGCTCTGCCAGTTGAGCTACAGGGGATCGGTGCAGCGCGCACACAGTAGCAAGGTGCTCGGGCGGTGAGAAATCGAGGTCCTCAGCCGCCCTCGACCTGCTGGCGGGCCAGGGCGAGCGCCTGCTCGGCCGCCTCCCGGACCGCCGGATCCGCGGGGTCGACGCCCTCGTCGTACTCGTAGAACCAGCGCACCGGCTCGCGCCCGGACGGCGCCCGGCGGGCCACCACCCGCAGTCCGCGGCGCGGGCCGAGGGAGACCTGGTGCTGGTAGACCATGCTGGCCGTCACCCGCTCGCGGACCAGCTCCAGCAGGCGGGTGGCCTCGTGCAGCACCAGCTCGTGCTCGACGCGCTGCTCGCCCCACGAGCCGACCTCGCTGACGCGCAGCGTGTCGGTCTCGGCGTCCCAGTCGGCCGCCTCGACCTGCTCCCAGGGCAGCCGGCGCACCGGTGCCTGGCCCCGCCGCAGGTAGAGCGCATCGCGGCTGCCGCCGACCACGGGCCGTCGGGGCCGTCGGGACCGTCGGGGCCTTCGGGGCCGGCCCAGGCCAGCAGCCGCTCGCCGCGGGCGACGTCGAGGTCGGGCCGGGCGCTCCGCCGAGAGAACCTCATGCGCCCACCACCCGGTCGCGCAGCGCGCGGCGGTGCTGCTCGAGCGCGGCCAGCTCGCCGAACATCCGGTTGTAGCTGTCGGGGTCGTCGACGGGGTTGGTGCGCTGGAGCCGCGACTTCACCTCCGTGATCCGCCGGGCCGCGGTCAGCTCGAGCAGGCGCAGCACGTGGTGGCCGACGTACGCCGCGTCGGGCTCCTTGTCGGTCAGCAGCGGCTCGACGGCCAGCATCGAGACCGCCGCCAGCACGTCGGGGTCGCTGGCACCGTCGCGCAGCCGCCCCGCCCACCCGGGGTCGCCCGCACCGGCGGCCGGGCCGCCGGCGGCGGCCACGACCGCCCACACGCCGCGGTAGGTGGGGTGGGTGAAGTCGTCGGGCCCGATGTCGGCGGTGCTGCGACCGATCGCCATCGGGTGCTGCACCACCAGCTTCAGCGTCTCGCGCTCGAGCTCGAAGCGGGGGTCGCGCAGGTCGGGCAGCGCCTGGCGCGCCGGGGCGGCCGGCTGCTCCCCCGCGCCGGGCGACGGGGCGCCGGTGGTGGCGCTGTCGCGCCGGTCAGGACGCCCGGACCTCTGCGGGCCGCGGGCCGCGGCCCGGCGCACCTCGGACCGCGCCTCGTCGGGGTCGGTGCCGACCATCTGCGCGAGCTCGCGCGAGAAGGCGTCGACCTTGGACTTGTCGCGCACGCTCGTGACCAGCTTGGCCCCCTCGCGCAGCGCGTCGACCCGGCCGTCGGCGCGGTCGAGGTCGAAGCGGGACACCACGTTCGAGAGCACGAAGCGGTAGAGCGGCACCCGGCGCGCCACGAGCTCGCGCACGGCGGCGTCGCCCTGCTGGATGCGCAGGTCGCAGGGGTCCATCCCGCCGGGCTCGACCGCGACGTAGGTCTGGGACACGAAGTTCTGGTCGCCGCCGAAAGCCCGCAGGGCCGCCTTCTGGCCCGCCGCGTCGCCGTCGAAGGTGAAGATCACCTCGCCGCGGAACTCCTCGTGGTCGTTGAGGAAGCGGCGCAGCACCCTGGCGTGCTCGTCGCCGAAGGCGGTGCCGCAGGTGGCCACCGCGGTGCCGACGCCGGCCAGGTGGCAGGCCATCACGTCGGTGTAGCCCTCCACGATGACTGCCTGGCTGGACCGGCCGATCTCGCGGCGCGCCAGATCGATGCCGTAGAGCACCTGGCTCTTCTTGTAGATCGGGGTCTCGGAGGTGTTGAGGTACTTCGCGTCGATGCGGTCGTCGTCGAAGATGCGGCGAGCACCGAAGCCGATGGTGTCGCCGGAGGCGTCGCGGATGGGCCACAGCAGCCGTCCACGGAACCGGTCGTACGGCGAGCGGCCGACCGCGACGAGCCCGCCGGTGGTCAGCTCGTCGACGCTGAACCCCTTCTGGCGCAGGTGCTTGAAGAGCGCCTCGCCGTCGCGCGGCGCGAAGCCGACACCGAAGGTCTGGGCGGCGGTCTGGTCGAAGCCGCGCTCGTCGAGGAACTGGCGGGCCACGAGGGCGTCGGGCGTGGCGAGCTGGTCGGCGTACCAGGCCTGCGCCTCCTTGTGCGCCTCCACGAGCCGGCCGCGCTGGGGGCCCTTGGGCTTCTCGTAGGTGCCGTCGCCCTCGTCGCGCTGCAGCGCCACGCCGGACTTGTCGGCGAGCCGCTCGACGGCCTCGCCGAAGGAGAGCCCGTCGATCTTCATCACGAAGCTGATGACGTCGCCGCCCTCCTGGCACCCGAAGCAGTGGAAGAAGCCGCGGGAGGGGGTGACGTGGAAGGAGGCGGACTTCTCGTCGTGGAAGGGGCACAGGCCCTTCATCGAGCCGCCGCCGGCGTTGCGCAGGGTCACGTACTGCGAGACGACCTCGTCGATACGGGCCTTCTCGCGCACCTCGGCGATGCTCTGCTCGCGAATCCTGCCCACCACGTCGGCGATCCTACGGGCGGGCGGGCGCGGTCAGTACTCGCCCGTCATCTGGTTGTGGAGGGGCTCCCCCGCGGCGTACCTCTCGAGCTGCTCGCGCACCAGCCGGTGGGCGCGCGGCCACATGGCCGAGGTGGCGCCGCCGACGTGCGGGGAGACCAGCAGACCGGGTGCGTCCCACAGCGGGTCGTCGGCGGGCAGCGGCTCGGTGTCGACCACGTCGACGGCCGCGACCAGGCGGCCGGCGTGCAGCTCGGCCAGCAGGTCGGCGGTGACGACGACCGGGCCCCGGGCCATGTTCACCAGCAGGGCGCCGTCCTTCATCCGCGCCAGCAGGTCGGCGTCGACCAGCCCCCGGGTCTCGTCGGTGAGCGGCACGATGAGCACCACCACGTCGGCGTCGCCGACCAGGTCGGGCAGCTCGTCGAAGCCGTGCACCGGCCCCCGCTCGGTCTCCCTGGCGGTGCGCGCGACCTTGACGACCTCGCACTCGTTGGGCAGCAGCCGGTCCTCGATCGCCTGGCCGATCGCGCCGTACCCGACGAGCAGGACCCGCTTGTCGGCGAGCGAGGGCCGCCACCGGGTGTTCCACCGGTGCTGGTCCTGGTCGCGGACCATGCCCGGCACGTCGCGCAGCGCCGCCAGCACCAGCGTCAGGGTCAGCTCGGCGGTGGAGGTGTCGTGGATGCCGCGGCCGTTGCACAGGGTGACGCCCTCGGGGACCCGGCTGCGCACGTTGTCGACGCCGGCGCTGAGGGTCTGCACCACCTGGAGGCCGCTCATCCGCTCCAGCACGTCGCCGACCTGCGGCCCCATGGCGTACGGCGTCACGTAGAAGGCGACGTCGGCGACCGTGTCGGGCACGTGCTCGCGGGGGTCGACGACCTCGTAGCGCAGACCGCGGGGCACCTCCCCCAGCTCGGCGGGGTCGAAGGGCAGCCAGACGAGCGGCTCGCGCTGATCGGTCATGGCCACACGCTAGCCGCGGGCCCTGAGCTGTTCCCAGCGCGCCACCGCGCTCGCGTCGGTCAGCGAGGCCACCTGGTCGACGACCACCCGCAGCCGCTCGGCGTCGTCGCCGGCCTCGTGCCAGTCGTCGGCGAAGGGCCGGTCGAGGGCGTCGGGACCACGCTCGAGGAGCAGGGAGACCAGCTCGGCCATCAGCTCGCGCTGGCGCGACATCACCGCGATGCGGTCCTCGGCCTGCATCACGTAGTGGGCCGCGACCCCCTTGAGCACCGCGACCTCGAGGCGGGTGCGCTCGGGCACGACCAGGTCGGCGCGGTAGCGCACGAACGGGCCGTCGGCGGCCGCGAAGGTCGCGGCCTGCACCTCGCCGCAGAAGCGGCCGATCAGGTCGCTGGTCAGGTTCTTCAGCGCCGCCAGGCTGCGCCGCGAGGCGTCGTACGGCGTGGTGGGCCACGAGCCGACCGAGCGCAGCCCCGCGAGCACCTCGTCGAGCACGTCGTCGTCGGCGCCCGGCTCGTACCAGGCGCGGACGGTCGCCCAGACCCCTGCGGTGTCGAGCTCGGTGAGGTCGACGCGGCCGGCGACGGTGCCGTCCTCGACGTCGTGCACCGAGTAGGCGACGTCGTCGGCGAGGTCCATCACCTGCGCCTCGAGGCAGCGGCGCACCCCACCCCCGGGCACCGGGGCGCGCATCCAGTCGAAGACCGGCAGGTCGTCCTCGTAGACCCCGAACTTGTGCACCTCGCGCGGCGAGCCGTCGGCGTGCACCCCGCTGGGTGCCTCGGCGGCCCCGCGGGGCCACGGGTACTTCGTGCAGGCGTCGAGGGTGGCCCGGGTCAGGTTGAGCCCGACCGAGCGGCCCTCGGCGTCGATGGTCTTGGCCTCGAGCCGGGTCAGCAGCCGCAGCGTCTGGGCGTTGCCCTCGAAGCCGCCGCAGGCACCGCTCAGCTCGGCCAGCACCCGCTCGCCGTTGTGGCCGAACGGCGGGTGGCCCAGGTCGTGGGCGAGCGCCGCGGTCTCGGCGATGTCGGGCAGGCTGCCCAGCGCGCGCGACAGGTCGCGGGCCACCTGGGCGACCTCGAGACTGTGGGTGAGCCGGTTGCGCACGAAGTCGTCGCTCTGCGGACCCACCACCTGGGTCTTGGCCGCGAGCCGCCGGGAGGCTGCGGCGTGCACCACGCGGGCGCGGTCGCGCTCGAAGGGGGTGCGCTCGGGCGCGTCGACCCGCTTGGGCGGCTCGGGCACCAGGCGCTCGCGCGCGTGCTCGTCGTAGAGGTCCAGGGCGTCCATGGCGCCGCCACCCTATGCGGTGCCTCCCCCCTAGACTCGCGCCGTGCTGCCCCTCGGAGGACCGGACCCCACGACCTGGGACGACCTCGCGCTGGCCGCCCGCAACCTCTTCGCCACCCACGCCTGGGCCAGCACGTGGTGGGGCGAGTACGCCGACGGCGCCACCCCGCACGTGCTCGTGGACGACCCGCAGGCACCCCGGGTGGTGCTGCCGCTGCACTCGCGCGGTCGTGCGCTGCGCCAGGTGCGCTGGATCGGCCACGGCCCGGCCGACCTGCTCGGGCCGGTCTGCGCGCCCGAGGACCTGCCCCGGGCCGCTCCCCTGCTGCGCGCGGCGCTGGAGGGCGGCGACCTGCCGGCCGACGTGGTGCTCCTCCAGGACTGCCCGGTCGCCGCGCCCTGGTGGGAGCCGTTCGACGCCCGCCCGATCAGCACCGAGGTGAGCCCGGTGCTGCGCTTCGCCGAGGGCTTGACCTGGGAGTCGTGGCTGGCCTCGAAGAGCAAGAACTTCCGCGGTCAGGTGAACCGCAAGCCGCGCACCCTCGAGCGCGACCACGACGTGGTGGTCCGCCTGGCCACCGCCGAGACCCTCTCGAGCGACCTCGACGCGCTCTTTGCCCTGCACGCCGCGAGGTGGGAGGGCGACAGCCCCCTGCTCGACCCCCGCCAGCACCGCTTCACGCGGGCCTTCGCCACGCTGGCGCTGGAGCGCGGCTGGCTGCGGTTGTGGTCGATGGACGTCGACGGCCGGTGCGTCTCGTCGCTGCTCACCTTCGCCTTCGGCCCCGACGTGTACTGCTACCAGTTCGGGCGCGATCCGGAGATGGACCGCGAGTCCGTGGGCTTCGTGCTCCTCGTGCACGCCGTGCGCGACGCGCTCGAGTCGGGCGCGCGGGAGTTCCGGTTCCTGCGCGGCGACGAGGACTACAAGTACCGCTTCGCCGACGCCGACGACCCGGTCGGCACCTACGCCCTGCCGCGCGGGCTGCGCGGTCGCGCCGCCGTCGCGCTGGCCGCCCGCCGCCGCGCGGGCCAGGACTGATCAGGTGCGCGCCGGGGCGGGCGCGTGCGGCGACTGCTCCACAGCCTCGGTGACGTCCTTGACCACCAGGATGCCCAGGACCGCGGCCGCCACCCACAGGGCCGATGCGACGACGTCGGACAGGTTGGCGTTCGCGAGGGCAGAGAAGTAGTCGGGGTCGGCAGGGTCCGCGCCACCGAGCAGCACCGTGGTCACGCGGTTGGCGATGGAGGCACCGACCACGCTGATCCACCACCACAGGACGACGTTGGTCGAGGGGCCCGAGCCGCTCCGGCCGCCCAGCCGCACGTCCTCGACCATCTGGTAGGGCCGCCACAGGTTGAGCACCGGCACGAACCACCCACCGATCGCCCACCCCGACCTGTGCTCCAGCCGCGCCGGGTCCATCCGGTCGCTGCGGTGGGCCTGGAACAGCCAGATGATCATCAGCACCAGCACCATGATGTGCAGGACGACCAGCACCAGCCCGATGACGACGGTGCCGGCGTCGTACGCCGTCGCCCGGCCCTGGTCGATGGAGGCCGGGTCGGAGGCCCAGCCGGCGAAGGTGCGCCAGGCCCAGGACGAGAACACCGCGTTGACCGCGTTGCCGAGCAGCGCGAGGCCGAGGACCACCACCAACGCTCGGGACAGGGTGGACCAGCCGGAGCTGAGTGCGGGTCGGGAGGACTGCGTCGTAGTGGTCACGAGCGGGAAGTATGGGGGCTCGCCCGTCCCGACCCCAAGTCGGCCGAGCAGTCACTTCTGAACCACCGAGCAGTCAGGTTTGAACCCTCGACCAGTCACTTCCGCACCCTCGAAAAAGTTTTCGAGCCGTCTGTGGAAAACGGGGTTTGACCTGGTGCTTTGTCGGTGGCGGCTGAGATACTTCACTCATGTCGACCACCGCCGCGCACCCCGTCGGGAGTGCTGTCGCGCGGGCCCACGCGGTGCTGGACGAGGTCGCCGATATGTCGGCCTGGTCGATGAGCCAGTCCGAGACCGCGCAGGCGATCGTGGAGGCCTCGCGGCTCCAGGCACGGCTGGCCGCAGTGCAGTCCCGGCTGCTGGAGCACGCCGAGACCGTCGCGGTGCAGGAGCGCAACGCCTCGCCGTCGCTGGCGGTGTGGCACTCCAACGTCACCCGGACCACCAAGCGCGAGTCGTTCCGTCAGGTGCGCCTGGCCGAAGGGCTCGCTCGTCACGTAATGGTGCGCGAAGCGCTCGGTTGCGGGGACCTGGTCGCGGAGCAGGCGTCGGTGATCTGCGCGTCGTTGGACGCGTTGCCCGACGACCTCGACCCGGCGGTCCTCCGAGACGCGACTGCGGCGTTGGTCGAGTTCGCGCAGGTGCACGACGCGAAAGCGTTGCGGGTGCTGGGGCGCCGGATCCTCGACGTCGTCGCACCCGAGGTCGGTGAGGCCTGGGAGGCCGAGCATCTCGACCGCGAGGAACGCGAGGCCGAGAAGAGCTCGGTGTTCCGGATGCGCGAGGACGGCCACGGCCGGATCAGGGGCTCCTTCACCGTCCCGACCCTGGTCGGGCAGATGCTCGAGAAAGCCCTGCTGGCGTTCGCCGCCCCGAAGCACCAGATCGCCAACAGGGTAGGCACGGACGAGGCACCGGAGCCGGCACGCCGGCCCACCGCGCAGCGGCTGGGCGATGCGTTCGTCGAGCTCATCGAACGCCTCGACCCCAAGCGACTGCCACGCGCCGGCGGGGTCAACGCCACCGTCGTGGTCACGATGACCCTCGCGACTCTCCAGGGTGGGCTAGCAGCGGCTGCGCTCGACACCGGCGGCCGGATCAGCGCCGGGGCCGCGCGCCGGTTGGCGTGCGAGGCCGGCATCGTCCCCGTCGTCCTCGACGGGAAGAGCAAACCCCTCGACGTGGGCCGGGCCAAGCGGTTCTTCACCAAGACCCAGCGCATCGCGATGGGCATCCGCGACGGCGGCTGCACCGCCAAGGGCTGCGACGCACCACCCGCGATGTGCCACGCCCACCACGACGACCCCTGGGCCCACCACGGCCTCACCGACCTGGCCCGCGGACGCCTGCTGTGCCCGTACCACCACCGACGTATCCACGACCCCGACTACGAAGTCGTCATCGGTGGGGACAACCAGGTCACCTTCCACCACCGCACCTAGACCCAGCTCTTCCCTGCGCGAGCACCACGACGGCGTACGGCACTCCGCTGGTTGAGCAGCGAGGGCCGGAGGCTCGAGCGTCGTCGAAACCCGGTGACCCCATGGCGTACGCCGAGGTCCGCGCGATTCTTGCGGGGTCTCGACGACGCGCGTCGCTGGCGCTCCTTGCTGCTCGACCAACGGAGCGGCGTACGGGGGAACTGGCGCCGACTCGACGCGCCTCCCAGCTCGGCCACACAGCGGCGTACGCCGGGAGCGGGCGCCGGGTCGCGGTCAGGCGACGCGGCGGCGCAGGAGCCCCACGAGCACCTGCTGCTGCTCGGGTGCCAGGCGCCGCACCAGGAGCAGCCAGGTGGCGAGGTAGGCGACGGCGCCGACGAGCAGCTCGGCCAGCACCGGGAGGTGGATCAGCGCCAGCACCGCGACCAGCACGAGCGACGCCCCGCTGGCGCTGAGCAGGGGGCGCAGGACGGAGGGCCGCTCCCCCGCGCGCTCCAGGAAGACCAGGACCGCCACGGCCTGCACCAGGTACGACGCCGTCGTCGACAGCGCTGCGCCGGTCGCGCCGAGCACCGGGATGAGGGCGAGGTTGAGGGCCACGTTGATGACCAGGGCGACGCTGGAGGAGGCCAGCAGGGCGCGGTGGCGGCCCAGCACGTGCAGCAGCGAGTCGGTGAAGCTGGCCACGGCCAGCAGCAGGGCCGCCGGTGCCAGCCAGGCCAGCACCGGCGCGGCCGCGTCGGCGTACGTCGGGCCGAAGAGCAGGTCGATGACGTCGCGGCCCTCCATCACCGACACCGCGACGAAGGGCAGGTAGACGAACCCGCCGACCGCGATCGCCCGTTCGACGCCCAGGCGGCGCGTCGCACTGCTGGCGGTCGAGCTCAGCACCGGCAGCACCGCCGAGTTGATCGCGTAGGTCACGAAGAGCACCGTCTCGAGGATCCGGTAGGCGACCGTGTAGACGGCGACCGCCTCGGCGCCCTCGAGCTGGCCGAGGATGAGCACGTCGACACGGAAGAGCAGCATCAGCACCAGCCCGCTGACGCCGACCAGCACGGTCTCGTGGACCGCGGCGGCGAGGTCGGCCCGCTCCAGCCCGCGCAGCGGCTGGCGCACGTCGAGGCGCCGCGCGGCCACCACGTGGGCCAGCCAGCCGACCACGGTGCCGGCCAGGAACCCGGCCGCCACGCCCTCGGCACCGGTGCCGGCAGCGAGCGCCCCGAGCACCGCCGCGGCGGTGGCGACCCGCTGCACCACCAGGGCCGACGAGACCCCGGCGGAGACCTGGCGGCAGGCGGCCGCGGTGCGGATGGTCTGGCTCCACAGCTCGGGCAGGCCCGCGGCCAGCATCAGCGCCAGGACCGGCCACGAACCGACCGCCGGCACGCCGGCCAGCAGCAGCCCCGCGACCAGCAGCACCGGGACGGCCAGGCCGGTCTTCCACAGCTGGGTGGCCCGGAACAGCCGGGGCAGCGACTCGGGCACGGCGCTGCCGCGCCGGGTGAGGCCGCTGTCGAAGCCCCAGGCGGCCAGCGACGTCAGGACGAGCATGATCGTGAGCGCGTAGAACACCGCGCCGAAGTCGTCGGCGGACAGCATCCGCGCCGCCCCGACGGTCCAGGCGAGGGTGGCGATCTTGCCGAGCACCTCCGCGACGGCGCGCACCACCGCGTTGCGCGCGGCCCGGTGGGTCGTCGCGCTGATGACCTGCTCAGCCACCGGCTCTCCCCGCCGCACGGGCCGCCAGCCCGCGCAGGCACCCGGCCGCCTTCGCCACGTCCTTGAGCGCGACGACGACCGGCACCATCGCCCAGGTGCCAGGCACCACGTCGACGTCGCGGGCCCGCAGCGCCGGCAGCGCCAGGTAGCCGGCCGCGCCGGCGAGCACGGTCGCACGCGCGCCTCGTCCGCCCGTCGCCAGCACCAGCGGTGCCACGGCGTACGCCGAGGCGCGCACCAGGTCGCGGCTGACCAGCTGCCAGGAGCCGGCGCGGCCACCCCACTCGCCGTACTTGGCGTACATCCGCGCCATGTCGGCCAGGTCGCCGGTCTGTGCCCAGGTGACCCGGGCGTCCAGGGCCAGCGCGCTGCGGCCGCCGGCGGCGAGCACCGCGTCACCGAAGACGGCGTCCTCGGAGCTGCGCAGCCGGGCGTCGAAGCCGCCGGCGGCCTCCCACGCCGGGACGGCGCAGGCCATCGAGCGGCCGTCGAGGCGGCGGGCCGAGAAGCTGCGCCCGGTGACCCGGCCCGCGCAGCGGGTCAGCAGTCCCGGGCGACGGGCCTCGGCGATCGAGGGGAACAGCGCGACCCGGGCGGCGTCGCGCACCGGGTCGCCGCCGTCGACGTCGTAGACACCGACCACCAGGTCGACGGGGTCGGGCTCGGCGAAGGCCGCCCGCAGCCCGGCCAGCCAGCGCGGCCCCGGCGCGCAGCCGGCGTCGGTGCAGGCCACCCGGGGGTGGCGCGCCTGGGCGAAGCCGGCGTTGCGCGCGACCGACAGGTTGACGCCGGGGCCGTCAAGAAGCCGCAGGCGGGAGTCGCGCGAGACCCACGCGGCGAGCTCGGCGCCCGTCTTGTCGCTGGAGCGGTCGTCGAGCAGCAGGTACTCGTCGTCTGGCCCCAGCTGGTCGAGGACGGCGCCCACGACCTCGTCGACGTGCCCCTCCTCGTCGCGGAAGCAGGTCAGCACCGTCATCGGCGGGCCCACCAGCCCCGCGCCCGGACGCCGCGCGGCCTCGGCGAGCACCTGCACGACCCGTTGGCCGCAGGCCTCGGCGTCGGGGTGCTCGGCCAGGACGGCCCGCCCGGCCCGGCCGCAGCGGTCCCGGGCCTCGGGCTCCTGCAGCTCCAGCAGCGCGCCCGCGAGGGCCCTCGGGTCGCTCGGCGGGACCACGCGACCGGCGGTGAGCGCCATCCGCTCGACCTCCGGGTTGCCGGCGGCACCGACGAGGGGTACGCCGGCGCCGAGCGCCTCGAGCGCGACGAGCGAGTAGCCCTCGCGTCCGAAGCGTTCCCCGTCGCTGCGGGTCAGCACGGCGACGGCGTCGAAGGCGGCCAGGTGGCGGCCGGCGTCGGGCACCGGGCCGGTGAGCAGCACCCGGTCGCGCACGCCGAGCCGGTCGGCCAGCGCCTCGAGCCGCGCCCGCTCCCCCGGCTCGGTCGGGTCGTCGGGACCGGCGACCACCAGCCGCCAGGACAGCGCGCCCTCGTGGGCCAGCGCCTCGATGGCGGTGTCGACGCCCTTGTAGCCGACCAGGCGACCGAGCAGCGCCAGCACCAACCCGTCACCGGTGTCGACCCCTCGCTCCGCCCAGTACGCCGCCGCCTCGGCGCGGGGCGTCGGTGCGGGCGGGCGGGGCGGCGGGACGATCGTGGCGTCGTCGCGGCCCGTGGCCGCAGCGACCGCGCGCGAGGTGGCCAGCACCGCGTCGCTCATCCGGCCCAGGCGGGGCGCGAGCTCACGGTCCCAGGAGAAGTCGTGCTTGGCCCACACGACCGGCACGCCGACGGTGCGGGCGGCCGGGACCACCGCGGCCGCGGCCTTCACACCGTTGGCCAGCACCACCTCGGCGTCGCTGCGCCGCAGCCGGCGACCCAGGTCGAGGTTGCGCAGCGCCAGGTCACGAGCCCGCGGGCCCGTGGGCAGCACCGTCACGCTCACCCCGTCGGCCACGAGCTCGCTCCGCAGCGGCCCGTCCTCCAGCATCCACACCTCGGCCTGCACGCGTGGGCGGGTGGTGCGCAGCAGGTCCAGCAGCCAGGTCTCCGACCCTCCGAGCAGCCCGGTCGGGGTGACCACCAGCAGCCGCAGCCGGTCCAGTGGCGCGGGCTCAGGTCTCATCGGGCGTCCTCGGTGTCGGGTCGGGTCGTGGTGACCGCCACGGTGCAGGCGGCCACGAGGGTGGCGAGCACGAGCCAGACGGTCGTGAGCACCACGGGGTTGCGCAACGGGTAGTCCAGCATGCCGTGGGCCAGCACCGGCACGAGAGCGGCCGCCAGGACCCCCGGCAGCCAGCGCTCGGGCGCGCCGGCGTCGAGCGTGGCCGTGGCCCGGCGGGCCGCCGCCAGCCCCGCCCCCAGCCCGGCCAGCAGCGCCAGCAGCGCGCCCAGGCCGACGAGCCCGAACTCGACCGCGGTGTTGAGCAGCAGCTGGTGGGCGTGCTCGACCTCGAGGACCGCACCGGCGCGCAGCGCGCCCCCGGCGGCCTCGAGGTAGTAGCCGCCGGGCCCGTGGCCCAGCAGCGGCGCCTCGGCGACCAGGCGCAGGCCCTCGGCCCAGATCAGCGGGCGCTGGTCGTAGGGGTTGCTGGTGGCCTGTCCCACCGAGGCCACCCGGTCGACGACCTGGCCCAGCGGCCCGACCCCGAGCAGACCCAGCACCGCCACCCCCGCGAGCAGGCCGCCCCCGACGCGCAGCAGGCGGCGCCGCGTCGCGGGCACGAGGACGCCCAGGGCGACCACGCCGATGACGGCGCCGAACCAGGCGCCGCGCGACAGCGAGACCCCGAGCGCGGCGAGCAGCAGCACCGAGGCGACCAGGGCCAGCGCCCGCAACCGCCGCGCGGAGGCCGGTCCCGGGGGGACGCTCAGCGCCGTCCCGACGGCCAGCACGAGCAGCACCGCGCTGAAGAGGCCGAGCTCGTTGGGCTGGGAGAAGACGCCCACCGCGCGCCCGGTGACCACGCTCCCGCCGTAGTAGCTCTCGGTCGGCCCGGAGGCCAGCAGCGCCCACACCGACGAGGCGGCACCCGCCGCGAGCAGGCCCGCCACCACGCTCGTCAGGCGCCGGGTGGTGCGCACGGCGGTCAGGACCGCCACCACCAGCAGCACCAGCAGCACCAGCTGGACGTCGAGGCGGAAGGCCAGGTCGCTGTCGCGCGCCCGGGGCGTGGCCAGCACGGCGACCACGACGAACAGGCCGAGCGGCACCGCCACCGGCCACGGCGGCAGCCGCCAGTCGAGCCGGGTGGCGGCCGGCACCAGCACGGCCGCGACGACCAGCGCGGTCACCAGCTGCACGAGGTCGACCGGCCCGGCCGCGACGTGGCCCAGGGGCAGCGTGAGCGCGGCGAGCGGCACCACGAGGTCGTTGCGCCGCCAGGCCAGGGCCCCCAGCACGGGGACGACCACGAGCGCCACCGGTGCCCACGGACCGACGACGAGGCCGGCACCGGCCAGCACCAGGCCGAGCGCTGCGCCGGCCAGCGCGAGCAGCACCAGCCCGAGGCCCGCCCGCACCCGGGTGCGGACACGGCTGGGCCGTCCCGGGCCGGTCGGCGTACGCCGGCTGGGGCGGCGGGGCACGTCGCCCCAGGCCCGCGACCGGGGGCGGGGCGGGGCGACCGACGAGGGGCTCACCGGTCGTCCTGCCGCCCGCCCAGGGTGGTCAGCGCCGCCCGCACGCCGCGCCGCACGAAGGGGGCCCGGTCGAGGGCCGACCACCACTGGCGGTACCCGGGCAGCTGGACCTTGAGCCGGAACGAGGCCAGGGAGTCGGTGGCGTTGACGTCGACCCGGCTCACCGCGTGGCGACCGGCGTCGTCGAAGACCGAGAAGCCCACCTCGAAGCCCTCCCGGGCCACCGCCTCGCGGGCGGCGGCGTCGTGGGCGCCGAAGGGGTAGGCGAAGGAGCGCAGCGGGGCTCCGACCAGCTCCCCGAGCCGCCCGTGCGCCGCCCGCACCTGGTGGTCGAGCGCCGTGGCGCCCACCCCGCGCAGGTCGACGTGGTCGGCGCCGTGCACGCCCAGCTCGACCACCGGCAGGGAGTGCAGGTGGCGCAGCTCGTCGGCGTCGAGCAGCGGCTCCTCCCCCGGCCGGGGCAACCAGGTCGCCGTGCGTCCGGCCAGGTCGGAGGGCACGTAGAGCAGCGCGGGCACACCGAGGCGCTCCAGCACCGGCACCGCCAGGTGCAGCACCGAGGTGAAGCCGTCGTCGATGGTCACCAAGAAGGAGCGCCGGGGTCTCCCGGCGGGGTCCGCGAGCGCGGCCAGGTAGCCGTCGAGGTCGAGGGCGACCCAGCCCTGGTCGAGCATCCAGCGCAGCTGCTGCTCGAAGCGTCCGACCTCCACGAACAGGTTCTCGGGGTCGTCAGGGCGGCGCCGCGTGCAGAACCCGTGGTACATCAGCACCACGGGTGGTCGGCCACGCACCGCCGGGCGCGTCCGGCCGGCGGGACCCGGCTCAGTCACCGCGCGCCGTCTCGTGGAGCCCGGGGGCCTCGGCCTCGGCACGGGAGGCGTGGTTGAGGACCACGCCGCGCACCGGGACGCCGAGGCGGTCGAGCCGGGCGGCCGTTGCGCTCGACCAGCGCGGCGGGCGTGCCGGCCCGCACGACCACCAGCGCCGAGGCGGTGTGGGCGGCGACCAGCTCGCTGACCTCGCCGCCGCCCAGCGGGGCGCTGTCGCAGAGCACGGCGTCATAGCGGTCCGAGGCCCGCTTCAGCAGGTCGGGCAGGCGCCGGTCGACGAGGTCGTCGAAGCCGAGCATCGGCTCGGTGGTCAGCACCGCGACCCCGCCCTCGTCGTGCACGACCTCCTCGAGCGGGCCGCTCTCGGTCAGCGCGTCGTGCAGGGCGAAGCGGCGCGGGGTGCCCATCGTGACGCTCAGACCGGCGTGCTCGAGGTCGAGGTCGAGCACCAGGGCCGACTCGCCGCGGTCGACCAGGGTGCGCGCCAGCAGGAAGCCCGCGGTGCTGGCGCCGGCTCCCGGGGTGGCGCCGACGACGAGGACCGGCCCGGTCGGCACGCCCGCGGCCGAGGCCAGGAAGCCCGAGCGCAGCGAGCGCGCGGAGGCGAGGATCTCGCTGTCGGGGGCCACGGCCCGGCGGGGCCAGGACGAGGTGAAGGGGGGCAGGCTGCCCAGCACCGGGCCCCCCGCGGCCCGGGCCGCGTCGCCCCCGGTGCGCACCCGGGGCCGCACGGCCTCGAGCGCGTAGGCAACGACGAGGCCGGCGAGCAGCGCGGCCAGCACGAGGAGCGCCTGCAGGGTCCGGGTGCCCGAGAGCAGCCCCGGCGACTCGACGCGGGCCCCGGCCAGGACCGCGGCGTCGGCCAGCGGGTCCTCCTCGCCGATGGTCACGGTGCGCTCGGCGACGGTGCGTGCCGCCAGCAGCGCCTCGGTGCGCGAGGGCAGCGTCGCGCGCACGCTGAGGTTCCCGGACTCCTGCGAGGCCGTGACCTCGACCGCGGAGTCGAGCGCCTGGAGGTCGATGCCGGTCTCGGCGGCCACCTCGGTGAGCACCTCCGGGGAGGTCAGGGCGACCGAGTACCGGCCCAGCGCGAGCTGGACCGCGTCGGTGCTGAGCACCGCCGCTGACTCGGGGGCGACCCCGACGACCGCGACCGCGGTCGTCTCGTCGGGCCGGTTCTCGACGGCCAGCACCCCGACCAGGGCGGCGGGCACCAGGACGGCCAGCACCACCGCGGCGCGGAAGCGCAGCGCCCGGGCCAGCACGGGCAGGAACGGCAGCCGGCTCATCGTGTCATCCCGTAGAGGTCGCGGAAGGTCCGCCAGACCGGCCGCGGTCGGCGGTCCTCGTCGAGCATGGCGTAGCCCTCCTGGTGCAGGTCGGTGCTCTCGTCGTTGACGGCGTCCTTGTACCAGAAGGCCACCCCGACGTAGGGGAAGTCCTCGGCCAGCAGGATCAGCGCCTCGGCGGCGTAGCGGGCCTGGGTGGCCTCGTCGACGCCGCGGCGCCAGGGCTCGGTGTCGGGCTCGTTCTCGTGGACGCTCCAGCCGAACTCGGTGATCCAGATCGGCAGCCGGTCACCGTTCTCGATCATCGTGTCGCGCACCTCGTCGAGGTTGCGCAGGTTCCACACCTCGCCGTCGTCGACCACGCTCGGCGGGGAGTCGGCGGGGGCCTGGTAGGAGTGCACCGACATGACGTCGTAGCAGCCACCCACCCCGGCGTCGTAGGCCCGCTGCAGCCAGTCGTCGTCGTTGTACATCAACCCGCCGAAGACGACCCGGGCGTCGGGGTCGGCGCGCTTCACCACGGGGTAGGAGGCGCAGAGCAGATCGGTGTAGGTCTCGGGGTCGGTGCCGTGGTAGAAGACCTCGAGGTTCGGCTCGTTCCAGATCTCGTAGGCGTCGACGACGTCGCCCCAGCGCTGGGCCACCCGCCCGAGCGCGGTCGCGTAGTCGGCCGGGTCGTCGGGGCTGGTGTACTGCGCGGTGAACGCGTCGCTCTCCGAGGACGCCCACGACGGGGTCAGCCAGAACATGACCAGGACCTTGAGGTCGCGCTCGCGCAGCTGGTCCATCACCTCGTCGACCAGCGGGCGGCCCCAGCTGGTGTCGAACACCCCGGGTTGGGGCTCGAGCATCGCCCAGCCGATGTCCAGGCGCACCCAGCGCGCACCCGAGGCCTCGATGCGGTCGAGCACCTCGGCCCGCTCGTCGGCGTCGTAGTGGGTCCAGGTGCCGTGGAACTGCAGGCCCAGGGACGGGAGCTCGGAGGGGTCCGGCGGGTTCTCCAGGCGGGCAGCGGCGGTCGACGCGTCCGCGGCACCCAACTGCGACGTCGTCGGGTCCAGGGCCTCGGGGGCCCCGGCACCCTGCTCGGCGCGCAGCAGCACGAGGCTCGTCAGAGCCACCACGGTCGAGACCGTGGCGGCTACGAGCACAGCAAGACGGCCCCCCATGGCCATCAGGCTACCCGCTGGTCCGGATCACGAAACACCCGTGCACTCGTGCCCCCGGTGGAGCGGGCCGTGCACGCTCAGTACGTCGTGACGTGCACGTGGTCGTAGTGGTTGGCCGTCGTCGACCCGCGGTCGGACATGCCCCGCCAGCCCTCGCCGGAGCGCTCCACCGACCAGATGCTCTGGGAGTAGATGGCGTACGAGACGCCCAGGCTGCCGGCGTTGGCGCGCACGAACTCCGCGACCTCCCAGCCGCGCGCGCCGCTGACCATGATGTCGACCGCGATGCCCTGGGCGTGCTCGCCGTCCCCACGGAAGGTGCCGTAGGTGGTGATCTCGGGGAACGCCGCGCAGACGGCGCTGTGCACCTTGACGATGTTGGGGCTCACGCCCGAGGGCACCGAGGTGCCGTTGCTGCAGGTGGCGTCGGCCTCCGGGGCGGAGGAGGTGGCCTCCTCCGTCTCCTCGACCGGCTTCTCGTCGCTCAGGTAGCCCGCGGAGACCCAGCGCGAGGCACCCTTGACGACGACCTCGTCGCGGCCGTAGAGCGAACGGCCGGTGACCAGGACCTTCTGCTCGGCGTCGAGCAGGCCCAGCTTCTTCGCCTTGCCGGCCGGGGAGGCCCACAGGTTCAGCTCGGTGGTGGTCCACAGCTTGGTGTCGGCGCCGGCCACGGCGTCCTTGACCGCCTGGGTGGCCATCATCTTCTCGAGCGCCGACTTCTTCTCCAGCCGCACTCCCTGGCGCACCGGCGCGGTGGCCAGCGAGCGGTCGGAGGTGCGCGAGACGACGGAGCCGCGCTCGGCCAGCTCGGCGGCGGAGATGCCCGCGCTCAGCTGGGTGACCGAGGCCGCGACGGGCACCTCGGTGGCGACGGGCTCGGAGGAGGCGATGCCGACACCGACCGCGGAGGCGGTCGCGAGGACGGCGAGGGTCCCAGCCACGATGGTGGCGCGAGGACGGGGGCGGGCATTGGCGTCCCGCTTGTGGCGAAGGTCTGCCACAGCGCTGATCCTTTGCTGTTGATGACACAGGAGTCGCCGGTCCGCAGGTGGCGGATCGGCGAAGTACCCACTGAAACACACGGCATCAGCCGATCGGGCATCATCACGGGCAAAATCGCGCGTGTGCTCCCTCACCCGAGGTGATGCACGTCACAGTCGGCCCGTTCCGGGCTCGACCGGTCGCTCACCCGCCGGTGGTCTCCAGAGCGTCCTCGGCGGTGCCCAGCCCGCGCCCGTCGGCGTCGTCGAGCCAGCCCTCCGGCAGCGCGACCCGGGCCCGCGGCGAGCCCTGCCGGCCGCGGGGGGCGCCGAGCGCGGCGGTCGGGAAGGCCTCGTCGGGGTCGAGGTCGGCGAGCAGCGCGTCGAGGTCGGCGAGGGTGGAGACCAGGCCGAGCGAGCGGCGCGCGTCGCCGCCGGCGGCGAAGCCCTTGAGGTACCACGACACGTGCTTGCGGAACTCCTTGCAGCCCCGCTCCTCCCCCATGTGCCGGCACAGCAGCTCGGCGTGGCGGCGCATCATGTCGCGCACCTCGCCCAGCGTGGGCAGGGTGGCGACCTCCTCGCCGGCGAAGGCGGCCGCGAGGTCGCGGAAGAGCCAGGGGCGGCCGAGGCAGCCGCGGCCGACCACGACACCGGCGGCGCCGGTCTGCTCGACCATGCGCACCGCGTCGGCGGCCTCCCAGATGTCACCGTTGCCGAGCACCGGGATGTCGACGTGGGCGACCAGCTCGCCGATGGCGTCCCAGTCGGCCCGGCCCGAGTAGGCCTGCGAGACGGTGCGCCCGTGCAGCGCGATCGCCGCGCACCCCGACTCCTGGGCGATCCGCCCGGCGTCGAGGTAGGTCAGGTGGTCGTCGTCGATGCCCTTGCGGGTCTTCATCGTCACCGGCACGCCGTGCCGGGCGGCCGCGCCGACCGCCGCCTCGAGGATCTCGGCCAGCAGGCCGCGCTTCCAGGGCAGCGCCCCACCGCCGCCCTTGCGGGTCACCTTCGGCACCGGGCACCCGAAGTTGAGGTCGATGTGGTCGACGCCGTGCTCGGTGCACAGGATCTCGGCCGCGCGACCGACGTGCAGCGGGTCGCTGCCGTAGAGCTGCACCGAGCGGGTCGTCTCGGCCTCGTCGAAGACGAGCATGTCGAGGGTGTGCTTGTCGCCCTCGACCAGCCCGCGGCTGGTGATCATCTCGCAGACGTAGAGCCCGGCCCCCTGCTCGGCGCACAGCCGGCGGTACGCCGCGTTGGTGATGCCGGCCATCGGCGCCAGCACCACCGGGGTCGCGACCTCCAGGTCGCCCAGGCGCAGGCCGGGCGCGACGGCGGTCGGGGTGGAGGCGGGCACGGCGTCATTCTCGCGGCGCGCCCGCCCCGACCCAAATCTCGCGGCGTCAGTCCTGGTCGTTCTTGCTGTTCTTCTTGTTCTTCTTCTTGGCGGCCTTCTTCTGCGCCGCGGTCTTCTCGCCGATCTTGAGGACCTCGCCGGTCCAGGTGATCGGGTTGAACTCCTGGGCCGGCCGGAAGCTGATCGCCTCCAGGTCACCCTTCGAGGGCGCCAGGAAGACCAGGCAGGTGGTGGTCTTCTTGCCGGGCCCGAACTTCTTGGGCAGCGCCTTCGACGGGCACGGCTTGAAGGTGCTGACGAAGGTCGACGACTCCACCAGCGTGTTCTCGCCGTCGACCAGGTAGAGCGGCACCCGCTTGCCACCGAGGTCGTCCTCGCCGACGTTCTCGACCTTGGCGCGCACGAAGTAGGGCTGCGCCTTCTTGACGGTCTTGTCGAGCTTCCAGCCCTGGAAGGACTCCTTGAAGGAGGTCTTGCGCAGGTCGGTGACGGTGAGGTCGAGGACCCCGACGTCCTTCTGGTTGGGCTGGTAGGCCACGGTCGCGGTGTCGCCGACCTCGAGGGCACTGCCCTGCTCGGTCAGCTCGACCCCGTCGGGCACCGGCAGGTACGGCGTCTCCTCGGCGCCGGCCGTGGGGTCGATGGTGGTGTCCTCGCCCGCTTCCGTGGACGTCGCGGACGCTCCCTCGCCGGCCTCCTCCGCGTCGTCGCCGGAGCAGGCTCCCAGCGCACCGACGGACAGGACCAGGGCGGCCAGGGGCGCGACGAGACGGGTCGCGCGCCGGCGCGGGCGGGGGCTCAGCATCGTTCCATTGTGCACGGGGCCCATCAGGCGCCGAGGAACTTCTCGGCGAAGTACGCCGAGATCCGGTCGAGACCGATCCGCTCCTGGGCCATGGTGTCGCGCTCGCGCACGGTGACGGCGTGGTCGTCGAGGGTGTCGAAGTCGACGGTGACGCAGAACGGGGTGCCGATCTCGTCCTGGCGGCGGTAGCGCTTGCCGATCGCGCCGGCGTCGTCGAAGTCGACGTACCAGTTGCGGCGCAGCTCGGTGGCCAGGTCGCGGGCCTTGGGCGAGAGGTCGGCGTTGCGGCTCAGCGGCAGCACCGCCACCTTGACCGGGGCCAGGCGCGGGTCGAGGCGCAGCACGGTGCGCTTGTCGACGCCACCCTTGGTGTTGGGTGCCTCGTCCTCGGAGTAGGCGTCGACCAGGAAGGTCATCAGCGAGCGCGACAGGCCCGCCGCGGGCTCGATGACGTACGGCGTGTAGCGCTCGCCGGCGGCCTGGTCGTAGTACGACAGGTCCTTGCCCGAGTGCTTGGCGTGCGTCGAGAGGTCGAAGTCGGTGCGGTTGGCGATGCCCTCGAGCTCGCCCCACTCCGAGCCGGCGAAGCGGAAGCGGTACTCGATGTCGACGGTGCGCTTGGAGTAGTGCGACAGCTTCTCCTGCGCGTGCTCGTAGTGGCGCAGGTTGTCGGGGTCGATGCCCAGGTCGACGTACCACTTGGTGCGCTCGTCGATCCAGTGCTGGTGCCACTCCTCGTCCTCGCCGGGCTTGACGAAGAACTCCATCTCCATCTGCTCGAACTCGCGGGTGCGGAAGATGAAGTTGCCGGGCGTGATCTCGTTGCGGAACGACTTGCCGATCTGGGCGATGCCGAAGGGCGGCTTCATCCGCTGGCTGGTCACCACGTTGGCGAAGTTGAGGAAGATGCCCTGCGCGGTCTCGGGGCGCAGGTAGTGCAGGCCCGACTCGTCGTCGTGGACGCCGAGGTAGGTCTTGAGCAGGCCGGAGAACTGGCGCGGCTCGGTCCAGGCGCCGCGGGTGCCGCAGTTGGGGCAGGCGAGGTCCTCGAAGGTGACCGTGTCGGGGTCGTCGATGCCCTTCTTCTCGGCGACGGCCTCCTGGAGGTGGTCGGCGCGGAAGCGCTTGTGGCACGACTGGCACTCGGTCAGCGGGTCGCTGAAGGTGTCGACGTGGCCGCTGGCCTCCCAGGTGCGGGTCGGCAGGATGACGCTGGAGTCGAGGCCCACGACGTCGTCGCGCATCTGCACCATGGACTTCCACCACTGGCGCTTGATGTTGTCCTTGAGCTCCACGCCGAGCGGGCCGTAGTCCCACGCCGAGCGGGTGCCGCCGTAGATCTCGCCGCAGGGGTAGACGAAGCCCCGGCGCTTGGCGAGGGAGACGACGCTGTCGACGACGGAGGGAGGCGGCTTGGCCACGGAGGGGCTCACTTTCGCGTGCAGGCGCACCGGCTGGCTGCCGGCGGGCGGGAGGACGTGCGGGAAGCGCTCAGCCTAACGACCGGGCAGCCGCCACGTTGAGGTCGGTCCCGGGCTCGACGACCTCGTAGGCACTGGCCTCGTCGATCGCCCGCGCGAGCAGGCGCACGGCGCCCATCTTGACGTCGTACGACGACAGGGCGCGGCGGTAGGCGCCGACGTGCTCCCAGCGCGTGGTCAGCACCCACAGCGTGGGCTCGTCGAGGTTGCGGCCGACGGTGCCGGCGACGAAGCCGGGGCGCGCGGCGAGCACCGCGTGGGCGGCCTCGAGGTCGGCGCGGAACGCCTCCGCCTCGTCCTCGGGGACGCGGAACCTGTTGACGACGAGCACGGCGCCGACCCTACGCCTCCTTGAATTGACAACGATTCTCAACACTCTGAGAATGGTTCTCATGACTTCACGCCGCGCCCTCGTCCCTGCCGTCGCCGCGATCGCCCTGGGCCTCAGCGGGTGCGGTGCGCTGACCTCGGACGACTCGAGCGGCGCGAGCGGCTCTGGCGGCTCGGGCGGCTCCAGCACCGTCGTGACCGGCCTCTACCCGCTGCAGTACGTCGCCCAGCGCGTGGCCGGCGACGCCTTCGAGGTCGAGAACCTCACCCAGCCCGGCGGCGAGCCGCACGACCTCGAGCTCGGCGTGGGCCAGACCGCCGCCCTCTCCGACGCCGCCCTGCTGGTCTACGTCGACTCGCTGCAGCCGGCCGTCGACGAGGCCGCCGAGGAGGTCGGCGGACCCGAGCTGCTCGACGCCGCCGAGGTCGTGGACCTGGCCCCGTTCGAGGACGAGCACGACGAGCACTCCGAGGAGGAGCACGGCGAGGACGAGCACTCGGCGGAGGAGCACTCCGACGAGGAGCACGGCGAGGACGAGCACTCCGAGGAGGACCACAGCGACCACGACCACGGCGAGCTCGACCCCCACTTCTGGCACGACCCGGCGCGCATGGCCGCCCTCGGCGACGCGGTCGCCGAGCGGCTCTCGGAGATCGACCCCGACCGGGCCGAGGACTTCGAGGAGCGCGCAGCCGACCTGCGCAGCGACCTCGAGGCCCTCGACGAGGAGTTCGTCTCTGGGCTGGCCGACTGCGAGATCACCACGGTGGTGACCAACCACGACGCGTTCGGCTACCTCGAGGGCTACGGCCTGGAGCTGGCCTCCATCAACGGCATCTCCCCCGACGCCGAGCCGAGCCCCGCCGCCCTGGCCGCGCTGCAGGACCTCATCGACGAGACCGGCATCACCACCGTCTTCTCGGAGACCCTCGTCAGCCCCCAGGCCGCCGAGGTGCTGGCCTCCGACGCCGGCGTCGACACCGCGGTGCTCGACACCATCGAGGGCCTGACCGACGAGACGGCCGACGAGGACTACCTTTCCCTCATGCGCTCCAACCTGGCCGCCCTGCAGGAGGCGAACCGCTGTTGAGCCCCGACACGGACCCGGTGGTCGAGCTGCGCGACGGCGCCGTGGTGCTCGGCGGGCGCCCCGTCGTGCGCCAGGTCGACCTCACGGTCCGCGCCGGCGAGTTCGTGACCCTGCTGGGCCCCAACGGCTCCGGCAAGTCGACGCTGGTGCGCGCCCTGACCGGCCTGCGCCCGCTGGAGCGCGGCTCGCTCAGGCTCTTCGGCATCCCGATGACCTCCTTCCGCGACTGGCACCGGCTCGGCTACGTGCCGCAGCGGGCGAGCGCCGCCAGCGGCGTACCGGTCTCGGTGCGCGAGGTCGTGGCCTCGGGGCGGCTCACCCGTCGCCGGGTGCTGTCGCTGCCCAGCCGGGCCGACCGCGCGGCGGTCGCCGAGGCGCTCGAGGTCGTCGGGCTCGCCGACCGCGCCAAGGACAGCGTCGCCACGCTGTCGGGCGGTCAGCAGCAGCGGGTCCTCATCGCGCGGGCGCTGGCCGGCGGGCCCGACCTGTTCTTCCTCGACGAGCCGACCGCCGGGGTGGACCTGCCCAACCAGGAGGCCCTGGCCCACGCGCTGGCCACCCTGTCGCGCTCGGGCAGCACCATCGTCCTGGTGACCCACGAGCTCGGGCCGCTCGCGCCGCTGGTCGACCGCACCGTCGTGCTGCGCGACGGGCGCCTGGTCTACGACGGTCCGCCGCTGGACCTCAACGACGCGCACGGCCACCACCACCCCCACGACCTCGACGCGGGTCGCCACGACCACCACCCCGACGTGGTGGCCCCCTGGGACCGGGAGGACCACCGGCTGTGATCGACCTCCTCGCCTACGACTTCATGCAGCGGGCGCTGCTCGCGGCGCTCGTCACCGGCCTGGCTGCGCCGGTGATCGGCACCTACCTGGTGCAGCGCCGGCTCGCGCTGCTCGGTGACGGCCTCGGCCACGTGGCCGTGACGGGCGTCGCCCTGGGCCTGCTCACCGGCGTCGCCCCCACCTGGACCGCCGTGGTCGTCGCGATCCTCGGCGGCGTGGCGATCGAGACCATCCGCGACCGCGGCCACACCAGCGGCGACCTGGCCCTGGCCCTGCTCTTCTACGGCGGCCTGGCGGGCGGCGTGATGATCACGGGGCTGGCGGGCCAGACCGGCGCCACGCTCCAGCAGTACCTCTTCGGGTCGATCACCTCGATCTCCCTGACCGACATCTGGTTCACGCTGGCGCTGGCGGTGGTGATCCTGGCGCTGGGCCTGGGCCTGATGCCGCAGCTGTTCACCGTGGCCCAGGACCAGGACTTCGCGCGGGTGGCCGGGCTCAACGTGCGGGCCTACAACCTGCTGGTCGCCGTGCTGGCCGCGGTGACGGTCACCGTCGCGATGCGCACCGTCGGGCTGCTGCTGGTCTCGGCCCTGATGATCGTCCCGGTCGCGACGTCGCAGCAGCTGGCGCGCTCCTTCCGGGCGACCGTCCTGGGGGCGGTGGTGGTCGGCGCCGGCGCGGGCGTCGGCGGCCTGCTGGTGTCGGCGTACCTCTCCCAGTCCTACGACCTCACGGTGCCGCCCGGCTCGGCGATCGTCCTGCTGGCCCTGGCCTGCTTCGTGGCCACCTGGCCGTTGGGGGCGCTGCTGCGCCGGCGCCAGCGTCGCCACGTACCGTTCCCCGACGACGTGCCCGACGACCACGAGGTCACCGGGCACCACGACCACGAGCACGGCCCGGACTGCGGTCACCTGGCGATCCCCCACGGCGACCACGTCGACTACGTCCACGACGGCCACCGGCACGCACCCCACGGGAAGCACTATGACGAGCACTGACCGCACCGGCGCCGGCTCCGGCTCCGGCGGCCCCGCGACCTCCGGCCTGCGGCCCACGCGCCAGCGCCTGGCCGTGGCCGAGGCGATGGCCAGCTTCGACGACTTCCGCTCCGCCCAGGAGATCCACGACCTGCTGGGCAGGCGGGGCGAGACCGTCGGCCTGGCCACCGTCTACCGCACCCTGCAGCGCCTCGCCGACGGCGGCGAGATCGACCGGCTGCTCACCGAGGGCGGGGAGGCCATCTACCGCGCCTGCTCCACGACCCACCACCACCACCTCGTCTGCCGCTCCTGCGGGCGCACCGTCGAGGTCGAGGGGCCCGCGGTCGAGAGCTGGACCCGCTCCATCGCCGCCGAGCACGGCTACGACGAGGTCAGCCACACGCTGGAGATCTTCGGCACCTGCCCGGCCTGCCGCGGCTGAGCCCACCCGCCTCGCCTAGGGTCGTGCCCGTGCAGATCGTGGTGATGGGTGTCTCGGCCACCGGCAAGTCGAGCGTCGCCGAGCGCGTCGCCTCCGAGCTGGGGTGGGACCTCGTCGAGGGCGACGACCTCCACCCGCGCGCCAACGTCTCCAAGATGGAGGCGGGCGACCCGCTGACCGACGACGACCGCTGGCCCTGGCTGACCCGGGTCGGCGAGGCGATGGCCACCGCCGAGGACGCCGGGCGCAGCAGCGTCGTGACCTGCTCGGCACTCAAGCGCGCCTACCGCGACCGGCTGCGCGAGCACGTCGCCGACGTCCGCTTCCTGCACCTGCACGCCCCCGTCGACGTGCTCGAGGACCGGATGAGCAGGCGCACCCGCCACTTCATGCCCGTCTCCCTGCTGGCCTCCCAGGTCGCCACCCTCGAACCGCTCGCCGACGACGAGGCCGGCCAGGTCGTCGACGTCACCCCTCCCCTCGACGACGTGGTCGCGGCCGCCGTCGCCGCGGTCAGGGCCATGCCCCGCCCGCACTGACGCCCGACCACCGTGGTCGGCCGAGACCCCGCCACCACCGAGCCGGCGCCACTTCCCCCGACGCACGCCGCCGTCGTTGGTCGAGCAGCAAGGAGCGCCAGCGACGCGCGTCGTCGAGACCCCGCCACCACCGCACCGGCATCTCCCCACCGCAGGTCGCGGGAGTGCACCCAGGGCCTCCGCGACGACCCGTCATGACATTCCACAGACTCCGACAGACCCTTGACTCGAACACACGTTCGATTAGAATAGGAGCATGACCACCCAGGAGCTCGAGCGCTGCGACACCGCTGACGCGGTCCTCGCCCACGCCCGCTCCTGCAGAGCACGACGCGACCAGGCCGAGATCGACATGTACGAGGCGACCTGCACGTACGCAGCCATGCACACCACCTTCGACCCCACCCACGCCGCAGTCCTGCCCGGCACCGACATGCCCGTCGCCATCGCCGGGCCCGGCGCGCCGAGGGCCTCCGAGTTCGCGATCATCGAGTACGGCACCGCCCTCGGCCTCTCCGCCGACGCAGCCGTGCGCTACGTCGCCCACGTCATCGAGACCCGCTACCGACTCCCCCGCCTCCACACCGCGGTGGTCGCCGGTCGGGTGCCGGTCTGGCGGGCCCGCCGCATCGCCGAGGCCACCCTCGGCCTCCCCCACGAGGCCGCCGCCTGGGTCGACCACCACCTCGCCGGCATCGCCCACACCTGCTCCTACGCCGTCCTGGGACGCCTCGTCGAAGAAGCGCTGTGCCGCTTCGACCCCGAAACCGCAGAAGACAAACGAGCCATCGCCGCCGAGGACCGCAAGCTCGACATCCACCTCGACACCGCCACCACCGGAGGCGCCTGCATCGAGGGCACCGTCGACATCACCGGCTGCCTCGACCTCGCCGACGCACTCGACCTCGACAACGCCGTCACCCGCGAAGCCCGCAACCTCGCCCTCGCCGGCTCCGACCAACCCCTCGACGTACGGCGCTCCCAAGCCCTGGGCATCCTCGCCCGCACCCAGACCACCCTCGACCTCACCGGAACCAGCGACACCGGCGACGAGGCCGGCGAGCCTGCGCCGCGGGTGCCGGCACGCCAGGTCGTCCTCAACGTCCACCTCACCGACACCGCCCTGGCCGGCATCGACCCCACCACCCTCCAGTCCAACAACCTCTCCGCCGGGCTGCACCTCGCCCGCATCGAGGAGACCCGCAGCTTCGTCACCACCGACCAGGTCTGCGCATGGCTCCGCGTCCCCGACACCCACGTCACCTACCGCACCATCACCGGCAGCGGCTCAGACCCCGAGGCCTACGAACACCCCTTCCGCCAGATCAACCGCCACGCCGACCGCCAGACCCCCGCCCAGGTCACCGCCGACGACATCCGCGGCTTCGCCAGCAACCCCGACCTCCGCCCCCACCCCCGCCGCCCGATCGACCTGACCGAAGAACTCACCAGCGACGGCTACACCCCCAGCGAACGGCTCGCCGAGCAGACCCGGCAACGCCACCCACGCTGCGTCTTCCCCCACTGCACCCGCCGCGCCCGACGCCGCACCCCCGACGAGACCCACGCCGACCTCGACCACATCAGCACCTACGACCCCGGCGGTCCACCCGGCCAAACCACATCGGCCAACCTCGCGACCCTGTGCAGACGCCACCACCGCGCCAAGACCCACACCCCCTGGACCTACCGACCCACCCCCACCGGGTTCCTCTGGACCAGCCCGCACCGCTACCAGTACCTCGTCGAACCCACCGGCACCACCGACCTCGGCCAAGCACCCAGACCACCCACCCGGCCCGTGTGAACCAGCCGACTCGCCACACCCCCGCCGCAGCACCACCGCGACGGGGGCACCGGCACGTCCGCCTGCCAGCGACAGGGTCTCCGGTGTCCGGACTATCTCAGTGGTCCCGGTCGCGCACCCGCTGGATGACCTGCGAGGTGGAGAGGTCCAGGACGCGCCGGACCTGGACGAACCTCCCGGCGGACACCGCGGGCCCGTAGACCGACTCGGCCACCCCCGGGGCCAGGTCGTCGCCGTGGACCACGATGGAGATCCGGTGGTGGTCCAGGAAGTCCTGGGTCACCGTCAGCGGCGCGTCCGCGACGACCTCGTCGACGTAGCGGCACGCTGCGATGACGGTCACGCGCTCGTCCAGCGTCATGACGGGACGTCGCTTGTACGAGGCAGCGGTGTCGTCCGACAGCACCCCGACCACCAGCCAGTCACCGTGCTGGCGCGCCTCGCGCAGCAGCGACACGTGGCCGGCGTGGAAGAGGTCACCGACCATGTCGACGTAGACGCGGAGCCCCGCCTCCCTCGCCTGGTCCGGGCTCCCCACGACAGCGCCGACCTAGGCGTTGGGCAGCGCGCCGCCATAGCGCCGGTCGCGGGAGGCGTAGGTCTCGATGGCCGACCACAGGGTGCGGCGGTCGACGTCGGGCCACAGGACGTCGGTGAAGACCATCTCGGCGTACGCCGCCTGCCAGAGCATGAAGTTGGAGAGACGCTGCTCGCCCGAGGTGCGCCAGATCATGTCGGCGTCGCCGAGGTCGGGCAGGTAGAGGTGGCGCGCGACCGTCTTCTCGGTGATCTTCTCGGGGTCGAGGCGGCCGGCGGCGACCTCGCGCCCGATGGCTCGCGCCGCGTCGGCGAGCTCGGCGCGGCCGCCGTAGTTGACGCACATGGTGAGGGTCAGCACGTCGTTGTCGCGGGTCATCTCCTCGGCCGCGCGCAGCTCCTTGACCACCGAGCGCCACAGCCGCGGCGTCCGACCGGCCCACCGCACCCGCACGCCCAGCTCGTGCATCTCGTCGCGCCGACGGCGGATGACGTCGCGGTTGAAGCCCATCAGGAAGCGCACCTCGTCGGGCGATCGCGACCAGTTCTCGGTGGAGAAGGCGTACGCCGAGACCGCCTTGACCCCGATCTCGATGGCGCCCTCGACGACGTCGAAGAGCGAGCTCTCCCCCATCTCGTGGCCCTTGGTGCGGGCCAGGCCACGCTGCTTGGCCCAGCGGCCGTTGCCGTCCATGACGATGGCGACGTGCCCCGGCACGAGCTCGCGCGGCAGGGCAGGCGGGGTGGCGCCCGAGGGGTGCGGGGTGGGCGGTCGTACGGCTCGCTTCACGCACCGGAGCCTACGGCGCCGCCCCGGTGGGCAGCGCGGCACTGCGGCCCCGGGGCGTGTGCGGACTTTTCGACCGCGGACCTGCCGCACGCGGGAGAGCCCGCTCAGCGCTCCACGTAGGCCAGGGAGCGCAGGCCACGCTCGACGTGCCAGGCGAGGTACGCCGCGACCAGGCCGCTGGCCTCCTTGCGGGTGCGCTGGTCGGCCAGCGCGACCACCGGCCAGTCACCGGCGAGCAGCGCCCCGAGCAGCTCGACGGTCGCGGCCGCGGGGCCCGCGGAGCCGGGCAGCCGGCAGGTGCTGCAGAGCATCCCGCCCATCGAGGGGTTGAACCAGCGGTGCGGGCCCTCGACGCCGCAGCGTGCGCAGTGGTCGAAGGAGGGCGCGTAGCCGGCCACCGACAGCGAGCGCAGCAGGTAGGAGTCGAGCACCTGGCTCGGCCCCTTGTCGCCGGCCATCATCGCCCGCAGCCCGCCGACCAGCAGCAGGAAGTGCTGGGTCGCCGGCTCCTTCTCCTCGGTCACCAGGCGCTCGGCCGTCTCGAGCATCACGGTGCCCGCGGTGTAGCGCTCGTAGTCGGCACCGAGGCCGCTGGCGAACGGGGTGAGGGTCTCGGCCTGCGTGATGGTGTCGAGGTTGCGGCCGTCGGCGAGCTGGAGGTCGACGTGGGTGAAGGGCTCCAGGCGCGAGCCGAAGCGCGAGGTCGTGCGTCGTACGCCGCGGGCGACCGCGCGCACGCGCCCGTGCTGACGGGTCAGCAGGGTGATGATGCGGTCGGCCTCGCCCAGCTTGTGGGTGCGCAGCACGACCGCCTCGTCGCGGTAGAGAGGCACTCTCCCATTGTGCCCGCCGGCCGGGAGGATCCTCCTCAGGCGCGGCGGGAGCGCCGCTTGGGCGAGCGCCAGGCCGCCTGGCAGAAGTCCCCGGCGACCCGGTCGAGGCGCTCCGGCGAGACCCGCCACTCGAGGATCGAGCGGGCCTGGACGAACTCGGCCCCCGGGATCTCCCCGGCCAGCAGCGCCGCGTCGGCGGCCGGGTGCACCGGGTCGCGCGGGTGGCCGACCACCAGGGTCGGGGCGGTGATGGCGCGCCGCTCGGCGGCCGAGGGCGCGATCCGTCCGAAGAAGAGACCGTGGACCACGGCCGCCACCGCGTCGGCGCGCTGGTCGAGGGTGTCGAGGCCGATCCCGGCCCAGAAGGGCACCACGCCCCGGGGCACCGGCCGCGTCAGCCGGCGCAGCGTGTTGATGGTGAACGGCGCGAAGCGCGCGGCCATCAGCAGCGGCGAGAACGTCAGGATGCCCGCCTCCAGGGCGTTGTCGAGCACCGGCATCTCCAGCAGCAGCCCGCGCACCCGCTCGGGCGCCGTGGCGGCCACCTCGAGCGACACGTTGGCGCCCAGGGAGGTGCCGCCCACGACGGCCTGGGCGGCCCCGAGGTGGTCGAGCAGCGCCACCACCTGGCTGCCGAAGGCGGCCACGGAGTAGGCCTGCGGGTCGGCGGGCCGGTCGGAGCGGCCGTGGCCGAGCAGGTCGAGCGTGACGACGTGGAACCCCTCGGCGGCCAGGCTGCGCGCCAGCGGCTGGTGCATGCGCCGCGGCATCAGCTGCCCGTGCAGCAGCACCACCCACGAGTCGCCGCCGCCGTACTCGGTGTACTCGAGGCGGTCGCGCGTCCCGTCGGCGTCGAGGAAGAACTGACCGATGTGCTCGGAGACCAGCATGGCGCCCAACCTAGGGCAAAGACTGGGCTCCTCAGCGCTTGTCCACCGCCGCGCCCGCGGGTTCTCGGGACCGGACGGCCCGCACAGGTGATGATGTCGCCATGCCGACGACGAGCCGCGAGCACCTCAGCGGCCGGTGGACCGTCCTCCTCCTGGTCGCGGTGTACGCCGTCGGGCTGGGCTCGGTGGTGCTGCGCCCCGCCGACAACCCGGTGGCGGTCTGGTGGCCGGCGGCCGGCCTCTCGGTGGCGCTGGTCGCCCTGACCCGCCCGGGCCGGCGCGAGCTGGCGCTGGTCGCGGCCGCGCTGGTGGTCGTGACCGGTCTGTCGAACCTCACCGGCGGCCGGCCCTGGGAGGTGGCGGTCTTCTTCGGGTTCGCGAACACCGCGGAGGCCCTGGTGGCCGGGCTGGTGCTGCGCGCCGGCCCCACGCCCGGGGTGCCCCGGCTGGCCGACCTGCGCGACCTGCTCCGGCTGGTGGTCGGCACCGTGCTGGGCGCCGGCACCATCGCGCTGCTGCTGCTCGCGGCGGCCGGTCCCCTCGGCCTGGGCGTGCCCACCGCGGTCTCCCGGACCGTCTTCACCTCGCACGCGGCGGCGGTGCTGCTGATCGTGCCCGCGGTGCTGCTCCCGGGTCGCGGGCTGCGCGCGCAGGCTTCGCCCCGGGGCCTCTCGACCGTCGGGGTCGAGCTGATGGTGCAGGTGGTCGTCACCGGTCTCGCCACCGCCGCGGTCTTCGCCAGCGACGACGTCCTGTCGCTGACCTTCGTCCCCCTCGTCCCCCTGGTGTGGGCGGCCCTGCGGCTCGGCCCCCGGGTGACCGCGGTCGAGCTCGTCGTCTTCGCCACCACCGTCACCGTGCTGACCCAGCAGGGCACCGGCCCGTTCGCCCGCGACGCGCTGGGCCAGGTCGCAGCCGCCGGCATCGCCCAGGCCTACCTGGCCTGCACGGTGCTGCTGACCCTGCCGCTGGCGGTGCTGCTGCACGAGCGCAACCGGCTCTTCGACTCGGTGCAGTCGGAGCGCCAGCTCTTCCGTGCCAGCTTCACCGACTCGCTGGTCGGCCAGCTGCTGCTGCGCCAGGGCCGCGACGGGCTGCGGGTGGCCGAGGCCAACCAGACCGCCTCGGCCCTCCTCGACCGCTCCGCCGACGACCTGACCGGCCTCGAGTTCAGCGAGGTGGTCGACGTCGACGGCGCCGGAGGCCTGGCGGCCCGGCTCGCCGCCTCCGGCTCGGGCTGGCGCGGCCAGGGAGGTGTCGTCGGGCGCCCGGACGCGCGGGTCACCATCGCCGTCAGCCCGATCTCGGCCGGCGAGGACGAGCCGGTCTGGTCGGTCCAGCTGCTCGACGTGACCGCCGAGCAGCGCGCCCACCGTCGCCTCGAGGAGGCCGAGAAGCTCACCAGCGCCACCCTCGACACCACCGCCTGCATCATCCTGGTCACCGACCTCGACGCCCGGATCGTGCGGATCAACGCCGCGACCACCCAGATGACCGGCTACACCGAGAGCGACCTCGTGGGCCGCCGCCTCTGGGAGACCACGCTGGCCCCCGACAGCGGCCAGGACCTGGAGTCGCTGTTCCTGTGGCCCAACCGCTCGGGCTCACCGGTGGTCCGCGAGCACGACGCGGTGACCCTCGACGGCGAACGGCGCCGGATCCTGTGGAGCAACAACATGGTCCGCGACCCCGAGGGCATGCCGGCGTACGCCGTGCTGACCGGGGTCGACGTGACCACCGAGCGCGCCAGCGCCGGGCTGGTGACGCACCTGATGCAGGCGTCGGTCTCGACCGCGATCGTCGGCCTCGACGCCCGCGGGCGCATCAGCGTGGTGAACTCCGGCGCCGAGCACCTGCTGCGACGCGAGTCGGTCGACCTGGTCGGGCTGCCCTTCGCGATGCTGCTCGACGCCGAGCAGACCCGGACCCGTCTCGGCTCGACCGACCACGACACGGTCTTCGCGGCGCTCAGCGCCTCGCTCGGCCAGGAGGAGCAGCCCAGCCGCGACTGGTGGTGGGTCGACGGCGAGGGCGAGCGGCGCGTGGTCTCGATGACGCTGTCGGCGACCGGCAGCGAGGTCAGCCCCCAGATCGGCTTCCTGTGCGTGGGCCGCGACGTCACAGACCAGCGTCGCGCGCAGGACCTCGTCGTGGCCGCGCTCGAGAAGGAGCGCACGGCCGTCGAGCGGCTCCAGGCCATCGACGAGGCCAAGAACGAGTTCGTCTCCACCGTCTCCCACGAGCTGCGGACCCCGGTGACCAGCATCGTCGGCTACACCGAGCTGCTGCAGGACGGCACCCTGGTCGCCCCCGACACCGCGCAGGTGCCGCTGCTCGACAGCATCGCGCGCAACGGCCAGCGCCTGATCGTGCTGTGCAACGACCTGCTCCTGCTCTCGGGGCTCGACTCGGGTGACATCAGCTGGCAGGCCGAGGACGTCGACCTCGACGCGATGCTCGCCGAGGTGCAGCGCGCCACCGACGCCCTCCTCGTCGGCCGCGAGCTCGACGTCTCGTGGGAGCGTCCCTCGCGCCCGGTGGTGGCGGTCGGCGACGGCTCCCAGCTCGAGCGGGTGCTGCTCAACCTGGTCGGGAACGCGGTGAAGTTCACCGAGGACGGCGGCGTGGTGCGGGTGCGCCTCGAGACGACGCCCGCCGAGGCGCTGCTGGTCGTCAGCGACACCGGCATCGGCATCCCCGTCGAGGAGCAGGACGGCCTCTTCGAGCGCTTCTTCCGCTCCTCCACCGCCCAGGAGAAGGCGATCCAGGGCACCGGGCTGGGGCTGTCGATCGTCTCGTCGGTGGTGCAGGCGCACGGCGGCTCCATCGCCGTGCGCTCCGCCCACCTCGAGGGCAGCACCTTCACCGTGCGGCTGCCGCTGAAGGCCTGAGCCTCAGGCGCGGTTGACCGCGCTGATGACCGCCTTCAGCGACGCCGTGACGATGTTGGCGTCGACCCCGACGCCCCAGAAGATCTGGTCGCCCACCGAGCACTCGACGTACGCCGCCGCGAGGGCGTCGCCGCCCGAGGACAGGGCGTGCTCGTGGTAGTCCAGGACGCGCACGTCGTAGTCCTGCGGCAGCTCGTTGAGCGCGCCGACGAAGGCCGCGATCGGGCCGTTGCCGGTGCCCTCGAGGGTGCGCATCTCGCCCTCGACGAAGACGTTGACGCTCAGCGCGTCCTTCTCGCCGGCCGCGGAGCTGGTGTGCACCGAGTCGAGGCTCAGGGGCGTCTCGCGGTCGAGGTACTCGGAGCGGAAGACGTCCCAGATCGCCTCGGGGGTCATCTCGCCGCCGTCGGCGTCGGTGCGCTGCTGGACCACCCGGCTGAACTCGATCTGGGCGCGGCGCGGCAGGTCGAGCTTGTGCTCGGCCTTGAGCACGTAGGCCACGCCGCCCTTGCCCGACTGGCTGTTGACCCGGATCACGGCCTCGTAGGTGCGGCCCACGTCCTTGGGGTCGATCGGCAGGTACGGGGCCTCCCACGGCAGCGAGCCGACCGGGACGCCCTGCTCGGCGGCCTGGCGGTCGAGGTCCTCGAGGCCCTTCTTGATGGCGTCCTGGTGGGAGCCGGAGAAGGCGGTGTAGACCAGGTCGCCGGCGTAGGGGTGGCGCGGGTGCACCGGCAGCTGGGTGCAGTACTCGACCGTGCGGCGGATCTCGTCGATGCCGCCCTCGACGGCGAAGTCGATCATCGGGTCGACGCCCTGGCTGAAGAGGTTCATGCCCAGCGTCACCAGGCACACGTTGCCGGTGCGCTCGCCGTGGCCGAAGAGGCAGCCCTCGACGCGGTCGGCGCCGGCCATCATCGCCAGCTCGGTGGCGGCCACCGCGGTGCCGCGGTCGTTGTGCGGGTGCAGCGAGATCACGGTGCTCTCGCGGCGGGTGAGCTGGCGCGA